>JACRCQ010000027.1 GCA_016218915.1 Deltaproteobacteria bacterium
CCATGAACACCTCTTCGATGCTGGACGCAGAAAGCACGCGAAGCGCCCATGCCCGGATCAGCTCCGGGGAAGCGTGGTCGAGCGTCTCTCTCGTCTGATCGGATAGCGCTCCGAACCTGAATTCGAGCTGCTGAATCAGAACCGCTTGCTGGCCTCGAGCTTCACCTCGAGCTTCACCTCGAGCTTCACCCGCCGCTTCGCCCTGGCGCCTGGCCTCGCCCATCTCCATCCGGTACATCGCGAGCCCTTCCTCGCGTAGACGTGCAACGCGCTGGGCATACGGGTCTGCCGATAGCTCGTCGAGCGCTTCCTTGGCCTTGCCAAATACCTCGTCGCTCATCGCCAGCTCCTCCAGGTCCGCGTCGTCGGCTGCCCTGAAGAACCTCCCCCAGTCTGCCAGCTTCCCTTCCTGATCATACTCCGGCGAGCCCCTGGACGGGAGCCTGGGAAGCTCGATGATGTGGATTTCAAGTTGGTCGGCGCCCTGTCTGATTGGCTGCAAGCCGGGATGCATGCCTCGCGAACAGGAACGCCCCATCGAACACTGGTGCGACTGGTTCCTCAAGGAGGTGGGACAATGGCGGCGATACCGACCGGACGGCCGGCGATCACGCTCGAACTAGCGGCCTCCCGGCACCCGGGGGGCGCTGCGATTACTTGCCCTCCAGCCCGAGCTTCGCCTCGTACAGCAGCTTGCCGAACTGCGGGTCCTGAATCGCGATCGTGTAGTCGTTCACCGCCTCGATCTTCACCTCGCGCGGCACGTTCACCCACTTGGCCATCCCCTGATCCCCGCCCTTGGGCTTGATCACGATCGTCCGATCCGTCTCGTCGCCGAAGTCGAACATCACCCTGTGCAGGATCACCAGAGAGTTGCCCTTCTTCTGCATCGAGGTCCACCACCAGTTCTTCGCGGCATCTGGCTTGAACCGGATCGCGTTGACCTGGATCTTGTCCCTCGCCGTCGCCATGCAAGCCGCCACTGCGTCGGGATTCCCGCCAGAAGCGTTGCACTTCTTCTCCGCTGCCTTGCCCACTTCGGAGTTCTCGAACGCAAGGAGGAACAGCGCGTCGGCCATGGTCACGATGTCCCGGGGCTTCTGCGTCGGCTTCATCGCGTCATCGGCCGACGGCGTCCCCATCTTGTTCTCCACCTTCGGCGGCTCAGGCTCGGCGCTGGCGCTCGCCGGCGGAGCAGCTGGAGGAGCGGGCTTGGCTGAAGCGACAGGAGGGGTCGGCGCGGCCGGGGGAGGGCCTCCGCACGCCGCAGCCGCCAGGATCACAGCGAAAACACCCATCGCACGAGGTCCCAAGGTCATCGAGGTTCCCTTCCTTGATGCATCGCGGCGTATCGCGGCGCTAGCCTGACGTCAACCGACACCCCGGCGCCACCGCGGGCGTTGACCTGGACGGATTTTCCATGACAGAGGTGACGCATGCCAGGACCGCGTCTCTACAATCTCTTCCCCTTGCTCGCAGGCCCGATCACCGGCTGGGTCGAGCTGCTCGACCGCATCATCGCCATGGGATTCGATTGGGTGTTCATCAATCCCTTCCACTACCCAGGATTCTCCGGGAGCTTGTACGCGGTCAAGGACTACTACCGACTGCATCCCCTGGTGCAGGGCGACTCCAGAGAATCTCCTGAAGAGCTTCTCAGCACGTTCGTGCGCGCTGCCCAACGCCGCGGGCTGCGTGTGGCCATGGACTTGGTCATCAACCACACCAGCAAGGACTCGCTGCTGGCCGAGCAGCACCCTGAGTTCTTCGAGCACGAGAAAGATGGCTCCCTGCGCTCTCCATCCGCCATCGATCCGGCTGATTCCCGCAAGGTCACCGTGTGGGGAGACCTCGCAGAAATAGACTTCAGCAAGCGTCCTGAGCGCGAAGCACTCGTCGCGTACTGGAAGAAACTCGTGGTCCACCACGCGGCGCTCGGCTTTCGTGGCTTCCGTTGCGATGCAGCCTACAAGGTGCCTGCCGAGGTCTGGACCGAGCTCATCGAGGAAGGACGCACCTGCGGCGACGTGATCTTCTTCGCGGAGACGCTCGGCTGCCGTCTGGCAGAGGCAAAGGGCCTGGCAGGCGCCGGGTTCGACTACTTCTTCAACAGCTCCAAGTGGTGGGACTTCCGCGCCCCGTGGCTGCTCGAGCAGTACCAGTCCTTTCGGTCCACCGCCCCTTCCATCGCGTTTCCCGAGAGCCACGACACGCCGCGTCTCGTCGCAGAGCTCAGAGACAAAGGCGTCAAGG
This sequence comes from Deltaproteobacteria bacterium, assembly GCA_016218915.1. Classification (GTDB taxonomy): domain Bacteria; phylum Myxococcota_A; class Polyangia; order Polyangiales; family Polyangiaceae; genus JACRCQ01. The sequence goes on from JACRCQ010000027.1 coordinate 2,254, forward strand.
ACGTTGGTGCCATCGAGGCGTTCTACCGGCAACGATACCTGTTCGCCGCCTTCTTCTCGTCCGGTCTCATGATGCCCATGGGCTTTGACCGGGGTTACGACCGCAAGCTCGACGTGGTGACCACCCGACCAGAGCACGCAGGCCCGGACCTGTTCGACCTCGGCCCCTTCATCGCAGCAACGCATCGCGCCAAGACGTCCATTCCTGCGCTCAATGTCGAAGGGCCGCAGACGCTGCTCACGCCTCCGGGGTCGCCTGTGGTGGGGATGCTGCGGGAAACCGAAAACAGCGCGAACTGCTGCGTGGCGTTGATCAATCCTTCGACAGAGTGGCGCGAAATCGAGATCGATTCCATGCCGCGCGTCTCTCGCCTCCCGCTCTCGGTCGCGTGCGACACCTGGCCAGGCGCAGTGCAGGGCGATTGGCGTCCTGGCGGACGCCAACGGCTTGCGCCGCTTGCCGTAAGTCTACTGCGGTCGCCGTAGGCTTCAGACTCCGGGCGTCCGGCGCCTGAACCGGGATTGCACGAGCACGAGCATGGCGGCACGTGGGTGGAGCTGCGACCGTAGGGGAGCGGGTGGACGAACTTGACGCGCCATCTCCAACCTGGAGCCCGTAGCCTGTAGCCTCTGCCGCGCTTGACATCCCGGCAACCTACCGCGACATTCGTGAATGTGATGCGACGACTCTTTTTTGTGCTCTTCGGTGCTGCACTTCTCGCTTCCCCCGCATGCGGCTCTGGGTCGTCGGATGACGGAGGAGGTTTTGCCAATGCAAGCGGCTCAGGCGAGTTGCCCTGCACTCCAGGTGAGCAGGTCGAATGCGCCTGCATGAGCACGAGTGCCCAAGGCATCCAGGTCTGCAAGGTCGACGGCACCGGCTTTGGTCCGTGCACCGGCTGCAGCAGCGCTGGCGGCTCTGGAGGTACGGCGGGATCAGGAGGAGCTGACGCGTCTGCAGGCTCAGGCGGAGCTGGCGGCACGACTCCAACCGGCGGCGCTGGAGGCTCCGCAGGCACAGCGGGCACAAGCGGAGGTGCAGGTGCGGGAGGAACGAGCTGCGCGAAGCCATGCGGCACGGACTGCTGCCCCGGCAACTCGGTGTGCATTGATGACGGCAAGGGCAACCTGTCGTGCGCGCTGAGCTGCACGGTCAACACGCAATGCCCGATGGAAGCTCCGTGCTGCGACCTGTTGATGCCTGGCGGGGGCGCCTGCATGCAGAAGCACCCCTACCAGTCCTGCCGGTGCAATGTGCGTACGGACTGCCCGGACGAAGAGGCTTGCGCGCCGTGGACCGACAACAAGGGCAGCCCCGTGGGGCCTTATGTGTGCAAGCCGAACAACGGCAGTGCCTATGCGGGCTGCTATGGGCTGCTGACCAATTGCGGCAACGGCTACTGCTGTCTGGCCGATGCCATTGGCAACCAGTTCTGCGCGTTTGCCTGTCAGACGAGCAGCGAGTGCGGCAACGCCAAGTGCATCGAGTACCCGGACACCAGCAACACGACGTGCTCCTCAGGGCTCGGCTGCGGCCCCTGAATCGGGCGCCCCCGTCAATAGCCGCAGCAGTAGTCGCAATCGTTGGTCGGGGTTCCAGAGCCGCCGCAGGCGCCATTGCCGTTGGTCTCGCACAAGCACGTGTACCAGTTGTTCTGGCTGCACACGTCGCCGCAATAGACCACGGGAGGGTAGGTCTGGCAGCAGTGCGCGCAATCCCAGGACTTGGGTCCCTGGCCGTAGCAGACACCGCTTCCGTTGTCGCACAATCCGCCGTACCAGCCGTTCTGGGAGATCAGCTCGCCGCACGAGAACGACTGGCAGCAGTGCTGACAATCCCAGGAGGACGGCCCTTGGTGGTTGCAGGCAGTGTCAGCGCCGTTCTCGCAAAAAGCGTTAGACCACCCGTTCTGTACCTGATAGTCGCCGCAGGAGGGCAGCTGGCAGCAATGGTCGCACTCGAGCGTCTGCGGCCCGCTGCCGTTGCACGCGCCATTGCCGCCTGACTCGCACTTGGGGTTGGCCCAGCCGTTCTGCTGGGAAAGCTCCCAGCAGTACTTCAATGGGCATGCTCCGCAATCTTGCGGACAGGACGTGCAGGTCTCACCGCCATTGCAGCTTCCGTCCGGGCACGCCGGCGGACAGGCCCCGCAATCCTGCGGGCAGCTCGAGCAACTCTCGCCTCCTTCGCACTTGCCGTTGGGGCACGCGGGAGGACACGCTCCGCAATCCTGCGGGCAGCTCGAGCAGGTCTCGCCGTTGTCGCACTTGGCATTGGGGCACGCAGGAGGGCACGCTCCGCAATCCTGCGGGCAGCTCGAGCAGTTCTCCGAGCCGTTGCACTTGCCATCCTGACACGCAGGCGGACAGGCTCCGCAGTCCTGGGGGCAGCTCGAGCAGGTCTCGCCGTTGTCGCACTTGGCGTTCGGGCAGCTCGGCGGACAGGCTCCACAATCCTGGGGGCAGCTCGAACAGTTCTCGCTCGTGGCGCAGGTCGTGTCGCCACACACGGGCTTGCAGACGCCGCAGGTGATCACGTCGCCGCAGCCGTTCGACACGACCCCGCAGTCGGTTGCAGCACAGGTCTTCGGGGTGCACGGATTCTTCCCGCACAAGTTCGGCCCCCCGCCGCCGCACGTTTCGCCGGTCGGACATTTCCCGCACGCGACCACTGCGCCGCAACCATTGGGGGCATTCCCACATGTGAATCCCGCCGAGGCGCACGTCACCGGGACACACACGCCGCTGGAGCCGTCGGTCTTGCCCCCGTCGTGCCCCACTTCGGTCGACGCGTCCTTGCTGGGTGGCCACGCAGTGCCTTGGGCGTCGGCGCCCGAGCAGCCCGGCAGCCAGGCCGCCGACAGAAGTGCGAGGACCAGACGCAAGCGCATACCCCCATCATAGCGCGATCAGGGCTCGTGCTCACGGACAGGATCAAGAGGGTAGATAAGGGGCGATCGAGCGTCGAAACGCCTCGGCCGAAGGTGGCCGCGCGTCGGCGTCCTTGGACATCGCCCGCATGATCACATCGCTCAGCCCTGCCGGAGAATTCGCCCGGTACTTCGACAACGGCACGGCCTGGTCATGCGTGGCCCGGTGCCAGACTTCCCGGGCATCGACCCCATCGAACGGCAGCTTCTGGGTGAGCATCTCGTAGGCCATCACCGCGAGCGAGTAGACGTCTGCGCGTCCATCCACATGCTTGGCATTTCGAATCTGCTCAGGCGCCATGTACTCGGGCGTACCGAACCCCACACCGCTCAGAGTCAGCCGGCCCGCGGTCTCGGTGGCGAGCAGCGACAGGCCGAAGTCGAAGATGCGGGCCCTCGGACAGTCCTCGGCCGAGGTCACCAGCACGTTGCTCGGCTTCAAGTCCCGATGAACGACCCCCGCTTCGTGCGCAGCAGACAAGCCGGACGCGATCTGATCGATGAGCACGAGCGCGACCTTGAGAGGAAGCATCCTTCGTCCCCGTGGATAGACCATCTCGCGCAGGCTGATCCCATCGACGTACTCCATGGCAAGGAACGGCATCCCTGTGGGAAGCCTTCCGACGGCCATGGTGCACACGACGTGCGGGGATCGGATGAACAGGGTCGCGCGAGCCTCCTGCACGAAGCGCTTGAGGGCTGCGCCGTCGGCCCGGAAGCAGTCATGGGGGATCTTGATCGCCACCCGCTCTCCCGTGGCCTCCACGATGGCTTCGTAGACGGTTCCCATGCCCCCCTTGCCGATGCGACGCACCACCCGATAGGCCTGCGCTACGAGGGATCCGGGACCGATGGTATGCACGGGACTCTCTTGTCTACCAGAGCGAGGGTCAGGTGCTGTCTTCAGTTGCACAGAGGGCACCCTTTGGGGCACGTCGGCTCCTGGGCGGTGGGCCAATGGCATGTAGGTCCGCCGTACGGTCCTGGGCCCTGCACGTCACAGCAGAGCTGCCCCCACTGACAGCAATTGAATCCACAACAAAAAGAGCCGGAGCCGCACGCACCGCCGTTGCACGGTGGCGTTGAGCAGATCCCGTTGTCGCAATAGGGCGAGCTTTCGGGAATCGATGTGCACCCCAGGCCGCACGAGCCGCAATTGGCTGGGTCGTTCTGGGTGTACACGCACTTCGTGCCGCAGCAGCTGAAAGGCGCCTGGCAGTTGGAGGAATCGCAGCCTGGGCTGCCGCCCATGCCGGCGCTGCCCCCGGCTCCACCCTTGCAGTGCCACGTGGAATCGTTTGCGCAATAGCAGGTATCGCCCCCCGGCCCCGGATTCGCACACCCAGACCCGGGATTGCAGCATGGGGCGCCGTTCGGACCACAACCGATGTCCGTACAGCTGCCCGCGCTGCCGCCCGTACCTGGCTGGCAATGCCATAGCCAGTCGCTCGCGCACGTGCAGCTCATCCCGTTGCCGTTGCCGCAGCCCATGCCAGGATCGCAACACGGCGCCAGGTCAGGACCGCATGGCGTTCCAACGCAGGCGCCGCCGGAGCCACCTTGCGGGGCGCCGCCGCTGCCACCCGGTGGAGCGCCTCCGCTGCCTCCCCATGGCGAACCGCCGCTTCCTCCCGCGGGCGAGCCGCCCGCCCCGCCCATCGGCGAGCCGCCGATGCCGGCCCCGCCGCCGGTGGTGGCTCCTCCGGTGCCAGAATTCCCGCCAGCGCCTGCGCTTGCGCCGGAGGCAGCAGCGCCGCCGCTTCCGCCTTCTCCAGTGCTCACCGACCCGCCGCAGGCAACCAGGAGGGTCAACGCCGCTGTGAATGCAACCGAGCCCAGACATCGCTTGGAGCGCATGTTCGATCTCCTGCCCGATGGTAGCACACTACTTGCGGCGCCCCGGACGAACCGCGCTCATCTCGGGAACCGTCGGATTGCGCTGCGCGATCGGCCCTTCGTGCAGGACTCCCAGGGGATGCGCCTCACAGCCGACACGCAGCACATCGACAGTGGCCTGGAAATGAACCTCATCGCAGATCCGGCACACGCCGAAGCGGTGCTCGTAGTCGTCCGGACTCTCCATCGCATCTGCGGCGAACAGAGCGAGAATCTGATCGCTCAGGCAGGTATCTTCCTTGAAGCGGACACACCACACCTGGCTGCCTGTAGAAGGTGATTTGCAGCGCACGAGGCGCTGCTGGTAGAGGGCAGCATGTACGAACGACATGTGCCCATGCTCGACCATGGCGCGAAGACGCTGCAGCACCCGCTCTCGGGCAAGCGCGATCACCGGGCGTGCCGCAGGTAACGGCGCTACCCGTCCAGGCGGGAACGAATTGCACTCGAGCGATAGCGTCCCTGCATCAGGCTCGAACACCTCGAGCACACGCGAGCCGGGAGCCAAGGTGATCCGGTCCGGGCGGAGCAGGTGCTCGTTGATCCATTCGAGCAACTCCGCAGTGCCCCAAGGGGCCTTGGTCCCTCGCATGAAGGCCAGAGCGGCCGACCGCGGGCTGCTCCGTTCGAAGTCCATAGTGCCCTCCAGTGTGCGGGATCGACTCGAGAATGGCAACTGGAAAGGAAAGGTTGGAGGAACACGAATCGCGTGCCCTTCCCTTTCGGCCCTGATGTGAGATCATGGCACCGTGCAACCGGTGAATCTCCTGGTAGGGCTCGGAGTCGCGGCACTCTGGGCCGGCGCAGTAGGGTGCGGCTACGACTTCGACGCTCCGTTCACCGAGCCTTGGAAGCCCGGCGTCGATGCGTCGGATGGCGCGCTGGATGTGACCCAGGAGACCAAGACTGATGCCTCGGGCGGCAAAGGTGGAAGCGCGGGCAAAGGCGGCACGGGCGGCGCTGCAGGGACGGGCGGGGCATCGGGACAGGGAGGCACTGCCGGGCAGGGAGGAGCCGCTGCACAAGGAGGCTCGGCGGGTCAAGGCGGGGCCTCTGGAACAGGAGGCATTGCCGGGGGTGGGGCTGGAGGCGGGGGGCTGGAAGACTGCACGAATGGCGTGGACGACAACGGCGATGGGCACATCGATTGCGCTGACAGTGCATGTACGGCCGGATACACGTGCGTTCCCGCAGCGCCTGCAGGCCTTTGGTCCCAGACCGGCTTCCATCGATCCCACGCCGGAGGCGATCCTTCGATCGATTGCGGCCCCGGCTTTACGACAACCACTTTCCACGCTGGGATTCAGCCCACAGTCGGTGATTCCTGCGCATGCACGTGCGAGCCCCCGACCGGCGGCTCCTGCGGAGACAGCGTGCGCCACTATTCAGTCAAGGATTGCGCCGGAGCGAGCAAACCAGTGTCGCAAGGCATCTGCGAGCCAGCAGAGAATTCGGCCGCAGAGAGCTACGACGGAAACCTGCAGCTGGTCAGCACAGGCAACTGTGCGAGCACCGCGGTCGCCAGCTTCGCGCAGCCCACGTGGATGATTGCCCATGAGTTCTGCCGCCCTGCGTTGCAAGGGGGGGGTTGCCCGGATGGCAACGAGTGCGTTCCCAAGCCGGACGCCAGCTACAGCTGGAATGCCTGCGTGGAGCAGAGCGGCGACGCGGCGTGCCCGACGGCGTTCGGTAGCAAGTTCACAGTGCACGCGGCCTATGCAGACACGCGCGCGTGCAATCCCGCAGGATGCGGTTGCGGCACGCCTTCGGGGGTCAGCTGCATCGGCACGCTCGGACAGTACGCCGACGGCGCGTGCAGCGTGGCCACAGGCCCTGCGCAGCCTGTCGACGGGCAGTGTCACGCGCTCAACGCAGCGGCCTTCCTGAGCCTATCCGCCTCGACCCAAGGCGGAGCGTGCTCGTCAGACGGCTCCGCGACCAAGATGGGGTCGGTCGTTGCCTCTGAACCGCATACCTTGTGCTGCCAGCCCTGATCCGTTGGTCGTTCGGCTGGCAGGCGTCGCGGATTCTTCTCTACCGACTCGCGCAGGAGCAGATCCCGGCCGCGACTTCTGCATCGGAAAACCCGATCCGATCACCACCAATCTCCTGCACCCGCTCCCCTCCCCTGCCTGCGATCACGACCACGTCGTCAGGCCTGGCGATGCCAAGGGCGTGCGCGATCGCCGTGCGGCGATCTTCCACCAGCTCGACGCTCGCGCGCCCCTGCCTGGCGCCCTGTGCGATCGCATCGGCAATCTTCGCTGGATCCTCACTCCTTGGATTGTCCGTCGTGATGATCACGCAGTCGGACAGGTCCGCCGCCGACCTGCCCATCAACCCTCGCTTGCCGGCATCCCTATCTCCCCCGCAGCCGAAAACGCAGATCACGCGCCCTGGTGCGTCGTCGATCAAGCTGCGGGCGACCTGCAGCGTGCGCTGAAGAGCGTCTGGCGTGTGCGCGTAGTCGACCACCACGAGCGGTGCCCTGGCCACGATCTGGAACCTGCCGGCAACGCCTGGGAACCCCTCGAGCCCACGCTTGATGGCGTCAGGGCTGTATCCAGCGGCCTCAGCGGCGAGCGCAGCTGCCATCGCGTTCTCGGCGTGCACGCTTCCGATCACGGAAAGACGCAGGCACCCATCCAACCGGTCGGCCAGCGCCCCAGGGGCGAGCGTCAGCTCGGTGCCGCGCCTGCTCACCACCACGCGATCCGCCCAGAGACCTAGCGGAATCGTCGTGTCTCGCGACCGGCAGTCGCCGCAGCCGAAAGCCGTGCATCGAGCCGACGGCGGGGTGACCTCGCGCAACAGCGCGCTCGCCTCGTCGCACGCGTTGAAGATCGCTGCGCCGTCCGGGGGCAAGGTCATGAAGAGCTGCGCCTTGGCGGCAAGATACTTTTCCGGTGTCTCGTGGTAGTCGAGGTGGTCCCGCGACAGGTTGGTGAAGACTGCCACCTGCGCTTGCCAGTGATGGGCAAACCCCTCCGCGAGCGCCCGGGAAGTCGTCTCCACGGCAAGAGTCCGCACACCGGCCGCCACGGCCATGCGCAGCGTGCGGGCAAACCCCTCGACTGTCCCTTCCTCCTCGATCAGCTCTTCGCCAACCCAGGAGCCAACGGTCGTGACCCGTGCCGCAGGCTCACCGGAAGCCTCGACGATCGCAGCGACCATCGATGTGGTGGTGGTCTTGCCGTTCGTGCCTGTGATCGCAACCGTGGTCAGCAGCGACGCGTATCGCTCGAACTCATCCATGGACGCCACCAGCGGGTCGCGTCAGAGAGGCCTACTTTCCCTCTTTCGTGGGAGGCACAGTGCCAGGTAGACCTTCCTTGGTAGGAGGCGCGGTGCCGAGCCCCTCCTTGGTGGGCGACGTGCCTGGCGGCTTGGTGGTCATGGTGGGGGGCGCGAAGGACTTGACGCCGCCGCCATCCTGCCCCGCGGCAACGGGAGTCCCCTGGCCGCCGATAGCTCCTGGAATGAGGTTGCTCGTCGAGGACGACGAGGGGACCGTCGCGGTCGTCGTGGTGACGACGCGGGGACCAGGCACCGAGGTCTTGTTCGTGGCATTCGCAGGGGCGTTGCTTGCCGGGGCAGATGCCGGGTTTGTTCCTGGGTCAGGCTTGGCCTCTTCTGCCTTACTGCAGGACGCACAAGCCGCACAGGTCGCAAGCGCTGCCGCAAGAAATACTTCTCGTTCGATCTTCATGAGCCCGCTCCTCGCAATCCGACAATCCGTGCGCCGGAACGGTCCATGATGCACGAAACCTTGTGGGATGACCAGGGGGTGCGCAAGCCCACACGGTTCCATCCGTACATTCCTGCACATGTTCGAGGCGTTTCACGTCGCCAGTCCGTGCTTGGGGCATCCGGTGGGGTCTTCTGATACGTTTCGAAATCGATCATGCAAACCACGCCCTTCCTGCGCCCCACCGTCATCCAACACCTGCGCGCGTTCCTGGCTGAACAGGACCCGATCCCGCCCTGGTCGACCTCCGGCGACGTCCTCGATCACCTCTATGGAATGCTCCACGCTCGGCGCGATGACCCTGACTTCTGGGTGCGCCTGCGCGGGCTCTGCCAGGACCTGCAGGACGACCTCCGGCGCGGACGCGCCGAGGGGCTTCCGGCACGGGAAGCGGAGGTCCTGACCGATCAGCAGATCGCGGGGCTCATTGACGAGCTGCATGCTGCGTTGCGATCGAACGGTCACCGAAAGGGCCCTGGTGCCATGCGGGACCTGCTCGCAGGACGCAGCGCTGCGCTGGCAGCCTGCGTGACCGTGCTCGGCGCTGCGCTGGCGATGGGATGCAACCCGCGTTCGGCGGAGTCGCCCGGAACGCAGGACGCCCCTTCGATCAGCCCGGATCCAGCGCTGGCGGCGGCCCCGGACGCGAGCTCGAACACCGCGACCGATGCGCTGGTGGAGCTGTTCCGTGACGGCGCTCCAGATGACATCGCAGCGAAGCTGGAAGCCTTGGTGGATGGTGGCGTCGATGCGGTCATCGACGCGTCTGCGCGCGAAGCGGGTCGCCCTGGAGTCGCCAACAACCCGCCTCCCCGTCCAAAGCCCGTGGTGCAGCCGGTTCCCCGCTACAAGGGCGTAACGTTCTGACCGGAGCCTGACCCCTGATGCTGCCCGCAGCACTCCGCAACGTGGAGCGGATTCCCAAGCACGTCATCTGGGAGATCACGGTCGCGTGCAACATGCGGTGCATCCACTGCGAAGGGAGCGCCGGCAGAAGAGACCCGAACGAGCTGACCACGGCCGAAGCGCTCGCGCTATGCGATGACCTCGTGGCAGCCGGTTGCGAGCAGTGCAACCTGTCCGGCGGCGAGCCGCTCCTGCGCAGCGATTGGGACCAGCTCTGCGCCCGCCTGTCCCGCGCCGGCGTCAAGGTTGCGCTGGTCACCAACGGCTCGCGTCTCGACGACCGCGCAGTGCGGCGCGCCGTCGATGCGGGCGTGTTCTCGGTTGCGCTGTCGCTCGACGGCCTGCGAGAGACGCACAATCGGATTCGCCCCTTTCGCTCACCGTCCGGATCCTCGTTCGACGACGTGATGGCGGCCATGGATCGCATCGCGCCCACGCCGATCGAGGTCTCGGTGATCAGCCATGTGAATCGTTGGAACTTCGGCGAGCTGGAGGCGATTCATGCGCTGCTCGGGCAAAAGGGGGTGGAGCACTGGCAGCTCCAGCTCGGGGTTCCCCTGGGCAGGCAGCGCGAGATCGAGGCTCCCTACATGATCGAGCCGGGGCAGCTGCCGTCGCTTGCACAAAGGCTCGTGGCCCTGCGTGGCACGGGCGAGCGCCCTCGCCTCCGAATCACGGACACCATCGGCTACTACACCCCATGCGAGCCGATCCTGCGGGAGACTTCCAGCGGCGAAGCGAGCTTCTGGACCGGGTGCTACGCCGGAATCCTGGCGGTGGGAATCGAGAGCAACGGCAACGTGAAGGGGTGCTCCAGCCTGCCGCACGAGTTCGTGGCCGGCAACGTCAGGGAGCGTCCCTTCCGCGAGATCTGGGCAGACGAGGAGGGTTTCGCCTACAACACGCGCTGGTCCGAGCAAGGGCTGACCGGATACTGTGCACGATGCGCCTATCGAAGATTGTGCCGTGCCGGCTGCAGCTCCCTGGCATGGTCAGTCACCGGCACGGTCTACGACAATCCCTTCTGCCTGCATCGCGTGGCCATGACCGGAGGGGACGCGAAGTGAAGTTCCTGGCGGCACCTGGGGTGTGCGTGTGGGAGCTGACCCTGGCCTGCAATGCAAGGTGCATTCACTGCGGCTCCGACGCGGGAAGGCAGCGGCCACGCGAGCTGACCCACCAGGAGGCGCTGCAGCTCTGCGATGAGCTGGCGCGGCTCGGCGTAGGAGCGGTGACCCTGTCCGGGGGCGAGCCGACGCTTCGGAAGGGGTGGGAAGAGCTCGCGACGCGTCTTGTTGCGGCTGGCGTGCCCGTGGACATGATCTCCAACGGGCTGACGCTTGGCCCGGAGACGGCCCGAGCTGCCAAACGCGCCGGGCTTGCAAGCGTGACGTTGAGCGTGGATGGGCCGGAGGCCGTGCACGACGAGCTCCGGGGCGTGCAGGGCTCGTTTGCTGCCGTGATGCGCGCAGCTGCAGAGCTCGCCTCGGCGGGGCTGCCCGTGGGAGCCGCCACCCAGATCTCGACCCGCAATCTGGCCTCACTTCCTCAGCTGGAGGAGCGATTGACCGGAGCGGGATTCAGCGGATGGCAGCTCCAGCTCACGGATCAGCTGGGTCGATGCAAGGAGCACCCTGAGCTTGCGTTGCCGCCCGATGCGGTGCCTGACATCATCCAGTTCATCATCGCTGTGGCCGACAAGGGGAGACTGCCTGCCTACGGTGCAGACAACATCGGATGGATGCTGCCGTGCGAGCCGCTCCTGCGGTCGATGAGGCGCCCCACGGACAGGTTCTTCACCGGTTGCCACGCAGGGTTGTCGGTGATCGGTATCACCAGTGAAGGGACTGTGCGAGGGTGCCTGTCGATGCCGCCCGCGTTCGACGAAGCGAGTGTTCGCGACATGCCCTTGGAGGCGATCTGGCGGGACCCTTCTCGGTTTGCCTACAATCGAGCATTCCGCGAAGGAGACCTGACGGGTGCCTGCAAGTCGTGCGCGTTCTGCAGAGTGTGTCGAGCCGGCTGCAAGTCGCTCGCGTGGGCTGCCACAGGCGGCGTCACGTGCAACCCGTATTGCGCCCGCCTTTCATAGGGGCTACAAAGAGGGATGCCGTGTTCCCGTCCTCGAAGGCCGGATGTGTCGCACGATCGCAGGCCTGAGCGCGCGTCGCTGCCCGCCATTGCTGCTATCGCTTGTGCTCTGATCTATGGCTGCGCACAGGGTACGGAAGACAACGGTGCCGGGGCGTCTGCTGGCAGCGGCGGCTCGTCGGGCGCCGTGAGCACCGGCGGAGCAGCAGGCACGGCTGGCCTCGCTGGTGGGGGCGGCGCACAAGCAGGCGGCGGCGGCAGCATGCCGGCGGGATCGGACGGAGGACCTGCCGGTGCGGGTGGCGCTTTGACCGGCGGAGCAGCAGGCAGCGGACAGGGCGGTGTGGACGCGGGCACAGGAGGAGCCCCCACAGGAGGCGCAGCGGGCACGAGCACAGGAGGGGCTGCCGGCAACGGCGGGACGAGTACGGGCGGTACCGGCGGCACGAGCACTGGAGGGGCTGCGGGCAAAGGCGGCAGCGCAGGCACAGGAGGGGCTGCGGGCAAGGCAGGCTCCGCAGGCACGGCCGGCGCGGGTGGAACCGGCGGTGCTGGATGCCATCCGGTGATCAACGAGCTGATGGCCGGTACGAACCAATCCGCGTCCGACGAGTTCATCGAGATCTTCAACCCCTGCAGCGCAGCCATCGATCTGACCGGCTGGAAGATCATCTATCGCGCGGCAGCCGGGACCAGCGACGTGACGCTCTACACGTGGGCATCCGGATCCGTGGCCGCAAACAAGTACGTCCTGCTTGTGGGGAGTGCCTACTCAGGCACGCCGGCAGCGGATGGAGACCTCGCCAACGGCCTGGCAAAGGCAGGAGGCGGGGTTGCGTTGCGCGATTCGAGCTCGACGAATGTGGATTCGGTGGGCTACGGCACAGCGACCAATGCGTTCATCGAAGGCACGGTAGCACCTGTGCCGCCAGCGGCGGACACGCCGGGCAACTCGATTGCAAGGACGCCGAACGGCAAGGACACCGACGACAACAGCGCAGACTTCCTGGTCGCGACGGCGCCGACTCCCAAGGCGGCGAACTAGCTCGCACGCCCTTCACCAGACCCTGCACACCTGCTGACGTACCATCGGCTGGCCGGGCTTGCACTGGAACGCTTTCCAGAACTCGGGCATGTTCGACACCACGCCATTGATACGAAATCGCCCTGGGGAGTGCGGGTCGGTGGCAGCGTGCAGCCGCAGATCCTCGGGGCGCTCGTTGGTGCATGCCCATTGGGCCATACCGACGAAGAACCGCTGCTCGGGTGACAACCCGTCCACGGGCGACAGCGTCATCCCCTGCGTCGCACTCTTCCACGCCATCCACGCGAGGATCGTTCCGCCGAGATCCGCCACATCCTCTCCGAGCGTCAATGCGCTGTTGATGTGGATCTCGTCCACTACCACGTATTGCGCATACTGTTCCTTGATGCAAGCCGTGCGCTTCTCGAACTCCTTTGCATCCTGCTTCGTCCACCAGTCCTTCAAGTCGCCACGCGCATCGAACTGCCGTCCTTCATCGTCGAAGCCGTGCGTGAGCTCGTGGCCAATGGTCGCCCCTGTGTTCCCGTAGTTGGGAGCGTCCTCCATCTTCGGGTCGAACAGCGGAGGCTGGAGCACGCCCGCCGGGAAGTTGATGTCGTTCATCTGCGGGTCGTAGTAGGCGTTGACCGTGGGCGGGGTCATGCCCCACTCGCCTCGATCCAGGGGCTTGCCGATCTTGGCCAGTTGACGTCGGGATTCGAACTCCATCGAGCGCTCGATATTTCCGGAGAAGTCTCCGCGCACCACGGACAGGGTGCCGTAGTCGCGCCACTTGTCCGGGTAGCCGACCTTGTTTCGAATCGCATGAAGCTTGGCGAGGGCCTGCTTCTTGGTGGCCGGGCTCATCCAGGTCAGCGATTGGATGTCCTGCTCCATCGCCTTCTCGATCCACTCGGTCATCCGCACGGTTCGCTGGCGGGTCTCGGCGGTGAAGGTCCTTCGGACGAACTCCTGTCCGAGCGCCTCGCCCAGGTCCCGATCCAGCCAGTTCACGCACTTCTTCCAGCGGGGCTGCTGCTCGGTCACCCCCCGCAGGTACTTGCGGTAGAAGTCGAAGCTTGCCTGCTCGAATGCAGCGGACAGGTAGGGCGCCCGGGCCCGCACCAGCTGCCACCGGAGATAGGCCGTCCACGCTGCCAGATCTCGGGTCTTGAGCTGACGGCCGAGCTCCTGGAAGAACTTGGGCTCTGTGACGTTGAGCTCTTTGACGTCGCCAGCCCCCAATGCGGACAAGTAGGCGCTCCAGGAGAAGTCGGGTGTGAGGGCCTGGAGCTTTGCGACTGTCATCTTGTGATGGAGCTTGTGCGGGTCGCGCTTGTCCACGCGCGTGAGCGACGCCTTGGCGAGGTCGGTCTCGATGGCCATCACGATCTGGGCATGCTGCTGGCTGTCCGACGGGATCTCGCCGAGCAGCAGGAACATCCGCTGGAGGTGCTGCAGATACTTGTCGCGCGTCTCCTGGGATTTCGCGTCGGTCTTGACATAGTAGTCACGGTCCGGCAGGCCCAGCCCTGCAGCATAGGCAAAGGCGATTACCTTGCTTGCATCGCCGAAGTCCTGTCCCGACGTGAACTGGAACATCGGATCCCCGCCGTGGGAAGGCTTTGCGCGAAGATGCATCCTGGCGAGGACAGCGGGAAGGTCACCCACGGTCTTGACGGCAGCAAGCTCGGCCAGCGCAGGCTGCAAGGGCGCCAGACCTGACTTCTCCACCGACTCCGTATCCATGCATGATGCGAAGTAGTCGCCGATCTTCTGCTGGACTACGTCGCGCGTGGCGACCGGCTTCGCAGCGTCCTCCAGTATCCCCCACAGATACTGCAAGTTCTCGTCGGCGAGCTTGCCGTACACGCTCCACGACGACTGGTCCGCGGGGATCGGGTTGTTTTTCATCCACCCGCCACAGGAGTACTTGTAGAAGTCCGTGCAGGGGTCGACGGATGCGTCCATCGAAGCGAGATCCAACCCTGGCGTGTACGGCAGCGCGCTCAAGGGGCGCTTGCCTGTGGGCAGGGGCGCAGGAGCAGCCACCAAGGGGGAGGCAGAAGCAGAGACGACCGGCAGCGGCTTGCTGACCGGATCGGGTTGTCTGAGATTCTGAGGCGACGGCGCACAAGCTGCGAGCAAGGTCAGACAGGCCACGAATGAGGTGATTTTCATGCGGAGCCGCAGTCTCGCACCCGCCCCGGCTGCGTTGCAAGCGCCCGCCTGATCTGCCCCCTGGATGCCGGGTGCACCGAGGTGCTATCCTCGATCGACTGCCAACGGCTCGTCGCCGGGCCGTGTGGCCCCTTCCGGGGAGAATGATCATGCCTTCCTCACGTCTTGCGGGATTTCGCTGGTTGTGGCCTGCGCTCTGTTTTCTGCTTTCGTGGTCGTGGTGGGCCATCGGCTGCTCGGAGGAGTCCTCGAAGGCCCCGCCGATCTCCGGTGGTATCCCCGAGTTGACGATAACAGCCTCGCCGATCACGCTCCCTGCAGACGGCACCACAACGGACATCACGGTGCAGGCGAAGGACGGAAGCGGAGCGCTCGGACAGGGGTCTGTCGTGCTGACGGTTCCGCGGGGCAAGATCGATGGCAAGGACGTGGTAACCAAGACAGCGGGTCTTGCGAACGGACAGGCAATGTTCAGCTACTCGTGCGACGCCAAGGTCGACGCTGCATGCGTCGGCGCGCAGAAAGTCGTTGCCTCATGGACCGATACCAACGCGAGCACGACCATCGAATTCACGAAGGCAGGCGATGGCGGGACAGATGCGAAGCCCGATGCCAAAGAAGGCGGGACCAACGAAGCCGGGCAGGACGTCGCCGTGGACGTGGCGGTCGACGTTCCTGAGGACGTTTCCGCGGACACCAGCGGGACCACCGAGGCCACGGTCGCCTTGAGCGTGAGCCGTCCCAAGATCTTCATGGGAGTCGGCGACTCGTCGGAGCTCACGGTCTCGCTGAAGAAGCCGGTCGACGCAGGCGGCGCGCCGATCGAGGGAGAGAATGTCAAGGTCACCACGGATCTCGGCGCCCTGACCGTGGGCGACGCGGGCACCCCCGGCAAGGAGGTGATCCTCACCACGAACGCGCAGGGGCTGGCCTACGCGAGGTTCACCGAGGAAGGCATTTCCGGCGTAGCGAGCATTGCGGCGACGCATCTCGCGAGCGGCGCCACGGACACGAAGATGGTCGGCATCCTTGCTGTCCAGCAGATCACGCATCTGTCCACCACCTGCGGAGGCAACGCCTGCACGATCATGGGGATCAAGGGCTCCGGGTTCAACGAGCAATCCCAGGTGACGTTCACGGTAGTCGACTCCAACAGCGATCCGGTTCCGGGTGTCGTCGTCAGCTTCTCGATCGATAACCCGCCGACCGGCACCACGGTTGCACCGTCGGGAACGACTGACGCGCAGGGCAAGGTCACCACGAATGTATCTGCCGGGCCGATCATCGGTGCCTTCACGGTCAAGGCGGTGGTGATCGCAGGGCTTGTGGAAGCCGAAAGCCCGACCATCGGCATCCGCGGTGCCAAGGCATCCAACCGCGGGTTCAGCCTGCAGTGCTCCCCGGTCAACGTAGCCGCCTATGCGGCGCCTTCTCCCCCTGCCAACTACCCGGTTACCTGTAATGTCAAGGTCGTGGATCGGTACAACAACCCTGTGGGCACTGGCACGTCGGTCAACTTCAAGGTCGAAGCAGGGTCGATTCCGAACGGAATCAACACCAAGAAGTACGATCCTGCCGGCACCAACACCGACGAAGGAACCGGCTCCGTGGTGTTCTCCACGATCGGAGCATGGCCTGCGTTGGACGTGGCTCCGCTCCCCGAACTCCTGCAGTATCCTGCGAAGCGGGATGCTGAGCCGTCCATCCCGGGGACGGTCACGCGCAATCCACGCGACGGACTCGTCACTGTGATCGTGTACGTGCAGGGCGAGGAGTTCTTCCAGGACGACAACAGCAACGGCAAGTGGGATCCCGGCGAGATGTTCGTCGACCAGGGAGAGCCGTTTGTCGATTCCAACGACAATGGTGTCCAGGATCCTGGCGAAGTGTTCATAGACACCGCACCCAACGACAATCAGTGGACGCCGCCGAACGGCAAGTGGGACAGCACGACCACGATCTGGACCGAAGCGAGGATTCTCTACACAGGGTATCCCAATACCCAGGGCCAGCCCGTTCCCGCGTTGCTCCCGAATCCTTTCGGACTCGTTGAGCACGGGGCTACTGCGACGCTTGAAGCCTACTTCCCGGACTTGAACATGAACCGGGTGCAGGCTGCGGGCACGTCATTCCAGGCGTCCCACATCGCCACCAAGGGGTCCTTGAGCTGGAAGGCTCCGGTGCTCCTGGATGGGTACGGATTCGAATGGGAGAGACGCCTGATGACACCAGATGGAACCGCCGACTGCGTCCCCTCTACCCCCATCTGCCAATGGCGCGTGCTGTTCTACACATGGGATTCGGGATACTGCGGAGATCTCGAGGTGACAGGCACGCCTGATACCGATCTAACGCCGACTCAGCCTGATACGGCCAAGGTAGAGATCACGGTTCTCTCGACGAAGGTGACCGCGGCGTCGGCGGGCTCGATCGAATAGCGCTCTGACCTGAGACCTGACACGCCTCCGGCACTCCTACCGCCCCGCGGTTGCCACCTTCACCAACACAATCTCGCTGCCGATCGGCTCTGCCTGCAGCTGTGCAGACGCGAGCACCGCCTCGAACGCATGCTGCAGCGTCACGTTCCTCAGGTCGATCGTGAGCCGCTTGTCTGGCACGCCGTCGGCAATCACGAGGTTGAATCCCCCGGTCGACGCGAGCATGCGCAGGATCTCCGCTACCGGAGCCTGGTGGAACGACATGTTCTTCACCCGTCGGCTTCCCCTGCCCTGCATCACGCGCGCGAGCGGATCGCCTTCAGGCGCAGGAGCGATCGCCCGTGTCTCGAAGCTTCGCGGAGGTTTCGAGAGCCCGTGGGACGCTGGGCCTGACGAGTCAGCGGGAGCCTCGGCCCAAGCGGGGAGCGCCAGCGCCTCGCGCTCGAGACCCGTCGGATCAGAGACACGCTCGCTCATGTCCTTCTGCGCACCGCAACTCGAGGCCAGAGCACTCACCAGTAGGAGCACCTTGCCTCTCATGGCGCTCGCCTACCCTTCGCCCTGTGCGCGACGGCTCGGAGGCGGCGCCTCCGGCCCCACCGGTGCTGCGTGCACCTGCCAGCATCCGTCTTCGCCATGCACTCCAAACGCTATCCCGCCCCAGGGACGGGAGATACCCCCCAGGTGCCTGAGAAAGCGCTTCTCCTGCCCCTGACCGGTCTTGACCTCGGCGAAGGGACGCATCTTGTAGTCGTCGATCCGGTACGGGCAGATCCAGAGCACGGGCGTGGCGAATGGAGCCAGCTCGATACGTGCGAGGTAGCCTGTGCCGTCGCGCGGACGACCGTCTTTCAGCCGCATCACGAGGTTGCCGAGGCTGTAGAGGATCGGGCGATCCCGGTACCACTCGATGCCCTGCACCACGTGGGGATGATGTCCGATGATCACATCTGCGCCCGCGTCGATCGCAGCATGCGCAAGCTCCCTGGTTCGCGGCAAGGGATGGTCGAGGAACTCGCACCCTCCGTGATGGCTCACGGCGATGGCATCAAGGGTCGGATCTGCGCGCAGAGCGCGCACAGATTCGACGAGCGTTGCCTTGTCAGGCCCTGCGACGAACTCGGCTGCCTTGTGGGTGCGGAGCACGCCCTGGTTCCAGATATCGGTCACGGCCAGCACAGCGAGCCGCACTCCGCCATGCTCCACGATCGTGGCGCCATACGCCTGCTTGCGGTCGCGCCCAGCCCCCACATAGCGGATACCCACCCGATCGAGGTTGTCGAGCGTCTCGAAGAACCCTTTCTTTCCGTAGTCCCACGCATGATTGTTCGCGAGGGAAACGACGTCGAACCCGGATCGTTTCAGCGAATCAGCGCCGGATGGGGGCCCGGAGAACACCAGCTCCATGTCCGGCGACTGCGTCTCACCATGCCTGTCGGTCAGCACGCTCTCCAGGTTGGCAAAGCGGACATCGCCAGCGCCGAGCCAGCGCGAGATGGGCGCAAAGAAGTCGTGCCCCGGCTTGCGCAGCAGCACCTGCCCGACCTCGCGGCCGTAGCTGATGTCCCCGGCTGCAACCAGCCTCAGCCGTCTGGCAGCAGGCGCGTCGGGTAGAGCCGGAGGATCGGGCGAGGTCGAGACAGCGACAGGTGCTTGCGCGTCGAGCGGCTCGGTCGACGCGCGGGCCGAGCATGCGAGCGCTAGCAGCCCGAGACCGGACGCGGCGAGATCGCGAAGTCGCACGATCAGGATACGCCTGCTGAGCCCCGTCGATTCCCGCGGATCAGTGCACGCCACCCGATGCGATGTAGCCAATCAGCGCACCGTAGACCGTCGATATGTAGGGATTGGCCGTGATGGGGCAGGCACCGGTGCGGCACCCGACAAAACGGTTGTAGGCGAGGCCGAGAAGCCCGCCGACCACGACGAAAGCGATCAACCTGGCAGTCATGATGCAAGCTCCACGACGGTAGGAGCTTGGAGCGGGGAAAAGGGTTCGCCCTCAGCCTGCGAGCGCCTTTTCCATCATCTTGTCCAGCTCGGCCTTGGGCACGCCAATGACCTCGGCCACGCGCTCCAGGAAGACTCTCTCTTCCGTGGCGTACTTCTTGTCGGCCGCCGCTGCCTCGACCAGGATCCCGAAGGCCTCGCCCCGAACCGCCTCCGGGAACGTCATCAGCTCGCGCGCTGCCTCGTCGCCGTCCATGATCGGGAACAACGCGTCGCGCTCCTCGCTGCCAAGCTCGAACTTCTTGAGCAGGTTGTTGATGAACGCATCCTCAGCCGGATCGAGATCGTCGTCGACGACCACAACACCTGCGATCAGCCGGCACAGCTTGCGACGCGTAAACTCGTCCATCGGATCCTCCTGTTGAGCCTTCGGGTATACTGGCCGGCGCACGGGAGTTCAAGCCTCACTCCTGCCCGGGGGGCGATCCGAAGCCCTATCCAGCAGACGGACTCGCTCGACGCTCGCCTTGTCGCCGATGAGGATCATCACATCGCCGGCCAGCAGGGGTTGGGCGGTATCCAGGGGCAGCGGAGTGAGCGCGCCTCCCTCGTTTGCGCGACGCAGCCCTACGCAGGTCACGCCCCAGCGTCGCACCAGATCGATTTCACGCAGGGTGTGCCCTGCAAAGGGCCGGGGCACGGGTACTGCGCACACTTCGTGCAACAAGGGGGTCAGCTCGTTGGCCGGCTCCGCTTGCTCCGCAAGCTGCCCGTCCGGATCCATGCCCAGATACCCCCGCAGCAGCTCTCGCGCACACAGATCCATCACCTCGTAGCGCGTGACCACGCCCACCACGCGTCCGGAGCCGTTCACCACGGGTAGCGCCGGCAGATGACAGCGCGTGAAAGCGGCAACCGCTTGCGCGAGCACGTCTCTCTCGCTCAGCATGGGCGCGTCCATCATGACATCCCGAGCGACTCCTTGCGCATCAGCCCGATCCCCCATCAGGGCTTTGACGTTGTCGAGATTGACCACACCGACCACGCGTCCTGCCTGCTGCGGATCTTCCACGACGAGGATGTCGTCCCGACAAACTCGCAGGTAGCGCAGCACCTCGGCCATCGCAAGATCAGGCGCGATCACGTCCTGCGTCGGGAGCATCAGCTCTGCCACGGTCTGCTCGTGCAGGACCCCGGACCTGCGTCCTGCCATGGCATCAATCCCCCTGCGTGCCAGCCGCAACACCGGCACCGTGTCATCGCGCATCGCAGAAGACACGAACACCGACGCAACCACTGCGAGGGTGGCGGGAAACACGACCAGATAGTTGCCGGTCAGCTCTGCCGCGATGAGAATCGCCGTCAAAGGCGCACGCGTGGTTCCCGCGACGACTGCGGCCATTCCGACGATGGCATAGGAATGGCGCCCTTCGACCGTTCCCGGCCACCAACGTTGCGCGGCCTCTCCGATCATGCTGCCCACCGACGCACCGGCGAACAACGATGGAGCGAACATCCCGCCAGCGCCTCCGGAGCCCAGTGTCATCGAGGTCGCTGCGAGCTTGGCGATGAGCAGCACGGCGACCGCAGCGATCGGGAGATGCTCGGACAAGAGCGACCCGATCGTCGAATAGCCGACGCCTCGAACCGTGGGCCAGAACAGCCCAATCCCCCCGATCACCGCACCGCCCAGCACAGGTTTGATCCAGTCAGGAACGCCGAGCCGATCGTGCACGCGTCCGCTCTGCTCGAGCATCACCATGAATGCGAGCGCAGTCGCACCCGAAGCGATCCCGACCACCAGGTAGCCGCCCATCTCGATCGGCGAGACCAGCACGAACTCGGGGACCGGGAAGGCCGGGCGCCCCCCGAACAGGTGTCGCGCAACCAATGCCGAGCTGAAGGCAGAGATCCCCAGCGGTAGGATGCTGCGAACGGCGTAGCCCCCGAGCACGATCTCGCCCGCGAACACGCAGCCCGCGATCGGTGCCTGCAGAAGCCCGCCCAGGGCGGCGGCCAGGCCGCACGCTGCGAGCACGTGCACGCGATAGCGCGGCAGCGCGAGATGGCGCCCCAACGCCGTGCCTAGCCTGGAGCCGAGCTGGCCGACCGCGCCCTCGCATCCGGCGCTGCCCCCGGTCGTGACTGTGAGCAGATTGGCAAGGACCCTCGCAATCGTCGAGCCCCGCGTGCTTCGCTCCGGCAGCTCGGAATGGATGAACTCCGCAGCGCCGTGCGCACGCTGTCGCGCCGATGGTCGACCTTCGAGCCTTCCCACGGCAAGCCCGCCGAGCGCCGGAATGGCAAGAACCGCCAGCACTGCTACAGGGCCGCTCCAGCCGTCGAGGATCGCGAACGCACGGCGTGACAGCTCGACCAGGTACAGGACGGACGCCGAGGCCAATCCGCCGATCAGACCGACGATCAAGGCCGCGATCGGAACAGCGAGGCGTCCCGCTTCGCCGCCCTCGCGCGCTGCCCCGCTCTTCCCCCCTGCTCCCCTCATTTCGCCTTGAATCGCGCTCCGGCCGCGTCCATGCGGCCTCGGAAGGAGTCGTACCAGCGAACCTCAATGGGATTCGTGCAGTCGATCGACAGCGCCCGCAAGCTCTCCACGCGCTCGTGACGGTGCATGGTGAGCTTGGCGCTCGTGAACCACTGCTTCTCGTGCCCGATCGCGTCCACCGAGACCTCGGTCCGCAGGATCTCGTCGCCGAGTCGCGAGTAGGTGCGATACGGGAAGTGAATGGGCAGCCCGGCGCCGGGTCGCTTCATCTCGAACTGGAAGATCTCCGCGCCGTTCTCCGTGACCACGGTTCGCATCTTCGAGCGCTTCAACACCACGCGCACATCCGAAGCAAAGCTCGGATAGCCCCACGTCTCCTCCTCGAGCACGCGAACCTTGTCCGAAGAGGTCGCAAGCACCTGGGTCCAGTAGCCGAAGTCCGATGCGCGTCGTTCCAGGTACATCGAGCCGACCGGCAGATTGAACCAGGGCCGATGCCTGGCAGCGAAGCCGATGATCGCCTCGGTGAACGGGCCGATGCTCGTCTCCTCGTAGTCGATCACGCCGACGGAGACGACGCCGCGTCCGCCGCGGAGCACGACCGGTTCGAGCGGAGGGGGGAGCATGGGTCGCATCGGATCCGCGCTACAGCGGAACAAGGCGAACCAACCGCGGGCGGCGCCAACGACGATGGGCAATTCCATGGCGAAACGCTAGCCCTGCCTGCCATGCGCGAGCAAGAGGCAGTGGGATCCTCGCGATTCAGGCCTTGCTCCACTGGTCGACCTGACGGCTAGCCCTGCCGAGCAGGTCCAGCACCACCTCGTACGACCTCTCCACCTCCGGCCAGGTGCTGTCCGGCTTGTGGCGGGTGTGGAGCGCCTCTCCAAGCGCCCGCGGCTCAACGTCGTATCGCTTGGACACCTCAGCCATGAACTGGTCGGTCGAAGCTGCCGGGTCGAGCCCGTCGTGCTCGAACACCACGCGCAGCACGCCGAGCAGCTGGGGCACGAACAGGTGCAGCCCCCACAGAAGGGGCGTGGGCCTGGGACGCTCCATCAGCCAGGTCCGCCGGAGCTTGAGCGTGACATTTCTCAGCTCGTGCTCGCACGCAAGCCGAAGGTCCTTGAACTCTATGCGCAGATTCGAAAGCAGATCCTCTCCGCACAGCATCCGGTAGCAGCGCTGAATCTCATGGAGCTTGATCGGCAGCGCGTCGGCACCACGCCGGATCTCCTCGCGCGAGAGCACGAACGGCGCACAGCGGATCTGCACCTTCGCTGCCTGAAGCAGCTCCCCGAGCTCCCGTAAAGCCGCCGGCCCGGCATCGTCCAGCACGAGCAGCAGGTTCACATCCGACGTTTCCGGCTCGAAGTCCCCGCGCGCCGCAGAGCCGTAGAGCGCCGCCATCACCAGGTTGCTCTTCGCAAGCGCCGAAAGGGAGTCCACCAGCGTCATCGCCTGCTCCCTCGCAGCCTCAAGCTCGATCCTGCGCCCTCGCTCGCTCATCATCCTGTGCACCTTCCTCGGCCGAATCCAGGGGACGTTGCGCCTCGTGATGGGCACCCGCCCGCCGCCCAGCCGCTCAGACAGGATAGCCCTCGTCGCGCGGCGTAGTCCATGGGCGCGGAGCCGGCTCACCGGCGATCCACGAGGCTTCACCCATCGATCACCTGGCGAATCTTCTTGGCCAAGGCTTCGTACGAGTAGGGCTTGGGCAGGAACTCGACCTCTGCCGGCTGGTTGCGGGTGCGGAGCACCGCGTCTCCCGCATGCCCTGATGTGAAGAGCGCCTTGAGCTCAGGGCGCATGCCGCTCAACCTCTCCACCAGCTCGCGGCCGTTCATCCCTGGCATGACCACGTCGGTGACCACGATGTGGATCTGCCCGGTGTGCCGCTGGCACAGCTCGAGCGCTTCGGATCCGCGCGACGCGGTCAGCACGCGGTAACCGAGCTGCGCGAGCAGCATCGCGGTCACTTCACGCACCAGATTGTCGTCCTCAACGAGCAGCACCACCTCCGTGCCCCTGGGAAGGTTCGCAGTCACCGGCGGAACCACGTTCGGATCGAGCTGCTCGCTGACGCGGGGCAGATACACGGTGAACACGGCGCCATGGCCCGGCTCGGATTGCACCCCAATGGCGCCTCCGTGCTGCTGCACGATTCCGTACACCGTGGAGAGCCCGAGCCCGGTGCCTTGTCCGATGGGACGGGTCGTGAAGAACGGCTCGAAGATCCGCTTCTGCAGCTCTGCGGACATGCCCACACCCGTGTCGGTCACGCGCAGGATCACGTAGGCGCCTGCCGGAAGCGACGCGCTCGCCGGGCAGGCTCCTTCGTCGAGGGTCGCGTTGCTGGTCTCGATCGTCAGCTGGCCGCCGGAGGGCATGGCATCGCGCGCATTGACCGCGAGGTTGACGATCACCTGCTCGATCTGGCCTGGATCGGCCCTGACGCGACCGAGCTCAGGCTCGATCCGCGCGACGAGCTCGATGTCTTCGCCGATGATGCGCCCGAGCAGAGCGCGCAGGTTGCCGACGATGTCGTTCAAGTTGATGACCCGTGGGGCCATCAGCTGCTGTGAGCTGAAAGCGAGCAGCTGGCGCGTGAGCGTAGCAGCGCGACGAGCTGCGCCCGAGATCTCCATGAGGGATTCGTGCGCGCGATCCCCGGGCTGCGTTGCCTTCAGGGCGATCGCCACGTGTCCGAAGATGCCGGTGAGCAGGTTGTTGAAGTCGTGGGCCACGCCACCGGCGAGGCGGCCGACAGCTTCGAGCTTCTGCTGGCGGGCGAGCTGCGCCTCGATCGAGCGCTTGTCTTCTTCGGCGCGCCGACGCTCGTCGATCTGCTGCTGCAGCTCGAGGTTGGCGCGTGACAGCTCCGCGGTGCGCGCCTCCACGAGCTGCTCGAGCCGCTCGCGGTACTTGGCAAGCTCGGCTTCCACGCGGCGCTGCCCTGTGATGTCCCGGATGACCCCCACGAGGACCTTGCGGCCGCTGTGGTCCACGAAAGACGACTTCTTGGTCAGAATTACATGGGTGACGCCGCGCGAGTCGGTGAAGCTCTCCTCGTTGACGTTCGCTACGCCGGAGCTCATCACCTGAACGTCTTTCTCCCAGAACACCTTCGCTTCCTGCTCGGGAAAGAAGTCGAAGTCCGACTTGCCAATCAGCTCCTCGCGCGCATAGCCCATGAACTCGCAATAGGCGTCGTTGAGGATGATCCAGCGGTGCTCGTCATCCTTGACGAACACCGGATCCGCCATGGTGTTGATGATGCTGTAGAGAAACGCTCGCGCCTCGTCCTCCACGGAACGGCTCGCTCGCACCTGCTCGAGCTCGCTGCGCAGGCGCTGGGCGACCGCCTCGAGCTCCGACAGCATTCGACGCAACTCCGCCAGATCGCCCCTGTCCGCAGCAGGATCAGTCTTGTCTGCCATCCACTGCCCTCTTCGACACCCGAAGGCGCATCATAGGACCGAGGCGCGGTCCTCTCAAGCTGTGCTCTTTCCCGTTTTCACGCCATCGCAAGCGTCGTGCGCGGCCTGGCCGCCTGCAGCCTCGCAATCGCCTCCATGAAGGCTCGTACGTCGGCGAATCGATCCGTTGGGCTCTTTGCCAGTGCGCGCGCAAGCACATCGTCCAGCCCTGGCGGGCACGCGTCCGGCGCCACGCTGCTCGCCAGGGGTGCCGGCTCCTTGAGCAGCCGCGCATAGACCTCCGCAAGCGTCCTATCGAAAAATGGCGGAGCCCCGGTTACCATCTCGTAGACCACGGCCGCCAGGCCGTACAGATCGCTTCGAACGTCGATCGCCTCGCCGCGCGCCTGCTCCGGCGACATGTACAACGGTGTCCCCACCGGCACTCCCGTGGCCGTGATGCGCGATGCGGCAGGATCCACCGGCTTGACCAGCCCGAAGTCGACCAGCACCGCGCGCTGTCCGCCGGTGCTCGCTGCACCCGCAAGGAAGATGTTCGCCGGCTTCACGTCGCGATGCAGCAATCCGTGCTCGTGCGCCCGCGCAAGCCCGCCTCCCACTTCGAGCGCGATCTTCTGCGCCTCTTGCCACGGCAGGCTCCCCTGTCGATCCAACCTCCGCGCCAGGGTCTCTCCCTCGAGAAGATCCATCACCAGAAAGGGCAAGCCTTCCTCTGTCCTGTCAAAGTCGTGGACCGCAACGATGTTCGGATGCCCGAGCGCGCTCGCCGCAGTCGCCTCCCGCTCGAACCTTCGCAGCGCGTCGGCTGACAGCGCTTCGCCGCCCAGCATCGCCTTGAGCGCATAGCAGCGCCCTGTTCGCATGTGACGCGCCCGAAACACGGCACCCATCGCCCCTGCACCGAGCTGGGATTCGATCTGCCACGTCCCCTTGAGGATACGTCCCACCAACGGCGAGCCTTGACGCGCTGCATTCGGCACGGACGCAACGCCCGATTCGACGACGGTTCGCGGCACAGAAGAGACCTGTGCTGCCGCTGCCAACGGCGCAGGGGATGCGACCGGCACTGTGAACGGCTGAGCCCAGGCAGCAGGATGGGATGAGCCGCTCGGATCCCCGAGGATCACCCCCTGTCGCACTGCGCCAGCCAGCAGGACTTCCGCACGCTTGGTGCTGATCCCCATCGCCCGCGCGATGTCAGGGGCAGCGAGGCCTGGATTGGCGCGAACCAGGCCTGCAAGAAGACGCCACCTCGCGACGCGCACCAACCCGGTGATGCCGATGAACAGACACACGGCACCAGCCACCCCGGGCAGAAGGCCGCCCAGCACGAGAAACAGCGCGCCGTTCCAGTTGGCCACAGTGTCCGCAGCCCACAGCGCGACCGCACCGATGAAGCACCAGAAACCACCGAACAGGATCAGCAGAAGCCCACCGACAACCCACAGGATCGACCACAGGTTCGTGCTCCTGCGTCGCTGCTCGTACCTGTCGGTGACAACCCACACGCGGTCGTAGCTACCCACGTTCTGGACCAGCGGCAAGAGGGCGGGCTAAAGCTGCACCGTCTTGCACTCCGTCGAAAGCACGTAGCCTTCTTCGACCGTCCTCAGAAGCTCGCGAAGCCCAAGCTTTCGAAGGGTCGAAACCGCAACCCGAACGCGATGTGCCCCTGCTGAGGCGATCACCTTCTCGTTCGGCCATGCCGCGGCAAGCACCTCTTCCCAGCTCAGCGCGTGTCCGGGCTGCTGGAGCCGTTCCTGCACGAGCCGATCGAGCAGGCGCGCAAGGGGGCGGCGACGCTCCAGGCTGACGCACTCGCCCAGGGGTGCCCGGAACCACTGCGCTGCAGGCGCCACCACGAGCGCATCCTCGGGCGGTGGAGCTGTCGATAGCGTGGAAGGACGATTCTCGCAGCGAAGGGCAATGCGGACCTGAACGGATCCGGCCGCGACGGTCTCGGCATGCTCTCGCGCCTCTGCAACGCCTGCACCCTGGATCAGCGCTCGCTGAAGGCTTGCGAGCGACGCCACCGATGGAGCGCGGAGCGACTCGGCGAGTGCGGCCGCTCGCTGCAACGACGCGGCGGCGTCCTCGTTGCGAAGCGCCTCGCGGTCCAGCGCGGCAAGATGCGCCAGGACGAACCCCGAATGCAGCGCATCGCCATCGTTGCCCAGAAGATCCAGCGCCTGCCGCAGAAGCGTGTAGGCCTCCGCACCTCTGCCTTGCTCGCGACGCACGATTCCCAGCAGCCCGGTGAACCATCCACCATGGGTCGGCATCCCGAGCTCGCGCATCGCTGCGACCGCTTCGTCGAACGCAGCTTCTGCGCCTGCGAGGTCCCCAGCATCCTGCGCAAGCAGCCCCATGAGCCCAGCGGCCATGGCCCCGCCTGCGGGGTCGCCGATAGCCGCATAGCATTCTGCGCTCGCTTGGAGGTGCGAGCGCGCTTCCTGCAAACGGCCCACATCGAGCAGGACTTCTGCGAGCATGCGATGGTCGAGCGCCAGGGCGATCGTGTTGCGATGCGCTTCGTGCGCTGCCACGGCTCGCTCCAGAAGTGGCAGGGCCTCGCTGCTGCGCCCCTCGCGCGCGATCAGATGCCCCAGGCTCGCCATCGCACGGGCTTCGTGACCGAGCGCGCCTGCGCTGCGCCACAGCGACATCGCCTTCTCGTGGTGCCGCCTCGCTTCTTCTGCTTCCCCGCGGTTCGAGAAGATCTGCGCGAGCTCCAGCGTTGCCTCGGCTTCGAGCCCCGCTGCGCGCAGCGTGCGAGCCGTCCCCACCGCATGCAGCAGATCCCGCGACGCCGCCCGTGCGTCCCCGCGCATGCGGTGCAATGCTCCACGAAGCGCGAATGCCCTTCCGACCAGCAGCGGATCCGCGCCCGAGTCCTTGGTCGCGTTCAGGGTAGGCTCGAGCACCCGCATCCACGACTGCATCGGGCCGTGCAGCTGCGCGACTGCAGCGAGCACCAGCAGCGCCCGCAACGCGGGCTCTGCAGCGCGTGCCGTGACAGGTTGATGCTCGGCCACGCGCTCCACGATCGCCAGCAGGTTCTCCCGATCGAGCTGAGCTGCAGCGCCGTCCTCCCGACCTTCTGCCCAGCGCTCACCACATCCGACGAACCAGTCCGCGTGCCGCTCCTGCAGACCGCGCGCCTCCTGTGGGTCCAAGCGACGCGCCGCAAGGTCGCGTACGGCACGGTACAGCTCCAGGCGCGTCTCGCCCGGTGCGTGCTTCGGCGCAAAGGCCCGCAGCATCGACTTGTCCCGAAGCGACTGCAGCACGTCGAGCACAGGCGGCGCCCCTGCGTCGGCGTGCAGGTCGATCACCGCCTCCGCAGCCTCGGTGGAGAACCCTCCCCTGAAGACCGTACAGTGGCACAGCGCCCGCTGCTCCCAGGGATCGAGCGCATTCCACGACGCTTCGATCGCGGCATCGAGCGTTGCGTGTCGCCCCGCATCGCCCCGCGCGAGCACTTCGGAGCCAGTGCGCAGCCTGTGGAGAAGAGCTCGTGCGCTCATCACGGACATGCGCGGCGCCGCAAGCTTGATCGCCAGCGGGATTCCGTCGAGCGCCCGCACGATCCCGTCCACGAACGGCCGGTCCGCTGCTGTGAGCGCGTAGTCCTGCCGACGCTTGCGCACGCACTGCACGAACAGATCCACTGCCTCGGAATCCGCTGGGAGACCGTCCGCAGTGGGCAGCTGCAGCGAGCCGACTTCCTGCACCGTCTCCTCGGGCAGCTTCAGACGCTCACGCGTGGTCACCAGGAAGCGTGCGTCCGGCGCGAGCTCAAGCCACCTGCCCACGGTCTCTGGTGCATGGCGCACGATGCCTTCTACGTTGTCCAGCACCAGCAGCGTCTCGCCGCGCGCTGAGATCGCCTTGCCCACCCGCCCAACAGCGTCGCCCTTGCCCCCTGCGCTGTCCGCCATGCCGAGCGCCGAGGCAACCGCATCGCACAACGCTGCCACGTGCCTGGCTTCGCTCGCATCGCAATGGAATACGCTGCATCCGCTTCGCTCTTGCTCTGCACGCGCGATCTCGACTGCCAGCCGCGACTTGCCGATCCCTGCGAGCCCGGTCAGCGTCAGCACGCGAAAGTCACCCTGCAGCGCATCCAATGCGAGGCGCAGCTCCTCGCGCCTGCCCACCATCGGGTCAGCGTGCGGGATCAACGAGGGTCGTTTGGAGGAAGGCACGGGCACAACTATACAACGCTCGGCTCGCCGTATCCGCTACTTCACCGTCGGATCGGCAACGCGGCCCATGAACAGGATCAGCCCAGAGCGGGTATCGCGCAGAAAGAACAGGAAGGGGTGATCTGCCTTGAACTCCTTCGGAGGATCCTTGGGAGGCGCTGACCCTGCCCGCGCCATGACCACCGCCGTGCCCCCTGCCGCTTCGGTCCCCTTCTCGTCGAGCTTCACAAACGACTTGTGAAAGACCTTGCTGATCACGAGCCGGTCCGCTGGATCGGGCGGGTTGCCGATGTCCCTGAAGTCAGCCTTGTTCCGATCGAACGCGGTCTTCACCCCGAGCTTTCCAAGCGCCGTGCGAAGCTCGATCGAGCTCGGTGGATCGATCTCGAACCGCGGCAGCGCCACGCTCACCCGCTCGAACTTGAGGTCTCTCATCCAGCGATCGATCGCCTTGGGCGTCATCGCCTTCTCCACCCCGCCCAGCCCGTCGATCGCGTCAGGCAGCACGAGCACCATCGACGAGTCGCCTGACTTGTAGGGCAGCTCGAGAATCTTCACGCCATCCTGCACCCCATGGCGCAGGTAGCCTGTCCGGTTCATCGTCGGCACGTCCTTCTTGTCGGTCGCAGTCACCGAGAACGGGGCAGGCTTGGTCGCCGCGAGCTGGAAGGGATCCTCCCACTCGGCCTTGAAGTAGATGGCATTCACCAGCGCGAGCCGGGTCTGATCATCCACTCCGTTCGCCGGGATCAGATCCTTGATCCGGTCCTGGGTCTCCTTCGCCACCCAGTCGTTGATCAGCTTGCGAGCACTCTCCGCTGCCTTGAGGAAGTCGACGGGCTCGAGCGGAGCTCCGAAGATCTGCCCGGTCTTGTCGACGTACGGTTGCTCGAAAGCGTACGTCTTCTCGCCGAACAGCTTGTTCGCCACACGCAGGACCGTAGGCCCGCTGCCCGCATTCCACGTTCGCACGAGCTCGCCGGTGGATGCGATGAAGTCGTCAACGGAGCCTCCGATGTGCAGCGCGCGTTTCAGCTCGGACGCGGTGTCACCCCTGGCGCCGCCCAGCGTCATCGCAAGGGCCGTGACGATGCTGGCCGGGGAGATCGCAAGATTTCCCTGCGTATCTCGGATGGCGCCCCACAGATCGGTGCAGAATGCGTTGGTGCTGGCGACGAGCGCGCCCGAAGCCGGGCGGGAGGGCTGCGCGGAGTTCGCCGGAACGGCAGGGGATGAGCCATCGGTCCTGGTCGGAGAGGCGTTTGCCGTCGGCGCCGAGGGCATGGGTGTTGGCGACGAGCTTCGCCCGGAGTCAGGCGAGCAGCGCGCATCGCAGGCGGACAGCGACAAGGCGAGGGGGACCAGGGCGAGCTTCGGGTTCATGGGTGCAAGACTGGACCAGGATCGGTTCAAAAAACAGACCCACGGGCTCGGCGCAGCAGCGACGCTGTAGGGACGCGGCGGAATCGCGGGGCCAGACGCGGCGGGCCGCGTCGAACGGATGCGCGCCGATGGCGCGCCGCTACTGATCGACGGCCGTATCCTCTGCGTCGACCGCTCTGGTTCTTCCTTGGTGCCTCCGGTTTGAAACGGCCATCATTCCACCGATTTCGACGGTCGCTGGTCGGTTTCTTGCGGGCTCCTCCCGGCCGAGGCACCCTCCCTCCATTACGCAGAGCGAAGGATGCGAGGCTCGGGTTGAAGCAGGGCGACTTCCTTGATCTCGTGTATCGACTCGTCAGGGAGAACCAATCGCGGAAGGCTCTGACCGTCGTGTATGACTACATGGATCGCCTCGTGCTCGACGGACGATTCCCGCAAGCAGCGACCGTTCTCCAGATCGTGGACCTCACTCAGCTGGATTCGACTTGCATCGTGGGCTTTCTCACCGTCACTTTCTCGGCCCGCGAGCACATTCCCACCTGGGCACCCCTCCAGGTGCGGGCGCGGCAGGCTTGCCTCGACCGAGGGATGCCTGCAGACAAGGTCGAGCGGGTGTTCGGAGATATGAAGTGACAGCGCCGAGTTGGTTGCGGCTCGCCTGGGCGACAGGAGCTCAGATCCGCGCAGCCATCGACAAAGGCTGACTGAGGGCCCTATTGGCGGCCAGCCCTTCAGGCCTCCAGCTTCACGGATCCCTTTTCGTCAACAGTCCCCTGCCTCTGCAGCATCGTCACCGCGCCAATCAACACGAGCCCTGCGATCACCTGCCTTGCGTCCATGCCGTGCCCGAACACGCCCCACGTGATCACCACTGCAACCAGAGTCTGCATCTGCTCGAAGTACCCTGCCAGCGACGCAGGTGTCCCACGCAGTCCCCGGAAGTAGATCGCCAGCGGGATTCCGCCGGACACCGTCGCTAGCGCCACGAGCATCACCCAGGAGCCTGCAGATGCCTGCGCAGGCAGCAGGTGCGCTGCGTCGAACCTGCCGCGTGCCGCAACGATCCCCGCCATGCACACAAGCCCGACCATCACTCGTATCGTCGAAGCCACGGCAACCGGCAGCTCCTTCATCGCCCCTCGCCCGACCACGGTGCCAGCTCCCCACGCGAGCGCGCAAAGCAGCGTGTAGAGCGTGGAGATCCCCCACCACGACGCTCCGGCAGCGTGCGTCGGATCGCCGGACAGCAGCAAGCCTGCGCCAAGAGCCACGGGTGCCCAGAGCCAGAAACGCCCGTTGGGACGCTCTCCGTGTACTGCCCACCCGCCGAACGTCGAGATCACCGGCTGCACGTTGAGCAGCAGATTCACCACCGTGGGATTGCCTGTGCGCAGCGCCTCTGTGAAGAAGACCGTGCCTACGGCTGACCCCGCGACGCCCGAAATCGCGAGGTAGCCCAGCGTCCGAAGCGGGATCCGCTTGGGCCAGGTGCGACGCTGCAGCCAGAGCCAAGGCAGAAACGTGATCAGGATGAGCACGTGCTCGATCAGCACGAGCACGTCCGATGCGTACAACCCGGACTTGCCGTACCTGCCGCCTTCGGTCAGCGGAATGCGGAACGCGCTCTCCGAACCCCAGAGCCCGGAGCCGATCGCTACGTACCAGGGAGCGGATGGCTGGTGTTTCGCAGGCAGGTCACCGCCTGCATCCGAAGCCTTGATCACAGTTGTGCTGGTGGCGATGGCAGCTGCGCTCACCGCCGGTTCATTGGGTTGGGATGTCCAAGGCGCAATGGGCTCCGAGCTCTGCGGCCACAGACCGTGTAGACGGCCGATTCTGATCCTTGTACCCGTGGATCCGATGGCCGAATTCACTGTCGATGATGCGAGAGCGGTGCTCGAGTCCCACGTCCGGACGACGCGCTGGCTGCGTCGCGGAATTGCCGCCAAGCTCCCCATCGACTCGTTCGCCGGCTCAGGCGCGTTCCATGTGATCTTCCAGTCGTTCACCGAGGAGCGACGTACCTATCCGAGCCACGTTCCCTTCCACGGCCAGATCATCGATGGCCCGGAGAACGGTGCGCCTCCCCGCGCATGGGACATCCTCGTGCAGGTCCCGGGAACCTTCATCAACCAGAATGTCACGCTCGAAGTCCCGCACACAGCCTCGGTCAAGACTTGCCACGGGTGCGACGGCAGCGGGCAGAACACCTGCGGCACGTGCGGCGGCAGAGGGCAGAACACCTGCGGTCGCTGCAACGGACGCGGACACACGCACGAGTCGCGAACCATCACCAAGACCGACTCGCAGGGGAACACGACCACAACGACGGAGCACTACGACGAGCGGTGCTGGACGTGCAGCGGAAGCGGGCATGTGACCTGCGGCCCGTGCGGAGGAACCGGACGGATCACCTGCAGCACTTGCAGCGGACACGGCAAGCTCAAGCATTTCACCGAGCTGCTCGTGGAATGGAAGACCCACTCGTCCGAGCGCGTCCTCGAGAAGTCCGACCTTCCTGATGACCTTGTTGCGGGCGCGCAAGGTTCCGTGGTCCACGAGGAAGAAGACGCCGTCGTAGAGCAGCGGGCCGGGGGCGGGGGCGGACCGTACCGGGGTGACGTCCGCGTCAACAGCGAGGTGCACGACGCAGCCAACAAGCTCATCGCAGGTCATCGCTTCGGCACCGGAGTCAAGCTCCACCGCCAGAAGCTCGTGGTGCGCGGCGTACCGGTGTTCGAAGCGCACTATCGATGGGGCAAGGCTCAACGGCGCTTCTGGGTGTTTGGTCTTGATCGCCAGGTGCATGCGCCGAACTACCCTCTGTCGATCGTGCGCATCGCGTCGGCTTGCACTGCAGTCGCTGCGTTCATAGGCGGGATCACCGCGTTCGCGATCAGCGCGTCGCGCGCGCCGCCTGCCCCGCCGCCAAGCGCGTACTCCCATCCTGCGCCGTTGCCGATCGTCGAGCTGCCTCCCGCGGCGTCCGCGAATCCTGTGCCAACCCGCGTGCCAATGGTTGCAGCAAGCGGACCCGTGCCAAAGCCAGCCAAAGGACGCGCAGTGGTCGAGCTGCGAACCGATCCGCCTGGAGCCGTGGTCCAGGTGGATGGCAAGAGAGCAGGCGTTTCGCCCTTGTTTCTCGCGATCGCCGCTCCTGATGGGGGCGAGTGCACCGGGGGCAGATGCAACGGCGGCGCGTGCACGCCCGGCAGCTGCAGCAGCGGGATGTGCCTTCCCGAAATCTGCTCTTCTCCCACGGGCAAGTGCGACAAGCCGACCAAGTGCGCCAACGCGACGTGCACTGGCTCGACCTGTGAAGGAGCGCGTTGCGAAGGCGCGTCGTGCCCCAAGGGATATCGGTGCTCGGGCGCCCGATGCAGCGGCAAGCCGTGCACAGGTGGGACCTGTGACGGCACAACATGCCGCGGCTACGTGTGCAGCGGTTCCATGTGCAGCGGGGGGACGTGCTCAGGCGGGTGCGCGGGCAGCGTCTGTCCCGGAGGCGCGTGCACGGGGGGCACCTGCGAAAAGGTCACGATCGTGGTTCTCAAGCGCGAGGGGAAACCGGATCAGAAGCTCGAGATCGGCCCCTCCGACGCGCCGCTTCTCGAAGTCGGAGAGAAATAGGAGCGACGGGCCCTCCAGCATTCGCATTCTCATTCGCGTTGCTAGTCCCCAGTTCCTAGTTCTCTCTGCAGCCGAAAAGTGCGCTACCCTGCCCGCATGCGGCCCCTTTGGCTTCTTGCTCTCGCAGCCACTCTGCAGCAGTCGTGCACGCCCAACGGAGAACCGGTCCGGCCGACGTCCCCGTCCGCTGCCAGCTCCTCTGTCACGTCCACCGCGCTCGCGCCGCCGCCCGTCAGCGCTTCCCCATCGGCCTCTGCTGCCCCAGCCGCTTCGGCGCCAGCGCCCAATCCGCCGCGCGGCAAGGCAAAAGCCCACGTCGAGACCCGCTCCTTTGCCTCGGCTGCGCTCGGCGTCGACAAGAAGTACCAGGTGTACTTGCCGCGTGGCTACGACGACTCCGCGCACCGGTTCCCGGTAGCCTACTATCTCCACGGATTGGGAGGTAACGAGTCGAACTGGGTCACGCACGGACTGCTCGACAAGGCGGCGGACGCGCTCGACCTCGCCGTGATCGTGGTGATGCCGGACGGCGACGACAGCTTCTACGTGAACCATCCAAAGCCGGACAGCTACGAGGACTGCCTGAAGAAGAAGCCTCCTTTCGACGGAAGCGAGCCGGCTGCAAGCTACTGCGTGCGCACGCCGAGCTACGAGGACTACATCGCGCGCGATCTGGTGGCACAGGTGGACGGCGCATTCCGAACGATCGCGGATCGACGCAGCCGAGCGATCGCGGGTCTATCCATGGGCGGGTTCGGTGCCATGCAGCTTGCGATGCGCCACACGGATCTGTATTCGGCGGTCGCGACCCACAGCGGGATGCTGTACCTGACAGGCACGAGCACCACAGCCGAGCCGGGGAAGATCAGGGATGCGACCTCGCTCGCCGACTGGGGCAAGCAGTACCAGGCCAAGTTCCACGATCATGTCGCAAAGGTCATGGGACCCAACTTCGAGGCCTGGCGCGAGCACGACCCGAGCGTACTCGCTACCAAGCTGCAGCCAGGCTCCCTTGCGATCATGTTCGACTGCGGAGACCACGACGGCTTCAACTTCCACACGCACGGCGCGCACCTCCACCAGGTGCTGCAGGCGCGAGGGTACAAGCACGACTACGCGCAGCTGCCCGGCTCCCATGACTGGAAGTACTGGAGCGCGCGCGTGCCGGTCAGCCTCAAGTTCCTCTCCGACAACCTCCAGGGTGCCGCGCCTGGGCCATGAGCAGGCTCACGACTCCGCGAGCTTGCACGCGACCTTCACCCCGCCCGCACAGGCTTTCTGGAACAGCTGCTTGGCCTTGCCCGGATCTCGCGGCACCCCGCGTCCATCACGCGTGAGAACCCCGAGCCCAAAGCAACCCAGAGAGGCCTTGTCGTTGCAAGCACGGCCGTAGAACTGCGCTGCGCGAGGCAGATCCCGCGCGATCGCTCCATCCGACAACGCGTGTCCCATGTCGTTGCATCCGACCGGATCGCCAGCGTCGCACGCCTTCTCGAACAACGCTGGAGCGGCTGCGGCATTCTTCGGCACGCCCAAGCCCTGGTAGTACAGCTCTCCCAAGGCTACGCACGCGCTCGACTCGCCGCCATCGCATGCCTTCTGAAACGCCGCGGCTGCCTTGTCGCCCTGAGGCGTGGCCTGCCCAGGCTTGAGGCTTGCGCGGAGCACGGCTCCGAGCCCAAGACATCCCTTGGCGTCGCCTGCCTCGCACCGTGTGCGGCATTCCTCCTCCTGCGTGCAGTCGGCTTTCACCGGCGCCACGCCAACGGTCGATCCCGACTTCACCGTCGCCCCGGCAGGGACCAGGGCCGTGACCGGCTTCTTCTCGATGCACCCCTTGACCTTGTCGGCGATCTGCCCTGGTGCACAGGTGACGTCGGCCTTGACGGCAAGGCATTGCTCACCGTTCCATTGCGTGCCCTGTCCGCACACGGGCTCTGTGGGGCGAGCAGCGCCCAGCGGGACCACCTCGATGCGCAGCAGGGCGCCGCACCCCGATGGGGATCGCGTGTCCGTGTCCGAGGCGCTCGCGCACTTCGCTTCGTCGCCATCGCGATTGAGCAGCTCCTTGGACGAGGCGGACTTGGCGCCAGCCCCTGCACCGAGCACGGACACGCCTCCGCCCACTTCATTGCCGGCGCCGGCAAAGAACTCGAAAGCTCCGACGGTCAAGGCGCTGACCACGTGCGTCGCGCCATCGCACTCACCCTCGAGCTCGTCCTTGCGGGGAATGGTCCGCCCAGCGTCGAGCTGGCCGACAATGACCATGTTGGTGTGAAGCGAGCCGGACTGGGCGAGCCGGGCTTCGAGCTTCGCTGCATACACCGGGATGTTGGCGTACATCTCCACGGCGTCGCGCATGTCCACCCTGTCTTTCTTGGGAGTGACAGCGATGTACCCGTAGGCGGGGTTGCTCTTCACCCCGCAGCGCGGAAGCACCTTCATTCCGCAGCCTTCGTAGCTCACGACGACAAGGCCCTTGCGCGCCTGGGCTTCGAGCTGGGCCCGGTCCGAGGACTCCCAGTCGACCACCAGAGGCCGCGTCGAGCCGCAGGAGTGCGTTGCAGGCTTCTTTTCGGTGTGGTCGGGGATGAGGCGCGGTCCAGTGGGGGTCGCGCCTGGCGCGCCTCCGCAAGAAGCGCACAGCACGCTTGCGACGACAAGTCGGGAAAAAGAGCGCATGGACAGTCAGGTAGAACGGTAGCCGCGAAGAATCAATTCCCGGCCCGGAGGGAGGGAACTAGGAGCTGAGAACTGGCAATGCGAACAGAGAAAACGGAATGGGTTCCGGCCCATTCCGTGTTCGCGTTCCCGTTGCTAGTCCACAGTTCCTAGTTCTCCGAAGAGCTCAATTGGTGGAAGGAGGAGGGGCGCTCTTCTCCTCAGGCTTGGGCTGAGGGAGCGTTTCGAGCGCATTCTCGAGCACCTGGTCCATGCGCTGGACGAACATGAACTCGAGCTCGTCGAGGATCTCCTTGGGGACCTCTTCGAGGTCGGCCTTGTTGCGCTCCGGGAGCGTGAGGCGACGAATGCCTGCCCGGTGCGCTGCCAGGACCTTCTCCTTGATGCCGCCGACCGGAAGCACACGTCCGCGAAGCGTGATCTCGCCCGTCATCGCGATGTCGTGTCGCACGCGGATGCCGGTGAGCATCGAGACCAACGCCGTGAACATCGTCACACCCGCGCTCGGCCCGTCCTTGGGCATGGCCCCGGCCGGGATGTGGATGTGCAGATCGCTCTTCTCGAGGAAGTCCTTCGGAATCCCGTACCTCTCGGCGTTGGCGCGCACGTAGGATAGGGCGGCCTGCGCCGACTCCTTCATGACGTCGCCCAGCTGCCCGGTGAGCTGCATCTTGCCCGAGCCGGCCATGCGCGAGGCTTCGATGAACAGGATCTCTCCGCCTACGCTCGTCCACGCGAGCCCGGTTGCAACTCCGGTCTCCTCGGTCCTCTCGGCCACCTCCGAGGTGAACCGGACGGGTCCGAGGAACTCGCGAAGCTGATCCTCGGTCTCGACCTTGCGCGGGGTGGTGTCGCCTTCGGCAACCTTGACGGCGACTCCGCGGATCACGCTGGCAATGCAGCGCTCCAGGCTTCTCACGCCGGCCTCGCGGGTCCAGTGCTCGATGATCTCCTCGACCGCAGCGTCGGTGATGTTGACGATCTCTTCCTTGAGGCCGTGCTCGTCGAGCTGCTTGGGGATCAGGTGTCTTCGGGCAATGGCGACCTTCTCGCGCCGGGTGTAGCCGGGCAGCTCGAGGATCTCCATGCGGTCGCGAAGCGGAGGCGGAATCGGGTCGGGCACGTTCGCCGTTGCGATGAACATCACGTGCGACAGGTCGTACGGGATCTCGAGGTAGTGATCGGCGAACGAGTTGTTTTGCTCCGGATCGAGCACTTCGAGCAGCGCAGCGCTGGGATCGCCGCGGAAGTCGTGTCCGATCTTGTCGACCTCGTCCATCATGAACACGGGGTTGACCGTGGCCGCCTTCTTCATGCCCTGGATGATCTGGCCGGGAAGCGCGCCCACGTACGTCCTTCTGTGCCCGCGGATGGCCGCCTCGTCATGCACGCCGCCGAGCGAGATGCGCACGAACTTGCGTCCGAGCGCGCGCGCCACGCTCTTGCCGAGCGAGGTCTTGCCCACGCCGGGTGGCCCGAGCAGACAGAGGATCGGGCCCTTCTTGTCCTTCTTGAGCTTGCGCACCGCGAGATACTCCAGGATGCGCTTCTTGACCTTCTCCAGCCCGTAGTGGTCCTCGTCGAGGACGGTGCGGACCGCGCCGATGTCCATGTTGTCGACGGTCGACGCGTTCCACGGCAGGTCCACGATCCAGTCGAGGTACGTGCGAACCACGGTGTACTCGGCGGAGCCGACCTGCATGGAGCGCAGGCGCTTGAGCTGCTTCTTGGCGACCTGCTCCGCCTCGTTCGGCAGGTTGCACTTGGCGATGCGCTCCTCGAGCCCGTCGAGGTCGCCCTGATCGCCCTCGTCCTCGCCCAGCTCCTCCTTGATGGCCTTGAGCTGCTGGCGAAGCACGTACTCGCGCTGGTTCTTGCCCATCTCCTCCTTGATCTGGGAGTTGATGCGGTCACGCATCTTGAGCACTTCGAGCTGGCGCGTGAGCAGGCGCAGCACCTTGCGGATGCGCTCCTTGACGTCGACCGTCTCGATGAGCTGCGCCTTCTCCTCGACCGGGGCGTCGAGGTTCGCGCTCACCAGGTCGGCCAGCGCGCCTGGCTCCTGGATGGAATCGATGAGCGAGCTGGCCTCTCGAGGCAGCTCGGGCATCAGCTGGAGCACCTGCTTGGCGATGTCCCGAAGGCTCATCGCAAGCGCCTCGGCTTCGACGTCCTCGACCGCGGGTTGCTCGAGCTTGACGATCTTCGACTTGAGATAGGGAGAGGTCTGCGTGATCGAGTCGAGTCGAATGCGGCTCAATCCCTGCAGAATCAGCGAGTAGTTGCCTGAGCTGTGCTTGAGTGCCTTGAGCACGCGAGCCGCGCAGCCGACCGGGTACAGGTCGTCGAACCCGGGGTCATCGGTCGCAGGATCCTTCTGCGCGAAAATGGCGATGACCGGGCTGCCAAGGTTGTCGAGATCCTCGACAAGTGCCACCGACTTCTCGCGTCCGACGTCAAAGGGTGCCACAGCACCCGGAAACAAGACCGCGTTGCGGATGGGCAGCACTGGCAACAGGTTGCCGAATCGCACCTCGTCTTCGTTGCGTTGCGGCGGTGGATTCTTCTTTTCTGACATTGCGTTTCACCCTGGTGGTGGAATGGCGCTGCTTGAACGTTGCATACGATTGGATGCCGGACCCGAGCGAGCGTACCGATCTATTTGCTTCCGGACATCCGAGTATCGGCAAGCTAAGCACGCCCGATCCAGGGCGCCAGCCCTAATTCACGCCCCTGTGGCGCCCCGATTCCCAAAGCCCGCCGCGCTGGCAGGCGGGCAGGCGGTGCCGTGGACGTCAGTATTCGCGCGGCAACCCATGAGCTCACGGTCGTGGCTCCAGGGCCCCCCAACTCGCTCGCCTTCGCCGCGTCGAGACCTACTTCTTGGATTCTGCGGCCGGCGGGGCCTTGTGGTAGGCGTCCTTGGCCTGCTGAAGACGCACCAGGGCCGTGTGGAACGTCGGGAAGTCCCCGGTGATCGCGTGCAGCCCGAACTTGCTGCCGTCCGCGGTCGCATGCAGGATCGTCTGCACCTCGTACAACCCCGGTCGCTTGAACATCTCGCGAGGGCAAGCCTCTGCCAGCAGCACGGTCAACGTCTCCGAACCCTTGGGCGCGATCGTGCGAAAGAAGTCCCGTACCGGCGCCCGATGACGCTCCCTGCCCCCGCAGACGGCGCGTCCCGCAGGTCCGGTGACCTGCAGCTCGAGCTGATCCGGACGTATGTGGATCATGCCCGCGCGGTCCCCGACGTTCTTGACGGTCACTGTCACCTTCGCGTCGCGAAGAGCGGGTGCGTCCAACAGACGCACCGGGTGCACCAGCAGGTGTGGCGCGTTGAGAGGAGGCGTCTCCAACGCCTTGAGCTCGGCCTGGGTGTGCTTGGTGTCACCCTTGGGGGTGGGCGCCGGAATCCAGGTCGTCACGGAAACCAGCTGCTTCTCCGGGAGGAACGTGGCAGGCGCGACGGCTGGCTCCACCACGAACGGCGGGAGCTGCGGCTTGTTCGCCTTGGCTCGCTTCGCGTCCGGCTTGTATCCCCAGAACGCTGTGACCGACGTTCCTTCCGCCATCTCGTCGATGACCTTGCTGAAGCACAACAGGCGTGGGTCGAACTCCTCCCGGTACGTCTCGCCAGGCTTGAGCACGAGATCGCGCGTGTCACCCTCGCGCATCGTCGCCGGAAGCTGGCACTCGACGTACTTCTTGCCGACAGGCGCGACCAGCAGCCGAAGCAATCGCGCGTCTGCGTGAATTCGCGCCGGCGCGCTGTCCCCATTCGTGATCACCATCGCCCAAGGGCCGGCGATGTTCGGCGCCTCGACTGCCAGAGTCACCAGCGGTCCTGGCAGCGGGACCTCCGCGGCCGGGGCGGCCTTGTCGTCGGCCAGCGCAAGTGCGGGCACCAGCATCACCGCCGCAGCCATCACAGGGAGGAAGAACCGGGACATCGGCTTGATCCGTAGCACAATCCCGAGGGGCAGTGTGCCCGGTGCGTGCCCCGCCCTTCGTCACACTTCGACCCCTCCGCGCGATCTGCCTTCGTGATGAGCATCCATTGCCCGTCTTTCTTCGCTCTGATCGCTGCGAGCGCCTGCTCGGCCCTGCCCCCGGTCAGGCCCCCTGAACCTGTGAAGCAAGCGCATGCGGTCACGACGTTCCCGCAAGCTGCGGCATCGCTCTCAGACACCGTGCCCCTCCCTGCGGCCACGCCGCCGCTGGCTGCCCCCCTGCTCTCGGACGCGCCGTCGGTCGTCGCTACCCCCCCGGCTTTGCTTCCGGCTCTCGCCCCGCCCGCACAGCAGACGCCCTCGACCAAACGATCGTCGGTGCTCCCTTCCGGGCTCTTCAATCCAATGCCCGGAGGCCAGATCGCCGGATACCGGATTGACACGGGACTGGACATCGCAGGCTCCCCTCGGGAGGTATTCGCGATCGCGCCGGGCACGCTCGACTACTCCGAGCCTGGCCACACTCGATGGGTCGGCCCCAACGACACGGCCAATTGCGTGCGCATCCGCCTCGATCAGCCGATTGCCTGGAAGGGGCATCAGATCACGCACGCCTGGTATGCCCATCTATCGGCGCTGCGCTGGATCCAGGCCGAAGGCGCAGAGCAACGCATCCACGTGCAGGGGGGCGAGCTGATCGGGACCTCGGGCAAAGCGAGAGGGATGCCACACTTGCACCTGGGGCTGCTTCTCGACGGCGAGGTCGAGCAGACGTGGGGGACGTACCTCCGGGAAGACGAGATCCGGCAAGTGCTCGGGGACTACCGAAACGGTGCGCGTCTGCCGCAGTGATGAGGACACGCCAGCATCGAGCAAGGCGCACGAGGAGCGGGCAGGCGAAGACGCGCCCGCTCGGCGGATTCTACGCAGGGGGAATCAGGTCAGGGAGCAGCAGGCTGGTCAGCCGCTTGCTTGGTGATGTTGAACTCGACGCGGCGGTTCTTCTGGCGACCCGGGGCGGTCTTGTTGTCGGCGATCGGCTTCTCCTGACCGTAGCCGGCAGCGGTCATGCGGTTGGCAGTGACGCCCTTGGTCTCGAGGTACTTCATGCACGCCTCGGCGCGCTTCTTGGAGAGCTCCTTGTTGTGATCCTTGTTGCCGCGGTCGTCGGTGTGCCCACCGATCTCGATCTGCTGGATCTTGATGTTGTGGGTCATCAGGGACGCGACTGCGTCGAGGATGGCGAAGGACTTTCCGCCCGTGATCTTGTCGCTATCGGTCGCGAATTCGATCGTGCCCTTGATCTCGAGCTTGTCGGCCTTCTGCTCGACGAGCGTGGGCTTGTTGTCCGGACAACCGTCGTCGTCCTGGAAGCCGTTGAAGTTCTCGGGCTGCGTCGGGCACTTGTCCAGACGATCCGGGATGCCGTCCTTGTCCTTGTCGGTCTCGGGGCAGCCGTTGTTCTCCTTGGAGCCGGGCACGTCGACGCACTGGTCCTCGTTGTCGAGCACGCCGTCGCCGTCGTTATCCGGATCCGGGCAGCCGTCCTCGTCCTCGAACCCGTCGGTGTCCTCCGGCTTGTCCGGGCACTTGTCGACCACGTCGGGCACGCCGTCCTTGTCGGAGTCGGGGCAGCCGTAGTGCTTGCTGCCCTTGACGCGGATCACGTCGCCGCCAGCATCCGGGCACTTGTCATCAGCATCCGGGATGCCGTCCTTGTCCTTGTCGGGGATGTCGTCCGGACATCCATCGGAGTCCTGGAACCCGTTGACCGTCTCGGGCTGGTTCGGACACTTGTCGTGCTCGTCCGGAATCGTGTCTCCATCGTTGTCCGGATCAGGACACCCGTCGTCGTCCTGGAAGTTGTCGATGTCCTCCGGAATCGTCGGGCACTGATCCTTGTCGTCCGCCAGCCCGTCGCCGTCCTGGTCCCCCACCTCGTGGATGTACATCAGGCCCAGGAATCCGCGGAACGTGGGTACGCCCACGCCCTGGATCACGCCAGCGCCGCCGCCGAGCGTGAACTCGAACTTGGACTGCATCGGCTTGACGCGAATGGCCGGATCGATCTCGAGGGTGTTGGTGCCGTTCTTGGAGCTGAACTTCGTGGCCCCGAAGCCTTCGACGATCGCACGGAAAATCGGGCTGAACGCGTAGCCCACCCCGACGCCGTACCGGAACTCCGGGCCC
Organism: Deltaproteobacteria bacterium; assembly: GCA_016218915.1. Classification (GTDB taxonomy): domain Bacteria; phylum Myxococcota_A; class Polyangia; order Polyangiales; family Polyangiaceae; genus JACRCQ01. Next base: position 45,406 of record JACRCQ010000027.1, read on the forward strand.
AGCGTGGTGGAGCCGAGCGTTGCGTCTTGTCGGTACAGGCCGGCTACGTTGCCGCCGGCCGTGAAGGCGCCGAGCTTGATGTCAGCGATGCCCCGGCCGCCAACCACGACCGAGCTGTCACCGATGTATTTGTCCTTTGCGGTTGCATGGCCGACCGGCGCTGTCATGAAAAGCGCGCCGCCGAGCACCAGGGGCGATTCAAGACCGCCGAGCAGACGGAATTTGCCCTCGAGGTAGGGGTCGCCCAGACCGGCGCCGGTGAGCTTGTCCTTGGGGGGCAGCCCGGTCTTGACGTCGATGCCTTCGCCGTTCACGTAAGCGAACGGAACGCGAAGGCCGATCTGAAGCCGGTCAAACGGCGTGAACGACGCCAGCAGGTCAGCGCCGATCATGTCCTTGATGACGCCGATGTCCCGCGGCTGCGTGGCGTTCGGCGACGAGCAGTCGTCCTTGGACCGGCAGCTTCGGACCATGAACGGATTGTTGGAGTAGTTCCCATACAGCCCGATCGACCAGGCCTTCTTGCCGGTAATGCGCGCGCCCTCCACGGTGATGAAGTTGCGCGGACCGGGCGCCGGGGCAAAACGCTGGACCGAAAATTCGCCGGACTGGGCGTCCTGGGCGTTCGCCGGTCCGGACGACAGCACACAGGCCAGCCCGAGCGAGCCAATGAGAGAGAGCGTGCGCAGTCTCATCAACGGAGATCTCCTTGTGTTCACGCGAAACGAGTCCGGAAGCCGCTTGCTTCGGCAATCCGGGCGGGTAGCAGGCTCGCATGAACGGACCCACCCGATCAACACCTCTGAACAACCGAACCGCCCGTTGTCTGCCAGATGCCTGGGCCACAACCTGCTATGCTCGCCCGCGTGGCGGTTTGTGCTGGATGCCTCAGTGTTTTTCCCTCAGAGGGGAAATTCTGCCCGAAATGCGGGGCACCGACGCCTGCGCAGGCCATCCAGTCCTCTTCTGGCTCAGGAATGCGCTTTGACCTGGGCTGGGGACAAGTCATCGTCGGCGACCTCATCGGCGAGGGCGGCATGGGGACGGTCTACCGCGGGTGGCTCTACTACAACCCGCAAGGCCCCAGGGCAGGCACGCCGCCTCACCAGGTCGCGATCAAGATCCTCCATCCACTGCTCACCGCCCGTCCCTACGTCCGCCAGCTTTTCGTGGGTGAAGCCAACGCACTGCGTCGGCTCTCCCACCCCAACATCGTCAGGTTCTTCGAGCTCGTGGAACCCCCCGGCGGCCTTGCCATCGTCATCGAGCTGGTCGAAGGCGAGTCGCTCGACAAGGTCATCACGCGCAATGTGAAGAAGCGGACTCCTGGGGGCCTGCCCTGCCTGCCGTTTGCGAGAGCCTGGCACTATTTCCAGCAGCTGCTCGGCGCTCTGGCTGCAACCCACGAGCTGGGCATCGTCCATCGCGACGTCAAACCCGCGAATCTGCTCCTTCGAATCGATGGGTTGGCCAAGCTGACCGACTTTGGCATCGCGCGTCTTCCGGCAGATGTTGCTCAGCGCAGCGGCGGCATGCAGCCGGGCACAGGCGCCTACATGTCGCCGGAGCAGGTGCTGGGTCGAGATCTCGACGGACGCTCGGACTTGTACAGCGCGGCCATCGTTCTGTACGAGATGATCACGGGCATCACGCCGTTCGACGAGGAGGGGCGCAGCGAGCTGATGGTACGGGCGGCGCAAGTAGAAGATGTGCCCCAACCTGCCACGCGGTTGATCCCTCAGGCCCCGCCCGTGCTCGATATGCTGTTCGCGCGAGCGCTCGCCAAGGAGCCGGCCCATCGTTTTCAGTCCGCCATCGAGCTCGGCAACGCGTTCAGGACCGCGCTCGGGTTGCCGGACACGAGCGGCTGGCGTGCCCAGCAGAATTTCGCCAAACACGCAACCGGCATCGTGGCCCAGGTCGGAGCAAGGCCGATCACCAAGGGGCGGACCCAGCCGATCCCGGTCGTGCAGGAGCAGGATCTGCGCGATGCCGTCGCAGGCGCGTATCGATCGTAACGGCCGCAACGCACGATCCCGAATTCCTTGGCGCTCGGGCTTGGCCTCGGGCTGGACTCGGGCTTGGGCTCGGGCACGAGCAAGCGGAGACGTAGAGAAACTCACGGGGGGATCCGATCTGCCACATGGAAGGTCTTGCCGCCGAAGGGCCCACCGTGCGAGGGTCGCGCCGGCAATGTCCGAGGAGAGTCCGTCGATGCGCTTTGTTCGTTGCGCCGCTGCAGCGCTGCCCGTCTTGCTTTTTCCGGCAATCGCGCTGGCCCAGCCCGAGCCCAAAGCCCCGCCGACGACCGGCACGGCTGCGGCGCCAGCCCCAACGGCTGCTGAGCCTGCGCCAACCGACGCGCCCCCAGCGACCACCGGCACTGCGCTGCCCCCTGCCCCGCCCCCCCCCGCGCCTACTGGGACCGGGCGTCCGGCGCTGATCCCCTCTGGAGCGATCAACCCGAGCATGTTGCCCAGCAAGGGCACTCCGATCACCACGACCGCAGCCGACGGCGGGCGAGATCTCGAGCGTTCGCGCGCCGAGATCGGCGCAAAGCCGTCAGATGTCTTTGCCGAAGACTGGTGGAACTTCTCCCGTCCGATCCTGGAGCTCCACGGCTACTTCCGCATGCGCGCGGAGCTGTTCCACAACTTCTCGCTCGGACGTCACGACACCACCACCTCAGCGCTCTGGCCTCAGCCTGCGGACCACACCTACGCCGACTGGGTTTCCAGCTCGCGCAGCACCTCGGGACACACGGTGCCCTATTGCGGAAGCCCGATGTACCCGGGTGGCATCAACTGCGAAGACAAGACGCAGTCCATGGCGAACATCCGGTTCCGGCTCAACCCGGAGCTGCACATCAGCGACAACCTTCGGATCATGAGCCAGGTCGACATGCTCGACAACCTCGTGATGGGCTCCACGCCCGAGGGCTACGCCAACACGCCCAACCCGAACGATCCATCCGCTGTGAACACGGGCTACTGGCGCACGAGCAACTCCGGCTACGTGCCGATCGGCGCCTTCTCCAACACCCAGGTCGAACCGACAGCTGGGCAGAACAGCTACAGGAACTCGATCGCGGTCAAGCGCGTCTGGGGCGAGTATGTCACGCCGATCGGACAGTTCCGCTTTGGTCGCATGCCTGACCACTGGGGTCTGGGCATGGTGCACAACTCCGGCGACACCTACGACTCGGACTACCAGTCCACGGTCGACCGGATCATGTTCACCACCCTGGTCAAGCCGCTCGACCTGTATGTGGGCGGCGCCTGGGACTTCCCCAACGAAGGGGCGACCAGCGCGAATACCAACAGCCAGCAGGGGCAGCCTTACGACGTCGCGCAGAACGACGACGTGAACCAGTACTCGCTGATCCTGGCGCGAAGGCGCAACCCCACGCTGCAGCGCATGGATCTCGCGCAGGGCGATGTGGTGGTCAACGGCGGCATGTACCTGTCGTTCCGTAACCAGTTCCTTGCAAACGATCGGACATCTTCCAACACGGGCAACGCACAGGACCTCGGAGCCAACAACGACGCCATCCGGACCGGTTACGAGCGCCGCGCCTACTCGGCGTGGACGCCTGACCTGTGGCTGCAGCTTCTCTACAAGAAGTTCAGGTTCGAGGCCGAAGGCGTGGCCATTGCCGGCTCTGCAGAATCGCTGCCCGGGGCTGCGTATCGCAACACGATCGACACCACGAACAACGGGTACAAATTCCGGCAGTACGGCTTTAGCAGCCAGGCCGAGCTCAAAGCGGTCGAGGATCGGCTCCGTCTGAACTTCGGAACCGGCTGGGCATCGGGCGATCCGGAATCAGGGCTGCTCACTGCTGGCAACAACGGCTTCGAGGCGCACCCCAACAGCAACAAGCGCACCTACAAGCAGTTCAGGTTCAACCCGAATTACCGCGTCGACCTGATCATGTTCCGCCACATCCTCAACCGGGTGCAAGGCGCCTACTACTTCCGTCCGTCGGTCGACTACGACTTTTCGCGCAACCCCAACGGGCAGCGCCTCGGTGGCGGCGCAGCGATCATCTGGAGCCGCGCCAGCGAGTTCGTCCAGACCCCAGGCCATCGCCGCGACCTCGGCGTGGAGATCGACCTGTCGATCTACTACCAGTCCAAGGACGGGTCGCTGAACGACGACCCGGACAAGATGGGCGGGTTCTTCACCATGCTCCAGTACGGTGTGCTCTTCCCGCTGAACGGGATGGACAACATGGGGAAAGACAAGGACGAAGCTGCGAGGCAGGGCATTGGGCTCAGCACCTCGGCTGCGCAGACCCTTCGTTGGTACGCTGGCATTCTGTTCTAGCGGCCGCTTGACCCGGGTTCGGGTTGCGCCACACTTGATGAATGCGGTGCCCGCACGATGGCGATCCATCGGTGGTGCACGCCTGGGGCGCGGCAGCGATCGTGTGTGCGGCGATCGCGCTCGCTGGCTGTATCCCTACCGCTTCGGGACTCACGTACGCCTACGTGCCGGGGCGACGGCCGACCAAGCTGGTGGACCTCGAGCATCTCGGCCAGCCCCCTGCGGGCGCGCCTATGTGCTTGCCTGGCGAGACCGGCTGCATCGAGACCGGATGGGGACCAGGTTGGGACATCGACAAGGGGCGCGAAGGTCAGCTGAAGTACCGTCACATGGCTGACAACCGACGGTCGCACGAGCTGGGCGAGCGAGCCACGCAGCGCAAGAACCCGCGTGGGGAGCCGTGCACGGTCTACTGGGAGAACGACGAGGACCTGGGCAGCGCACCTGTGGGGAGCTGCGGGCCGTAGCGGCGGTCTACGGCTCCTTTTCCTTCAATTCGATGAGCGCGGTCACGCCGACCGGATCATTGGACGGCGTGCCCACCGGCTGGTTCTCGATCACCTTGGTGATGCAGCGCACGACCTTGGGCGGGATGTTGCGCGCACTTGCCACGATGAGCCCTTCGGCCCGTCCGCGCGCTCGCACCAGGAACATCAGCTTCAGCCGCGCGCTCTGGGACTTGAGCCCGCCCTCGTCGACCACGCAATCGGCCATCTTCTTCGCGAGCTTCTTGAGCGAGCCTTGCGCGCGCCCCACAGCGCCGTTCTCGAACGATACGCTCACCACGCGCGCCTTGTACCCACCGCTGGTCTCGCCGTCGTCGCCGCCATCCTCGTCTTCTCCGGCATCGGACGCCCCTGCGCCTGCGTCCGACTCAGGCTCGGGTCCGTGCAGCATGCCGAGCTCCTCGGCGAGCGTGCGCGTGTCGACGAGGATATGGAGCGGCGGGTCGAGCTCTTCCGGCGCCAGGCAACGCTCTTTGCCTGAGTGGCCGTCGACTTCCTTGCCGTAGTAGCAGGTCAGCCCGGCGTTCGAGGCAGCCGGCGCAGGGGCCGCAGGAGCGCTGGCGTGGGGACGAGGCGCGCGAGCATCCACGGCTGCGACGCCGGCGTCGCGCGCGGTGTGCCCCTTGCGACGCTTCTTGCGTTCAGCGTTCGCGTCAGGAGCGCAGAGAAACGATGCGATCAACAGGGCGGCGACTGCGCCGAGGCCAAGGGCGGCTGCGGTTCTGCTTCGATACGACAACACGACTGCGATGTGCTCCATCCGGCCCGAGGGCCGGGTCCATGGATTGTCTTGGCGGGCTCGCCCCGCAAGACTAGGTTGGCAACGCCATGATACGCAACCCTGCCCCCTCCACCCCTCCGAGCGGAATGCGGGAATTGTTTGGCACCGACGGCATCCGCGGCGTTGCCAACGAGCACCCGATGACGCCCGAGCTCGCTCTGCGGCTCGGCCGCGCCATTGCCTTTGTCGCTGGCCGCGGCAAGCACCGACGCTGCCGCGTGGTCATCGGCAAGGACACGCGTCTTTCGGGCTACATGCTCGAGACCGCGCTCGCCTCTGGCATCTGCGCCATGGGAGGCAACGTCATGCTCTCCGGGCCGATTCCCACTCCGGCCGTTGCGCACCTGACCGTGAGCATGCGCGCCGACGCAGGAGTGGTGATCTCGGCCAGCCACAATCCGTTCCGGGACAACGGCATCAAGATCTTCGGTCCTGACGGGTTCAAGCTCCCGGACGAGCAGGAGCTGGAGATCGAGAGGCTGCTGCGCTCCAAGGACCTCGACCGCCACAACCCGACCGGCTCCGGCATCGGCTCGGCAATTCGCGTCGATGACGCGAAAGGACGCTACGTCGTCTACACCAAGCAGACGTTCCCCAAGGATCTCACCCTGGATGGCGTGAAGATCGTGATCGATGCCGCGCATGGCGCTGCCTACAAGGTGGCCCCTGCGGTGTTCTCCGAGCTCGGCGCTGACGTCGTGACGATCGGCTGCCGTCCCAACGGCAAGAACATCAACCGCGAGTTCGGCGCGCTGTACCCGCAAAAGGCGCAGCAGGAAGTGATCGATCACTGCGCCCAGATCGGCATCACGCTCGATGGCGACGCGGACCGGGTGATCCTCATCGACGATGCTGGAAACCTGGTCGACGGCGATCAGATCATGGCGCTGTACGCCACGCAGCAGCTCGGGCTCGATCTGCTCCCCAAGCGCTCCATGGTCGCCACGGTCATGTCCAACCTCGGCCTCGAGCGCGCGGTCGAGGCTGCTGGCGGCAAGCTCGTGCGCTCCGCGGTCGGCGATCGCTACGTCGTGGAAGAGATGCGACGCGAGGGGTACACGTTCGGCGGTGAGCAATCAGGCCACCTGATCTTCCTGGATCACGCCTCGACCGGAGACGGCATCGTCGCGGCGCTTCAGGTTCTCGCGATCATGCTCAGAAAAGGGCGTCCGCTGTCCGAGCTCGCGGCCAAGGTCATGCAGCGCGTGCCGCAGATCCTCAAGAACGTCACGCTGCCGGAGCGACGTCCGATCGATCAGATGCCCTTGCTGCGCAAGGCGATGACCCGGGTCGAGAGCGAGCTGGGTCGCAACGGACGGGTGCTCGTGCGTTGGAGCGGCACCGAGCCCAAGCTGCGCGTGATGGTCGAAGGGCCGGACGAGTCGCTCATCGCCTCCTACGCCGCTGACATGGTCGAGCAGGCGCAGCGCGACATCCCGGCCGATTCTCCCACGTGATTCCATGACCGACGTCGTCGAAGCCACAGCGCTGCGCCGGACCTTCGGCGCGCGCGTCGCCCTCGAAGGCGTCGATCTCCGGGTTGCGCAGGGCGACTTCCTCGCCATCATGGGGCCATCCGGCTCCGGCAAGAGCACGCTGCTCGGCATCATCGGCGGGCTCGATACGAGCTACCAGGGATCGCTCAAGCTCTTCGGACAAGCGACGTCGGTCCTGTCCGATCGGGAGCTGTCGCTGCTTCGCGGCAAGCGCATCGGCTTCGTCTTCCAGGCATTCTTCCTGCTGGAGCACCAGAGCGTGCTCGACAACGTCCTCGTGCCTTCCCTGTTCGTGCCGCGCACGGACGCCAAGACTGCGGCGCTGCAAGCGCTGGATCGTGTCGGGCTCGCAGACCGCGCAGCGGATCGCGTCGACACCCTCTCGGGCGGGCAACGGCAGCGCGTGGCGATTGCGCGCGCCATCGCGCACCAGCCTTCCATGCTTCTGTGCGACGAGCCCACGGGGAACCTCGACAAGGAGACCGCATCGCGCATCGTCGAGATCTTTGCTTCGCTCCATCGCGAAGGCACGACCGTGATCTGCGCGACGCACGAGGATCGTCTTGCCGAAGTGGCAACGACCACGCTCCGTCTTTCCGAAGGCCGCGTCAGCAAGGAGCAGGCGTCATGAAGGCTGCGAGCCTGGCGCTGCTGGTGGCAAGGGACTTGCGACGCGCGCGTGGCGCGCTCGCGGCTGCGGGCTTCGGGATCATCGCTGGCACGGCGGCGCTGTTCTTCTTCCTGTCGCTCGGCCTGGGCGTGCGCAGCGTGCTGCTCGGCAGCGTGTTCCCGCTCGACAAGATCGAGCTGGAGCCTGCAGCCAAGGCAGATCCCGGGCTGCTGGCGCTCGTGCTCGGCTCCAGCCCGATGCCTGGGATTCCTGGCGACGTCGTGGATCAGGTCCGGGCCTGGCCTGAGCTGGTTCGCGTGTACCCCAAGCTGAAGTTTGCTTTCCCGAGCACGGCGCGCGGCGGAGCCGAGGTATTCGGGCAGGACATCGGCACCAGCGAGATGCTGGGAGATGGGGTCGACCCTGCGCTCGTGGAAGCGGACGTCAAGCCGCCCTGGCGATTCGAGGACACGTGGGAATCAGGCGGACCGAGCTGTCGCAGCGACGACGCATGCGCTTCTCCCAAGTACTGCGAGCGCGCATCGACTGAGACCGAAGGCAAGTGCGTGGACCCGGTCCCGGTGCTGGTCAGCCGGTATCTCGTGGAGATCTTCAACAAGGGCGTGGCGCCTGCGCACGGCCTTCCTCCTGTGGGAGAGTCGCTGATCTCGCGGGCCAATGGAGTCACGTTCAACCTACGACTGGGGGAGTCACTTCTGGGACGAGCGAAGCTCGGTGCGCCGCGAACCGTGCGGGCACGCGTGGTTGGAGTCTCTTCGCGCGCGATCGATCTCGGCATGACCCTGCCGCTGCCCACGATTCGTCGTTGGAACAAGGAATACGCCGGGGAGCAGGCGGCCAACTCGTTCTCGAGCTTGCTGGTCGAAGTGAAGTCGCCAGGCGACGCCGGGCAGGTCATTGCGCGCGCATCCAAGACAGGGCTGGTACCGCATGACACGCGGGCGCGGGATGTGAGCGTGCTGATCGACGGGATCCTCGCGCTTCTGACCTTGGTTGCCACGGTGATCCTGCTCGTGTCGGCTTCGAACATCGCGTACACGTTCCGCGCGCTCCTGCACGAGCGCAGGGCCACGATCGGGTTGTATCGGGCTGTGGGCGCCACGCGCCTCGACATCGAAGCGTGGGTGCTGTCGCTTGCGGCGGTGGTCGGAGCCGTGTGCGGATCGATCGGGTTGGCGATCGGATGGATGGCCGCGTTCGTGGCGGATCACGTTGCGTCCGCGCGTCTGCCAGACTTCCCGTTCAAACCAGAGAGCTTCTTTGCCTATCCGTGGTGGCTCGTGTGCGGAGCGGTCGTGTTCGGAGCCTTGTTCGCGATCGTGGGAGCGATCGGGCCGGCTCGCGCAGCTGCGAAGGTGGACCCGCGCGAAGCGTTGCTGCAGGGGGGATGAAGTCGGGACGCGTCAGACGACTTCGACGAGCAGCACGTCGCGTCCGAATCCCTGGGAGCCGCCGGTCACGACCAGCTCAGCCATGTACAGCCCAGGCTCGTCAGGAAGGGTCCAGCGCATGTTGCCTTCGGTCGAGCTCTCCAGCACGCCCCCTGACACGGTCCACTCGGTTGCCCCTTGCCGCTGCGACACCGGCCTGAGCTCCACAGAGCACCCGTTCTGGCCGACAACAGCGATTCTGACGCCGGGACCGTCGCCGAAGCGGGAGGTTGCCAGCTTGTCGTAGACGACCGCTTTGCCGTTTTCGATGCGGAACTCGAGGGTCTTGTCCAGGGTCTTGCAGGAGTCGGTGTTGTTGGTTGGCTCCGGCGGGTATGTGTTCGCACGCACGGAGAACGATCCAGCTGGCGATGACCCACCGGCGTCCGAGCCCGCGTCGCCATTCATGCGCAGCCGGATGATGACTCCCTTGTCGAGGACCTGGATCTTTTCGAGCTCTGCGCCGACGAGGTCATGGACCGAGACGTCGGACCACCGCGCACACTCGTACGGTCCGCAGGCGTCTAGGCGAACCTCCACGATGGAACCGTCCCATGCAGCCTGCGCCTTGAGCGCCTCTGGGGCGATATCTTCGCAGGTCAGCGGCGGTGCGGGGTCGCAGGCAGTGAGGCCCACGGCTCCGAGTGCAGCGGCCGCAACCCCCATGCGAGCGGTTACGAACAAGAGCTTCCTTTTCACCATCGCGATCGTCTCTCCTTCAAGCAAGACGGACCTGCCCGTCCGTACTCCCGCGGCCCGCCTGCCGCCGCAACCCTCATTTCCAGGCGTTTCTTGCATCCGCGCAGCGCTGACAGGAACCCCATGTCCGCCGCCGAAATCCGTCGTCCAAGCGCCAGCGTGAAGGCGCTGATCGCCTCGTTGTCGGAGGGGTCTGCATCGCGGACGAAGTCGATCGCTTCTCGCAGCCGTGCCACAGTATCCGAACCGATTTCGCGGGAAAGCTGCGCGAGGCTCTGGCGTTCCCCAGGCTCCACCAGCTCTGGGTGGAACCGCTCGAACACCTCGAACTCCAGACGGAAGGAGGCGTTGAGGTTCGCGACGTCGTCCAGCCCGGAATTGCGCGTGCGGAAGGCGAACGAAGCGATTCTGAACAGTAGCTCGACCTTTGGATCGCGGATTTCGTAGGTCCACGACAGGAAGCTGCCGCGCAGCCTCCCCTGGCGGGACAACGTCTGGTGCAGCGGCGTGCCCGCATACACCTCGACCCTGCCGAAGTTGAACGGAACCTCCGCATGATCGGCGAGGAAGTCCACTTCGACGGCAACGCCTTCCAGCGTGGCCTCGGGGTGGAAGAGCAGCAGGTTGAAGGAGTGGTAGATCCCGAGCTGTGCGAGAATTCCAAGGGCCCGCGCGTTGTCGTGAGGGCCGATCCGACGGCTCAGGCTCAGGATACCTTCCGACGACTGCGTCTCGACTCCAACGTATACGCGCACCAGCCCCATCTCGCGCAACAGGCGAAACAGCTCGACATCGACATCGTTCGGCCGGCACTTGAGGACCAGGGCGACGTCCACGAGCCCTGCCTCGCGCATCGACCGATGAAGGGCGCGACAGCGATCGAGATTGGCACGCAGCGAAGGGACGAAGAAGTTGTCATCGTGAAATACGAAGAGCCGGATGCCGCGCTGGTGGTACTCCTGCTTCATCTCCGCTACGACGTTGTCCATGCTTCGCATCCGGACGCGGGGCCCCAGAGCGGTGCTGTTGTAGGCATGTATGCAGCAGAACGCACAGTCGCCGTAGCATCCCCGACTGGCAACCAGCGGAGCTCCTTTCACATCGAAGATCAGCGAGGCCTGGGAGCTTCTCAGGGGGAAGGCAAGCGCGTCGAGCTGGGGCGCTGCGCGCGGAGGGCCGGTCACGATCGTGTCCCCTTCGCGCACGGCGAGGCCGGCCAGCGGGCGAAGAGGCCGGTCGTCGCACAGCAGCTCGCACAGCTCGCCGAGCGTCTGCTCGCCGTCGTGGCGAACCACGGAATCCACGGCAGGATAGCCGCGCAGCAGGGCTTCGTGCTCCAGGGTAGCGAAGTGCCCGCCCACGCAGATGTGGCCGGCAAAGCCCCGCGCACGGAGCTCGGAGGCGAAGCCGAGCATCTCGGCAGCGCGCACCTGAAAGGCTAGCGACAGGCCGCAAAGGAGCGCGTCGGATGCCAGCACGGCCTCGATCGCACGCTCATGGTCCTCTGGGGCGTTGCACGCGACGATCAGCGGTTCGAACCCGAGCTGGTGGACGGCTGCGGCCAGGTAGCGCAGCGACAGGTTCTCTCCATGCTCGGCTCCCACGAGCGCAACGGTGCGGCGGGGGAGCAGCGGCATGGGTCCATGATACCATTCTGAGAAGACCTACATGGATCTCGCAGATCGACTGGGATCTGACGCGTCCCATGTAGGTGACGTGGATCCCCGCGTGTTTCAGCCAAATCAGGGCAGATCTCCGCGCCGAGGGCGCGTGGCGAGGATGGACCAGTGCCTTGGGCTCGTATCCAAGCAAACCGCGGGCCAAGACGCGCCGACACGCGCCTCAGGCACATATCCTGCTCCCATTCCGCTCCGAGTGCCCGACGGCCACGCGCCGTGGGCATGCCCCTGAGAGGCTCGCCATGCGGCTCCACCTTCCCACCCTGGTCCTCGTCGGTTGCGCACTCGCTGCGGTTGCCTGCTCGTCCGCTGGCGGCGACGACTCGCGCGGCTTCACCCAAGCCATGTCGCAATCCGGCGACGACCCACCTACCAGCGAGCAGTCCAGCGGCGGGTCTGGCGGCTCCACTCTCTGCGATCCTCCTGTGATGCCCGCCGATAGCGGCGCTTCGGCAAAGGGCGGTACCACGAACGACGCAGGTACCAGCAGCCCCCCTCCGGACGCAGAGCCTGCGTGCAACTACCCGACAAGCGCGTCCGGAACCACTGTGGGCAAGATGCTGTCGCCTTCGATCAAGTGGACCGGCTACGTGCCCGATTCGTCATCCACCACCACCTTCTCGACCTCCGAGCTCCTCGACTGCGACGGCTCCCGTGGAATCAACGCAATCTTGTTCGTCAACGGCAGCGTGGATTGTCAAGCATGCCAGGCTGAGGCTCAGTCGTTGCCCAGCATGATGCAGAGCTGGGGCCCGGCCGGAGTCGTAGTGGTCTATCTGCTGCTCGCAGATTCCAATGGCAGTACGCCCAGTGCCCAGATGGTCCAGCAATGGCGCAGCCAGTTCAAGCTCCAATCGATCTACCTCGCGGCTGACCCGATGTTCGCGCTGTACAGTGATCTGGCGACCGCGATTCCCTACGAAGTCCTGGTAGACCCGCGCACCATGAAGATCGTGGACATCTACCTCGGAGGCGCCAATGACGACAAGGTCCTGTCGTTCGCGAACCAGAATAAGCAGTAGCGCCTGCGCGCTCTTCGCTCTCGCGCTCGTGCCCGCCTGCAGTGCTGCTGCCCCATCGGATCCGACATCGCAGCAGCCCGACCCGGTGATCAGCGAATGCACGGCTGACCCGCCTTGCAGCGGAGCCGCCGCGGACAAGCAGGGCAACCCGGCCATGTGCGTGCAAGCGGTCGATGCCACGGTGGTCTCGAGCGCCGGACTGCCTGTCTCTGGATTCCACGCGACCCTTTGCGGCAACAACCTCTGCAAGAACGCCCAGAGCGATGCTGACGGCAAGCTGCACTTCTCGGTCTGCCAGTACATGTTCCATCCCGCGCTCGACGTGCCTGGCAAATCCGCCTATGTGACCTACGCGATCCCGATTCCCCACGACCTGTACGCAGTCGGACCGTGCGAGCTGGTCCCGCTTCAAGGGCCTGGAGACCTGCTCGAAACCCAGGCGGCTGCGCACACCTACTCAGCGGCCGGCGTCTCGCTCCTGGTCGATGGGGGCACAGAGGTCCAGGTCAGCGAGATCAATCACCCTGAGCCAGATGACCGGAAATTCCGTGCCGCTCGTCTTCCGCAGTCCGCCGCGCCGACGCTCGCCCAGACGTCTCCTGGCCTGGAGCTGTTCTACGGCCTGGCGCCCACGGGCTCGAAGCTCGCCAAGCCGGCCAGGCTGACAGTGCCGAATCCCGATGCCTGGCCCGCAGGGACGCGCGTGGCGTTCTACCTGCAGGGCGTGCCCGCATCGGACGGAGGCACAGGCGCGCCTGCGGATTGGCTGAAGGTCGCAACCGGACAGGTGGACAAGGGCGGAGCCACGATCACGACCGAAACCGGAATCAGCTATCTGGCGCTCGTGGGGATCAAACGTCTCTGAGCCGCAACAGGTCAGGGGCACTGCACACGCGCTGCGTAGACCTCGGTGTGCCCGGCCTCGAAGCTCGTCCAGGCGAGCAACCACGCGCCTTCACCCCAGGCCAGGGAAGGGCGCGCGTGGTCGCCGCTCACGCGAGCCAGAACCGATGCTGCGCCCATGCCCTCCTTGGACAGGCTCGCAACGCGCAGCCTCGTACCTTCGTACCAGGCCACGACGCCATGACCTGCAGGGTCTGATCCGACGGCAATCTGCGTTCCTTGCGGCGACGTCACGGCCCGCCACAGCACGTCGCCCGTAGCTGCATCGACTGCGAGCACGTTGGTGCCCCGAGGCTGCCCGCGCCAGCCCACGTAGCAGACTCCAGCCCCGCACCCCATCTCCGGGGCGTCGACTCTCAGCTGGGTCTGGGTGAGCCTGCGAAGCGAGCCCACGGCCAGGTCCTGCCGCGGCTTGCTCCCTGTCTCCACACCCGACAGCAGCCGAGGATCCGACAGCAGCACAGTCTGGAACATGATGTCGTTCTGCCGCCCGCGCTCGAGCTTGTAGGCGATCACCAGATGTTCGGAGGCGAACGCCAGCACAGGCGCCAAGGCCCTTGGCCCCACTGGACCATGGACACCAGCAAATCGGGTGAGCTGCGAGGCTCCCGTAGTAGACGCCAAGGTGTTGTCCAGAGGTCGCGCGTAGATGTTGGACGAGATCCTGTCCGGGTCATCGGCAAAGGCGATCCAGACATCTCCCTGAGGCGACATGGCAATAGAGCTGTTGGACGCGCTGGTTCTTCCTTCGGCGACGCTGGACGGGGACGATGCGCGTCCTTCCGAATCAAGGCGAGTGAGCTTGGCCCCAGGCTCTGTGCCTGCATCGGAGATCAGCACGGCTGCGCCCTGCTGCAAAGCAATGAGTCGATCGTCCGAGGCCGAGGTCGGCTGGGAGGTCAGCTCCGACGGCGCTGTCGCCCAGAGGCTACGGTCGAGTCTCGCGCCGAGCAGTCCTGGTGCTGCGCTGCTGTGCCCGTCCTCGGTCCACGTCGCAAGCCACCTGCCTTCGTGCCAGAGAGCAGGCCCGTGGTGGGCGTGAGAGCGGGAGTCAGGTGGGCGCGGACGTCCAAGACCGCGCAGGGTGCAGCTGCCGTGGCTGGACGCTGCGAGGTGCAGATTGTCCCGCATCATGCGGGTTGCGCCACCGTTGTTGAGCTCCACCGCATGCTCGAAGGCGCGCAGCGCCGCAGGAGCATCCCCGGCGGCTATCGCTTGCTGGCCCTGGTTCAGGGCAGCGACCCAGTCCGGGGACTCGGGCGCAAGCGCCAGGTCCGGTCTTGCTGAATCAGCGCCGGCCGGAGGCGCGATTGTGGTCGAAGACTGCGGCGCAGCAACGACGACTGTCGAGGGAAATGCATCGAGCGGCGGAGCAACCCGGCTACGCAGCACTCGATATCCCACGAACGCTGCGGTGCTGATCAGGGTGAGAGCAGCCAACGAAGCGGCGCCGGCCTTGAGCCTGGAAGGGCGAGACAGCGGGCGCACGGAGTCGCGCTCGATCGAGGTCAGGGTGCCGTTCGGAGGCGAAGGGCGTCGGAGCGGCAGGCTGACCGCCACGGAAGGAACCGGCTTGGGAGCAGGGATCGTATCGGACTGGGCGTCTCTCTCCGAGATGCGCGCAGCCGAGGAGGCCGACAGCACCGGGAACAGCGCGGAGCTCGGAGCATCCTGGTCGAGCGCGCTCGCGAGCCCCCGTGCGAACTCTCGCGCGTCCTGGAATCGAAGCTCTGGATCCCTGGCCAGCGCCCGGGAGAAGAAGGCGTCGACGCCAGCCGGGAGCTCAGGGCGGATCGCAGTTGGAACAGGAAGAGGCGAGGCCGCGATCTGGGCGAGCACCATGGCCACGCCGCGCGACGTATCCCAGAGGCCTCTGCCTGTGAGGCATTCGAATGCGACGCAAGCGAGGGACCAGAGGTCAGCGCGGTGGTCGACGTTGCTGTCACCGCGAACCTGCTCCGGGCTCATGAAGGGCGGAGTACCGAAGATGGTGCCGTCGCGCGTGAGACGGGTTTCCTTGCTCTGACCGAGAGGGGAATAGATGCGTGCAAGGCCGAAGTCGAGGATCTTGGCGTTCTCGCCGCCTTCTTCGTCGCAGGCGAGGAAGATGTTCTCAGGCTTCAGATCCCGGTGCAGGATGTTGCGCTCGTGGGCCTTGGCAAGCCCGCGGGCGACCTGGGCCATGAAGCGCGCGACGTCAGCGACCTCGAGGCGACCGACGCGCTGCAATCGATCGTAGAGCGATTCCCCCTGCAGGAAGTCCATGACCAGGAAAGGGCGTCCTTCGGGCAGCCGCCCGACGTCGTGGACCTGGCAGATGAACGGAGATTCGATCGCAGCAGCCGCTCGTGCTTCGCGCATGAATCGCTCGACAAGGGCCGACGAAGCGGACATCTCCTCGTACAGGACCTTGACAGCGACGCGCTTTCCGAGCTCTTCGTGGCGCGCTTCGAAGACGGCGGCCATTCCGCCAGCGCCGATCTCGCGAAGGATGCGGTACTTGCCTGCGAGCAGACGATTGAGAAGGGAGCCGGGCGGGATCTTGGAAGGCATGGGTTGATGCAGGCGTGGGTAGAGCTACGCTTTGCTTGTGCACTGTGCGTGCCGGAGGCGCTTCGCAGCCGAGGATCTCAAAATCCCCGAGGAATTCGATGGCACGGCGGGCAGAAGCGTCAAGGCGTTGACACCCACCTGTCAGGGCGGAGTGGCAGGGGCAAGGGCACGGACCGCGGGCCAGACCTGATTCGTGACCGGAGCGTTTGCGCCTGGGTTCGTCCATGTTCCGTCTGAATCACAGCCGTCGTCGCCGTGCTGTAGCGACGTGCACAAATTCTCAATGCCTTGTCGCTCGCCGCCGCCTCCCCGCACTTGGGCCAGATTCACGCGCGTGCCCCCCCCCCTGGCGGCGGCTCGCTCATCCCGCTTTGGCGAGCGTGTAGGCGCGGGGGTAGTGGGTAGTGGGTAGCGGGTAGCGGTCGTTTGGCCGGCATGGCAGCGCTCGCTGGCTCGCTTGCCGCCCGCCCCTTGCCACTCGCCGCTGGCCCTACTCGCTGGCCGACGCTGACTGCGTTTGCCGCTTGCTCGCACGTTGCCCGCCTGCCGGCGCGTGGGTGGGCGAAGCCCGCGCACCTTTCGAGGCGGGCACAAGGAGGCAACATGCACAAGCAAGACCACCGTCCCGACGCACCGCAGCAGCACTTCGACCACCACCGACTCGACGCCGGGAACCGACTTCACCGGCCGCCGTCACTGGCCCTCACCGACCCGTGGCGGTATGATGACCGTGGTGGAACGATGATCGCCCCTCCAGCCAGCACCCGATTCCCGCTGCTTGTCGCCCTCGCGCTCGTCGCGTCGTCGTGTTCCTCGTCGAACGCGTCGGACCCGCCCGCAGGGCAGGCTGGCGCTGGCCCTGACGGCGGCGTTGCGGGATCCGACGGATCGTCCGACAGCGCAAATCCTGACGGAAAGCCTTGCGGAGTCGAGTCCTGCACCAAGCTCGGGGCAACGTGCGGCAAGGCGCCGGATGGCTGCGGCGGCGTGGTGTCGTGCGGCGACTGCCCTTCCGGCTCCACCTGCGGCGGCGGCGGTCCCAACAAGTGCGGAATCGGTTCGTGCAAGGCAAAGACATGTGCCGAGCTTGGCGCCAGCTGCGGAACGGTGTCCGACGGCTGCTCGGCCACGCTCGACTGCGGAAGCTGCGCCGCGAACAATCCCGGCGCTTCCAACGTCGACAGCTGGAGCTGCGACCAGGGCGGCTGCACCATCGCGTCCTGCGCAGCAGGGCACCGCGACTGTGACGGCGCTTCAGCCAACGGTTGCGAATCGGCCGAGACGAGCTGGCATTGCCCTTTGACCAAGGAGAACTTTGGCGATCCTGGCAACTGCAGCGCGGCGTGCAGCGAAACCGCAGCGTGCAGCGAGAGCTGCTCGACCAAGACGGAGTACTACCGCGTAAGCACGGGCTTCAACGATCAGTGCGACTGCGCGCCCGGGGATCCTGCGGACTGCGAGAAGAACCTGTGCTTCTCGGGCACCTGCGACTACGCCGGCTCGACCGCGGCCGCGTCGCCTCCGCCCGGCGCGGTCCACATCGGGACTGGATGCTCAGGGCCCCAGGAGGGAGCCGACTACTATCGGCTGGATGTCCAGACCTGCACCTACACGTGTCCGTTCAACGCCGAATGCACTGGCTCGCCTCCAAAGCAGTGCAGCCGATCGGTGAGCTGCTCTTCCGGACCTTCCTGCTAGCCTGGGTCGCGCGGCCTCTTGCTTCTCCCGTCACGGAATATCCCCGCCTGCGCTGGCGTTGGCTGTGCGTGCTGTCTCCGACCTGGTTGCGGCTGATCCTGAGCGGCCTGATTCTGAGCGGTTGCGCCGGCGACAACCCACCGCGAATCGCAGCTCCGAGGGATTCCACGCCGGCCCGCACATCCACCCCCCAGCCCGAGGTGGCCCCACCCACTTCGCCAGCTGCACCGGACGCGACGCCAGCGGAGGCTGCTGCACCTCCGGTCGCGCCCGCGGCTCCGAGCGCAGAACGAGCGTGGTGTCTGGAGCAGACGCGCAAGCACTACGAGGTGGTGGACGGACACGGCGACTCGTTTCCCGTGCCGCCTGAAGACGCTTGCGCCAACGGATTCGCCTATCGCGCCAACAGAATGCTGCCCCCAAAGCCCCAGGACACGTGGCTACGCGGGCTCTACGAGGTAGTCATCCTTCACAGGCAGGCGGATGGCTCCTCGCGAGTCGTCCATACCCTGCTCCTCAAGAGCGCGGATACGTGGGGATCCGAAGTGCTCAGCGACTTCACGACCGGCGATGTCGACGGAGACAAAGTGCCCGAAGTGTTCTGGACGGTGACGCTTCACGAGGAAGGTCATCACCCTTTCACCAGCCATCTTATGACTCTCTCCGCCGCGAGCGGCAAGCTGAAGAAGGTAGAGCTGCCAGGGGGCGCTTCTCCTGCGGGTCTGAAAGACGCAGACGGAGATGGGCTCTTCGACGTACCGACCCTCGGTCCCTACCAAAGCTTGAAGCATCCGACGGTGATCGGCGGAGACAATCCGTGGTTTGGCGAGGGGATGTTCCTGCTTCACTCGCTGGGGCGGTTCCGCTTCGACGTTCGCGATCGGGTGGCGCAGCGTTGGACGAGGGAGTTCTGCCAACGGAGCTTTCCTGCCCTTTCCCCAGGACCCGAGCCGCTTGCAGGCGCAGCTGACTATCGTGCGCCGGAGCGGATTGTCTGCGAACGCATCCAAGGCAGCACCGCGGCCCGCGTGACCGCTGCGATTCGCGCGCAATGCCCTTCGTTCCAGGGGGATCCGATCGCACAGGACGTCTGCATGCGTAGCTTGCTGGACCTCGTGGTGCCGACGCCGCTCACGACGCTGTTGCCGTAGCCGTACGGAGAACGGCAGTCAGAACCCCAGATCCATGCCCAGCGACGGCTGCACTGCGCCGTGGGGTCCGTCTTCGTTGCCCACCAGCGCCATCAGACGGGTTTGCAGATCGATCACCAGGACGCGGGTCTTGAGGATCTCCACGCCAAGCACGGCAGCAGCAGCGAAGTCGACGCGTCGCTGGGTCTGGGCGACTCCCATGCGCACGCCGAGGTAGGGATTCCAGTAGCGACGACGTCCGTTCTCCAGGCTCTCGGAGAACAGGTCAAAGCCTGCGAGGACGTCGTAGGCCCATTCGCTCCGAGCCGGGGTCGTGCCGCAGCAAGCGCGAAGAATGTCCACGTCGAGCGCGAGCCCGCGCCCCGCATCCCCTGCCCCGCGCGGGAATCGCAGGGAAAGCCCAGCTCCGCCGTATGCGTTCGTGCCGCCCTCGCGAACGTCGATCAGGGACACGGCGCGCGCGCCTGCGGCGAAGTGCGCCTGGTACCCTTCCGGGACGTCCGGGGTCGCAGCAGGGCCATGCAGGCCGATGGCGATTGTGGCATAGGCCACCCGGTCGCGAAGGTAGGCGAGCCGTCCCTTGACCCTCTCCATGTCGGTACGCACCCGTTCCAGCTCGCGCTCGATGGCGAGCACCTGGCCGGGGTCGGTCGCGTGGGTGAGCAGCTCGCGGTAGCGCGCCTGGGCAGCCTCCAGATTCGCGAGGAGGACTTCGATGTCCTTGTGCTCGAGCGAAGCATCGATGGATCGAATGCTCTGGTTCTTGATCTCTCCGGCTTTGGCAATGGCATCGAGGAATGCGTCGAAGCTCGAGGCAGGTACGCGAACGAGCAGGTCGACGCTCGCGTTGGGATCGACCTGGCGCTCGTCTTTGGCCACATAGCCGCGGTGCTGCTGCACCACAGCAAGAACGTAGGCGGCTGCGGCGGTGACGTCCTTGACCACCAATCCGAGCTGCGCCTCGCGTTCGATCTTGGCGCTGTGCGCAGGATCCGTGGATGCGTCGATCTCGGGCATGGCAGCGCCGCCGTAGGATCGATTCCTACGTGTCCCGTACAAGACGGTGCTCAGCGAGACGCCTGGTCTGCGGTAGATCTGCTGCACCGCGTAGATCTCGGATGTGCGTCGGACAGCCGGAGCGCCTGCGAGCGGGCCCGTGAGCTGGATGCCGGAGTATGCTTCGCCAGCCTTTGCGGAAGCTTCGCGGGCTGCGTCGGGGTCGAACTCGACGCGACCGGGAAGGGAGGGCAATCCGACGCTCGGTGAGCGCGCCGGGGCGCGTCGTTCGCTTCCGCAGCCGAGTGCGAAGAGCACAGCCATGCACAGCGCCAGGATCGAGAGATTCATGGATCCTCCGGGGCAGGTAGCTTGGGAGCACGGACCAGGGGAGGATACAGCGGACCGAGGAGCGGGACACGATCCAACTTCGGTCCACGAGGGGAACGGGATTCGATGTTGCGGCTGAGCCATCTCGAACATACAATCACGAGACAACTCGGCCGCGAAGGGATGGAGGGTGAACCCATGGGACCCACTTCTGCCAAAGTTCCGCTTGGGTCGTGTGCCTTTTACGGCGTTGTTGCGGTTGTCCTGATCGCAGGTGCATGCACCTCCGGAGTCGACGGTCCTTCCGGTGGCGCATCGGGCGCTGATGCTGCCCCCGATCAGGGTGCGGGAGGTAGCAAGCTCGACGCGAATGGGGATGAATCCGATGGCCCGGTGGACAACTCTGTTCCGGGGGAAGCGGGGGCTTCAGGCTCGTCGCCGGATGGCATCAGCGACGATGGCCAGGGAGAGGGCTCGACAGAGGGCGGTGACGCCTCATTGGACGCGGCACAGGATGCGGTCACCGAGAACATCCCGAACCCCGCTTGTGGTCCGGATCCTACGTGGAGCAACCGCTACGGCGACGTGGTTGGCGATTACGGGTACGCCGTCGCGACCGATCCGGCCGAAGGCGTGTACGTTGGCGGCAAGTACGAAGGCAGCATCGACTTCGGCCAGGGGCCTGTCGGCAATGGCAATCGAGACGCATTCGTAGTCAAGCTTGACGCGTCGGGCAATACGGTCTGGAGCCGGCTCGGTAACGCTGGGAGCGAAGGCGCGACGCATCTGGTGGCGCTCGACTCGTCCGGCAACATCCTCGCTGCCGGGATATTTGGAGACAGCATTGATTTCGGCGCATCGAGCGTGTCGGGCCCACCAGGAGCCTCCTCTACGTTTCTCTTGAAACTCAGTCCATCGGGAGAACCCCTCTGGCTACGAGGCCTGGTTTCCACGACCAGCATCTTGAGCGTTGAAGGGAGGTCACTTGCAATCGATCCATCGGGCAACTCGGTCCTGTCGGGGAGCTTCGGAGGCGATCTCGATCTTGGCAATGGGGTCGTCCTTTCCGGAGGTTCGACCGGCAAGGCATTCCTCGCGAAGTTCGACCCAAGCGGAAAGGCTGTGTGGGGACGCGCGTTCGGCAAAGTAGGATTCAGCGTCGCGATTGACGCAGCGGGAGCCATCCTGCTGGCGGGAAGCGCTTCGGATGGCGGGGACGTCGGCGGGCAAGCGCTCGCCGCCGGGTTGCTTCTGGGCAAGCTGGACTCGTCCGGGACGCACGTCTGGAGCAAGAGTCTCGCACCACAGTCCTCGACAGCGGTCACTCCCGTCGTGGATGCCGATGGCAACCTACTCGTCGCAGGGAGCTATCCGACGCCGATCGACCTGGGCGGTGGCCCGCTTCCCGGACCAGGACCCGGGTTGTTCGTGGCGAAGTTCGACAGCAGCGGCGCGTGGATTTGGGATCGCGGTTTCCCATATACGGCGCAGCAGCTCCAGAAGCCGGGAGTGCGCGCGATCGCCGCCGCGAAGTCCGGTGGACGCTTCTCGCTTGGCGGCTCCCTACAAGGTTCCGTGGACTTCGGAGGAGGCGCTCTGAATAGTCCGTCCTACAACACGCAGGCGTGGCTCGCCCAATTCGACGGCAACGGCTCCCACCTGTGGAGCAGGTCGTTCGGGGGAAGCAATGACAATGGTGTCAAGGCGCTGGCGTTCGACCCGACAGGGAAGTTGCTGGTGACGGGCTACTTCGACGGAACGATCACGTGGTGTTCGTCAGCGACGCTAACAACGGCCGGGTACCGGGACGCATTCGTCGCGAAGTTCTAGCGCCCAAAGCGATAGATGGGTCCCTGATTGCCCCCAAGGTGCTGATGTGCCAAGGCTTGGTGCTCATGAATCAAGGCAGGAGCAGGTCCACGTCTCATCACCGGAGGATGAGCGTCGCAGAAGCCAAGAGGCGGTTCTCCGCAGTCCTTCGCGAGGCAGCTGACGGGCCGATCGTGATTCAGATCCACGACCGCGACGTCGCAGTGGTCGTGGCAATGGACGACTACGCCCGGCTCATGGCCGCAGCGACGGCAGTTGGTGGAGGAGCACGCTTTCTCGAGCGCGTCGAAAAGTTGAAGAAGCGGCATCTATCTATCGGCAACCACGACTCGCTTGGCGTTCACTCGGCCGCCACACGAACGTCGAAGACCCAACCCTCGTGATGAAGCACGATCACACGCGGCGAGGCTGTGGCAACGCACAACAGATGGCCTGATAGGTTCACTACATCGCAGTGCAGGAGTCTGAGGAATTTGTCCACTGGATGCTGGTAGCATCTCAGCGAGTCGGTGACGACGAGGACCGTGTCGCCGTCAAGGTCCACGAGCAGCTCGGCGATTCTGAGGAGAGGATCGTCAGTGCGCCCACCATCAACCTTTGCGCTGACCTCCCTGGCGTGTTCGAGCAAGGCATCGACAGCCAGAATGATCCCTGCCCGCGGAGGCTCCCCCCTGGGCAGCGGACGATTGAAGCCTGCTCGGTTGTGGAGAGCAGCGCGGGACGCTCGGAATCGAGCCATGGCGAATGCAGCGAGGCCGGGGAGCAGCACCTCGAGCCGTTGGATCGCTGTCTCGATCGGGATCGCTGGAAGTACCTCGTCAGGGTCGCAGCCGGAGTCCGCCGCTGCAAGGTTTGCGGGACTTTCCGCTCCCGCTGTCAAGCCACGCCGAGCCTCGGATCACCCCCTGCGCCGAACGTTCAAAGCGCCCAGGATCATCGTCCGCGTTTCGTGCCGTGCCCCGGGAATTTCCCCCTACTTCCCGCAGCTTTGATCGCTAGCCCCGCGCTCCGCTCACTGGTATGAACCCATTGGCCGTCATGCGGAACCAAGCCAGCTTCATCCGGCGGTCCAGCTTCGGCCACCACCGCGCTGTCATGTCTAGCCCGGAGCCGCGCAATGCACCCTGATCTCACCAAGGTGGATGAGATCCTGAACCGCTATCCGCGGGACGAGTCTTCCCTCGTGATGGTGCTCCAGGACATCCAGTCCCAATTCCGCTTCCTCCCATGCGAAGCCCTCGAGAAGGTCGCCGACGACCTCGCCATCCCTAGATCGCGGATCTTCTCGGTCGCCACGTTCTACAAGGCATTCAGCCTGTCTCCGCGCGGACGCGTCGTGGTCCAGGTCTGCAAGGGCACCGCTTGCCACGTGCGCGGCGCCCAGCTCCTCGAAGACGAGTTCTGCCGTCAGCTCGCCCTCAAGGTCGGCGGCACCTCCGCCGATGGATCCTTCACCCTCGAGACCGTCAACTGCGTCGGCGCCTGCGCCATGGCCCCGGTCGTGGTGATGGGCGAAAAATACCACCGCGAGGTCAAGGCCGGCCAGGTCCCGCGCCTGATCAAGAACGCGCAGAAGGCTGGCGCTGACAAAGCAGAATCGCGCAGCGCTCCTCCCCTGCCCGAGTACAGGTTGAGCTCTGCAGCCGAGGTGCACCATCGGAACAGAATGGCGGTCGACACGCGCAAGGCGCTTGCCGGACGCGTCCAGGTCTGCGGTGGCACCGGCTGCATGGCTGCGGGCGCCAAGGACGTCCACGACGCGCTGTGCAAAGCCGCCGAAGCAAAGGGCCTCCCCTTCCGCGTCGAGCTGTCCCCCTGCCAGCACCCATCCAAGCAGTACCTGCTCAGCCTCAACGGCTGCCAGGGCCTGTGCCAGAAGGGTCCGCTCGTGCACCTCATGCCCGAGGACGTGCTCTACACCCACGTCAAGAGCGCGGATGCCGATGCGATCGTCGACGCCATCGCAAACGGCACGCGTGTCGACCGGTTGCTCGGCGATCACCAGGGGCGCTCGGACGACCCGTTCTACCAGGGCCAGCTGCTCAAGGTGCTCGAGCACTGCGGCAAGGTCGATCCTGAGAGTCTCGACGACTACATGGCCCACGGCGGATTCGCAGGTCTTGCCAAGGCGCTGTCGTCCATGACCCCGGAGCAGGTGCTCGATGCCGTGGATCAGTCCGGCCTTCGCGGCCGCGGAGGCGCCGGATTCCCGACCGCACGCAAGTGGCGCACCGCGCTCAAGGCCTCAAAGAAGACCGGCACGCCGACGTACGTGCTGTGCAACGGCGACGAAGGCGATCCTGGTGCGTTCATGGATCGATCCGTGGCCGAAGGCTGCCCCTACCAGGTCATCGAAGGGATGATCCTCGGCGCCTTCGCCCTGGGAGCGAAGCAGGGCTACATCTACGTGCGCAACGAGTACCCGCTCGCAGTGGCGCGCCTTCAGCTCGCTCTCGCTGCTTGTCGCAAGGTCGGCCTGCTCGGCGATCGCATCCTCGGCAGCGACCTGTCGTTCGACATCCGCATCTCGCGCGGCGGCGGCGCATTCGTCTGCGGCGAGTCCACGGCGCTGATGCGATCCATCGAAGGCAAGGTGGGCGAGCCTCGCGCCAAGTACGTGCGCTCCGCGGAACGGGGCTTGTACGACAGCCCCACTGTGCTCAACAACGTGGAGACCTGGGCCCTGGTCCCGGGCATCGTGGAGCACGGCCCGACCTGGCTGAACTCGATCGGTACCGATCGCTCCAAGGGGACCAAGGTCTTCTGCCTCGTCGGTCAGGTGCAACGAACCGGTCTCGTCGAAGTGCCGATGGGCGCGACGCTGCGCCACCTCGTGTTCGGTCTCGGAGGTGGCCCTCCTGAAGGACGCAAGTTCAAGGCTGTGCAGACAGGCGGCCCTTCGGGCGGATGCATTCCCGAGCACATGCTCGATCTGCCGGTCGACTTCGACAAGCTCACCGAGGTCGGCTCCATGATGGGCTCTGGCGGGTTGATCGTGATGGACGATCGGACCTGCATGGTCGACGTGGCTCGTTACTTCGTCGACTTCCTCATGGGAGAGTCGTGCGGCAAGTGCACGCCCTGCCGGCTCGGGCTTCCCCAGCTTTCGTTCCTGCTGGGCAAGGTCACCCGAGGCGAAGCCAAGGAGGCCGACCTCAAGGCGATCGAAGAGATCGCGGTCGGCATGGGGGAGAACTCGCTGTGCGGCCTGGGCAAGAGCGCGCCCAACCCGGTGCTCTCCACGCTCCGGTACTTCCGGGAGGAATACGAAGCGCACCTGCGCGGCAGCTGCCCTGCAGGCGTGTGCCGCAACCTCATCCGCTACGAGATCACCGACGATTGCATCGGCTGTCTGCTCTGCATCAAGGCCTGTCCCAACCAGGCGATCACAGGCGAAAAGAAGCAGAAGCACGTGCTCGATCAGACCAAGTGCGACAAGTGCGGAGTCTGCAAGTCCGTGTGCAACCACGCCTCCATCGCCGTGCTCCCAGGAGGTGCATCATGACCACCCTGGTCAACCTCACCATCGATGGACGCACCGTGCGCGCGCCTGCAGGCAGCTACGTGCTGCAGGTCGCACGCGAAGCGGGCATCGAGATCCCGACCCTGTGCGATCACCCTGCGCTCGAGCCCGTGGGCGCGTGCAGGCTGTGTCTCGTGGAAGTCACCCACCCGGACTGGAAGGGTTGGTCCGGGCTGATGACCTCGTGCCTATACCCGGTCGAGGAAGGCATCCAGGTGTCGACCAGCAGTGCGCGCGTTCGCGATGCGCGCCGTCAGGTCCTCACCTTGCTCGCCGCTCGCTGCCCCAGCTCTGCCGCAATTCGCAAGCTCGCCGAGCAGCACGGCTGCGACACGACCCTGCTGCAGGTCGACCCCAACGCTGACAACTGCATCGTGTGCGGCCTGTGCACCCGGGTTTGCGAGAGCTACGCCACGGCAGCGATCACCACGGTCAGCCGGGGCGCCACCAAGGCTGTGGGCTCGTTCGAGGCGCAGCCGCCGGAGGAATGCGTGGGTTGCGGCGCCTGCGCGCAGGTCTGCCCGACCGACAACATCCCGGCGTCGCGTACCGGCGCCGACTTCCGCATCTGGCAGCGAACCTTCCCGACGTTCGTCGCAACCGTGGACCCCAAACGTTGCACGGCCTGCGGGTCCTGCGAAGAAGCCTGCCCGTTCGCTGTCGCACGTGTGGTCTTCGCCGCTGCCGGACATCACGTCGCGAGCATCCCTGCGGAGCAATGCCGCGGATGCGGAGCCTGCGTGGGCGCCTGCCCCTCTGGAGCGATCGACCAGAAGACCTACGAATGGAAGGCGATGCTCGAGCCGGTTCCCTCCTTCTCCCAGGGAGGTGCGTCATGACCGCGGTCACCGTATTCGCCTGCACGCGCACGGATCTCGCCGGCAAGAAGCTTCCGGCCGGAGTCCGCCTCGTCCAGATGCCTTGCACCGGACGCATCAGCATCCCGCTTCTGCTCGCAACCGTTGCCAAGGGCAGCGATGGCGTGCTCGTTCTGGGCCGACATCAGGAAACGTGCCGCCTTCGAGGGGCAGAGGACCCGGCGCGGGTTCGCACCGAGCGGGTTGCCGACGTGATGCGCATGGCTGGATTCGGTGGCGATCGCATTCGCTTCGCCCATCCTGATCCGGGTCTGCAAGCGCCCGTGGCAGCGGTCGAGCAGTTCGCAGAATCGATCGCGAAGCTCGGCCCCAAGCCGAACTCGGTCCAGCTCCGAGCCGACGCGATCGGTGCTGAAGGGATGGACACGTCGCTCGCGCTGGTTCGCTGGCTCGTCTCCCATCCCGGCACGGCGACCGACATCTCCCACTGGCTCAAGGACCATGCCCTTCCCGTCGCCGAGGATGGAGCTCCAGCTCTCGTGGCCGGGATCGTCCCCTTCCTCGATCGGATCGCGGACCAGCTGATCCGTCCTGTGCATCTGCCCACGCTCCAGAAGACCGCGCTGCTCGTCCTGCAGAAGCTCGGCGTGCCTGGCGCTGGCGTGCTTCCGCAAGCCTGGGTGGTCAAGGGCAGCGAGGCTGCGCGCAAGCTCGCCACGCGCGGCAACGTATACACGCTGTGCAAACGTGGAAAGATGAAGCTCGCCGATGCAGGCGTCGAAGCAACGATCCTCGCGGATCTGCTGCGAGACAAGGCGTCGACCTTGCCCCGCCCGCCCGTGCGTGCGCGCATCGCGACCGACGGCACGCAGGATCAGGGCAGCTTGATCGAAGCGCTCGGCTACGAGGCAGTCGATGTGGGTCCTGACCCGCTGCCGCACGCGTTCTCGCTGTCGCCCGAGCACCGAATGCTCGCAGACAAGCGGCTCGCCGCAGCCGAAAAGCAGGGTGCCGTCGGGATCGTCGCTCCTGGCCCGCTCACCCTCACCCGCTGGGCCATGCTCACCCGACATGGCACCTGGCGCTCGACCCGCGTGCTCCCGGTCATGCCCCATGTGCTCGCGCACCTCGCATGCACCGGCACGGCTGTGACCTTGCGGTCGATCGAGAACCCCCTGGCCCGTGCTCCCCGGGAGGTGGCGTCATGACCGAACAACTTCGCATTCACGACCACCCGGTCCTGGCTCCGCTGCCGGAACCGAGCGTGCGATTCACGTTCAACGGCCGAGAAATCCTCGCGCGTCCGGAGGAGGCGGTCAGCTCGGCGCTCTACGCGGCCGGCATCTCCACCTTCGGCCATCATCACCGCGATGGTGGCGCCCAAGGCATCTTCTGCGTCAATGGGCAGTGCTCGCAATGCACGGTCATCGTCGATGGACGCCCTCTCAAGTCATGCATGACCCTGGTGCGCGAAGGCATGGTGGTGCGCAGCGCCGATGGGCGTCCGCCCCTGCCTGCCGACGACGTGCTTCCTGTGCTCGGCCGACCTGGAGAGCATCGAACCCAGGTGCTGATCCTGGGAGGCGGCCCTGCAGGGCTGTGCGCCGCGGTCGAGCTGGGCAAGCTGGGCATCGAGGTGCTGGTCATCGACGACAAGCCTTCGCTAGGCGGCAAGCTCACGCTGCAGACGCACCAGTTCTTCGGGTCCGTGGCCGAATGCTGGGCAGGGACGCGCGGCATCGACATCGCCACGATCCTGGCCGAGCAGATGAAGAATCTGCCGACGGTCAAGGTGTGGCTCAACGCGACTGCGGTCGGCGTATTCGCGGACGGCAAGGTCGGCGTGGTCACGCCGCAGGGCTATCGCGTCATCGAATCCGAGGCCTTGCTCGTGGCCCTGGGCGCACGCGAGAAGAGCCTGTCGTTCCCTGGCTGCGACCTGCCGGGCGTGTACGGCGCAGGCGCGTTCCAGACCCTGGTGAACCGGGATCTGGTGCACGTCTCCAAGCGCCTGTTCGTGCTCGGGGGCGGCAATGTCGGGCTCATCGGCGCATACCATGCGCTGCAGGCGGGCATCGACGTGATCGGGCTCGTGGAAGCGCTGCCTGAAGTGGGCGGATACAAGGTCCACGCGGACAAGATCAAGCGCCTGGGCGTGCCGATCTGGACGCGACACACGGTGCTTCGCGCAGAGCCTGAACCTGGCGGCGAGCGCCTGCATTCGGTGACCATCGCCGAGATCGACAAGTCGTTCCAGCCCGTGCCTGGCACGGAGCGCACGTACGAAGTCGACACGCTGCTCATCGCCGTCGGGCTCAACCCCTGCGACGAGCTCCTCGAGCAGGCCAAGGAGATCGGCCTGAAGGTGTATGCCGCAGGGGACACTGCAGAGATCGCCGAAGCGTCGGCAGCGATCTTCAGCGGACGCATCATGGGGCGTCAGATCGCCAATGATCTCGGCGCCAAGGTGACCATCCCGGAAGGGTGGCCATCGATGGCAGAGACGCTGCGATCACGACCCGGGCCCACGCAGGTGGCGGAGGAGCCTGATCTACCGCAGAAGGTCTACCCGATCATTCGCTGCGTGCAGGAGATTCCCTGCAATCCGTGCGAAGCTGCCTGCCCGGAAAAGCTCATCTCCCTGGGCGGCTCGATCATGGGGCTGCCTCGCTTCCAGGGCACCTGCTACGGCTGCGGCGAGTGCGTGAGCGTCTGTCCTGGACTGGCGATCAATCTCGTATTCAACGACTACGATCCGACTGGAGACAAGTCGCTGCTGATGCTCCCGTTCGAGTTCAGCCTGGATCGCGTGCCGCTCGGCATGGAGGTCCAGACCGTGGACATGGTCGGCAACCCGATCGGCACCGGCAAGGTAGTAGCGATTCGGCAGCGTCCGGAGCAGGACCGAAGGCATCTTCTGCTGGTCGAGGTGCCGGCCAAGGACAAGCTCCGGGTCGCAGGATTCACCATCCGGGGCCCATCGGTTCCGGTCGAGCAGCCAGCGAGCGAGAGCGACGACGACCCGATCGTGTGCCGCTGCGAGCGCATCCGCAAGAGCGCCATCGTCAAGGAGATCCGCGCCGGAGTGCGGGACCTCAATCAGCTCAAGGCCATGAGCCGCGCGAGCATGGGAGGGTGCGGCGGCAAGACCTGCACGGATCTCGTGCGACGGATCTTCCGGGAAGAGGGGATCTCTCCCAAGGAGATCACACCGGGCACCACACGCCCGCTCGTTGCCGAAACGCCCCTGGAAGCGTTCGTGCGCTCTACGGAGGATTCCAATGGCTAGGACCTACGATGCAATCGTGGTCGGAGCGGGCTCCGTCGGCGTGCCCTCCGCCTACAGCCTTGCAAGCCGCGGACTGAAGGTTCTCGTGCTCGATCGGCGCTCTGCCATCGGGCAGGGCGAGAACAAGTGCGCGATCGGCGGCGTGCGCGCCACCCACTCGGATCCAGCCAAGATCGTGCTCTGCATACGCTCCCTCGAGGTGCTGACGACCTGGAAGGAGAAGTACGGCGAGGACATCGGCTGGAAGCCCGGAGGCTACTGCTTCCCCGTGTACACGGAGAAGCTCGAGTCCACGTTGCGCGGCCTGTTCCCGATCCAGCAGAAGTACGGGCTGGTGAACAAGTGGATCAGCCCGGATGAAGTCGACGAGCTGGTACCTGGAATCAACCGCAAGGATCTGCGCGGCGGCACGTGGTCGCCCAACGACGGCCAGGTCTCTCCCATCGTGCTGCCTGTGGTGCTGATGCGACATGCGTTGCGCATGGGAGCCGAGTTCCAGGTGGGCGAACGGGTCACCGGATACCTCCAGGAGGGCGGCGCTATCCGAGGCGTCAAGACCGACAAGGACACCTACCTCGCCCCGCGCGTGGTGGTCGCTACCGGCTCAGACTCTGCCCACGATGGCGAGATGCTCGGCATCAAGATCCCGGTCACGCCGGATGTGCACGAAGCCGGAATCACCGCCCCGCTCGAGCACTTCATCAAGCCGCTCGTGGTGGACATGCGTCCCGGACCCGAGGGCAAGACGCTCAACTTCTACTTCGGGCAGAACCACGAGGGGCAGATCATCTTCTGCTACACACCCAAGCCGATCATCCTCGGCCAGGAGAGGCACAACTCGTCGGAGTTCCTCCCCATCCTTGCGGCGCGCATGATTGACCTCGTTCCGCGCCTGCGCCACATGCTGGTGCGACGCACCTGGCGCGGCTGCTATCCCATGACGCCGGATGGCGTGCCCATCATCGACAATGTGGAGTCGATCAAGGGGTTGACCCTGGCCGTGGGAATGTGCGGGCAGGGATTCATGCTGGGCATGGGCGTCGGGCAGGAGGTTGCGTCGCTGTCGCTGGACGGCAAGACGTCGCTTCCTGTGGAGGCTCACTCCGCAGTCAAGTTCGCCAGGGATTTCTGGGCCGGCAAGACCGAGGCACTCAAGTAGCTCTCTCACGGAGCCCATGGGCCTTGCGGGATACCCCAAGGGGCTACCTTCCAGTTCAGATGTCTTCACAGGGAGATTGGAGATCGGGAGAGGATTTGGCTCTCACGGAGCGCATGGGCCTTGCGGGATACCCAAGGGGATACTTTGCGGGGCTCCACGGAGGCTCCGGATATTGGGGGGGCGGCGGGCGAACTTGAGCCCTGGGTGGTCTCAGGTGCTTGACCAGTTCCTGCCCCGGCCCCATCGCCGGTGGTCCCATGAGCCTGACCAGTTTGCGGGTCAGCTGGTTCCTTGTGGTCGACCATTGGCATACAGCCAGCAGCCAGTAGCCAGCAGCCAAAACAGGAGCCGGCACGCAATCAGATCCATGCCCACCCGCCGTAAACTCCCCTGCCCCGCAAGGTGGCCTCAAGGGTCTCCCGTAAGCGTAGCGAGACTCGCGAGATACAAATCCCCTCCCGATCTCCTTTCTCCCTGTGAACACATCTGAACTGCAAGGTAGCCCCTTAGGGTATCCCGCAAGAGTTCCCTGCACAGGGGAGGATGAATCGGGTACGCTTCAGCCCATGCCTACCGTGCTCGCTTCGCGCCTTGCCTCTGCCCCTGCCGGGTCCACCATCGACTTGGAAGCCGGCGATCATCGCCTCGACGCATCCCTGGAAATCACCGCGCCCATCACGATTCGCGGCGCCGGCGCTGATGTCACCCGCATCGTCGGTGCTGCCGATGACGCGGTCATCCGTATCGCGGCCGCCGGCACAGTGACCTTCTCCGCGCTCACGGTGGCGCGCGAGGAGGGCGCAGGGCTCGTCCTGATGCACGACGAGGGAGAGCTGCTGCTCGACGCGTGCAGGGTCACAGGGGGGACCGTGCAGGACGAGGAAGCGATGGGAGACGGCGCAGGGCTGGTGGTGCGGGGCGAGGCCGTGGCGACCCTCCAGGGTTGCACGATCGACGCCAATGCCGGGCCAGCGATCTACGCCGAAGGAACCACCCGTGTGAGGGTCGTCGGCGCAACTTTGAGCACCAGCGAGCACGGTGTGCAGCTCGACGAAGAAGCGCGGATCGAGATTCTGGACAGCACGCTTGCCGACAACGGTACTGCTGGAGTCGCCATCATGGGGGATGCGTCGGCGGTGGTCCGCAACTCGGCCTGCACGGGCGGGCAGGTCGCCCTGTACGCCGGCGGAAGCAGCAAGCCTGCCTTTGAGAAGACCCGCGTCTCAGGTGCGGCCGCGAGCGGCTTCCTGGTGAAGGAAGCGTCGAGCGCCACGCTCGTCGACGTCGAATCCCTGGTAAATCAAGCCTGCGGAGTGCTCGCGCAAGGCGAAGCAACCGTCACCGTCGAGGGCGGCCTGTTCGCCGAAAACCAGTACAGCGGCGTTGTGTTCGCAGGTGCTTCGACTGGGAGCGTGACTGGAGCGCGCTGCGCTGCAAACGCCCAGCACGGCATCTCGGTCGATGGCGCTGCGAGCCCGCGCATCCAGGAGTGCGTGTGCGAAGGCAACCAGGGCAGCGGCGTGGGCTGCGCTGGCACGAGCCGGGCCGTGGTGAGCAAGACCCGCTGCAAGGGAAACGCCAACCACGGCATTCTGACGCTCGGCAACGCATCTTCGGAGCTGGAGGGCAACGAGCTGGAGGGCAACGCGATGAGCGGTCTTGCTTTCCAGGGCGAAGCCACGGGCCAGGCCCGGGGCAACGTGTGCCGGGGGAACGAGACCGGTGTCACTGTGGCTGAGTCCGCAGCGCCTGTGCTCGAAGACAACGAGATTACCGACCATCCAGGCTATGGCCTCGACTTTGACGATGACACAGCCGGAGAGGTGCGTCGCAATCGATCGCTGCGCAATCGCGGCGGGCTGAGAATCGCGGGCCATGCCAAGCCCGTCGCCGAAGCCAACGAGCTTGCCTCGAACCGGGCCGAGGGAATCCTCGTGTCACGCGACGCTGCGCCTGAGCTTCTGGACAATCGTTGCGCAGACAACGGCACGTCCGGAATTGCCTACTACTTCTCAGCCGCAGGCATTGCCAAGGGCAATCGATGCGAGAGGAACAAGGACCACGGCATCCTCGTCGTCGGCACCCCCACGCCGGCAATCGAAGAGAACAGCTGCACGGACAACGGCGGTCGCGGCATCGCGCTCGAAGCAGAGGACGGCGTGCGACCCAAGGTGAAGCTGGTAGCGAACGTTTGTGAGCGCAACGCCAAGGACGGCGGGCTCGGGGATCGCGCCCCCTGGCCGCTGGTGGAGCAGCGCCTATCCAAGACCCCGCTCTGGAATCAGGTGCGGCGCGCCTGGCTGCCCGAGGTCGAGGAAGGCGATGGCCCGTTGACCGCGTCCAAGTTCGGCGGCCGTCCGTGGCTCTCGGGGAGCGAGAAGTGGCCAGCTTGCGGGCACTGCAAGAAGCCCATGCCGCTGGTGGTGCAGCTCGAGATCGCCAAGCTGCCAGAGCCGCTTCGGGATCAGATCGGCCATGGGCTCGTGCAAGTGTTCTACTGCAAGCGCGACACCTGTGCAGACAGCGAGAACCACTCGCTGTGCCGCCTGGTGTCCCCCTCGGGCGCAGCGTCCACTGCGCGCGCGCCAAAGCTGGCCAAGGCTCCGCCTGCGTTGCAGATCGTGCGCTGGCTCGAGTTTGGCGAGCTTCCGTCGTGGCACGAGCTGGAGGCGCTGCACCTTCCGAACCTGCCCTCCACTGTGCGCGAGGCTGGATTCAGCTACAACGACGGCACAGCAGGCGTTGAAGCATCAGGGCCGGCGATCGACGCGCACCTGGGCGACAAGCTCGGGGGATGGCCGCGCTGGATCCAGCACAGGGCACCTCCAGCGTGTCCGATTTGCGGCGCAGAGATGACCACGCTGGTCTTCCAGATCGACGAGGAGGATCACGTTCCCTGGACCTGGGGGGATGCAGGCGCAGCGTATGTGATGCAGTGTCCCACGCACAAGGAGGCGCTGGTGCTGGTGGAGGATACGCACTGAAGCCCAGTGCTCGTCATCCTATCCGCACTGAATGAACACCATCGACTGCTGCGACGGGTTGCCAGCCCCAACGAACCGCAGCACTCGCTTCTTCAGCGGCGAGCACGACAGCACCAGCCCAGGATTCGCCTTTGGGTTCGTCGACGGGTCGACGTAGCACCACCCGTCCACGCCAGCCGTTACCTCAGCTGCCTCCACGCACTGCTGCAGGCCCTGCCCCGCCTCGGCCTGAGGAATTTCGCAGGCGCAATGAAGGTCGTTCTGGATGTAGTTGGGATTCTTCTGCAGACCGGACCACGCCTCGGTCGAAGCATCCTTGCGCGCTGCAAGCGAGGAGCACGGCGGGCACACCCAGCTGTCGCCCGACAGCTCGCCTCGCGTCGCCTCCAGCACCGTGCACGCGACCGTGCCGTCTGGCGCAGGCGAAAGCGGCTTGTCCCAGCACGCGAGATTCATCCTCTCCTTCAGGCGATCGATGATCGCACCCACTGCGGGACGGTATCCGTAGTCCGGCGATCCACCGTGTGTGGTGTTGGCAGGACAGATCGACGCAACGATCGCCCGGTCGCCTACGCCTTTGAGCACGGCGAGCTGGCGCCGCCCAGGATATGCCTTGGCGCGATACTGCAGGGTCCCGTGCGCGCCTGACTTGTCCTGGCAGAGCGGGCTGTCCGAAGGCTCGCTGCAATCACATGCACCCTGGTTCAGGTAGCACTCGCGAGGCGCGGGCAGGTCGAATACGCACGCATACTGCAGATCCCAGGATGTAGTCCACTCGTGTCCGTTGATCGCATTCGCCTGTGGATCAGCCGCGTCTGCAGGCGCCAGAGCGCTACCCGTGGCCGGATTGACCCCGCTCCGGGGCTTCACCGATTCTATCATGAGTGGGTCGCGCGGCTCTACGGCGTAGTCGATGTTGTGTTGGGAATCCACGCCCCCGACGATCACGTCCCAGAGTGTGGTGCTATCGTCCACGCCTCCTGGCGCGGGAAGCCCTGCTGACTGGAACTGAGGCGCGGTCCACGCGAGCTGCTCGGCTGGCCGGTAGCCCGATCCATATTGCTGCGGATCCAGTGCAATGTCCTGCCATGGGACGCCCACTATGCCTCCCAGCATGACAAGGGATGGATCGCGCAAGAGCGAGGCGCAATGGGACGGATCTGCGACGGTGTTTCCCGGGTGATCGGGATCTTGCTTCTGCGCATACACTGGGCAGTATACGGGATTGATATCCTTGTCGGGCTTGAAGCTCTGGTTGTACTTGTCGACGTCTTCCTGGCTGAACACGGTCTTGACGATTCCGTTGACGTAGCGGGCGAGCGGATGGAGCAAGTCCATGCCGAACCGCTGCTTCTGGCGGTAGCATCTCAGGTTGAGAGAATCCTCGTCAGCCGGGAGTTCCCCCTTGGCGCACTCCGGATCGGAAGCGTGATCCCCGTCCGCGCACGACATGCACGCAGGACTCGAAGGGTCGGTCTTGCACGCGGAAGTGCCGCGGGGAAAGTGCATTAACTGGAGTACTGCGTAGTTCTGCCCGCTATCGACGAGCGAGCAGTCGTTCTCGTCGGTCAGCATGACCACTGCCAGAAGGGAATCCGCACGAATCATGTCAGCGCGCTGCTGCAGCACCGTCGCGTCGACGCCTTCCGGCCCGCGACACGCTCCCCCCTCGGATGGCTGTTGGCTCTTGCAATCGTAAGGCACGATCTTCGCGTACGGCGCGGGATCCACGAGAAAGCGGTACCACGCCTCCAGGGGAGCCTCGTAACCGCAGCCGTCCTCACCAGCTCCCACAACGATCTGGCTGAATGTGTCAATGAAGGGCTGCAATTCGCTCGCCCCAGGCGGCGTGCCGGTCTTGTTTGCATCCCAGAACAGAAACCCCTTGCCGTCCCAGGTCGGAGCCTGCTTTTCCGGCGCGTGCGCGTCGAGCCTCGCAACCAGATGCGACATGTCCGCAACCGTGGACTTGCCGCTGCTACTCGCTGGCACGCAAGTGTCGGAGCCGTGCCCGCCCAACGACGACGTGATGATGCCGAGATGCATGTCGCGAACTGGATCGAACTCCCGTACCGAGCCGGACGGGCATGGATCATCGGGCGACGCTGGCTGCTGGATCGGACCGCCGTTCTGCTCGTCGACGCATCGGGGATTGGTGAGGTGCGAGACGAGATCCGGGACCGCGGCAGCCAGAACCTCCTGCTTGTCAGCCATGGAGGGCGAGTTGTCGATCATGAACAGTAGATCGAGCTTGTCCACCTTGCGGGCGCGATAGATGATCGTGTCTGGCGACGCGAACCCGCCAGCACCTGCGGAAGCCCCCTGCCCTGCGGCGCCTCCGTTGAACCCGGATGCGCCCTGGCCTGAGCCCGCGTACCCGCCTGCGTTGCCGCCTCCCTGCCCTGTGCTGCCCGTACCATTCCCGCCGCCTGCGTTGAGCGAGCTGTCATCGCCTGACGCCGCACCGCCGCAGGCCGCGCAAGCCCATGCGACAGCGATCACCGCAACGCCCGCCTGCCATCGACTTCTGCCCATCATGGCTTCCCCTTGCACACACTTCGTCTACCACCGCAGTGCCTGGCAAAGGAGAATTCGGCTCACAGATTCTTCTGAACAGCGCAAGTGCGCCTCCAGCGCCGGAGGCAACAAGTGCGCGCG
This sequence comes from Deltaproteobacteria bacterium, assembly GCA_016218915.1. Taxonomy (GTDB): domain Bacteria; phylum Myxococcota_A; class Polyangia; order Polyangiales; family Polyangiaceae; genus JACRCQ01. The sequence continues at coordinate 81,871 of JACRCQ010000027.1, forward strand.
CCCCGCGGAGTCGCACCTGCCAAGAGCAGGAGCCATCGACGAAACCCGCTGGATCCGCTACGCTCTGTGGGATGAATCGACCCTTTCTTGTTCCGATCCTGCTGGCAGGAGTGTGGACGTGCGGTGGCACGGTAACGACCGAGCCCGGTGCGATGTCCGGAGGGAGCGGGGGCGCGGATGCTGGCGCAGATTCTGCTGCGAAAGGCGGCACTTCGACGGGCGGAAGCGCCACAGGAGGGAGCTCCACGGGCGGTAGCGTGGCCACCGGAGGCAGCGCAGGTGCCGCAGGGGGCCCGTTCGTCCAGTGTACCGAGAGCGACCCTTCGCCCTGCAAGATATTCAGCGACTGCTGCGCCTGCATCGCCTACGGGCCAGGCGAGCCGCCCCCGCCCGAGTGCCTCATGGACTGCTTCGTGGATTCCTGCACTTCCCAGGGCCTTCCCTCAGGACAGAAGGCCGCGTGCGAAGTCGGACGATGCGTCGTGGGTTTTGACTGCGATCCTGCGCACGTCTACTGCAACGGGCTGCCGCCCGATTGCGAACCAGGTCTTGCTCCCGCGGTGGTCAACGGGTGCTGGGGCGGCTGCGTGGCCGCTGCTGAGTGCCGCAACGTGCCGTCGTGCGACGCCTGCGCCAAGTCCGAGCTGTGCGTCAATCACAACTACTCGAACAACGAGTTCCACTGCGTGCCAGTTCCCAGCGAGTGCGCGGGCAACCCCACATCGTCATGCCTCTGCCCGCTGGTGTGCCCGAGCTGGAACTTCTGCAACATGGCAGGCCCGAGCAAGGTCCAGTGCGACTACATCTGACCGCTGCGCGCCTGCTCAGCTCGATATCGCCTATTGCGCTGCGCGTGGCAACGTGCGACTCTCGGTCTCATGCATATCGTGTTGAGTCGCATCGCACTCGCCTCGCTGGTCGCCTTGATGCTCAACGCCTGCAGCGGGGGGCCTGAAACATCGCCGAGCTCCGCGGAACGCGTTGCGTCCGAGGATGAAGCGCTGACCTTGACGCCCGGACCGCTGCTGGACCCGGACATGGTCCTACCAGGCAACGTTCTTCGTGACGCAGCCGCTGTACCTGACAGCGCCCCGCCCGGCAAAGCACCGCCAGGCAAGAGGCCTCCAGTGGCAAAGCCGCCGAAGTAGCCAGCTCACCGAGCAAGCTTCATGAGCGCGTTTTCGTCTGTCCAGTAGACTGCCCGCTCGTCCATCGCCAGACCGTAGACGTACTTGTTGCTGTCGTACACGGCCACCGGCTCGCCCCCTGGCGTCAGCTTCATGAGGTGCTTGTGGACGTCCCAGTACATGGCGGCGTCGTCGACTTTCAGCCAGAACGCGCCAGGCTGGCACCCGACGATCTCCGCTGCATGGCTCCCGTCTGGCCACATGCGCCAGATACCGCCGCGGCTGTAGTCCTGGAAGTTGCTGGGCGTGTACCCGCTGGACACGGTGAAGTAGACCTGTCCGCCGAACAGCACTCCCCTTGCTAGACTGCCGTCCACAGGCGATCGCAACGAAGTCGGCGCGCCGCCGCTTTCAGGAGTGATGAAGAAGGAGGTGCCTGGGACTTGAGCGTTCCACCCCCAGACCTGCCCGGAACCTGCTGCCATCAACCCGATGTTCATGTATCCGCTTGCCAGGAAGGTCAACGTTCCGCTCTGCAAGTTCACGGACCAGAGCTGATTCAGCGGGCCAGTCTCGGACTGGACATGCAGGTACATGATATTGCCGTCGAACACCCAGTCACCGCTGCGATCGGGCAACGATGCGACCAGCGCCATGCCCCCTCCTTCCACCGGCACGCGCCACAGCTCGTGTGCGCCCTGCATGTCCGTTGCGACGGCGTAGACGAATCCATCCCTCAAGGCGACGACGTAGTAGTCCTCTGCTGCAAGCTGCACAGCAGCTCCGCCGTTCAGCGGAACCTTCTTGATCCCGTTCGAACGGAAGTACGCGTTTGCTGAGTCAAGGAGGATCTCTGAGCCCGCTGTCATGGGGCCATAGGCCAGCACGCACGGCGCACATGCCCCGTCCACACAAGGCCCTCCCAGGCAGTCCTGCTGGGTCGCACCACACGCAGGCCCTGGAGTGGGATCGCAGGGATACACCTTGGTCGGTATCACCGGCTCGTAGCTGAGCTCACACTTGGAGCTGCCGGCCGCTGCCGCTGGGTAGGGCGACTCTGCGGGCGGCCACGGTTGATCCGGCGAAAGTGATGCGGGTCTTCCGGTTGAGTCGGTCGAATCTGCGGACAAATTGCCCGAGCACGCGCTCGCCAGCATCGCCAACACCGGGGTCAACAGGAAGATTCTCATGTTCGCGCCTCGCTCTCGATGACGACCGATCGTCCGTGCACCATCAGTCCCCGGACGGCCTTTGCCCGGCTCAACAATCTGCAGGGTCGCAAGCGCCTCCCTGACAGAAACGTGAGCCGTTCTGGCGGCTCTTGAGGACTGGATCGCCACAGGCCTGGGATCGAGGGTCCAAACGCTGCGCCCTCAAGGAGAATTGCCGTGAAAAAGGGCTTCGTCGTGGTTCTGGTATCGATGGCAGGGTGCGCCGGCTCCCCTTCGTTCGACGAGGCCAGCTTGGGTGGCCAAGGGGGGGCCTGGGGGGGCTGGGGGGGCCGGCGCCGACGCTTCGACTGCAACCGGCGGAAGCCTGGCAGGGGGTGCAGGTGGCTCGGAGCCAGTCTCCGGCGGCGCCCCGGGCTGGAGCGCCAGCCCGGACAAGGCGCACTACGCAAAGGACGGAGGCACCCAACCTTCTGGCTACCCCAACGTGCCCACTTCCGTAGCCATCACCCCGACCGGCTCGGTCATCGTCACCGGGATCAGCCGCCCCCAGCTCTACTTCATGGGGGAGCCGGGAACGATATGCGCCACTGGCGGCGGAAGTGACGGGACTACCATGTTCTTCGACAGCAGCGGGACCTTCACCGCGTGCACTTCCGTCGCGTCGACCGGCGACGACGCGATGAACGATCTCGCCCTCGACAGCACCGGCTACGTGGATGTCGTGGGGAGCATCGGAGGCGAAACCTACATCGATGGCCTCAAGCAGACGTTTCACGGAGACCTCGATGTGTTCGTCGCCCAGCTCGATCTCGCGGGCTACCTGACCTGGAGCAAGACCTTTGGCTACCAGGGCGTGCAGGAGGCGTTTGGCGTAGCGACCGATGCCCAGAACAACATGGTGATAGCGGGCGGTTTCGAGGGGACGATCATCAGTGGCGGAGATGCGCTCAATGCCGTGGGCTCGCGCAGCGCGTTCGTGTTCAAGCTCGACAGGGAAGGCTCGTGGCAATGGGGCAGGAGCTACGGTGGTGGGTATGCGATTGCCCAGTCGGTAGGCGTGTCACCCGATGGCCATGTCTTCGTTGTGGGCCAGTTCGATGGGCCCCTGGACCTGGGCACGTCCCACTACGTCAGCCAGGGGAACCTGGACATGTTCGTGCTCGCCTTGGACCCGGACGGCGAGATCCTCTGGAGCAAGGCCTTGGGCAACGCACAAGCGCAGACGCCGACGCGGATCAAGGTCGATCCACAGGGAAACGTGGCTGTCGTGGGGCGATCCACAGGCACGCTCGACTTTGGCGGCGGAGCGATCGAAGCAGCGAGAGAGTCCGTGTTCTTCGCGTGGTATTCCGCGGACGGCACGCACCGGTGGAGCCAGCAGTACGAGATTGGAGACGAGCCGGACCTGACGCCGTCCAGGACCTCGATTGCCTTTGATCTGTCGAGCAACGCCATCGTGGCCGGGGCCTACACAGGCAGCACGGACTTCGGAAACGGGCCGCTCACGAGCACGAAGGATGCAAACGTGTTCTTGGCAGCGTGGACACCCACGGGCGCGCCCATGTGGAGCCACGCCTACGGCGCAGAAGGGGTGCAGGCTGCGCGAGCAGTCGCCTACGATCCGCAGGGGGGGCTGGCAGTTGCCGGAGTCTTTCGGGATTGGTTGGACTTCGGCGCGGGCCCCGTGGGGCCTACGCAAACGAATGGGGCGATGTTCGTGGTGAAGTACGCTCCTTGGTGAAACGTCACACTTGCTTTCGAAAACGGAAGAACGCTAGCCGGCGAATCGCTCGCAGGCATCTGGACGCGAGTCCTTGACCGTCCGGGTCTCTGGCCGTATCCATGGTTCGATGCGCGCCATGGCCACAGGCCCAAACGTCTGATGCTGGTCTCTGGACTCGGCCTCCCGGAGCTCGCACAGCTTCTCGATCGGGCTGATCAAGGTGTGATCGAGCTGGATCCCGCGTGGAACGTTGTCCATTGCAGCCCGGCAGCGGAGCGGATCCTGCGCATCGATGGCGCCGGGGCCGCAGGGCGGCCTTTTGCCGACGTGCTGAGGATCGACGATCGGTCGGGAGGTATCGAGAGCATCTGCCGCGCTGTCGAGAGGGATGGAACGTGGCGAGGGGAGGTCAGGCATGGCCTACCGGAAGACGTGCGATGGGCTGAGCTGTCTGTCCACACGCTGGCCAGGCCAGGCAACGCGCCAGCGACGGTGTGCCTGCTGCGCGACATCACGGCCTTCAAGGCCAAGGAAGGCACCCTGCGCGAGCAGGAGCGGCGCTACCGACTACTGGCCGAAAACGCGCGTGATGTGATCTGGACCGCAGATCTGTCCCTGAAATTCACCTACGTCAGCCCATCGGTGGAGAGGCTCCGCGGTTTCACCCCGGAGGAAGCGATGAAGCAAACGCTCGCAGAGGTGCTGACCCCTGCGGCGTTGCAGCGCGCGAGCCAGACGCTCGCGGAGGAGCTCGCCTTGGAGATGTCGCCCCAGCGCGATATCCACCGCATGCGGGTGATCGAGCTCGAGGAGCGGCACAAGAACGGCTCCACGGTCCAGACCGAGATCACTCTGTCGTTTCTCCGCAACGAGAAGCTCGAGGTTGTCGGCGTGCTCGGCGTCACGCGCGACGTGACCGAGCGCAATCGTGCAGTGCAGGCCTTGCGGCGTACGGAAGAACGGTATCGGATCACGGCCGAGCAGACTGGACAGGTGTTCTTCGAGTGGGACATTGCCACAGGCCAGATCGAGTGGTCCGGCGCTGGGGAGCACCTGACCGGTCAGTCCCGGCTCGAATTCCGCACACTGACGCGTTCCCAGTGGGAAGGATGGGTTCATCCGGAGGATCGTGCGCGCGTCATCGCCCTGATGCAGCAGGCGATGGCGACCCCCGGGCCCTACAGCACGGAGTACCGGTTCCTGCGCAAGGACGGCTCCTATGCGGTGGTGGAAGCCCATGGCGTTGTGGTGCACGGGGACGCCTCTGCCCCGTCGCGGATGCTGGGCACGGTACGCGACATCTCGGAGAGAAAGCGTCTCGACGACGCTCTGCGCGAGAGCCAGCGCGCCATGACCGTGCTGATCCACAACCTTCCGGGGATGGTGTATCGGTGTCGCAACGACCGCGACTGGACGATGGAGTACCTCAGCCCTGCGTGCGAGGCGCTGACAGGGTATCCGACCGAAGCCCTGATCGGAAACCAGTCGCTGTCGTACAATGACCTGATCGAGGAGAGCCACCGCGAGCAGGTCTGGGAGGACTGGCAGCGCGTGCTTCAGGAGCATGGGGTCTACCGCGGGGAGTATGCGATCCGCAGGAAAGATGGGGCGCTTCGCTGGGTGTGGGAGCAAGGCTGCGGCGTGTACTCGGAGAGCGGCGACGTGCTCGCCCTCGAGGGGTTCATCTCCGACATCACGGAGCGCAAGCTCGCCGAGCAGGAGCGAAGCTCTCTCGAGGAGCAGCTCCGGCAGTCGCAGAAGATGGAAGCGATCGGCCAGCTCGCAGGCGGCGTCGCCCACGACTTCAACAACATCCTCACCTGCATCAACGGCTTCACCGAGATGCTCATGTCCACGATGGGCCCGTCGGAACCGATCTTCCTCGACCTGCTCGAGGTCAAGAAAGCCGCCGACCGTGCGGCGTCGCTGACGTCCCAGCTCCTGGCCTTCAGCCGCAAGCAGGTGATCGCACCGAGGGTGATGGATCTGAACACGGCGCTGCGACCGGCAGCCAGGATGATCCAGCGCATCATCGGCGAGGACGTGGAGCTGCGCCTTCAGCTCGACGACTGCGCCGGAAGGATCAAGGCGGATCCTGGGCAGATCGAGCAGATCCTGATCAACCTGGCGGTCAATGCACGGGACGCGCTCGCCGACGGCGGCAAGGTCGTGCTGGACACCGGGTGCATCCGTCTCGATGAAGAGCAGAGCCGCCAGCTCGCTGGGAGCAAGCCTGGCGCGTTCGCGTTCATTGGGGTGGCGGACAACGGCTGCGGGATGACCCCTGAGGTGCGCGAGCACATCTTCGAGCCTTTCTTCACCACCAAGGCTCAGGGTAAAGGCACGGGCCTCGGTCTGTCCACGGTCTACGGCATCGTGCAGCAGAACGGAGGATTCATCGACGTCCACTCGGAGCCAGGAGTGGGGTCGACGTTCAGGATCTTTCTCCCGAGCGTTCCCGAGGAGGTAGAGGCTCCGGAGCCCAGGAGGAGCTCACCGGTGCCGTGCGGACGGGCCGTGATTCTGCTGGTCGAGGACGAGGAGATGGTTCGCAAGATGATCCTGCGGATCCTGGAGCGGCAGGGCTATACGGTGATGGTCGCGCACGGTCCCATGGAGGCCATTGCGATGAGCGAGCAGTTTCCGGGATCCATCGATCTGCTGCTCAGCGACGTGGTCATGCCAGAGCTGAACGGCAGGCAGCTCCACGCCCGGCTGGAGGCGTCGCGGCCAGGCCTCCGGGTCCTCTACATGTCAGGTTACCCTGAGAACGCCCTATCCCACGAGGGCGTGCTCGAGCCGGGCATCCCGTTTCTCGCCAAGCCATTTGCCGTCGACGCACTGCTGCGCAAGCTCGGAGACGTACTCGGCGGTTGAGCGTCCTTCTCTGCCATGCGATGCGTCGTCAGCATCTGGCTCGCGCCCATCGGCCTGGCACCGGACTACCAGCGTTCCTCAGAAGATGCCGGCCAATCCAGCGTATCCACCGGACGGCGTCCACCCCACTGCGGGGACCACGCGAAGCATGCTGGAGTCTGCAGAAGGGGCCGAAGGAACCGGCGGAGGAGACGAGCGATCCTTGTACGCCAGCACGCATGAATCCACGATTGGGAAGGCCAACACAGCAGTCACGCCCAACAGCATCGGAGCCAGGCGAGCATCGCGTTCATCCGCATCGCCGCTTGCCATGAAGCTCGCAGACAGAGCGGTGAGCCCGAGGATCGAGCCGCGCAGGAGCAGGCTCACGAAGCCCTTGCCCGTTTGACCATTGGCCCAGTGAACGATAGGGCTCGCCAGACTGTAGCCCCCGGCAAGAACGAATACGTTCTTGGTCGCATACGCCAAAGGGATCACGGCAACGTCTGCAAGGAGCGTCTCGTGGCCGTACCACTGACGCTGCATGGCAACACCCGTGACTGGGGGTGGCTGCGCACCAGCGGCCGAGCTGGGTGGCTCCTGCGCTCCCACGTCGGAAACCGCCGAGAGGATAGCGATGAAGACAGCAGCAGTGGTCGTCCGCGGGTGCACGTCGGGCAGCACATGCATCCCGTGTGCCGCGGACGAGCGTTTGCCGAGGCGGACTTAGTACTCCGCCCCTTAAGTTCGGTGACGTATCGGACTACGCCGCATCGGCGAGGGTGTTGGCCTCTCGTTCGCTGATTCTGGACAGCAGCCGGCCGAGGTCGCGGCGGGTGAACTTCCACTGGAATGGCCGCGCGGCG
>JACRCQ010000028.1 GCA_016218915.1 Deltaproteobacteria bacterium
AGCAAGCGAATTGTCCTTAGCACCACCCGTGCCGCATCGCGCCCCGCCGCTTCGGGCTTGTTCAATGTCGCACTTCACCGACGCACCCCTCAGCTCGTGGTTGCCCGTGCTGCGGTGGCCGGTGAAGTGCTCACCATTCCCAGTTCCCAGTTCCCAGTTCCCAGTTCCCAGTTCCCAGTTCCCAGTTCCCAGTTCCCAGTTCCTAGTTCCTAGTTCCTAGAACAGGCCGGAGATCCCAAGGCCGACCCCGTGCTGGCCGACCACGATGGGTCGCGGGATGTAGAAGAGATTTCCAGGCTGCGTGCTGGGGGTCTCGGGAGTGTTCGACGGCGAGCGGCGCTTGGGCTTTCCGGGCTGCGCAGGACCTTCTGGCGACGTGGGCATGAAGATGCCCTCGAGCGCGATGGCAAGGCCGCCGGCCTGTCCGAGACCGTCGAAAGCCTCGAGGATGCCGCGCGCAACGAGCCAGATCGTATTGCAGCTATCGTCGACGGCACACCCGTTGTGCGCGAAGGCGAGCCACGGCCCCACGACCGGGTAGCGCAAGTACATGGAGCCAGGCGACTCCGGCCAGGCGTAGGAGAACGGCTGGGCCGCGCCATAGAAAGCCGCAGTAGCCCCAAGACCACCCACGATGACCTTCCACCGCGTCGAAGCCGGCGGCAGCCTGTCGTCCACGATGTACTCGCGCGTCGGAGCCTCATCGGCCTGAGCAGGCGGAGCCTGGGCGATCGCGGCGGAGCCGGAAAGCACGGCGACAGCGATGGCAGCGGATCGGTTCACCGCACGTGTTTGGCTCCGCGCCGCGTTCAAGGCAAGCCAAATCCGCCCGCCGGAGTCGCCACGGCCTTCCGCCCTACAAATCCCTTCGCGACGATGGAGCGTGGGTGTACCCACAAGGGCGATGCGTCCTGCACGCCCCATGATCCTCGTCGGAGCCGCAGCCATCGCGGCGTCGCTCCTGCTGTCGTTTCCTTCAGCATCGCAGGCGCCCCCCGCCTCGAGCCCGGCTGCCTCCCAGGTCGCTCCCAAGCAGCAGGCGGCGATTGCGAAGGCGGTCGACAAGTTCGCAGCGGCGATCGCGAAGTACGGCGGCAAGACCGGCGTGAGCGTGGTCGACGTCGAGACCGGGCAGGTGATCGCGTCGTATCACGATCGCGAAGCCCTCAATCCCGCCTCAAACATGAAGCTGCTGACCGCAGCAGCAGCCATGTCGCAGCTGACCGCGACCTACCAGTACCGCACTGCGCTCTACGGCAAGCGCAACGGCGCAGCCGTCGACGAGCTCGTGCTGCGCGGCTCCGGGGACCCTTCGCTGACGACCTCGGATCTCTGGGAGATGGCCGCAGAGCTTCGGCGCTCCGGCGTGCGCAAGGTGCAGGGCGACATCCTTGTGGATCAGAGCGCCTTCGACGAGCAGTACCTGCCCCCTGGCTTCGAGCAGCAGCCGAACGAATGGGCGTACTTCCGCGCGCCTGTCAGCGCGGTCGCGCTCAACCGCAACGTGATCACGATGAGCGTGCATCCGACCACCAAGGAGCAGGCAGCGGTGGTGTCGTTCGACCCGCCAGGGGTGGTCGACGTGACCGGGTCGGTCAAGACGAGTGCCGCAGGGCCGGAGGCGGTCACGCTGCTGCTTGCGCCCAGCGGCGCGCGCTTGTCCGCGAAGGTCGGCGGCACGATCCCGGAGGATTCGCACGCGATGGTGACGCCCAAGCGCATCGACAACCCGTCGGTGTTCGCGGGCTACGCCTTGCGCGCGCTCCTGGCGGAGCAGGGCATCACGGTGAGCGGCGCCGTAAGGACCGGTGGCGACAAGGCGCGCAACGTGCTCGTGATGCATCGTTCGCGCCCCCTGAGCGAGCTGCTCTACGAGCTGGGAAAGCGCAGCGACAACTTCTACGCCGAAATGGTGTTCAAGGGTCTCGGCAGCAAGGAAAAGAGCCGAGGACAGAGCAGCGCAGACGGCGCGGAGGTGGTCAACCGGTACTTGAAGGCAGTGGGCGCGCTCGACGACGGGACGGTGATCAAGAACGGGTCCGGGCTGTACGACACCAACCGGGTCACGGCCAACACGTTCACCCGAGTGCTGCGCGCTGCGTATCTCGATCCTTCGTTCGGGTCGGAGTACGTGTCGCACCTCGCGATCGGCGGAGTCGACGGAACGCTTCACGGTCGATTCAACAACCTCAAGAAGCTGCGCCTGGTGCGAGCGAAGACCGGCACGCTCAATGACGTGACGGCGTTGTCGGGCTACGTGCTCTCCCCGGGATCGCGAGCACCGTTCGCATTCTCGATCGTGATCAATGGAGTTGCGGGGAAGGTCACCGGAGCGCGCGCTGCGCTCGACAAGTGCGCATCTTCCATTGCAAGCGCGATGCTGCGGAGCAAGGGGGTACCCGCGGTTCTGCCGAGCGGGGACGACGAATGACGCGAGACGGGCTGCCCGCGCACCTGCTGGGAGCGCTGGAGGATGCGGCGCGCAGGGCGTGCGAAGGAGCGGAGCCTGCCCACGACTTGAGCCATGTGCTGCGGGTCCGCGCCAATGCTCTCCGCATTGCAGCGAGCGAGGCGGTGCGTGTGGAGGTGGTCGAGGCGGCTGCGCTGCTGCACGAGCTGTTCAACTACCCGAAGAATCATCCTGAATCGCATCGTTCGGGGGAGGTGTGCGCGCACAAAGCCCGGGAGCTGCTCCTCGCACAGGCCGAGTTTCCGGTGGAGCTGGTGGAGCCGATCTGCGACTGCATTCGCGATCACGCGTTCTCACGGGGCGTGATTCCGACGAGCCTCGAAGGCCGCGTGTTGCAGGACGCGGACCGGCTCGATGCGATCGGGGCGATCGGAGTAGCGCGGTGCTTTGCGACCTGCTCGACGATGGGACGTCCGTTCTACGAGCCTTCCGATCCGTTCTGTCGCTCGCGGGAGCCGGAGGACAAGCTGTGGGGCGTGGATCACTTCTACCGGAAGCTGCTGCGGATCCCGGAGGGGTTGCACACGTCGGCGGCGCGCGAGATGGCGACGGAGCGCACGCGGTTCATGCGGGAGTTCCTGGGGCAGCTCGAGCGGGAAGTGGGTGGTCTGGGGTGACAAAATGCTCACGGCCACGCGAGCGTGGCCGTGGCACCGACGAGGTCGGGTGGAGCGCTAGTAGTCGCGCATCTGCTTGCGGATCTTGCCGAGCGCCTGCTCCTGCAGCTGACGGATGCGCTCGCGCGACAGGTTGTACTTGTCGCCGATCTCCTTGAGCGTCAGCTCGTTCTCGTCGTCGAGCCCGAAGCGCCACCGGATGATGCGCGACTCGATCGGCGTGAGCGTGGTGAGCAGCCTGCGAACCTCGGACGCCCACTTCTGGTTGGCGAGGTGATCGTAGGGCGAGGTCGGATCGTCTTCCTGCAGGAAGTCGATGAACTTGCGCCCGTCCTCGTCGCCCACCGGACGATCCAGCGAGAACGGCGTCTCTGCGTAGAAGTCCTTCACCTTGTCGAGCTTCTCGAGGGGGATGCCGGTCTCCTTCTCGAGCTCCTCGAGCGTGGGCTCGCGGCCCGTGCGCGCGATGACGGCCTGGGTGGCACGCGCGACGCGGTTGTGCGTGTCGAGCATGTGCACCGGGATGCGCACGGCGCGTCCCTTGTCGGCCAGGGCGCGGCTGATCGCGTGGCGGATCCACCACGAGGCGTAGGTCGAGAACCTGTATCCGCGCAGGTGGTCAAAGCGCTCGACGGCCTTCATCAGGCCGATGTTGCCTTCCTGGATCAGATCGATCAGGGGCATGCGTCCGCGGTTGTACCTGCGCGCGATGGAGACCACGAGCCTGAGGTTGGCCTTGACGAACACGCTCTTGGTGTAGAGCTGGGAGTCGTAGGCTTCCTGGATCCGCTCGAGGTAGCGCTGGTAGGCGCGGTTGTTGGGCAGGACGCTCTCGTTGGACGCCTGGTCAGCGGAGTCGTTGGGCTCGACGAGATCGCGCACGAGCTTCTGGCAGCGGCCGATCCACACGCGATCCGAGTCGGGCAGACGCACGGCGCGAGCGAGCCTCGTGCACTGCGCGACGTAGCGTCGCTCCTGATCCGGCGTGAGCTTGCCCGCCTTCTTGAAGCACTTGATGTACTTGCGGACCTCGGGCAGCGCCGAGGTATCGATCTCCTCGCGCTCGGGGCACGCGTTGATCTCTTCCTCGAGCGCGACGAGTGCGTACTCCGCTGCGGGGATGTACGCGAGGATCGCGTTCCACCAGGCGAGCTCCATCTCTTCGACGGCCTTGGCCGCCCGGATCTCGTCATCCGGACCCATGACCGGGTGGGCAGCCATCTCGCGGAAGTAGCGAGCAAGCACCGAGTCGCCACCGCCTTCGTCGACGCGGATGGGCTGTGCGATCTCCGAGTCTGGCGGTGGAGGGATGAACGTGTCGAACGCCACCGGAGGCGGGACGTCCGAGTCGACTGCAGAAACTTCGACAAAATCGACTGTTTCAGCCTTGGAGTCGAAGGCTGCGATCCGGACCGAGGTATCTTCCTCGGCCAGATCATCGCTCAGCGCCGACAGTGGCATCGGCGCAGGGGTGGACTCACGCACAGAGGCGTCATGTCCGCTCGCCTGCGGTCGCTGCGATTCGTACTGCTCGCTCCTGGCCAAACGCCGCGCACTGGATGACCTCATCTCACACCTGACACCTAACTTGCCGCCCCGTCGTGTTATTCCCCTCGCCTCTGGAAAAGAGCCTCTCGAATTGGAGCCTTTCTCCTTGGATTGTCCGTGCGTTCTGTCAATGCCCTGATACAGTTATTGCACCGATGAAACGTTGGACCCCGTATCGTCCCTGATCATTGGACGTCACGGCCCGCTGCGGGCTGAAGTCTGCAAACGGTGTGCCCCCGGGGCTCAGGGGGCGCGGACCCTGCCATGAATCCGGTCAGGGGTCGAATTCGCGGCCTCAGAGAAGTCAAGACCGTTTCCGTCGGCCAACCGCTGCGATACACCCAGCGGCCGTCACCCCCTCGGGGGTGTGACTTCCATGTCTTACCCCGCACCGCAGCTCGACATTCCCCTTACGCTGCCGCGCTCGATCCCGGCCGCGGCGTGGGGCCAGCTGCGCTCAAATCCAGCCCAGTTCGCGCTGTTCTTGATCGGCGGCGCTACCCATGCCCTCGCTCACGGCGCTGTGGCGTGGTGTGCCGCTTTGCTTGGGCGCGCCCTGGTCTCTGAATCCGCTATCGTTTCTCGATTCGGTACACTTTCCCCGGGAACTATCGCTGCTCTGGGCCTCGGCGCGGTCGTTCTAAAGGGATTCGCAGGCACCCTCGCAACCTTTTCACAGTCCCGCGTCGCGGTCGGTACCGGCCAGACGCTCCGAGATGCGGTGATCAGCTCGGTTCTCGCCAACGGGCTGCGCTCGAGCTCGCCAACCGCAGTCGCGCGACTCGCATCCCGCGTGCGCGAGGCCGAAAGTGCGGTCAATGACGGCGCCCTGGCATCGATCAGGGCAGTGGCACAACTGGTCCCAATCCTGGTCGCGCTTTGGGTGCTGTCGGCGCGATTGACGCTGGCTGCGGTCCTGGTTCTCGCACCATTTGCCGCGGTTCTCGCTGGGGCCAGAAAGCGTTGGCGGACATGGCACCAGGAGTCGATGTGCGCCGCGGACGAGCTGCACGAAGAGGTGGACGACCTGATCCGGCACGCGGACTTGTGGCGCACCTACGGCACGGGTGGGCACATCCGGACAGTTGTCCGGTCACTGGCACACCGTGCGGGAATGGCCCAGGCACGCAGCGAGACGTTCCGCACCGCGTTGTCATCGACCAACGAAGTGCTCGCTGCGTTGGCCCTGGTTCTGGCCCTTGGAGCCGCGTCGATCTGGGCCTGGGCAGGGACCGCCAATCTCATCGCTTTCGCAGCGGTTTTCTTCATGGCCTACAAGCCGCTGCGCGATCTCGGAGATGCTCGCGCTTCTCTGCTGCGGGGCAAGGAAGCGCTGTCGAGTCTGTCGTCGGTGGCGTGTCCACCCGCGACGGAATCGCGTGCAGGAGCGGAGCAATCGCAGGCGGACGGCGGAGTGCTCGAGGTGGATCGACTCTGCGTGCCTGGACGAGCACCGTGTGTCTCGTTCACGCTGGAGCCGGGCCGGATTCTCGCGATCACGGGGCCCACAGGAGCAGGAAAGACCTCGCTGCTGCGTGCGCTCCTCGGGCTGGAATCCGAGGCAGCGGGGCAGGTACGGTTCGGCGGCGCGCCTTTGCAGGTTGGCACGGTCGGACCTGACGCTCGTCCTTTCGCATGGGTGCCACAAGACGCTCCGGTCATTACCGGAACGCTTGAGGACAACTTCGCTCTCGCAGGGGTGAAACGATCGGATGGAGAGGCGGAGTTGTCGCTCCTCGGGGCTTCAGATCTGCGAGATGGCATTGCAAACGTGAAAGTAGGTGCCGGAGGGCGGTCCCTTTCAGGCGGAGAACGTCGATGGATCTCGCTCGCGCGGGCGCTGGCAACCCGTGAACCGGTGCTGCTGCTCGACGAGCCGACGGTCGGGCTCGACCCGGTGTCAAAAGAACGCGCACTCAAGACGCTCATGGCGCTGCGTGGACATCGGAGCGTGGTGATCGTGACGCATGATCCGGATGTGGCTTTGCTCGCCGATCAAGTGATCGAGCTCAAGCACGAGGTGCAATCCGAAGCTGTTGATTGAATCGATCGCGGCCTAGAACCCGCAGTCGGCCATGCGCACGTCGGACAGGTATCTCTTGGCTCGGCGCTGCGCGACGGTGTTGGACAATCGGTGATCGGGCAGCGGGTCACCGGCGTCGACGACGTTGGTGAGCAGGCGTACGTAGTTGGCCTTGTCGTTGCGGACGCAATAGTAGGTGCGCGCAAACTGGACCTGCGTGATCAGCAGCTTGCCGCCGTTGATCCGCATGGCGCGCTCGAAGTGCTCGCGAGCCTTGTCGAGCTCGCCGGACGCGCTTCGCGCGTGCCAGGCGCCGAGGGCAACGTGGGCCAGCCCATGATTCCAGTCCGCGTCGAGCTCCACCACTCGCTCGAGCATGGCAACGCCGATGGCGCTCTCCGAGGAGATCTCCGGGATGTCCTTGGAGACGTTGACGCGGCCCATCCAGGCGAAGCCTGTCCAGTACAGCGAGTCTGCGTCGATGGCTTCGAAGCTCTTGAGCCACGTGCGCACCGAGCGTGCGTCGCGGCGCGCGAGCTGGAAGTCCTGGGCTTTCTGCTCGAGGAGCTCGAGGCCGTAGAAGGCGGCGCGCGTGTAGGCGCCACGGGCTCGGGTCCGATTCTCCTCCGCGAGCTCGTCGTCGCCAGCGTCGGTCGACGCCTCCCAATCATCTTCCATGAAGTTGAATCCTGCTGCTGCCCATCCGCGCGTCAGCAGGAACAGCCCGTCGGCATTGTTCGGAGCGAGCCTGTGCTGCCCTTCGTAGTTGCCAAGGCTCGAATAGACGATGGTACGAGCGACCTCGTAGTCACCGAGCGTCATGAACGCAGGCGAAGCCTTGCGCACGGACTCGAGCTGCCGATCGAGCATCATCTGTCGGCAGCCGCCCGAGGCCAGCCCCAGTGACATGCAAAGCGCCGCCAGACCCAGGAGCGTAGTGGAGGAAGCCCTCATGGTGCTCGCTTGTACTCCGCGGCTCGTCGTGATTTCAACCCGCATCCGTCTGCAGGTCGCGATCAGCTACCAGCGTTCGGAAGCCACCAGGATCTGGCAGGCTGTGCGCGTGCGCACGCCAGCGTCGGCATCGGCGAGGAACATCGCTGCCCGGGCGATGTCACCCAGCTCGATCAACCCGCGCGCAGCATCGACGCGCGTTTCGGCGACCTTGCTCTCGCCGTCCTTGAGGAGCAGGGCGGTGACGCGAGCGTCGCCGAGGCGCGCCATGGTCGCCTTGGCCTTGGCTGCGACCGGAAGAGAGGAAGCAGCAAGGGAGCCGATTCCATCGAGCGCCTTGGCACGCTCGGCAGGGTCGCGAGCGAGGCTGGTGAGCGCGGCCAGCTTCACTTCGGGATCAGGCGTGGTCGAAAGCTTGGAGACAGCCTGCCGGACCGCGGGATCGTCGATGGGAGCCAGGGAGATGGCCAGCACACGAGCGCGCGCGGCGCTGCCGTCGATGTGCTTGAGAAGGGTGGAGATCCCTGTCCCACGGGTCTCGGCACCGAGACGCAGCAGGATTCCTCCTGCCAGCACCGCGGCTTCGTCCTTGCCCGTCTCGGCGATCAGGATCAGCTCGCGCTGGCCGCCCGCTTCCAGCATGCCCGGCCAGGACCATGCGACCACGATGGACTGTCGGACCGCATCCGATCCGTTGGTCATCATGTCCTTGAGGCGAAGCACCATCTCAGGCGATCCGAGCTGGCCGAGCGCGCGGACCGCGGTCACGCGCACGAGGGCATTGGGATCGAGGCGCGCGACGTCGATGAGCTGTGCGCCGTCGCCCGCGTCGCGAGCGTCTTCCGCCGCGCGCACGGCGGCGAGGCGAACGTTCTCGTCGGGGTCGAGCATGGCCGCGCGCCGCTGGTTGGCGCTCTCGGGGTCGGTCAGGGTCCGCACGCCGACGGCACGCCACATCGGGTCAGGATCCGCGCTGCGAGCGCGCCACTTGTCGAAGTCGGTCAGGTGGGACTGCTCGAGGATGAGAGCTGCTTCCGGCGCAGCGAGGTCGGTGCCCTTGGTGCGTTCGACGAGGCCGTCCTGCAGGTGGCGCGCGCAGGAGCGCACCTGCTGCACGCGCTGGAGCGCATCGTTGCCCTTGGCCGACTGGAGCTCGTGCGAGGCGAGCGCTTCGGCAATGTCGCCGACCGCGCTTCGCGTGAGGCGACCGGCGCGGAGGTCTGCGTCAAGAGCTGCGCGAAGAGCGGCGACGTCACCCGAGCGAGCAGGACGCAGGGCCGAGGGGCCGGCGCAGGCAGCGAGGGACACGGCCAAAGCAATCGAGGCTAGGAAGTGGCGGGTACGCATCGCGAGCGAAACGTAGACCGAATGCAGCCCGCTTGGAAGGATTCAGGTGCCAGGCTCAGAGCGCGGGCTCGCCGTCCGAGCGCGCTGCACAGCGCCTCTCGTGCGCGAAAGCCGGCTATTGCTGCTGAGCTGCCTCGAAAGGCGTGCTAGACCCTCGCCGCGATGAACGCGCACGTGATCGTCAACGCACTCGCCGGCGGATTCCGCAAGCATCCACGCTGGATCGAACGTGTGCGGGCCGCGTGCGGGACCGAGGCCCGCCTGCACGTGACCCGCTCGATCCAGGAGCTGCGGTCGGCTGCGGAAGCGATTCGCGGCGCCGATGCGGATTGGGTAGCGCTTTGCGGCGGCGACGGCTCGCACATGGCAGGGGCGACGTGCCTTGCCGAGGTCTACGGCGACGTGCCGATGCCTGCGTTGCTGCTCGCCATCGGCGGAAATGCAGGGACCGTGGCGCGCAACTTCAACCGCGAGCGTCTCGATCCTGCCCGCCATGTGGCGAGGGCGATCCAGGTGAGCAACGAGCGCGGGATGATGCCTTTCCTGCGGCGTGCGACGCTCCGGGTCGCGGACAGCACCGGGTCGAGCCGTGTGGGATTCATCTTTGGAACAGGGCTGATCGCAGCCTTCTTCAAGGAGTTCTACGCGCGCGGAGGGGGCGGCTATCCAGAGGCGAGCCGGATGATCGCCCGAATCTTTGCGGGGTCGTTCGTGGACGGGCAACTCGCTCGCACGGTCTTGTCCCCGATGCCGTGTCGTCTCACGGTGGACGGCGAGCGGCATCCGAGCGAGGCATTTACGCTCATCGCATCAGCGGTGGTTCGGGATCTGGGAATGCACATGCTGGTGACGCACCGGGCGGGTGAGGATCCGGCGCGTCCGCATGTGGTCGCTTCGAGCATCGGCGTGCGCGACTGCGGTCAGCAATTCTGGAGGATTCTGGCGGGTCGCTCGCTGGTGGGCCAAGGCAGCGTCGATGCATGCGCGAGGGAGTTCTCCGTGGACTTCCCGGCTGGAGCCGGAGCGTACGTGCTCGACGGCGACCTGATCTGCGCCGATCGCGTGGAGGTACGCGGAGGTCCGGAGCTCAAGATCATCGCCGTGTGAAGGCTTCGGCCTCGATGAGCTCGGGGCGGCACGCTTGGACCCTGGAAGGTGCGAGTGGTATCTTGGTTCGAGTCCTGTTCAACGAGGGATGAAGATGCTCGACGCCGCTGTTCTCAGATACGCAGTCGCGGTCGCTGCGCTCGGTGCGTTTGGGGCGTGGTTGCCGGGGTGCGGGTCGAGCGCAGCGGGCACAGAAGGCGGCGGCAATCCCGACGCCGGAGCGCAGGACGTGGGCGCAGAGGGAGCGTCGGGAGGCGGGGGCGCTGGTGGGAGCGATGCATCGCAGCCCGACGCGCAAGGTGGAGGAGCGGGCGAAGCCGGGCTGCAGGACGTGCAAGCGGAGAGCAGCGACGCGTCGGAGCCGGACGCGGGCGACGGAGCCACGGGGGATGGGCCCGGGCCGGATGGTGCCACCGGGGACTGGAAGACGTCACTGTCGGTGTGCTGGAAGGAGCCGGGGTGCCACCGGGCGATGGTGATCGCGCATGGTGGGGAATGGGACGCGACGACCACGCCGTTCCTGTCGCGCAAGGCATTCGAAAAGGCCTGGCAGAGCGGGGCGGACGGCATCGAGGCCGACATCCTGGTGACCAAGGACGGGGTACCGGTCGTGGCGCACTCCAGCCCGATCGAGTACTACGAGTCGCTGGATTGCGGCGGCAAGAAGGTCGAGGAGATGACGGCCGACGAGGTGTGCAAGTGTCATCTCGGGGCATCGTTCACCGAGACGATCCAGCGAATGGACGACGTGATCGACTGGGCGCAAGGCAAGCTGATCATGGAGTGGGACGTGAAGGAGACCACGGACCTGCCGGCTGCGATCCAGGTGATCCTGGCGAAGAACGCTGCGGACCGGTCGACGATCCTGGTGGGAACGGGGGAGCTACAGACTGCGATCCCGGCGATCCAGGGGTGGGAAGGGCTGAGCTATCTTGCGGACATAGGGGCGGCGGCAGAGGTTGCGCCGATGATAGCGATCAAGGACACGCACCACATCTTCATGCTGGAGATCGACCGTTCGTACGGGGACGCGACGGAAGCGCAGGTAGCGGATCTGATCAAGAACACGGTGAGCCCAGCGGGGCTCAAGGCATACGGTGCTTCGGACACCAAGCTGGCGACCGTGCAGAACCACCTGGACGTGTATCACCAGGGATTTGACGCTGTGCTCTCCTACAATGTCCCGAACGGGGTGAAGGCGGCGAAGCAGATCAACGTGGAGCGGGGCTACACGCCGTAGGACCGGGCAAAGTGTGAGCTTTCTGCGCGACGGGACCGCTGGCGGGACGACGCCCGGCGGCTGACGCCACAGGGAGGCGATCGTTTCTCTTGACAGGCTGCGTCCGTAGCGTAATCGGTTCTGCTCGTGGCGGGCATCACGCCACGCAAGTGAAGAGCCATGGATCAGTTCTCTGCACATCTGGACCGCGGCTGGGACCTCGTTCAGCGGGGCGACACGCGAGGCGCGGAAGCGTCGGCGCGCCGGGCGCTCGAGCTCGACCCGCACTCTCCCGAAGTCTTCAACCTGCTCGGCTACGTAGCCGCGTTGGAGGGGGATTCCTTGGAGGCGATCGAGAACTACAAGCAGGCCTTCGCGCTCGACGACACGTACATGGAGGCGATGCTCAACGCGGCGGAGCTGTTCATCCATCCGTTGGGCGAGTTCGACGAGGCGATCGCGTTGTGCGAGCAGGGGCTGGGGCTGGCGGAGACGGACGAAGAGACGATCGACACGCTGCTGCTGATGTTCGATGCGATGCTCGGCAAGGGCGATGTGGACGGGGGCCGGAGTGTGATCCTGCGGCTCCCGGACGGCCCGTACGACAACGTGCATCACACGTTCCTGGTGGGGCGAGCGTGGTACGAGATCGGGGAGATCGGGCGTGCGGCGCCGTTGATCGAGGAAGCGGCAAAGCGCGATCCGATGGACGCCGAGAGCTGGTACTACCTTGGGCTGATCCGCGACGAAGGCGGGGATGCACACGGAGCCACGGAGTGCTTCCTGCGGTCGCGGGAGCTGGACGTAGCGGAGCCTGCGGTGGCGTGGGCGCCGGCGCGCGAAGTGTTCGTGACCCTGGTCAAGAAGGCGATCAGCACGCTGGATCCGGCGCTGCGCAAGTTCGTGGCCGAGGCTGAGGTGTACGTGAGCGAGGTACCGGGGATCGAGCTGGTGGCAGACGGCGTGGATCCGCGCGCGCTGCTGCTGCTGGACGGGCTCGCATCGATCGAGAACCCGGGGCCTCCTTGCAGCCGGGTGTTCGTCTACCAGCGCAATGTCGAGCGTGTGGCAGGTTGCCCGGACAAGCTCGAGCAGGAGATGCAGGACGCGCTGATGCGCGAGATCACGGCGACGTTCCTGGAGAACGGGAGCATGGCGGCACCGGACACGCGGCACGTGAACTGACGCGCTGTCAGTGCCACGCGCCGAAGGAGACGCCGAAGTTCTCGTAGCGTGGCGCGAGGTCTGCCATGCCGGAGATGCGGTAGGTGGCGGGCGCCAGGATCCCGTAGCCCTTGAACTCGAACACGCGGATGTCGAAGCCGAAGGTGAAGTGTTGGCGCGACGACGACCCGGTGTAGCGTCCTGGCTCCAGGTAGGTGCCGATCCGGGTCTTGATGGAGCCGACCACGGGCTCGCCCTCGAGCCCGAGTCGTGGAGTGACGGTGGTGTTCTGGCCTGAGCGCTCGACGGTCTGGGAGAGGAAGGACTCGAGGCCGACGGCGTTGGGCGTGGCGCCGGTCACGAGCGCTTCTGCGACCACGAGGATGTACTCGCGGGGCCAGTTCCAGTAGCGGGCGCGTCGCTCGGCTGCCATCTGGTCGGCCATCTTCCTGAGCCGGATGTCCTCTTCCTGCTGCAGGTAGGCCTCTTCGCGCTCGAACTCCGCGGCGCGGCGCTCGCGTTGTGCGGGGTCGGAGATCACGGCCAGCTCGGCCTGCTGCACGATGCGTCGAGCTGCACGGGCGCTTCGCACCGCCTCGGCGCCCTGGTCCTCCTGCTCGCCCGGGTCGATCCACTTGGGGTTGAGGGGGCGTGGACCGACCTGGATGGCGAAACCAGCCTGCAGCTCCCAAGGAAGGTAGACGTTCTGCGGGACAGCGAGACCAGCTGCGCGCTGCACGCCTTGCGCGTCGTAGGTGGTGGAGCCCCCTTGCTGGTAGGGAGTATTGACGGGGAAGCGGAAGGTTGCGCCGATGCGCCACGGCAGGTAGTCGGGCTTGATCAGCACGCCGGCTTCCGGGGCAGCACCGAGCATGCGCAGCACGTTCTGGGAGCTCGAGTTGGTGGTGGAGTCGATGTTGAGCCAGACGCCGCGTGCACCGGCTCCCAGATTCAGCTGGTTGTTGAAGAAGGACAATCCGGCCAGCGCGTGAATTCGCCCGAGCGTGAGGGTGGAGCGTGGATCCGTGGGTTGGGCGTTGGGGCTGAGGTTGTAGCGCTGGAAGTCGCCGAGCACGCCGATGGCGAACCTGCCGACCTGGATCATGCCGCCGAGCGTGTAGAAGACGTAGTCGTTGTAGGCGAAGCCCACGCGGCCGTCGTTGTTGAAGTCGGTGTTGCGGAAAGCGCCCGGGAACGAGACGCTGAAGTTCAGGTCCCAGTCGAAGTGGCCGACGCTGAAGGGTTCGCGCACGGCCGGGGCGGCTGCGTTGGCCGGGATGCCATCCGAGCCTTCGGCATAGGGGCCATAGGCTCCGCCAAGGCCGGTGATGCGCAGGGGCGCGAGGGTAGGGCCCTGGAAGAGCTCGACATTGTAGCGATTGGTGTTGATGGGTGCACCGGACGGCGGGTCCTGGGCCTGAGCGGCTCGC
The DNA here is from genome assembly GCA_016218915.1 of Deltaproteobacteria bacterium. Classification (GTDB taxonomy): domain Bacteria; phylum Myxococcota_A; class Polyangia; order Polyangiales; family Polyangiaceae; genus JACRCQ01. The sequence continues at coordinate 13,880 of JACRCQ010000028.1, forward strand.
GCAGGAGCGAGGGCAAGCAGGGTCAAGGCGAGCATCCAGCCGCGTCGCATGTGCGGCAAGCTAGCACTTTTGATGGGAGGCACGCAGGGGGAGCCGGAGCGGGGCGAAGCCTCGGAAGGCTGCAGGCCTGACAAAACAGGCAAAGGGCACACTTGCGCCGTAAGCCAGGGGGGGCTGGGCGCGTTGTACAGCCATGAACGCCGCCGCGATCGCCATGCCGTTCCCCTGGCCCGGGATGATCCGCGAAATGCGGACATCGGCTTCGCGAGCGACTAAGGTCGCGGCCGTGACGGAGCCGAGGGCAACGCAAGGAGCGTTGGACGAGAAGCGGCTGGTCGAGCGCGCCAAGGCAGGGGACCGTGCGGCGCTCGGGATGCTGCTGTCGCACCACGGCCCGAAGCTGTACCGATGCGTGCTGCTGCCCCGGCTTGGAAGCGAGGCTCGGGCGAGGGATGCGCTCAGCGCCACCTACGAGAAGGCGATCGAGCGTCTGGCCCTGTACGACTGGCAGCCGTGCGGTATCTACCCCTGGCTGCGGGTGGTAGCGATGCACATCGCGCTCGACATGATCCGCGCCTCTCGCAGGGAAGTGCTGTTCCAGTCCGAGGATCTTGCGCGGGAGATCGACGTGGCAGAGTCGGCATTGCAGCGCAACCAGGGGACGGCCCACTACGATCAGGTCCAGGAGCAGCACGACCTGGACCATGCGCGGCGCAGGGTGCGCGACGCGCTCGAACGCATCAACCCGCGCTACGCGCAGGCGATCCGGCTGCGCGTGCTCGAGGAGCGTCCGAGAGAAGAGGTCGCATCGACCATGGGAGTATCGGCGGCCACGTTCGACGTGCTGTTGCACCGATCGTTGGCTGCTCTCAAGAAGGCGCTGGCAACGGATGCGCCGGAACGGCAAGAGCCATGAGCGAAATCGAGCGTCCAACGCCTGATCCCACCCCTGAGGAGGTGCGCGAAGCGCAAGCGCTGCGCGAGGCTCTCGAAGGGCACGGCGAGCACGAGCTGGCGGAGCTGGCTGGGGCACTGAAGTTCGCGCACGACCCGCCGGAGATCGACCCTGCGCTCAACGAGACCCTGGTGCGCGCGGCCATCGCGCGCGCTCATCGAAGCGGGTCGCGCGTCGTCTACGTTGCGTTCGGAGCTGCCACAGCTCTTGCGCTGGCAGCAGCGGTCGCGCTGCTGGTGACGCGCGGGGGTGTGGAGCGGGCGCCGGAGCTTGCGCTGTCGCGCTCGACGCAATCGTTGTTCGACGCGCCGTTCCCCCGCCAGGGGGGGACGAGCGCACGCGTGGATCGGATCGCGGAGGCGCGGGCTCGAGACTACAGGGCGAACCTGTTTGCCCGAATGGGGGTGCGGTGATGATCGCCGATTGCGGCACCCGTGTCCGCTCACCGGCAACCTGGATCGCTTCGCTCGCTGCGATCGTGCTCGTTGCGCTGGCATCGTGGGGATGCACCGGCCGAGATCGCGGCGAAACCGGCGGCGCTTCGAGCGTGGCGGCACCGCCGGTCGACACGATCCTGATGGCCTACCTGTCCAAGGCTCGCTCGCTCCATCACCTGGCAGACATGCGCGAGGAGGATGGTGATCTACGAGGGGCGGTGGCGGAGCTCGACAAGCTGATGACGACGCCGATTCCTGGAGGAGCGCAGCCGATGCAGGAGGCGCTGGAAGTGCTCGCAGACACGTACGCGCGCACGGCAGAGCTCCGGGGCCAGCTTGGGGAGTTCGATGCAGCGGAGCGTGATCTGGAGCAGGGGCTGAAGCGCGCGCCCAAGGTCAGCTTCTTCGAAGGCCACCTGTACGAGGTGCGAGGGGTGATCGCGCAGAAGCGCGCCAAGGCGCTCGCCGACAAGGGAGACAAGGACGGTTCCGAGAAGCAACGTCGAAGGGCGTTCGAGGACTTCGATCAGGCTGGTCGCATCCAGGACAAGGTGATCGAGCGTCTGCTTCCAGATGCCGGAGGGCATGGACGATGAAGCTTGTTCACGGGCTGGAACTTCTCTTGCTGGCTTGCGTGGCCAGCGCCTGCGGAATGGCGCCGCCTCCGCAATCGGCGCACGCACAGCCTGCTTCGCCGTACGGGAACGCCAAGTCCGCTGAGGCGGCCGATCAAGCTCCGGGGCACGTTGCGGGGGCATACCCCACCGCAGCGCCGAATGCGGGGATGCCGAGCTCCGAGATGCCATCACCTACGCAGCGAAGCTACGCGCAAGCGCCTCCGCCGTATCCAGGCGGTGCTTCGCTGGGCGGCGCGGAATCGAAGCGTGCTCGCGATCTGATCGAGGACTTCGCTGTGGCCGAGGCGGCCATGCTCAACGCAGGATCCGATTGCTCGAACGCCTGCCGCGCGCTGCGATCGATGCAGCGAGCCACCGCACGTCTGTGCTCGATCGCAGCCAACGATGAGGAGCGCGATCGATGCAGGGCTGCGCAGGAGCGCGTGCGCGCTGCACGAGAGCGCGTGCGATCGTCGTGCGGCCAGTGCGCCGGAGGACCGTCGCTCGATCCGAACGCGCCCATCGACGAGCCGTGAGGCTGGTGGCTGCCGAGGCGCGTGGCTCCCGAAGGTCGAAGGCACCCAGTTTGAGCTGAGTGCCTTCGATGTGCGGTGTCCCCCCTCCGGCCCCGACGATCCAGTGTTAGGTCATCCAGCTCGAATGACAAGAGGGAACGAGCAGCCTTTCAACTTGGCCAGCCGATGTATGCTCGAGGGCATGCGCAGGATGTTCGCCGGCAACAAGAAGGATGCATGGCATCGGCAGACAGCCCCGCGTCGCGGAGCACACCCCAATGGGTGACTTGCGTCTGGGCCAGCCATGGGGACGCGCCCAACAGTGGCGCAACGAAGCCTGGTTTCGCAGCGCAACGCTTGCGCTTGCAGGTACGCGCGGCCTGCCGCGTCGCGCCCTGCCGGGTCTCGGCCGTGCACTGGGGACGATCGCATGGGCGACGCTGGTGTCGTGGCGAAGGAGAGCGGAAGACCGACTGGTCCGCGCGTACGGAGAGCCGCCCATCACATCCTTGGACGTTTTTCGAGGCGTTGGCGAAGACCTGGCGGACGCGGTTCGTCTGCTCGACGAGCGCGACCGACCCGAGAGCTGCCTGGAGATCGGCGAAGATACTGAAGTGGTTCTACGCGACGCGCTGGCCTCGAAGCGCGGGGTGGTGTTCGTGACGGCGCACCTGGGGCCGATGGAGCGGATGGCGGCGCTGGTGGCAGCGAAGGGGTTCCGGGTCGCGACGCTGGCGAGGGAGAGCTACGACCCGAGGTTCACGCAGCTGTATGAGCGGCTGCGTTCGGGGCGGGGCATCCGGACGATCTACCGAGGGAAGGAGGGTGCGGAGCGGCGGATCGTGAGGGCGCTGCGGGAGGGGAGCCTCGTGGGCTTTCCGATGGACTTTGCAGGCAGGGGGATGGCGTGCACCCGGTGCTCGTTCCTGGGGAGCGAGGAGCCACTGCCCCTGGGCCCTGCGGCGATTGCGCTGAGAACCGGAGCGCCGGTGGTGGTGGGCACACCTGCGCCGGGGGAGGCAGGGAGCTTGAGGGTGGCGGTGCGAGCGCTGGAGGTGGGCGCGGGCTGGGGAGAGGTCGAGTTGACACGGCGGCTGGCAGCAGAGCTGGAAGCCCGAATCCGTGCTCTGCCCGCTCACTGGCCGTGGATGCATTCCGGGATTTCGCCAACTTCGGAGTCATCTAGATGATTGCCGGGACCACCGTGTCCGCATAAACTCGATGCCCTTCTCCGGGAGCAGCATCGGACGTGTCGATCGAAGCCATAACATCGCGCATCCCGCGTCTTGTGAAGTCGTGCGACGTGCGACGGCTTCCGCTGAGTCCGACGCAAGGGTACGTGTTGTCGCGGATCGACGGCATGGTGTCGGTCGTCGAGCTTGCGCTGATGACCGGGCTGAGCCGGGAAGACGTGGACGCGACGATCACCAAGCTGGTGGAGCTTGGGGCGGTCACGGTGGGCGACACGCCTGCCGAGGTCGCGCCGCCGCGCGACCCAGGCAGCAGCGCGATTGCCACGGAAGCGCTCAAGGCGATGCAGGGGCCGGTGGTGGAGTCGTACTCGGTTCCGCCGGTTGTGGAAGAAGCCCCAAGAAGCCGATCGCTGTACGATCCGTCGGAGCTCGACGAGGACGTCGACATTCCGGAGGAGAAGCGAAGGCAGATTCTCGATCTCTTCTACCAGCTGGACACGCTCACGCACTACGAAGTGCTTGGAGTCGAGCGAACGGCTGACAAGAAGGCGGTCAAGGAGGCCTACTTCCGCCTGGCGGCCGAGTACCACCCGGATCGGTACTTCCGCAAGAACCTCGGATCGTTCAAGGGGAAGATGGAGGCGGTCTTCTCGCTGATCACGATTGCGCACGACACGTTGACCAAGAAAGGCGCGCGAGCGGAGTACGACGCGTACATCGAAGCGCAGCAGCAGACGCGGCAGCTCGAGGCGTTCATTCGCGGGACCGACGCTCCGCGGGAGATGGATTCGCTGCGCAGGGTCATCGCGGAACGGACACCGGCGGAGCCGGCGCCGAGCCCGTCACCGGGTCCGATCCGGCTCGACGCCAGCCATGTGGCGATGCCTCCGCCGCCCTATATGGAGCACGGGATATCGAGCACGCCGCCGACGAGTGAGGCGGTTTCGAGCCAGCCGCCTGTGCGCGAGGTCTCTTCGAGCCGGCCGCCGCTGCAGGACACAGCCGGCAGCGGGCCGCCAGACTCGGCGGGTGCGTTCGGGTCGACACCGCCGCGCGATGCTGAGAAGGATCGGCTGCGGAGGGAGGCGCTGGCGCGACGTCTGATGGGGCCGAGGGTGAGCCGGCCCCCTTCGGTCCGGCCTCCGCCGACCCGCGCGGCGGCCGAGAGCGCGGCAGCGGATCTGAAGCGTCGGTACGCTGACAAGCAGGCGGCGATTCGTCGGGCGCAGCTTAAGGAAGCTGTGAAGGTCGCCGAAGACGCGACGCAGCGGGAGGACCTGACCGCGGCAGCGAACGCGTATCGGCTTGCGCTGGAGCTGGCGCCGGAGGACCCGGAGCTCAAGCAGCAGCTTGCGGACGCGCAGCAGAAGTCGCTGCAAGTGCTGGCAAGGAACTACGTGAAGCAGGCCCAGTACGAGGAGAGGGCAGAGCGCTGGAAGGAGGCTGCCCGTTCCTACGCGCGGGCGGCGGAAGTGATGGGCGACGACGCCAGCGTGCAGGAGCGGACTGCGAATGCGATGGTGCACGCGGGCCTGGATCTGCACAGCGCAGCGCAGTTCGCGACCAGGGCTGTGGAGCTGGAGCCGAAGAAGGCCGAATTCCGGGCCACGCTGGCCCTGGTGTTCATTGCGGCGGGGCTCAAGCTCAACGCACGACGGGAATTGGAGATAGCTGCGGAGATTGCCCCTGAGAATGCTAACATCGCGAAGCTGCTTAAGTCGGTACGCTGACCCGGGCGCATCGCAACGAAAGGTAAGACTGGATGGAGCGCGTCATTGGCATTGACCTGGGGACCACGAACTCCTGTGTGGCGATCGTGGAGAATGGCACGCCCACAGTCATCCCGAACCGAGGCGGGTACAAGACGACACCATCGATGGTGGCCATCACCGAGGCGGGCAAGCGCCTCGTGGGCCACATCGCCAAGCGTCAGGCCATCACCAACGCCGAGAACACGGTCTTTTCAGCCAAGCGTCTGATCGGACGCAAGTGGAGCTCGCCGCAGGTCAAGAACGCGGTTCTCACCTCGAGCTACCGGATCGTGGAGGGCCCTCACGGCGACGTTCGCATCCAGCTGCGGGACAAGAGCTACTCGGTCTCCGAGATCAGCGCGATGGTGCTGCAGGAGATGAAGGTGATCGCCGAGGACTACCTGGGCGAGCCGGTGCAGAAAGCGGTGGTTACGGTCCCTGCGTACTTCAACGACAACCAGCGGCAGGCGACCAAGGATGCAGGGCAGATCGCCGGGCTGGACGTGATCCGCATCATCAACGAGCCGACGGCGGCAGCGCTGGCGTACGGGTTCGGCAAGAACCTCGAGAAGCTGATCTCGGTCTACGACCTGGGTGGCGGCACGTTCGACATCTCGATCCTGGAGATCGGCGCCCACGGGGTCTTCAAGGTCATCGCGACGGCTGGGGACACGTTCCTGGGCGGCGAGGACTTTGACGCACGGATCATCGACTGGCTGGTGCAGGGGTTCAAGGACGAGCACAACATCGATCTGCGCCAGGACCGGATGGCGTTGCAGCGTCTGAAGGACGCGGCCGAGAAGGCGAAGTGCGAGCTGTCCACGGTCAAGGAGACCGAGATCAACCTGCCGTTCATCATCTCGAGCGGGCGCAATGAGGCGCTGCATCTGCAGCAATCGATCTCGCGTCAGACCCTGGAGACGCTCTGCGAGGATCTGGTCGAGCGGACGATCGAGATCTGCAAGCAGACGATGCTGGATGCGAAGCTGGACAAGGACGAGGTGGAGGACGTGATCCTGGTCGGAGGCATGACGCGCATGCCGAAGGTACAGGAATCCGTCGCAGCGTTCTTCGAGCGCGACCCGTGCAAGGGGGTGCATCCGGACGAGGTGGTTGCGCTGGGGGCAGCGATCCAGGGGTCTGCGCTGACCGACGACAAGCAGCAGATGATCCTGCTGGACGTGACGCCGCACTCGCTGGGCATCATGACGTTCGGCAGCTTCTTCGAGGAGCTGATCCCGCAGAACACGACGGTACCGACGAGCCGGACCAAGATCTTCACGACGAGCCGCGACAACCAGACGGCGGTCAAGATCCTGGTCATGCAGGGCGAGCACGAGCGTGCCGAGGAAAACGAGATGCTCGGCGAGTTCATCCTCACCGGGCTGCGTCGTGCGCCCAAGGGGCAGGTGGAGATCGAGGTCACCTTCGAGATCAACGCCGACGGCATCGTGAGCGTGTCTGCCAAGGATCTGGAGACCGGCCAGCAGCAGTCGATCCAGGTCACTGCGACCAGCGGCCTGACCAAGGACGAGATCAAGGAGATGATCGAGTCGGCCAAGGAGTACATGGTCGACCGTCGCTCCAGCGAGGACTTCGAGGCAGCACGCCAGGAAGCCGAAAAGCTGATCGCCGAGATCGAGCGTCTCTTCCCCCAGGTCGAGGTCGTGGTCGCTTCGAGCGACTTCGGACGCGAAGCGGTAAACAAGGCGCGTCGCATCCTGCGTGATGCCAAGCAGGCCATGGACAACCGCGATGCCACCGCGCTCAAGAGCCTGATCGAGGCTCTGGCCCGGACCCAGCGGATGTTCAAGGGCGTTGTGACCAAGACGCAGTAGCGGGAGTCCATGGGCGACAGGAAGACGCCGCAGTCGATTCTCCCAGCCACGGAAGAGATCGACACCGAATGGGCGGACCTCGACAACGAGGCTCCGACCATGCCGGGTGGCGGTATGGACAGCGATCGTCCGACCGCGGTCCCGCCCGAGCCTCCTGAGCAGTACGCACGGCGGCTTATGGCCGGGACGATGTCTCCGGAGGAGGAGAGGAAGGCGCTCTCCCAGGCTCCCTACAAGATCCGGGACAGCCTGATTCCGGCGCGCGATGCGATGCCGACGTTGATCGACGAGAACGCTGGCAGCTATGACATCGAGGCGATCGAAAGAACGATCCCGCAGGTCACCAGCCCGGCCGCCCACTTCGTGCGCAAGCCCGAGCCGATCCCGCTCAATCTCCCGGAGGAAGGAGGCGGAGCGCTGGACCTCGTGAGAGGCGCCCATTCCACGCCCGTCATCCCCCAGCCGGACGATCCCCTGGTGGAGATGCGGGATCGCTACGCCGTCGGGGACTTCACCGGCGCGCTGGCCATTGCCGAGCGGCTGCTGGTGGAGAAACCCTCCAACGCCGAAGCCAACCGGTACATGGTCTCCTGCCGCGACATCCTCACCCAGATGTACACGGCCCGTCTCGGATCCGCCGGACAGGTTCCGCGCGTGGTGCTCGCAGCCGATCAGATCCGCTGGCTGACGCTCGATCACCGGTCGGGGTTCCTGCTGTCGTGCGTGGACGGGATCTCCAGCGTCGAGGAGATCCTCGACGTGTCGGGGATGCAGGGGCTCGATGCGCTCCGCATCCTGTGCGAGCTCCTGCAGCAGGGCGTGATCGAGATGAAGCCCAAGCGCTAGCCATGCCGGACGCGATCATCACCCCGGAGCAAGTGCGGCACGTGGCGCGCCTCGCGCGGCTGAGCCTCGACGACGACGAAGTGGCGCGAATGACCAAGGAGCTTGGGGCGATCCTCGAGTACATGGCGAGGCTCGACGAGGCTGACACCTCGGATGTGGAGCCCACGGCGCAAGTCGGGACCGAAGCGCTGGCGCTCAGGCACGACGAGCCGCGCGTCGGCCTCGATCGCGAGGTGGTGCTCGGTCAGGGGCCGAGCACGTCCCACGATGGATTCGCGGTCCCTGCGTTCGTGGACGAGTGAGCCATGGCGGACGCGGACGACTGGACGCACAGGAGCATCGGGCAGATCGCGGCAGGTGTGCAGCACGGCGAGGTGTCGGCTGAAGCGGTCGCAGCCGCGTTCCTGCGTCGATACGAAGCGATCGAGCCGCAGGTGCATGCGTTCCTCCACCTGCAGAGCGCGCGGGTCGTGGAGCAGGCGCGCGCGATCGATGCGAAGCGTGTCCGCAATGAAGCGCTTGGACCGCTGGCCGGCGTTCCGATCGCGGTCAAGGACTCGCTGTGCACCATCGATGCGCCGACTTCCTGCGGGTCGCGCATCCTGGCGCGCGACGGTGCGGTGTGGCAGCCGCCGTACGACGCGACCGTGGTGGAGAAGCTGCGGAGTGCGGATGCTGTCCTGATGGGAAAGACGAACCTCGACGAGTTCGCCATGGGATCGTCGACGGAGAGCAGCGCTTCGGGCCCCACGCTCAATCCGTGGGATCTCGGACGCGTGCCAGGCGGCTCTTCGGGTGGCAGCGCGGTCGCAGTTGCGTGCCGGATGAGCGCAGGCGCGCTGGGAAGCGACACAGGCGGATCCATCCGGCAGCCGGCCGCGTTCACGCACACGGTCGGGCTCAAGCCGACCTATGGACGGGTGTCGCGCTACGGCCTGGTCGCCTACGCATCGAGCCTGGATCAGGTGGGATCGTTCGGAAGCGATGTGCGGGGTGCAGCACGCATCCTGGAGGTGATCGGCGGACACGATCCGCGGGATGCCACGAGCGCGACAGCACCGATGGAGAAGCTGGAGGCCGCATGCGGGCGCGACGTGAGGTCGATCCGCATCGGCGTGCCTGAGGAATACTTCGGCGAAGGGCTCGACGCAGCGGTGGAGCAGCGTGTGCGCCGAGCGATCGAGGCGCTGCGAGGGGCAGGCTGCACGGTGCATGCGGTGCATCTCCCGCACACGCGTTACGCGATCGCGACCTACTACATCCTGGCCACCGCGGAAGCGTCCAGCAACCTGGCGCGCTTCGACGGCGTGCGCTTCGGGCTTCGGGTGCATCCGCAGCGTGGCGACCTGGAAGCGATGTACACCAGCACGCGGTCGACGGGGTTCGGCGCAGAGGTCAAGCGGCGCATCATGCTCGGCACGTACGTGCTTTCCGCCGGGTACTACGACGCGTACTACCTCAAGGCGCAGAAGGTCCGCACGCTGCTTCGACGTGACTTCGACGAGGCGTTCCGACAGGTCGACGTGATCGCTGCGCCCGCATCTCCGATTCCGCCGTGGAAGCTGGGCGAGAAGCTCGACGACCCGCTGTCGATGTACCTGGCGGACATCTACACGCTGCCTGCGAGCCTCGCTGGGCTGCCGGCGATTTCGGTACCGTGCGAGCCGACGCAGGACGGTCTACCGGTGGGGTTGCAGCTGATCGCGCCAGCATTCCAGGAGGCGAGGCTGTGTGCTGTGGCGAGCGCGTGGGAGGCGATGAATCCGGCGCGGGGGTTGGTGGCGCCGCATGCTCACGTCGCAGCCGGGTGAAGGATTCGAGCGCGGCGGCAGCTACCTGCTGCTGCGCGAACCTTGAGGAACCGCTCGTTCGAGAGCGGGCGCTCCTGCTTTTCGACGAGGGGCATCGAAAGCTCCACCGCAGCGGCCTGTCTGGAATACGATCCAGCGGTTCGTTGTTGGAACCCTTGGCGCAGTGTCAAAGCGAAGTCATCATCGCGACGATCGAGGGGGTGATCCATGGTCGATGATCGGACAAAGGTCCTAGCGAACGCAGGCAAGGCGCCCGTTGGACTACGTTCTCTCGCGATCGTCATGGTCGTGGCGCCTCTGGTTCAGAGTGGCTGCTCCGAGCATGTCAAGTCCTCCGAAACGGCGCTGCACGATGCTGGATCGGTTGCGGATCATCACACCGCCGCGCCCGTCCTGCTCGATGGCGGGGTCGACTCTGATCCTGGTCTGGACGAAGTATGCTCTGCAGGCACTCTGTCCGAGGCAGGCGCGGAACCTGTGCAAGGACTGGCCTCACAGCTTGCGCTCGGCAACGAGCACAGCTGCGCGCGATTCGAGGGCGAGGTTTGGTGTTGGGGCAACAACCGGAATGGTGAGCTGGGGGACGGCAACACGATCGCGCGGGGCCATCCAGTTCGCGTTCAGCAGTTGTCCGCGGTGTCAGGCGTCTACAGCGGTGATGGTTTTGAGATCTGTGGAGGGACCCGAGGCAGCCATACGTGCGCGCTCTTGCTCGCCAACGGCAACGTGAGCTGTTGGGGCGCCAACGTCGAAGGGAAAGCGTCGATGGAAGATGCGAAGCCTACGCTGCTGCCGATGTTGATTCCTGCGCTCTCCAACGTGGTCCAGCTCGGTGTCGGCGGCTATGGCAGTTGCGCGGTGCTCGGCGACGGCACGATGCGGTGTTGGGGCGAGGTACTCGGTTGTGACAACGACGGAGGGGTCGATGGCTTTCTCGAAGTGCAGGGGCTAGGCCATGCAACGAAGGTCGTAGTTGGCTGGGGATTCGGGTGTGCACTGTTGAGCGACGGCGGCGTGAGTTGCTGGGGGTCGAACTTCCAAGGGGAGCTGGGAGATGGGACCAAGAAGGGGCGGCCCACGGCCGCGCCAGCGTTGATCCCCGGAGGCAAGGCGGCGATCGATGTCACAACGGGGGGCGCGCACGTCTGTGCGCTGCTCGCCGACCTCACCGTGGCATGTTGGGGATCAGGTATGCTGGGGGACGGCCAGGTACAGGTGCATTGGGTACCATTTGTCGTCCCTGGCCTGTCCGGAGTCGCGCAGGTGTCAGCCGGAGGAGGGCATACTTGTGCGGTTTTGGGCGATGGTACGTTGTGGTGTTGGGGCTCGAACTCATCGGGGCAATTGGGCATAGGTCACGATGGCGGCTCGAGGTTGGAGCCGGTTCTTGTGCCTGGGCTGTCAAACGTGGTTGAGGTGGCGGCAGGTCCATTCCGGCATACTTGTGCTCGACTCGCCGACGGCACCGTGTGGTGCTGGGGGCTGAACGACGCGGGACAGATTGGAGACGGGACCACGGTCACGCGAACCTTGCCGGCGCGAGTGTCGCCCTGACGAGGGCGATTCGCGCGTACAGCCCCATTTGCCAGGGTTGGTGCCTCTCCCCTCACATCCGCATCGTAGGAACCGAAGGCCTCTGGATCTCGGGAGGCCAGCCGGTTGTGACCAGCGCGCGCACGCTCAGCCCGAGGAACACCGCTCGAAGGACCTCGCCGCGCCCGGCAATGCCCGCCTCGGCGCAGACTTCGACGAGCTGCTCGATCGTGTGCGGCCGATCAAAGACCAGCAGCGCAGAGCCCTCGCGTCCCACAAGGCGAAGCTGCTGCACGAACGGATCGAGCGCGGAGACCGGACGGACCTCCTGGCGCAGGAACCCGCCGAGCACGTCTTCGAGCTCGATGTCCGAGTAGCCTTGCAGGACGCCCTGGGCGATCAGCTCGAACGGCGATGTGCCGTGCAGGACCGTCTCGCCTTCGGCGCGCACCCCGCGGATGAACTCCACGTTGCCGAAGCGCCACGTCAACAGGTCGATGAAGCGCTCCTGGGTCTGGGCAACCAGGGCTCGGAACAGCTCGACCGGGCGAAGGACACCGAGCCCGACGAGCGCATCGCCCAGCCGCCCGCCATAGCGGGGACCGAGCGCCAGCGCCATGTCGACCTCCATGGGCACGACCATGCCGCGCGCGATCAGCTGCTCGCCGAGCAGCTCGTTCTTGTCGGTCGAGGTCGTGAACGTGGGAGCGCCGTCGACCAGGAAGAACTTCTTCTTTCTCTGGTGCTGCGTGGCGATCAGGATCCCGGTCTCCTTGCGCAACGCCAGATCAAAGATCCTGCCTGGGAACGTTGCGCGATCGATCGACCAGGTGTCCTTCTCCTGCCCGGGCGACTGAACCACGGGGCTGAGCGCAGGAGACACCAGAAGGCGAGCGAGCTCGGGCAAGTCACGAGCCGGACGGAACGCACCCTGCTCGCGCGCAACGAGCGTCTCGACGGCAGCCTTGCCGGTCGCGAACATCTCGACCAGGCGGGCATAGGGCATGGGGCCGAGCACCTTGTCTCCCATCGCGACGCGATAGATCGACGGTGAGATGGCGTTCGGATCCGTGTCGGCGATCCGTGGGCGTGCCGAGGGCTCGGGCGGTGGGGGAGTGCGCTCTTCGCGCGGCGGCGCTGTCACGGTCACGGCAGGCATCCCGAGGGGCGAGCGTCGACGCTGCGGCTCCCGCGCCGGAGCGCCCGAGGGTTGGGCCGGCGCAGGGCCCGAGGCGCGCATCTCGAAGGAGTGCTCGCCTGAGCGATGCAGAGAGATCAGGGCAACGTGCTCGAGCCAGCTGACCAGGCGGGGTGCGCCCACGGTGAGGCGCTTGAGGCGCGCAAAGTCCTCGATGGCTTCTGCGAACGCGGTGGCCGTGGCGAAGCGATCGTCTGGATGCTGAGCGAGCGCTCTTCGCACGATCGTGCGCAGCTCCTCTGGCAGGTGCGAGTTGTGACGTTCGAACACGGACAGGTCAGCATCGCGGATGCGCATGAGCACATCGAGCTCGCTGCCAGTACCGAACAGCGGTCGTGCGGTGAGAATCTCGGCGAGCACGATGCCAAGGGTGAACAGGTCGCTGCGCGCGTCGAGCGGTCGTCCTGTCACCTGCTCGGGCGACATGTACCCGAGCTTGCCCTTGAGCTGACCTTCTTCGGTACGCCGCTCGAACTCGTCGGCGCGTGCGATCCCGAAGTCGCCGAGCTTTACCGCGCCTGAGCGGGCGATCAGGATGTTGCCCGGGGAGACATCGCGGTGGACGAGCCCGAGCGGGATGCCGTCGAGATCCACGGCTGCGTGCGCGTACTCGAGCCCGCGCAGCACGCTCAGCGTGATGTGCAGGGCAGCCTCGACAGGAACGAGCTCCATGCGAGCCGCGGCGCGTCGCACGACCTTGGCGCACGTGGTGCCGTCCACGAACTCCATGGCCATGTACAGCTCGGCGCCGGTCTCACCGAAGTCGAACACCTGCACGAGGTTGGGATGGGAGAGCTGGGCGCAGACGCGGGCTTCGTCGATGAACATGGCGACGAAGTCCGAGTCGCGCGCGAGCTGGGGGAGGATGCGCTTGAGGGCGACGGTCTTGGTGAACCCGTGGGGACCATCGCGGCGGGCCAGATACACTTCGGCCATGCCTCCCGTAGCGATATGTCGCACGAGTTCGTAGGGCCCGAGTTTTTCGGGGCACTGCGATCCGGTTCCGGCCATCGAAACGAGTGTTGTTAGCGTCCCAGCATTGAAGCAGACTTGGGCACGATAGCAGAGCGCGGGGCATCCATGGGCAGATGAGACGACCGCGAAGTCGGGAATTGCACCCCCAACCCTCCCAGATAGGGTCTTTCGATGGCAAAAAGGCGAGCGAAGAACAGGAACGCGGCGATTGAGAAATCCTCGCCCAGGGGGGTGGTCGGCGCGCCCGCCCACGATCTGGTCGTGGCGCTGGTGGGTGCCGATTCCTTTCTCGGACGCAACCTGGTCGGGCTGCTCGAGGAGGACCCTCGCGTCGTGCGCATCGTGGCGCTCGACTTCCGCCCGCCGGCGACCGCGGGCGCCAAGACCCGGTACTACGACGTGGACCTGACCCAGCCCGCGTGCGAGGAGCGGATGGCCGAGATCCTCGCCGCTGAGCGCGTCAGCACCCTCGTGCACGTCGCCTTCCTGTCGTCCCCTTCCCACTCGGCAGCCTGGACCCACGAGTTCGAGTCCGTGGGCACGATGCACGTGCTGCACGCAGCGCGTCAGGTACGCGTGCCCAAGCTGGTGCATTGGAGCCAGACGCTGCTGTACGGGGCGCGGCCGGAGAACCCCAACTTCCTGACGGAGAACCATGGGTTGAACGCGCGCACCGACACGCCGTTCTTCCTCGACAAGATCGAGGCCGAGTCCGAAGTCCGGCACTTCGGTGAAGCCTCAGGCGCAGCGGTGACCGTGCTCCGTACCGCCCCCATCCTCGGCCCGACGGTCCGCAACTATCTCACCCGCTACCTGTCGCACCGCCTGGTCCCCTGCTTGATGGGGTTCGACCCGCTCCTGCAGTTCGTACACGAGGTCGATGCCGTGGCAGCGTTCAAGCTCGCCATCGACCGGGACCTGCCTGGCACGTTCAACATCGTCAGCGACGGGGTGCTGCCCCTGTCCACCGTGATTCGTCTCGCAGGACGCGGAACGTTTCCTGTGCCTCATACGCTCGCGGTGCCGTTGGTCAATGCCCTGTGGCTTGCCCAGATCAGCGAGGCGCCGCCCGGGTTCGTCGATCACCTCAAGTACCTGTGCGTCGCGGATGGGGAGCGAGCGGCCAGGGTGATGGGCTTCCGGCCCACGTACAGCACGCGCGAAGCCGTGCTCGATTTCGCAACGGCGCAGCACTTGCGCGATGTGCGTCTGCTCAACGAGCCGGCGGTTGGATGAGGAGGACCACGTGACCACGCGCAAGCCCGCACCGTCGACGTCGCGCAAACCCGTACTCGGGCGCAATCCGTTCGAGAGTGCAACCCGGCCGGCATCCGCACCCCCTGCCAGGCCGCCAACCGCTCCGCCGGTGGCGCCGTCTGGCCCAACGCCTGGCGCGCCGCCAGCGGCACCAGAGCCGATCGCCGAGCCGCAGCCAAGACCTGCAAGAGCCGCGAAGCCGTCGGCACCGGCGCGCAAGTCGCGACGCGAAGCGGCGGCGCCACATCCAGAGCGCGTGAGCTTTCCGCCGAGCGCAGAGGGGCCGGCGAGCGCGGCGTCGCAGCGCGATCCGTGGGCAGCGGAGCAGCGTGGGCGCACGCGTTTTGGGCTGCCGATCGAGCTTCCGGGCGAGGACGGAGGCATGTTCGACGTGGCGCGCGAGCTTCTGTCGACCGACTACTACCTGCGCCAGTGGGGGCGGATCGGCATGCGCAACCGCTCCGAGGTGGTCGACGACTTCGGCCTGGACGCCAAGTACGACGCGCGGCTGCGTCCTTGGATGGATCTGCTGTACACGCGCTACTTCCGCGCCCAGACCGATGGGGTGGAGCACCTGCCTGCATCGGGCCGCGCCCTGGTGGTGGCGAACCACTCGGGCTCCCTGCCCTATGACGCGCTGATGCTCAAGACCGCGGTACGCAGGGAGCATCCTGCGCATCGGCCGTTGCGATGGCTCGTGGAGAACCATGTGTTCTACATGCCGTTCGTGGGCTCGCTGCTCAACCGGCTCGGCGCCGTGCGTGCCTGCCAGGAGAATGCAGAACGGCTGCTGCGGGCCGGACAGCTGCTCGCCGTCTTTCCCGAAGGGCAGAAGGGACAGGGGCGTCTGTACCGCGACCGATACAAGCTGCAGAGGTTCGGACGCGGCGGGTTCATTCGCCTTTGTCTGCGGACCGGCACTCCGATCGTGCCTTGCGCGATCGTGGGCCCGGAAGAAGCGATGCCGTTGCTCTACAAGTTCGAGAACATCGCCAAGATCGGCAGCGTGCCCTACCTGCCGATCACGCCTACTTTCCCGCTGCTCGGCCCGCTCGGCCTGCTGCCGGCTCCGACGCGTTGGCACTTCGTGTTCGGAGCACCGATTCCCTTTGATTCGTTCGGCGCCGAAGCAGCGGACGACGACGTGCTCGTGGGGCGTCTGGCTGAGCGTGTGCGAGCAACGATTCAGACGATGGTCGACGGCGTACTGGCGTCGCGACGATCGGTCTGGCTGGGGTGATGGACGACACCGCGCTTCGATCGGGGCTGCTGCTGCTCGACAAGCCACGCGGGCCCACGAGCCACGACGCCGTTTCTCGGGTGCGTCGCGTGCTCGGGATCCGGTCGGTGGGTCATGCGGGCACGCTCGATCCTATGGCGTCGGGCGTGCTCCTGATGCTGATCGGGCAGTGCACGAAGCTGTCGAGGTTCCTTGCGCTCGAGCACAAGAGCTACCGTGCGGTGGTGCGCCTGGGCGTGGGAACGGACACGCTTGACGCGGAGGGCAAGGTCGTTGCCGAGGCAGAGGTGCCGGCCGCGCTGAGGCAGGAGCTCGTCCAGGTCCACCTTGGGAAAGGCCCCTCAGGATCGCTGCTCCGGGCGCTGGAGCGCGAGCGAGCGCGCACTGCACAGCAGCCGCCCGCGCACTCGGCGATCAAGCAGAATGGATCGCCGGTCTACAAGCGCGCGCGCCGGGGTGAGCCTGTGGAGCTGCCTGATCGCGATGTCAGCGTCAGCGACCTCGAAGCCGTGGCAGCGTCGGCTGAAGCATGCGAGCTCACCGTGGAGATGAGCGTGTCCAAGGGCTACTACGTGCGTTCGCTTGCACGCGACCTCGGCGAAGCGCTCGGCATTCCTGCGCACCTGGTGGAGCTGCGCAGAACCAGGATCGGTCCGTACGCGCTTGCAGATGCGATCGCACTCGACGGGCTGAGCAGGGACACGGCACGGATCCTCGGCCTGAGCGAGGTGGCGCGAGCGGCGATGCCGACCGTGATCCTCACGGAATACGGCGTGAAGAAGGCGTTGTGGGGACAGCGGATGAGCGATGAGGACTTCGAGACCCCGCCATCTGATCAGGTGTGCGCCTGGCTCGATCGCTCCGGCGAGCTGGTGGCCGTGGGAGAACGTTCCGAGGGTCTCCCCACGGTGTTGCGTGCGTTCACGCACCCGGAGGTAGTATGCTAGGAGAAGGTTGCTGCCAGGCCCTGGGATGCAAGACGCAGACGCAGACGGTTCTTCCAAGCCTCCATATCCACACCGGGGGGGGCGTCGAGGACTATCTGCAGGTCGTGGGGGTCTGCAGAGATGACGATGGAGCTGCCTTCGAGCGCCCCTGTCCCAATCTCGAGGCGAAGGGTGGCGCAGCGGCGGTCCGAGCCAAGGCTCCAAGAAGCGCGGCGCACGAGAGCGCCGAAGAGGTCTTCGAGCGAGGCAGCGCGGGCGCGAAGGGCGCGCAGCGGTTCCGCAGCAGAAGTATCGCAGTGCACGGGGCCATTGACGCACCCCGGCATGACGAGCTGCCGCGCCATGGGATCGAGAAGATCAAGCGGCTCGGGCTCGGCAGGCGCGCGCCTCTTGCGCTCAGAGCCTCCGTGCCCGAGGTCGTCATCGTCCGGTTTGCGGCTCGCAGTGCGTGCGGGCGCATCGCGAGGGGCGGCTGAGGGCGAGGCGGACGCGGAGGGAGCTTTGGACCGAGGGTTGGAGGGTGGCGTTTTCTTGCAGAGCTGGGAGAGTATCTTGAAGAACCCGTCGTTCTTGGCGGCTGGCCGTCGGGGCGCGGGGGCGGGCGAGGTTGGGGGGCGTGTTGTGATCGCCACGGGAGAGGTACTCATACCTACTCTTCGGACAACGGCGCTGGCGGTTGCGCACTTTTCGCGGGAGGGGGATACGTGACGCCGTTCGATCTGACGGCCGTCGTGGATGCGGTCGGCTCGAACATCGCCACCAAGTCGGGCAACTGGGTGGGCGCCATCGTGGCGGCCCTGGTGGGAGCCGTGTTTGCCGCGGGTCGTTCGACCCTGGGTAGTGCGCCGCCGTCGAGGGTATCTGCGCTCGTGGACGAAACCAAGGGGGCAGCGCACGAGGCTTTGGAGCGATACCAGCGCAACCCGTCCCGGACCCAATCGCGGTGGCTGGTAGGACGCGTGTCGTGCACTGCGCTGACCGCGGTGCTGATCGCCGGAGCGGTCAGCTCCCTGCCCTTCACGTGGGCTGTGGTGGTCTCGCTGTTGGGCACCATGGTCACCTACGGCTTGTTTGCCGAGATCGCGACCACACTGGCGCATCGCAACCCGGATCGAGCGCTGCCGGTGCTCTTGCGTGTGCTTCGTCCGTTCGAGCTGCTGTTCGCGCCGGTGGGTGCGCCGCTGGCAGCGATCTCGGGCCTGATTGCCCGATGGTTGCCGGCGCCGAGCCCGGTGGACGGGCGCACGACCGAGCACGAGGTGGAGCTGCTGCTTGCGGAAGGGGCGAAGTCGGGCACCCTTGGCGAAGAGCGCGCGGAGATGATCCAGAATGTCCTGGAGTTCACCGATCTGACTGCGGTGGAGGTGATGGTACCGCGCACGAGCCTGACCGCGCTGGCGGTGGACACGCGGCTCGACGACGTGCTCAAGGCGATCATCTTGAACGGGCACTCGCGCTACCCGGTGTACCGAGGTTCGATCGACAACGTTGTGGGGCTTCTGTACGCAAAGGATCTGTTCAAGGTGATGAACGATGCCTCAGCGCGCGGAGAGCCTGTGAGCAGGTACATGCGTACGCCTGTGAACTTCGTGCCTGAGACGCAGCCGGTCAGCGCGTTGCTCCGGGAGATGCGTGCACGGCAGGCACACATGGCGGTCGTGGTGGACGACTACGGCGGGGTGAGCGGGATCGTCACGCTCGAGGACATCGTCGAGGAGATCATTGGAGACATCCAGGACGAGCACGATGCGGAGGAGAACCCGATTGTGGACCTGGGCGACGGCCGGGTGATGGTGAACGCGGCGATGCCGGTCGACGATCTTGCGCGCTTCCTGGACGTCGAGATTCCGGACGAGGGGGACTTCGTGTCTGTGGGAGGCATGGTAGTGAGTCGCGCAGGACACGTTCCGGCGTCCGGAGCCGAGGTCGAAGCCTTCGGCCTCAAGTTCATCGTGCGGGAAGCGGACAAGCGCAGGGTTTCCAAGCTCGAAGTGTCCCGGATTCCGCAACCCGAAAGCTCGAGCGGCGAGCCTCGGCGGTCGCCTGTTCCGAACGGCTCGTCGACATGAGCTTCCAGGTTCCGTCGTGGGACGGCGCGCGCGTGATTCGGCTCACGCTCACGGCGCACGCGCAGCGAGATCCGGTGATCGCGTTGCGAGAGGCGATGAGGCAGCTGCCCGATGCCTCCCAGGCGGAGCCCGGGAGCCTGATCGCGATCCCCGCGACGGCTGCTCCTGAGCAGGAGCGCGGATTCCTGGGGCGTTTTGGGGCGATCGGCCCGCGCGTGCAGATCCATCGTGCGACCCGGTGCACGTGTCTGCTCGCGCGAGGTTATGTGCGGATCGCGGCTGGCCGCGATGCACAGGGAATGGATTGGGCTTGGGGGTATGCGCCGTAGCTACTTCTTGGCGCCGATCGCGCGGAGCTCTTTGACCAGGTCTTCACCGGTCTTGAGCACGCCAGTGCGCTCGTCGTCGACACCGGTGGTTCCGGAGGCGGTTCCTGCGATCAGGAGCGTTGCGCCGCTGAGCTCGGTCTCGACGCGCTTGCTGATCTCGTTCGGGAAGATACGAGCGATGCCGTCGGGCTCGATCGGGGTGACGTAGACGGTGGGCTTGTCCTTTTCGGTCTTGCCGGGTTTGACGAAGGGCTCACCGGTCTTGTAGCGCTCTGCCTCGATATCTTCGCCCACGCCCTTGATCTTGAGCTTGTCTGGCCAGGTGCCGGCGAACTCGAAGGGTTCCTTGATCTTGATGAAGGTGGCGACCGGGCCCTTCTCGCCCTTGCCGGTGAAGATGCCGTAGGACATGCGGGGCTTCTCTGCGCCTTCGAGCAGGGCGAGGATGTCCTTCTTGCTGTTGTCGAACATGCGCGCCAATCGATCGCGGCGCTTCTCGAGGTCCTGCACGCCGGACGCGTACTCGATGAGAGCCTTTTGCGTCTGGGGCTTGAGCTTGTTGGTGTTCTTGCCTGCAAGGGAGCTGGCATCGAACACGAGCTTGATCCCCTTGAGCTCGCCGGCGAACGCCTCGGGGAACTTCTTGTCCTGGAACAGGGCCTTGTTGGCAGCCGCGATCTTTTCCTGCAGGACCTTGATGTCCTTGTTGGTCTTCTCGATGTCGGTCGCGATCTCCTGCGCACCCTGCACCGCGATAGCGTTCTGGACGCTGCCGGCACGCTGCCCACCCCAGACGAAGCCGAGGGCACCGAAGACGACTGCGCCGATCAATCCTGAGATGATCGCAGAGGTGCGTCCTGCCTTCTTGGACTGCGCCTGCATCTCCTCGCTGATCTCGAGCTTGATCTCTGCAGGCCGTGCGCGAGGCGCATCATCAGCGGACACAGCGGCAAACGGATCGGCCTTGTCGACCTTGGGGCGTTTGTCAGCGAACGGTGGAGCGGGAATTCCGCCTGGGGTCATGATACCCGGAGGCGGTGCGATACCGGTCGGAGCCGGAATGCCACCTGGGGTGGCGGTAGGAGCAGACGGGTTGTTTGACGACGCCCTGCCGAGGCGCGACTTGAGGTCGATCTTGACTTTCTTCTCGGCCATTTTTTTCTCGCGTGAGGAGACGGTACCGGAACGGCGTGACGTTATCCGGTCGCTGGCTTGCCTGTCAACGAATGCAGCCGCCCCGAGGGCATCGATTTTGTGTCTTGCCTGCCAGAGCCCGCCATCGAATAACCGCCCCGATGCGTCCGCTCGAAGTGGAGACCCGCCAGGTTCGTTCCGGTGACGGAACGGACATCACGTACCAGGTAACACCAGGCCAGGGTCCCTGGATCATCCTGGTGAACGGCCTTGTGGCCAGCTTCAAGGTCTGGCACCACCTGATCGACTATCTCGGGGGCGAATATCGCTTCCTGAGCTGGAATTATAGGGAGTTGCACGATCCTGGGGCCCCTTCTGCAGGGGTGCAGCGAGGCGGACTCGTAGGAACCCACGCCAGGGATCTCGAAACCGTTCTGCGGGCCGAGGAAATCGAGCACGCTGCCTGGGTGTCGTGGAGTGTGGGTTCCCAGGTCGTCCTGGAGGCGCTGGGCGAGAGCGCGCCCCGGGCAAGCCACGTGATCATGGTCAACCCCACCTTTGGAGCCATGCAGGCAGGGCCCCTGGCACCGGTTCGCAGCACGCTCGCGCCGCGCATCCTCAAGCTCGTCGAGCATAGCCATCGCTTCGCAGAAGCGATCGCCCGGCGCGCCGCCCGCCTCCCGGAGACCGTCTCCTGGGTCAAGCGTCTGGGCCTGGTCGGTCCCACGATCGACGAGGAGGCGCTCGCCGAAGTCGTCGCATCCATCGGCAGCCTCAACATGCAGGCATTCTTCAGGAATCTCCACGCGTTCGAATCGCACGACGCAGGACCGCTGCTCGATCGGGTCAAGGTTCCGTCGCTCATGATCACCGGACAGCGCGATCTGATGGCACCTCGCGAGAAGGCCGAGAACGCCGCGCGCAGGATCGCCGGCTGTGAGAGCTTCCTGATCCGCGGCTCGACGCACTACGCGCCGATGGAGTTCCCCGAGCTGATCAATCTGCGCGTCGAGAAGTTCCTGCGCGAGCACGGCGCGTAGTCGTTCGTCTGCACCGCTCGTCGGACGTCGCATGCGCACGTCTGTTGGCCGTTCGATCACGCGCACCCTACGATCTTCAGTGCATCGACTTGGAGGTGCACAGTGAAAGAACGACGCTCATCGAAGCGGGCACGGGTCGACCTGCTGGTCAACAAGCACATCGACGGGTTTCCGCACACATGCCGGGTGTTGGACATTTCCATGGGAGGGGCGCTGGTGCGCCGGATCAACGAGCCGGAGGCCACGGGCGAGGGCTATGCGCTCGAAGTGGGGCTGCCTGGCGACGACAAGACCATGTGGATCTGGTCGCGTCCGATCTGGACGAGAGGGAAGCGCCAGGCGCTGCGCTTCGTAGCCATGGATCCCAATGATCGCGCGCGGCTCGCCCGATACCTGGGGAACGTCAGGCGTGCGGCCTAGACTGTGCGCTGCAGCGCTAATCGCCTTGGTGGCAGCAGCCGGGTGCAGGAGCGATGCGCGCGCAGCGGCGTGCGCATCGGATCGCGCGCAGGTGCAGCAGCTGGTCGACGAGGACAAGCGGATCGACAAGCTGTTGCACCAGGCCGACGTGGCTGCGTCCAAAGGCCAGGGAGCTGAGGCTGCGTCGCTCATCACGAGCCGGGCAGCGCCCTCCGAGAAGGAAGTCCTGCAGCGGGCGCGCGGGTGGAATCCCGCTTCGCGCTGGGGGCGAGACATACGAGCCGAGATGATTGCGCTGATCGAGGCACGTTCGAAGAGCATGACCGACTATGCGGACGCCCTGCGCTCCGACGATCTGAAGCGCGTGGTCGAGCAGATGGAAGCGCAGCACAAGCTCGAACAGCGCGCAGTGGAGCTGGAGGCCAAGCTCGCCGCGGCGGCATGCTCGGAGTAAGCGCGATCCAACCGTCGGCTCCATTCCCGATTCCTCGTTCGCGTTTCTGTTGCCAGTTCCTAGTTCTCTCCGCCCCACGCGACTATTGTGGGAGACGTGGATCTGCACGGCTGGGTCGACGCCTACCTGGACCACGTTCGAATCGAGCGTGGGCTGGCGTCCAACACGCTGCAGGCCTACGCACGCGACCTGGGCAAGGTGCTGCAGCTGGCAGAGCAGAAAGGTGTGGAAGGGCCGTCCGGCATCGATCTGGTGTTCGTCGACGAGTACCTCGTGATGCTCGGGCGCCAGGGGCTTGGAGCCCGCTCCGCGGCGCGTCACCTGTCCGCACTGCGCGGGCTGTGCAAGTTCCTCGTGCGAGAACGCGCTATCGAATCCGACCCATCTGCCCTGGCCGAGAGGCCGAGGACCCGACGCGCGCTGCCGTCATGGCTGACGTTCGAGGAGGTGGAGAGCCTGCTGGCTGCGCCAGACCCGACCACTGCGCGAGGGCTGCGAGATCGGGCGATGCTGCAGCTGATGTACGCGGCAGGGCTTCGCGTGAGCGAGCTGGTGGGGTTGCCCCTGGCATCGGTGGACCTGCGTCGTGGCCTGGTGAGCGTTTCCGGGAAGGGTGGCAAGCAGAGGCTGGTACCCATCGGCGAAGTGGCGATGAAGGCGGTCGAGCAATACGTCCAAGGCGTGCGGGTCCTGACTGCAGGCCCGCGCGACACGGTGCTCTTCCTGTCCCCCAGAGGCGGCCCCCTCACCCGCCAGGGTTTCTGGAAGCTGATCGTGCGCTATGCGCGAGGCATAGGCATCATCAAGCCGATTTCGCCCCACAAGCTCAGGCACTCCTTTGCCACGCATCTGCTCCAGAACGGCGCAGACCTCAGGGCAGTCCAGGCCATGCTCGGGCATGCGGATATCGCGACGACCGAGATCTACACACACGTGGCCGATGATCACGTCAAGCGGATGCACCACAAGTCCCACCCGAGAGGGTGACGCCCGGACAATCTGGCGAGATGGCCCAAGGACGACTACATAGGGGCCCATGGCTGTTGCCCCCTTCGAGCTGATCGAACCTCGGACCGGCGAAGTGCCGGTCGTCGTCGAGGTGCCCCACGCAGGGCTGTGGATCGATCCGGAATCGATGGCGCACACGCTTGCTCCGGTCCGGGCCATCGGACGTGACGCGGATCTGTACGTGGACGAGCTGGCTGTGGAGGCACCGGATCGGGGCGCGTCGCTGCTGATGAGCCGGATCAGCCGATACGTCGTTGATCTGAATCGGGAGCCCACGGACTATGACCGAGGGTCGGTGGACAGCGGGAGCGGATCGAACTTCCCTCGCGGGGTGATCTGGCGGTTGACGGCAGAGGGTGAGCCGGTGCTTCACAGCCCGGTCTCGGAGAGTGAGCTGGAGCGACGCCTCGATCGGTACTACCGGCCCTATCACCAGGCGCTGGAGAGGGTGGTTCGCAGGAAGACGACGAGGTTTGGAGGCGCGGTCGTGGTGAGCCTGCACTCGATGCCGAGCATGGGCAAGGCGCCAGGCTCGGGGCTGATGACCGCGCGGGCGGATGTCGTGATCGGGACGCGCGGGCAGACGACAGCGTCGCGAGCGTTGATATCGCTGGTGGACGATCACGTGCGCACGTTTGGATGGTCGGTTGCCCACGATGATCCGTATCGGGGGGGGGCAACGACGACCCGGCTTGGGCAACCGGACCAGGGGGTTCATGCGATTCAAATCGAGCTTGCGAGGCGACTGTACATGGACGAAACGAGCCTGACCCCCAAGGCCGGCGCGTTTGGGGTGGTGCAGTCGTTCTGTGGGGGACTGGTAGCCAGGATCGGTGCAGCCGCGCTAGGCTGAGCCGACCGAGCAGCAACGGGTCCCATGGAAAACGAGTCACCTGCCCGAACCACTCCTCGCCCTGGGGAGGACAAGCCGCCGAACGCGGCGAAGCCGGCTGGGCACGACCCTATTCGAACGCCGGTCACGCGTCCGCCGATCCTGGCTTCGGACGCGCTGCGCGAGGAGGTGGCGCCTCTGGAGCCGGGTCGGATCGCGCTTCGGTTCTGGGTGCTTGGACTTGGGCTGGCGATCGCGGTATCCGGGCTGGCGGTGCATCTCAAGTGGGCGCCTGGGACGCCGGAGCACGCGCAGATCGCCTGGGCGGTGGCGGCCGTGGTCCTGGTCGCCGCGATCGTGCCCTACAAAGCGAGAGGTGCGTTGATCGTGCTGGCAGGGCTTGCAACGATCGCGCTCGGGCTGTTCGGGCGAGGACCGCTTGCGGATCTGGTGGTGCCCAAGATCACGAGTGTTGGGGTGGAGATATCGCGGGTGCTGGCAGCGACCGTGCTTCCTGCGGCTTTGCTCTTCCGCGCGCGGTACCGGGCGTACCGCGGCGCGAGAATCGCTCTGATCGTCGGGTTGGTCCTTGCGGTGCCTGCCGCGGTCCATGCCGGGCTGGTGGTTGCATCAGGCCCGATGGCAGCGCGTTTGACCTCGGGCCTGGCGATTCTGTCGATTCTCGCATCATGCATCGGATTCATGGGTGCAGGGACCACAGGGGCTTCGACCGCATGGGCGGTGACCGTGGTGGTGGCCTTCGGCGCGGACGTCGCAGTGCGGGCTGTGTGGATGAATGCGGGAAATCAGGCAGGGATCGCACAGGTGCACGCGGGTGTGATGCTGATGCTCACCTGTGCGCTGGTGACAATCGGCTTGTTCAAGGGACTGGCATCGCTGTTCGCAGTGGACGCCCGACTGGTGGACGTCCTGGGAAAGGAAGAGGAGCCCAATCCAGCGTCCGAGGCTGGAGAAGGGTCGGACTAGGGCCGCGCCCCGAGAAGACGGCGTGAGCGGGCTTCCGTGGTACAGGTAGTTGCCCGACCTGCACGCAGCAGTGCAGAATTGATGAACAATAAAGGCGTTTCGGTTACAACGGGGTTGGCCCCACAGGAGCCCCGGAGGTTCTTGATGCGACGTCATGGCTGGATCTTGGCGCTGGTAGCGATGCTGGTCTCGCTGCTCGTGCTCAATTGCGACCCGCTCGCGCGACGTCGGGCCCGGCACGCCAAGCCGGTCGTGTCCGAGGCGCCGCCGCCTGAGCCCCCGCCCAAGCCCAAGCCAAAACCCAAGCCAAAGCCCAAGTGCGAGTCCCTCGAAGAAAAGTGCGTCGCAAAAGCTGACACGACCGTGCTCATCGGCACCCACAAGATCACCTTCCAGCCGCCAGAGGGGTGGACCTACGCAAAGCAGGGCAAGTTCTCGATCGCGATCCCGCCCGAGGACGACGTTGCCATCGCGTTCGTCGAATCCGAATCCACAGAGCCGGACAAGGTCGTGGAGGCGATCATGCCGTTGCTCGACGAGCTCAAGGTCACGAACGTCAAATACGCAGCGCTCAAGCCGCGTCTCAAGAAGGCGCAGGCAAACATGGACGCTGGCGGAGCGCAGGTGAGCATCTGGGAGGTCGACAAGGCTGCCAACGGCGGGTCGGACCCCAAGATGAAGGATGAGCCCGGCAAGCTCGGGGTGTTCGTGACGACCATCGACTCGGTCGTGATCGTGGGAGCGGCCTTCATGGACACGAAGGCGTCCGAGGAACGCGGTGCAGCAACCGGCAAGGCGGTGCAGACTCTGAGGAGCGGGACGTGAGTGTAGTCCAAGGCCGACTGCCGGTCGGCCATCTGGTATCCGGACGCTACCAGGTCGCGGCCCTGATCGGGGCTGGCGAGATGGGCGAGGTCTACGACGTCCGGGACACCAGCTCAGGCTACGCCTATGCACTGAAGCTGCTGCACCCCGATCTTCTCCAGAAGCAGGAAGCGTTCCCGGCGCTCGAGCGCGAAGCACGAAAAGCAACCGAGCTCGGGCTCGACATCGTGGCCAAGGCCTACGAGTTCGGCGTGGAGCCGCAGACCCGTTCGCCCTACGTGCTCGGCGAGCTGGTGCTCCTGCCGTCGATGCGTCAGATGGTCTCGACCCAGGGCCCCATCAGCATCTCGTCGCTGGAGGTGATCCTGCGTACCCTCGCCGCTGCGCTGGACAAGGCGCATCAGGCAGGGCTGATTCACCGCGCGCTCAAGCCTACGAACATCTTCGCGTCGCAGACGGACGCTGCGACCTGGCAGGTGCGCGTCACCGACTTCGGCATTGCCAGCATGCGCCTCGTGGCCCCGCCCCCACCGGGCTGGACCGCTTCGCCTGGCTGGCTCTCGGCCGAGCAGGCTGACCCTTCGTCCACGCCATCCCCCTCGATGGACATCTACGCGCTCGGCCTGGTGGCGTTCCAGGCGCTGACCGGGCGATCCCCTTATCGATCGTGTCAGAGCGATACGCCCGACCTGAATCTGCTCTGGGGGGAAATGACCGCGCCGTTGCCTCCTGCGTCCACGCGCGCACGCGAGCTGGGAGCGACGCTGTCTCCCACGCTCGATCCCTGGTTTGCCCGGGCGCTCTCGGTGAGCCCGTCGCAGCGCTTCAAGACCGTCGGAGAGATGGCCCAAGCGTTGTGGGGCCTGGTCGGATCCTCGCAGCACATCGTGACCATGCGCCCGCCGCCGGGCGTGGCTGCGGTCCCTCCTGCACCGTCTCCTGCTCCAGCGCCAAAGCAGAGCTCGGCGATCCATGGGCGCCAGCAGACCCTGATGTACGGCGAGTCGATGGGGATGCCGCCACCTCCGTCCCTTCCAGCAGCTCCAGTGCAACACGTGCCCCGCCCAGGAGGCAGCGCTGCGGTTGCGCTCGCCCCTCCCGCAGTTCCGCAGTTCGCCCCGGTGGCAACGCCGGATCAGGATGACGACGAGCTGCCGACGCGTGCGATGACGCGCGAGCAGTTCGAGCTCGGGGCTGTTTCCGCTGAGGACGCGGTCACGGACGCAGTGCAGTTCGGAGCAGGGCCGGGCCAGGGACCGGTGGGTCTGCCTGGGATGCCGCCGCAGGCCGGGATGCCGATACAAGGCCAGGATCCGGGCATGCAGCAAGGATTCCCAGGGCAAGGGTACCCAGCACAGGGCGCCACAGTCCCGCACCAGCTTTCGGTCTCGACCGCTCAATCGGTCAGGCCGCGCAAGAGCAACCTGCTCATCCCGATCGCGGCGGGTGGTGGCGTGCTGGTCGTGGGTCTGGTCGTCATCCTGATCGTGGCCATGCTTCGCGGCCGGGAGAGAACCGGAGAGCCGCCGGAGCCGACCAAGACCGTCGCCGCAGCGTCGCCATCAGCGCCCGCTTCGGCCCCGGCGAGCGCAGCGGCGAGTGCCACGGCATCGGGTCCGGCGGCGGACGCAGCTGCGCCGGCAAGCGATGCGCTGCTCAAGCTCACGTGCGATCCGGAATGCGACGAGGTCAAGTGCGACGGCAAGGCGATCACAGCCGCGGCATCGGGCGTGAGGCTGGAGCCGGGGCGCCACTCGTGCACCGGAACGAAGAAGGGCTACGTGGCGAAGACGGAGACGTTCGAGCTGAAGGCAGGGGACGAGACCAGCAAGACGCTGGCGCTGGCCAAGGCGTCGGGCGGCTCGGACACTGCGCCTCCGTCCACAGGAGGGGGCACGACCACGGCGAAGCCGCCGACGACGGCGTCAAAGCCGCCGGCCAAGCCACCGGGCAAGACCTGCGGAACGTTCCTCAATCCCTGCAAGAAGTGAAGGGCGAGGCGCGGAGCTAGTTCGCCGCGAGCGTCGACAGCACCAGGTTGAAGGCGCTGTTGGCCTTGTCGAGATCCTCGTCGGCCGCGTGCGTGAGCACCACGTAGTTGCGTCCGCCCAGCGTGACCACTGCGATCACGTCGGTAAAAGGGAACCCGAGGATCGTGGTCTTCAGGTTCCGCGCTTCGACGTCCCTGCCGCCGATCTTGATGCGGGTGGGCGTGACGAGCGCCTCGGCTCCATCGCCCAGGCCCCGCTTGGCTTCGTCGGCGACTTCGTTCACGTCGACCGGGGCGCCGGCATCCGCGGGGTTGTAGCGGATCGTGAGCACGCCCGGAGCATTCTTCGCGTCCACGGCGATCTGATGCAGGACGGGATTGGTGGTGACGACTTCGACGCGGTGGGTATCGGGGTACTCGAACTTGATCCCTTCGCCTGCGAACTTCTGGGTGACCACGCGCGGGGCGGAAGCGGACGGCTGCGTCTCGCCCGATTGGGGGCTCTTTCGGGCGAGGAAGAGCACGGCGACGATGGCGACGATCACCGCGACGATGATCGGAAGAGTGCGATCAGACGACTTCATGGTTGGGAAATCTCCGGAAGCGATCAGGTCCCGTCAGGTGCGATCGCGTCCCAGCCGGTCACGAGCGCGAGCTTGGACAGGGCCACGTTGAGGTCCATGATGGCATTGAGGTGGCTGAAGCGCTGCAGGGCGTATTGGCGCGCAGGGTCCACGAGGTCCTTCTCGTCCTGGGTGCCGATGTCGATCCCCTGCTGAACCTGGATCATCCAGCGTTTGGCATAGCCTTCGGCCTGCCCGTACGCCTTCTCCCTGCGGGCAGCGTCCTGGACTTCGGCATAGGCGGTCTCGACCTCCACGCCGACTCCGCCGAGGGCGAAGCGCTCGATGGCGCGGGTCTGCTCGAGCTGGGCCTGCGCCTGGGCGATGCGCGCAGAGGCAGGCAGGAAGTCGAGGTTCCAGCGCATGGCAGCAGCGAACCCGTAGCGGAAGTAGTTCGCGTCATCGCGCACGTACGGGTTGAGCTGGTCTGCGACCTCGGGCGCCCGCGCCCAGGAGCCTGACAGCCCGACGCCGATGTCCGGGTAGAGCTTGGCGCGTGCGAGCTCGAGCTGTGCTTTTCGCGCTTCGATGCCTGCGCGCGCCATGTTGACATCAGGACGGTGCAGGCGGGCAGCGGTCAGGTAGGTGTTGACGGGGCCGAGCCTGTGCTTGGCCACCTTGAGATCGCTGGCATCGATGTCGAACCCGGCAGGCACGCCTGTGAGGAAGCGGAGGCCAGCGAGCGCGATCGCTTCGTAGCGCATCGTCTCGGATCGCCGGCCTTCGAGCTCAGCGCGGAAGGTTCGCAGCTTGAGCAGATCCAGCTCATCGCCCTCTCCCTCGTCGATCTGCTTCTGGAGCTTCTCGATCGCGGAATCGAGGGCATTGGACGCGGTGGTGAGGAGCTGAGCGGAGGTGCGGGCGAGCTGCAGGCCGAAGTACGCCTTGCGCACGTCCATGCGCACCTGGTTGCGCTCTTTCTGGATCTGGTGCTCGCCGAGCTTGACCTGCGCCTTGGCAGCGTCGACCAGGTTGGTGATCTTGCCGAAGGTCCACAAGGGGACGAATCCGTCGAGGGTGGCACGCCATGCCAGCCCGAGGTTCGAGCTCAGGGAGACCTCGGTGTTGGGGCTGTAGACCCCGTTGCCGCGCACGGAAGGAGCGGGACCGACTCCGGTGGTGAAGGTCCACTGGCTGAACGGAGCGGTGCGAGCCTCGCTGAGCTGGGCGGCGTAGTAGTCCTTCTGGGCCCTGGCTTCCGCGATCTTGGGGTAGTTGATCTCGGCCAGCTCCACGCAGCGACGCAGCGAGTATCCGCGCCGCACGGGCTGAACCGGAGCCTGGGACGTGCCGAGAGCCGTGGCGACGTGCTGGGGAGGCTCATCGGCTCGCGAGCTCTGCAAGGCAAAAAGAGACGACATTGCCGATGCTGCGGCAACCCAAGGGAGCAGGCGTAAACGACGGAGCGTCATGCGCCGCGGCACACTAGCAGATTTGCAGGCGAATGGGATGAAGCTACACTTCCCCGACCGTGGCTGGAACGATAGCTGAAGGAACCCGTCTGGGAGGACGCTACGACGTAGAGTTCGAGCTCGGACGCGGCGGGATGGGCGTGGTCTACGCCTGCCGCGACATCGTGGCTGGAGACAGGGTAGCCCTCAAGCTGCTGCAGACGGCGGACGGCACGCCGATGCCGGGATATGCGGCGTGGTTCTGGGCTGAGGCCAGGGCGCTCGCATCGCTGGACCACCCGAACATCGTGCGGGGACGCGACTTCGGGATGTTGGCGAAGGCACCCTACCTCGTGATGGACCTGGTCCCTGGGCTGCCCCTGACGGCGCTGCTGTCCGAGGTCGATCTCGAGTGGCCTGCGATCTGGCTGCTTGCGGATCGCGTGCTCGGAGCGCTCGCCCACGCGCACGCACGCGGGATCATCCATGGCGACCTGAAGCACACGAACATCATGGTCGACGTGCTCCCGGGGGATCTGCGGGTGAGCGTGCTGGACTTCGGCCTGGCGTGGCTGCTGCGCGATCGCTTCGATCACCGCATCGACGGCACCGCTCCTGAAGGGCCCATGGTGCGTCCGCGGGCAGGCACGGTAGGCTGGATGGCGCCGGAGCAGATTCGCGGTGCGGTTCCGCACGTGGGTCCATGGACCGACCTGTATGCACTCGGCTGCATCCTGTATCACCTTCTGACCGGTCACGAGCCGTTCGAGTCCGCGGATCTCGACGAGCTGCAGCGGATGCATCGCAACGCGCCCGTGCCAGAGCTGGAGCTGCCCGAGGGAGTCCCGGCTGGCGTAGCCCCCTTCGTGCGCGCCATGCTCGCGAAGCGCCCTTGGCGCCGATACCAGTTCGCCCAGGATGCGCGTCGGGTGCTCGCGCAGTTCCGCCCGCAGGGCGAGATCTCCAGCTGGCAGCTTCCGGAGCGTCCCTCGGTCGTCGATGCTGCCAGCCGTCCGCCTCCCACGCCCCGATCGCGACCGGTCTTCGAGATCGCCGCCACGGACACGGCGTTTGCCGGGATGATCACGTTCGGCCCCACGAAGTTCGTGGGCAGGGAGCGCGAGAAAGAGCTCGTGCGGTCGTGGTGTGACGAGATGCTCCTGGCACCGGCGGGCACGCATCGCATGGTGCTGCTGACCGGGCAGGCGGGTGTGGGCAAGAGCCGCATCGCGGAGTGGGCGTGCGAGGACGCGCACGAGAGGGCGGTGGCCATCCCGCTTCGAGCGCGTCACCACAGGATACCGGCGCCGCTCGATGGAATGGTGGGCGCGGTCATGTCGCAGTTCTTCGTGGAGAACGCGGACCGGGCCACGACCGAGCGCGCTCTGATGAACGTCTGGGAGGTATCGAAGGACGACGAGGACGGGCGTCGATGGGTCGCGGCCGTCAGCGAATGGCTTCGACCGTCCGCGCCCGGTCGCATGTCCCAGATCGGGCCATCGGGCCAGCGGTTCGTGATCAACACCGACGAGATCCACTGGACCGTGCTCCGCTTCGTGCTCGAGCGCATCGGCAAGGATCGTCCGATCCTGCTGTGGCTCGACGACATCCACCTTGCGCAGCCGCGCGAGATAGCGTGGCTCGAGCGGCTGAAGAAAGAGACCACCGGCTTTCGGATGCTCATCCTCGCCACGATGGTGACCGAAGGCGCGGAGAGCGATCCGGTGCGGGTGGCGGCAGTGCGCCAGCTCGGCGAGATTTTCGACGCGTCGGTGCTGGAGGTGCAGCCCCTTGGGGAATCGGACACGAGCGCGCTGCTGCTGTCTTCGATCTCGCTCGATCCGGAAGCAGTGGCGACTGCGTGGGGACGCTCCAAGGGGATCCCGCTGTTCGCGCTTCAGCTGGTGCACGCGTGGGCGAACGGCGGCTCGCTCGAGCTCAAGGAGGGACGCTACCGCGTCAACAGCGAGGCGCTCGGAGCGCTTCCAGCGACCACAGCAGCGCTGTGGGAGGACCGGGTGCGGACCCTGCCCCACGATGTCCAGGTCGCGGCGATGGCTGCCTCGGCGCTGGGAGGCGACATCCGCGTCGACGTGATCGTGCCGCTGCTGACCTCGCTCAAGCTGTCGGCGTCGACCACGCTGCAGCGGCTCGAGCAGGCGCAGATCCTCGTGCGTGTCGATGGAAGCCGGCTTCGCTGGCCGCACACCCTGCTGCAGGAGCACCTGCTCGCGCGGCTCCGGGCCCATGAGCAAGCGCCGAGGATCTTCCGGGAGACGGCATTCGCGCTCGGCTCGTACCACCCTGCGGCCGGCACACGTCGCCTCGTGCGCCATCGCGTGACCAACCTGATCGCCGCGGGCGACGTGCCCGAAGCGGTCCGGGTGATGCTCGACTTCGTGGAGCGCGCGTGGGAGCGGACGCGCGACGTGTCGGCGACGCTCGACGATCTGACGACGATCGACGGGCTGGCGCGGGGTGCGCTCGCAGCGGCGCACAACCGCTGGAAGGCAGAAGCGCTTCGCCATGCCGGGCGGTTCGAGGAAGCGATGTCGCTGGCGTTCAATGCCCGGCGCGCGTTCTCGATGGTGAACGACACCTACAACGAGGCGCAGTGCTTGCGTCTGCTGGGCCACATCGCGTCGGAGAAGGGCGCCCCGCTCGACGGACGGGCGATGGTGGAAGAGGCGCGAAGCATGATGGAGATGCTCGGGCGGCCGATCGGCGTCGCGCAGTGCGACGTCGTGCTGGGAGAGCTCGATTATCTTCTCAACAACTACGAGCGTGCCCGGACGCACCTTCAGCGGGCCCTGGAGCCGTTCGAGCAGGCGCAGGACGCGATCGGCAAGGGGCAGTGCCTGATCATGCTCGCGCTCATGGAGATCGCCAGCGGAGACTGTGACGAGGCGCGACGTCACCTGACCTCTGCGCGCAGGGACTTCGACCGCATCGGCTACCGGCTGGGCACCGCGCAGTGCGACATCGGCCTGGCGCATGCAGACCATCGCTCCGGGGAGCTGGACTCGGCGCGCGCCCGCGCCCAGAACGCGCTGGCGTCGTTCAAGCTCCTGGGCACGCCGCGCGGACAAGCAGGCACCATGCGGGTGATGGCGATGGTCGGGATCGACACGAGCGATCTGGCCGAGGCCGAGAAGAGGGCCCACGACGCCCTGGCGATCTACGAGCGCATGGGCGATCCGTGGGGCATCGCGGAGGCCAAGCTGCTGATCGCGCAGGTCGCGCTGGCGCGCAACTCTCCCGACGCTCGCGAGCGGGTGGAGGACTGCGACATCACCGGGGTGCAGGAGCGCGAGCCGATGCAGCACTGGCACCTCACCCAGGCGTGGCTTGCGTACCGCGAGGGGAACCACGAGCAGGCGCTCGCCCACCTCGAGGCCGGCCGCGAGGTCATGGGCGAGCACCTCGGCGATCACTCCAAGCAGCTGTTCACGCGCCTTGCGGGCATGCTCTGGCCGGAGCCGCTTCGCGATCGCGTGCGCCAGGCGTGCCTCATTGCCACAGGCTGACCCGCCAGCAGCTCAGGGCTCCTTCTTCCTGCCCGTATTCTTCTTGATCACGCGACGGAAGTTCGAGCGATCGAGCCCCGACTGGCGCGCGGCTTCCGAGATGTTGCCGCCCGTGCGCTCGAGCATGGTCTCGATGTACGACTTCTCGAACGCGAGCACGGCGCGCTTCTTGGCTTCGGCAAAGGGCAGGTCGCCCAGCTCCGCAGGGAGCACGAACGGAGAAGCGGGCGCCAAGGGGGGCCGATCGCTGAAGGTCGGCACGCTCTGCGCGCCTCGCCCGAACGGCAAGTCTGCCGGCAGGATCGCGTCCCCCCGCGCCAGCACCACCGCGTGCTCGATCGCGTTCTCCAGCTCCCGCACGTTGCCCTGCCAGGGCTGCTCGCGCAGAAGCCGCAAAGCCTCCGGGCTGATCCTGCGGATCTCCCGCCCCATGCGCTTCGCGTACTTGTTCATGAAGTGGTACGCGAGCAGCGGGATGTCGTCCTTGCGCTTGCGAAGCGGCGGCACGTGGATCGCGATGACGTTCAGCCGGTAGTACAGATCCTCGCGAAACAGCCCGTCGTCCACGCGCTTCTTGAGGTCCACGTTGGTGGCGGCCACCACGCGCACGTCGACGACCTTGGTCTCGTCCGAGCCGACCGGCTTGATCTCCCCGGACTGCAGGGCGCGAAGCAGCTTGACCTGCGCCGCAGGCGGAAGGTCCGCGATCTCGTCGAGGAACAGCGTGCCCTTGTCCGCCGTCTCGAACAGGCCCGCACGCGTGCCCATGGCGCCGGTGAAAGCTCCCCGCACGTGGCCGAACAGCTCGCTCTCCACCAGCTCCACGGGGATCGCCGAGCAGTTGACGGTCACGAAGGAGCGAGCCATCCGCTGGCTGTGCTGATGAACCGCCCGGGCCACGAGCTCCTTGCCCGTGCCGCTCTCGCCGAGGATCAGCACGGAGGTGCTCGTGGGCGCCACGCCGAGGGCGAGCCGGTAGACCTGACGCATGACCGAGGAGCTGCCCACCATCTCCCCGAACTGCTCGCGGTTCTCGAGCTGCTGCTCGAGCAGGCGCGTCTTGTCGATCAGACGCTTGCGCTCCGCTGCCTTGGCGACCGCGATCAGCACGGCTTCGGTCGATGGAAACGGCTTGGTCAGGAAGTCGTAGGCCCCGTTCTTCACCGCGCGCACCGCTGTCGCCACGTCGGCGTGCCCGGTCATCATGATGATCTCGACATCGGGCTGGCGCTGCCGCACGAGCTGCAGAACCTGCATGCCCGTCATGAGCGGCATGACCACGTCGAGCAGCATGACGTCGACCTTGCCGTTGGCGAGAAGCGCCAGCGCCGACTCGCCATCCTCCGCCGTGAGCACCTCGAAGCCCCGTGTCATGAGCAGCCGCGCAAGCGTTCGGCGCAGCGACGCTTCGTCGTCCACGACCAGCACGCGCGTTCCGCGATCGCGCACCAGCTCGTCTTCCGTGGCGGCTTCGGGCATCAGGCCTTCGATCGACGGACTCGAGCCGAGCGGGGGCGCAGCCGGTGCTGGGACAGGGGGCTCGGTGGACTGGGAATCGTTCATGGCTCAGCTGCGCCGCTCTTGGGCGGGTGTCCGGACAGCACGGGACTGTACAAGGTGCCTTGCTGCTGGAAGACGCAGATTCGATCGCCCCCTTCGCGCTTGGCGTGGGTGAGGGCAGCGTCGGCAGCACGGAGCAGACCGCTCTTGGTCTTGACGTCGGGAGAGGGGTAGAGCGCGACGCCGACGGTGACCGCGACGCGGATGGATTCGCGGGTCTTCTCCGAGACGAAGGCGCGGCTGCGCACCTCGCGCCAGATGCGCTCGGCCACCGCGATCGAGCCTGGCAGATGGGTGGAAGGGAGCATGACGAGGAACTCCTCGCCACCGTAGCGCGCCACGACATCCACGCCGCGGACCGACTTCTTGATGATGTCGGCGACGCCCTTGATGATCATGTCGCCGTGGGCCTCGCCCCCGGACTCGTTGTGCGTCTGCAGGTGATCCACGTCCACGACGGCGCACGCGAGCGGCTCGTGATAGCGCTCCGCTCGCTTGAATTCCTCGCCCAGACGCGTGTGCAGATAGCGATAGTTGTACACGCCCGTCAGCTCGTCGTAGACGCTGAGCCGCTCGAGCTTCTGGCGCACGCTCACCAGATGATCGTTGAGACGCTTGATCCGGAGCATCGCCTCGATGCGGGCGATCAGCTCACGCTGCTCGAAGGGCTTCGGGACGTAGTCGTCCGCTCCGATCTTCAACCCTTCCACGCGGCTCTGCGTGTCGGTCTTCACGGTCACCAGCAACACCGGGATGAACCCTTCGGTCGTCATTCCCTTGATGATCCGGCAAGCATCGATCCCGCTCAGACGCGGCATGAGCACGTCGAGAAGCACGAGGTCGACTCCACCGCGCGCCACCATCTCCACCGCATCCTGCCCGTCGACCGCAGGCTCTGCGCGGTAGCCGTTCGCGCGAAGGGTGCTGCAGATGTGCTCGCGCATCAGGCGGTCGTCATCGGCGACGACGATGACCGGCGGACGAGACGGGGGCGGCTCGCTGATGCGCGGGGAGGAGTCACGACGGGGGTACGGACGATCGCTGGCGGGCACGAGGCAAGCCTGTGCCATCAGAGCGCGTGCTGCAACGGGCAAGGCGAGGGGGGCCGCTGCGCTCGCACTGGAGCGGTGGGGCTGGTACAGTGTCCGGACCGATCCCGGAGTATCCGAGGTGACCGAGCCGCGCGACCGCCCACCGCCGAAGCCCCCGCCGCCCGACTCCACCCCCCGTGGGGCAGAGCCCGATACCGAGCCGCGCGCACGCCGGGTGCTGGGCAACGGATTCGCCGCTCGCGAGAGCCCCACCGCCAAACGGCGAACCGTGCCCGTGCGCAGGCCGTCGCCCGGGACCGGCCGCCCCCGCGCTTCGCGGTATGCGGGACGCTACGAGCTCGTGGGGCTACTCGGGGTCGGCGGCATGGGCTCGGTGTACCGCGTCAAGGATCTCACCCTCGAGGACGAGGTCGCGCTGAAGATCCTTCGCAAGGACTTTGCAGAATCCCCGGTGGCGGTCGCTCGATTCCATCGCGAGGTGAAGCTCGCGCGGCGGATCAACGACCACAATGTCGTGCGCATCTTCGATGTGGGCGAGTGCGACGGCGAGCACTACTACACGATGGAATGCATCGTGGGCGACGTGATCTCCACCATGGTGGCGGCCAAGGGGGGACTGAGCCTCGAGCGCACGCTCGAAATCGCGATTCAGCTGACCTCAGGCGTGATCGCTTCGCATCGGGCCGGGGTCGTGCACCGGGACCTGAAGCCAGAGAACGTCCTGGTGGCGCGCGACGGGCGCGTGGTGATCACCGACTTTGGCGTGGCTTTCGCGCGCGACGAGCCGGGGACCTCGCCGCTCCCCACGAAAGGGGCGGGAACGCCGCTGTACATGTCGCCTGAGCAGATCGAAGGGCGCGAGCTCGACGAGCGCACGGACTTGTACGCGATCGGACTGATGCTCTACGAGATGCTGACCGGCTCGCTGCCCTGGGGACGGGAGCCCGAGGGGACCAGCTCGATCGCTCGCCTGTCCGTGCCCGCTCCGCCGCTCAAAGGACTCCACGGGAAATTGCCGGACTCTCTGTCCAGCCTCGTGCTCCGCCTGCTCGAGCGCGAGCCCGCGGACCGTCCGCGCGATGCCGCAACCATCCTGCGCATGCTGGAGTCGTGCCGCGAAGAGCTTCGAACCAGAGCTGTCGTCGACGCGGTCGCAACCCGCAGCGACGTGCCTCTGGTGCGATCGCCCCTGCCCGCCATCGCGACCACCAACATGCCGCACCTGCGCGCCGTTGCCGTGCTTCCGGTGCGCAACCTCGGCGCGTCCGAAGACGACTACATCGCGGAGGCGCTGACCGACGAGCTGACCGACCGCCTGGTCGTGTGCCCAGGCGTGCGCGTCGCCTCCCGCCTCGCCTTGAGCCTCGAGGAGGGTGGAGACCCTCGCGCAATCGGCCGCAGAGCAGGCGTCGACGTCGTGATCGACTGCACCGTGCACAAGCGCCAGAACGGCATGCTGCGCGTCAAGGTGCGGATGGTGGAGATGGAGCGCGGCTTCATGCTCTGGTCCGATCGGTTCGAACGCCCCGCAGGCGACCTGTTCGTTCTGCAAGACGAGATAGCGCGGGCTGTCGCGCGTACCCTCACCGTCGAGATGCGCGCTCAGCAGCGCGACGTCGGACCGGAGAACCACGACAACGTCGACGTCTTCCTGCGCGCGAAGAAGGCGTACGTCGAGTGGACCCCTGCCGGCACGGATCAGGCCATCGACCTGCTCACCGAAGCCCTGATCGTGAGCCCCGGCGATCCGCTTCTGCGTGCGTACCTGGCCCTGGCCCAGCTGCGTCAGTGGGATCTCGATCCGCACGCGCCCGCATCCACCGCTTCCGAAGCTGAGCGTGTTGCCCGCAAGGTCCTGGAGAAGAATCCCAACCTTGGTGAGGCTCACCTCGCCCTGGGGATCCATGCCCTGCTCGAAGCCAACTGGATGGTCGCGGCCCGACGGCTCGAAGAAGCGGTGCGATGCAATCCGGCCATGTCCGATGCGCACCTCGCGCTCGGGCTGCTTCAATGCTGGACCAACCATGTCGAGCAAGGTCTGCGGATGCTCGACCTGGCGCTGCGCCTCGACCCGCGCAACCTGCGCGCGATCTGGAGTGCGGCCATCACCATGGGCCTGGTGGGGCAAACCGAGACCGCCTACCAGTATCTCGATCGCGCCGACTTCGTGTGCGAGAACCATCCGGCCACGCTCAGCACGCGGCTGCGCATCGCTTTCTGGCACGGGGATCGAGGCGAGATCGCCCGAGCGCACGATGACGCGATCGGGGCAGACCTCGATCCAGGCAACATCGAATCAACCGTCGTGCGGCTGTACACCGAGCCCGAGCCGGATCGCGAGATCGGAGCCCTGACCGCCTATGCCGCTTCGCCCGATTCCCCCCCCATGCAGCGCGGAAGGATCATGCAGGTCGTTGCCGAGCGGATCGTGATGTCCGGCCACGTCGAAGAGGCTTGGAGCGCGCTTCGCGCCGCTGCACCGCATTCGATCGACGCGCTCTGGCTGCTGAGGTGCCCGGCCCTGGTCCGCATGACACGCACGCCAGCGTTTCTGGCGCTTCGCACGCAGGTGTCGCAACGCGCGAAGGCGATCTTCGACGCTGCATCCGCACATCCGCGCCCCAAGACCTGAGCGTTCCGACGATGCTTCCTGTGGTGCGTGCGGAGCGCTCGTGTATGCTTCGCCGCATGGCACAGAACCCACCGCCGCCACCTGCTGGAGGTGGCTATCCACCGCCGCCACCTGCTGGAGGTGGCTATCCACCGCCACCGCCTGCTGGAGGGGGTTACCCACCAGCTCCTGGCGGAGGCGGATATCCCGCAGCTGCACCGGTCGATCCGTATGCTGCCGACCGTGCTCTCGAGCAGTGGGCCCAGGGCCGCGGCTACGCGCTCAACACCTCCCCGGACATCCGCTGGTACCAGGGATGGTACCCGTGCATCTATGCCTACCAGATCCATCGAGTCGGTCGCGAGCTGAGAGCCGCAGCCGGAGATGCGGGGCTCTGGCTCGTGGAAGCATTCGAGGATGATCCGATCAAGCGCGCAACCGGAGAAGATCGGCACCTGTGCGCATTCCTCACGTCGCCCAAGTTCGTGGCCAGGGCGGCCGTGCGCTCCAAGTCAGGCGGCAGCGGGGTCATCGACGAGATCGGGCACGGAATCGGTTCGCTTTTCGCGAGCAAGCCCGCAGGCGGAATGCTCGGCGACCCGACCTTCGAGAGTCGCTTCGACGTGACCATCCCCTCGAGGCAGGAAGGCGATGCCGCGCTCCCCATGGCTCTGCGTCAGCTGCTTCTCCAATCGAACTGGCGCGGGATCATCGAGGTGCGCCCAGGCGGACTCATCCTGATCCCGTTCGGGCAGGGCCAGTTCGAGCCGCAGACCCTCGACGCGCTTCTGGGGTTGCTCGGGCAGATCCTGAGGATTTGAGGACACCCGACAATCATCTCGGCGCGAGATCGAGCGCGAGCCACCCGTCGACACCTTCACGTCCCAGCCTCTGGCCAACCCACGCGGTCGCGGCCAGGCACCCGCACGGGTGCTCGTACATCACCCCGCCGCGTGACCCCAACCACGTCCGATCGGTCGCGTCGGCATCTGCGCCCCCAAACAGACGGTAGCCTCTTCCCACGGGCACCACTGCGTCTGCACCCACGGATGTGCCGGCACGGTCGAGCCACGTCCCGCCGATCGCGTACGGATCCGCCGAAGTCAAGGCTCGCGCCGTCATCGGATCCAGGTCACCCCGGTGCGCGATGCGCGGTGCCAGGTGCACGCTCCGGGCAGCGCCGATCCGCGCTCGAGCGAGGATCACGCCCTGCATCCTCTGGTTCTCCCGGAGCCCTGCGCCCTGGGACTTCAAGCCCAACACATGGGTGTCGAGCGTGAGCTGGCCGAGCACGGCTGGAGCCGGTGCGCGCTGCTGCCATTGTCCCACCGCGCCAGCAGCGATCTCCGCATCGAGCCAGGCCGCACCCCCTGCTGGGCCGAGCGTGGTCCGAAATCCTCCAGAGCTGATCCAGTGCTGCCCCATCGCCAGGGCGGGCACACGATCCGCGGCGAGCCAAGCGGCCCACGAAGAGCGCGCGGCCGTGGCTGTGGCCTGCACGAACGGCTCGATCGCGTGCACTGGGGAATGCTCGGAGGGGCCATACCTTCGGGACAGCGGCAGGGCTCCGCGCACGCCGGTCAGCGCTGCGAGGTCGGAGACGTCGCGATCATCGACGACCAGCGCCGCTGCGCTTGATCGCGTCATCCATGACAGCGCCACGGGCCCTGCGGTCGCGTCGAGCTCGGCCCCGGCCGCTGCGCGCGAAAGCTGCGTCGCGCTGCCACCGGGTTCGGATAGTACGCGCGTCGAAAGGCCGATGTCCCACGCGCCAATCGTTGCGATCGAGCCACCGGCAGAGGCCGATGCCATGGGGCCGAACGCGAGAGCGCCCTGCGAAGGACGCGCCGCCCAGACTTCGACGCCGGTCGCAAGGGCAAGCGAGCCGAAAGGACGAGCTGCGACCTGAGCGCGCAGCTCGTCGTAGCGCCTTGCAGCAGATTCCAGCTCGATCAGGCCGCGCGTCGCCCGATCGCCTCGAGCCAGGTTCGCAGACCAGGACACCACGCCAGCCCCCTGCCCTGCTGCGCCCGAGGAGAGGACCTCGGCCAGGTCGCCATGCATCCGATCCAGACGCAGCCTGCTGGAAGTGCGTGAAGTCCGCAGGTCGGCGGTGAGCTCTGCCCCTCCCTTCACATATCCGGATAGGTATACATCGAGGGATGCGAGCCCTGCCGGATCCTCAGGCCACGGCAGGTGGAAGCCAGGGCCGAGCAGCAGACCGTCTGCCCCACGCCACGCGATGCGGGGTGGGAGCAGCCCGACCTGATCCGGTCCCCGCAGCCAGGCAGCGGGCAGCACGAGCACGGTCGTGTCCCCGAGCTTGAGACGCGGGGACTTGAGCACGAGATCCGAGGGCGGGCGGATCGTTGCGCTCTCGAAGCCGACCGAGACAGGTGCATCGGCGCAAGGGCAAAGCACGACCGACGCTGGCCCGGTCACCTCCACCTGCTCCGCGGACGCATCGATCCGAAGGCGATCTGCGGCGAGGCGATAGCGACCACAGGTTGCGCGAACCTGCCCGGTGAGCTCGACGGTGCCGCGATCAGGATCGAGCGTCGCACGGTCTGCGCGGAAGTCGACACGATCCGGCGAATCGCCAGCGTCTGCAGCCTGGGTCCAGGATGAGGCGGCGATCCAAGCTGCGCACAGGATCAGGGTCGCGCGTGCACGCACCGCGATCAGGGAGCAGGAGGACCGTGCGGCGCGCGGGACGCGCGCGATCGCTTCGGCTTCATGGGAGGCGGCGGGCCGGGCTCAGGAGCATGGCCGCGATCTGCCTTGTGGTACTCGTTGTTCGGCCCGTGCATGTCGTGGATCTCAGGGTGATAGTCGCCCTTGGGGAACTCGATCTGCAGCTCGAAGGACTTGCCACCGTCGTTCTCGGTGAGATGCACCTTGGGCTCCGCAGGCGAGCGCAGAACGATCGTCAGCCGGACGTCGTCCTTGGTCTGCGTCAGGCGCGCATCGGCCACCGGCGTGTTGAAGTACTGGGTCATCAACGAGTGCGTGTTGTTGTGCACGGGCACGTGGAAGCCAGGCAGGATGTAGGTCAGCGTGGACGGTCCCTTGATCACCTGGGGCTGCACGGTGCGGTTGAGCTGCACCACGACTTCCGAGCCGCCGTTGGGGAGCATGCGGAAGCCGGGCCAGACCGCGAGCGGGCCGTCGACCTTGTGCTTGGCAGCGTGAGCCTTGGCCGCACGATGGTGGACCGGCTTCTTGGCCGGTGGATCCGGCGTCGCTGCTGCGCAGGGCTTGCCTGGGACGCATGGCTCGTCGTTCTTCTTGTCCTGGGCTGACGCGAATGCGGTCACCAGGCACAAGCCGGATGCGATCAGGGTTGGAGCAAGGAGCTTGGAGAGCAGGAACCTGGATCTGGCCACGGCACAAGTAGACCACGTTCCAGGGCGTCCGCCAAACTTACCAACAAGCCTGCGCTGGGGCAGGCAAGTGGAGGAAGAAACGGGGGAGGTTGGACCGCTACCAGGCGAACATCAGGTTGTTGGCGCTGGTGCCGAGCATGGCCTGGCGCGCTGCCTGACGGTTCTGGTTGAACGCCATCTTCTTCTTGGTGTCGTTGGCGTCGTCCTTGGCCGGCTTGCGGCCTGCGATCGTCAAGTACAACTCGTCGAGGTTGGCCGTCACGTCGAAGAACACGACCGCATCCGGACTCCAGAGCGGGTTCCGCCGGGTTCCGTCCGGGCCAATCTGGCTCGTCCAGTTGTAGTAGCCCAATCCGAGGGAGACCTCAGGGATGAGCTCGTAGTCTACCGTGGTGTAGAACCAGGTGCTGACCTTGAAATTCTGGGGATTGTCGACATGCCCGACCGGAGAATTGCCGGTCGGCAAAGCGACCTGGGTGTCCTGCGGGAACGTGTAGGCCCAGTTCATGATCCAGTAGTACAGCGTGGTCCAGGTCAGCTTCTCGTGGATCTGCAGATCCTCGCCCACGATCGCCATGACCTGATGATTCGTCAGCGCAGTGGGGCTGAACTGGTTGCTGGTGAACACGCGACCGCCAGTGTCCTGAACCTGCCGTTCGAAGTCGGAATTCTGCGGGGTAGTCGACTGGTTGATGTACTTGGTGTAGGCAGCCGACGCGTTGACGTTGATGCCAGGGAACCAGGTGCTCTTCTTGCCGGCCAGCGGGATGTTCTGGGAAGCGCCAGCGCTCCAGCCGAGCATCAGGCGCGTGCCGGCATTCCACTGGCCTTTGGACGTCGGGAACAGCACGCGGGGGCCGGTGCTGAGCTTGGTCTTCCAGTCACCTGACTCGAACACGGTTCGGGAGTAGCCACCGAGCAACCAGATGTTGCCGAACTCGGCTTCATGCTTTCGCGTCGTGGCGTCCGAATTCGTCGCCTCGAGCGTCACGTCGAAACGCATGCGGATCATGGCCGCCTGCTTGTCGTCCTCGTAGACGTAGTAGCGGGGTGCGAACACGATCCAGTACGCGTACAACGGGTTCGAGCTCTGGTAGTCACCGCCGATCCCAACCGTTTGAGTCGTGGCGTACTGGGAAACGAAGAACGTCGACCCGTGCCACGGGAGCTTGACCGGCTCAGCTTTCTTCTCTTCAGGCTTGGGCTGCGACTGCGACGTGTCCTGCCCAGGTACTGCCGCACCTGTCGGTGCAACCGTGCCGCCGAACGTCCCGCTGATCCCAGGCGCCGCAGGCGCAGGCTGGGCTGTTCCAGGAGGTGCAGGTGGTTGATCGCCCTGCGCAAATGCTGTCGTCGACACCAGGGCGGC
The DNA here is from genome assembly GCA_016218915.1 of Deltaproteobacteria bacterium. Classification (GTDB taxonomy): domain Bacteria; phylum Myxococcota_A; class Polyangia; order Polyangiales; family Polyangiaceae; genus JACRCQ01. The sequence goes on from JACRCQ010000028.1 coordinate 57,600, forward strand.
TGCAGCCGCGACGGCCATCACGAGGTACTTGGACCGCATCGTTTGCCTCTCTTCACCTGACTCCAGAATCCAACGCCGACTCGCACGTCTCGATGAGTGCGTCAACGCAGCGCCCGCGAGGCGGGCACGCATGATGTCAGCGAGCGGCCCATGGCTTATGCAGGAAGCAAGCCCGGAGCAAGTCCTTTTTAACCCTTTGATTGCACGAGGTTTTTTTTCACGAAGTCCGCCCGCGTTCCCCCTTTGACGGACGCGGATCGGCGTCGGTGTTCGGATCTTGACGGGACCGTTTCGCGATGGTCACCGACCCAGGTCAGGCCCCGGTTGCGTCCGCGCGGCGGCTCCACCGACCCGGTCGGTGCATGCTCCTGGTTGCTGCTTCCGCTCGTCGACGCTTTTCCAGCCGGCGTGGAACGGGTTGCCACAACGCGGGGCTCGGGGTAGTTGCGGGGACGTGGCTGCTGCCTCGCTACCGGCTTCGGAGATCACCGCCCTGATGGGACGCGGAACGCGTTTCGAGGGCAAGCTGCTTTTTGACGGGCGCGTGCGGATCGACGGTGAGTTTTCAGGCGAGATTCGCAGCGATGACACGTTGATCGTGGGCGAAGGGGCCGAAGTCGATGCAGAGATCGACGTAGCGAACGTGATCATCCGCGGCGGAACAGTGCGGGGGAACATCCGGGCCCGGAATTCGATCGAGCTCTACGTTCCGTCGAGGGTCAACGCTTCCCTTCACGCTCCAAGCATCTTCATCGACAAGGGCGTCCACTTTGAGGGCAACTGCCGGATGGCGCCCATGGACGATCCGAACCTGGGCGGACAGAGAGCGCCGGGTCCACCCAGCCGGGTGGGTGAACCCTGACACCTTCCGTCCCGATTCTGACCAAGGGCGAAAAGCTGTTGGCACTCGTTGACACTGGGGAGCGACCAGGGGTGTTGCCGTAGAACGACAGGTGGCGGAACCCCGACGTGAACCGAAGTGCGCGCACCCGCGGCGAACCGCGGAGAACTTCGATGAAATCGCTAGTGCTACCCTCTGGCGCAAAGCCAAGGACTGCGGCATGCTGTGTGCAACGTGTCCCGGTCGAAGGCGGTCGCCCCCAAAGACTCTGACGTGGTGGCCGTACTCTGAAACGAGGAACGACGCATGAACCGAACGATCCGCTTCCTGGCAGCAGCTTTGAGCGTAGCGACCGTGCTGGCGTTGCCGATCTGCGCTTCAGCCGATACGGCTGCGGATGCGACCCGGCTTCGCGACTCACGCACGGCCGAGCGGTTTGACCTGCCATCCAACGCAGCGATTCGAACCGGTGGCGCGCAGATCTTCGTCAATGCGCCGCTCGCCGAGGTTCGCAAGGTCGTGCTGGACTACGCGCACTACCAGGACTTCATGCCAGGCTTCAAGCGAAGCCGCGTGGTCCAGCGCAACAAGGACTTCACCGACGTCTATCTTCAGGTGCCGATCCTCCACGGTGCAGCGACGGTCTGGGCAGTGACGAGGTTCACGGCGCCGCAGAAGCAGGCCAACGGAACGGAGATCATCGAGAGCACGATGCAGCAGGGCAACGTGAACGATTTCCGTGCTTCCTGGAGGCTGATCCCGGTCGACGCGACGCACACGATCCTGCGTTCGGAAATCCTGATCGTGCCCAAGCTGCCGTTGCCGAGCTCGGTGGTGACCCCTGAGCTTTCGTACGCTGCCGACAAGGCCGTGACCTCGTCGAGAAACAAGGCAGAAGCCGCTGCCACGCGCGTGGCTTCGACCACGCCGACCACGCCCTGACGCACTGGAATCGCCGGAGGGCACGCCAGTGGCGTGCCCCTACAAGACCCACTGCACCCCGCCGCACCCCCATGGCACGCCAATGCACGCGGGTTTCGTTGATGCGCCCGCACCGTTCTGCTAGCGGGGCACGGTGCGAGCTTGGATGTCCGTCGTGTTGCTCTTGGCTGCAGGCCTACCCCTGCTGATGGCCCCAGGGGCGTGTGGCAACGCGCCAGCAGCAGGCCCGAAGGCTCTTGCAGGGTGCAATCGCAGCGCGGCGTCCAAGGCAAGTGCGAGCGCAGCTCCTTCGGCGTCCATTCTCGCGGTGGAGGATGCGGACGGCGGCGCCGCATTGCCGTTCGAGCTTGATCGCGGGTGTGCGAGCGACATCGCTGCGTCGCTCGAGGGAGAAGCGCAGCTGCAGCAGCTCGGGAGCCGATGTGCGCCAGGGATGAGCCGGGTGCTGACGACGGGCGGATCGATGGCGGTCACGCCGACGCAAGCGGCTGAGGTGAAGGTGAATCTGGGGCGCAACGCGTGCGTTCGGGTGGGCGTGGCAGCGCAGCCAGCAGGCACGCCGATGGAAGTGGTGCTGGTGGAGCCTGGGACAGGTGCAGAAGCGGGGCGGGTGAAGAGCGGGGCGCCGCTGTTGCTCGGGCGGGATGGGCCCGTGTGCGTACGGGAGGCAGGGGCATACGTGGTGCGGGTGCGATCGCTTCGGGGGGCGGCGCAAGCGTGGGTGGGTGCGTGGGCATCCCAGGCGCCGGCTCCGAATTCGTCGCGTTGATCAGATTGTGCTTGCAACGGGTCGGGATTGGACTAGGTTCCGCGAGTCGTTCGGGGCAGCCCGGATGATGGTTCGGGGCGTAGCGCAGCCTGGTTAGCGCACTTGACTGGGGGTCAAGGGGTCGGTGGTTCAAATCCACTCGCCCCGACCATTTCGACGGAGAATGCCTCGTTTTCGGCTTCGGCCGAGGCGAGGCTTTTTTCTAGGGCCCGTCGGGGACCGCCGTCACCGGAATCCAAACCACCACGCCCCTATGAGCGGCGCGGAGCCCACCAGAACCACAGCAAGAAGGCCAGCGTGAAGGGGCGCGTGCCCGAAGGGAGAGCTCTCCGGGTTTGGCGGTCGCTTGATGACGCTCATCGATATCGCGCCGACGGCGAGCAACGCCACCAGCGGACCTCCCCAGAGCCAACTGGTAGGCACGGTGATGGCATCAAGGACCGATGTGAAGTCGAATCGATCCACGGGCCGCAGGTCGCGATCGAACACGTGCCGACGCATCTGTTCCCATCCTGCCCAGGTGCAATAGACCAGTCCGTGACGTTCATCCCAGCGAAGCAGCAGGACGGCGACCGCGTCGGGCCCCTTGTTCTTCAGTTTCGGTCGTTCATGTGGAGCGACCTGCGCCGCTGATGGGAGCGCAGCGAGCACCTCTGCGCGAGCTTCGGGCGTCGCGATGAACCCAGCTTTTTCGGATACGAACAGGAGAGAACCAGGCAGGCTGTCGATGTACCGATCGGCCTCCACGCGATGCTCGTCGAGCCGAGTCCTGAGCACGAGCCAAGGAAGAACCAATGCGATGGCGATCGCTGCAATCAACAGAGGGGGAAGGACGAATCGGCATGCTCGAAGCGCGCCTTGAGGAACGAATCGTGAGAGTTTGAAAAGCGCTAGCCAGGTCAAGCCGGGAAGCGGGATGATCATCACGAACATACCCGGCACCGAAATGGCTCCACCACCGCCCATGTACTGAACCGGTCCCGTGCAGAGGAGATCGAGGAGCACCGGGTACGCGGCCAACGCGATCCAGGTGGCGCTCAGGCAGCACGTAACGCCTGCCCGTACACCGGCCGCCGGGTCCTTCGCCGTCGCAAGCAGAATGATGGCGGCAATACCTGCCGTGCTGGCTGTTGGCGGGATGTGGCGCGCGAGGGAGGATACGGGAGCGATCTGCGCCACGGGTAGCGCGGCGAGCAACACCGTGAGTGCGATAGTCAACCACGAGGACTTTCGCTGTCTACCCATCCCGCCACCGAAGCGAAGCGTAACACGGTCGGTGAAGAGAGTGCGTTCAACCCTGACGGGCCCTTGAGGACCAGGGCCGTGTTCTGGCAGCCAATCAGGCTGAACCCGCGTAGGCTAGCTCAATGCGCGCAGCTCTTGGGAAGGCTGTTCGGAAGCAATTCTCCGGGATGCCGGACTTGATGAGTTCCCTTCCCGCCGTCGAGATGCGGCGGTATGCAGGGTGCACATGATCGCGAAGCCACGGCACAAGGGCAGGAAGAAGGTCGCTGCGAATAGGCGCCAAAGGCCTGTCAACGCGCTGGCCACGGTCGTCGTCGCTCGCCCGTTGGCGGTCGCCACGTCCTCGCTCGCTACCGAAGTAGGTCGTATGATCGAGGCCGCGCGGCACCAGGTCTCCCAGACCGCGAACGCCGCCTTGACGACGCTCTACTGGCAGATCGGCGCGCGCATTCGGCAGGATGTGCTGAAGGAACAACGGGCCGAGTACGGGGCGGAGATCGTCGCAGCACTGCTGCGACAATTGGAAGAGCGGTTCGGCCGCGGGTTCGGGGAGAAGAGCCTTCGCCGGATGCTGCAGTTCGCTGAGGCGTTCCCGGACGCGGCAATTGTCGTATCGCTGATACGACAATTGAGCTGGACCCATTTCGCGCTCCTGATCACGGTGCATCCGCGAGTAACTCGGCGCGCTTCGGGACGGCGACAAGCTCCCGCCCGACCTCGTATTCCAGGATCCGTACCTCCTCGACTTCCTCGGGCTGCGCGACACGTTCAGCGAGAAGGACCTCGAAGCAGCGTTGCTACGGGAGATCGAACGCTTCTTGCTCGAGCTCGGCACCGGGTTCGCCTTTGTCGAGCGGCAGAAGCGCATCACCCTGGATGGCGACGACTACTACATCGACCTGCTGTTCTTCCATCGCCGGCTGCGTCGCCTGATCGTGATCGAGCTGAAGATCGGCGACTTCAAGCCTGGGGACGCTGGACAGGTCGAGCTTTGCCTGCGCTGGCTGGACCGCAATGAGCGCCAGCCCGGCGAAGAAGCTCCGGTCGCCATCATCCTGTGCGCCGGCAAGAAGCGCGAGACGGTCGAGTATCTTGACCTGGGCAAGAGCGGTATCCACGTGGCGGAGTACCTGACTGCGTTGCCGCCCCGTGAAGTGTTGCGCGAGCGGTTCCACGAAGCGATTGCCACTGCAAAGGCCAGGCTTGAACGTAGGGAGTAGCCGCATTGAGGCATCCCCTCGCCCGGCGAGTCCTGCCATGGGATAGGATGGACCGGTGAACCCACGACGCCGCCTGCTTCGCCGCATCCTGCTCGCGTTCGCGTCAGTGGCGATCGTTCCGTACTCGATTACGGTCCTGGCGGCCGCGCTGTTCTACAGGAATCTTCTCTACCCCGCCCCTGCCCAGTTCCCCTCGGATGTGCCTGCAGGCGCAGAGTTGATCGAAGCTCGCGCCTCGGATGGCGTCAATGTGCGCGCCCTGATGTTCCGCGGGCAAGAGGGCGCACCGGTCGCAGTGTACTTCCACGGCAACGGCGAGACGATGGGCCACGACGTCTGGATCGCCCGCGAGCTGCTCCGACGCGGGCTGGGCGTCGTCCTCGCAGAGTACCGTGGATACGGCTTGTCGCAGGCAGAAGCCGGCCCGACGGAGCAAGGGCTCTATGCGGATGCGCATGCGGTCATCGAAGCAGTCCTTGCTCGCGGAGTAGCGCGAGATCGCATGGTCTTGGTCGGGCATTCCCTCGGGACCGGCGTCGCGACGGAGATGGCGCGCCGTGCCCGCTACCGCGCAGTCGCGCTCGTGAGCCCCTACACGTCGATTGTCGACATGGCGCGGCGCTCAGCCCCTCCCATCTTTCCGGTCAGCCTGATCGTGAGGGATCGGTTCGACACGCTCTCCAAGGCCCCCAACGTGGATGCGCCGGTGCTCGTGGTCCACGGCGCCAGCGATGGTTTCATCCCTTTGCCGATGGGGCAGCGCGTCTGTGATGCATTTCCGCATTGCGAGATGATGGTGGTGCAGGGGGGGCATCACGGCGACGTGATGGCGGTCGAGCCTGACCGGGTTTTCGGCGGCATTGTCGCGCTGTCTGCTCCGGGACGCCAGTGAGCGGGCGATCCCCGCCTCATCAAGTCATGACGACTTCTACGTCGAGCCCGGCTGCCGTCGCCAACGCGTGAAGGTCGTCAGGATCGCTCGTGTACACGCGATCCCCCCGCCTGCACAATGCCACCAATGCAGCATCCACGACGTCTGCAGTCCGGGAGGTCGCCAGAATCCGGCCGGCGAGTTTCCCCAGCTCCAGATCCAGCGGACGTACCTCGATGGCCCGCAGCGCCTGTGCGAGTCTCGCCTGCCGGGGAGGCTTTCGCCACACCTGGCCAACCACTGCGCCGTGCGTGATGATCGGAATCTGTTTGTGGTGCGCCAGGGCGAACCGCGCCCACATCGCGCGATCGTTTCGGTCCAGAGCGATCAGCGCTCCTGCATCGAACAACCACCGGATCATGCCGCCTTCACGCGACGTCGACGGCCAGCGGTCTTGCGGGCGGCAGCCTTGTCGAGGCGCTCCCTTTCTGCCAACTCGCCGGAGGTAAAGGCGCCGAATTCCGACTCGTAGGCTTGAACCGCATCCCCCATGGCATCGAGCCGGTCGAGCCGGTCAAGCTCCTGAGCGAGCGCCGCTTGCAGGATGGCCGAAACGTTCAGCCCGCCGCCGCGAGCCTTGGCTCTCTTGTACTGTTCGTCGGGCAGGTAGACCTGCATCTTCGGCATACCCCCAAATATACACCCATGACCCTGTATGGCAACCCCGGCGCCGACCAGCGTCCCTGCTTCGCACAGCCGTATCCGAGGACGAGGGAAAGCTGTGTCCTTCCGGCACGCATCCTGTTCCAGAGAAGATTCCTGGCTTCCACACCAAGGTGCCCCGCGCTGCGTGGAGCGACCCGACCTGGTCATGCCTGTCGAAGGTGGAAGACGCGGCGCTCGCTGCTGCGTGGGCGCGGGGCTGCGCAAGGAAGGACCAAGCCACCGCCACTTCCGTTTTTTCGAACGATCGTGTCGTGACTATCTCAGTTGACCTACATGCAATCGATACCCAGATATGACTCGTCAGCGGACCGAAGCGCAGATTGTCGCGCTGGCGTCCCGACGAAACGCAACCCATCCAATCCCAAGAGGGATACGCTCATGAAACCGTTCATCCTCTCCCTGTTCATCGCTTCCGGCGCTCTCGCGCTGTCCGGATGCATGTCGACCGGCATGGGCCAGTCGGATGAAACGTCCCCCAATGACGTGGTCACTGCGCAGGCGCCGGACAACCAGGCTTCGTCGCCCTCGCCCAAGCCGGCCCGCGCCCGTACGGAACGCTCCTCGCTCGATCGGCACCCCATGCTCCGCTAGCCCTCGCCTCCCCGCCCCTTGATCGCATCCCCCAGGAGAAGACGTCATGCAGCTCGCAGGCATCGGTAGTCCCGCTCTCTGGATCGGCTTCGGCGTCTTCGTCATCGCCATGCTCGCTCTCGACCTGGGCGTGTTTCACCGCAACGCCCACGAGGTGAGGTTCAAGGAGGCGCTCGGCTGGAGCCTGGTGTGGATCGCGCTTTCGCTGGTGTTCAACGGCCTGATCTGGTGGCAGTTCGGGTCGCGCCCCGCCGTCGAGTTCCTCACCGCGTACCTGATCGAGAAGAGCCTGTCGGTCGACAACATCTTCGTGTTCGTCGTCATCTTCGCCTCGCTCGGCATTCCTGCGCTCCACCAGCACCGCGTGCTGTTCTGGGGCATCCTGAGCGCGCTGATCCTGCGCGCTGCGATGATCTTTGCCGGCGTCGCCATGCTCGAGCGCTTCCATTGGCTGATCTACGTGTTCGGAGCCTTCCTGGTCTTCACGGGCTTCAAGCTCTTTCGCGAGCGAGCCGGGTCCGGCGATCTCACCAAGAGCTGGAGCATGAAGCTCGTGCGTCGCGTCATTCCCTCATCGGAGCGCCTGCACGGAGGCAAGTTCTTCGTTCGCAGCGGTGCGCGCCTGCTCGCCACGCCGCTGCTCGTGGCGCTGGTCCTGGTGGAGCTCAGCGACGTGGTCTTCGCACTGGACTCGATTCCGGCTGTCTTTGCCGTGACCCGGGACCCGTTTCTGGTGTTCACCTCGAACATCTTCGCGATCCTCGGGCTCCGGTCGCTGTTCTTCCTGCTTGCGGGCATGGTCGACAAGTTCTCGCGCCTCAAGCTCGGCCTCGCGTCTGTCCTGGTGTTCGTCGGTGCCAAGATGGCCCTGGTCGATCTGGTCAAGATTCCTGCGGTCCTGTCCCTTTGCGTGATAGCCCTGCTGCTCGGCGGCTCCGTGGTCGTGTCGATCGTGGAGGCACGGCGTAGGGAAAAGGCAGGTCAAGGCGTTGTGGGGCCCCAACCCGCCCTGCCCGGGAGCTCCAGAGCGTGATTGGCACTCCGTGACACGTCGATCTCTACAGCCTCGTAGACACCGCCGATATCACCACGCCAGCGCCAACGACCCACACGACGTTCACCTTGCGCAGAAGCGCGACCAGGGACGCTACCGCAATCACGACCGTCAGCACGTTCCAGGGAACCGCCTTGGCGAACTGGAGCGTAGTCGACACCAGCAGCCCCACGAACGATACCAGCGCCCCACGCACGCCTGCGCGGAACAAGGCTGAGCCCTGCAGGCGATCGAACCACGGCTCCGCAAGGACGAGCACCAGGAACGATGGGAGAAGCATGCAGACCGTCGAGACCACTGCCCCGAGGTACCCTGCAGTCTGAAAGCCCACGAACGTGGAGGTGATCACGATCGGCCCAGGAGTGACCTGCCCCAGCGCTATGCCGTCGAGGAAGGTCTGGCTCGGTAGCCACCCGCGCACGTCGACGACCTCGTGGAACATCACAGGTATAGCAGAGAAGCCTCCGCCAAACGCCATGGCATCGGTCTTCAACATGACCAGGCCGAGCCGCCCAAGCTTCGGCTCCACAGCAAACGCAGCAACGACGAAGCACGCGCCGAAGAGGACCATGGACAAGGGCGCGATCGTTGTCTTCCAACCGGCCAAGGGGCGCGACCCACGCTTCCCATCGTCGACCGCCCCGCGCAAGAGCAGCGTCCCAGCGAGCGCTGCCCCGGCAACGGTCAGCATCGGATTGGCGCCGAGCAGGAACGCAGAAGCGGTCGCCACCGCCACTGCTGCGTCCGCCGACGACTTGATCGTCGAGCGACCAAAGGACCACGCCGCATGGGCGATCAACGCAACGACAATCGCCCGAAGCCCTGCGAGCACGCCAGCAACCGCTGGCATGCCTGCAGCGCGTTGGTACGCGATCGACAGCGCCAGCATCAGGGCAAAGGCCGGAAGTCCGAAGCCCACGTAGGTTGCCGCGGCTCCGCGAAACCCTCTCGCCTTCCACCCGACGTACGCGGCGCACTGCATCGCCGTTGCGCCTGGGATCGCCTGGCAGAGCGCGACGCCGCCCTTGAACTCGTCTTCGGACACCCAACCTTTTCGCTTCACCGCGAGCGTCTTGATGTACGCCACCATCGCAGGGCCACCGAAGGAGACCGCTCCCAGCCGAAGAAACGACAAGAACAGCTCGGTGAGAGACGGCTGCACGACCGGTGAACCTGCTTGCATCATTCGCGAGGGAGCCCTTGGTACGCGGCGCGTATGGGGGACATACCACACACGAAGCCGGCGATGAGCACGGCTTGAACGACCTCGTCCTCGGTGGCCCCTGCCTTGCGGGCGTGAGCCGCATGGGCGCGGATGCATTCGGTCGACTTCACCGCGACCGCGCTGGACAGCGCGATCAACGACCGCTCCTTCTGGGTGAGGGGGCCTCCCTCCATGATCTGGTTCTTGTGGGCGATCAGGGTCGCCACGGTCCCGGGTCGCTTGGCGACCAGCGGCAGCGGGATGGGGACGTGGCCTTGAGCTCGGGCGAGCTCTGCCAGGATCCGGGCATCCTCCTCGCTCCTGAGAGACTGCTCACTCTCTTCGTTTCCAGCGGGTTGCTCGTGTGGATGGGTCATGGGTCACCTCTCGTGGGTTGCTTGAGACAGCATGGACAGCGTTGGCACGCAAGACAGCATATGCGCATCTACTAATATGTCTTCACGACCGGACGCGCAAGGGGCATCGGCCCCGGAGGGTCCGATCACGTCGACGGGAGGATCAGATCATTTTGACGGGAGGGTGACGTTCAGCACTTCGCACAACGACGCCACGCAGGCGGCGATCCCGCGCTCGTCCAACGAGTAGTGCACGAACGCGCCCCGACGCTCGCCCCGGACCAGCCCCGCGTGCTTCAAGACCCGCAGATGCTGCGAAACCGCGGACTGCGTGACGCCGAGCTTCCGCGCCAGCGCGTTGACGCACAGGGACCCGCAGCCGCACGGATCATGACCGCACTTTTCCGGTGTGCGGCTGCCGAGCAGCGCGACGAGCTGCAGCCGTGTCGGGTCCGAGAGGGCCTTGAACACGTCTGCGGAGGCCTGTACCTGGTTGCGTTGTTTCAACCGGAAATCGATACCATCACTGCCACACCACCGCCACCGGATCCGCCCGATTCACCGTCGTGCCGTCCCCGATCTGCCCATGGCCATTGAACCCCCAACAGACCACGCTCTTGTCCGCGAGCACGGCGCACGAGTGGGTGCCGCCCGCAGAGACCTGCGAGGCAGCCGCGATCGTCTGCAGCTTCGCCGGGGTCTTGCCCCACCACCACACTGAGTTGTCGCTGCGGCGCACGCAGGAGTGATAGCCGAAGCTCGAGAGCTCGATCGACTGCGATATGCCCTGGACCACCACGGGCGTGCCGCTCGAGTTGTTGGTGCCGTTGCCCAGCTGCCCCTTGGAGTTGTCCCCCCAGCAGCGCGCGGTGCCGTCGGACATCATCACACAGCTATGGTCCAGTCCGGCTGCTACGCCGCCAAGCCCTGTGAGCCCGGCCACCTTCTTGGGGCTCGGCTGATTGGATAGCGTGCCATCGCCCACCTGCCCCGAAGCGTTCTTGCCCCAGCACCACACGCTGCCGTCGCCGGTGCGGGCGCACGTGTGATCGCTCGCGGACACCTGCACAGCGCCTGTCAAGCTGACCACCTTGGTGGGCAGGTTCTTGTTGGTCGTGGTGTTGTCGCCGAGCTGGCCGTAGCCGTTCGAACCCCAGCACCAGACACTGCCGTCTTGCAGCGCTGCGCACGCGTGGTTCACCCCGCACGAGATGCCTATCGCGCTGCTGATCCCGCTGACCTGGACCGGGACCAGGCTGGATGGTGAGCTGCTTCCGGTGCCGAGCTGGCCCGAGTCGTTCGCGCCCCAGCACCAGACCTGCCCGGACGACAGACGCGCGCAAGACTGTCCGCCCCCGGCGCAGACGTCGGTTGCGGTCGAGAGCCCGACGGTCCTCGAGGGCTTGTGCTTCTCCAGCGTGGAGCCGTCCCCGAGACGTCCTGTGTCATTGGCGCCCCAGCACCACACCGAGCCATCGACGTGGACAGCGCAGGAGTGCCCCTGTCCGGCGCTCACGCGCGAGATCTCGATGGCAGCGCACTGGCCCGCCTTGCAATAGGGCATAGGGCACGGATGACCGCAGGTGCCGCAGTTGTCCGGGTTGCTGGAGAGATCGACGCAATCCTTTCCACAAGGGGTCTGTCCGGGAGCGCATTGCTGCACGCACGAACCCTTGGAGCAGACTTGGGAAGAAGTGCACGCGCTTCCGCAAGAGCCGCAGTTGTCCGAGTCGGATTGGAGGTCCGCACAGGTGCTGCACATCGTCATCCAGGACGGGCAAGTTGGCGTGCAGATGGCGTACTGGCAGAACTCGTGCAACGCGCAGGCGTGCCCGCAGGAGCCGCAGTTCGCTTCGTCGGTTCCCACGTTGGTGCACACGCCGGAGCAGGAAAGGACGTCGGGATCGGCGCCGCAGGGGTCGCACTTGCCCGACTTGCAGTACGACCCGGACGTACAGGCATTGCCACACGCCCCGCAGTGCTGATTGTTCGACTGTACGTCCAGGCAAACGCCGTTGCACACCAGCAAGCCGGCCTGGCAGATGCACGCGCCCTGGGAGCAGGTGGGCGCGGACTTGTCGCACTTGTTGCCGCATACGCCGCAGTTCGACGGGTCGTTCTGCAGGTTGGTGCAGGATGTGCCGCAGTCGGTGTTGCCCAGGTTGCACGTGCAGACACCGCCCGAGCACTTGTCCTTTTTCTCCGCGTAGCAGCTGTGCCCGCAGGAGCCGCAATTCATCTGCGAAGTCATCAGGTCCTCGCAGCCGCTGCTACAGAGCTGGTGTCCAGCAGCGCACGAGCACGTGCCGTTGTCGCAGATTGCGGAGTAAGCGCATTGCAGATTGCAGCCGCCACAGTTGGAGGGGTCGGTCAGCAGGTCCGCGCAGGTGCCCTGACAGTCGGTCATGCCGGCTGGGCAGGTGCACGCACCAGCGATGCACGTCGCGCTTCCGGTGCACGACACGTAGCATGCGCCGCAGTTGTCCGGATCGGTCTGCACGTCGATGCACGAGCTGCCGCACTTCTTCTCCCCTGTGGGACATTCGGCCACGCAGGCCCCCTGGGAGCACATCTGCTCAGCACCGCACTTGTTGCCGCACTTGCCGCAGTTCTGCGGGTTGATGTCGAGCTTCACGCATGAGGAACCGCACTTGGTCTGGCCTGCAGGGCACTCGTCGACGCACGCTCCCATGCTGCAGATCTTCCCTTGCCCACAGGCGTTGGCGCAGGCGCCGCAGTTGAGCTCGTCGCTCAGGATGTCGATGCACTTTCCACCGCAGTCCATCTGCTCTCCGGTGCACGGGACTGCGCACTTTCCGGAGAAGCAGGCCTGGCCCTTGGGGCAGACCTTGTTGCAGGCTCCGCAGTTGGCCATGTCGAGGCGCAGGTCGCGGCACGATCCATCGCAGACTGTGGTGTGCTCCGGGCACGAGGAGCCGCACGAGCCCAGGGCGCAGACCTCACTTTGCTTGCACGTCGTGCCGCACGCACCGCAGTTGCCGTGGTCCGACTTCAGGTCCACGCAGGAGCTGCCGCAGAGCGTGGTGTTCGCCTCACACGTCTCCTGGGATGCAGGGGAGTCGCTCGAGTCCCCACATCCGAGCATCGAGAACACCAACATGACCCCGATCAGGATCCGGCACCGTGCGTAGAGCGCTTCTCTCATCGACTTCTCCCCAACGACCACCTGTTGCTCACAAGAGGATACCCTACTGCCTGCCCCAAGGGAAACACTGCTGACAATCGCGCAAGACTCAGGTAGGCTGCTCGTGAGGTACAGGATGCGAGTCCCCAGCGCGCTATGGGGGTTGTTCGGCGGACTGACGATCGCGGCATGCTCCTCGGACGAGGTGTCGCCAGCAGCTACGCAGCAACCCGTGGAAGATGCAGCCAGCGAGAGCGACAGCGATGTCGTGACCCTTCCGAAGAAGGTCACCAAGCTCGATCTGGTCCTGATGATCGACAACTCGATGAGCATGGCAGACAAGCAGGAGATCCTCGCCAAGGCCGTGCCGGATCTCACCCAACGTCTGGTCAACCCGGCTTGCGTGGATACCGATACAGGTCTGCCAGCAGCGCCCCAGATGCAGCCCGAGAAGTCTCTCGATCCATGTCCGACCGGCACGCGACGGGAGTTCGGCCCGGTGTTCGACATCCACATCGGCGTGATCTCGTCTTCGATCGGCGGACACGGCGCTGACACCTGTGCGCCGGGAACGCCAGGGTCCTACACGCCGCGCATGCAAGACAACGCGCATCTGATCTCCCGCACGCCTTCGGATCCTGACAAGAGCGTTTCCACCTACCAGAGCAAAGGGTTTCTGGTGTGGGACCCCACGGGAACGCACAAGCCGCAGGGGGAGACGTCGATTCCCGCCATCGTGGACAACTTCGCAAAGATTGTGGAAGGAGTGGGCCAGGACGGCTGCGGTCTGGAGGCGAGCCTGGAGGCCTGGTACAGGTTCCTGGTCGATCCGGCGCCCTACCAGACCATGAAGCCGATCTCGTGCGATCCGGTCCATGCGCCGAACGACACGGGCTGCCGCGGTCCGCAGGGCGTGGACAGCGCGCTGCTGGTGCAGCGCGCCGACTTCCTGCGCGAGGACTCCCTGGTAGCGATCCTGATGCTGACCGACGAGGACGACTGCTCGATCCGCGACGACGAGCCGCAGTACTACATCGTGGCGCAAGGCTATAGCGGAGCGAATCCGTTCTACATGCCGCGGGGCACATCGGCGTGCGCTACCGACCCGAGCAGCCCGGCGTGCCAGTCGTGCGCGCAGGCAGGGGCGCAATCGGATCCGACCTGCGCGCTTCCTGCCTACAGCGAGCTCGAAGACCCGCTGAACCTGCGGTGCTTCGATCAGAAGCGTCGGTTCGGGATCGACTTCCTCTACCCCCCCTCGCGCTACGTCGAAGGGCTCACGCTGCCGACCCTGTCCGACGGGCGTGTGAATCCGCTGTTCTGCTCGGCGCCGTCCAAGGATGGCAAGAGCTGCACCAAGGCGCTGCGCGACCCCTCCCAGGTCCTGCTGGCCGGAATCGTGGGAGTCCCCTGGCCGGACATCGCGCTCGACCCCAAGGATCTCACCCGCGGGTATCTGCCAGGCCCAAGCATTCCTTGGGACGTGATCCTCGGAGATATGGAGCACGGAGTGCTGCCCAAGGATCCGCTGATGATCCCATCGATCAAGCCTCGCAGCGGAGTGAGCCCGGTCACCAACGAGGCGCTGGCGCCGACCACGGCGTCCAAGCCGACGGCGAACAGCGTCAACGGCCACGAGTACACCATACCGCTGCGCAACGACCTGCAGTACGCGTGCGTGTTCGAGCTGGCAACGCCGCGGGTCTGCGCACCGGGGGATGACTCGTGCGACTGCCAGATCCCCGGGGACAACCCGCTGTGCCAGGACGACAAGGGAGCGTATGGGACCACGCAGTACCGGGCCAAGGCCTATCCGGCGCCACGGGTGCTCTCCGTGATCAAGGGCATGGAATCCAGGGGGATGCTCGCGTCGATCTGCGCTTCCAATACGACTGACCCCAAGGCCCAGGACTACGGCTACAGCCCTGCGATCCTGTCCTTCATCGAAGCGATCAGCGCGTCGTTCTGAGCCCCGCGCTCGTGCGGCATCGGCGATGCAGCGGCTAGACGCCCTCGAACACGGCGATCACGGGCAGGTGATCCGAGCGCCCTGCTTCGAGGACGCGCGCGTCGATCGGCGAGAGCCTGGTGCTGTAGAACATGTGATCGAGCTTCATCCGCAGGGTGCCGAGCGCGGTCGGCCATCTCCAGGTGGGGCCGAGCTTGAAGTCCTCGAGCACATCGCGCAAGCCCTGGTCTCGAAGGTGGCGGATCGCAGCGCCGTTCTGCTCGTTGAAGTCGCCGGCCACGAGCGCGGGAATGCTGGGGTCGAGGGTGGGGGCGTACTGCTCGATCTCGGCCTTGCGATAGTGCCCGGTGGAGAAGTAGCCGCTCACGTAGCTTCCGCTGTCGCTGACCTGCGGGCGCAGGTGCACCTGGAGGACCTGCACGTCGCCCAAGGGGGCATGCAGCACGACGCGCCAGCCTGGGAACCACCCGATCGGGCTAGGGATGGACTCCTTGTCATCGAAAGCGAGCTTGGAGAGCACCGCCATTCCGCCAGCGCCAGGGCCATGATGGAACGCCATGTGCGGCCAGGTGGCAGACAGGCGGTCTCTCAGACATGCCTCCCATTGCGGGGTCGTCTCCTGCAAGAAGACAGCGTCAGCGCCGCTCTTCTCGATCGCCTCCGTGGTGGGCTCGTCGCACGCGATTCCATAGTTCACGTTGTAGGTCATCACCGTGAGGTGAGGCTTGCCCGGAGTGGGAGCGCGGGGCTGCAGGTGGCCTGCGCTGCACGCACCCAGGCCTGCGCAAGCGAGCGCGACAAGCAGATGGGATCTCATCCCAAATTCCTACGTAACCCTGCGGAAGGAAATTCCCTGCGAGCGCGGCACGCCGGGCGAGCACGGCCAGGGGGCGGCACGCTAGGTGGAGGCCAGGTTCCGGTGGACTTCGGGATTCAGTCCTCTGGCGGTTCGTGCTAGCGTTTCCGGAATCGGAGTCGTTGAAACCAAAGGGAAGACCATGCGGATCAATCTTCAGAAGCTTGCGGCCATGATGAGCACGGCCGCCCTGGTTGCGTTCGTAGCGTGCAGCAGCGACAGCGGCGGCGGCGCCGCCGGTGGTTGCTCCTACATCTGCGGCTGCGCTTGCAAGGGCCAGACGACGCAGGAATGCTCCAACGCATGCACCACGGACTGCTCGAAGACCTCGGCCAGTTGCCAGAAGTGCGTCGCCGCCGTGAAGTGCGAGGATCTTGTGGGCATCATGGCACCACCGGCCTCGTGCCAGGCGGATTGCTCGGGCGGCACCGGCGGCACCGGCGGTGGCGGCGTGGGCGGCGGCGGCGGCAGCGGTGGCGGCACGGGCGGTGGCGGCGGCGGGGACGCGGTCGCGAAGTGCAATGCCCTGGTGGACAAGCTCTGCACCTGGGGAGAGAAGTGCGGCCAGGGCCCCAAGGCGTCCTGCATCGCATCCGCCGGACAGCAGCTGAACTGCTCTGCGGCGAAGACAGTCGGCGCATCGTATGACCAGTGCGTCAGCGAGCTGGACAGCCTGCCCTGCACAGCCACCGGCCTGCCCACCGCCTGCAACGGCGTCATCGGGATCTGATAGCACACCGCGATTCTCACCTCGCCAGCACGCAGGTCCTGCGGACCGGTGGGGTCCTCACACTCGATTCGCTCGCTTCGGGGCCCGCAGCATCCAGAACCAGCTCCTGATACGATCTCGCAGCGCGAGCGGCTCACCCCCGCGTTCGATGTCCGACTCGAATCGCAGCGGCTCACGCGCCTTGCGCCATTCATCAGGCGGCGGCGCGTTCGACCCCACCACGCCCCCTGCTATTGCACAGTTGGTGTCGATGTCGCCCAGCCCTTCGATGGTCGACCAGATCGCATGGGAATAGTCGTCGAGATGCCGCTGGGCACACCACAGCGCGAACGGCACCGTATCCGATGCAAGGAGTCCTGAGCCGTTGCCAAGCACGCGTGCGGCATCCCTGGGCGATGTGCTGGCATCCAGCTGCCGTGCCTTGCCCAGGCCTGCGCGGGTGGCCCCAGGCGGACAGAGCATCTCCGCGAGATCGAGCAGGGTCATCCAGGCCACGGACGAAGGGCAGTAGCGTTTGCGGCAGGCATACGCAGCGCCCACCGCAGCGGCTACGGCTCCGGCTTGCCCTTCGAGGTGGCAATGGGTGACGCGTGCGGAGGTGCGCGCCTCGCGGATCACGGCCAGGAGATCATCCGCGAAGTAAGCGCCCAGAGGTGCGACTCTCATAGCGCCACCGTTCCCCATGGAGCCCTGTCCGCCGAACAACGACGACGAGGCTTCTGTCCACGGAATGCCTCGACGTAGCATCTGCAGCACGCGATGAGCGCCCGGGCCGTATCCTCGATCGGGATCGACCATATAGCGCCTCACGAAGGCTCTCCCCAAAGCAACGGGAGAGACGTGCCCGGACTCGGCGAGAACCTCCGTGATCGCAATGGCCATCTCCGTGTCGTCTGTGAAACGCCATGGAGGCCGAGGCAGTGTGCGATCGAGCGCGCGCTGTCGAGCATCGACATCGTCGTCCAGGAAGCACTCCCCGAGCGCGTCCCCGACCGACAGCCCGTCCAGTGCGGCCAGTGCGCGGACCATGGCAGGGGCCCCGATTGGCGCTGGAGTCAGAAGCAGCTCCAGGAGCCGGGGTATTCGACGGAACTCGAGCTTCCCGCACGACACATCTGCGCCTTCGGCGACAAGGGCCGCGTTGCCTTCCTCCTTTGCGGAGATAGCCACGACGAGGCCGCCGAACTCACGGTCCCTCAGCGCTCGCACGACCTCGGTGCCATCTCCGTCCTCGAGGTCATGGTCGACCAGCGCAGCATCGAAGGTCCTGCTTCCTTCAATTAGGCTCTTCGCGCGCGTGATGCTGGGCACGACATCGACGTGGTGAGACGACAGGAACAGCTCGATCACCGAGTCGGCGAACACCGCGTGATCTTCGACCATGAGAATGCGCACCGGGCATGAACCCATGGGAGGCGCAGAAGATTCCACTGGACGGTGCATCCCTGGGCGCTGTTGTGTCCTGGCGCCTGATTCGCTAGAAACCGGGGATGTCCCAGAACCTTCCTCCCCTCCCCCCGGCCGATGCGCCTGCGCTCTTCGTGCGCGGGCCCGCAGGCCAGGTCGGTCCAATGACGGGCCAGCAGCTGCTCCAGCAGATCGTGCAGGGGGCTCTGCCGGAGACGTGCGCGATCTGGTATCAGGGAATGCCGGATTGGATTCCAGCAGTGCAGCATCCGGGGATTGGCCCGCTTCTGGCGCAGCACAGGCCCCCGGCGGCGGATCCGTATGCGGCGGCGCGCGCGGTCGACGACGAGCGAGATCGGGTGTTTGGATCTCTCGTCAAGGCGAGCTGGGATTGGTACAACCAGAACGTCTTCGCGTCGCAGATTGACGAGGTCCTGCTGGGAGCGATCATCACCTGCACGCTGGACAACGGCTTCTCGCTCATCGATCTCACGAGCGACGGTGGGTTTCATTTCCTGCGTTTCGAGAATCTGCAGACCAAGGCGCGCATCGTGGTGCAGCTCAAGCACCTGACCAGCGGGCTCATGGCCTCGAAGGTCCTGGGACAGCGAGCGAGCGTGGTGATCGGCTATGGCGAGCGCGTGCAGGACTTCCAGCGGATCTGGCAGGCGCTCAAGGCCGAGTTCAAGAGCGGGTACATCCAGTCCCCCGAGCCGGGCACCATCTCCGTGGATGCGGACGTAGCCTCCGGCTACGTGTACGTGCAGGTCGATCTGTACTGGAACATCGAAGACTACGTGAAGGAAGACTACAACATCGAGTACGGGCTCTTGACCACGCACATTGCGGCGACGGTCCATGCGCTGGGCAAGTATCTGCGGGGACGCCTCGGCTGAGGGAGGTTGAAAGAGATGCTGGGACTGCTCAACAAGTTCAACCACAAGGCCGAGCTGAGGGAATCGAAGGACGAGATCCTGATCGGCGAAGTGGTGCGCGCCATGGCGCGACAGGGAGCGATCGCGGTCTCCTTCCTCGCGAATGACGACTTTCAGCGGGTGAAGTTCAAGCTCCAGAAGGACCCTGTGGTGAGCTACGTGTACATCACGCTGGACCGCAAGACCGGAACGGGAATGGTGGGCGCGGCCCTGTTCGGCTCCAAGGCCACGCTCACCGTCTCGGCAGAAACGAAAAACTACCTGTCAGACCCCGACGATCTGATCGCGATGTACCGAACCGACCTGGCCAACCTGTTCAGGATGCCAGTCCTGGGTGGGATCAAGCTCAATCACGAGCTGAACAGCATCTTTGCCACGACGACGCTGATCATCGACATCGACACCTACGTGATGAAGGGGGATCCGGGCGTACAGGCGCTCATGGGGCACTTGCACCGCACGATCCACGAGCTTCGCGAGAAGCTGAGGCCCTACAAGAAGGGGTGAGCCCGTTTGCCCGCCGCTCCGTCGGCGTCCCGATCCTTCAATCCAATCCGTCCGTGTGCACGTAGTCGAACCACACCAGATCGTCGATCTCCGGCCTACCTGTGGGCACGTTCCAGTGAGGCTCCTCGCGCAGCCACCGCGCGGCGAGATCCGAGGCCATGCGCTCAGCCTCAGCAAAGTAGCGTGCCCGCTCGCATGCCAGCTGCGCCTCGCGCAACGGCGCCTCGAAGTCCCCTGCAGAAAAGCTCTGCGCTGCTTCGTCCAGCGCGTCCACCGTCAGCTCGATCGGGGGAACGTCCGGCACCGGCTTGTCGATGTGGCGCCATACGCCGTCGCGCCAGCCCAGCCTGTACGCCGGCACGAAGTCGCGCCCGTGATCTGCCACGAACTCGATCGCACGCAGCACGAACTCCACGTCCGCTTCGGACGCGTAGTAGGGCAGGGAGATGCGCACCCAGCCTGGCTTGACGCCGAGCATGCCAGCGGCGATCTGCGCGCGGTACTGCTCGGATCTCGTTCGATCGATGCCGAGCAGACGGTGCCCGTAGGGGCCTGCACACGCGCACCCCGCCCGGTTCTGGATGCCGAACAGGTGATCGAGCAGAGCGCTGGCGATGTCGTGGTGCAGGCGATCGATGTTGAGGCTCAGGATGGCGAGACGCGGCAGGTGAATGGGTCCGAGCACGCGTATGCGCGGATGACGCGACAGCCGCTCCAGCGACTTGCGCGACAGCTCCAGCTCGTGGTCGCGCAGCTCCGTGGCGCTCATCATCTCCTTGACCACGAACGCCACGCCCACGCGGATGTCGCCCATGATCGCGGGAGTACCGCCTTCCTCGCGCTCGTCGAGCCTGCGCACGTAGTCGACCGAGGAGCGATCGTAGCCCGACACGTAGTCCACCGTGCCTCCGCCCGGACGCTCCGGCGTGGCCGTACGAAACACGCCGCGATTGGCCACGAGCAGCCCTGACGCCTGGGGTCCGCCGATGAACTTGTGCATCGACAGGAACAGCGCGTCGATGCGCTCGAGCGGGTCGGACGGGTGCATGTCGATCGGCACGTACGGCCCGGCGGCTGCGTAGTCGAAGAAGGCCCACCAGCCGTGCTCGTGCAGGATGCGCGCGATCGCGGGAACATCGGACAGAAGCCCGGTCACGTTCGAGCCTGCGGAGAAGCTGCCGATGCGAAGGGGACGATCCTTGTGGGCCGCGACCTTGCGCCGGAGATCCTCCAGGTCGATGCTGCCGTTCGGGTCAAGATCGACTTCGATCACGTCCGCGATCGACTCGAGCCAAGGGAGCTCGTTGGAGTGGTGCTCGTAAGGGCCCACGAGCACGATCGGGCGCTGGTCCGGGGGAATCTGCTTGGCAAAGCCGAACTGGCGATCGAGCGGCTCGCAGATGCGGATTCCAAGCAGCCCCACCAGCTTGTTGACCGCGGATGTCGCGCCAGAGCCCACGAAGATGACTTCGTCTTCCGGGCCTGCGTTCACCGCACGGCGTACGACCTTGCGGGCTTCCTCTCGAAGCTCGGTCATGATGCGACCGGTCGAAGAGATGGCAGTGTGCGTGTTGGCGTAGAACGGGCTGACCCGGCGCATCCAGGCTTCGACGAAGTGGAGGCTGCGACCGGTGGCAGTCAGATCGGCGTAGAACAGGAGGCGACGTCCGAACGGGGTCTCGATCGAGGCGCGTCGGCCCACCTCGTTCATGCGAAGGAAAGCGGTGGCCTGCTCAAAAGTTCTCATGCTCTGGGCGTGGTGTTCGCCCATTCCGCGAGCGGCCGCAAGGGAGCTCAGGGCTCTGCCGGATCCTCGGCCGACGGATGGGCTGTGCCGTCCTTGTGACGCCCCCCTTTTTTTCCTTTGATCGGCGGCTGGAACTGATCGTGACGCTCAGCGCGGTCGCGAGGTGCCGTTGCCTGACCTGCGACGTCGAGCGGCTGTGACAAGCCCTGCCAACGCAAGGATCCAGGATGCAGCCGCGCTGCTCGAGCCTGCCGTCCTGCAGCCGCATCCGTCGGAATCCGGGCTCGATGCCGGGGAACCGGCGTCGGTCTGGGCTCCACCAGCACCCGAATCGACAGCGACACCGCCAGCGCCACCCTTGCCTGCCGCGCCAGCATTGCCCGCCGCGCCCGCGGCTCCGCCCATGCCGGGTCCGCCAGCGCTTCCTGCCTGAGCGGCCGTGCCGGCGCTCCCCCCCTGCCCTGCGGCGCCCGCAGCCCCGCCCATGCCGGTCTCTGTGCCGGTGCCGCTATCCGAATCGTCCTTCTCGTAGGCTCGGATGTAGTCGATGTCGTAGTAGGCCGGGAACTGGGTCGTGGAATCCGGCGACCCGGGCCAGCTTCCCCCGATGGCGAGGTTGGCAATCAGATACATCTCGACCTGGGGCACGCCGACCCCTTCGTGCCGGAATCGCTCCACGTCATCAACGTACCACACGACCTTTCCGGCATCCCACTCGAGCCCGAACGTATGGAAGCCCGCAGTGAAGTCCGGGCCATCGAAGGAATCGCCATCGGACTGGTGGTTGACCTGGTAGCTGTCGCCCCAGTGCACGGTCATGTGCACGATCGTCGGCTGGTGCCCGAGGAACTCGTGGATGTCGATCTCGTTGACGCCCGTGGTGCCGTTCTCGCCCAGGAGCCAGAAAGCGGGCCAGAGCCCCTTTCCGCCGGGCATCTTCATGCTCGCCTCGAAGTAGCCGTACTTCTGGTGGTGCACGGAGGAGATGACGCCTGAGCGGTAGTCGAGGGTCTGACCTGCATAGTCGCCGCTCTCGTGCTTTCCCACGATGTGCAGCATTCCGTTCGCCAGCTCGAATGCGTCGTCGACATAGGCCTGGAGCTCATTGTTGATGACAGCTTCGCCCCACTTGTACCGCTTGCCCCAACGGGCCGGGTCGATCGACGATCCATCGAACTCGTCGGCAAACGTGGGCTTCCAGCTCGCGCCTGGGGGCACGGAGGCGAATGCGGGAGCGCTGAGCGACAGAAAGGCGACCGCGATCAAGAGCGACTTGCTGATTTGCATGATGGGCACCCCTGGAGTGGGCGGATGATAGCACGTTTGCTCCAGCTAGACTTCTCCCGCTTGTCTGCGTCTGCTATCGGTCTGACATGAAACGCTGGAAGAAGGCTCTCATCGCGCTCGGCGCCGTGATCGCAACGCTCTTGCTGGCCGCATTCGCGATGTACCTTTCTGCGTTCGGGGGCCGCGCCCCCATGACCGACGCAGACCTGCAGCCTGGCGTCCATGTCGTGCCCATGGGCTTCGTCAGCGCATTCATCATCGAGGCCGGGCCAGGACAGGTCGCATTGATCGACACCGGAGTCGATCCTGAGGGCAAGGCAATCCTGGCTGCGCTGCAAGCGCGAGGTCTGACCCGCGAATCGGTTCGCGCGATCTTCATCACGCACGGCCATGGCGACCACATCGCAGCGATCAAGAAGTTCCCCGAGGCGCAGGTCTATGCGCTGGAGACCGAGCGCGCTCTGGTGGCCGGAGAGGTCACCGGGACCTCTCCCATGGGCAAGCTGCAGAAGCCCAACGCCACGGGAATCACGCTCTCGCGCGGGCTGTCCGACGGCGAGCAGGTCAAGGTCGGCGATACGACGGTGACTGCGTTTGCGGTGCCAGGACACACGTCCGGGAGCGCCGCGTATCTGGTGAAGGGCGCGCTGCTGCTCGGCGACGCTGCAACGGTGTCGCCGAAGGGGCAAGTGATCGGACCGGTGTGGATGTTCTCCGGAGACACGAGCCTGGGACGCGAATCGCTGCGCAAGCTAGGCGTGCGGTTGCAGGGCGAGCATCTCGAGGTACGTGCGCTGGGGTTTGCCCACTGCGGACCGCTGATGGGGGATGGAGCGCAAGCGCTGCGAGGGGTCGAGTAGACGAGCGAGGCATCCCGTGGGAAGCTCCGGGGATGAAACGCACTCTCTTGCTCCTGGGATTGGCAACGATCGTTCTGGCCGCTGCGTGCGGTGGCAAGACCGAAACTGGCCCGGCTGAGTCTGCTGGAGGGTCTGCAGGCAAGGCGGGAAGCGGCGGGACCGCAGGCACGGCCGGCAACGGCGGAAGCGGCGGCACCACGCCGAGCGGCGGCAGCGGCGGAGCCGCAGGGATCGGCGGCGCAGCAGGCAGCGGTGGCTCCACATGGGCCGCATGCAAGGAGCCAATCAACTGCACGCTCGTTTCCACCGACTGCTGCCACACAGAGTGCTTCGAGGCTTCGCTGTCGGAGTTTGCAGCGCTCAACAGCGTACACGTGCAGGAGTTCCTGGATTCGAAGTGCACACCGCCGCCCCCGTGCCCGGGCTTCTACTGCCCGGAACCCGATCATCAGACATGGGTCCGCACCGCTGCGCAATTCGCTACCACCTGCACGGCCGGCACCTGCACGGCGTTCGACATTCGCACCAGCGACCTGTCCGCCTGCACCACGCAGAACGACTGCGTCCTGCGCTGGGGAACCGGTTGCTGCCCGTCCTGCAGCGCGTCGAACAATTCGCTCGTTGCAGTGAGCAGCAAGGCGCCGCTCTACGAAACATTGTGCGGCAACGTGGACGTCGACTGCTGCCCCTCGCCCCCGTTCCCCGCGAATGCGGTGGCCATGTGCGGGTCCAAGGGGCATTGCGAGGTGGTGTGGGCGCTGTAGAAGCTCTCCCCATTCACCCCTGCGCGTCACACGGCAGCTCGACCTCCAGACACGTCCCCTTCTCCGCCCTGAAGATGCGCGCGCTTCCGCCCAGCAGCGCAGCCCTGGTCTGAATCGATCGGAGTCCTGTGCCCGCAGACGCGGACACGTCTCCGTCGATGCCAGCTCCGTCATCGGTCACCGTGAGAAGCAACGTGCGCTCTCGCGCCGCGAGGTGAACCCGGGCGTGCTGCGCAGAAGCGTGGCGCGCGATGTTCGTCAAGGCCTCCTGGATGATCCGATAGCAGGTCGTCTGCACGTGCGAATCCGGCTCGGGCAGGGGCGCCTGCACCTCGAACGCGATCTCGAGCCCGGAAGCGCTGGCAAACGCCTCGCAATGACGTTCGATGGCGCCGTGCAGACCGAGGTCCGCAATGGCGGGAGGCATCAGCGCGGCCGTTGAACGTCGCACCTCGTCGAGCGCTTCATCGACGAGCGCCACGACCGGCTCGATGCGCTGCTGGAGATCCGCCCCTGCGGGCGCGCGCTGCAGGGCCATGAGGTTGAGTCGCGCTGCTGTGAGCGCCTGCCCTGCGCCATCGTGCAAGTCGCGTGCGATTCGGCTGCGCTCTTCTTCGCGCAAGTTGAGAGACAGCTGGGTCATCAGCCCTGCAATCCTCTGCTCCGCAGTGCGGATGGCGCGTACCGGAAGCAGGTATAGCAGGAAAGCGAGCAGCCCTTCTGCAAGCGCAGCGAGGAGCGCTACCACCAGGGTGCGATTCCACAGCGGTCGTGCGTCCGCGCCCACCCAAACGCGAGCGTGGACCACCGGACCGATGCGGACCTCTGCGCGCCCCCACAGCACACTCGACGGCACGGATTTGCCAAGAGGTCCCACTTCCACGCGTGCGCCTCGCTCGTCGTGAACCACGAGCACCGCGGGCGCGCGGAGCCATTCCCCGCCCAGCCGATCAGCGAACTTGGGAGCATCGTAGCGCCAGAGCCGCGGACGCTGCTGGATGGTCTCGGCGAGGATTGCAGCGACGCGCGTGGCATCGGCTCTGCACAGGGTCACCATCTCGCGGCGTTCCTGGACGTGGTAGCCGACCGTGATCGTGAGCCAGGCCAGGGCCGCGGATATCACCACGAGCACAAGCATGCGCCGTCGAAACCACGAAGTGAGGCGAAGCGGCGTCATGGTGCTGCCGCCGCGATGGGCAGATAGCTGTTGTCCCGGGCGATCGCTGCGCCTTCGGGGCTCGCCACGAACGTCAGGAACCCCCGCACGCGGGCGAGGCGATCGGTGCGGGCCACGAATCCGAGGTCGCGCGTGGCCTTCCAGGTGCCGTTCTCGATGTTCTGGAGAGAAGGGCGCACTCCATCAAGAGCAAACACCTTGAGAGGAAGATGTCCTGCGACGAGGGCGCCGAGGCTGTAGACCCCCACGGCCCCAGGGGTGATGGAAAGCGACTCGCCCATGGCGTCGTCGTGCAGCAGCACGCGGAAACGCCGGGCATCGTAGGCGGCTTCCCTGGCCGCGCGCAGCCCTGGCACGAACCGCTCGATCGAGCTGTGCGCAGTGTCCTCGCGATCCCGCAGGAACACGGTGGCCGGCGAGCCGTCGTCAAAGGTCGTGCGCGCACCTGAGAAGAGCGCGACCAGCATCTCGGACGAGACCGCGTCCACACCGACCGAAGGATGCGCAGCGATCACCACAGCATCGCGTGCGATGGGCAACAGCACGAGGCCGAGCTTGGTCTCCGACTCCTTGAGAGGGCGGGCCACCAGTCCGAGATCCACTGCGCCGTCGATGGCAGCGCGAATCCCGCCCGAAGAGCCAACGCTGGGCTCAACGATGATCTTCGGCTCTCCGTTGCGGGCGGACCATGCGGCCGCAAGCAGCGCGGCCAGCGGGGTGAGTGTGCCGGTCCCCACCATCCTGACGGTCGAAGGTTCCGGCGCAGCGGGAGGGCCGGCAGGCGCTGCAGGCGGAGGAGCGCCATCGTCGCACGACGCTGTGGCGAGCAGGAGCAAGGCACATCCGGCTGCGAGTTGAGCGTGCTTCACGTCGGTCTGGAATCCTCCGCTCCGGCAGCAACGCGCCGAGGCTACAGGCCGGCCCGGCGCGGAGTCAACTGTGCGAATCTTCGTGACCAAGGAAGAACCAGGGGGGATTCCCGTATCAACCGGGTGCCCTCGGGGAGCATCCACGCGCGGCGCTCTCCGACGGTTGTGCTGCTCAATTCGATGGTCTAAGGCGGAACCATGCAAATGACGACCCTTCGCAAACTCCAGGCCGCAGTCATCCTTGGTGCTGCTGTGCTCTCGTCGTGCCTTCCTCCGGGGGGCGCGGGGCAACAGTCGCAGACACCCAAGACCGAGCCGGGCAAGCCCACGCCCGAGGCTCTCAAGGCGTTCAACAAGACGATGGAGATGAATCTCAAGCAGTGCGAGGACAAGACTGCGGAGATGGACAAGAAGCTGACCGAGGCGCTCGACAAGCTCAAGAGCAAGCCCGGCCAGTCGATGAGCGAGATCGTGGCCAAGCTCAAGGAGCAGAAGGTCACTGTGACGCTGCAGGTTCTCGGATCGCCCGAGATGCCGACGCTGATGCTCAAGGACTCCCTGATGGAGGAGGGGCAGAAGTTGGCAGGGCAGCCGCCGGCCAAGATGCAGGCCTTTGCCAAGCGCTCGGCAGCAGCGCAGCCTCTGCTGACCGTGCTTCGCGATCAGGTCATGGGAATCAACGGTGCCATCGGAGCTGGATTCGGCTCAGCGATCTCGTGCAGCGGCTACGCGAAGGGGTTCTCCACGACCCTCGGCGCGCTCGAGAATGGCGGCAACGAGCCGACGCCCGAGATCTTCGACACGTTTGCGAAGTTCCTGCAGGCCAACGAGCAGAGCAAGGCTGCGGTGGCCGGCTCCGTGGCGCTGCTGAGCGTCATGCAGGCTGCGCTGGCAGGCAAGGATACCAAGGCGATCGACATGCTGATCGACGGGATCCGCGACGCGCAGAAGAACCCGGAGAAGATCACGACCGAGGTTGCGAAGAAGACGTACAAGGCTGCGGGCCAGGCTCTGGTCGATGCGTGCCGTGAGCAGCAGGAGAAGGTCTACAAGGAGCATCCTGAGATCAAGCGTCCGGCCGTGGACCCCTGCTCCAAGGAAGGTTCGCGCGTGCGCGGCTCGCCCTCGGAGGAGAAAGCGCGCGCCGAGGCCGCTGGGCAAGGCGGCGGTGAAGGGACCGATGAGGCGATCAAGCGTCTGGTGCCCAAGGACTCGCCGCTGTCCGACGTGACCGACGCGCTCGCGGCAGTGCAGAAGGGCGACGTGCTCGGCGCGCTCAAGGGCGTTGCAGGGCTGGTTGGACGCGCCACACCGCTGGGCGGCGTGTTCAAGTCGGTGCTCTCGTTGTTCGGATGAGGGCACGGCGGTGGCGGGGGGCATGGCGATGCCATGCCCGTCTGGGGCATGCCGGTGGCATGCCCCTACGGACAACGGGGACTTGAGGCCAGGACTGCCCCGGCTCCGGCATTCCGTGTTCGCGTTGGAATTCCCGTGTTGCCTATTGCTAGTTGGCTGGCTTCCAGACCTTGGGAAGATCGCTGATGCGCGCGTAGACCACAGGGCCGGTGTCCTGGGTCGCGAGGTACTTGTCGATGTGGGTCAACGCCGTGTTGATCCGCGTCTTGAAGTTTTCTCCGAAGTTCGGCGGGTGATAGCCGATGCTCACCATCCGCGGCGTCGTGGCCGCACCCCCATCCCAGTTCTTCCCGAATACCTCGATCATCTCGTCGCCGGTCACGTAGTCCACCAGCAGCCCGTTGTCTGGAACCTCCAGGATCGGCACCACCGGAGGCGTCGACTCCTGCATGTCGGACTCGGATGGGTAGTACGGCTGGGTCGTGTCGTTGATGACCGTCCAGTGCTCCTGGCACCACGAGTACAGCGAGCTGCCCGCAACGTCCTTCCACTCCTCCATCCGACTCCAGTTCGCCGGGCTGCCGTCTGCCACGAACCCGCTCTCCGCAAGCGCCTGCAGCGTCGGAATCTCGGTGGTCCATCCGCCTGCCCGGAACCCGGTCGGCGTGCCGAGCCCATGCTGCGCGAAGATCTCCTTGGCGCGCCCGAGCAAGATCAGCATCTCCTGCTTCGTGTACGACGCGAGCACTACGGTGTAGCCCGTCGTGTCGCCCTCCGCGTAGGCGAAGGACGGCTCGGTCCTGCACTTGACCGAGGTCTGATCGACGAAGCTGCACCACGGGTGGATGTGCAGTCCGATCTCGTCGCCGTACTTGTCGCGCAGCCCCTTGACCCAGGTTGCCAGATACTCGGCGCGCTCGGCCGTGACCTTGGGATCGGTGAACGTGTAGGGCCCCACGAAGTGGGTGATCTTCAGCTCTGGATGCTGCTCGTGGAGCTGCTCCTGCCTAGCAAGGGTCGAGTCGGGATTGTTCGGATCGTCCCAGTCGTTGGACACGAACACGTACACCGGATGAGAGCGGCGGAACTCGAGCCTGGCGAACGCGGTCTTCCTGCCGTTGGAAGCCAGAAGCACCTGATGATCTCCGGCGGCCAGCGACGCGACCGACGCGCTTGCGCGAAACACGGAGCCGTCACGCTTGAGGCGCGTGCCCTTCGCGCCGTCGATCCACATGTCGATGTACTTCACGGTCGAAGGTGGCGTGACGGTCAGCTCGAGCGTGTCGTGCCCTTGGGTCAGGTCGTTGCCGATCAGCATCCAGGCGCGCGGCCCTGCGATCGTGTAGCCCTGCGCGACCGCTGAGTCGTCCTTGCCCGGGGGTTCAGGAGGCGTCTCGGAGGGGGCCGGATCCTGCTCTTCGACAGCGGTGTCCGAGCTGCTCGAGCCGCATCCCCACCCTGTGCACCCCAGCGCAAACACAATCGCAAACGCGCCCAGGCGCGTCCCCATCAGCTTCCTCGATGTCATCCTTGCAGGCTACGTCTGCGCCCCGGCCCGGGTCAACCGCCGCATCCCCGCTGGGTGGGCAGGTGACGATCTGCTATGCTGCACGAGGAGTCACGCGATGCGCTCATCTGCTCTGGTAGCTGTCGGGGTCGTCATTGTGCTTGCGATGGCGCTTTCCTGCGGGTCCGCAGACTCGAGCCTGTTCGAGCCTCCGTCGCCGGGTGCCGGAGGATCCGGCGGCGATGCGTCCGTGAGCGACTCGGGCGGGGCCGGGGGCTCACCTGGCTGCCCATCGACCACGCCGACCCGGTGCGGCGCGGATTGCGTGGACACCACCCGAAACCCTGCGCACTGCGGCGAATGCGGAAATCCCTGTGCCTCAGGCATGCTCTGCGAGCAATCCAGCTGCGTGCTGAAAGCCTGCGGCGTCGATGGTGATTGCGAAGATGGGCTGTCATGCACCATGGATCGGTGCCAGCAGGGCGCGTGCACGCACACCCCTGGCCCCAACGAAGGGGCGACTGCATGCCCGACGGGCAGCATCTGCGTTGTGGGGAAAGGCTGCGTGCAGTCCAAGGTCTGCCAGCAGGCTTCCGACTGCATGGACAGCGACCCATGCACAGCCAACGAGAAGTGCGATCCTTCCAAGGCGGTCTGCACATGGACGCCGCTGGACACGGACGGGGATGGCCGCGCGCCGACGATATGCGGCGGAGACGACTGCGATGACGCGATCGCCGCTGTCTACACCGGGGCGCCGGAGCTGTGCGACGGGTTGGACAACAACTGCGACGGCTCGACGGACAACGGAGCCACGTGCGGAAGTGCGTTTGCCGCGTGCCAGAACGGCATGTGCGTGTGCAGCGCCGACCATGCGTGCGGAGCGGACTGCGTGGACAAGTCCACCAGCCAGGCGCACTGCGGCACATGCTTCCATGCCTGCCCCTCCGGCGCCTCCTGCGTCGGCGGACAATGCAAGTGCCCGTCCGGCTCACTGTGTGCCGGTGGATGCGTGGATCTCGCCACCAACAAGGACAACTGCGGCGCTTGCGGGCATGCGTGTCCCTACGCCTCGAGCTGCGTGGGTGGCAGCTGCAAGTGCCCGGGCAGCCAGATCCTGTGCAGCGGCCAGTGCGTGGACGCCAAGACCAATCCCTACAACTGCGGGTCGTGCAACCACGCCTGCACGTCGCAGGAGCAGTGCAGCAACGGCAACTGCATCTGCAATGGCACGCTGTGCTCCGGGGTCTGCGTGAATACCACGAGCGATCCTTCCAACTGCGGCAGCTGCGGCAAGGTCTGCACTGTGGGCCAGTCCTGCTTCGGCGGCACGTGCGGCTCGGGCGGCAGTGGCGGAAGTGGCGGCAGTGGCGGCAGCGGCGCGTACATGGGTATCTACCCCGAAGTGCCCTTGAGCTGCTCGCCCAACCAGATTGTGCTGTTCGGGGCCTGCTTCCCCTAGCGCGGTGACAGCCCGCTCCCTTACGGTCGCGGCTCCATGCGGTCGTCACGGTCACCGAGGAGAAACCTGTCCACTACCCTGTACGTCGCGCCACGCGGAGAAAGCTCACTTCTCATCAACACCATGGCGTCGATGCGAGTCGTTGCGACCAGGTCGAGCCGTTCGGTCTCGAGCAGACGCGCTGCGGCCCGCTCGGCCGCCGGCCCTTTCACACGCGCGATGGTCAAGTGCGGGGTAAAAGGGCGAGGCTCAGGCTGGAATCCCACCTGGACCAGCTCCTGATCCAGGCGCTGAGCAAGCGCACCGACAAGCTCGGCTCCGGTCGACGTACCGATCCAGATCACCCGTGCTGAACGGCGCGAGGGAAAGGCACCCAGGGCGCACAGGTCGAGCTGAATGGGCGCAGTGCCGACGACTGCTTTCCTCGCCGCGGCGGCGCACTCCGCAACCCGGTCCGGGTCGACCTCCCCAAGGAACTTGAGCGTATAGTGAAGCTGATCGCGCCCCACCCATCGCACTCCCGGATCGGCGTAGCGTCGACGAAGCGCGAGCTGCACATCCACCACCGCCTGGGCAGCCGCCTCTTCGAGAGTCACGGCAAAGAACAGGCGCATGGCTACTTGTCGCAGGAGATGTCGAGGTCGACGGTCTGCGCCCCCACCACGAGGCTCACCGTCCGTTGCGACTGGCATGCGCCCTTGGACAGATCAGGTTCCGCGTTCGTGGTGACGCCCGGCTTGGTACCTGGGCCTGGCGTGGCGGCTCCAGAGGCCTTGAACGCCCGCGCCCCGGCGACAGTGATCTGGTAGGAGCCGGCCAGCGTGGCGCGGGTCTCGTCACAGGAGCACCCACCGCTGCAGCTACGCGGCTCATACCAGGTCCCGGTCCACGTGAAGGAGTAGGTCTCGCCTGCAGCCAGCTTCAACACCTCGTCGGGCATGGGCGCGCAGTCCACGCACGCGCAGCTCTCCTCGCACAGCGGCGTGCACCAGTGAAGCGTATCGAGGTGCTTGCCGGCCTGGTTGATGTCGTAGATGGGCGCGGTCTGCTGCCAGCGCACGTAGACATCGGCCTGGGTCGTGTTGCGCAGCTTGAAGGTGACGGGTCCGACCGGGTCACTCAGGCCACTCGGCTCCGAGACTCTTCCCGAGCACGCCGCCGTCAACGATACCAGGACCAGGAGGGTCTTTCGCCACATGCCAGGATCGGTACCCGGCTTTGTCCTGTCTGGCAAGCGGACGGTCCTTCAGAGCTCGTCGCGGCTGCGCCACGTGCCATCGCCGTACTTGTTCATGTAGCCCTCGATGGCAAGCTTGCGGGCAGTGTTCTCCGAGGACATGTAGCGGATCTTGCCGAAGATGCGCCGCTCAGGCCCCCATGCCCGATCATAGCGTCCCAGCACCCAGAAGATGCCGTTGTAGGAGTTCGGGTCCCGTCCATCCAGCGCCCACTTGTCGTTGAGCGCGAGCATGCACTCCAGCGCCTTCTGTGGCGTCGTCGACCACTCCAGGATCTTCTTGCCCCAGAGCATGCGGAGGTAGTTGTGGATCCGCCCTTCCCTGCGCAGCTGACGTTGTGCTGCGTTCCAGACGGGATCGTGGGTGGCAGCGTTCTCGAAGGCTTCGAGCTCGTAGCAGCGGGCTCTCGGATCCACCGCGTGGATGGCCAGGGTCTGCCGCGCCCAGGCCGGCAGCGATTCGTATCGATCGTAGTCAGGACGGTGCCAGCACATGTTGAAGCCGAGCTCCCGCCATGTGACGAGCTGATCGAGGAACGACTCGGCGTCCGCAGACATGCCCCACCACCCCTCCCGCTTGCCGTCCGTGGCCTGCCCGAGCCGCTCCTCGGTCCAGCCCTCCACCCGCGCCACTGCGTCGAAGATCTGGTGCGCTGAGATGTGGCCGAAGTGCAGATGCGGCGACAGCTGGCTGGTAGCGTCTTCGTCGGGAGCATTGTGATATTCGACGTAGCGGTGCAGCCCGCTTCGCACGAACGCGTCCAGCCGTGACTGGGCTGCCTCGGCTCCGCCCTGCGCCTCCACCGCACCCACGTCGTGATCGATGGGAAGGTTGTCGAGCGCGTGGATGTCGCCTGCGAGACGGTCCGGATCGCAGGCCGGCCACCGCCGCGTGAAGTCCTTGGGGAGCGGCGGGGGCTTCGGCAGGGAGACGGCGCGAAGGGGATCCGATGCGGGGAACGCGGACAGGTGCCGCGCCAGGTTCTTCTGCAGGAAACGGCGGAACGAGTGGGCGGTCGTGAACGCTTCCGGCGCGGCCCGCATGGGCAGAATGCCGTTGGAGTCGACCTGCTCCAAGCGTACCGACAGACGGGGCGCAACCGCATCGACCATCCTGGGTAGGAAGAATGCCGGGAAGTCATCGGTCACCACGGCGCACGCCCGGGTGGACAGCGCCTCCAGCATACCCTTTCCCGCTCCTGCTGCCGGCTCGAGATAGGGGTAGTAGAGAGCCTTTCCGTGGCTGGCAATGCGCGACGCATTGCAGGCCATCCCGTCGAGGACGAACCGGTGGAGACGATCGCTGGCCCACGGGTAGCTGCACGCCAGAGGCTCGAGGATCACGAGCGGCTTGTGCAAGCCCGCTGCGAGCTCGGCGGCATGCTGCAGGGCGAAGTTCCACTGGACGCGTCGGGCTGCGATCATCCAGTACAGCACGAAGTCGCCTTGCGCTCGGATTGCCGCGTTGTTGCGTGGTCGGATGCGGATCGAGGGGACGTTGGGCATGGGGTGGCCGGTGGGGTTCTCATATCACGATGCAGCAGGCGCTTGCGCGCGCAGGGCGGCGATTGACCGCCAGGCACGTCGAAGCGTAGGCTTTTCGCATGAACAACCGGAATCTCGTCAGCTACCTGCTCGTCGTAGTTGCGGTCGGATGCGGAGGTTCGGTGGTCACGCAGGGCAATGCCGGGGGCGACGGCGGAGCGGGCAAGGGTGGGACGATCCACGGCGATGGGAGCGGCCCGGGCGGCTACGGGGCCTATGGTGGCTACGGAGGCACCCATGTTGACGGCGCTGGGCCAGGAGGAAGCGGCGGAACGCACACGGGCGGAACCGCGGGATGGGCGGGCCAGGGCGGAATGGACGGCGCGGGAGCGTGGGGCGGATGGGGAGGCGGCGACGGCACCGGCGGGTATGCCGGAGCTCCAGGCAGCCTGGGAGCGAAGTGCAAGACCGACGCGGACTGCGGGAGCTTGCTCTGCATTCCTGACATCTCCACCGAGTTCTTCGGCGGCGGTCCTGCCCACGGCTACTGCAGCAAGGACTGCACTTCCTTCCTGCACGGTGGCGTGGGGGTCGACCCCTGCAGCCTCGTGGACCCCAACAGCCTTTGCAGCGCTGCGGGAGATGACCCCAATGATCCCGCGACCCGAGGATTCTGCCTGGAAGGGTGCTCGCAGGGGCCTCCGATGGACAGCGGCGGATTCGGGAAATTCGATCCCAAGAAATGCCACGGGCGCAGGGACGTCGCATGCACGGTGGTCGACGGTGGCAGCTTGTCGCTTTGCCTGCCGACGTGCGCGCGGGATGCCGATTGCACGGGAGGCAGGAAGTGCGATCCCCGCAAGGGCGTGTGCGTGGACCAGCCCACGCCCGGCAGCGCGATGGGAGCGCACTGTCACGATGACGGCGGTCCGATCGGGTGTGCTGGCTTGTGCTTGCAGGTGGTCAAGGGTGACGACGCGTCGTCGAACGACCCGAACAACATCGCTGGGTTCTGCTCGCAGCGGTGCGTCTACGGCGACGTGACCTCCTGCGGAGTCGAGCAGACCCCATCGGCAGGAATCTGCATCTTGGCGATGCCGGAGGCGGGCAATGGCGACGAAGCGTTCTGCGCGCAGATGTGCGATGTAGATGCAGACTGCCTGGATCAGGACGACAACGCGATGTGCGACACGTCGTATACGCAGAGCCTGGGCCGCGGGCTATGCCTGTGGCTCTACGGGCACAAATAGGACAGGCGATCGCCGGCAGACGGCTGCAAGAGCGCGCGGCCGAGTCACTCGCACTTCAGGCCCTTGTCAGCGGGACAGCACATGACCTTCGCGGTGCAGCTCGGCATGGACACCTTCGGGTCCGTCACGACCGTGCCGTAGCAGTCGCACGGGAGCGTCGTCGTGCTCAGATCCACTTCGTCCGGGCACTTTGCGGCGGCATCGCCGGAGGACGCATCCGGTACCGTGGCCGCGTCCCAGCAGTTGCCTGCGTCATCGCAGTACTCGTGATCCTCGCAGCGGAGATTGGAGATGGTCGGGCAGCACACGACCTGCGTCTTGCAGCCCGGATCCACGATCGTCGTCGCGTTGGCTTCGTGCCCGTAGCAGTCGCACGGCAGCGTTACGGTCTTCAGATCGATCTCGTTGGGGCACGCCGCAAGGCCCGTCTCCTGGGCAGTGGCGCCGTCCTGGTCCACCGCAGCGTCCTGGGGCGTGCCCGGGGGATCGGTCTTGTCGTCGCTGGAGCTGCACGCGCAGGCAAGCAGGGCGAGGGTGAGTCCTAGAAGCAAGGCAGGTCGCATGGTATCTCCGGGTCGAGGGGGCCGCTCGTGAAAGGCCGCCTTGCCTATACCCGCTTACCCGTGTATATGCAAGCACGTCATGCGCGACCTCGCGATCATCTTTGGCGCCCTTGCGGACCCGACCCGTCTCGAGATGCTGGCGCTGCTGCTCCGCAACGACGAGCTGTGCGTCTGCGACTTCGTCGAGACGCTCGGCATCAGCCAGTCCAAGGCTTCGCGTCACCTGCGCTACCTGTGGAATGCTCACCTGCTCGAGGACCGACGCGCGGGGCTGTGGGTGTACTACCGCATCTCGCCGTCGATGGACGGCGATCGCCGCAAGCTCGTAGCCGCGCTCTCCAAGGTGCTCGCCGGGCGCGATCTGACGGAGCTCGAGGGGAGGCTGTCGAGCTGGCTCAAGAGAAAGACCAAGACGATCGGGTGTGCGGCATCGCCCCAAGGCAAGACGCCGGCGGCTGCGCCGCCCAGGGTCCGCAAGCTGCGCCGCGCGCAGGAGGCACGACGATGACCAAGAACGACACCGGGGTCGCCGGCAAGCTGTCCTTCCTCGACCGGTTCCTGACGCTCTGGATCTTCCTCGCAATGGGCGTGGGCGTCGGAGTCGGATTCGTGTTCCCAGCCGCGATCGAGCAGATGAACAAGGCCAGCAGCATCGGAACCACCTCGATTCCGATCGCGATCGGCCTGATCCTCATGATGTATCCACCGCTCGCCAAGGTCCGCTACGAAGAGATGGGCCGGGTGTTCAGGGATTTCCGCGTGCTGGCGCTGTCGCTGGTCCAGAACTGGATCGTAGGGCCCCTGCTGATGTTCGCGCTCGCCATCGTGTTCCTGCGCGACAAGCCAGAGTACATGGTCGGCCTGATCATGATCGGCCTGGCGCGCTGCATCGCGATGGTCATCGTGTGGAACGAGCTCGCCAAGGGCGACACCGAGTACTGCGCCGGCCTGGTGGCCTTCAACTCGATCTTCCAGGTGCTGTTCTTCTCGATCTACGCCTGGGTGTTCATCACCATCCTTCCCACGTGGTTCGGGATCCAGGGCGCCGAGGTGCACATCACCATCGGCGAGATCGCCAAGAGCGTATTCATCTACTTGGGAATCCCCTTCATCGCTGGTGTCGCCACGCGCTTCACGCTCATCAAGCTCAAGGACAAGGAGTGGTACCACACGAGGTTCATTCCCAAGATCAGCCCGATCACCCTGATCGCCCTGCTGTTCACCATCATCGTGATGTTCTCCCTCAAGGGCGAGAAGATCGTCCAGGTGCCCCTCGACGTCGTTCGGATCGCCATCCCCCTGCTGATCTACTTCGTGGTGATGTTCTTCGCGTCGTTCTTCATGAGCAAGAAGGTGGGCGCGAGCTACCCGCAGTCGGCCACGCTCTCGTTCACGGCTTCCTCGAACAACTTCGAGCTGGCGATCGCCGTGGCCGTGGCGACATTCGGAATCCACCACGGCGCAGCATTCGCCGCGGTCATCGGCCCGCTGGTCGAGGTGCCTGTGCTCATCGGCCTGGTCAACGTGGCATTGTGGCTGAGGCGCAAGTACTTCCCCGAGAGCTCGGATCAGCTCCGAATCCAAGGGTGCACCGCAGCTTCCCCTGCATCCACGGCCGGCAAGGCCGGCTGAGAGCAGCTCCCGTGCGCGTACGCATCGAAGTCTTGACCAGCCCTGGGTGCCCCCACGCCGCGCCAGCGCTCGATCTGGCGAAGCAGGCGTGCGCATCCCTGTGCCCCGACGCGCGCGTCGAGCAGGTCGAGGTCGCCACCCAGCAGCAGGCCCAGGACCAGCGTTTCCCAGGCTCACCCACCCTTCGTGTCAACGGCGTGGACATCGAGCCTGCCGGAGTTGCAGCCGGCGTGCTCGCCTGCCGCGTATATGCGCAAGGAGCAGGCGTGCCGCCACGATGGAGGCTCGAGGCCGCGATCCTGCGCGCGCTCGCGCCCACGCACATCCTGTTCCTGTGCGTGGCAAACTCCGCACGAAGCCAGATGGCAGAGGGAATTGCGCGGTCCCTGGCGCCCCAAGGCGTGGTGGTGTCGTCCGCAGGCTCGGTCCCCACGCAGGTGCGCCCGCAAGCGGTGGAAGCTCTGCGCGAGATTGGCATCGACATCTCGTCTCACCGGTCGAAGTCTGTGCAGGACGTGGACGGCGCCTCGGTCCAGGCTGTCATCACGCTGTGCGCAGAGGAGGTCTGCCCCGCGTTCCTGGGCCGCGCCTGGCGGCTGCACTGGGGGCTGTCGGATCCTGCCTCGGTGCAGGGGACTGCCGATGAGAGCCTCCAGGCCTTTCGGCTCGTGCGCGATCAGCTCCGCGATCGGCTCACCTGCCTGTTCGAAGGATGGCCCGCGTGAGCAGCGACAACGCGCCCACGTCGCACCCGCGAAGGCTGTGGCTCCTGGCGGTGGTGGGAGCCCTCGTCGCGGGCGGCATCGGCTGGTCGACAATCCGACGAAGACGCTCGTCGCATGCTCGCTTCGTGGCCGCCGCGGGAGTGCCGCAGCTTCTCGACTTCGGCATGGACATCTGCGAGCAGTGCAAGAAGACGCGTGCGCTTCTGTCCCGAATCGAGCCCGAATATGCGGGAAAGGTCCAGGTGCGCTACGTGGATGTCCGAGAGGAGGCGAACGACGCGCTCGCGGAGAAGTACCGGATGCGCGTCATTCCTCTGCTCGTGCTCCTCGACAAGGACGGAGTGGAGATGTGGCGCCATGAGGGCGCGCCGCCCGAAGCGGTGCTGCGCGAGCAGCTGTCCCGAGCCGCGGCGACGGCGCAGGTGCGTCGATGAGCGCCGCGGCGCCGGCCGCATCGACGCAGGTCCACGAGCACGGTGCAGAGAAGTGCGCGTGCGAGCAGCAATCGCTGAGCGCAGTACCCTGGGTCCTTGCTGCGTCGCTCGTGCTGCTCGGCCTCCACTGGCTGGCAGGTCGGCGCAGGGCGCGGGGACGCAAGCAGGGGACGGCATGAGTGTGCGGGGAGCGCTTGACCGCCCCTCCATGTTTGGCTATTGTGCCAAATATGCCAAAGGCTCGCCCCGTCCATCGAGAAGCCTACGAACGCAAGGCCCAGATCATCAAGGCACTCGCCCACCCCAGCCGTCTGATGATCGTCGATGCTCTCTCCGAGGGCGAAAAGTGCGTCCAGGACCTGACCGAGATCGTCGGCTCGGACATGTCCACCGTCTCCAAGCATCTGACCGTCATGAAGGCCGCTGGCATCGTCGTGGACCGCAAGCAGGGATTGCAGGCGATCTACCGCCTTCGCGTGCCCTGCATCCTGAAATTCTTCGGGTGCGTCGATGCCGTCCTGCGCGCAAACGAGGAGAGCTGGCGGGCCGCCAGCGGAGGTTGAGCTTGCGGACTCGGGCGCCCCGGGCGCTCCCTGTTCTTGGTAGTTTGGGCAAGTGCGTGATTCGCCATGACGACCACTCCTGAATGCGCCTGCTCGTGCGGCTCATCTCCCTCTGGCAAGAGCGACAAGCCCAAGTTCCATGAGGTCCTTGGCTCCCTCGCTGCCGTCGCGGCATGGTGGCTCGTCTATCGCAACCTCGAGACTTTTGCGAAGTGGTTCACCTACCGCGTCCTGCGCATGGGCCAGGGTTCCCATCTCGGCGCTGCCGTCGAGTTCCTCGTCTACGAGGCCCCCAAGGTCTTGCTGCTGCTCACGCTCGTGGTGTTCGGCGTAGGTATCGTGCGCTCTTTCTTCACGCCGGAGCGGACGAGAAAGCTGTTGGCTGGACGACGCGAATCCGTGGGCAACGTGCTGGCTGCCCTGCTCGGCACTGTCACGCCGTTCTGCTCCTGCTCGGCCGTGCCGCTCTTCATCGGTTTCGTGACCACCGGCGTGCCGCTGGGCGTGACCTTCTCGTTCCTCATCTCGGCGCCGATGGTCAACGAGGTCGCGCTCGTCCTGCTCTTCGGCCTGTTCGGCTGGAAGGTGGCAGCGCTGTACCTCGGAACCGGGTTGGCGATTGCCATGATTGCCGGCTGGACCATCGGGCGCCTGCATCTGGAAGGCTGGGTCGAGGACTGGGTCTACAAGGTCAACACAGGCGCCGCGGGTGGAGCAGGCGAAGCACCGACGACCTGGCGGGATCGGATTCGCTACGGCCGGGATGCGGTCAAGGACATCGTGGGGAAGGTCTGGCCCTACGTCGTGGCTGGCATCGTGGTCGGCGCCGGAATCCACGGCTATGTGCCAGAGAACTTCATGGCGTCGATCATGGGCAAGAGCGCCTGGTGGTCCGTGCCCGTGGCCGTGCTCTTGGGCGTTCCGATGTATTCCAACGCGGCTGGCATCATTCCGATCGTGCAAGCGCTGCTCGGCAAAGGGGCAGCGCTGGGTACGGTGCTGGCCTTCATGATGGCCGTGATCGGCCTCTCGCTTCCGGAGGCGATCATTCTTCGGAAGGTGCTGAAGCTCAAGCTCATTGCTGTCTTTTTCGGCGTGGTCGGATTCGGAATCCTCGTCGTTGGCTATCTGTTCAACCTGGTGATGTAGCTGCGGGCATTGAAGCATTCTGCCAATCACGGCTCGCAGCAAGAGGAGAGATGAGCGATGGAAGTCAAGGTACTCGGCCCCGGATGCACGAAGTGCAAGAAGCTCTACGAGCAGGTCGACCAGTCGATCAAGCAGCTCGGGCTCAGCGCAACGCTGGCGAAGGTGGAGAAGATCGAGGAGATCATGGGCTACGGCGTTCTCGCCACTCCAGCGCTCGTGATCAACGGCGAAGTCAAGGTGTCCGGTCGCCTGCCGAGCGCAGCGGAGCTGAGCAGCTGGCTCACGACTGCCGCGATGGCCGGATGAGCACGGTGCGAGCGCGATGAACGCCTTTCTGCAGAACACTGGCCAGTACATCCATTCGAATCCGTGGCTTGCGGTGCTGGCGGTATTCGCCGGCGGCGCGTTGACGGCATCGAATCCGTGCGTGCTGGCGATGATCCCGCTGATGATGAGCTTCGTGGCGGGACGCAAGGACGAGCGCACGGGGCCGGTGCGCGCTTTTGGCTTCTCG
Organism: Deltaproteobacteria bacterium; assembly: GCA_016218915.1. Classification (GTDB taxonomy): domain Bacteria; phylum Myxococcota_A; class Polyangia; order Polyangiales; family Polyangiaceae; genus JACRCQ01. Next base: position 97,549 of record JACRCQ010000028.1, read on the forward strand.
CTCGTGTTCGTCCTGGGGCTTGCGCTGACGTTCACGACCATGGGGGTGTTTGCAGCGCTCGCGGGCAAGGTCTATGGAGATGTCTCTGGCATCTGGAAGTGGGTGGTCGCCGGGGTGTGCATGGTGATGGGGTTGCACCTGATGGGCATTCTCAACTTCACGATCCCCTCGCCGGTCAAGACCCCTCCGAAGGTTCGAGGATTCGTGGGTGCGTTCCTGCTGGGGCTGCTGTTCGGCATCGTCTCGGCCCCGTGCGCGGCTCCCATCCTGATCGTCATCCTCACCTATCTCGCGGGCGCAAAGGCCTCGGTGGCGTACGGGGCGTTGCTGCTGCTGGTCTACGCGCTCGGGCACTCGGTGCTCATCATCGCGGCAGGCACCTCGATGGGGGTGGCGCGCAAGCTCATTGAATCAAAACGGGTCACGAGGGCGACCGACATCATGCGCCGCGTCGCGGGCGGTGCGATCGTGCTCGTGGGTGTCTACTTCGTAGTCCAGGCGATCTGAAGTGGGAACGCACATGAAAACAAGCATCCTTCGCGCGATTCTCCCGGGTGTGCTGCTGCTGGCTCTGGCCGGCTGCAGCCGCACCGTGGATGCCACCCCATCGCCGTCCTCGTCGACCGCCTCCCCTGCCGCCTCGACTGCCCGCCCGACGGTTGCGCGCATCGCCTTCGTGGATCAGGAGGAGGCTTGCGAGTGCACGCGCAAGCGAATCAACGAGAGCTGGGCAGCGCTGCAAGCGGCCATGAAGCAGTCGCGCGAGGTGCCGGTGCAGCGAATCCACCGCGACACGCAGCCCGTGGACGTTGCGCCGCTGAGCGCCAAGAGAGCGTTCATCGCGGTTCCGGCGATCTTCCTGCTCGATGGCTCGGGCGAGGTCATCGACATGCTCCAGGGAGAGGTCACGGACAAGGAGCTGATCCCGGCGCTGCGGTAGGGGGGGAGATGTTGCTGCCCGCTCCCTTAGGGTCGCGGCTCGCGGCTTATCTGCGATAGCGCAAAGGCGTATTCGTCGGCGCCCTTCTCCACCGAGGCCTTGATCAGGTCCGCGCCTCCGTGCCCGGCGTGCTGCTCGATGCGGAGCAGCACCGGGCCGCCCTGCGAGGATGCCTGCATCAGCGCGGCGAACTTGCGCGCGTGCATCGGATCCACCCGGTCGTCGTTGTCCGCCGACAGCATCAGCAACGAGGGGTACCTCGTGCCGGGCTTCACGTGGTGGTACGGCGAATACGCGTAGAGCGTCTTGAAATCCTCTGCGTCGTCCGCAGACCCGTACTCTTCAATCCACGTCTTTCCCGAGCCGTAGAGGTGGTAGCGAATCATGTCGAGCAGCGGGACCCCGCACAGCACGACCCGGAACAGGTCCGGGCGCTGGGTCATGGCCGCGCCCATCAGGAGCCCTCCGTTGGAGCCCCCACGAATGACCAATCGGTCCGTGCTGGTGTAGCGCTCACGCACCAGGTACTCCGCCACTGCGATGAAGTCGTCAAAGGTGTTCTGCTTGACGTGCTTCATTCCCGCGCGGTGCCACTTCTCGCCGTATTCGCTGCCCCCCCGCAGGTTCGCGTAGATGTAGACCCCTCCGCGCTCCAGCCAGGGGAAGATGTTGGTGCTGAACCCGGGCGTGAGCGACACCTGGAATCCGCCGTATCCGAACAGCAGCGCTGGCGCCTTCCCGTCCCTCGCCATGTCCTTGGCTCGTACGATGAACATCGGCACCTTCGTGCCATCCTTCGAAGCGGCGAACTGCTGCTCCACCACGTACTTCGAGGCGTCCACCGGCACCTTCAGCCGGTACCAGAGCTCGTCCTTCCCGCTCTTGACGCTGGTCTTGTGGATCTCGGTGGGCTGCGTGAAAGACGTGAACCAGTAGTAGGCCTCGTCGAGCTCAGGATCCCCTTCGATGTTCGAGGCAGTGCCGACGCCGGGCAGCGCCACCTGCCTCTCGAGCTTGCCGTTGAGGTCCCGGACCTCCAGACGGGTGGTCACGTCCTTGAGATACTCCAAGGCGAGCCTGCCGCCGACGATCGCGTGGCTCTGCAGGGCGGAATCTGCCTGCTCTGCCACGATCTCCTTCCACTTGTCGCGCTGCGGAGAGGCAGGGTCCACCGCGAAGATGCGCCCGTTCGGCGCCTCTTCGTTGGTCAGGATGTAGAACTTCCCCTTGTGCACCGCCACTTCGTACATGGCATCGCGGCCCGTGATCAGCGGCGTCCAAGTGCGCGGCGCTGGACGGGACAGATCCTGGAAGTACACGTCCGCCCGGCTCCAGCCGTGGTAGACGCTCGCCAGCAGCCAGCGACCATCCCTGGACACCTGCCCACCGAGGAACTTCCTCGGATCCTTGGTGGCTGGATAGACCACCTCGTCCTTGGCCGGATCCTCGCCCAGCTTGTGAAAGCGAAGCTCGGCAAAGCCGGGTCGCTCCGGGACCGGCACCGCGGCGTCCGCAGGAGGAAGCCAGACGTAGTAGAATCCGTCGCCCTTGGGCGTCCAGGAAGGATGGGCGTACTTGGCACCCGGAATCACGTCCGTGTCCGACTTCTTGCCGGTCGCCACATCCATCACGTGCAGCACGGCTTCGTCGGAGTTGTTCGCCTTGACCGCGTACGCGATCCTCGCGCCATCCCAGGACACCGACCACGCGCCGAGGGACACGGTGCCGTCATCGGACCAGGTGTTCGGATCGAGCAGCACCTGCTCGGCGCCGCTGGCTCCTTGCCTCCAGAACACGGCCGACTTCTCGCGCTTGGCCTCGCGGCGGGAGTAGAAGTATCGCTTGCCGTAGCGATGAGGCGTGCCCATCGACTCGACGTAGTACAGCTCCCGCAGCCGTGCGGCGATCGCGTCCCGCTCCGGAAGGCGGTCGAGCCAGCTGCGCGCGAACTTGTCTTGCACCTGCATCCAGGCCTGCACTTCGGCGCTCTTGACGTCCTCGAGCCAGCGGTACGGATCCGGCACCTGCACGCCGTGCAGCACGTCCTTGGCGTCCACGGTCCGCGTCGAGGGGTAGCCGAACGAAGAGGACGCGGCCTCTGGGGCCCCGGTTTCGTGCAGACCTCCCCCCCCTGCGTCGGGAACCATGGGAGCAGGGGTCGGGTTCAGCGGAGGGCGGGGAGCGTCAACACAGGACGAGATGGGTGCAAGCATGGCGAGTAGGAGAACGAAGCCTGAGGCCCTGTTCATGGCACAGCAACATACACCGGCAAGTGGGGGCGGGCCAGGGGCGTAGCGCGCGGCTACTTGTGGCAGTCCTTGCATTCCTTGCGCGGAAGGAAGCCGGCCTGATGACAGGAGTTGCACAGCACGTTCTTGTGCGGCTCGATCGCGAGGTGCTTGGCTGCCAGATCCCACGGGTGCCAGTCGTCGGCCGCCGTCGCCGACACGTTGCCGAGTCCCAGCAGCGAGCCGCGTTGAGGCGCCGTGTGGCACGTGGTGCAATCCATGGTCAGGACCTTGCCGTCCTTGGACTTGTGGCGCCCGTCATGACAGCGGAAGCACCCGGGCCAGTTACGATGGCCGATGTTGTCCGGATAGGTCTTCCAATCGACGTTCATGTCCGGGAAGACGGAGCGGTCCCAGATGGCGGTCACCACTTCGATGGCCTGCTTGAGGTCTGCGGCGCGGGTCTCGGGCACGCTCGGATAGTGCTGCCGGTAGTAGTCCATCATCCGCTTCTGGATCTGCTCGCGCGCAGTGGCGCTGTCCGGATAGTTCTGGATCAGCGTCTCGACCGACACGCGCTTGATCCAGGGAAGCGTCGGGGACATGAGCCCGGAATACAGCGCCGTGTCGATCGCACCGTCCGGCGGGTGGTACCCGTGCGAGGGGCGATTGTGGCAGTCCATGCAGTCCATGTTGCGCTTGCGTAACGAGGCCGCCTTGTCCGGAGCGTACTCGGGCGAGGTGTACTCCACCACCGAGCCGTCGGAATGCTTCACCATCACCCACGGAATCTGTTGGAGGTGCTCGTCCGATGCACCGAAGGTCACGGTGTTGTCGATGATCATGTGGAAGTGGATGCCTGCATTGCGGCCCAGGGTCTTGCTTCCGCCACCGGTGCGCAGGGTGAGCGTGATCTGCTCGGGCGTGTTGGCCTCGTCGTAGCGGTAGTGAGGCATCTGCAGGAGCTTTGCCCCGTAGAACTTCTGGGGCCAGTGGCAGTGCTCACAGGTCTCGCGGGCTGGTCGCAGATCGTGGATCGGCACCGGGATGGGTCGCTTGTAGGTCTTGAAGGCGACTGCCAGGACCTGCCGCGCCCCCGAGAGCTTGGACTTGACGTACCAGTCAGCTCCTTCGCCCACGTGACATTCGACGCAGGCGACGCGTGCGTGCGGGGAGTTGGTGTACGCGACGTATTCGGGCTTCATGACGGTGTGGCAGGTCTTGCCGCAGAAGGTCACGGATTCGGTGAACAGGAAGCCCTTGTATCCGGTGAGCGCCATGAGCACGCCGACCACAGACCCGCCGACGACCACGTAGGCGAAGCGCTTTCGGGCATTCGGATCGTTCAAGTCCAGGAGCGGATAGGGCAGCGCCCGGTCCGTGTTCTGCTTGCGACGTCGCCCGGCTTCCCAGCGCATGCCTCCCAGGATGAGCAAGACACCGCAGCCGAGGAATCCCGGGAACACCAGATAGGTGAAGATCCCGAGATAGGGACTTGGCTGCGCATTGAAGAAGCCCGCGATCAACGCAAACAGGATCAGCGCAGCGCTGACCATGACCACGATCCCGCCGAAGTAGCTGACCGCGTTGCGATACAGGCCCGTACCGACCGATTTGGAAGACACAGCGACCTCCTGGGGTGCGGAGCTTGCCCGGCTTTCACGAAAATGTCCAAGGCCGAATGGGTGCAGTCCCGACCGATGACCGCGGCCTCGGTTACGTCCGGAACCTCCGCTCACACCGAGCCGACCAACGTTAATTCTCCTTCAGCCTTCGAAACGCATTGCATCACGATGATCGCGTGGAGCACCATCGCCGCTCCCGAAAACGATCCTGCAACCTGGCTGCGGTGCCCGATGCAAAACTCTTCCCTTGGTCTTCGGCTGGTGTCAGTGGCTGCCCTTGCCTGCCTCTTCGCTGCCGGGTGCGGCAGCAACGACAGCTCCGAGCAGGTCGTCGCCGATGCCGGCGTGGAGGCTAGCCCGCCTCCTGCTGCACCGATCATCGACCTGCGGGCCGACACCAACAGGGATGGCGTCGTCGAGGTGCAAGGCGATGGTGACGACACGGGCGAAGACGTGTGGGACAAGTCCCACGGCGCGGTGTTCCTCGCGAACATCGACGACGACCAGCTCAGGTGCTCGAAGGATGGGACGGACGTGGAGCTGGCAGCGTGCAACGATGCTGCGGACGAAGTGATCAACGGCGACGATGATCTGCTCGATCTGGCGCGCATCAAGACGCGCCCCTGGCCCGAGGCCGAGATCATGGCGAAGGGCACGATCACCTGGAGCACAGCCGCGCAGCCTTTCGTGCGGATGTTCCGAAAGCAGGCGGATGGCACGTTCAAAGTCGTCACGTCGCCAGTGGCCTTGACTGCCGACGACCTGAGCAGCGGAGTCGAGCTCGCCATCGAAGGGCGCGACATCGTGCGCGATCGAACGGTCTGGGATGGCTACATCGACGTGACCCTGACCGTGACGCACGGCTTGTTCCTCGATGAGGTGACGTCGGACGTGGTCAAGATGCGGATGTCGCCGGTGATGACCCAGCATCACCTGCAGCCGGTCGACACGGCCTACGTGTCGCTGCTCAACGATCCGGATTCCGAGATCTACCGCGCGGACTTTGCCAAGGCCGTGCAGGCAGCGCAGGTCCCGAACGGCGTCCAGGAGCTCGATGATCTGGCCGATCTGGATCAGTGGACCCAGGACTTCTTCGAGGTCGGGTACATGTCGATGCCGGCGACCGCAGGCAGCCAGCACGTGGTGCACGTGTACTACCGCTCCGCGAACGTCGACAATCCCAAGAATCCCGACGATGCGCTGCGAGCGGCAGGCAAGATCGTGTTCACGCGGTTCCGCGGCAAGGACTCGGCGGGCGTGCAGGAGTTCGACCTCTCGCACGACGGGAACATGGACTCGCTCAACTCCTTTGGGAATACCGAGACCGTCCCTCCGTACGGCGACTATCCGCTCGGCAGGCTCTTCCGCGGAAGCGCCCCGACGTTCTTCCCGGATCCCAAGATGACGAAGCTCATGGAGGCCCAGGCGGTGCAGCCGCCGATCTACATCGACACCTCCTGGCTCCTGGTCGGGCACGTCGACGAGACCATCAGCTTTGCGAAGGCGAGCAGCCCGCGAGGATGGATCGTGCTCGCCAACGACGCCAGGCTCGCCAAGAAGATGCTCGAAGACGAGGTCGCCAAGGGCCACGGCGACGTCAAGATGTTCGAAGGGGTCAAGTGGCTCAACGACAACTGGACCGAGTCTCCGGCTGAGGTGACGATCCAGCAGGCGCTGAACAACACCGAGGTGATGAGCGAGAGCGCCAAGGCGGCTGTGGAGGTCGACTCCCAGATTGAGACGATCAAGAAGGAGACCGGGCTCACCGACGAGGAGATCGTCCACTTGCCCTTCCTGCACTACCCGGCCTACGGATTCTCGCTCGCCTGGCAGCCGGGGACGGTCAACAGCACCTACCTCTCCGACTCGCACTTCGCGGCGCCCGATCCCCATGGTCCGATCATCGACGGCAAGGACATCTTCAAGACGCAGCTGGAGGAAGCGCTCAAGCCCTACGGCATCACGGTCGACTGGGTCGAGAACTGGAACCTGTACCACCGTCTCGAAGGCGAGGTGCATTGCGGTAGCAATGTGATGCGCCAGACGACGGGACCCAAGTGGTGGGAGTCGGGCCGATGAAGGGCAAAGAAGCGAGGTTCACCATGAACTCCAATCGAATCGCCATGCGTGGGTTGTGGGCTTCCTGCTTGTGCTCGGTGTTGCTGGTGACGACAGCAGCCCAGGCCGACGGGGTGCTGGTTCGCACGCAGCAGATTCCTGCGGCGTCTCGGACCGCGCTTGCGGTCCGGATCCAAGCTGCGCACAAGCAGCATCCGGAGTGGTTCAACGGCGTGCGCCAGGTCAGGGCGAGAGCCGCGGAGCTCGACGCGCACAAGCGCGGGCGGCTCGCGCCGCTGTCTCCGCTCTTCAAGGCGCTGGGACGCAATGCGCTGCTTCCCATGGTGGAGATGATGGCGTTCGAGGCGACTCCGCGCGGGGACCTGAACGACACTGCGTGGAGGGCGCTGCAAGGCGGCCTGCTCGAAGCGGTGGGCGACCTGCGCGACCCGTCCGTGCGAAGCGTCCTGGTGGCGGTCCTGGATGGCCCCGAGACCGACGAGGTCGTGGTGCGGGCCGCAGCATCGGCCCTTGGGAAGCTCGCGGACACCTCGGATGCGGACAAGCTGATCGCATTGGCTCGCACACCGGGTGCCAAGCACAAGGCCGTTCTTGCAGGCATGGGAGACTGCCGCCGCAGCGCCGTCGCAACGGCCCTGGGCGACATGCTCGCAGCGCATCCGGATGAGCCGACTGCGCGGGTGATCGTGCGTTCCCTGGGCTCGGTGGGCTCAGCCTGGGCCTGGAAGACACCGGACGTCGCAACGCACGCCGACGAGCAGGCGGCGGTCCGGGCCACTGCGGCCCGTGCGCTCGTTTCCGCATTCAGCGGCTATGAAGGAGATGTCCGGACCGCGGCGTCCAATGCGCTGATGATGGTGGACGATCCCTCCACACCCTCCTTGATCGCGACGGCGCGCCAGGGCGCATCTGCGCCACTCGCCGCAGAGCTCGATCGGCTCGCAGAGCGCTTCGCGCGCAACCCCACAAGGTAAGCTCTCACCAAGGCTACAGGCTGCAGACTACAGGCCACAGGGCCGGTCTCAAACCTGAAGCCTGAAGCCTGAACTACAGGCCACAGGGCCGGTCTCAAACCTGAAGCCTGAAGCCTGAACTACAGGCTACAGGGCCGGTCTCAAACCTGAAGCCTGAAGCCTGAACTACAGGCCACAGGGCCGGTCTCAAGCCTGAAGCCTGAAGCCTGAAGCCTGAAGCCTGAAGCCTGAAGCCTGAAGCCTGAAGCCTGAAGCCTGAAGCCTGAAGCCTGACGGAAGCTGCGGCCGGGCCCCCCGGGTTCGATTCCCGCGGGACCCTGGCGCGCTTGGTCTTGAAGAATGAAGGGCAGGACGAATCAGTTGTACTGCGTGGCGAGCGTGTAGTTGCCCGTGTTGCTGGTGAGCCGGCTGGTCGTGACGATCGTGTAGATCCCTGCCGTCGGGACCGTATACGTCATTGTGGCAGTCGTTCCGGAAGCCGGAATTGCGGAGGCCAAGGTGGTGGTGCATCCGGTCGACCTGGTCAGATACAAGCGAGGCGTGAACGCGGACGACGTCATGGTGACCGTGATGTCCTGCCCGGCCTCGAGCCAGGTCTCGTAGTCATCGAAGAACCTGGTGCCGTAGTAAGCAGTGTCGACGCGGTCGCCGATGGCGAGGGAGCCGTTGACAACTCCGCCCAGCGGATAGATGACGTAGTCGTCGCCAGTGCCGCCCTGCGCCCCGGCGCCGGTGAAGCAGCTGTCGCCGACGTTGCCCGGGACCACGTTGAACGTGTAAGCGCCAGTGAGGCCAGCGGTCGCGCTGGACACGTACGCGACGTAGATGCCGGCTGTCGTCGGGGTGTAGACGTGCTTCGCACCGTGCAGGAGGATCCCGCTGCTCCAGTTGCCCAGGGAGGTCCCGCAGGCCCCGGCCTTGGCAAGGTACATTCGCTCTGCGTAGGTCATTCCGCCGTAGAGCAGCGTGTAGGTCTGGTTCGCATCGAGCCAGAACTCGTAGTCGTCCGCGTAGAAGCCCGCGGGCACCGGAGTGCCGGTCTCTGTGTCGCCTGTGCTCAAGGCGCCGGCTTCCCGCCATCCGAGCGGCCACACTGCGGAGTCATCGCTGCCGCAGGAGTCGCCGAGGTTGCCCGGATAGACCGCCACGTCGTACAGGCCAGTCTGACCTGCCGTGTTCGAGGTGTTGACCTGGTAGTAGTATCCCGCAGCGGAATTGTTCACGACCAGCCTGGCGCGGTGGTAGGCGAAGTCGGGGTGGTAGGAGTAGTAGCCGTTGTTGGACGTGAATCCGGTGGTGCCGCAGGCATTGGCCTTGATGTACATGCGCGGACGCAGCGTGGCGGGCTCGCGCGCGTGCATCAGCGTGGTGAACGTCAGACCCGCTGTGGTCGAGATCTCGTAGTCGTCCCAGTAGAACCCTGCTCCGGCCGGGTTGCCCGCGTAGGTCTCGTTGGTGGTCAGCTGGTTGTAGCTCGTCCAGGGCAGCGAGATGACTCCGGCAGAGTCATTGCCACATAGCGTCCCTGCTGTGGTGTCCGTCCCGTCGCAGTTCTCGTCGACTCCATTGCTCGGAATCTCCGTCGCCGTCGGATTGATCGCCGCGTTCGTGTCGTTGCAGTCCGAGTTGTTGGTCACGTGGTCCGCGTTGGCAGCACAGAGGAACGTCGAGGTCGCGTTCTTGTCTCCATAGGTGTCGTGGTCCACGTCCGGCCACGTCTCCACAGGCCCTTCGTCCACCCCACCGACGCAGTTGTTGTCGATTCCGTCGCAGATCTCGATGGCGTTCGGATTGACTCCCACCTTGGTGTCGTCGCAGTCGCCGGCAGTGGTCACGTAGCCCGCCGGGACCGCACAGGCAGTCTGCGAAACCGCAGGATTGCCGAAGCCGTCGCCGTCAGAATCCTGGTAGTACGTCGTCTGGCCCGGCTCGGGCGTCGCGCCGTCGCAGTCGTTGTCCTTGCCGTCGCAGACCTCGGTGTTGCCGGGATAGCGAGCCGGATCGTTGTCGTCGCAGTCGCCGCCATTCGTGGACCAGTCGCCTGACGGCGCCGTGCAGGCTTGCTGCGACCCGGCGTTCGCTCCGAATCCGTCCTTGTCCACGTCCGGATAGTACGTGTTCTTGGTGACGCCCTCGTCGACTTGGGTATTGCAGTTGTTGTCGAGCCCGTCGCAGATCTCCGTCGCAGCGGGATTCGCTGTCGGGCTCGCGTCATCGCAATCGCCAGCCTCCGACGCGTAGCCGGTCGGCTGCGTGCAGCCGGTCTTGTTCGTCGCAGGAGCGTCCACGCCGTAGGAGTCGCCGTCCGCGTCCACGTAGTACGTGGTCGCTACGCCTTCGTCGATCTGGCTGTTGCAGTCGTCGTCGACGCCGTTGCACACCTCGGTCGCGCCCGGATGGACGTCCTTGTTGTTGTCGTCGCAGTCCGACGTCGAATCGTACCCGTCGCCGTCGGAATCGACAGCGCCCGTGCCCGCGGTTCCAGCGGTCCCTGCGCTGCCAGCAGTTCCGCCTGTGCCGGCTGTGCCAGCAGTTCCTGCCGTGCCGCCGGTGCCCGCTGTCCCCCCGGTGCCACCCTTGCCCGCCGTGCCAGCCGTCCCGCCTGCACCGGCCCCTCCACCGCCATCGACCGTGCCTCCGCTTCCGCCAGTGCCCGGGGTCGGCCCGGTGGTTCCACCGCCATCGCTGCCGCAGGCTGCAAGCGCAACGCAAAGAGAGCTAATCGAGGCCAAAAGTACGGGTCGCAAGTGTTTCATCATGATCCTCCCAGGCAACTGTGATTCCCGAGGGCAGGTACCCAGCCAAGGGAATGCCTGCAATTCAGCCACCTGCATGGTCCGGTGGACTGAGTACCCGCTCTCCGTGGCGATGAAGAATAGCTCACGATTCGTCCAAGGGAAGCGCAATCGTCGGGCGTGAGCGGATGTTGACTTAAATGGAAATCGCACTGTACCGGATTATCCGCCCAGACCGTCGCCCCCCACCCCGGCCATCGAGAATCGGGCCCCAGGCTTTTGCTCGATCAGCCCTAGCCGTGAGGGCAGTCTGACCCTTAATTGATGCCGCCGCGGAGCGCGATCGAGCCGGCCGTCGGGCTCGTCAGTGCACGCTGTTGCAGTCGAAGGTGTCGGACACGACCTTGCCGCCGCCGTTGGTCACCGTGAAGTCGAGGATGCTCACCGACGAGGATGCCGGGGGATTGGGCACGTCGTAGGGCCCCTGGATCGCGATGCCCACGCGCATGTCGTTCTTGGTGAGCACGGCCGAGATGTTCTTCTTGTCCGAGCCAGCCGTGGCCATGACGGTCACCAGCGCGCCCACGCGTTTGATGGTGAAAGAGCCTGAGGTGCTGGACGTGGAGACCTGATCGTCCTGGGGCACGTCTTCGTGCGTGACAGAGACCTTGAGTGCGGTCCCGGAGCCGCTGTCGAGTAGCATGGCTTCTGCGGATTCCTTGTCGTTGCCCACTTCGATCACATAGGCATGGACGCCAGATCCGTAGGAAGCAGAGACGAACTTCTCGAAGGTGAACGTGACTTCGAAGTCGCCGGAGAGACCGGACTGGTAGATCTTCAGGGGCAGGGCCGGCATGGTGGTCGAGCCGCACATGTACGGCGATGACGTCTCATTGAGGATCAACGCGCCCGCCTTGAAGTCGAAGCCGACCGATGCGCCTTGGGTCGAGCCGACCTTGGGGCAGATCTCGCGGGTCCAGTACTCGTCGCAGGGCGGGCCTGAATCCTCCCCTGCTCCGCCTGCGGATCCACCGACGCCACCTGTGCCCGCTGTCCCCCCTTCACCCGAGGAGCCCCCTTCACCCGCATCGCCTCCGACGCCCTGGCCGCCCTGGCCAGCCTGCCCTGCAGCTCCCCCGGTGCCTGCCGATGCGTCTGGCTTGCTGCCAGCGCCGCCGCCCGTCGACACGGGGCCGTCCGTGCCACCGGCCGAGCATGCTGCCACCACGGTCCCGAAAGCAGCCGCCACCAGAAGGAAGGTCATCGAGCGAGTGAGCATCGCATCCTGCCAATCGCGCGGAATTGCGCATGATCAGCATACTGTACCGCCCCAATCGATTCAAGGCGCCTGCCTGTGCGCGAGCGAGTGCTCCGATTCGCTGGGGCCGGAACCGTCAGGGAGCGGGCTGCAACCGCGTCACGGGGACTCCAGCGCGGCCAAACCCGAGCCGGCAATCACGTATACGCGATTGCCCACGATGACCGGGCTGTGCAGGTCTGCATGCAGCCCAGACGGCTCGCCACTCCAGACTTCCGCGCCTGTGTCGAGCTTGAGGATCGCCACCCGCCGAGCCTGTGTGGCAACCACCGTTCCTGAACCGAGCGCTGCAGCAAGGGTGGTGACGCCTCCCACCGCACTGTGGGATCTGCGCCGATGCGCTGCAGTCCACGCCTTGGCACCTTTGGCTGCATCGAAAGCGGACACGCCTTCATCGGTCTCGATGATTACCAGGTTCGCAGCAATCACGGGCGCAGCCGTGGACGGTCCCTGCACCGGTACCGACCAGATCACGTGGCCGTCGCTCTGCGCACGGGCGACCAGGCTGCGAGGCTTCAAGCGCCCCGAAGTCTCGATGAGGTGGATTCTGCCCTGCGCTGCGCTCAGAGCGCTGAACGGGAAGGTGGCCTGCTGCCACCGCACCTCTCCGTTGGCCGGCTCGAGAGCAGCCACGAAGCAGTTGGGCTCGAACTTGTAGTCGACTGCGTAGAACAGCATCCCGCCATCCAGGGCGAGGCCGCCCACGTCATCCATCACGTCGCCGAACACCTTCCCACGCGGGAACTTCCTCCACACCTCGTTGCCTTCCTGGTCGAACGCGGCGATCGACACAGGCGGCCCGGCTACGTGCCACGTGTTGAGCATGTAGAATCGCGTTCCATCCGTCAGCGACTGCCCCCAGGCGTCCAGCCCGCGATCGAACTTGTTCTTCCCTGTCTCAAGATCCACCAGATAGAGGCCGTCGTCGTTGAACAGCAGCGAGCCGAGCCCGAGCGTCGGCCAGTTGCCCCGATGGATGTCCACCCGGCTGTCGAACACCCAGCCGGGGGCGCCGGCCAGATCGAGACGCCACGCCGCCGGTGACTGGCCAACCTTCCCAACGGGGAAGACCGAGTCGGCGCTGGCGATGGCGTGCGAAAGGAACGCTTGTCGAGGCCCCCGCGGCTGGGGTGTGAACCTCCAGATCGCGCGCAGCGGCCTGTCACAGCATCCCCCGCTCGCCGAGGTCCTGCGCTCGTCGTGCCCGTAGGTCGTCCACCCATCCTGTGCGCATCCGCCTGCCGCCGGCTGTGCGCTCGCAGGCGCAGCAGGGCTCGACGCACCTGGCGCGGCGCCAGACTCGCAAGCGTCCGTGGTCGGTGCGCTGCCGGAGTCCGGCGCACCTACCTCGACGGCTCGATGCGTCGAGTCTGCCGTGACCTCGCGAGAGCACCGGCAGCCGCCCGCAGCCGCAGCCGAGACCGACATCCCTGCGAGCGCAAGGAGGATCCGTGCCAGGACAGTGCGAGCGCGTTCGTTCACCGCGGTCCCAGCGCATACCATGGCGGTGTCGTGATCACACCAGGGGACGTTCTTTACAGCAGCCATCGCTCGTGACAGAACCCGGGGCATGCTGGAGATCTTCGGGCTGTACCTGATCCTGACCGACCCGGTCGCAGGCTATGAATCGTGCGCTGAGGCGGCCGTCTCCGAGGGCGTACGCTACCTGCAGCTCCGGATGAAGGATCGGCCCCGTCAGCAGGTCGCGCCTGTGGCTAGCAGGTTGCGACGCATCACGCAGGGGACCTCCACGAGGTTCATCGTCAACGACGATCTCGCCGTGGCGATGGAGGTCGACGCAGACGGAGTCCACCTCGGCCAGCATGACATGCGATTGGACGATGCGCGCAAGGCATGGACGACGGAAGGCAAGCTGTTCGGCTTGTCCACGCATGACGAAGAGCAGGAGCTCGCGGCCCGAGCCCTGGCCCCGGATCTCATCGGCGTGGGTCCCGTCTTCCCCACCCCGACCAAGAAGATCCCGGATCCGGTCCTTGGGGTGGAGAGGGCTGGCAAGATCATCCGATCCTCGCCCCTGACCACGGTGGCAATCGGAGGCATCGACGAGAGGAATCTTGGTGGGCTGCTCGACGTTGGCGTGCGGAACTTCGCGGTGGTGCGGGCGGTCAACGGCTCGGATCAGCCGCGCGCGGCCATTGCGAAGCTGATGCGGCTCTGGAGGGACCACCCGGTAGGCGCCACCCAAGGCGCGGAGTAGCATCCAGCCATGACGAACCGTGAGCCTTCCCAGTCACCACCGCGCAGCGCGAAGCCGTCGTCGAAACGTGCGATGCTCGTGCTTGGGATCGCAGGAGTGTGCCTGCTTGCTGGCGGGATTGCGGGCAGCCGCTGGTACAAGTCGCGCCGCGTGCAGCCCGCGGTCGGGGATTGCGACAGCCGGGAGGAATGCGGAGCGCTGTGCGATCGGAAGGATCTGCTGGGATGCACGCGACTGGCAACGCTGTACTGGTTCCCCAAGTCGGGTCACAGGGATCTGGCCAAGGCCGAGTCGCTCTACAAGGAAGCCTGCGACGCAGGCGAGCCGATGGGATGCTTCTCGCTGGGCAGGATGTACCAGGACGCAGCAGCGCTGCGGGACAAGGTCGCTTCCGCGCCTGACCTGCTCAAGCGGGCCGCGGAGGGCTTTGATCGACGCTGCAACGAGGGTCGTGCGCAAGCGTGCCTCGACCTGGCGTCGATGTACATCGCAGGGCGGGGCGTCGAGCGGAGCACGGAGAAGGCCGGGGCGCTGCAGTCCAAGGCTGCACCGATCCTTGAGCGCGAGTGCACCTCGGGCGACGCTCGCTCGTGCAGCTCGCTGTCGTTCCTTGCGTGGTCGGGCACGGGCATACCCAAGGACGCGCGACGGTCCTACGACCTGGGGGAGCGGGCTTGCGAGCTCGGCGACAAGCGGGCCTGCACGAGGGTGGGAAGCGAGTTCCTGATGGGCAGGCAGGAGATGGAGAAGGATCTGTCGCGCGCGGCTCGGGTGTTCCGCCGCGCCTGCGATCTGGGAGATATGACGGGCTGCCACACGCTCGCGCGTCTCTACCACGACGGCTCTGGCGTCGCGCTCGATCTCAAGGAGGCTGCCGCGCTTCAGAAGAAGGCGTGCGACGCGGAGTACCCCGCTGCCTGCAGGGAGCTCGGGCGGATGTTCGGCGAAGGCGAGGGCGTCAAGAAGGACGCGGGGCAGCAGGCGGAGCTCTACCAGCGCGAGGTATCGATTCGCGCGCGGCGCTGCTCCGAGGAGAGCGCGGACGATTGCGAGGAGCTGTCACGCAACTACCGCACAGGCGGCTTCGGCGTGAGGATCGATCCGGGACGCGCACGAGAGTTCGAGGAGTCGGAGATGCGCTACCGGCAGGAGAACTGCGATGCGGGTCTCCTGAACGACTGCACGGCGATGCGCTTGCGCCTCGAGGGCAGACCCAGCCAGGGAGATCGGATGCGCGCCATTCGCGAGCGGGAATGCCAGCTCGGCGTCAAGGAGCAGTGCCGGTTCCTGAGTCGCGAGAAGCAGTAGTCAGCCGGATCGCTGCCTCGAACACCATCTCCGTGATCTTGGACAACGCAGCCACTTCCACGTACTCGTCTGCCCCGTGCCCGGTGTAGGGGGCGCCCGGGAACCCCGGTCCGAAGTCGACCGCTCCCTCGAACAGCCTCGCATAGGTTCCGCCGTTCATGGGCTCCGCCTTCCCTTCCCTCCCGGTCACGTCGCGGTAGACCCCGAGCAGCGTCGTGACCAGGGGCTGCGTCGCATCCACAACGTAGGGCGATCCCACGTAGATCTTCGGAATCTGCTCCAGCTCCTTGCCGTGACGCTCCTGCAGCTTGCGCACGGCTCCTTGGAGCGTTTCGGTGAACGCCTCGCTGCTCGGCCCCCGCGGTCGCCGCATGTTCACCTCGACTGTCGCATACCCCTCGGCCAGCCTCAATCGCGTTGCTGCCACCAGCAACCTTCCCATGAAGGGATCCTCGTAGGCCACCCCGAGACGCTCCCCGTGCTGGTCTCCGTCGAACGCGTCCGCGATGACGTCGAGCACCGCGCGCGCACCCCCAGCGGCAGCATCGAGCCGCCGTGCCATCGATGCCAGGGGCCAGAGCGCATTGCGTCCCTGCGCCGCCACGGACGCATGCGCAGAAACCCCGTCGACCACGATGCGCACGCCAGCGCTCGCCGTGGCTCCCGCCTGCTCCTGCACGCTGATGCGGAATCGATCCTGGTTCGGCAGCCGGCCCCTAGCCTCCAGCTCCTGCGCTGCGCAAGCCTGCGCCCGGGACAGCAGCGCCGCTACGCTCTCGCCCCGGGGCTCGATCACCATCCATGCGTGATCCGGCACCTGCGTGAGGAACAGCCCGCCCTGCAGCTCGCGGATGACCGGGCGCTTGCCTGCCGTGGGAAGCTTGCCGGCCGGGGCCCGGACGCCCCACGCGACGAATCCGCTCTGCGCACTCACGACAGGAAATCCCGCATCCAGCGACACCGTGTAGCGCGCGTGCTTCGCCTGCGCAGCGTACCTGCGCATCCCTTCCCAGGCCTCCTCCTCCGCCGTTCCTATCGCAAGGGTGACCTCGCCGTCGGGAAGGATCCCTGCGGCCCTCATCTCGCGCATGACCACGAGCGACGCTGCGATGGGGACCTTGTCGTCTTCGGTCCCTCGTCCATACAGCCTGCCATCCACGACCTTCGCGTCGAAGGCAGGAACGGTCCACCCTTCGGGAATCACGCCTCGGCCGATCACGGACGGGGGATCGTTCACGGGGACCACGTCTCCGTGCGTGATCAGCGAAAGCGCCCGGGCATCCCCTCTTCCCGCGAGCGTGATTTCCCAAGCGTCGCCCGGGCCGATGTCCCGGAACTGCAAGCCAGCCTTGGCGGCTTCCCGGGTCAGCACCTGCGCCATGGCCTGGAATTCGGGGTTGGAGGGAGCTGGCGCGATGGCAGCCACGGTCTGCAGGGCGACCAGACGTCGGGTCAGGTCGATCACTTCATCCGTCGAGCAGGTGCGAATGATCGCGCGTGCGACGCCGATGGCCTGGGGAAGGTCAGCTGCGCTGGCCGGTCCGTCCGGGTTCCAGCGCTCGAGCGCAGAAGCGCGTGCTGCCTTGCGGCTCGCATGGGCATCTCTGGCTTCCATGTCGCGAAATGCGCGCACGCGGGCCGCAGGGGCGAGGGCGCAAGCGGCAGCGCGGTCGGCATCCTGAACCCTGTCGACGCTCGGGGCAGGCTGCGCGATCGGACGCGGTGCGTGCGAGCCGTTCGTGCACGATGCTGCTGCGACCAGGGACAGGAGCCCTGCTGCAGCGAGGGGGTGTCGCGCTCGAACGTGGATGTACCGGGAACGCAAGGTGGCTCATCATACGACCTGGGAGACGGGCCCCACAAGCGGGCGCGCGGTCGTCGCCATCCCTCGCTTCCCAGCAAGCTTCAGTGCAGATCCCAGCGCGAGCGCCCCCCCCGCACCTGCACCATCCACTCGATCACCTCGGGCTCCTTGGAGATGAACCGGTCAAAGCAGCCCGTGGCGAGCAGCCGCAGAAAGTCGTCGTCGTTCGCCGCCTCCTGGGGAAAGTCCCATGGGAAGCGCTCCTCGCTGGCTCCATCTTCAACGGACCCGTATCTGGCAAACATGCTCTCCAGGCATCGCGCTGTCAGATCCAGCACGCGGTCCACATTGGAGGCGATGGGAAGAACCTTGATTCCCTCGTTGAGGTCGAGATAGGCGACAGGCTGCTTTCCGTCGCGGGCATCGGCCAGGGACGGGATGGTTGCGAGGTATTCGGGACGGTAGTCGAGCTTGCAGAACAGGACGAAGTCCAGCAGCCGCTTGAGATCCTTTCGCGTAGCGCGCTTGCCTTCGTTGAGGGCGATCAGCTCGCAGCTCGGGTTGCCGATTCCGTAGAGGTTCAGCTCCCAGACCACGCCGCCGTTGGCGCGTTGCAGGAGCGCAGCCAGCACCGGGTCCAGGGGGCACTCCAGACGACGCTCCGCTTCCTTGCGCCACGGCGAAGGGGCGGCCAGCTGCGCTGCCAGCCCGAAGCGTCGGCAAGTGGTCACGAGGCGCTCGAACCCCGCGAGAGGCTCTGACGTGAGCTGTCTTCGATCACGATCGCTGATCACGGCCTGTCCCCCCTTCGGCGTCCGGGCGTGCCCAACGGCTCGGCTGCGCCCCGCCCTCATCCTGGAGCTTACCAAGGCCAACGCTCCCGCTCAACCGGCGCGACGCCGGTGCGTCACCCGCTATCGCCTGGCCCGGAGCACCTCGGACATGACAGCGCCCATGTCACGCATTCCATAGGGTTTGCGGACAATCCCGCGGAATCCGAACCGCTCATGATCGGACATCACTGGATCGGTCGAATAGCCGCTCGAGACGACCGCGACGACGTCCGGGTCCACCTCCAGGAGCCGCTGGATGGTCTCTCTGCCCCCCATTCCGCCTGGAATGGTCAGGTCCATGATGACCACGTCGAACCCGACTCCACAGCTGCGTGCATGCTCGTACGCCTGGATCGCCGCATCGCCGTCGCCCACGCTCTCTGCCTGGTACCCCAGCTCTTTGAGCATCCACACAGCGCACTGCCGTATGCTCTCGTCGTCGTCCACGACGAGCACCCGCCCGCGTCCCCGGACTTCGGCAAAGGACTCCGGCTCGGACCGAGCGGCTGGCTGATGGGCTGCAGGCAGGTAGACCGAGAAGCTCGACCCCTGGCCCGGGGTCGATTCCACGGTCATGTGCCCACTGTGCTTGCGGATGATGGAGTACGACGTAGCGAGCCCGAGACCGACGCCGTGGGGTTTGGTGGTGAAGTAGGGGACGAACAGCTTGGGCAGGTGTTCGGGACTGATGCCTTGACCCTGGTCGCTGACGGTGACGCGAACGTACCTTCCCTGCGACAGGGTGGGGGGCAAGCAGGCTCCCGGGGGCACGTTCTCGCCGAGGATACGCACAGTGCCGCCGTCCGGCATCGCTTGTACGGCGTTGATCACCAGGTTCTGCAGCACCTGGCCGATCTGCCCTTCGTCGATCTCCACGCCCCACAGATCGCCAGCCAACGACACGTCGCAGCGCGAGCTGGAACCGTGCGACGCAAAGCTGGCTGCGTCTCGAACGACCTGCTCGAGCGACGAGAGCTTCTTGACCGGCGCTCCGCCCTTGGCGAAGGTGAGAAGCTGCTGGGTCAGGTCGCGGGCGCGGTTGACGGCACGCTCGGCTTCGGAGAGGTATTCCTGGACGCGCGCGGGGTCGGCAGAGCGAGAGCGTGCGAGCGAGAGGTTTCCCCAGATCGCGCCCAGGATGTTGTTGAAGTCGTGGGCGATGCCCCCTGCCAGGATGCCGATGGATTCGAGCTTCTGCGCCTTGAGCAGCTCCTCGGCCATGCTCCCCACGGCATCCTCTGCGCGCTTGCGGGCCATCACGCTCGAGAAGATCTCTGCGACCACGCGCATCACAGGCTCGTAGTAGTCCGGCCAGCTCACCTCCTTGTGGCGGGTCTCGGCCACCAGCGCCCCTGCCGGACCGTTGGCTCCCACCAGGGAGGTCACCATGCACGATCGGATTCCCTTGGCGGCGAAAGCAGCGCGCTCTGCTGCGGCTTCGGGTGGCAGCGCCGCCGTCGACGCAATCCGGATGCACTGGGAAGCTTCCACCTTCCCCTGAAGGAACGGGAAGGCGGTGATGTCCAACGGGTCCATCCCGATCGTCCGCTCGCCCGTGTCGGCATCCCACGCGTAGCTGCGCTCGAGCCGCGTCGCGTCGTCGCTCATCAGACGCAGGCAGCAGCGATCCACGCCTGCGAGCTTGCCCACATGCTCGAGGGCGTCGAGAATCCCCCGATCGATGTCGTCGCCCGACAGGTCGATGAAGCTGCGCGCAATCGCCGCCACCATCTCGTCGAGCTCCATGCGCCCCTTGAGCTCGAGCTCCGCTCGCTTTCGCTTCGTCACGTCGCGCGACACGCCCAGCACGCTCGACACGCTGCCGTCCTTGCCGCGGATCGGCAGGAGCCACGTATCGAGCCAGATGTCTGCGCCGGGAAATCCGTGGGTGGCCTCGAATGCCATCGGAGCACCGGACTTGAACACCGCCTGCAACGCCCGACGCTGCCTGTCGCCGATCGGCTCATGGAAGAGCATCGAGCGCGGTTTGCCGACGAGCTGCGTGGGGGTCACGCCAAATGCAGCAGCGGCGGCGGAGTTGACGTAGCGCACGATGTCGTCGCGATCGATCACGAAGATGAAGTCGGTCGCAGACTCGGCGATGGTCCGATACAGAAGCTCGCTCTCCTTGAGGGCCTCGATCTCGACGCGCAGACGAGCCACCAGCTCCGCAGTGCTCTGCTCGCTCCCATCGGGCGTCTTTGGCTCGGAGATGGGCGGCGGCTGTTGCATCGGGGGAGGCATCGAACAGGTCAAATTAGACGCCAGAGGCGACCGAGGCAAATGAAAGCTTGCATCAAGGGGAAGCGGCTTCTTGACGATGCAGGGGCTGGCTCCATGGATTTCTGGGGAACCACGAGCGTTACCCACGGCAAGCCGACGCAGGAGACAGCTCATGGAAATCAACAGGAAGGTCCACAATCTCATCCACGCAGGCCCTTTCCTGCGCAATGCGATCGAGTCGCGCAACCTGCAGGTGCTGTCCTCGATGCTCGGCCCTGCCTATCGCGGAATCATCGCGCAGAACGGCAAGGCTGCGCGGCAGAGCGCGGTCGAGTGCGGCCATGATGCACTTTTCAGCTGGAGCTACGAACGGGACAAGCCCGAAATGGCCCGACTCTACGAGCACGCAAAGAAGATGCAGTGGAACGCCGCGACCGACATCGACTGGAAGCTGCAGCTCGATCCGGACGATGACGGGACAGGGCTTTTGCCGGACCACTACCTGCCGGTCCTGCCGCTTCCCTCCTGGCGAGCGCTGACGCCCGGCCAGAAGCGCGAGCAGCGCCGTGCGCTTCTTGCCTGGCTGCTCAGCCAGTTCCTGCACGGCGAGCAGGGGGCCTTGTTTGCGGCTGCGCAGATCATCGAGGCCGTGCCCTGGATGGACGCCAAGCTCTTCGGCAGCACCCAGGTCGTCGACGAAGGGCGCCACGTCGAGGTCTTCCACACCTACCTCACGACCAAGCTCGAGAAGATGTACGAGATCAACGACAGCTTGTACGTGATCATCGATTCCGTGTGCGGAGAGCCTGCGTGGGACATGAAGTTCCTGGGCATGCAGATCATGGTCGAAGGGCTCGCCCTCGGCGCGTTCACGAGCCTGCGTCAGGCCACGCGCGAGCCGCTGCTCCAGAGCATCCTCAAGTCCGTGGTCAGCGACGAGGCGCGCCACGTGAAGTACGGCGTGGTGGCCCTGCGCTCGCTCTACGAGCAACAGATCCAGGAGCGTGAGCGCCGCTACCGCGAGGACTGGGTCTGGGAGGTGGCGCTGCAGATGCGCAACCGTTTCCTGGCCCACGAGTTCTACGACGAATACTACGGACACCTGATGTCGCGACGTCGCTGGGACCAGCTCGTGCTCGGATCCCCATTGATGTCGTTGTTCCGCAGAGCGATGTTCAAGAGGATCGTGCCCAATCTCGTCAAGCTCGGGCTGCTGAGCGATCGGGTCAAGCCGCGATACGCAGCGCTCGGGGTGTTGGAATTCCAGGACGCCAAGGCGGCAACCGAATTGACCGCCGAGGAGATGCTCAGCGAAGCTTCGTAGGGCCCATTGACATCTGCCCCGCGCATCGTACACCCTCGCCCGCCGAATCATGCTCCCCACCGTTGCCGACTTCCTCTGGCGCAGCGTCCTGCTGCTCGCGCAAGGCTTCGCTCCTGGACTTGCTCCCCTGGAGGCCGCGCCGTCGACCGCCGTCGGTCCTGCCATCCTCAGGCTCGCGCTGTCGGTGCTGTTGCTCGGCGCACTCGGCTGGGGGGCCGTGAGCGCCCGCAAGTCGCAGAAGGCCGTTTCCCGGCTGCTCGGGCTGTGCGTGGCTGCGGGCATCGCAGGCTCCGCGGCCACCTCGGGTGCCTGGGCTCCCCTCGCCCGCGCTGCATGGATCGTCTGCCCCATCGTGTGGATCACGGCCGGTGCCTGCGTCGCCGCGTACCTGCTGCCCAGGCTGCCCCTCAAGGACCCGGCGCTCGCGGGTAGAAGGTTTGTGGTCCCCGCCGCGGTCGTGATTGCGCTCGTGAGCCTCTGGCTCGCGCGCGGCCGGCTGAGCGACAAGGCCGAGCTCATCCGGGCCACGCTGCTGCGCGATCCGGGCAACGAGCTCGCCGCAATCGCCGCAGCTGCGGATCTCCGTGCAAAGGGCAGACCCGACGCCGCCTGCCAGATGGTGCAGACCTGCGCTGGTGCACCCACGCACCCGTGCGCCTGCACGAGCGAAGCGGTCAGCTGCGCGCTCGACCAAGGGAACCACACCCAGGTCCTGTCCCTGCTCGAGGATAGTGGACACAGCTGCTCTTGGACGGCGACACGCGTCGGGATGCGCGCGGAAGCGCTCGCAGGGCTGGGGCGTCTCGACGAGGCGGCGCGCGAGATCGACTCCGCGCTCAAGCTCGACCCAAAGGAGCCGCACGCACTGTTCGCACGCTCGCGCGTCGCCTACCTCCAGGGCGATGCCGCGACGTCGCGCTCCATGGCTGAAGCCGCCGTCGCCGCAGGCCACGGTCTGGGCGGGCGCCTGCAGTACGGGATGATCCTGTTCCAGGCCGGAGATCTCGCGGGCGCTCGTCGCCAGTTCGAGGAAGCGGTGCGCGTCGCACCGGACAACGTCTCCGCCTGCTACGACCTGGCGCTGGTTTCCCACAAGCAGGGCAAGTATCGCGACGCGCGCGAGGGCTACCTCCGGGTGCTGCAGCTCGACCCGACCTACGTCGACGCGCGCTACAACCTGGTGCTGCTGACGCAGTCAGCGGGAGCCACCGACGAGGCGCGTCATCACCTGGAGAAGCTCACCGCGATGGCGCCCAAGGATCCGCGCCTGCCCGGGCTCCAGGCGCTGCTATCCAATCCGGCGCCTCCCCAGGCTCGTCCGTAGCGCTTGGCACTCGTCGCGCCTTGATGCAGACTGGTCTGGCCATGCACGATGACGAGCCCACGGTCGAAATGCAGCTGGATGGGGTACTGGATCTGCACACGTTCCAGCCGCAGGAGGTCGGTGACCTCGTGCCCCACTACCTGCGCATGTGTCAGGAGCGAGGCGTGCTGCTGGTGCGTGTCATCCATGGCAAGGGGACCGGGACGTTGCGCGAGACGGTGCACGGCATCCTCAAGCGCATGCCCGAAGTGGAGTCGTTCCAGCTCGCCGGACCTTCCGAAGGCGCGTGGGGCGCCACGATGGTGCTGCTCAAGCCGGCGCCCGAATCTGAATGACGATGAAGGCGGTGCGCATCGTGCCCGTCTCCGGTGGGTGAATCCGCACGATCACCACGCTTGCGCTTGCTTTGCTGCATGCAGGTGGGTATCAAGCGGGCGCTACGTTGTGAGGGCGGGGACTGACCTGGGCCTGGAGCCCGAAAGCGCAATCGATGAACGTGCTGTCCCGCCCCCTCCTCCGTGTCCTGGTTGTGTGTCTGCTGTTCGGGCTCGGAGCTGCGGTGTCCGGCTGTCGCAGGACGCGCGAGCGGGAGGTCGTGGTCTACACGTCGGTCGACCAGGCGTTCTCCGAAGCGGTGTTCCGTGACTTCGAGAAGACGACCGGAGTCAAGGTGCATGCCGTGTACGCTCCGGAGCAGAGCAAGGACAACGACCTCGCCGCCCGTCTGCTCGCGCAACCCATGCACCCGGCCGCGGACGTGTTCTGGTCCGGAGACCCGGTGCATCCCTTCCGGCTGATGCAAGGCGGGATGGTGACCCCCTACGGATCGCCGCAAGCTGCTGGGATCCCCGGTGCCTACAAGGCAACCGACGGGGCGTGGACCGGATTGGCGGCCTCTGCCCGTGTGCTGCTCGTCAACAAGAGCAAGGTGACGGCAGCACGCATGCCGAGCTCGATCCGCGCGCTCGCGGACCCGCAGTGGAAGGGGCAGACCGCGATCGCCAATCCGCTGTACGGCACGGCTGCGATGCACGTGGCTGCGCTGTTCCTGGCGTGGGGAGAGCCCAGGGCCCAGGCGTTTCTCGCGGACCTCAAGAGCAATGGCGTGCGGGTCGCGCGAAGCAACGAGGAGGTGTCGCATCTGGTCGTGTCCGGACAGGTCGCGTTCGGACTGGTGGACACCGACGATGCGCACGAGGCGATGCAGGAAGCGACGCACGTGGCGGTGGTCTATCCGGATCAGGACGGGGAAGGCGCTGTGCTGCTGCCGACGACGGTCGTTCTGCTTCGGGACGGCCCCCATCCGGACACGGCCCGGCAGCTGATCGACTACATCGTGTCGCCCGAGGTCGAGCAGCACATGGCCGAGCAGGCTGCGCGAATCGCGTTTCACCCGGGAATTCCCGTGCCTGCGTCGATTCGATCCCTGTCCCAGATCCGAGCCATGAGGATCGACTACGCGCGGCTGACCGCGGAGATGGAGCGCATCGGTCCGCAGCTTCGGAGCTGGCACGGACCATGACGGGTGGCGAGGGCTCCTCGAGCGGGCCGCGAGCGCTGCGCTAGGTCCCTGGTTCGTCGGCGAGCTGGACCTCGTTGCTGCTCTTGGATCGACGCTCCCTGATCTCGCGCCAGATCACCCACTCGGAGTCAGCCGACAGGTAGCGTCGCAACGCCGGGAAGATCGTCTCCTCCTCCATGGCCAGGTGCGAGTCGAGCTGCTCGCGAAGCATCCTCGAGTCTTCGACCCATCCCTGCGGCATCTCCCCCAGCAGCGAGCCGTCCGAGGCGAGCCTCTCCCAGCAGGGCATCAGCGAAGCAAGCAGACCATCGATCGAAACGTGCTCCGAGGACATGCGCTCGAGTGCGTCGCGCACTTCTGCATCCAGCTCGATCTCGTGCAAGCGAGGACGGATGGTGAGGTCTTCGTCGGCGACGTGCAGGGGCAAGGCGTGACGGAAGTAGCGAAGCAAGGAGCCAGCAGCTTCCTGGACTTCGCCCAGGGGCGAGCCGTGGGCGCCGGTCAAGCGCTGAGCGAGACGCGACAGCCTTCGGATGCGTTCGTGGCAGGCGAAGAGCAGGTCGATCACGTCGGCCGGCGGCTCCTCCCGCCGCTTCCTGATCGTGGTGATCATCGTCAACACCTAGCTCGCTGCCCGGGGATCCGCCACGGTGATCGTGTGGAGCAACGGAGAAATGCACAGGCGATGCGCTCAAAAGAATAGGCGGAACTCAGGAACATCGCGCACGGACGAAACGGCTGGAACCGCGTTTCGGCCACCGCGCGGCGCGCTTGTTTTCGTGCTGTCCGGCGATCCGATGCCCCCTGACCCGATGCGTCATCGGCAAGTGTCCCGAACAGCTGATCTTGTCGTCTTCCGAATCGTGCTGCATTCGTCCTATCGTGCGCCCCATCACGAGCTGTCTGGCAATCCAACCCTGTCACCGGTTTCCCAAGCGGCACAGCGAGCTCACCTATGTCCACTGCCAACCTCACCCTGCATGTCGATTCCTTCTGGGTCAGCCCCTACGCGTTCTCCTGCTTCCTGGCGCTGCGCGAGAAGGGACTGCCGTTCGAGATCGCCGAGGTCGCGCTGCATCACGGCGACCAACGCAAGCCACCGTTCCGTGATCGCTCGCTGACCGCAAAGGTCCCGGTCCTCGAGCACGACGGCTTCTGGCTCTCCGAATCCATGGCCATCGTCGAGTACCTCGAGGAGATGTTCCCGTCGCCGCAGTTCCCGCGCGTGCTTCCCCTGGAGCCCCGAGACCGCGGCCGCGCGCGCCAGCTGATGTCATGGCTGCGCTCGGATCTGCTCGCGCTCCGC
This sequence comes from Deltaproteobacteria bacterium, assembly GCA_016218915.1. Classification (GTDB taxonomy): domain Bacteria; phylum Myxococcota_A; class Polyangia; order Polyangiales; family Polyangiaceae; genus JACRCQ01. The sequence goes on from JACRCQ010000028.1 coordinate 123,310, forward strand.
GAGGAACGACCCACGCGAACCATGTTCTACCCCGCCAGGACCGAGCCTCTCTCGCCCAGAGCGCGCGAAGCAGCCGACAAGCTCCTGCGGGTGGCGGGGCAGCTGATCAATCCTGGGGCCGCGACGCTGTTCGGCTCGTGGTGCCTGGCGGACGCTGACCTGGCGCTGATGCTTCAGAGGCTGCTGATCGCCGGAGATGAGGTACCTGAGAGGATCGCCGCGTTCGCGCGCTTGCAGTGGAGCCGCCCCTCGGTGCTCCAGTTCGTGGAACACCCGCGCGCGCCCTTCGTGGCGCACTGACGCTTCAATCCTTTCCCCTGGGCGCCCAGCCTGATATGGGAGCGCCCGTGACTTCCAAGACATTGCTCGTCCGAATCGCGTTCGCGATCGTGACCGCCTCGTTGCTGCTCAGCGAGATTGCGTTGACGCGCCTGTTCTCAGGCACGATTGGCTACTACTTCGCTTTCATGAGCATCAGCGTGGCGATGCTCGGCCTGGGCGCAGGCAGCCTGTACGTCACCTTGCGCGGCAAGGTGAAGCCGTCGGCGCACTCGCGAGCAGCCTTGGCATCGACCGGGCTGGCCCTGGCCGGCGTGGCCTCGACCCTGGCGTACCTGCGATTCTACCCTTCCATGGGATTGCAGGGGATGAGCGGCCAGCTCGCGTACGTGCTGCTGTTTGGCGCGCTGTTCTTCCCATTCCTGTTCGGTGGCGTGCTGATCTCGATCATCTTCGAGGCGCACAGGGGCGAGTTCGGGGTCATGTACGCGGTCGACCTCGCGGGCGCAGCGGTGGGGTGCGTGGTGGCCGTGCTCCTGCTCGATCACGTGCCGGCTCCCTCGGCCATGCTCCTGATCAGCGCACTCGCCGGGCTCGGCGCGCCGCTGTTCTACCTGTCGACGGGCGAGAAGCGCTCCGCGGCAGTTTCGGGTGTCGTCGCGGTGTGCTGCGCGTGCACGCCTCTAGTCCTGCGGGGCTCGGCCCTGCTCTCGCCGAACGTGATCCGCAACCAGGTGCTGCCTGTGCTGGTCACCGACAAGTGGAACGACTTCTCGCGCGTGATCGTCAAGAAGGGCCCCTTCTACACCTGGGGTCTGAGCCAGAGGTACCCGGAGGTCCGCGAGCCGCAGTTCGACCTTTTGATCGAAGGCGTCGCGGGCACGCAGATCCAGGACTTCCACGACCGAGACTTCCATCGGCTCGACTTCCTCCGGTACGACATCGGCTCGCTGCCGCACCTGCTGCGTCCCACCGGCTCTGCGCTCACGCTGGGCGTGGGAGGCGGGCTCGACGTGCTCACGGCGCGCTACTTCAACAAGGCGCCGGTGGTAGGCGTGGAGGTCAACCCGCTGGTCGGATCCATCGTCAACAACGACTTCGGAGACTACTCGGGACGCCCCTACTACCTGCCGGAAGTGCAGGTATTCTTCGAGAATGCCCGCACGTTCGTCAAGCGCGACAAGGCCCTGTACGACGTAGTGACGGTGACGTGGGTCGACTCCGGGGCAGCTACGGGCGCCGGCGCATTCGCGCTCACCGAGAACTACCTGTACACGGTCGATGCATTCCGGGACTACATGGCGCGGCTCAAGGACGATGGCGTGCTGACGTTCATGCGGTCGCGCTACTCACCGGAGTCCGATGCGATCAAGGGGATCGGCATCGCGGTCGAGGCCATGACCGCGATCGGCATCCAGTCCCCGGAGCGGAACATCATCGTCACCTCGGTCAAGAGCCCGCACTTCGGCTGGCGGGAGCTGACCCACGTGATGCTCAAGAAGAAGCCGTTCACGCCCGAGGAGATCGCGATCGTCGACGAGGCCCGCGGGCGGCTGTGGTTCGCGGATCTGTACACGCCCGGGCGCACGAACGGGGATCCTCCGATCACGAATTTGATCACCAACCGCGATCGCGAGCAGGTGTACGCGTCGTTCAACTTCGACATGGCTCCGACGACGGATGATCGGCCGTTCTACTTCTTCCTTCGGGAGTGGCGGGGGCATCCGGCGACGCGCGACGTGCTGACGCTGCGCCAGTCGATCATCACGATCTTCGTGCTGATCGCTGCGTTCCTGGTGGTGCCGCTGATCGTGGTCCTCAAGAGGGGAATCCGATCGCCCGCCGGCGTGGTCACCCCGTCGATCTACTTCGGCCTGCTCGGCCTCGGGTTCATGCTGGTCGAGATGAAGCTGCTGCAGCAGAGCGTGCTGGTGGTCGGCAACCCCACGCTGTCGCTGGCCGCTGTGCTCTCGTCGCTGCTGCTGTCCACCGGAGCCGGCGCATTGCTCAGCGAGAGGATTAAAAAGTCGAACGCGAGCCGGTCACGGGCCGGCCTGGTGTTCGGCGTGCTGATCGTGGCGCTGCTGGTCGCGATGGTGATCGCAGAGCCCCTGGCGAACTGGCTGACCGGCTTCCCGATCGCCGTGCGCACGGCCGGGCTGGTGCTTTCCATCGCTCCGCTCGGGCTGCTGCTCGGCTGTCCGTTGCCGCTCGGGATGTCGACGCTGGGGGAGGACGAGCACGCAGGCGGGATGGTTGCCTGGTGCTGGGGCATCAACGGCTTGATGGGGGTCGCAGGCAGCGGTGTCGCAATCTACCTGGCCATCCACTGGGGGCTGAAGATGGCCTTCCTCGCCGGAGTCGCCTGCTATCTGGTGGCAGCGTCGCTGTACCTTCTGCGCCTGTCACGGCCGCGTGCGGCCTGACGATCGGGCAGCTCAGACCGCGTGTGCGTCGTTCGGATTCAGCCCGATCAGCTCGACCTGATCCTCGAGATCGATCTGGTGGATCGGAATGAGCGCGGCTTTCTCGGGCGTGTTGACCTCGAGCATCATGTTCGGCGCTTCCTGCTGCAGCGTGAGCAGCATGCTGTAGTGCTTGGAGCAGTAGCGGAAGTGCTTGAGGTCGACGATGGTTCTTCGGGTGGTAAAAACGCGCATGGCTCATCTCCTGCGTGAATCGTTCATCCCTGTGACCCAGGAGTGATTGCCTCGCTCGACCCGCAGGTGACGCCAGCGGTCGGCTGGCGAGTCGGCTGTTGGCAGGTCGCCGAGGACTTCATGATGCCAGGGTAGCTAAGCTAGCGAGTTTCGTGCCAGGATCGGTGCCGCATCACTGGCCACGCGGTTCCACCGCACGCAGCGCTGCGCGTCCGGGACGCTTGTGCGTTCGGCATACGCTCATCGGCGTAGTTGATGCCGCGCACGGCGGGCACAGGGAGCCGATGCTGCACTGCGCAGCGCGCTGTCGGACACGGGAACCATGATCGCTGTGTCGCGGCCTGCTCCCCGACGTCTATCACTCGCGCAGGGCGACTGCTAAATCGCACTGCACCTGTGCAATGCAGGTTTCAGATCTGTCGCGTTCCTGCCACGGCGCGAGGGTAGGAATGTGCGGAGGGTTCACCACGTTGCCCCATGGAGGGTGACGCGCATGCGCACGAGCGCCAGCGTGCCGTTCGTGGGCGATACCCGAACGGCTTGCACGGCTGCCCCGACGATCGCGCAGGACCCGAGGTCCAGGTCCACCACGTGCACAGTCCAGTCCTGCGACATCGAGCCCGTGGTGCCGCAGTTGTTGAGCGGGTTGTAGACGTCGAAGCTGACCGACGAGCTCGTGGCCTTGCTGCGCCCTTCGAGCCGCACCGACATGGACGTGTAGCTGACCAGCTCTTCGAGGCCGATCATGAGCTGCAGCTCGCTGCTCGAGCCGATGGTGAGGCTCTTGCCGATGGGATCGGTTTCGACGTTCATGTTGTTCCAGCGGTCCCAGGCTTCTGGCCACGTCTTGGGAGGCTGGGCCCACTGCGCCGCGCCCCAGCCGGGCGTGGGTGAGAATTCCCAGGCCGGGGACTCGGGTGAGTACGCGCTGCTGTAGTCGATCTCCACCCAGACCTCGCCGCCACCGGCCTGGGCTTCCTCGGTCACCACGTCCTTCCCAGCGTCGATCCCCGCGTCCGTGGACACATCGCTCCCCACGTCCGTGGACACGTCGCTCCCCACATCCGTGGACACGTCGCTCCCCACGTCCGTGGAAGCGTCCGCGTCGACCTTCCCATCGCCGGTCGCGTCGCTGCCCCCTTCGCTGCCCGAATCGATCGCAGCATCGGGGCTCGAATCCGTCACAGTGTCGGACTTGGAATCTGTCGTAGCGTCGAGCGTTCCATCGGGAAGCGCGTCGACGCCCCCGTCGGCTCCGCCGCCTCCTGCACTCGAACCAGCAGAGCCGTCGTGGCCCGCGCCGCCGGCTGCATCCGAATCGGCTCCGGATGCCCCGCCGTAGCCTGGGCCGCTGGCCGACTCGCCCGCTGCGCATCCGCTGAGCGCAGCGACGAAGACCACGACAGAGCAGGCGCGGAGGTTCATCGTCTACATCACGTCGTTCTGGTGCTGGATCGCAATCTTGCAGGCGCCCCGGCGATCCGACAGATCGGTCTTCCAATCCGCAGCCCCGTACTTGCCGTCCACGCGGATCATGTGGAATACGCTCTTGGTGGGGCTGATCAGGTAGGTCGGGAGCGACTTGATCGAGCTCGCTACGCTGATCTGGGTGTTGGCGAGGTAGAGATTGGCGCCGACCATGTGGTAGATCGTGGTCGCGTCGTACGTTCCCGAGGCCTCGCAGCTCGACTTGACCGTGCCAGTGAGCTTGGGGTCGGTCTGGAAGTCCAGGTAGGCTTTGCCCTGGATCGTCGTGCCGGCCGAGGAGGGATCATCGGGATTGCACTTGACCTTCGAGGCCACGTCTTCCTTGGTCGTGCCACAGACGTTGAACGTCACGCCGACCTTCTGGTCTGCGTCGGAATCCGCGAGGGCGGTGCAGTCGGTGACGCAGGTGCTGACGCACTGGCCGTCGCGTCCGGAGGTGTCGTTGGCGCCGCAACCGGCATTGGTATCGACCCATTTGGGAAGGTCGTCGCCTCCCTTGGTGGCACCTGTGAGGAACATCAGCCGATCGGTCATCGAGAGCGTGGCGCCGGTCGCGGCAGCCGACAGCGTACCTGCGGCAGGAGCCATGGCGATGTCCGGCATCGAATCGACGAGCGTCTGCGGAGCGAGGATCGCGACGGTCACGAGGTTGTCGGCCTGGGGGTCGCAGGTCCCGACCAGGCCTGTGACCGCCGGGAGGGTGAGCGTGCAGTTGATGGGTTTGGCGGTGATCGAGGTGCCGGTCTGGGTGATGTCGAGCAGCAGGTACATGGTGCTGCTCGCGGGCTGGTCCTCCGGGCACATCGTGATCGCGCCGCCTTCCTGCTTCTGCAGCGCGATGGAGTACTGAAGGAAGATCGCCCAGGTGCCGGTCATGTCGAGCTGCGCCGGCTCCTCGCACTTGAGCGTGGTTCCGCCGCCGGAGCCTCCCTGTCCCGCTGCGCCGGTGCCGCCAGTGCCACCTCCTGCGCCGCCTCCGCCCGAGGTCCCTCCTGCGTCACCCGACGAGCTGCAGGACAGAATCAAAGGGAATGCGACGGAAGCGCAGCACATGACAAAGGCGCGTCCAAGCAGGCTCATCTCGACCTCCGGGGCTCAACAGGATGACCGCAAGAATCAGCACTTTTCTACATCGCTGCGCATGGACCGTCAATCCGCCCCCCAGGGAATTGCATTCTGCGTTTGCAGAATGTCGAGCGGCAATGCGCCGGACCGACACTGCTGCGCAATCTACTTCGCAGTCCGCGGTCTGGTGTCATTCCCTTGCAAGGCGCGAGCGCAGCGCGTCCTCGATCATCTGATCGACCTCGGAGCGCTGCGGCTTCCAACCGAGCGCTTCGGCAGCGAGTGATGCACAGGCGACGAGTCGGGGAGGATCTCCTTGCCGGCGCGTGCCCTGCTGCACCGGGACCTGCCGGCCCGAGACGCGTTGCACGCTGTCGACGATCTCCCGGACGGAGATGCCTCGCCCCGTACCCAGATTCAGGGTCATCGATGGAGCCCCCTGCTCGAGTCTTCGGAGCGCTTGCAGGTGCGCGGTCGCCAGATCCTGGACATGGATGTAGTCGCGCACGCAGGTGCCGTCTTCCGTGGGCCAGTCTTCCCCGAAGATGGTCAACGCTCCCCGCCGGCCGATCGCTGCATCGATCGCCAGCGGGATCAGGTGCGTCTCCGGGTCGTGACGCTCGGCGAGCGTGCCGGATGGATGGGCGCCGGCGGCATTGAAGTATCGCAACGCCGCATGGCGCAACCCGTAGGCGCGCTCCCAATCCTGCAGTGCCCTCTCGACCGCGAGCTTGGTCGCCCCGTAGGCGTTGATCGGATTGCGAGGGTGGTCCTCGGGGATCGGCACGGTCTGCGGCACGCCGTAGACCGCAGCGGTCGAGGACATCACCATGAGCTGCACGCCGCCGCGGGTGAGCTCCTCGAGCATGGCCAGGGTCTGCACGAGGTTGACGCCGTAGTAGAGGTCCGGAGCGCGTACCGACTCGCCGACCTGGATCAGCCCAGCAAAGTGCACCACGGCTGTGGGTTGGTACTCGCCGAGCAGTGCGCGCACGGCGCCGCGGTCTCCGACGTCGGCGCACACGAGCGGCACGTTGGGAGGGACGGCATCGCGATGGCCGGCGCTCAGGTTGTCGAGTACGACGGACTCGATCTGCTCATCGGCCAGCAGACGCACGAAGTGCGATCCGATGTACCCGGCGCCCCCGGTCACAAGGACTCTCATGGCGGCGGTTCTAGCAGAATGCGCGCTGCCATGTCGTTGAATAGTGGCACCATTTACCTTGTTTTCACGTTGACCGCTCCGCTGCCAGAGGCCAGCCTGATGCGTGGAGCGTGCCTGCTTCACGGCACCTGCTCTTGAAACATCATGGGTTCGCAAAAACCTCGGTTCATTCCCGCACCGCAATGCCGCATCGGTGTCGTTGCGGATACCCACGGCTGGATGCACCCCGAAGTGTCCGATGCACTTCGCGGAGTCGACCTGATCGTCCACGTGGGTGACATCGGGGATCCTGGCATCCTCGAAGAGCTGCGTCGCATCGCTCCCGTCCAGGCGGTCCGCGGCAACATGGACAGCGAGCCCTGGGCGTGCACGCTTCCCGACGAGGTCGAGATCGAAGCGGGCACCGCGAGGATCCTGATGGTCCACGACGCGGACCGGGTGAAGCCCGAGCAGGTGGCGGCGCACGATGCTGTCATCGTGGGGCATTCCCATCTCGCCGCGCAGGAGAAGCGTTCCGGCAAGCTGTTCTTCAATCCGGGGACCGCCGGGCATGCGCGTCCGGGAAGGCCGGTGTCCGTCGGCTTGCTCCAGATCGACTGCGGCCGGATCGACGGAGAGATCGTCCTGCTCGAAGCGTAGCGAGCGCCTGCGCTCCCAGCGACACGACCCCTTGGTGCCCTTCGGATTGTCCAGCTCGAAGGGGCTGGCTATAACGCGTCTGTGTCCGCCAAAGCCGATCTGTCCACGCGCGCAGCGCTGATCCGCAATCGTCTGCTGGCGGCGAGCCAGCGCCACGTGATGGCGTTCTGGGACGAGCTCACGGTCGCGCAGCGCGCGAGGCTTCTCGCAGACCTCGAGTCGATCCCGCTCGACCAGCTGCCGGATCTGGTCGCCACGCACGTGGCAGCGGACGGCTCATTGCCGCTGCCTTCCGCCGACCGGCTCGAGCCGGTCCAGCCGTCGGCTCTTGCGGGCAGGCAAGCCGCGGACGCTGGAGACGCGATGCTGGCGCGCGGCGAGGTTGCTGCGCTCACGCTCGCGGGGGGACAGGGAACGCGTCTCGGATTCGACGGTCCCAAGGGGGCGTATCCGATCGGACCGGTATCGGGGCACTCGTTCTTCCAGCTCTACGCCGCGAGCCTGCGTCGGGTGGGCAACCGATTCGGCAAGCCGGTGCCCTGGTACGTGATGACCAGCCGCTGCAACCACGCGGCGACCGTGGCGTACTTCGAGGCCAATGCGCACTTCGGCCTGGATGCTTCGGACGTGTTCTTCTTCGAGCAGGGGCAGATGCCGTGCTTGACCCGAGAAGGGATGCTGGTGCTGGCGGATCGAGACCGGCTGGCGCTGGCACCGGACGGGCACGGCGGGCTGATCGAGGCGTTGGGGCGATCGGGCGCGCTCGAATCCATGCACGATCGGGGAGTGTGCCGCGTGTCGTGCTTCCAGATCGACAATCCGCTGGTCCGGTGCATCGACCCTGTGTTCCTCGGGATGCATGCAGCGTCCGGAGCGCAGATGAGCGTCAAGGCGGTGCCCAAGGCGCATGACACGGAAGGGCTCGGAAATGTGTGCATGCACGGCGGAAGGCTGCGGGTGATCGAGTACTCCGACTTCCCGCCCGACCTGGCGTCGGCGCGCAACAGCGATGGCGCGCCTCGCTACCGCACCGGGAGCATCTCCATCTACGTGATTGAAGTCGCGTTCGTCGAGGCGTTGCTCGCTGGTGGTGACGGACTTCCCTTCCACCGCGCCGTCAAGCGTCAGAGGCAGATCGACCCCTCGAATGGCAAGCCGTTCGAGGGCGAGGTGCTCAAGCTCGAGAAGTTCCTGTTCGACGCGCTGACGCTGGCGGACCGCGCGCTGGTGGTGGAGACGCGTCGGGACGAGGAGTTCTCTCCGGTGAAGAATCTTTGCGGAGCGGACTCGCCTGCGAGCGCCAAGCGGGACATGAACGAGAGGGCGGCGAGGTGGCTCGAGGCAGCGGGGGCGAAGGTGCCGCGCGACGATCGCGGGGAGCCGGCGGCGACGCTGGAAATATCGCCTTTGCTTGCGGACAGCGCGGACGCTCTCGCAGGCGTGGTGGACAGGGGAATGCGGATCGAGCCGGGCAGCTTTGTGTACTTGCGTTGAGGCGCATCGCGCGCCGTGTTTTGCCTTGACGCCCGCCGGCCTGCGCCGTTTCATTCGACGCATGATGCGCAAGGCATGCGTGGGCTCGCTGGCCGCCCTGGCGGGTTGTGTGGTGTTGTCGATGCTGCAGTTGTCAGGCTGCACCGACGAGTCTCCGAAGGAACCGGTGCCGATGACGCGGCTGCGCACGGACCGGTCGTATCTTCGCGACGACTATGGGAGGTACATGTACTTCCAGGGGGTAAACACGGCCGGCAGCAGCAAGGTGCCGTTGGTCGACACGGCGAGCGGGAAGTTCACGTACATCGGCAGGCCCTTCCCGACCGAGCGCGCGCGCTTCGAGTTCAACCGCATGCGCAAGATGGGCATCAACTCGATCCGTCTGCTGGTCATGTGGGAAGGGGTGGAGCCTGACGCCAAGGGGCAGTACGACGAGGCCTACCTGCAGTACCTGCGGGAGATCGTCAAGACCGCGGGCGACTACGGCATCTACGTGCTGATGGACATGCACCAGGACATGTTCAGCCGTCACCTGGGCGTCCGCTACAACGAGGACCCGGGCAAGGACGTCGACGATCCCGCGGTGCAGCCGGGAAACCTGCAGTACAGCCTCCTTTCGTTGATCCCGCCCTATGGCGAGAACGCGTGGGTCCGGGGCGATGGTGCGCCGCGATGGGTGCTCAAGGCGTGCATGCCGGAGAAGGACTTCGATTCGCCCAACTGGGGCATCCCGAGAATCGCCAGCGGAATGGACGAGCACCGAGGCGAGCTGATCACCCTGTACAAGCGTCTGTCGGGCGATGCTGGGGGCACCGGCGAGGTTCCCAAGTGGGTCCAGTACCTGATGGACAACCTGCCCCCCTCCTTCCCGCCCAACCAGTCGACCGACATGCTGCCCTTCACGAACTGGGGCCTGTCGGCAGCGCTATCGATCGACGTGGAGCGCTCGTACGCCTGCCTGCTTGCAGGGGACAAGGCCTTCCCGACCCTGCAGGCCGACGGAATGAACATCAAGGACTACCTTCAGGAGGCCTATGCGAACGCGTGGGCCAAGGTGGCCGAGGCCGTGGCCGATCTTCCCAACGTGATGGGCTACGACGTCATGAACGAGCCGGAGGGCAACTTCCTCGTGCTCGCGGCAGAAGCAGCGGCGATCCAGGCGAACGCGTGGGAAGGTGCCAAGAAGTTCCTGGAAGGGCAGTTCGCCGACCCCACGACCGGCGACATGCTGTTCGACATCATCATGGCGTTGCGCCTGCTGCCGCCGGACAACCAGCCGGAAACGCTGCGTCTGTGGGGGCTCGACAAGGTCGACCTGATGGGCGTGCTCGGCCTCAACTACGGATTCGACAAGAACCACCTCACGCCGTTCTACGATCGAGTCGGCCAGGCCATCCTCGCCGTGGATCCCAAGGCGGTGATCGTGATCGAGCCGTCGATGAACATCACGGCCCTGCTCGGCTCCGGCATCGGGGGCGGGATGTGGGACGTGAGCATGACGCATCCACCGAATCTGCCGCACGTGGTCTATGGCCCGCACAACTACGCGGACATCTACCCCTTCCTCGGATTCAACCAGCAGCCGCGCTCATTCACGCCTGAGGAGGTCCGCTACCGCGACTACAGGCCTGCGATCACCTCCTCGATGAACCTCGCGGCCCACTCGCTCGGCAACGTCCCCACGATCTTCGGCGAGTTCGGCACCTACTTCAACTTCAACGGCATCGAGCAGTCCAAAGCGGACAACTACATCGTTTCGTCGCACATCCTCGACAACTACTACGAGGCCTTCGACGGGATGTTCCAGAGCCGCATCCTGTGGTGCCACTCGCCGGACAACGACTGGACCTACGGCGATCACTGGAACCACGAAGACTTCTCGATCATCGACCCGAACGGCAAACCCCGCAGCGAGATGGCCTGGGCGCGTCCGTTCGTGCGTGCGCTCGCAGGCAAGCCGGTGTCCGTGCACTTCTGGTCGGACTACCACTTCTTCGACCCGGACAAGGGCAAGACGATTCCGCGCCGGGAGTTCGAGCTCAAGTACGCGAGCAAGGAGAGCGATGCCCCGACCGAGATCATGGTGCCGGACGTGCAGTATCCGGACGGGTTCTACGTGTGGGTGTCGGACGGGCAGTGCTACTACGACTCGACGGCGCGTGTGCTCTACCACTATCCGCAGAGCGACGATCCGGACGTGGTGTACACGCTCCGGATGCTTCCACCGCTGCCAGGGGAGCCGAACGAGGGGTGGAAGTACTTCTTCAAGGGAGACCAGGTGATCAGCCGGTAGGCCAGCAGCCTGCGCGAGAATGCGACGATCGTGGTGAGTTCCTTCCGATGAGAAAAGACAAAGGCATGAACACTCCCAACTGGCCCAGCATGGGAAATGCGAAGGCATGGGCGTTGTGCGCGGCTGCGGTAGCATCGTTGGCTGCGGGCGCTTCCTGGGCGCAGGGGCAGGTCCAGGCGCCACCTTCCTTTCCCCCGGCCCCGCCTCCTCAGGCCTCCGGCTCCGCGGCTCCGGCGCCCACGCCGCCGCCCCCGGCGACACCGCCGACGGCCGCTGCGCCTGTGGCGCCCGCGCCTGTTGCGCCGCCGTATCCTCAACGCGCGCCCTTGTGGCCGACCCCGCCTGGTGCCCACGGACAGGGTCCAGGCCCCAGGATGGCCCCCTTCCCGCCCAATCCGCTGGCTCCGGCGAGACATCGGCAGGCGAGCGGGCAGTCGCTTTCGGAGATGGATCTTCCCAAGCCAGGCGAACCTGGGATGCAGGCGCCCATCCAGCTGGGAAGGCCCCAGCCAGGCGTGGTGACAGGGGAGTTCCCGCGGGTCGAGCTCCATGCGGATCTGCAGAATCTCGTGCTGTACCGTCGCGACTCGGACTTTGATCGCACCTTGCCCGTCTACGACAAGTACGGGCAGTCGATTGGCGCGATGGCCACGCTGTTCCGCCCCAAGGTCACGTTCCACGTCCAGGACAACCTGCGCCTGTACTACGAAGCAGAGCTGGGTCTGAACTTCTGGGCGCGCAACAATCCTGACGAGCAATCGCCGATAGCGTCGGACGTGTTCGTGCTCAAGCACCGCGAGGTATACTCCGAAGGGGAATTCCTGCAGGGCGCGACCGGGTTCAAGGCGGGCTACCAGTACTTCCGCGACACCACCGGGTTGTTCGTGGGCCACTGGATCGGTGCGGCGAGTGCCTGGTACGCCTGGGATCGGAGCAGCCGAGCCTCGGTCTTCGTGGGGCAGATCCCGGACCTGACCTATGAGGGTAACAAGGTCGCAGGCGACCCCTCGGTCATGAACCAGAGCTTCCGGCGTGACATCTTCGTGTTCGGTCCGAGGACCGACATGAAGCTCGGGCAGAATGCATCGTTCGCTGCAGCCGTGCACGTGCTCTACGACGCGCATCTGGTGGATCAGACGCGGTGGGTGGTAGCGCCGAACATGCAATTCGAGGGCAAGGCAGGGCCCTATTCGGGGCTCGTGGGAGCGGTGCTGCAGGTCGGCAAGTTCGAGCACGCGGCGCTCGGGGGCAAGAACCAGAACGTGCTGGCATGGGCCGCACAAGCCCACGGGGATGCGGACTGGAACCCGTTCGGCCTGGCGCTCAACGTGCTCGCGCTATCGCCCGATGACCAGGCAGAGGGCAACACGCGCAACGGGGCGTTCCTGTACTCGAGCAAGTCACGCAGCGCGACGATCATCCTGACCGAGGACGAGCTTCGCAACTGGTACGATCAGCTGGATCGCCGGATGGGAAGGTACGAGGGAGGCTTCTGGACGCACCGTGCGGGCCTGCTGGTGGGCGACGTCAAGGGTACGTGGATGGTGACCAAGGTCTTCCGCCCTGCGATCGTGGTCGGTGCGGCCTCGGTGCTCAACAAGAAGAACGCGATGGACAAGTCGTTCGTGGGGCTCGAGACCGACTTGAACCTGGAGTTCAGGGCCTCGGACAACCTGGCGGCCAACCTGGTGGGTGGATTGCTCGTGCCCGGCGGGGCCGGAGGCGCCCTGCTCAACAAGATCAACATGCAGGCAACGGACCCGATCTGGATGATCGAGGGGTCGCTGCTCGCGAGGTACTGAGACGCACATGACCACCATCCATCTGGCGTTGATCGACTGGATCATCATCGTCTTGTACTTCGTGGCGATCATCGGGATCGGCCTGTACCTGCGGAGGTTCACCAAGACCGGCGAAGACTTCTTCATGGCAGGACGGCGCAACTCCAGCTGGGTTGCGGGCCTGGCGTTCCTGTCCGCGAACCTGGGCGCCCTGGAGATCCTGGGATGGACCGGCGGCACGATGAAGTACGGGATGGCGGTGGCGCACTTCTACTGGATCGGCGCCATCCCCGCGATGCTCTTCCTCGGCCTGTACATGATGCCGTTCTACTACTCGAGCCGGATCCATTCGGTGCCAGGGTACCTGAAGCTGCGATTCGACGAGCGATCGCGGCTGCTCAACGCGATCTCGTTCGCGGTGATGACGCTGCTGATGTCGGGCATCAACCTGTACCTGATGGCCCTGGTGTTCCGGACGATCCTGGGATGGGACTGGAACGTATCGATGTGGGTGTCGGCGATCGCCATCGCCTCCTACATCACGCTGGGCGGGCTGATGAGCGCGATCTTCACCGAGATCGTGCAGTTCTTCCTGATCTGGTTCGGCCTGTTCCTGGTGTCGGTGCTCGGCGTGATCGAGCTGGGCGGCGTGGACAAGGTGTTCGGCGGGCTTCCCGACGCCATGGGAAGGTTGTGGTCCACCACGGGTGTTGCCGCGAACAACGAGATGCACGTGACCTGGGCAGGCATCGTGATGGGCCTTGGATTCGTGCTCTCCTTCGGCTACTGGACCACGGACTTCCTCGTGGTGCAGCGGGCCTTCTCCTCCAAGGACCTGCGATCGGCCAGGCTCACGCCGATCACGGCTTCGTTCTTCAAGATGGCTCTGCCGTTCATCGTCGTGGTCGCAGGCATCGTGGCGTGGCGGCTCGCGGGACAGCCGGACTCGGGCTTCAAGCTCCTGCACCATCCCAACAATCCGAGCGAGATCTGGCACGACACTGCGCTTCCGATGCTGATCGCGCGCTACTACCCGCCGGGCCTCGTGGGCCTGGGCATCACCGCGCTGCTCGCCGGGTTCATGGCCGGTCAGGCAGGCAACGTGAGCGCCTTCAACACGGTGTGGACCTACGACATCTACCGCGCCGTGATCAACCGCAAGGCGAGCGATGCCCACCTGGTGTGGATGGGAAGAGTCACCACGATCGTCGGCATCCTGCTGTCGGTCTGCACTGCCTACCTCGCAATGCAGTTCAACACGATCATGGACTACATCCAGGCGATCTTCTCCTGGGTGAATGCGCCGCTATTCGCCACCATGATGCTCGGCATGTTCTGGAAGCGCACCACCAGCACCGGCGCGTTCGTGGGACTGATCTTCGGGATGATCGCCTCGTTCTCGATCTTCATCGGCTTCAAGCTGTTCGAGCCCACCATGGTCTCCTCAGGGCTCGCGCAGATCCTGACCTTTGCGCCCCATCCGAGCGAGATGTCGCGCAACCTCTGGCAAGCAACCTGGGGTTGGGGCGTGTGCCTGGTGGTCACCGCCCTGGTGAGCCTGGTGACCAAGCCCAAGACCGACGAGGAGCTGACCGGGCTGGTCAAGGGGCTTACCCCGAAGACCGACGAGACCCAGGTGCCGCTGATCGGACGTCCGATCTTCTGGGCAGCGATCGCGCTGGTGGTCGTCACGGCTCTCAACCTCTACTTCTGGTGAGGCATCTCCGATGGCTGAAGAATCCAAGTCGGTCGACAAGGCAGAGACCTCGGAGCCGGACGTGGTGCAAGGGCCGGAGCCGCTTCCCATCTGGTTCTTCGTGGGTCTGATCCTGACGGTCTACGGAGTGCTCGTCGTGATCGCCGGGTTGGTCTATACCCAGGCGGCCACGGTGCTCGCGAGCACACGCCCCGGGCTGTGGTGGGGCGCGGTCATCATCGTGGCAGGCGCTGTGTTCCTCGCCATCGGGCTGCACGTCCATCGTGCATCCAACGCGAAAGGCGCCAAGCCATGAGGGTGGTCCACACGCGCCCCCCTTCCTTTCCGACGGTGCGAGCTGATGCGCTGCTGCAGCCCAAAGCCGCGCAGGTGTGGCAGGTGGTCTGCGGCGATGCCGAGCATTGGCGAGCTGGCGTCTACTCGCCGGCGATGACCTCGAAGGAGCAGATCGAGGAGCTGGAGAGGCATGACTGCCCTGAGCTGTTCCTGCTTCTGCAGGGGAGGCTGACGCTGCTGATCGCAGACAGCGGTGGCGTGCGGGAGCTGGAGCTCAAGCAGGGCGAGCCGGTGCTGGTGTCGTCTCCCCATTCCGGCTTCTGCCCGGACGGGCCCCACACCGGCAGCGCGTTCGTGGTGGAGCGCGACTCGTTCGACACCGAGTACAGGAAGGTGGGGGAGTGGACGACCCGCGGAGCGTGAACCGCCCGAGCCCGAGCACGAGCATGAGCACGAGCACGAGCACGAGCACGAGCACGAGCACGAGCACGAGCACGAGTCTTCAGAGCTTCGAGAAGACCTTCAACCGCCCCCCCGAAGTCCTCGCGGATGCCGGCGGGCGCGTGAACCTGATCGGCGAGCACACCGACTACCACGAAGGGTATGTCTTGCCCGCCGCGATCGATCTGAGGACTCGCGTCTGGGGAGCGCGCAGGAATGACGGGATCCTGCACATCCGTTCGCTTCGCGCTGAAGGGGAAGCACAGGCCGAGATCCGAAGCCTCGCTCCGCCCGGCAAAGGATGGCAAGGCTACGCGCTGGGACCGATCTGGGCGCTGCGTGAGGAAGGCGTGCATGTGCCTGGCGCTGACATCCTGATCGACGGCAACGTTCCGTTCGGCGGCGGCCTGTCGTCGTCGGCTTCGCTTCAGGTGGCATTGACCGGGCTCGTGCTCGCCCTTGCACAAGAGCCAGACCCTGCCGGAGCCAACGCCTTGAGGCGTGCGCCGATGGATGTGGCCCGGCTTGCGCGCAAGGCGGAGAACGGATTCTGCGGGGTTCCGTGCGGGATCATGGATCAGGTGGCGAGCGCGTGCGGGCGCGCCGGGCACGCCATCCTCCTGGATTGCCGCACGCTGGAGCGGATCGAAGTTCCGGTGCCGGCCGGTTGGGCGATCGTGGTCGCAGATTCGGGTGTCAAGCACGCTCTGGGGACGTCCGAGTACGCGAAGCGGCAGTCCGAGTGTGCTTCGGGGCTGGAGGTGCTGCGCCAGCGCCACCAAGGGCTTGGAGCGCTGCGCGACGTAACCCTTGCCATGCTTGAGCCGTGGGAAGGCAAAATGCCGGACACGGTGTACCGCCGCCTGCGTCACGCGGTGACCGAGAACGAGCGCGTTCTGCAGGCACGATCAGCGCTCGAATCCGCGAACGCCGACGCGATCGGGAAGCTGCTTTTTGCGTCGCACGAAAGCCTTGCAAAGGACTACGAGGTTTCGTGTCCGGAGCTCGATCTGCTGGTGGACGTCGCAGCGCACGTGCCTGGCGTGATCGGAGCGAGGCTCACCGGGGCAGGGTTCGGCGGCAACACGGTCAACCTGGTGCAAGCGGATCGCGCCGAGTCGGCAGCAGCGGGGATCGTCGACGGGTATGCCAGACGGACCGGCAAGCGCACGAATGCCGTCGTGGTCAAACCGTCGCCAGGTCTGTCGGTGCAATGGCTGTGACGCGGCAGGTGCATCTGGTCACTACGCCCTTGAGCTGGTAGCATTCCTGCGTCGCTCGAGTGCGGCAACGATCGACCGGAGGCTGGTCCATGCGCAGGTTCGGCAAGTCGGCGGGCGTAGTGTTTGGAGTCTTGTGTGCGGCAGCGGTCACGACCGCGGCGTCAAGTGCCCAGGCAAAGACGTCCTGGACGCAGGTCCATCAGGAGATGAACCAGGGCAACTCGATCATGGCCTTGACTGCCCTGGATGCGACGCATGCGTGGGCGTTGGGGCAGAAGTCGTCGGGCTCGAACACCGAGATGTTCGCGCTCGGCACGACCGATGGCGCTACGTGGGTGACGGTCGGGCTCCCAGTCGGCTACCAGTTGATGATGCCGCTGACGTTGGCGTTTGCCGACCCGAACAATGGCTGGATGGGTGGATTTACCGGCAAGGGCGGTCGCGTGTGGCGGACCACGGACGGCGGCAGCTCGTGGTCCGAGGCTTTGCCCACAGGCCAGGAAATTCCCGTGCATATGCAGGCTTTCACTTCGGGCCAGATGTACGCGGTCGGGTCCAACTACGTCGTGGCTTATGATGGCCAGCAGTACCAGAAGATCACCGTGGAGCCTGCTTCCGGCCTGTCCCTGAAAGCGGTCAGCATGCTCAATCCGACCTGCGGCTACGTCCTTGCCGCAGCGGATACGGATTCAGCTCCGGGGTCGGCGCTGTATTGGACCAACGATTCTGGGGCGACGTGGACCCAGCAAGGCGCGACGCTCGACTACAACCTCGTCCGGATGTCCTGGGTGAGCAAGAACCTGGGCTGGGCTGCAGGGGCCAAGGGAGGCGCTGGGATCGTTGCGCGCACCACGGATGCCGGGGCAACGTGGACCGCGGTGAGCATTCCTGATCATCCGCCGAGCGGCAACATGATCAAGGACCCGGTGCCTGCGAGCGATTGCTTCGATGTGAAGTTCTTCGACAACAACCGGGGCGTTGCGACCTGCGTGGCGTGCACGGGTGGCTGCGATCCTGATGCAGGACCTCCGACGTTGCTGACGGTCTTCGTTCGCACCGAGGATGGGGGCCAGAGCTGGGTGATGGACCCGGACTACGAGGCGGCGATGGGTGGGCCGTTCATGAAGCTCTCCGGCCTGTACTTCCTCGCCTTCCCGGATCCGAACCATGGCTTCATTGCCGGAACGAACAACATGGTGCTCCGGTACGTGGCTGACACCGAAGAGGCGCCCGGCTGGGAGCAGCCCACGTGCGAGGCGACCGGAGGTGGAGGCAACGGCAGTGGCGGTTCAGGAGCGGGGGCCAGCAACGGTGCACCAGGGGGCGCATCGGAGGATTCCGGGTGCGGCTGTCACGCAGCGGCTGCGGGCGCCACAGGGTTCTGGCTGGCAGCGGGGCTCGGATTGCTCGCGCTGGGGCGACGTCGCCGCAGATAGCCCGAAGCTCTCGCGAACCGACAGAGTGCTGGCGCAAGGGGAATGCAGATGAAGTGTACGGGCTGGGTGCGGTGTTTGACCTTCTTGTTCGCGTCGCTCGCGATCGCCGGGTGCGATGGGTGCAGGGAGCCGCCGCAGTCGATGACCGAGCCTGTGCGTTCCACGCAAGCGCCTGCTGCCGAGCCGCCTGCATCCACGCCTCCTGCTCCGGTCGCGAGCGCGCCCGTCGACCCGGTCGTGCAGGTCAAGCTTCTGGAGCCGGGCGAAGAGCCTCGGCAGTCGCTGCGCTACAGGTTCCACGCAGATCGGCCTGAGACGGTGTGGATGGATCTGCAGATGGCGATGGGCATGGAGGTGGGCGCGAGCAAGCAGCCGGAGACGCAAACGCCGGGCATGCGCATGGCGATGCGGCTTACGCCCAAGGAGATCTCGAAGGAAGGGCGGATGAGGTACGACTTCCGCATCGAGTCGATCGAGGTCTTGCGCGACCCGCTGGCACGTCCGGACATGGTCGCAGCCGTGGAGCAGCAGACGCGCCCGCTCGTAGGGCTCTCAGGCTCGGCCGAGGTCGATCCGCGCGGCATGACCCATGCGGTGCAGTTCGTTCCTCTTGCCGGCACGCCCAATCCGGCTTTCCAGGGGCTGATCGACAACCTGCGACAGTCGATCCGCAACATCTCGTCGCCGCTGCCCGAGGAGCCCGTTGGAAAAGGGGCGAGGTGGGAGATCTCCATCCCGCTCGAGACGCCGGGGATCAAGCTCACGCAGATCTCCACGCACTCGCTCAAGGAGTTCAAGGTCGACAAGGGGAGGATCGAGGTAGCGATGCGGCAGGACGCTCCGGTGCAGCCGGTGGCGTTTCCTGGCATGCATCCAGGAGCCACCGCAAATCTGGAGTCGCTGGTATCGGCGGGCAGCGGCTGGACCGACTTCGACCTGAACAAGCTCGTTCCAGAGTCGAGCGTGAGCATGGCGAGCACGATGACCGCAAAGGTCGACGAGATGGGCACGTCGCAGCAGCTCAAGGTCACGATGCGCGTGGTGCTGAAAACCACGGCCAAGGCGCCCAAGCCTGAGGACGCTGCGGCGCCCTGAGGCGCCCCTTTCATCCCGCAGCGAGCGTGGTGTATGGTTCCCGGGCCATGCGCCCCTTCTTGCTGATTGCTTGCACCGCTGTGCTGTCTTCGGCTGCTTCTGGATGCTTCACGTGGGACGTGCAACAGCGCGCGCACACTGTGAAGGTCATCACGGATCCGCCAGGTGCCACGGTCTGGCAGACCGACAGCACGGGCAATAGGAAGATCGGCAAGGGGCCTACGGAGGTCACCAAGAGCTACGAGGTGCGCGTGGGAAGGGCCACGCCCGCGTGCTGGATCTTTGCGGGCGTCTCCGCGATCGGAACAGCAGTCGGGGTCTACTACCTCATGAACCCGACGGAGTCGGACCCGTACGTTACGGGCGGCGAGCCGAGAAAGAACTACTTGCCGGGAATCCTGACGACCACGATGGCCGGGTCGCTCCTTCTCACAGCGATTCCCCTTTGCATTGCCGCGAACAGCTCCTCTGGCAAGGAGGTCGCCGAGCCTGGAGAGGTGATCAAGCTAGGCGCGTCCGCCGACGGCTTCCAGGATCAGGAGATCACGCTCTCGATGCCTGGACCCCAGAAAGAGATCCACCTGTCGCTGCGTCCCAAGACCGGAAGCGAGCCAGCAGGTCCAGGACCGAGGGTTGCCACCACTGCAGAGCCGTCGACGCCGGCGCCTGCGACCGGCAACTTCGTGTCCGGCGCGCCGCAGCCTGCTTCGTTCGCGTTGGTCATCGGCATCGAGAAATACCGCGACGTTCCGTCGCCCGCAGGCGCGCGCAGCGACGCCGAGGCCTTTGCGCGCATGGCGCGTCAAACGCTCGGCGTGCCGGAGGCGAACATCAAGGTTGCGATCGACGACCACGCGACGCGCTCGGACATCGAGAAGCAGATCGAGTGGCTGCAGTCGAACGTGCAGCCAGGCGGGCGCGTGTACTTCTATTTCAGCGGCCACGGGGCTCCGGATGCATCGGCAGGAACGCCCTATCTGCTGCCCTACGACGGAGACCCGAAGTTCCTGGCAAGGACCGCCTTGCCCTTGTCCAGCGTGTTGAAGGGGCTGGGCGACACCAAGGCGCGCGACGTGCTCGCCGTGGTGGACACGTGTTTCTCAGGGGCTGGCGGGCGATCCGTGCTCCCTGAGGGGGCACGGCCCCTGGTGCGCGTCAAGGATGCGCCAGTCGCGCCGCGCCTCGCCTTGTTCACCGCGTCGTCGGGCGCAGAAATCTCCGGACCGGTTCCAGGGGGCTCGGGTGGACTCTTCACGCGCTACCTGACCGAAGGACTCGGCAAAGGGCAGGCCGATGGCAACGGCGACGGCCAGATCTCGCTGCAGGAGCTTGGCGACTGGGTCAAGCCGCGCGTCACGCGAGATGCCAAGCGCGACAACCGGGATCAGACGCCGTCGGTGGTGGTCGGCAGCGGGCTGAAGAGCGCCGGCTCGTTCATCATCGCGCAGGGGATCGGGCACTGACCGGACAGGGCATGCGTGAGCGACACGTAATCGACCTGTTCAAGCTGGCCACCGGGCCGTTCGTGATCGCGTGCATGCAATGGTTCCATGCGTGGGACCGGATGGAAGGGTGGTTGTACCTCGGCCTGCACGGGACCTACGGTGTGCTGTGGGTGCTCAAGAGCAGGATCTTCCCGGACCGTCAGTGGGAGAAGAAGCTCACGCTCTGGCGAGGGTTCTTCCTTTCCACGGGGCTGTCCTTGTACTGGGCTGCACCGGTGCTGCTGCTGTGGCGGCAGGTGAAGGTGCCTGGGCCGCTCGCGTTCGGGTGCATTGCGATGTTCGGCCTCGGGGTGTTCCTTCACTTCGCGGCTGACATGCAGAAGCACGTGTCGCTGAAGCTGCGCCCAGGGAAGCTGATCACCGAGGGATTGTGGAAGCGGGTGCGCAATCCGAACTACCTGGGGGAGCTGTTGATCTACGTGTCCTTCGCGGCGCTGAGCATGCACTGGATTCCCTTTGGGGTGCTCGGCGTGGCGATTGCGATCGAGTGGATTCCGAACATGATCCGCAAGGACCGATCGCTATCGCGGTATCCGGAGTTTGCTGCGTATCGCAAGCAGAGCGGGATGATCCTGCCGTGGGTACTTTGAACCGGTTGCTCGGCTCTCTACCCGTTCCTCCCACTCGTGAACCAATTCGACATTTGTCTCATCGCGAATCTTGCAGAGGTTTTCGCGCGTCAACCGAGTACGATCTCGCAACCATAGATTGACGGTATCAGTCGCGGCACCGTACCGTGCGGGGTCATGTCCAAACATCTTGCTGCTCGCGCCGCGTCGACGCTACTGGTGCTCGCAATGATCGGTCCGGCAGCCATGAGCTGTTCGGACGACGGCGAGTCCGATGGAAACGCGGGGTCTGCCGGAGCGGCAGGATCCGCAGGAGCGGCAGGCGCCGATGGCTCCGCGGGCACGTCGGGCAGCTCAGGTAGCGCCGGCTCCGCAGGGTCGGCAGGCACATCAGGGTCAGCAGGCACTTCAGGGTCAGCAGGCACATCAGGGTCGGCAGGCACATCGGGGTCGGCAGGCACATCCGGGGCTGCTGGCGCATCAGGGTCGGCAGGCACATCCGGGGCTGCTGGAAGCGCTGGAACAGCCGGCAGCGGCGGCGGTCCCACCATCCCAATCGCCTGGATCCCGAACTACGGCAGCGACACCGTTTCCGTGCTGGATGTTGTTGCAGGCCAGGTCATTGACACGATCACCGTGGGCGGCGCCCCCACCGGAGTGGCCATCCACCCAACCCGGCCGGTGCTCTACATCGGCAACTTCGATGACGACTCGATCAACGTGATCTCCAGGCAGACCCACGCTGTGCTCGCGACGCTGGCCGTGGGAGACGGGCCGCGCGGCATCGCCATCACGCCCGACGGAACCCGGGCCTATGTCGCCAACTACTACGGACAGTCTTTCACAGTCATCGATGCTGCGAGCGATGTCGTCGGCGCTACCACCGCTGGCCTGGTCTATCCCCTGGCGGTGACGGCCTTGCCGGACGGATCGGGGATCTACCTGACTCAGCATGACGGCTCGACGCATCTCGGGCTGATCGACCCGAGCAACGATAGCCTTTCGATACTTCCGGCCCCGACGGTCGGCTCCAACTCGATGGCCATTCGCTTCAACGCCGCGGGCACAGTCGGCTACGTCGCCGGATACTCATCGGGAATCCTGACAGCCTTTGATCCCGGAAACGGCAGCGGTTGGAACAGTCCTCAGTCTCTCGGCTATCCGTATGCCATGGCGCTCGCGGAATCCAAAGGACGCCTGTACGTAACCCAACGCTTCTCGAGCACAGTACAGGTATTGTCGACTGCTGACCTCACCTCTCTGACCACCCTGGACGTTGGAGGTTCTGCGGCTGGAGTGGATCTGACGCCCGACGGCAATCGACTCGTGGTCACGCTGCCCGAAAACGGCCAGGTCGTGGTGGTTGACACAGCCACGGACGCCGTAGGTCTTCCCATTACCGTGCAATCCCTACCTCAGGGCGAGGGATTCTTCATCAGCCAAGAGCCGACTCCCTGAGCGCCCAGCTCCGCGACTCCTACCAGACCATCGGGATCAGCCTCTTTCGCCTGGCGCAATAGTCGGCGTAGCCGTCGAGCCCGAGCATCGCCTTTTCTTCCACGGTGATTCGAAGGACCACGCCGGGCAGAAGCAGGAGAACCAGGGGTGCCAAGGCGAGCCAGTGGAAGAACACCAGCACGAACCCCAGGTGGGCCAGGAGCATTCCAGCGTAGGCCGGGTGACGAATGAAGCGGTAGGGGCCGCGGGAGATCACTCGATGGGAGGACTGCACGCGCACCCGGTGGGAGTAGAGATCGCCGAGGGTGCGTACGGCGTAGAGCCTGAGCGCGACTCCGACGACGAAGAGCGCAACGCCTGCCCAGGCGACTGGCTCGGCCGGTGCGCCAGGCGCGAGAGCGAGCGCGATGAGCACTGTGGCGCCTTGTCCGATCGCATACAGCAGCAGCGTGCCCTTGTCCTTGGGGCTTTCCTCGCCACGCTCGCGGATCGATGTCGCTGTCTCGACCGCCATCCACCCCCAGTAGGCGCACAAGACGGAGCAGGCCCTGAGCCAGTCCGTGCCCTCGAGTCGCTGTCCGGCGCTGATCCCGAGCGCCATCATGGCAGCGAAAAGCACCACGGGAAGTGCGAGCGCGATGTATCCCTTTGCGCGAATCATCGAGGCGCCCTTTTGTAGCACAGACCCGAAAGGGCGATCCGCCAAGCCCGCTCAGCGTGCCCCGAGCGGCACCAGCATGAGCCGATCCACTGCGAGCTCTTCCATGCACGAGTCGCCGCCGAGCTCGGCCTGGGGTAGCAAGACCAGCAGCGAGCGGTCGGCAGTCACATACCCTCCCTGCAGATCTGTCACCTCACCGCATGCCGTTCGAGGCACTGAAAGGGACCGGCCCACCTTTGGAAACGTGACCTTCACCTCGCGCTCGTGAACCCATTTGGCGTCGAGCGTGCGCACCAGGACCTTCCCCTTGGTCGCGCCGTTCGGGGCAACGAGCTCGATGTCCAGCTTGGCGTTCACAAATCGCAGTGGAAGTCTCGAAGTCGCTCCGCGAGATTGGTCGAGCAAAGCCCATTCAGGCGAAGAGCACGCGAAGTGAGCTTCCACAGCGCGCTCGAGCGTGCGCCATCGCTTCTTCGCCAGCAGCGCTTGGCCTTGCCGGAATGCCTGGTCTTCGCGAGAGCGTTGGGATCGAACCTCGGCCGCAGAGGCATGAAGCACGGCATCGAAGAGCACCCACGAGGAGCTGCGCCTGCCTGATGGCAGGTCGAAGAATCGCAGCGTCTGCACTTCGCCGCCGATGAAGTCGTGCTCGCTCGAGGCGAGGACCACCAGCTCTCGCCCGTCCTCGCTCACCGCTGGAAACCGGGCAATCACGTCGTCCGGCACCTGGTGCGGCGCTTCCGAGCTACGGCGAAGCACGATCGCACGCGCATCCGACGCTGGCGCAGAGGTCATGCAATCCGGGGGACCATCGGATGGCGCCGCAGGAGCCTGGGCGCTCGCATCGGGCGGAGCGGTCACGATGGGCGCGTCGGTCAGGACGGCCACAGAGCTAGCGGCGGGCAATGCGCCCGCTGCGGGCACTCGGATCGCTGTCGCATCCGAAGACGGCGTTGGCGCTGCAGTTCCGCATCCGACCAGCGCGATCAAAGCAACCAGGGTCGTCTTGTTCATCCTCAGCGGTGAACGCCCGGCGAAAGCCAGCGATTCCCCCGCTTGGTGAGCCCACGCATCCGTCCACGCTCGGCCCTGTTCCCCCCCCAGCGTGAACGGATGCGAGTCCCGCTCCCCCTAGAGCAGGTTCTGCGCCAAGTGGCGAAACAGGCGTTTTTCGGGCATCTCTGCGCCTTGCGCACGATGAAGTGCAGCGCGTTCCGGCTGGGGTAGACCACCGTTTGCCATCAGGATGAAGCAGAACCTCCATCACTTCGAGGGAACGGGGCTCCAGACCGCGGATGGGAGCGCGGGTCCCTCATGAAGAACCAGAGCAGCCCGACCGTGAATCCCACATAGAGAGCCGCCAGCGACGCGTACTTGTCGTCCGCGAACTGCGTGTTCCACGACAGCATCTGGCTCGCAAGCGCAGCCCCAATCACAGGCAACTCCAGCGTGCGATTGGCTCGTGTGAGCACGGCTGCGAGGATCCAGACCGAGTAATAGTAGCAGGTGGGGTCCACCATGCAGACCACCAGCGCGAGCCCCAGCGGGACGGTCAGCCACAAGGTCCGCATCTTCCAGCAGGCGAAGGCGAACGCTGCAATCACCGCGGCGTTGACCCCATAGAAGAGCCACTGCAGGCTCGCAAAGCGTGCCCGGCGCGCGTCCTGCCACCGGTGCATCGGCTCGATCCGCTCTGGATCCACGGTGTACTTCATGCGTCCTTCGGGCGTGGACGACAGCACGGTCCGCAGGCTCATGTGGTTGGTGATCGGGCTGGCGTCATGCACGCGGATGTGGTGCGCGAACTCGCGGAAGCTGTCCTTGCCGGCCACATGCATGCTTGAAGGCACCAGGATCGCGCACGCCAACGCGCCGCCGAGGAGCATGTTCCGATGGGAAGGCGCGAGCGCTCTCTTGCGCCACAGGTGGGCAGCGGTGACCACGAGCGGTCCTGCCCAGAGCAGGGCTGGGAAGACCCGAAGAAGCGAAGCCCAGGCCAGGGCGACTCCAGCCCAGAAGAACCACCCTTTGCGCAGCAGCGCCACGGCAAGCACCGTGAGCAGCAGCCAGTCCTGACGCAGGAACGCTCCGCCGGTCCAGAAGAACGACGCTGGCTCTTGCGTTGCCCAGTAGACCGCTGCGACCAGCAGCACCCTCCAGCCGAACGCCCATCCGAGCGCGATGAACACCAAGGCGGTCAACGTCACGTCGATCGCTGCCAGCCCCTTGAAGAAGCCGTCGCCGGGCGGCGCGATCGAGGCCAGGGCGTGCCCGGTGAGAGTCCACACCGGCGATGGGTTGTACCCATGATCGCCCTGCATGTCGTTCCACCACTTGCCCGAGCCAGAGGCTGCCCGGAACCAGACCACGTCGCTCTTGAACTGGTCCCATCGCGCGGGCGAGAAGTGATCCTTGCACCAGCCCGGGTTGTCCAGAGCCTGACTTGCAGGGACCAGGAGGTCGACGGTGAGATCGCGCATGCGCCGGTGGCGCACGGACTTTAGGTTGCCGGTCTCTGCGTCGGCGAGCGCTGCGCAATGGTAGAGCCGCTCGTAGCCGAGCTCCTGGGTGTACTTGGAGCCGAGGTAGTAGTGGAAGAACTCCCAGCGATGGTAGAAGGCCTTGTGCTCGAGCTGGTAGAAGTGGAAGTAGCCGCACACGGCGGCTGCGGCCACGGCGGCAGCGATGAGCTGACGCCACCGCGTGGAGAGCTTGGAGCGACGCTCCAGCACGATCAGCACGCAGGCGAGTGCAGCGATCGCAGCCTTCACAGCGCCGATGTTTTCCAGGCTGCTGAGGGTTTCGATCCAGTTGCCTGCGGGCATGGGAAGGGGATTAGCAGAGAAAGGGGGAACCCGTCATCCACGGCGACGGTTGTCATGGGACGGTCTCCTGGAGGACCAGGGTGCCGGCGTTTCGGGCAGGGGAAAGGGCAAGGGCAGGGGCAGGGCCGAGAAAGGGGCTCAAGGTTTCTGTTGCCTCCCCCGTCCGCAGGTGGGCACAATCGGGTCATGAAACTCCGTCTTCGGGCCTTTTCTTGTGCATGTCTCGTGGCTGCGATCGGCTGCTCTGCCGGGGGCGAGAGCAACTACGGCGGCGGGGGTGGAAGTGCAGGAAGCGATGCGAGCACGCAGGAGGAGACCTCGCCGCCGATCGACAGCTTCGTGCCGTTCGAGACCGCGCCGCCATCCGAAGGGGGCGGGTGCACGGACGTGGTCGACGTGGTGTTCGCGCTGGACGTGAGCAGCTCCATGGACTTCGTGCTCATCAAGCTGGGCGCAGAGATCGACAAGGTGGTGACGGCAGCGACAGCGCTGGCTCCGGAGCCGCACTTCGGGTTGATCACGTTCGCGGACAACTGGGCGATCGACACGACCGGTCCATTGGAAGGTGGCAAGGTCCACACCGAGGGGTCCACGCTCAAGGCGGCGTTCCAGTACAACAAGGACACGTACACGGCGAACAACCGCAACCCGGGCGACGGGCCCACCGGGCCTGACACGCAGAACCCGATCTGCGAGGAGAATTCGCTCGATTCCCTGCACGCGGCCGCGACCGAGTTCCCATGGCGTGCGACCGCGACGCGCGTGGTGATCGTGGTGACCGACGACACCT
Organism: Deltaproteobacteria bacterium; assembly: GCA_016218915.1. Lineage (GTDB taxonomy): Bacteria > Myxococcota_A > Polyangia > Polyangiales > Polyangiaceae > JACRCQ01. The sequence goes on from JACRCQ010000028.1 coordinate 150,170, forward strand.
TCCTCGAGAAACCGGACAACTACGGGGACCGGGATGGCGACGGCAAGTGGGACAAGACCGACTTTCCCAAGGAAGGGAACTACCCGGCCGAGTTCACGCTGGCCGAGACGGTGACCGCGCTCAAGGACAAGAAGGTGCGAGTGTTCTCGTTCACGCGTCTGAAGCCTCCAGCCATGCCCAAGCTGTACTGCAGCACAGGGCGACGTCTTCCCGATGCTGCCATGCCCTGGGGCTGGAGCCAGCCGTACAACGGCGCGCCGCCGATTCCGGACGCGACAGCGGGGAAGAACTTCGACATCGAGTTGGTGAAGTCAGGCAAGCTGTCGCTATCGGACACGATCAACGAGGTGGTGCTGGAGAGCTATTGTAATCCGCCGATTTATTGATAGGGCAGCGACACAAACGCGGCAACGGGCGACGACGACCCGGGCCGCGCGAGAGCCTGAAGGGCGAGAAGTGGTCCTTTGGCAACCTGGCTACTACGACCGGCGCATTCGAAATCACAACGCACTGGAACGCGCACGCGACTACATTCGAAAGAACCCGAGGCGCTGGACAGAACAACGCCCTCCCGTTCCAGAGCCCCACGTGCGCGTTCGCTTGATCGAGATTGGGCCTGAATCGTCGCTGCACCCCTGGTCACGGTAGCGGCGCGGCATCGCCGCGCATGCGTTCAACGCGGCATCGCCGCGTCCTGCACCGCGTTGCCGCCGCATCGCCGCGTCCGCGCAGCATTGCCCCTGCATTCCCCCGCATCGCCTCGCCCCTATCCGCAGGGCCACATTCCCTTCACTCACCCAACTCCCAGAACATCCAGCAAGTCATCCCGCGACAACCCGCCCGCTTGATCCGCATCCCCAAGCGCGGCATCCGCCACTGCACGCTTGCGAAGCTGCAGCCCCAGGATCGCCTCTTCCACCGTGTTCTCTGCCACAAGACGATGCACCAGCACCGGCCGGTCCTGCCCGATGCGATGCGCACGGTCCGCTGCCTGATCTTCTACTGCCGGGTTCCACCACGGGTCGAGCAGGTACACGTGATCCGCTGCGGTAAGGTTCAATCCCGTCCCACCTGCCTTCAGCGATATCAACAGCACCGGCGGCCCCCCTTCCCCTTGGAAGCTCTTGACCACCTCTTCCCGATCCCGCGTCGCCCCGTCCAATCTCAGATAGCCGATTCCCGCGCTCTGAAGGTGGGGCTCCACCAGATCGAGCAGGCTCGTCCATTGCGAGAACACCAGCGCCTTGTGATCCCCTGCCAGGCTCGCGTCGAGACGCTCCAGCAGCAGCTCGATCTTTGACGACCCCTCTGCCTGCTGCCCAGGCACGAGCGCGCTGTGACAGCTCGCCTGACGCAGCCGCAGCAACGCTTCGAGCGCTGCCATCACTCCAGCCCCGGACCGAAGCTTCTCGACCACGCCTGGAAGGGTTGCCGCCCTGATTCCCTCGTAAAGCTTGCGCTCCGAATCGCTCAGCTGGCAACGCAACACCACCTCGGTCCGCGGCGGCAGCTCAGGCGCAACCTCTGCCTTCATCCGGCGGAGCAGGAACGGACGAATCCGATCGCGAAGTCGCCTCGCTGCCCCAGGCGCAGCCTCGTGGATCGGCTTGACGTACCTTTCCTGGAAGTCGCTTCTCCCTCCGAGCAATCCCCGGTTGAGGAAGTGCATCTGGCTCCATAGCTCGTCGAGACGGTTCTCCACCGGAGTGCCGGTGAGCGTCATGCGGTGCTTTGCCCGCAGCCGGTACGCGGCTTGCGCCACCTGGCTCTCTGGGTTCTTGATCGTCTGCGCTTCGTCGAGCACCACGGTGTCCCACGGCTCAGCCGCGAGAATCTCCACATCGAGACGCAGGATCGCGTAGGTGGTCAGCACCACGTCGGCATCGGCTTCGAGCGTTCGATTGGGCCCGTAGTAGCGCGAAGCGCGAAGCCCAGGACGAAACCGGCTGATCTCGTCAGACCAGTTGTGAAGCACGCTCGTGGGCGCAACGACCAGGGTGCGCCCTGAGATTGCGCACAGCGCCTGCACGGTCTTGCCCAGCCCCATGTCGTCGGCGAGCATCGCTCCCATCCCTGCCTCGCGTAGGAAGCAGAGCCAGTCCACCCCCGTGGTCTGGTAGGAGCGCAATGAGCCCTGGAGGTCTTTGGGCAGGTCCGCGTGCGCTATCCCGTCGAATCCCTGCACCAGCGATCGGAGCTTGTCGAACCCGGCAGGAGGCGGTTGCTCCAGCGCCTCGCAGAGCTTGGCAAGATCCGGCAGCATGCAGGAAGGAAGCTCGTCGGAAAGGGAAGCTTCTTTGGCTGCCAGCAGATCCGCGATCTGAGAGCCGAACCTTCCCATCCAGTCCGAGGGGAGAGGTGCAAACCCGCCTTCCATCAATGGCACCAGCGACTCACCCCGGTTCCACGCTGCGACCACGGCGCCAGGCTCGGCGCGACGCACGGTCTTGCCATCCTGGGACTCGAACGACAGGTCAAACGAGCTGCCCTGCACTTGCAATCGGGGCACGAGCCCAGGGGCCAGGAAGAAGTCCGCATGCCCGTCGCCCGCCAGATCCACATCGCGCACCTCATGGCCGCGAATCCTCTCCAGCACCGCGAGCGCATCGGCTGCAGCAAGCTGCGCCCTTCGTCCGGGCGTGAGCCCTACCTGCTCCAGCTGCTGAGCCAGCCGCTGCTCGGTCTGCCTGTGACGAAGCGGCACCGGACCGGACAGGTGCGTGAGCCGGTCCCCGTCGATGCGAGCAATGGGAGGGTCTCCGTACACGATGGTAGGCAGCATCACGAGCTTGTCGCCGTCCCGGCGTGTTTCGAGCGCAATGCGCGGCGCAAGGTCTGCGACCACCTCTGGGACCCGACGCGACACGATTCGCACCGGAAGCCGCTCCTGCAACGAAGGAAGGAGCTCGGTGATCAGATCGGCAACCTGCTCGCGCGCCACCACGCGTCCCACGCGAAGCTCCTCGATCTCCCGGGCATTCAACGCGCAATCGTCCACGCCCTGCAGCTTGGTGCCGCACCGCACGACCGCGTTCGCAAAGACCTCGTCGATGGACGGGTTCTGCTCCACGCGAACCCGGAAGCCTTCCGCGCAATCCTCCACCAGCGCATGGATCGGAATGCACAGCCCACCGGTCTGTACCGGCTTGCCGTCGAGCTGCACGTCTTCGCAGGACGAGAGCGCATCGAGCAGCCTCGGCATGATCAAGGGCGGGATGAGACCTGCCACGCGCACTCCGGTCACAAGCTCGACCTCCACGTCGGACTGGGAGACTGCGAGCCGCACGCCAGAGGCTCCGGCGGCCATGGAGGCGAGGCTGCTCTCCAGCCGTGTGGCGCGATCGTCGGTGACCAGGTAGCGCGCAAACGCCAGCCCTGCGGCGGTGCGCACGAACCGGTAGCTGAGCCTTGCAGACGGACGGTCTTCGCCAGGCATTTCCTTGCCCGCCTTGCGTGACTGGCGCATCGCGATCACGGCCGCCGCTGCGTGAACGCACCCCTCGCTGCTCGAAGAGCAGTCGCACCACCAGTCCGCATCCTCGGGCCAGAGCTGTACCGTCGGACGGACCAGCCCATCGCCTTCGTTCACCCGGATCCTGATTTCCTCTTGCGTTGCAGACTCGCCATAGACCGTCTCGGACCGGCACAGCTCCACGGCCTTGGACCAGACGTCGGCATTGCATGCAGCGCGCACGGCGGCGAACAGGGACTGGAAGGTGCGATCATCGATCACGGCAGCGCGCTCTCATAGCCCACGTCCGCCCGTTGTCACCACCCTGCCGAAGTCGATGCAGACCGCAGGGGGATCACAGATCGCGTCGAGCCTTCCGGCGGAGTCCACGAGAGCGCCGACAAAGCGCGCGGAGGATCGCGCGGACTCGGGATCGACCACGTTCCCCTCGAGATCCCGAGGTGCTTCCGACGCAGCGATGCGGGTCTTGTCACCGCGTTCGAGCGTGACCAGGGCTCGGCAACCATCCGGTGCAACGACCATGGGACGGGCAAGCTCCCGGTCGATCGCTTCGGCAGCGTGCGCATCGGTGTCGCGGACGACCTGGAACACGCTGTCGGCGATCCTGGAAGCGGCTGCGCAGTCGTAGCGGCAAGGCTCAAAAGTGATGAGACGGATCCGCTCTGGCAGGAGCAGCGAGTTGAGCCGGCTGGAGGGCGAAGCGACCCAGGCGTCGCGAGCGGACAGCCACAGGACCGAGATCCCCGCGGGAGGATTCGCGATCCTGGCGCAGAAAGCGTCGATGCAGCATTTCGGGTAGCCGAGCCTGGCGCCGAGCGAGGCGTTGAGCTCGAGCACCCGAGGCGGATCGCATTCTGGCGCTTCGGCCACGAGATCCCGTTCGATCAGGCGGAGCTGCTCGGCTTCGCGCCTGGAGCGTGCGACGTAGAGGATGGCGGACGGGATCCTGTTGGCGCCGACGAGCCCCGTGGTTCCGACCACGCAGGCGCCCAGGTTGCGGAACCTCGCCGCAGCGCGTCGAGCACGTCGGACGTCGGTCGTGATTCGAATGGCAGGCTTGATGCCGGCGCGAAAGGCGAGCCATTCAACGTCGATGGGACCGGACAGCATGCGAGGGCATCATGGATTGGTTTGACGGAACGGAGAAGTGGCAACCACATGTAGGACAAGGAGTGGACGCCATCCGGATCTCTTGGGGCGATCGGGTTTGGATGGCGGAGGGGGCTCACCCGTAGCGGGGAGATCCCTGTTTTTGTGCGAAGAGCGACTGTGACACTTGCACGACTTGGTCTCTGGACCCAACGGGGATTGGCCGATAGTCTGGATCTCTTGGAGGCTACATGTTCGGACATCCTTGGCACTCGCCTCGTGTTCTCGGGGCGCTGATCCTCGCGACCGTCACGTCCGGTGCAGTGCTGCTCGCATCGCCTGCGAGCGCGGAACCGGCCTCTTGTCTCTCCCCAGACATGTCGCAGTGGCCGTCGCCCTCGAAACCCTACTTCATGATCGTGCTCGACAACTCGGGCTCCATGGGCACGGCGATCGCGGGCGGGGTCAACTCCTGCGGCTATCAGAACAACCGCATCGGGCACGCGCGCTGCGCGGTGAAGAACACGGTGCAGGCGTTCGCGGGTGAAGTGAACTTCGGGTTGAGCACCTACGCCTGGCGCTTGAACTGCCCGGCGGGCAACTACGCATGCGCCAACTGCGACCAGAGCACGGGGTGCTTCACCAACGCGGGTTGCACGGCTCAGTACAGCGCCGCGGACAACAACTGGTGTGGCCCGTTGCGGTGGGAACCGACGCTGGGCGCCAATGTGCATGGCGGGGCGAACGTGGTCATCCCCATGTTGCAGGACCACTACTGGTTCAGCCCGCCCGATCCCTCCAATGTCAACAGCGTCGTCAACCTCGTCGACAACAACTGCGGAAACGGCGAGGTCGGCTCAGACAGCAACACGCCGCTAGGCGGCGTGTTGTTCAACATGAACCAGTACTTCTCCGGGGCATTCGTCGATCCCTTCACGGGAGCGACGCTGGCCACGCCCATCGGCCCCGCAATCTTCGGCGGGCAGCCTGCGGAAAGGACCTGTCGTCCGGTCAACATCATCCTCATCACCGACGGCGACGAGACCTGCGACGCCTACAACACGGGCACCTATCCCAACTTCGAGGGGCTCGCGGTCTACGAGGCGGGACGGCTCAACACCACCGGCGTGACCGTGTCGGGGCAGAACTTCAAGATCAAGACGCACGTGATCGGATTCGTGGGTGCGACGGCGGTCGCTCTGAACAACATCGCGACCGCGGGCGGCACTGGCCCCACGGCGTATTCCACAGCGAACGAGACTCAGCTTTCCCAGGCATTGGCGACCATCATCGGCAGCGCAGTCAAGCCTGAGACTTGCGACAACGCCGACAACAACTGCAACGGCTGCACCGACGAGGGCTACACGCACTACTGCGATCAGAGCAAGCCATGCTGCGCGTGGACCACGGATGCCCAGCGAAATACCTGCCTGGTCAACTACAGGAACTCCATCACCCCGAGCCTTCCCAAGGGAGACTTGTCGCTGCTGCCTTGCACCACGCCTGCGCAGCAGACCGATCCGCTGCACTGGCTCTGCTACGACCCGACCGAGCTCTGCGACAACGTCGACAACAACTGCAATGGCCAGGTCGACGAGGGCTTCACCAAGTGCGGCAGCCCGCTGCATTGCCCGCAGACGGAGATCTGCAATTCCGCCGACGACGACTGCGACGGCTTGATCGACGAGGGGGGCGTGTGCGGAACCTGCACGCCGTCGAGCGAGGTCTGCGATGGGTGCGACAACAACTGCAACGGAACGACGGACGAGGGCGTTGCGTCGATCCCGTGCGGTCTCCCCAGCCCGCCCAATTGCGTCGGAACGCTCACGTGCAAGCCAGGGCAGGCGGTGCCCATCGGCACGTGCGTGCCCGGCGGCGGCTGGAACGCGTGCAACAACAATCCCCAGACCGAGGTCTGCGACAACCTCGACAACAACTGCGACGGGATCGTGGACAACGGGATCGCCTCGGTTCCCTGCTCGGGCTCCAATCCTCCGGGGTTGAACTACGGCCCGAACAGCCAGTGCAAGATGGGCAGCACGCAGTGCACCAACGGCTCCACGGTGTGCAACGGAGTCGTGGGCCCCAGCGCAGAAGTCTGCGACGGCATCGACAACAACTGCGATGGCACTGTGGACAACGGCATCGCGGGACTGGGGCAGCCTTGCGGCATCAGCCAGGGCGCCTGCTCGCCAGGTACCACGGCGTGCGTCAACGGCACGATCGTCTGCCAGGGCGGTGTCCAGCCGCAGCCCGAGGTCTGCGACAACGTCGACAACGACTGCGATGGGCAGACCGACGAGGCGCCGCTGGCCGACGCGCCTGGGCCGGGGCTCAACGGATGCTGGACCAATGCGGGCGCTTGCTGCACCTTCCTCGGGTTGAGCTGGTGCCCTCCAGCGGGCGCCACCTGCAACGGCAACGGCACGCTCACATCGCCCTGCAACAAGGGAGCTCTCACCTGCCAGGCCGGCGCCTGGGCATGCGTCGGACCCAAGGGGCCGTCCCCCGAGGTGTGTGATGCGGTCGACAACAACTGCGATGGGCAGGTCGACAACGGCATCTCCCAGGTGGGCCAGACATGCGGAACCAACACGGGAGAGTGCACCGCCGGCACCTACCAGTGCACTGCAGGCATTCTCGCCTGCGTCGGCAGCGTCGGCCCGACCCCGGAGCAATGCAACGGCAAGGACGACGACTGCGACGGCTCGATCGACGACAACGTGCAGGGGCTCGGCGTCGCTTGCGGCAACTCGACGCCGCCATGCACGCCCGGCGTCACCGCGTGCGTCAACGGCGCGATCATCTGCCAGGGAGGCAAGCAGCCCACTGCAGAGACGTGCAACGGAATCGACGACAACTGCGACGGGCAGATCGACAACGCGCCGCTGTCCGATGCGCCGCAGCCCGGGCAGACCGGCTGCTGGGCGCTTCCAGGCAATTGCTGCACGTTCGGTGCGGTGCACTGGTGTCCGCCGCCCGGTGGCGACTGCTACACCGCAGGGACTCTGACGGCTCCGTGCCAGGCAGGAGCGCTCGTGTGCGCCTCTGGTGCCTGGGGCTGCCTGGGTTCTGCGGGGCCATCCACAGAGGTGTGCGACTCGCTGGACAACAACTGCGACGGCGCGACGGACAACATTCCGGTAACCCAATGCGTGCCCCCGGGCACGCCGGGCAACCTCGTCTACGGCGGCACCAGCCAGTGCAAGATGGGCACCAAGGGCTGCGGGCCCTGTGCCGGATTCGTGGGTCCGTCGCCGGAGATCTGCGACGGCATCGACAACGACTGCGATGGGCAGGTGGACGACAGCGCAGCCGGCACCGGCACGCCGTGCGGCATCAACATCCTGCCTTGTACGCTCGGCACCACGACCTGCGTCAACGGCGCGCTCGTGTGCATCGGCGGCACGCAGCCTCAGCCCGAGGTCTGCGACGGCATCGACAACAACTGCAACGGCAGCATCGACGAGGCACCGCTCGCGGATGCACCTGGACCGGGACAGAACGGCTGCTGGATGGATCCGGGCAACTGCTGCTCGTTCCTCACCCTGAGCTGGTGCCCGCCTGCAGGTGGGACGTGCCAGGACAACGGAACCCTCTCGCCCCCGTGCAACAAGGGCTTCCTGTCGTGCGGCGGCCAGACCGGTTGGAAGTGCGTCAACGCCAAGGAACCGTCCAACGAAGTCTGCGACGGCATCGACAACAACTGCAACGGCACGATCGACGAGGGCATCCCTGACGGCGCAGCGTGCGGAAGCGGCGTCGGCGAGTGCAAGCAGGGCATCATGCAGTGCCAGGCCGGCATCCTGTCGTGCGTGGGAGAGGTAACCCCGGTCGATGAGGTGTGCGACGGCAAGGACAACAACTGCAACGGGCAGATCGACGACGGCATACCGACCGGCGGCCCGTGCAGCCCGCCCTACGACACAACGGCGTACCCGGGCGATCGGAAACAGGGAGCATGCCAGCCTGGCGTAGCGGAATGCGACGGCAATGGCGGGCTGAAGTGTGTGGGCGGTGTGGGACCGCAGCCTGAGATCTGCGATGGAATCGACAACGATTGCGACGGGCTGGTGGACGAGGTGGGAGCGGCGCCGGACGGCATCGACGGCACGCAGAACCCGCAGCCGGATCCCGATGCGAAGATCGGCGACGCGTGCGGAACCAAGAAGGGCGAGTGCACGACCGGGGCGTATGGCTGCCTGAACGGCATCTTCGCGTGCCTGGGTGGGCAGGGCCCGATGCCCGAGCAGTGCGACTGCCTCGACAACGACTGCAACGGCACCATCGACAACGACAACGGTGACGCCGGCCCGCCCCTGTGCGGCTCCGGCAAGTCGTGCATCAAGGATGGCAACAAGTGCCAGTGCGCCGCGCCCTGCGGCGGCGGCGAGTTCAAGTGCCCTGGCGGCCAGACCTGCAAGGACGTGTTCTCGAGCAGCACAGGTGAGCCCCTCGGGCAGTTCTGCGTGCCCACCGTGGATCTGTGCGGAGGAGACTGCTCGACCAAGACCGTCAAGGATCCCAACAACAAGGTCATCTGCGCACCAGCGGGCACGGACCCCGCAGGTTGCGTCAACACCCCCGTGTGCGCATGCAACGACGCGCTCGGCTGCCAGGAGCCGTGTGCCGGGATCACGTGCAGCGGCGGGAAGGTCTGCGCGAACTTCGGCCCCAATGCGGGCAAGTGCGTGCAGGACACCTGCTTCCAGCTCACCTGCCAGGGATGCAACAAGGCGTGCAACCTCGGCTCCTGCGTCGACAATCCCTGCAAGCCCGGAGTCTGCCCGAGCGGCAAGGAGTGCAAGCCCAAGGACAACTTCGTCGGCTTCGACTGCGTGAGCTCCTGCGCCGGTGTCAATTGCCCTGGCGGCAAGGTCTGCATCGACGGCGCGTGCGTCACTTCCTGCGTCCCTGCCTGCACGGGCGACACCGTGTGCGACCAGACGACCAAGAAGTGCGTTGCCAACAAGTGCGTCACCGAAGGTGGAGCGAGCCCGTGCACGGACGGCTCTTGCTGCGACCCGTACACGGGATCGTGCGGCAACTGCCCGTGCGAAGGCATCGTGTGCCCGGACAAGCAAACGTGCGTGGATGGGCAGTGCACCGGCGGCGGAACCGGCGGCGCTGGTGGCTCGGCCGGAGCAGGAGGCTCGGCAGGAAAGAAGGATGGAGGGCCACCTGGTGATGCGGGAGGAGCGGCAGGCTCCAAGCTCGACGGAGGTGGCGGAACCGCAGTGGAGAAGGAGCACGGGGTGATCGGGCTCGCCACAGGTGGTGGAGGGTGCATGTGCCGCACCACCGGGCTGTCGTCCGGAGGCGCTTCGCGCATCGCATTGGCGCTTGGCGCACTCGCTGGCCTCATCCTGCTTCGTCGCTCGCGCCGCAATGCAAGGAGGGCGTCATGAACCGCGCCTTCCTTGCTTCTTCTGCCCTTTCTGCCCTGGTGGCCGCGATCGCGGTGGCTGGCCTTGGCTCCACAGGATGCTCGACCGAGGGCTACTGCTTCCGCGACTGCGACGACAAGAACTCCGACGGCGGCGACGCCGCGAAGGACGGCACCGGGGGCTGGGGCGATACCGGCCCGCTGATCGATGCCAAGAACGAGCAGTTCATCATTCCGACCGAGGCTGGCGACGCGCCCGAGACGTGCGTGCAGAGCAACGGCGGAAGCGAGATCTGCGACGGCAAGGACAATGACTGCAACGGGGTCATCGACGATGGCTTTGACCTGAACAAGGCCTTGCACTGCGGCACGTGCGACAACAACTGCCTCACGCAGCTGAACAACGTGGACCCGGCGAGCATCACCTGCGAGTGGGATGGGACGGCGGGCAAGAAGGGAACCTGCAAGTTTACCAAGTGCGCGCAGGACTGGTGGGACCTGGACAAGAACCCGGCCAACGGGTGCGAGCATCCGTGCGTGAAGACCGCGGACGACGACAAGCTGTGCAACAACCTGGACGACGACTGCGACGGCCTCAAGGACGAGGACGTCAACCTGTGCACGAGCATCACGGACTGCGGCAAGTGCGGAGGGTCATGCCAGGTGCTGCACGGCGTCCCCGAGTGCAAGGCGCCTGCCCAGCCGCCTTGCGACACGACCAATACCAAGTGCGCGATCCAGAAGTGCGACGACGGCTGGTGGGACCTGGACAACTCGTATGCGACCGGCTGCGAGTACCAGTGCGACCTGACCAACGGGGGGGTGGAGGTCTGCGGCGACGGGCTCGACAACGACTGCAACGGCAAGATCGACGGAGCAGATCCCAACGTGCTCAGCGACCCGCAGCTCGGCAAGCCGTGCTACGGCGACCCCCAGGGCGAGTGCGCGACCCCGGCGCACGAGGGGAAGACCACGTGCGTCGGCCAGCAGGTCCAGTGCGTGGGCCCCAACGTCATCGTCGGTGGGCAGATCAAGGAGACGTGCAACGCGCTCGACGACGACTGCGACGGCACGGTCGACAACAACCTGATCGACGCAGGCAAGCCCTGCGGCGTATCGAACATCTTCCCATGCCAGATGGGCGCACAGCAATGCGTGAGCGGCGCCCTGGTCTGCATTGGAGACATCGGCCCAGGCACGGAGATGTGCAACGGGCTCGATGACGACTGCAACGGGCAGATCGACGACAACACCAAGGACACGGTCGGTACCTGCGGCCAGTCCGACGTGGGAGAGTGCAAGCTCGGCACGAAAGTCTGCACAGGCGGCATGATCCAGTGCGTGGGCAACATCGACAGCAAGCTCGAGACCTGCAACGGCAAGGACGATGACTGCGACGGAACGGCGGACAACAACCTGACTGATACGGGCGCGACCTGCGGGCAGAACGGCACGACGCCGTGCAAGCTCGGCACCATCCAGTGCGGCAGCGGCGTTCTCAAGTGCGTCGGCTTCATCGATCCCTCGCCTGAGACGTGCAACGGCATCGACGACGACTGCAACGGAACGATCGACGACAACGTGCCCGGGGCTGGTGCGAGCTGCGGCTTGAACAACACCTTCCCTTGCAAGAAGGGCGCGATGCAGTGCGTGACCGGCAACATGGTCTGCATCGGCGCGATCGACCCCAAGCCCGAGACCTGCAACGGAGTCGACGACAACTGCGACGGGCTGATCGACAACAACACGACGGACAGCGGTGGCGCCTGCGGATTGAGCAGCACGCTGCCGTGCAAGAAGGGCGCGCTGCAGTGCCAGAACGGCTTGCTGGCCTGCGTGGGGAACATCGACCCCAAGCCCGAGACCTGCAACGGAGTCGACGACAACTGCGACGGCACGGTCGACAACAACCCGAGCGGGACCGGGGCGGACTGTGGGCAGAACAACACGCTGCCCTGCAAGTACGGCAAGACGGTGTGCCAGGCCGGCGCGATCGTGTGCTCGGGCAACATCGACCCCAAGCCCGAGACCTGCAACGGAGTCGACGACAACTGCAACGGGCAGATCGACGACGGAGCGCAGGGAACCGGCGTGGCGTGCGGCACGAGCAACGTGTTCCCCTGCGCCTACGGCTCCACCCAATGCATCGCAGGAGCGATCTCGTGCGTGGGCGCAGTGAATCCCAAGGCCGAGACGTGCAACGGGACCGACGACGACTGCGACGGGACCATCGACAAGACCGGAGGCAATCCTCCGCCCGACAGCGTCGGGGCGTGCAACGTGCCCACGCCGCCTCCTCCGGGCGCGACCAGCCCGTGCAAGGCAGGCACCAAGGCTTGCGTGGGCGGGCAGGTGCAGTGCCAGGGATCCGTGGGCCCCACAGGATCGAGCGACACGTGCGGCGTGGACGCGAACTGCGACGGGCAGCTCACCAACCAGCCCAACCTGCAGACCGACAAGTTCAACTGCGGGACGTGCGGCCACGATTGCACGGCAGGCGCCGTGCACGCGAACTGGGGATGCGTGGCAGGCGCTTGCGTGTTCCAGGGCTGCCAGTCCGGCTACTGGGACCTGAACGCAGACCAGAAGTGCGAATACGCATGCGTCTTCGTTTCGGCGCAGGAAGCATGCAACAACGCTGACGACAACTGCAACGGAACAGTCGACGAGGGCGTGACCGCACCATCGCCGGTTCAGGTGTGCGGTGTCAGCCCGGCAGCCACTGCGACCGAGTGCACCACCGGTGTCACCGTCGCTTGCGTGGCAGGTGCCTTCAAGTGCACCTTCCCTGCCGGGGTCTGCAATCCCACGTGCGCGGGCACTGCCGAGATCTGCGACACGCTGGACAACAACTGCAACGGCCAGACCAACGAGAACGTGCCGAGCTACGGACAGCCGTGCGCGAGCGACGACGGGCAGCCCGCACCTGGGGACGGCGCATGCCGCACCACCGGGACGTACGTGTGCAATGGCGCGAACGCTACCAAGTGCTCGGCTGTGAAGGACCTGACCAAGGCCGGGCCCGAGCTGTGCGACGGCGTGGACAACGACTGCGACGGACTGGTCGACGAGACCTTCAACAGCAAGGGATCGAACCCGACCTACTTCGTCAAACCCGTTGCCACGAGGATCTCGGCCACGCGCTGGATCTACAGCTACGAGGCGAGCCGTCCGTCCGCTACCGCGTCGACTTCGGGCAGCGGCAATGGCTACGTCACCAGCGCGCCGGTAGGTGTCACGCTCGACAAGACGCCATCCTGCTCGGTCCAAGGCAAGATCCCGTGGTTCAATGTGACTGGCACCGAGGTCGACCAGACCTGCACAGCGATGGGCGGATTCGCTTGCGCGACCGCTGATTGGCAGACCGCATGCCAGGCGACCGTGGCCTGCAAGTGGGGATACGCTACGCGCGGCGCTCCGTGCACCGCTAGCTGGACCGGCTCCAAGTACTGCAACCTCGGTCCGTTTGATGCGGACGGTGTCACCGACCTGCTGTTCATCACCGGCAATCCTGCTTTGCCCAATTGCCGGGCTGACTGGTCAGGGCTGCAGGGCAACACGACTGCGACCGACAAGATCTTCGACATCACGGGCAATCTTCGCGAGATCACGAAGAACGCTGCCAACCAGTACAAGCTGATGGGCGGCGCGTTCAACACACAGAGCGAAGACGGCGCTGCCTGCCAGTTCACGTTCTACACGGTGGATCAGAACTTCCAGTTCTTCGACACCGGCTTCCGCTGCTGCTTCTCTGCGGATCCTACCCTCTGACCTGGGCACCGCGTGCCGTGGCCCACGCAGGCACGCCCTGGCGTGCTGCTACCTCCCACACCGCATCGCGATCCGCGTGATCCCTTCAGGCGTGTCGAGCATCAGCGTGGCCTCGTCATCGTGCGTCGCCAGCGAGAAGCCCGACGCATCGCTCACCGCCATCGGTCCGCCCACGGGCCGGCCCGCTTCGTCGAGCAGGACCGCGTACACGATCCACCGATCAGGGTGCAGGCAATTCACAGGGGAAAGCCAGGCAAGGAGCGCGCCTTTGGACAAGGGACGCATCATGGCGCTTCGAGGAGCTGCGGGCGTGTCCATCACCGACTCCGCGGAGCCGGTAACCTGGACCACCACCTTGCCGACCCCCTCTGGCGAGCACCCGCGTTCGTCCACGGTGTTGCCAAGGCTCGCAGCTGCAAGGTGCCCTCCCACCAGGGTCGCGTCCATGACCCCGTGGTGGGAATCGAGGCTTCCATCCTGGCGAATCGAGCCTGCGCGCACTCGGAAGAGGGCCGCCTTCTGCGCGGCCGAGATCACCACAGACACCTCCCCCGTCGCAGGGTCTACGCCGGCAATCGCAATCGGGTGCGCGCCTTGCTGGTCAGCTGCTATGTCGGTCCGCGCCCACGCATTCGCAGGGGCATCGGCTGCGCCAACGAACAAGGTTGCGCCTGGACCTGCCACGGCACCGGCGCGCGTGGTCAGCGCTGCGCACACCTTGCCTGCACACGACAAGTCCACGGCGCGCAGCTGATCGCCGGCTGCAAGCCGCTCATCGGCCGCGCCTTCCCGCGCAAGGATCACCTGACGAAGACTGCTGTCGCCCGGCGCATCGACGAGCGCGCTCCATCGCCCCTCAGCCGCTGCGAAGATCGGTGTGCCACCGGTCTCGAACCACGTGAGGTCGCGCCCGGCGCTTTGCCCGTCCACGCGCAGGATCCCGTGGACGAACAGCGGAGCTCCGCCGTCCGGACGCGACATCCAGGCGACCGCGACGTCGCGGGGCGCGCCTGCGGATAGAGCGAATCGGACTTTCTCGCCTTCCACGCGGGCTCGCAGCACCGGCGGAACGAGCGTGCATCCGCGTGGGAAGGCGAGGGTCGACACGTCGCGCGCGGGAGAGAACTGCGCAGAAGGGGGCACCGGGGTGGGGTGGACCGGCAGCACGAGGTCAGGCGCTGCGCTGGTGCGCTGCGCGCGCTTGCAGGATGAGCACGACGCGATCGCGCCTAGCACCGCTACACTGGCAACGAGCGCGATTCTCACCACGACCGCTGCGCCCTCACCCCTCTTCGCCCTCGGCAGGCGCTGGCGCTACCTTGATGCACTTCCACTTGCGCAGCTCCACCAGACCCGCATGGGCCCCGCGCGGCTTGGAAACGTCGCGCGCGTGGCAGTAGTCCACTTCGACGCGCGGCGCTCCCCGAGCCTTGGAATACCAGGCCGCAAACGCTGCCGCCCGCTCCAGAACCGATCGTGGGACCTCGGTCTTGTCAGGGTTGCTGATCACGACGTGGCTTCCAGCGGTCCCTCCGCCAACGTGCAACCACAGATCGCCCGGTTCGGCGACCTCGAACGTCAGATAGTCGTTGTCCTCGCTGCCACGTCCGATCAGGACCTGCCAGCCTTCGACGACCACGGTGCGGTAGGGTCTTCCCTTGCTGCTCACCCGGTCTCCATACCCTACCGCTCGCTACCGATCCAGAGCACGTTGGGGTAGTCGTTGGCCCAGTAGCCGACGTCCAGCGTGGTCGGCAGGTAGTGGAAGAACTGGGACCAGCGCGTGGTGACCGACGAGTCGAATGCGCCGTTTGCATAGAGCGTCCATTCGCTCCACGACGCCGCGCCGGCAGGCCTGTGCAGCCGGTACAGGTTGTCCCCATGGCCGTCGAGCGTGCCGTCGCTCGGCGCCCCGTGCCCGTAGATGTACACGCCGCCCGCGCCATCAGGCCCCAGAGACGGGTTGTGCGTGACTTGAGCTGCCGGCTGCCGATCGCCCTGCCACCCCTGCCCTGCCTCGTACCAGTACCGGATCTGGTTCTTCGTGTTGCAGAATGTCAGGTGTGCCACGCCATCCGCTGTGACGAGGAGCGACGGACCATTGTCGATGCCGGTCATGGCCGGCTCCGCGATCGCCAAGCTCGGCGTCCAGGTTCCGTCACCAGCCCTTCGTCGCGTGCGGATCGTCCCGTCCGGCGCGTAGTTCGTCGAGCCGTCGAGCCATGCGATCCACAGCTCCCCGCCTGGCGCAAACGCGAGCGTGGGATGCCACGTGTTGTGATTCGGTGCGAGCGGTGCGTCGTCGAGCTGTGAAGGTAGGCTCCAACGCCCGGCTGTGCGCATGGCCCAGTGCACATGCAACGCCCCGCCGCTGCTGTAGGTCCACGCAGCGTGCGGCGTGCCTGCTGCGTCAACCGCGATCGCAGCGCCTTCGTCGCCCTGCCCGAACGTGGTCCATCCCGTGGACTCGATCACCTCGGCTCCTCCCCAGGTGTCGCTCGCGGTGTCGAAGACTGCGTACTTCGCAGAGCCACCGTCACTGCGCTCGGTGAACAGGACGTGCACCTTGTCCGCCCCATCGATCGCGACCGCGGCCGTTCCAATGTCTCCGCGAGGCTGGTGCGCTGCGTCCGCGAGCGCAAAAGTCCCGGGCGCGGCTTCTACCGCGCCGCGATACGCCCGCAGCGCGTTGCTCGGACACGCGGGATAGCTGGAGCACTCAGGCGCGAAGGCGTACAGCACGCCGGCCTTGGTTCGCACCAGCTGGTGGGGCGAGACGTCAGTGAATCCTGGTCCCACCTCCAGGGCGTGATTCGCGCCAGCAGCGACCGCCGCTCCTCCGTCGGCCAAGCTGAAGGTGCCGTTCTTGCATCCTCCGCCCCACAGGCACGCTGCGATCGCAGCCGCGCTCAGGACGAGCGTTCGCCAAGGGTGCTGCAGCCAGAAGCGCGCAGGCAGGAGACGCATGGTGGTTCCATGGTGTCTTCTGCCCGCCTTGTCACTGCTGCTTCATGATCTCCTTGCACTTGAGCTCTTCGGCCTTCTTGCGCACCCCTGGATGATCCCGGACCGCAAGCGACTGGGAGATCTTCTGGCACGCGGTGATCGGATCGCCGTTGGCATCCTCGACGAGCGCCCAGTTGAACAAGGCCATCCCCTTGGTCTTGTCGTCAGGATTGGATTCGAGCGCTTTCTGGCACGCGGCGCGCGCGTAGGCATAGGCACCCGCGCGGAAGTGGTTGAAGCACCTCGTGCTCCACCCATAGCCGTTCTTGTCGTCCACGAACGTCTTGTCGTCAGGCGACAGCTCCGACGGATGCTCGATCGGCTTGCAGGTCTTTCCGACCAGCTTCGTGCCGAGCTTGCACTCGGGGATCCCCTCTCCTGCAGCCACGAGCGAAGCGAGCTCGATGCGCAGCAAGGCGCCGCACCCTTCCGGCGGTGTGCCGTCGCCGCGCTTGGAAACCGCACACGCCTTGGTGTCGCCATCGCGACTCAGCGTCTCGGTCTTGCTGTCCTTGCTCGCTCCAGCTCCGGCGTTGAGCACGCTTGCCGACAGACCAGCTGACTTGGCCGCGCCTGCGAAGAACGCAAAGGCACCGACCGTCAGGGCCGTGACCACGTGCGAAGCACCCGTGCATTCGCCTTCGAGCTGATCGATCGCCGGAGGATCCCCGGCTGCACCGTACTCGCCCACGATCGTCATGGCAGCGTTGAGCTCGCCGCTCGCAGCCAGCTTGCCCTCGAACTTCGCCGCATACACCGGGATGCTGGCGTACAGCTGCTCGGCGTTCGACATCGTGACCAGCTCGTCCTTGGGCGTGATCGCGGTGTACTTGTACCCGAAGCGCTTGGGGGCCCTGCACTGACGCAGCACCTCGAGGTCGCACCCCATGTACTTGACGACCAGCATGCCCTGGCGCGCCTGGGCTTCGAGCGCAGCGCGATCCGGGGCTGCCCACTCGACCACGAGCGGACGCAGCTGCCCCTTGGCAGCATCGCACTTGTTCTTGAACTGATCGGGCAGCGGCGGCGGCTTGGCCTGGGACACCGGGTTCTGCTGCAGGAGCTGAGAGCCGCACCCGGCCAGGAGCAGCAGGCAGCATGCGTTGACGAAAGCGAGCTTCTTCATGGCAGCGATGTCTTCTCCAGGAAACCGACGAACAACTCCTGGGCGCGATGCCCCATTCCGATCATGTGCCCCCCGCCGTGCACGGTCCACAACTCCACCGGACGCGTGCATCCCGGGAAGCGAAGGATGGCGGTCTCTGCGCCATCGAGCTTGTCATCGAGATCGAGCGTGCCAGCTCCCACAGGCTTGCCCTTGCAGCCGTCGCGTGCTGCCCACCCTTCCACGGTCTCCAGCGCCGAAGGGTGACGGGGCAGCGTCGTGCGACCGAGCGCGTTGCCTCCCGCGTACTTGATCGTGTCGTCCGCATCGCCATGGATCTGCAGCACCGCAACGGGCCCAGGCGGCGTGCAGGCCTCGCCTTCTGCCGGTCCGGCTCCAGCGATGCTCACAATGCCTGCGATCCCTGCAACCTCACACGCGAGACGATGCGCCATGAAGCCGCCGTTCGACCAGCCCACCACGTAGATGCGCTTCGAATCGATCTTCGGGTTGGTCGCAGCAGCAGCGATCAGCGATCGGAAGCGCGCCACATGATCGACCTGGGTACCATCGAGATTGCAGCACGCCTTCGACGCGTTCCAGAACCGCTGCTTCTTGCTGCTCAAATCGCCGTCCGGTGCAGACCACGAGAACTTGTGCTCCGCGGCGAGCGATGCGATGCCGAGGTTGTCCGTGAGGATCTTGCCCGATGCCCCGAGGCCGTGCAGGAAGACCACGTACGGCCGCTTTTCGGTCACGGTCGCAGGGGTATTGATCGGCGGCAGCGCGGCTGAGGAGATCGGGGCAGGCGGCGTCGCCGAAGGGGCGGCGGACGCGATCGGGGAAGCGACCGGAGGAGCGGTCACCGTGCTGACGCTCGTGGCAGGCGGCGAAGGCTGCGGAGGCGGGGAAGCGCCGGGCTTGTCGTTGTTGCACCCGGCAATCGCGCCAGAGAGCGCAAGGATCCAGAGGTTTCTCATGCTGATGACCTGTCGAATGCCCCGAGGTCGATGAAGATTCCCGAAGGTACACGGCTCGGACGGGTGCGTCCACGGCCGGCGCTGTGGCGCTGGCACGTCAAAAAGGCCTGATTCTTCAGCGCATCGCTGGGACCTGGAGGCGCTCTAGCAGTGCCACGTCCTCCGGGCTCATCGTCGGAACGTAGCGCGCGATCTCCTGCTTGCAGCTGCTGCGATAGGCCTCGGGGATCAGGGGCTCGGCCTTGGGATACCACCGATCGAGCAGGGAAAGGTCAGGGGCCCGCTGTGCCTGGTCCCGCATCCGTTTCGCAAAGGGATGCTCGCATCGCATCTTCTGGAACAGGTAGACCCAGATGTGGTGCCAGTCGAACACCGGTCTGGCGAAGATCGACGCGAGATGAGGCTGGCGCAGGAAGCTTTCGAACAGCTCGGCCGAGACCTCCTGACCTTCCACGACATGCGCCAGAAGAAGCTTCATGAAGCACTTGTCGCAACGAAGACAATAGGGCTCGTCGGTCTTGCGGTAGCAGGAGAAGGCCCGTCCCCTCATGGCACTGCGGCTCACGATCGCGCTCGTCGCAACCTGGCTGAGCCCGAGCCCGCTCGCCATGCGACGCAGCCCGGCCGCCATGGGCAGCGCGTACTGCACAGGAAGCTCGTCCGGGAGTCGATCCCCGGCCTGCCACCGGGTCACGAGCGATATGGCCCAGTCCAGCGACATGAAGCGCCACTCCTGGCGCGTGCCATCGTGGTATCCGCCGAAGCACGCTCCGCACAGCACGTCGCCCGAGTCGAGCACCTGCAGCCCGAGCGAGTCAGCGAGGTAGAGCGCTGGCAGCGCGCTCATCTCGGAATGCCAGCACGGATAGGGACGCACGAGGGCTTCGTGATCGTCGCGAACCTCCAGGACGTCGCGGCCGAGCGCTCGTGCATGATCGCAGACGCGACGCTGCTCGCGCAGATCGATCCGCGCCTCAGGATCCTGCGGAGCGATGTCGGTGCGCGCGATGCGATCCAGGAAGAGCAGCACAGCATCCGGGGGCACGAGCATGCTGATGGCAACCGAGTCTGCTCCGCCTGAGTAGAGCAGGCACGGGCGAGGATTCGACGGCGCAGCTCGCATGGCGATCGCATCGTCAACCCGGACCAGCGAGATCCTCCATCGCGCCTCGATCGCGTCCGCGAACCCGCGCGACACGCTGAACGGCAGCTCGAGGCGACGTCCGACGAAAGGCAGGAGCACGTACAAGATCGCGGCAGCGTGCAGATCAGGATGGAGGCCGTGAAAGCTGTCCGGCAGCTGCACCTGCCAGCGGTTGCCGACGAGCGTGGCTCCTGACGCTGCCGGGTTCTCTGGCTTGCGCACGCCGCCTGGCGCGTCGTGGGCCTCGAGCTCGATCGAATACTCGAACCCCTGGGTTCGTGAAGTGATCGCGACTTTCATCCCTCGTTCCTGTGCACACATCGTAGCTGGTTGTGAGCCGTGGCGGATGAGGTCTCGCGATCGGGGTCGACGAATAACGGCATGACTCTCGCAGGGATAAGCGAGTGCAACGACGGAGGCCCACCATGAACGAACTGACGACATTCGCCCGGACCCGAATCGTGCAGCTGATTGCCACGGCAGGCGTTGCGCTGGCCATGGCTTGTGGATGCAGTGCAAATGGCCCAGTCGACTCCGAGGAATTGTACGGCGCGCCCGATGATATCGGAGAAAGCAGCGCTGGAATGACCGGCTCGGTGCCGATCGGAAGCACGCTCCAGACAACCACTGGAGTGAACTTTCGCAAAGGGCCTGGAACTTCGTACTCCGTGATTCGCGTCCTGCCCTCCGGCTCCCAGGTCGTCACCACAGGCCAGACTTCGTCGTCCAACTCGTTCTACAAGGTCACGCACCAGGGGAGCACCGGCTGGGTCCACGGTGCGTACTTGAAGCTGATTTCCCAGGGCGGAGAGGGTGGCAGCGGCGGCAGCGGCGGCGGGCAGGTCGATCCTCCGGCCACGGGCGCGCGTGCACAGGCGATCCAGCGAGCAGAGGCTGCGGTCGGCTTCTCCTACTGGTGGGGCCATGGACGGTGGCGTCCTGAGGGCCCGACCTCCTCGACCAAGGGCTCCTGCAGCGGTTCCTGCCCGAGCTGCTCGCACAGCGGCAGCTACGGCGCAGACTGCTCAGGCATGGTCGCCAAGGCCTGGGAAGTGCCGTCGAGCAACGATGACATCACGGTCGATTCCCACCCCTACAGCACGGGCAACTTCATCAGCTCCACAGCGCAATGGAGCATCATTTCCCGTGGATCGCTCAAGAGCGCCGATGCTCTTGCCTACAACAACGGCTCGAGCGGTCACGTGGTGCTCTACGATTCAGGCGATGGTTGGGGAAGCATGTGGGTCTACGAGTGCAAGGGATGCAGCGCTGGATGCGTCCACAATATCCGCACCTGCAGCTCGTCCTACAAGGGCGTGCGTCGGGCTGGATACTGAGAATTCACATGGATCTGCCACTTCTTCTTCTGCTCCCCCACCCACCTTGCTGACACTCGCTGACTCTTCCATACATGGATCGATCGATGGGATCCCGCGGATCACAGTTGATCCGCTGGATCATGTAGGCGTTGGTGTGCAAGTGGCGACGAAACCGTGGCAATTCGGTTGCGGGGTACGCTCCCCGTTCGTGCGATGGATCGTGCAAGTTGGCGCGAAAGCACGTCGTTCCGCACATCACCTCATGTTCCGTGCTAGCTTTGCCGCCGAATGACCGTGCCCCGCAAGCCGTTCGACCCGAAAGTCAACACGAGCACCATTGCGCTCTCGATCAACGAGCTGACGTCGAACGCGCCGAGCTTCGTGCTGGTCGTGATGGATGGCCCGGACAAAGGCGCCAAGCACGTGGTGGATGGAACCTCCCCGTCGCGCGTGTTGATCGGCAAGAGCCCGAGCTGCGAGATCAGGCTGTCCGACCCTGCGGTTTCGCGCAGGCACGCCTCGCTCTACATCGCGCGGGGGCGGCTGCGGATGACCGATCTGGAGTCGACCAACGGGACGTTCGTCAACGGGATCTCGGTGGTGGACGGATATCTGGACGGCGGTGAGTTCCTTCGCTTGGGCTCCACCACCTTCCACGTTCAGCTCGAGGAGGTCGCACGCCCCGCAAAGCTGTCGCCGCGAACCGCATTCGGTCGCCTCGTGGGCTCCAGTGAAGCCATGCGTCGGCTCTACCCCCTGTGCGAGAAGCTTGCGGATTCCGACGTACCCCTGGTCATCGAAGGGGAGACCGGTACGGGCAAGGAGGTGCTGGCCGAGTCGATCCACGCGATGAGCACCCGCGCGGACGGCCCCTTCGTGGTGTTCGACTGCGTCGCCACGCCGCCGAACCTGCTCGAGTCGATCCTCTTCGGACATGAGAAGGGCGCATTCACCGGAGCGACCTCGAGCCGGGCCGGGGTGTTCGAGCGAGCGCACAAGGGCACGTTGCTGATCGACGAGATCGGCGATTTGGACCTGAGCCTGCAGCCGAAGCTGCTGCGCGCGATCCAGAACCGCGAGGTCCAGCGGGTGGGAAGAGCGGAGTTCACCAAGGTCGACGTGCGGGTGATCGCAGCGACGCGCCGTGACCTCGACCGGGAGGTGCAGGCGGGCAGATTCCGCGACGACCTGTTCTTCCGTCTCAATGTCGCGCGCATCGAGCTGCCGCCGCTGCGGGATCGCACGGGCGACATCACGGTCCTGGCAAAGCACTTCTGGGACACGCTTGGGGGAGCGGGCAAGCCGATGCCTCCGGACCTGCTCCAACGGTTCGAGGACTACCCCTGGCCGGGCAACATCCGCGAATTGCACAATGCTGTCGCGCGCCACCTTGCACTCGGCGAGTTCGCCGACTTCAGAATCGAGAGCCGCTCCAGCGCTTCGGGTTCTGAGGCTCCGCCCCCTCCACTGCATGGGATGAGCTCGCCGGTCCCTGACTTCCTGGATCAGGTGCTGGCAAAGAGCCTGGTGCTCGCAGACGCCAGGGAGCTGGTGCTCGACGAATTCGAGCGGCGCTATGTCGAGCACGCGCTTCGCGTGCACGGCGGCAACGTGACCCGCGCCGCAGCGTCGGCTGGTGTCGCGCGCAGGTACTTCCACGTGCTACGCACGAAGCGGACGCACAAGGACGAATAGGATTCGAGCGGAGCGGAAGTGTGCAGCGGTGCGCTGAGCGGCACGCACGGCCCGGCGTATGCATGGCGCGACCGCTACCCCGCCCGGGAAGCCTGGAGTAGACTCGCTTCGTGGTCCCTTTCCTTGACCCCAAAATGCCTCATGTTGTCGGCCGTTATGCGGTCTACGGCATGATCGCGTCCGGGGGAATGGCGACCGTGCACCTGGGCCGGTTGCTCGGCCCGGTCGGATTCTCGCGGACCGTGGCGATCAAGCGGATGCTCCCCCTGTTCGCGGAGGATCCGGAATTCGTCTCCATGTTCCTCGACGAGGCTCGGCTCGCTGCTCGCATCCGGCACCCGAACGTGGTGCCCACGCTCGATGTCGTTGCGACCGAAGGCGAGCTGTTCCTGGTCATGGACTACGTGCAAGGCGAGACGCTCGCTCGTCTGCTTCATCGCGCTTCGAAGAGCGGGACGCGCATTCCGCTGCCCGTGGCGGCAGCGATCGTGTCAGGCGCGCTGCATGGTCTGCACGCTGCGCACGAGGCCAAGAACGAGCAGGGCGAGCCCCTGGGGATCGTGCACCGCGACGTATCGCCGCAGAACGTGATGGTCGGAATCGACGGCATCCCGCGCGTGCTCGACTTCGGCGTCGCCAAGGCAACGGGGCGCCTGTACACCACGCGTGCCGGCCAGCTCAAGGGCAAGATCCCGTACATGGCGCCAGAGCTGCTCAAGGGCGTCAAGCCCACGCGGCGCAGCGACGTGTTCGCAGCGTCCGTGGTCTTCTGGGAGCTTCTCACAGGCCAGCGTCTGTTCGAAGGCGACAACAACGCGGTGCTGGTCGACATCGTGGCCCAGTGCAAGGTCGACCCGCCGAGCAAGCGCGTGCCAGGCCTGCCTGCTGGGCTTGACGACGTCGTGATGCGCGGGCTCGAGCGGATCCCGGAAGGGCGCTATGCAACGGCGCGAGCGATGGCAAGCGCGATCGAGGAGTGCGTCGCTGTGGCGATCCCTTCCGTGGTCGGCGCCTGGGTCGAGCAGATCGCGGGTGAGTCGATCGCGCGTCAGGCAGCAAACCTCGCTGCGATGGAGACCGGCGGTGAGCTGCCGCCGGATCCCTCCCTCATCGAGCTGTCGCCTGTGGACAAGGACAACGCTGACACCCCTACGCGCAAGGGAGGGGCAGCCAACGACAGCCAGGAAGAGCCGACCCGCGCGATCTCCGAGGTGCGCCGCGAGCCTTCCGAATCGGTCGCCTCTTCCCCTGGCAGCCCGTCGCAGATCCCTTCTGTCTCGATCACGTCGCCAGACTACGAGTTCTACGAGTTCTACCAGCACCGTCGCAGGATCAAGCTCGCCATCGGCGCAGGCGTCGGTGCTGCGAGCGTCGTCATTCTGATCATGGTGCTCGTGCTCGGCTGGTCGTCCAGCCCCACGCCCAAGCCAGCCGCTCCGGCTTCGAGCGTGGAGCCACCTGTCGCGACTGTGGCGACTTCAGCCCCTGCCAACAGCTCGCAAATCGATCCGGTCCTTTCGGCGAGCGTCGCCCGCCCGGCAGACTCGTCAACTCCCGCTGCAAGCTCGACCGGCAAGAAGAAACCTCCTGCAGGCAAGGGGAGCGTGATCTTCAGGGATCCGGGCTGACCGGCTCGGCGCTACAGGGGTTGGCAGCAGACCCGAGCGGCCACGAACAGATCTACCCGACAAGCGGCGCGTTGCGCTAGGCTGCCGCCCGATGCGAAGGACGATGGGCGCAAGTTCGATCAGGCTTCTGGCCGGAGCCCTTGCGATCGGACTGGCCTGCCTGTCCGCAGGCGCGCACGCCCAGCCCGCTCCGCAGAACCCGCCGTCTGATAGCGACCCGCGCGAGCAGCAGCGTGCGGTGCTCTACAAGGAAGGGCTGACCCTGGCTGACCAGGGGCGCTGGTCCGAAGCCGTCGAGAAGTTCCGGCAGGTCGTCTCGATCCGCTCTGCTCCGCCTGCCTTGTTCACCCTCGGCCAGGCTGAGGAAAAGCTCGGTCGTCTTGCGTCAGCGGAACGGACGTACGAGCGCGCGCTGGCCGACGCGAGGGCGACGAACAATCCGCAGGTCGCTGACGCGTCCATCCGGGCGATCGCTGCGCTCACGCCTCGCGTGCCCAGGCTGATCGTGCGGCTCGATCGAAGCGTCGTCGGCCTGGACCCGACGACCATTGTCGCGACCGTGGATGGCGAGCGCATCGCGCTGGACACGCCGACCAAGGTCGACCCTGGCGATCACGTCGTGCGCGCCCGTGCGCCTGGCAAGAGCACCTTCGAGGCCAAGGCTCTGCTGGTGCAAAGCAGGACGTTCGAGGTTCTGCTGCAGTTCGTGGCCGAAGGGGCTCCCCCGGCTCCCACTTCCTCAGCGGGGCTCGGCGATCCCAATGGCCCCCCTGCGTCATCTTCGGCGTCGCGTCCCTTCCCAGTCGGCCCCGCTTTGCTTGCCGGCGCAGGGCTGGCCCTCGGCATCGTGGGCTACGTGGTCCGCGCCAATGGCAAGTCGGACTACGACAGCGCAAGCGATCAATGCCCGGGTGGGAGCTGCCCGAACCAGGCGCTCGTCGACGACTCCAACAGTGGCCGCAACCGCATGATCACGGGAACCGTCGTTCTCGGGATGGGCATCGCGGCCGTAGCGGGCGCAGGGGTATGGTGGGCGGTCGGCAGCTCCCGCTCCAACGCTCCGCGTGTCGGCCTGCAAGTCCGCCCCTCTCCCACCGGCACCAGCGCGTGGCTCGTGGGAAGCTTCTGAGGCTCACTTCGCGATCTTGTAGACGCGCCCGTGGCCGAGGTCGGTCCAGTACACGGAGTGCTCATCGACAGCGACGCCCCATGGTTTCGTCTGCCCCGAGGCGATCACGGTCGGCTGCTTGTTGCAGCCCGCGAGCTCGCACGCCATCACTTCGCCGCTCTTGCTGTTCGTCCAGTACACCCGTGTGCTGTCCAGGGCGAGGCTGGCAGGGCTGGCCTGGTTGTCGGCCAGCACGGTCGGAGGCGTGGCATCGGGGGCGATCGCGTGCGAGAGAACCTGCCCTGTGTCCGTGCCTGCTCCCTGGTTCGCCCAGTACACGCGCGACGCATCGACTGCGATGGCGACAGGCATCGGCTGACCGGATGCCACGACTTTCGGGATGCATGTGCTGTCGGTTGCATAGTCGCAGTTGATGACCTCCCCATCGCTCTGGGCTGCGGACGTACCCTGGTTGATCCAGAGCGCCACTGTGCCGACCGTAGCGGTGGCCCACGGCTTGTTCTGGGTGACTGCAACGCCCTTGGGGGTGCAGGAAAGGCCGTTGGCGCAGGCCATGACCTGGCCGGTCGAAGAGTTGGCCCAGAACAACGCGGATGCACCAGCGCCGATCCCGCGGGGTGCGCCCTGCTGCTCGACCAGGGTGGAAGGAGACAGATTGCAGGCTTCCACGTCACAGGCCATCACCTGGCCACCAATGGTGCTCGTCCAGTACAGGTACTGCCCTGACACCGCGATGCCCATGGGCATGGCTTGAGCCGTCGCAAGGGTCGTGGGCTGCTTTTCGCAACCGCCGACCGCGCACGACATCACGCTCACCGCCGTCGTCCAGTACACGCGCGTTCCGTCCGTTACGACGTCGAGCGGAGCGTCCTGGTTGGTAGCCAGCGCCTTTGGACACTTGCCCGAGCAGGGAGCGTCCGGATCCGAAGCATCGCCCGGGGTGTCGAGGGTCAGGGAGGCAGGGATGCAACCCATCGCACTGCCTGTGCACAAGAGCCCGCTCACCAGGAGAACCCAGGGTATTTCGTGCATTCGGGAGCGGCCGGACAACACCACGGTGCAACCGTAGCACAACGCAAGCACGCGGTGCCCACCGGCGATCGGAGCTGATGGATCCGATCGACAGGCGAAGGCGGGCTGGGTGGATCGCTCGTGATCCATCCCTGGATCAAACCGCTGGCGTGTGACGTGCAGAGGAAGCAAGCATCCACCGACCACCGAAGGAGACCGCTATGTCACCCATCGCCATCAAGTTGCTGAGCTCGGCTTCACGTCTTGGATGCATCGGAGTAGCGACGATCGGGTTGCTCGCTTCGGCGTGCGCCTACGGCGAGCCCACAGCGACGAACGATGGGCTCGCGATCTCGGGCAAGACGGGCAACGAGATCCCGAACGAGCAGTCTCCGATGACTGCGGAGCAGGAAGCGAAGGTCAAGCTGCTGCGCGAGGCGATCGATCTCGGCCTGGGCTTTGGCAAGAAGACCCTGGGCGACGAGATCAACATCGAGATGCAGCAGTCGGGGATCTCGGTGCGCTACGATCCCACGACCATCACGGGCAAGAGCTACAAGCCGCCCCAGCAGGGAAGCTGTCCCTTTCTGACAGCCGGCCCGGTTGGATCCAACGTCGACTGCCGCTCGATCGCCACCAAGGCCACGGTCTCGGCCTACACGCGCATGACTGCGATCCAGGCCGCCAATCCGCTCGACGACCGCTTCAGCTCGATCAAGCAGGAGGGCGACTTCTGGTACAGCGAAGGCTTTGCGACCGGCATCGACAACGAAGCGACCGCGGCAATCTACGTGCTGCGCGATCAGAAGCTCTGCGACCAGTCGCCCAAGCCCGAGCAGAGCGCCTACGACTCCGGTGTGGAGCGCGGACGCGAGCTGTACATCGAGGAGCTCAACAAGCGCCTCGTGCAGGTCGGAATGGACATGCACTACCCCGACAAGATCACGCAGCTTCAGGTTTGCAGCGCCAACACCAGCCTGCTCGAGCCTGCTCGCGTACGCGCGATCGACGACGCCGCTGCGTACGCCAAGGCCAATCCGCTCTGCTCCTCCTACAATCCTTCGACCAAGGAGGACATCGCCCGGCTCGATGAGGCCGAGAAGCAGTACGACACCGGCATGAGGCAGGGCATCGACGTCGAGCACAGCCTCGCAGGGGAGCTGATCTTCAAGGTCGTGCCGTGCAACACCGGCGACCCGCTCGTGCTCGATCTCGCTGGCAACGGCGTTGAGATCGTAGGCATGGAGCAGTCGCGCGCCCGCTTCGACCTGTTCGGCACCGGCACTGTTGCGCAAGTCTCCTGGGTTCGCGGCGACGACGCACTTCTGGCCATCGATCGCAATGGCAACGGCACCATCGACAATGGCCGCGAGCTGTTCGGCAACTTCGTCGGTGAGCGCGGGTTCGAAGAAGTCTCGAGCGGCTTTGCCCACCTCGCCGCCTACGACCAGCCCTGCATGGGCGGCAATGCAGACGGCGCGATCACCTCGTCCGATGCGATCTACACGAAGCTCGTGCTGTGGCAGGACGCGGACGGCAACGGTGTGAGCGCAGCGAGCGAGCTGCACTCCCTGGCCGAGATGGGCGTCACTTCGATCGACCTGCACCCGATCGCTTCCACGGTCGGCCAGGTGTCTCACCGCGCGAACTTCACACGCGCGAGCTGGGCTGCGGATCTTGTCGGCTCATCGACCGGCCAGATCGTAGACGCGTGGTTTGACCACGGCCGCAGCCGCGTTCGCTGATCTCCATTCCACAACGGCTTCGGCTGCAGGCTGCAGGCTCCAGGGCAGATCAGTCTTGGTCAGCGTGGGAACGATCGGGCTGAAGCCTGTAGCCCAGCCCTTCCAAGGTGACTCTCTCTGCGATTCTGCCAACAAGCGTGCCTTCGAGACGCAGCGGCAACGCGGGGCAACACTGCGCAAGACGCGGCGATGCCGCGTCGAACGCAGACGCGCCGATGGCGCGCCGCTACCGATTGCCTACTGACTTGCCAGCTC
>JACRCQ010000026.1 GCA_016218915.1 Deltaproteobacteria bacterium
CGAGTGACGAGCGGCGGTCGGTGGGGGGGTGAAGCCCGACAGACGGCATCCCGCTCTGCACCCCCTCCGGCTGCCGCATCGAGTACCAACGGGATGTGGCAGATCCGGAGGGGGTCGGCCGACAGGCCGGGGGGCGGTGAATATCCTATGCGCCGGCAGTCCAACCCGCCGCCCACGCCTCCCAGCGCCACATTCCCTCATCGAAGTCCCATACCGGTGCAAGCAGGTGTCTGCACCCAATTCTCATTGAACGAAGCCGCTTCGCGGCGGGGGTCTTGCCGTAGTCGGCGTTGAGGGATCGAGCGTGCGTTGTTGCCCGTGCTGCGGTGGCCGGTGAAGTGCTCCCCATTCCCGGTTCCTGAATTCGCATTCTTGTTCCCCGTTCCTAGTTCCCTCTGCAGGGGGGTGACGATCCTTGCCCGCTGTCCCATAGCTGCGGCCAAGGGAGACAAGGCAATGGGTCAAAAGCTCGAATTCAAGCGTCCAGATGGCAAGATGACACCGGGCTACCTCGCTGAGCCTGCATCCTCCGCCAAGGGCGGCATCATCGTGCTGCAGGAGTGGTGGGGCCTGAACGATCAGATCATGAAGATCACCGATCGCCTCGCTGATGAAGGCTTTCGCGCGCTCGCGATCGATCTGTTCCGCGGTCGTGCTGCTGCCAATGCTGACGAGGCCAGGCACTTGATGGCCGGCCTGGACTGGGGCGACGCGGTGAGCAACGATCTGCGCGGCGCAGCCCAGTACCTCAAGCCCAAGGGAAAGGTCGCGGCTCTCGGCTTCTGCATGGGCGGCGCACTCACCCTGCTCGGCGTCGGTAAGGTCCCTGAGGTCGACCTGGGCGTCTGCTTCTATGGCATCCCTCCAGCGCAAGCCCTGGACCCGGCGACCATCCGCAAGCCGCTGATGGCCCACTTCGCCACCATGGACGACTGGTGCACGCCGGCCATGGTCGATTCCCTGGAATCCAAGCTCAAGAGCGCGGGAACCCCCTTCGAGCTGCACCGCTACGAGGCCCAACACGCGTTCATGAACGAGAAGCGTCCGGAGGTCTACGAGCCTGCAGCTGCCAAGCTCGCCTGGGAACGCTCCATCCAGTTCCTCAACCAGCAGATGGCCTGAGCCTGCCCTCAGGCCGGTGCATCCGCTCGCTGCCGTCAACGGCTGTCCACTTCCGATCCGGACGGCGCGTCCCATAGTCCCTTCACGTCACTTCCCAGGAGGCCTCAGGGCCACAAGGCAGTCCTCCCATGTCTCGTTCAGACCTGATCCGAAGGCGCAGCGTGCTCGCAGGGCTCGGCTCCTTGCCTGCCTTGGCCTTGGCAGGATGCGATGCGCCCGCCCCCATCACCCGAAAGGTCTTGTCCATGCAAGGTCGTGAAGTCCTTCTTCTCGTTTCTGCACAACCCACCACGGACGGAGCCGGGGTGAAGCTGAGCCGGTCCCTTGGAACACGCGAGCTGGAGATGCTCGATCCGTTCCTGATGCTCGACGAGTTCCACACCGATCGCGCCGAGGACTACCTCGCCGGGTTTCCGGATCATCCCCACCGCGGTTTCGAGACCGTGACCTACATGATCCATGGCGCCATGGAGCATCGCGACAGCCTCGGCAACCAAGGGCGTCTCGGGCCAGGCAGCGTCCAGTGGATGACCGCTGGAAGCGGTATCATCCATTCCGAGATGCCCAAGCAGGTCAGCGGTCTGATGTGGGGATTTCAGCTCTGGGTCAATCTCCCTGCCAAGCTCAAGATGACCCGTCCGCGCTACCAGGACCTTGCCCCAGAGACCATTCCAGAGACGCAGATCGGCGACGCTACGGTCCGCGTGCTCGCAGGGCTCGCTGGCGGCAAGCGCGGTCCTGTGGAGGGGATCGTCACCGACCCGCTCATGCTGGATGTCACGGTGCCGGCTGCTGGCACGTTCCAGCAACCGATTCCGGCTGATCACAACGCCTTCCTGTACGTATTCGACGGTTCGATCGACATCGGTCCTGGGCGGCGTCGCGCCAACCGCGGCCAGATTGCGGTGCTTGGACCTGGTGAAGGGGTGACCGCAGCGAGTGAGTCGTCCGGGCGCTTCCTGCTGCTGGCAGGCAAGCCGATCGGCGAACCTGTGGCCCGTTACGGTCCTTTCGTCATGAACACCAAGGAAGAGATCAGGCAGGCGCTCGACGACTACCAATCTGGCCGCCTCGTGAAGAGCTGACCCCATCGCTGGACCGCTTGCCGACCGTTTCGCGTCTGCTGCCTTGAACCGGGTCGCGCTCGTGGTTAAACGGTGCAAGGCTGCATTCGCCAGCGACCGAGGACCATGTTCGACAAGGGCTATTTGCGAGTTTTCCAATGGAAGGGCGTGCCCGTTCGCCTGCATTGGACCCTGCCCATCGGTGCCCTCGTGTTCAGCGGCGGGGCCTTTGCCCCATTCTTCTGGCTCGGATTCTTCGTCCTCGTGTTCCTGCACGAGCTTGGTCACGCGATCATCGTCCGCCGGCTCGGCTATCGGGTCACTGCCATCGACATCACCGGTTTCGGCGGCATGTGCCGCTGGAGTGGCGCTGCGTCGCGGCTCGAACGCTCGCTCATCTCCTGGGGGGGCGTGGGAGCGCAGCTCGTTATTCTTGCGCTGACCTTTGGCCTGGTCACCATCTTCCCCTTCCTGGCGCTTGGGTGGACCGGCCAGCTCGTGTCGGTCTTCCTGTGGACCAACCTGTGGCTGGCTGCGATCAATCTGTTGCCGTTCCCGCCGCTCGACGGACACCAGGCGTGGCAACTCGTGTCAGAGCTGCGACGGCCCAGCGGGCGTCGGGAGCTCAAGCGGGTGCTGTTCTCACGTCCCCTGCGAAGCCGTCCCCAACCCCAGCGAACGCCTGAGCCCCCACCGCGCACGGATGCTCCGGCGTCCAAGGGTTCCATGGGCACCAAGGAGCTTGCGGATCTGCTCCGCAACATCGGCGATCAAGCGGGCAAGGCTCGCACGCCGGACAAGCGGCACTGGAACTGACGCACCTTGCGGCTCGATGTCCTTGAGAAAGCGTCAGGGTGAACCCTGCCGCCGATGCAGGGCGGGGAGCGCCTTCAAAGCCGCAGCGGCTTGATCATCGAAGCTCACGTTGCACCAGCGGCCGCCTTGAGGCGGCCGCGTTTTCAAAGCGCCCCTGGGATTGCCTGCCCCGGCGCTTGCTACGGCGCGCCGCTCACGAGCGCGTCGATCTGCTCGGATGTGAGCGTGCCGTGCTCTTGCAACGCTGCGGCCACCCGCTCGACCGCAGGCCAGTTCGCAAGGAGCTTGCGCCTGGCTTCTTCGATCTGCTCATCCAGAAGCCGACGCTGCGCCTGGCGGTCGCCAGCCGACGACTCGTTGAGCCACTGCAGGCACTTCGCACCGTCTTCACCGAAGAATCCGCTGCCCGCGCGAAGCGGCGAGCCCCGTCGATCGCACAGCAGCTCGTCAGCCAGGATCCCGGCCATGAAGATCTGCAGGATGCACTCGGGCTTGTTGTCGCCCAGGTCGAGAGTGTCAGGGACCTTGACCGAGGTGTCCCCAGGTCCGGCGGGCTTGAAGTTCAGGCTCTCGACCGCGACTCCGAGCGCGCGGCATACGATCACGTGCCCGGCCTCGTGATACCTGCGACGCTCTTCCTTGTTCACGGTTACCGTCCCCATGCGTCGATCCTACTCTCTGGTGCTGTCGTTCGCCAATGCGCCCCTTCTATCAAGGCATATCGTAGCGATCTGCGCGCATGTCACCGGTCGATCTCCGGCGCGACCACGTCGATCGACGAGATCAGCGCCACCAGATCGGCCACGAAGATCCCCGGGCTCTTGGACTCGATGATGCCCATCGAGGTGAACGATCCGGTGCGGATCCTCACGCGGTAGGGCTGATCCTTTCCCTGGCCGATCACGTAGATCCCAAGATCGCCCCGTGCGCTTTCGACGTGCGCATACACCTCGCCCTCGAACCGCAGCTTCTTCGGAAGCTTGCCCTGGATGTCGTTGACCGGGTGCGCGTCGATCTTCTTGAGACACTGCCGCACGATGCGCGTCGACTGGCGCATCTCCTCCACGCGAACCCAGAACCGATCAAAGCAATCGCCCACCGTTCCCACGATCCCCTTGCCGATCGGGACGTCGAACTCGAGCTCCGGGTAGACTCCGTACGGGTCGTCGCGGCGCACATCCCATTGGATTCCGCTCGCGCGCAGGTTCGGCCCCACGATGCCCCAGTCGATCGCTTCCTTGCCCGTGATGATCGTGATGTTCGCGCAGCGCTTGACGAAGATGTCGTTGAACGTGATCAGCCGATCGAACTCGTCGACCATGGGCTCGAAGTGGTCGCACCACTCCAGCACCTTGTCGGACCAGCCTGTCGGGATGTCGAACGCCACGCCGCCGATGCGATCGTAGTTGTAGGTCAAGCGTGCGCCGCACAGCTCCTCGATGAAGTCGTTGACGAACTCGCGCTCGCGCAAGGCGAGAATGAACGGAGTGAAGGCACCCAGGTCCATCGCCATGCAGCCGAGCGAGATCAGGTGGCTGATGATGCGGTTGAGCTCGCCTGTGATCGCCCGCAGATACTGCGCGCGCTTGGGCACCTCGACCTCGTACATCCTCTCGCACGCCGTGGCCCATGCCTCGTTGGCGAACATCGCTGCCAGGTAGTCGATCCGGTCCGTGTAGGGCATGAAGCCCTCGTAGGTCGTGCGCTCTGCGATCTTCTCCAGGGAGCGATGCAGGTAGCCGACATCCGGAGTGGCCTTGCGAAGGATCTCCCCATCGGTCTTGAGGACGAAGCGCAGCACGCCGTGGGTCGACGGGTGGTGCGGACCCATGTTCAGGGTCATTTCCTCGCCGGTCATGTCGTTGTCGAGAATGACTTCCATGGTCTGCTCGTCGGGGTTCAGGCCTGCGCCTTGTCGGACTCGGGTTTGGTATCCGCAGCCGCTTCCTTGGCCTCGGGCTTCTTGTCCGCGGCAGCATCCTTGGCCTCGGGCTTCTTGTCCGCGGCAGCATCCTTGGCCTCGGGCTTCTTGTCCGCGGCAGCATCCTTGGCCTCAGGCTTCTTGTCCGCGGCAGCATCCTTGGCCGCAGGCTTCTTGTCCGCGGCAGCATCCTTGGCCTCAGGCTTCTTTTCTGCAGCTGGCGGAGGCTTGATCTTGAGCAGCTCCAAGGGATTGGGACGCGTCGTCGGGATGCCGTGGTACTCGGCCTTCTGCTTGTAGTCCTTGCGCAGCGGGTGCCCCTCCCAGTCATCCGGAAGCATGATCCGGCGCAGGTCAGGGTGCCCCTCGAAGTGCACGCCCACCAGATCCCAGCACTCGCGCTCCTGCCAGTTCGCCGCAGACCAGACCCCGGACAGCGTCGGCATCGTGGGGCTCTCGCGCGGCAGCGCCACCTTGACCACCACGCGGTGCTTGTGCGTGTAGCTGAACAGGTGCAGGGCCACGTGGATCTCGCCCTTGTCCGGCCAGTCGATCCCGGTCAGGCACTCCATGTAGTTGAAGGCAAGCTCGGGCGCGTCGCGAAGGTGCTCGCAGACCTCCAGCGCCTTGTCGGCCTTCACGAAGAACCACGGGTCGAGGTCCTTCTTCTCCACAGCGTGCAGGTCGTGGACCGCATCGCCGAACTTGCTCTGAAGCGCTTCGAAGACGGCTTTCGAATCCATCCGCAGGAACCTATCTATGGGTGAATCAGAAGCTTCAGACGACGCCGTAGCGCTGCTGGATGTAGCGCTCGCTCTTGATCTTCTGCTGGATCTTGACGAGTCCCTCGAGCAGGGCTTCAGGGCGCGGGGGACAGCCCGGGATGTACACGTCCACCGGGATGATCTGATCCACACCCTTGACCACGGAATATGCGTACTGGAACAGCCCTCCGCAGTTCGAGCACGAGCCCATGGAGATGACGTAGCGCGGCTCGGACATCTGATCGAACAGACGTCGCACGCGCAGGCCCATCTTGTAGGTCAGCGTTCCTGCCACGATCATCAGGTCGCTGGCGCGCGGGCTTGGACGAGGCGCAGCGCCGAACCGTTCGAAGTCCGAGCGCGGTCCGCCGGTCTGCATCAGCTCGATCGCGCAGCAGGCCAGACCGAACAGCAGGTACCAGATGCTGTGGGCACGGCCCCAGTTCAGCAGCCAGTTCAACGTCTGATCCACGTTCGTCTGGATGACCGATCCCCCCTCGCCACTGTATCGCGCCTCCGCAGAGGAGGGTTTGCTCGAAGAAGTCAACTCAGCTCTCCTGTGCTGCCGCAGGCTGCGGCTGCGACTTTGCGGGGGCCGGCTTGGCCGACGCGCTGGTCACGTTCTGCACGCCTCGTCGTTCGGCGTGACGCTGGGTGCGGATCCAATCGAGATCGCCCTTGGCCCAGACGTAGCCGAGGCCGAGCAGCAGGATCGCGATGAACACCACCATCTCGATCAACGCGAACATACCGCTGCCCTGGCTCACCCATCGCTTGAACACCGTCGCCACCGGGTAGATGAACGCGATTTCGACGTCGAACACGATGTAGATCAGGGCAATGATGTAGAAACGAGGGTTGAAGTTGAACCAGGCCTGCCCAACCGGCTCCTCACCACACTCGTACGTCTCCAGCTTCTTGTCGTAGCCGTGGTGAGGACGCACCAGCCAGCCAGCGACCATGGCGCCGAACACGAACAGGATCGCGATCAGAAAGAACGCGCCGACGCTCGCGTAGTCCATCAACATGACAGGTCGAACCTCCGTGCGTTCGCCTCAACGGCGAAAGCGTGTGCCGGCTTCACAGTGTGGAACTGGCGCCGCAGAAACTTAGGGGAGGGTGACGGACCGGTCAAGGAGCAGCAGAAGTGCGGGCGGATTGCCCATTCTTGCAGCGGTTTTGAAACGGGAATCCAGGGAACCCCTGCCCCTGCCCCCCACCGGTTTTTGTTGCGCCGCAGGTTCGCCCACGTCTATCCATGCTCGACATGCCTTCGCATCGTTACGCGGTCATCATGGCCGGAGGGGCCGGCACCAGGTTCTGGCCAGCGTCGAGGCGGATGCGCCCCAAGCAGTTCCTGGCCCTCGGTACCCGAACCGAGGAAGCCATGATCCAGGCCACCGTGCGCAGGCTCCGCCATGCCTGCCCCCCGGACCGCATCCTGGTCGCCACCGGCCAGCACCTTCGCGCCCCCACAGCCGAGCTGCTCCCGGATATCCCGCCCGAGAACATCCTCGCCGAGCCGGCTCCCCGCAACACCGCGCCCTGCATCGCCTGGGCGACCGCCTCCGTGCTTCGTCGCGACCCTGACGCCGTGATCGCGGTGCTGTCAGCCGATCATCTTGCAGAAGACGAGCCCGCCTTTCACGCCACGATCGATCACGCCCTTCGCGTGGCCGAATCAGGCACCATCACCACGATCGGCATCGTGCCCACGCGCGCCGAAACCGGCTACGGCTACATCGAGACCGGGGAGGCCCGAGCGGACGGCGCCCTGAACGTGGCCAGGTTCGTGGAGAAGCCCGATGCCGCGCGGGCAGAGCAGATGGTCCAAAGCGGCCGCTTCCTGTGGAACAGCGGGTTCTTCTTCTATCGCGCCGCCCAGATGATGGAGGCCATCGGCCAGTGCCTGCCCGCCCTCGCACACGGCATCCGACAGATCGATGAGGCTGCGGCGCGAGGCGAGGAAGCTGAAGCCCTCGGGCGCATCTTCCCAGGGCTGGAATCGATCAGCATCGACTACGGCGTGATGGAGAAGCTCTCCAAGCTCGCTGTGGTGCGCGGCAGCTTCGGCTGGACCGACGTCGGCAGCTGGCAGACGCTCTGGGAGCTTTCGCCCCACGACGACGCCGGCAACGCTGCGCCTGCCACTGCAGTGCTCGTCGACTGCAAGGACAACCTCGTGGCCGACCTGTCTTCTGCCGGAAAACGGGGAAAGGTGATCGCGCTGATCGGCGTACAAGACCTCGCGGTCATCGAGACCGACGACGCGCTCTTGGTGATGCCGCGCAACCGTTCGCAGGACGTGAGGCACGTGGTGGCTGCCCTTCCGAACCAAGGGCACGAGGACAAGCTCTGAGTCATTTTCTGCGGGTGGGTCCCGCTGTGCAGGTCGAGGAGGCTCCATGAAGATTCATCTGGGTGTGTCGTTGGTACCGTTTGTTCTGGGCGCTGCTCTGCTTCTGGGCGGGTGCTGCGGCAGCAAGATCGCCGAGTGCAACAAGCTGATCGAGTCGATCAACAGGAACGGTCAGGTCATCACCAAGGCGCTCGACAAGTTCAGCGCCTCCAAGAAGACCAAGGCCGATGCCGAGGAGCTCGGCAAGAAGCTCGATACGGTGGGCGACGAGATCAAGGCCATTGAGCTCAAGGACGAGACCCTCAAGTCCTCGGCCAAAGAATACCATGACATGCTGGACAAGCTGTCGAAGGCGGCCAAGGACGCTACGGCCACCGATGCCAAGACCCAGGCCAAGGCCCTCGAAGAGCTCGAGCAGGTGACCAAGACCGAGGACACCATCGTCAACAAGGTCAACTCCTACTGCGGAGCCAAATAACGCCGCTGCGCCCCTAGCCACCGGCCTGCTTCCCACAATCACCGTAGCGTCGTCGCGCAAAGCGTTGACGTTCTGCATCCTGATCGCCACAAACCCAACGGGATGACGGCTGTGCTCCTTCAGGACAGTGCAAACGACGCGCAATCGCTTTTTGAGCGGGTTTTCTGGCCGTTGTACCCTGAGGACGTACGCGACAACCTCGCTGCAGCCCGCGAATCATTCGTCAACCCAGCCAACGATTGCGGCCTGACCGAGCTGATCGAGGAGATCGCAGAGGCCTTCAAGCTGCTCGCACCCTCGATCCTGGGCCTGCCCCAGTCTGCCCTCGACGACACCGACGCGTCCGTGCACAGGCTGGGGGCTGCGCTCACGCGCGATCGGCGCGACAGGCTCCTGCTCGAGCAGACCGTGGGCAGAAACCGTACGCCGCTTCTCGCGATGATCGCGATCCATGGCACGGCCTACATCGGACGATGCATCGTCAAGAACCATTGCGGCGAGTGGCTCGTGCGCCGCCCGCTCTGGGAGTCGACCGTGCGTCTGCACTCTGCCCTCGGCCAGGCTGAGCTTTCGATCTTCCAGTGGTGGCTCAAGTCCTTGTCCGACGAGGAGGTCGATCGGGTGCCGCTCGGGGATCGCTACCGGACCTACGTGGAAGTTCCTTGCTTCCAGAGCGAGTCGCTGCCGGTCCTCGTGCCTTCGGCTTCGCGCATCCCACGCCTGAAGCGCCCGCAATACCACGACGTGCTGCGCCACCTGCAAGCTCATGCTCCTGGGGTTGTCCGGCTAGGTGCGGACTTCCCGGACCCGGAGCGCTTTGCACAGATGCAGCTCGCGTGGCTCGACTTCCTGTGGGTTGGCGGAGGACGCATGCTGCTGATGCACGGCCCTTCGTCTCGTCAGGGGGTGCGGCTGCTGTGGCTCAACGCCGAAGGTTTCGTCAAGTCTGCGTTCTACCCAGCGGATGACGTGCCCGCACACAAGATCAAGGTCCACGGCGATTTCGTGCGCGTGATCCTGTCCATGCAGAAACAGGTCAAGGTGCACGAAATGCCCTGGTGGGGCCTCTGATCGATCAACTGTCCACGGTCAGCGACAGGCTCGCGTCGAGCAGCTCCACGAACGCCGCGGGCTTGAAGGTGCGCACGGCGCCCACGAACGCCGCTGCATTGGCCGAGGCAACTCCCCTGACTCCAGGTGCCGCGCTCGCGTGCACTTCCACGGTGAGCTGAACCGGCGCAGGCGGCTGGGCAACAGGCTCTTGCGCTGGCGCTGCAGCCACCATGATCTGTACGGCGCTGATCGCTTCTGCCCTGGGCTCCGCAGGCTTCTCCTCGATCGCTTCCACGAGCTCGAGGGGCGCTTCTGCAGACGGCTTCTCGGGCGCTGCAGCCACCGCCTTCTCGGGCTCTGCTACAGCCGGCTTCTCGGGCTCTGCCACAGCAGGCTTCTCGGGCTCTGCTACAGCAGGCTTCTCGAGCTCTGCCACAGCAGGCTTCTCGAGCTCTGCAGCAGCGGGCTTCTCTGGCTCTGCCGCAGCAGGCTTCTCGGGCTCTGCAGCAGCAGGCTTCTCGAGCTTCGCTGAGGGAGTCTCGCTCAGCTCGACATCGCGCGAGTACAGGCCAGGCGGCATGGATGCCGGGATTTCCGCTTCCATTTCGCTGACAGGTACGGGTGCCTTGGGCGCAGCGAGCGCAACGGGCGGAGCCAGCTCGAGCACGTGCTCGGTCGCCTTGTCGAGCTCCACGGTCTGTCCGAGTTGCTCGATGGTCGCCTCGTTCTTGACCTCGACCTTCTTGGGCGCGAAGTCGACCTCCAGCTCATCGAGCTCATCCTTCTTGGCCTGCTGCGGGATCGCGACTTCCTGCGGTCCTGACTCAGGCGGCGGGGTCTGCCGAGGCTCGGCGAACTCGTCGATTTCGGCCTGCAGAGCCTCGATCTCCTGGGCCGCTGCAGCGGTCGGACGCTTCGACGAAGCGGGCGGCTGCTCTTCGAGCGCTTCCACGGGAAGTGGCGTTGGCTCCTTGGCTTCAACCGCCTCTTGCAGCTCCTCCGGCAGCTCTTCGAAGTCCAGCTCTGGAGCGTCGTCTACGGGTGCGGCCACCACTGGCTTCGGTGCGGCAGCAACTGGCTCGGGTTCCTTGGCAGCAACTGGCTCGGGTTCCTTGGCAGCAACTGGCTCGGGTTCCTTGGCAGCAACCGGCTCGGGTTCCTTGGCAGCAACCGGCTCGGGTTCCTTGGCAGCAACCGGCTCGGGTTCCTTGGCAACAACCGGCTCAGGTTCCTTGGCAGCAACCGGCTCGGGTTCCTTGGCAGCAACCGGCTCGGGTTCCTTGGCAGCAACTGGCTCGGGTTCCTTGGCAACAACCGGCTCGGGTTCAACAGCAGCCGGCGGAGAAGGTGTGGGCTCTGGTGCAGGAGCCTCGAGACCGATGCTCTTGGCCTCGAAGTCGCGGGTGGTTTCGGTCAACGCATGAGCTTCGGCCGCAGGTGTCGGGACCGCAATTGGCGGCGCCTTTTCGACGATCGCCGGCGTCAATGCAACCGGCGACACGATCGTGGGAGCAACCTCCCTGTCCAGCTCTGGCGCAACAGCAGCCGGAGTCGGTTGCGCCACGCTCACCAGGCGCGGAGCGCGTGGTTGCTTGGCCCGGGTCTGGACTCGCTCCAGGAGCGACTGCAAGCGGGTGATCTGTTCCGCGCGGTTCAAGCGTCACCTCGGGGCTGGGGCGCCTGCTGCGCCGCATGCAACTTCACGAGCACTTCTCCCCACGATGCACCTTCCGAAAGCCAGGCTTGCACGCGTGTGGCCGCTGGCGCGCTTGCCACCAGATAGCGAGCGCGGCTCTGCTCGTCCATCAACCGCACGCACCGGGCTGATCGTCCGGTCGCTGCTTCCAAGGCGGCTTCGAACAGGCTCGTCACGAGCAACGCTGGTGTAGGTCCCCGGTCCACGACGAACACAAGGGCTCGACCCCATCGTTCGAGGCTCAGGGCACCCAGCCCGGACAGCGCGAACTCACCACCGAGGTGCTCCACAAAGCCCTCGATGGTGGATGCTTCAACTTCGACTCGCGACGCATCGGGTCCGCCAAGTCGGCTGGCAACGCGCTTGCCCATGGCCTGGCCGATCGCGCGGCCGAAGCGCGCGGTCGCTTCCTCTCCCGCCGTCGAGCACAGATCGGCGAGAGCAGACGCGGGAACGATCACGGTTGCAAGGCTGTCTTGGAGATGCACTTGACCCGAAGACAGGTCGAACGTTACGGCTTTGGACGGATCGAACGGGGCGAAGGGCATGGGGCCTCCCCGGGCATGATGATACAAGGCGTTTTAGGCCCCTGCGACGGATGGTGTCAAATGTGGAACACAAAAGGGGGCCTGGCAGCAGCCATCATAGCCGGCCTCCTTGTTGTGGGCACGGCTCCTGTTGCCTGGGCTGGACCCCTGACCGGCCCCCCCATAGCGCCGGCCCGGTCCCGTCCAGCCTGGTCCGCAGCGCATCCAGCCCTCTGTTCTGACCGCCAGCCACTGTGCGTCCATGTCGGTTCGCCCAAGCAGGCCCCCCTTGTGCGCCCGGTCCTGGCTGACCTCGAAGAGGTCGCTTTTCGTGCTGGCAGGGTCCTTCGATGGCCGGCTCCCTTGACCGACCGGTCCAGAGGCGGGGCTGCTGCGTTCGACGTCTACCTCGAAAAGCCGGTCGGACGGCCGCTCGAGGTGACCGCCGACGTCCCGATGTTCTTCGACTTTGCCGATCGGGCCACAGCGTTTGCCGTGCTCGACCCGGAGCTGCCTGCGGGCTGTGCACGTCGCTCGCTGCTGGCCGAGGCCTGGGCTCGCGCCGGTTTGTATGGCGTCGATGTGGGCGCCAACGATGCCCTCGCTTCGTCGAGCGCGGCCTACGTAGCCTGGCTGGTGGAACCCTGTGAGCCGATGATCCTGGGAGCGATCGACGACTACCAGGCCAATCCGCAGCGGGCGGTTTCGAGCGAAGGGTATGCGCGCGGAGCGATGCTGTTCCCTTGGTTCATCCAGACCCAGTACGGCGCGCCGCATTCGGTCGACCTGCTCCATGCGCTCTGGCTGTACTCGCAGCAGCGCACGCCGCCCGGCAATTTCAGCTACGTCAACCGGCCTGACTTCATCGATGTACTTCGCAGCCTGCAGAAGGACCGTGGAGCCACGCTGGCAGACCTGCTGCTGGAGTACTCGATTGCCCGTGCGTTCGTGGGTGATCGCGATGACGGCATCCACATGCCAGACAGCACGTGGCTGGGGCGGGCCGGACGGGTCCGATTCGACGGGCGTGTGGACTACGCGTCGCTGCCCCAATGGATCCGCCCGGTAGCGCCCATTGAACCCTCGGGGGCCACCTACCTCTGGGTCAACGTCAAGGGCGCACCGAAGAACGCGAGCATCGGGTTTCGCGCGGAGTGGGAGACGCCGACCGTGTTCCGGTTCGCGTTCATGAAGATCGGGGCTGATGGCACGGAGCTGTCGCGTCTCGCACCGATCTCGCAGGAGAAGGCCACGCAGCTCGATGTGAACGTGGAGGACTTTTCCGGTGCAGAAGCGCTGCTGATCGTGGGCGCCAATGTGGGAGCGATCGCAGGCGACTTCAAATATGACCCGGACGAGATGCCGCTGGAGCCGCAGGGGTACTTAATCACGCTCGTAGCCCAGCATTGAATTGCGCGTGACTCTTGACGGATCGCCGTCAGGCGCGTCTCCTTGGCTTCATGGAACTTCTTGCACGCCGTGGAGCTTCTCGTCGCGTGCGACTTGCGATCATCGCGGTCGCGTCCGCAATGCTTGGAATCAGCGCATTCGCATGCTCCGGCACATCGGGCACCGATGTGTGGACGAACACCGGAGGCACTGCGGGCAAGTCCGGTGCTGCGGGCAGCGCAGGGCTGACGGACGCCGGTGGCCAGGCCGGGCAGCCTGATGGCGCAGCAGGGCTCGGCGGAACGGCCGGAGCAGCGGCCGGTGGCGCGGGCGGAACCGCGGGAAGCGCTGCTGGAGGTGCGGGGGGCACTGCAGCAGGCGGCACGGGTGGCGATGCCTCGGTCGATCAAAGCGTGGATGCGATCGAAGAGCCGGTCCCTGACGTACCGCTGGAAACCTGCTTCCAGTACACGTGCTCAGCCGACGATCGGCAGGTGCTCGACTGCTGGAACAACGTGGTCGAAACCTGCGCGGAGACCGAGATCTGCAAGAAGGGCTTCTGCAAGTCCGCCTGCCTCGTGGTCGAAGACGATCAATCGAGCGTGGGGTGTCACTACGTGCCGGTCGATCTGGACGAGCACCACGGCGGATCGTGCTTCGTGGCGATGGTCGCCAACACCTGGCCGTACAACGCTCACATCACGGTGCGGCGTTGGAATGGCACGACGATGGCCGATCTCCCGGTCGAGACGTTCACTCGCATGCCGTCCGGAAGCGGCCAATCGATCACCTACAACCCGTACTCCGCTGCCACCGGGATCGAGCCAGGCAAGGTCGCGCTGGTCTTCCTCGCCGGCGCTGCGTCCGGGGGCGTTGCCTGCCCGTCCGGAATCACCCCTGCATCGCCCGGCAGCGCGGTCAAGAAGGGCACCGGGCTCGGTGAGGGGTTCGAGATCGAGACCGACGTGCCGATCGTGGCCTACCAGATGAACCCGTACGGCGGCGGCTCTGCAGCGGTCACCGGTGCATCGCTGCTGCTGCCCAATGCGTCGGGCGGCAAGAGCTACATCGCCATGAACGCCTACTCTTCAGCTACGGGCATCGGGGCGAACGCATCGCTGAACGTGGTGGCCTACGACGACGACACGGACGTGACCTTCACGCCAGTTGCAGCGGTCACGGGCGGCAGCGGCGTGCCGGCATCCGCAGCGAACACGCCGTTCACGGTCAACCTGCGACGCGCGCAGTACATGCAGATCACGCAGGCGGCCGAGCTCACCGGCTCCGTGGTGAGCGCCACCAAGAAGGTCGGGTTCTTTGCGGGCAACACCTGCGCGCAGGTTCCGGTGGGCGCGTCGTATTGCGATCACCAGGAGCAGATGATCCCGCCTGTGCGAGCGTTCGGCTCCGAGTACGCGGCAGTGCAGTACAAGCCGCGGGGCACCACGGATCCGACCCGCTGGAGGTTCGTGTCAGCGGCCG
This sequence comes from Deltaproteobacteria bacterium, assembly GCA_016218915.1. GTDB lineage: Bacteria > Myxococcota_A > Polyangia > Polyangiales > Polyangiaceae > JACRCQ01. The sequence continues at coordinate 14,672 of JACRCQ010000026.1, forward strand.
ACGGCACGAGCATCACGTTCGACCCTGCTTCGGTTCACGCGCCGATCACGCTCAACAAGGGAGCATGGACGGAGATCACGAGCCAGACGCCGTTCCTCGCCAAGAGCCAGGACAACCAGCACCCGTTCTTCGTAGCAGCGTTCATGACCGGCTCGAGCCAGGTGGGCGGCGCGTTCGCGGGCGACAGCGGCGATCCGGACATGTGCAACATCATCCCGCCCGAGCAGTACATGAAGAAGTACGTGTTCCTGTCTGACTCGACCTACCCGACCACGAACCTGGTGTTCGTGCGCAAGCGCCTCTCGAACAACACCTATGCCGACGTCAACCTCGACTGCGTGGGTGTGCTTCAGGGATGGCAGAACCTCGACTCCCAGGGGCTGTACCAGTACACGCGCCAGGATCTCGTGAACGGCAACTTTGCCCCGGTGGGCTCGTGCAACAACGGTGTCCATCAGGCCGACTCGACCGAGCCCTTTGGTCTGTGGGTCTGGGGTTGGGGCTACAACGGGACGAGCGTGTTCACTGCGAACGTGTCGTATTCCTACCCTGCCGGCGCCAATGTCACGACGTTGAACAATGTGATGCCGTAGGTCTTCAGAGGCTACAGGCTACAGGCTACAGGCTGCAGGCCAGCCCTTTCAGGGTGCCAAATCGGGGTCGCAGAGACGCGGCGATGCCGCGTCGAACGGATGCGCGCCAGTGGCGCGCCACTACGGTGACTCCGTTGGTAGGACTTCCACCCCTCGAACCCACACGCCTGGGCCAGGGTCGGCAGGGCGCTGGTCCAGCGTTGGGGGTTCTGCCGGATGTACTCACGGGCACCTTCCAACTCGGCCTCGTTCCATGAGCCGAAGCGAGAGCTGGCAAGTCAGTAGGCAATCGGTAGCGGCGCGCCATCGGCGCGTCTGCGTTCGACGCGGCATCGCCGCGTCTTGCGCAGTGTTGCCCCG
>JACRCQ010000029.1 GCA_016218915.1 Deltaproteobacteria bacterium
GCAATGCATTTGCGGATTTGTCGTGGACCTCTACTGCGCCTGCCACCGAATCGCCATCGAGTTGGACGGCGGCGTCCACGACGATCCTGAGCAGGCCCGATACGATGAGATGCGCGACCGCGCTCTCGCGTACGCCGGAATTTCAATCGTACGAATCAGAAATGAGCACGTCAGCCGCGAGTCGCTGCAGCGGGCGATCGAAGAAATGCTGGTGGCAAAGCAGGATTGTCTCGTCTGACCAGACCTCCCCCCGCCTCGCTTCGCGAGCGGGACGAGCGGGTCGAGCGGGTCGAGCGGGTCGAGTGGATCCACCGGGAGCCCGCGTTGGCCCCTCTCCCCCGCCGCCTTGGATCATCAACGGGCGCGGCGAATGGGGAGAGGGGCAAGCTGACATCGCGCCTGAACGCGCGGGGGTGAGGCAACAAATCCCTTGAATCGAGAGTCCAACAAGCCGCCACGGGCAACCTTCGCAATCCTCAGGAATCGAGAGTCCAACAAGCCGCCCCGGGCAACCTTCGCAATCCTCAGGAATCGCAAGTCCAACAACCCGCCCCAGGGAACCCTCGCAATCCCCAGGAATCGCAAGTCCAACAAGCCGCTCCAGGCAACCCTCGAAATTCCCCTTGGAATCGAGCGCCCAACAAGCCGCCCCGGGCAACCCTCGCAATCCCCAGGAATCGCGAGTCCAACAAGCCGCCCCGGGCAACAACCTCCGCCCCCTACTTGATCCCCTGCATCGTGATCCGATACGCCCAGTTCCAGTAGTCGTCGCACGCTCCAGACGAGTACGACCGGAGATTGTGCACCGCCCAGTACCCTGGCTGCTCGTTGCTCCACATCCAGGACTGCATCTCTCCCATCGCCACCGTCACTTCTGTCGCATCGCTCGGATGAACGAAGCGAAGCACGTAGTCATCGGTCGGCTCTCCGCCGCAGCTCCCAGCTCCTGGGTAGCATCCCAACCCGATCGGGTTGATCTGGAAGGGCGAGTCCGGGAAGGTCTCGTAGGTGCCGTCCGCGCCCGCGAAGATCATCGAAGTCCCCCCGCCATTCGGGTTCGGCTCCCCGCCCCAGATGGGAAGGCTCATCAGGAGCATCCTCTGCGCGCACCCCCACGGCTGGTCGACCTCGAGGTACAGCGTCACGAACCCACCGCCCAGCAGCAACGGATACGAACCCGGAATGCTGATCGTGGAGTACATCGGCATGCAGTCCATGTCCGGCGGACACGAGTCGAGTGTGAAGGAGTCCGCCGTCGTGGATTCGATCCTCCCCTTGAGCTGAACCGAGCCGGTGTCCTTGCCAAAGCCGCACCCGAACGTCCGTCCATCGTAGAGCGACGCGTTCATGGTGAAGTGCTCCGAGGTCTTGCCGCACTTGAACGGAGCATCGGGCTTCACATCCGGGCCTGCGTCGATCACGACTCCACCAGTACCGCCCTTGCCCGACGACCCGCCAGCTCCGGCTGCGCCGCCTGATCCCGACGCCCCAGGGTCGTTGGTCGTCTCCACGGAGCCACCGCATCCGACCGCGATCACGATCGCAGCCAGGCCCAGAAAACCAGCGCGCAAGCTCATCGAAGCTTCCTCCACAGGATCCCCTGTTTCGTCGTGCACGGAGCCGGCAGACTGCAATCGCCGTACCGACGATTGTGTGCCATCCCTGTGCCACCGCGCGTCGCGTTACTTCGCCGCGATCACACGTACCAACGCCTCGGTTCGCTGCAGCAGGAACTTCTGCGAAGGGGTCAGCTGCGGAGCTTGCGGCGCCATCACCTCGAGATATCGACGCAACGCCGAGCTGTCGAGCTTCGGGATCTTGCGGACAACGCTGAGCAGCTCGTCGATCACCGCTCCTGGCACGAGCTGCCGCGCATACGCGTGGATGTCGAAGATGTGGTTCACCCAGTCGGCTTTGCTGGTGGCCTTTGCGAGCTTCACGCACAGATGGTCTGCGCGCTCGATGTCAGCCGGCGCTCCGGGACGTCCAGCCTTGGCCTCGGAGAGCATCTGCTTGAGGAACGCGGACAGCACCCGCTCCGCATGATCAGGCTGCCCCAGCTGAAGGGACTTGTCCGCCACCGCGCCCAGGATCGTCAGCATGTCCTGACGCCCCGTGACCTCGTCCTCGACCGGATCAGCGGCGCTCGCCAGCGCAGAACCATCCACTGCATAGCTCAAGTCCTGCGTGTCCGCTTCGGTCAGCTCCACTGCAGAGGGAATCCATGGAGGAGCCGAGATCGTGTGCTCGATCGCGAACTCGGTGCTCCCGACCACGATCCTGTCGCCGTGGCACAGCGGCACCAGATTGCTGATGCGCTGCCCGTTGACCATCACCCCATTGGTGCTTCGCAGGTCTTCCACGCTCGCCCGCTCGGCGTCGATCCGGATCCGTGCATGACGTCGCGACGCAAGATCATCGTCGAGCACGAGATGACATTCGACCGATCGACCGATGAGGAACTCACCCGCTCGCAAGGGGATCTGCCGGGTACCGTAGCGAAGGATGATCAAGTGTCCTCCGGTCAAGGCGCGCGGCTGGCAGGCGCACGTCTAGGCAAGTGCCACGAAGTCGGATGGTGACCATACCTACACTCGCGCTTCTGGGCAACGCATGGAGCCGTCGCACCGACGAACTCCGCCAGCTCCCCCCTTCGCCGCGCCCGTGATTCCCACCGGCCCCGGTCGGCTATTTCCATTATCTCCTTCTATGCAGGGAAACCGTAGCGCTGGGCCCAATCCCGCCCCGCCCCGCCCTGTCAGCAACCCCTTGGCTGTCCACCGCAAGTCCCATTATATGGGGGGCGATGTCCAACTCTGCTCCCCTAGACGCCGTCAGCACTGATTGCGCTGGGCTGACCGACGTGGGGCGTGTCCGTAGGCAAAACGAGGACAGCATCCTGGTCCGCGAGGACCTCGGTCTGTTCGTCGTGGCCGACGGCATGGGCGGACACCAGGCCGGCGATCTCGCTAGCCAGATCACCGTCGCGCAGCTCGCCAAGTTCTTCGAGCAGTCTTCTGCGGGCCACCTTCCCGTACCCGTGCCTGCTGCCTACCGCGAGTTCGATCCAGGAGCCCAACGCCTCCTCGTCGCAATCCTGCACGCCAATCGTCAGGTGCGGGCTGCAGCCAAGGCTGCCAAGGGACGCGACGGAATGGGATCCACCGTGGTGGCCGTGCACGTCTGTCCTGACGGCATGGTCCACATCGCGCACGTGGGCGACAGCCGCGTGTACAGAATCTCCGGAGGCGAGATCGAGCAGGTCACCCAGGACCACTCGTTCTTCAACCAGGTCCGCTGGAAGTCCCCGGGCCTCGAGCCTGAGCTGCTCGCCGCGCTCCCCAAGAACGTGATCACCAAGGCGCTCGGCATGCAGGACGAAGCCGAGCCTGAGGTGCGAACCGAGATGAGCCTTCACGGCGACACGTACCTGCTGTGCTCGGACGGGCTCAGCGGCATGATCTCCAACGAGGAGATCCTGCAGACCGTGCTGACCACGGACAGCATCCCGGCCGCGTGCCAGTCCCTGATCGATCAGGCCAACGGCGCAGGCGGCAAGGACAACGTGTCCGTGGTGATCGTGCGCGTCGAGCATCCGCTCCAGATCGTCGCCGACGGTCCGCCCAACTGCCCGCGATGCGGCGTGGCCCTGCTGCCTGGCACCGCGTTCTGCGTCGAGTGCGGGATGAAGCTGTAGCCTACTTGTAGGGATCCTTGCTGTCGATCGGACGCTTGGGCTTTCCGCCCTTGGGCAGCTCCGTGTCCAATCCTGCTTCGGGCAACGCAGCTGGGACGGTCCCAGGCGGCGCGGCACCGGCCGGACGCTTGTCGAGCGACAGCGACAGGATCACGTCGCCTTCGAGCGACACGCTGCGCTCCTGGCTCACGTAGCCAGGCGCAGAAGCCACGATCCTGTGCATCCCGGCCGCGCGCTTGACCTCGCCCCGGAACGGGTTGGAGCCGAGCGGCGCTCCATCGAGCTCGATCGCTGCCGATGCGGGCACGACCGAGACCTGCAGCTGCACCATGGGCTGCGCGATCGAAGCGGAGGGCGCAGGTGCAGGAGGCGACGCGGCGGCAACCGAAGGCGCTGTTGCGATCGCCGGCCGCTGCGTGTCGGTCGACAAGCTTCGCAGCAGGAAGATCGCGACGACCGTGAGCGTGATCGTGGCGAGGATCCCCGCGATCATGCGAAGCGGCAGCCTGGGCCGGAAGGCTCGGCTGTCGGACATGGTGTAGGAAGGTTCCGGCAGCGTGGGAGGCGGGGGAGCCACGGACGCGCGCTTGCGTGTCGGCTCAGCGTCCTCGTCGCGCTCCGGGGGCTCGGGCTCTGTCGGGGGGATGCTCGCACGAGCCACGAAGTAGCCGGGCAGGGGATCGGCGAAGCCCTGCCCGAGCGACGTGTCCGACATGGCGTGGATGCGCTGATCGATCACGGTGCGGATGTGCGCGCGATCCGAGGCGAAGACTTCGCTCATCAGGGTTGCGAGCATGCGATCCGAGATGCGCCAGCCGAGCACGGCCATCTGGTTTTCGATGGCGGACGCGAGCTCTGCTGCGGTGGCATACCGATCCTCGGCGCGCAGCGACATGGCGCGATCGCAGATGGCTGCGAGCTCTGGCGACGCATCGGGGCGTGCCTCGAGCACGCGCGGCTGGGTGCCGTCCATCCTGCTTCGGGCAATGGCCGACTGCGTCTGCCCGTGCGTGAGCCTGCGTCCCACCAGCGCTTCCCAGAGCATCACGCCCACGCTGAAGATGTCGGCGCGACGGTCCACCGGGTTGCCCTGGATCTGCTCGGGCGCGATGTACCCGAGCTTGCCCTTGAACTTGCCGCGCTCGGTGCGAGAGGCAGAGCCGGCCGCCTTCGCGATGCCGAAGTCCACCAGCTTGACGCTGCCGTCGTAGCAGACGAACACGTTCTCCGGGGAGACGTCGCGATGCACGATCTGCAGCGGCGTGGCGTCGAAGTCCTTGAGCTCGTGGGCGTGGTGCAGACCCGCGAGCGCATCGACGAGCACGCGCAGATGGATGGGCAGCGGCACGTGGGCGCGTCCCATCCGCGCGATGAGGCCCAGCAGCGACTGCCCTTCGAGGTATTCCATGACGATGAACGGGCGGGGCGGGTCCGATCCATCGATGCCGACCTCGTAGATGTCGATCACGTTCGGATGGCTCAGGCGTGAAGCGAGCCGAGCTTCGTCGAGGAACATCGCCACGAACTCGGCATCGCTCGCCAGGTCCGCGAGGATCTCCTTGATCACCACGAGCTTCTTGACGCGCGCGGGGCCGCGGCTGAGCGCGAGCAGCACGCGGGCCATGCCACCCTGGTCGAGCGACGCGATCGGCTGGTAGCGTCCCAGGTTCGCGTCGTGCACCTCAGCGAACTTCTCGGCCGGGTGCTTCAAGCGCACGCCTCCCGTGAGCAGGGTGCAGCGCAGGGAGGAGCACCAGGATTCATGAGCACTGGGAAGCTATCACCGATTCGTGCTAGGGGAAGTCCCGGATGCTGCGCTCCCGTCGTCCGATCCTCGTGCTCGTTGCCGCCGCTGCTCTGCTGACGGTGGCCTCTGGCACTGCGCGTGCCGACGAGTTCACCGCATTCGGGCCGGGCGGCCGCTCGGTCTCCATGGCCGGCGGCGGCGCTGCGTTGCTCGACGACACCTACGCGATCTACGCGAACCCGGCGGGCATGGCCTGGGGCACGCCCAGCGTGACCGTAGGGTTCCTGGGCGCGATGAATCGCCTGAGCACGCGGCTGTCGCCCAGGCCGTCCGGCTACGATGCACCTGACCTCGGGGCTTCGTCCGCCATCATCCCCTACAGGTACAGGATCTCGCCGCGTCACGCAGAGTCCCACGCACCGGGCTTTGCCGGCTTCACCGTGGGCGGCACCGTCTCGCTCGGCTTGAAGTGGCTGCGCTTCGGCGTCCTTGCCTTCATCCCGACGTCAGGGCTGGGCAGACAGTTCACCTACTACTCCGACGAGCGCGAGCAGTACTTCTCCAACTCGCTGCACTACTCGATCTACGGCGAGCGTCTGAGCAGCCAGCAGACCTTGTGGGCCGGCTCCATTCGCCCCCTGCCATGGCTGGCCCTGGGCGGCGGCATGCGGCTGGTCATGGCGTCGCAGTCCAACAACGACGTGCTCGTGCCCAGCCAGGCCGACAACTCCGTGCAGCACATGGACATGCGCACCAGCACCGGCGTCGACACTGCGCCGGTCGTGTCCATAGCTGCGCGCGTTCTCGAAGAGCGCCTGCGCGGTTCGATCACCTGGCGAGGACGCGTCACCTCCTCGATTCGTGGGTCGAACACGGTGCAGATCAACGGCTTCCAGGGCACGCCGCAGTTCCCGTTCTCCCAGCCCATGGCATCGGTCTCCGAGCACCTCCCGCATCAGCTCGTCGTTGCAACGGCCTGGGCCGAGAAGCATTGGAAGGCGACGGCCGACGTGACCTGGTCGCAGTGGTCGAGCTTTCGCAGCGACAGCGACGAGCTCGCTGGATTCCACGATACTTTCTCGTTCGCGCTCGGTGGGGAGTTCGTGTTGAACAAGAACACCCTCCTGCGAACCGGTGTGGGATTCAGACCGTCGCCAGTCCCGGATCAGACCGGTCGCACCAACTACGTCGACAACTCGATGTGGGTCCTGGGGCTGGGCAGCGCCCACCAGGTGGCGATTGGCGACCAGTCGCTGGAGCTTGCGCTCTACGGCCAGCTGCAGGCCGCGATGCCGCGAACCACGACCAAGAGCTTCAGCGCAAACGCTCCCAACTGCGCCCCGGGAGTCAAGACCGTGTGCGACGAGCTCCCGGATGACACGCGTCAGCCTACGACCGGCAAACCCATGCCAGAAGCCATCGGGCTGCAAACCGGCAATCCCGGCTTCCCGGGCTACTCGAGCGGAGGCTGGGTTGCGATCGGCGGCGTGGAGCTCACGTGGAGGTACCAATGAGCGCGAAGCGTGGACTTGCGCGGCTCGTGGGGGGCCTCTCGCCAATCCTCCTGATCGTGGCTTCCTGCTCGGTGCCGACCCCGCCGGATGGCGACTATCCACCCCTGCAAGGGGCCGATGCAGGGAGCGATGCGGACGCAGCGGCAGCGGACACATCCGGGGGCGGACCCCTGGTTGCGGACGGCACGTGGCTGATGTGGCACGAGACGGCAACGTGCGTGGAGGTGATGTCGGTCAACATCGAGGCGCTCACGGAGACGCTGGCGGTAGTGCAGCTGCAGCGCGATCCCGGGGGCGTGATCCATCACACCTACCGAAACTGCAGCATCGAGCAGACTCCGATCGTGGGAGTGGCGACCAAGATCCCGCAGGCGGTGGTGGATACGATCCCGGTGCGCGACTACATAGCGATTCTCGACGCCGACGCAGTGGGCTCTGCCTACGCGACCCAGGTGAGCATCGAGCTCTGGGGGGTGAAGCTCGCGGATCCTGAGCTCGACGTGATGCCGACCGATCCTGCGGATCCGAGGATCTACGACCAGGACAACGACGGCAAGCCTGGGGTGACGCTCGATCTCGGCAACGGACAGTGCACGATGGAGGTGATCCAACGAGGCACGTTCCAGTGGAAGGGCACGATTGAGTCGTCGACGCGTATCAGCGGAGGGGGCTACAACCTGACGCAGCAGATCGTGCTGCACGCTTCGAGCGGATTCTGCTCGTCGCAGTTCCACACGTGGAATCCACCGAACACTGCGCGATTTGCGATCATGCGTGCGGACGGCAAGAGCGGTGCGATCAACCTGGATACGAACCAGGACGGAGTGGTCAGCTGCGAAGAGGTCCGCGCGTACGGCTCTGCGCCTTTCGAGCCTCGCAAGGTGGACAACAAGCGCTGCCAGGGGGATCAGTAGCAGCGGCACATTTCCTTGCAGCCAAGGCGGCCATCCTGCATGGTCGCGAGGCCACAGGAACGACCATGATCCATCCCCAGAACCGCTCCAGCATCGCCTTTGCCCTGCTGCAACGCTTTCGTGCGACGGTATCGTCCCAGGCTCTTGCAGGCGTGCGCCGTGCGTGGCAACCCCTCGCAGCGCTCGCGATCGGCCTGATGCTCGCCCTGTCCGCGTGCATTGCTTCGTTCCCGGACGCACCGGCGGGCTCGCAAGGCTCTGGTGACAACCTGCTGCAGGGCCGTACGCCCAGGCGCGTGGTCGGCGTTCGAAGGGCTGGGCGGCTGTCCGACGGTGCCATCGGCCATCCTGGCGATCACTGGAACACCAACCTGAGCGCCACGTTCAACTCCGCACAAGCCTACGTGGAGTGGGATCTGGGCGACACCAAGCAGATCCGTGCGGGGTATCTGCAGGGCGACAACAACGACACGTACATCATCTGGGTTTCGGACGACGGCGAGAACTACAAGATCCTCTGGGAGGCTGGGCCGACGTCAGGCGGCGGGATGCAGGCCCGCTCCAAGGACGAGCTGGTAGGCAGGGGGCGGTACGTCCGGTTGAGCGGCCGCGACGGCGACGGCCTGTACGCGTTGACCGAGGTGCAGCTCTTCCCATCGCGTCCAGCGGTCTTCCCTCCCAAGCTCGCGGCATTCGAAGGCATGCCCTTTGAGGAGATCCTCCGTACCAAGATCCTGGTCTTCGGCCTGGCGCTCGGCGCCATGGTGCTGCTGGCCTACAAGGGCGCGCGCACCTGGTGGACCCTGACCCTCGTGGCATTGGCGTTGGCAGCCGGCTGGGACCTGTGGCGAGCCATTGCCGAGGGAGGCCCGGCCGGGATGCTCGAGGTGTCCCTGGTCCGGGGCATGGTCGCTGCCGTCGCTTGCGTGGCTGTCATACGCGAAGCCTGGTCTCCGCCGCAGTACCCTGCGGACCGAAGGGTGGTGCTCGGAGCCCTGGGCTTGTGCGCGGTCCTGTCTTTTGCGTCGTTCTACAACCTCGGGCACCTGCAGTTCTTCGATCGCAAGGATGGCACCCCGAGCTTCGTGCACACGTTCGACATGCGGGTCTACTACCCGGTGGCCAAGTACTGGAAGGAGCTCGGCTACGACGGGGTCTACCTGGCGAGCGTGGCGGCAGCGGTCGACGACGACCCGTCGGTTACGATGGAGTCGCTGGGGAAGGTGACGCTGCGCAGCATGAAGACGCATCGCACGCAGACCGTGTCCGAGGTCCGCGGGGACATCGAGGCGGTGCGCGCGCGGTTCAGCCCGGAGCGATGGGAAGAATTCAAGATCGACATGCGCTACTTCCGTCACACGATGGGAGCGCGCGACTACCTGAGCACGCTGACCGATCACGGGGCCAACGCCACGCCCGTGTGGATGGCGATTGCACACTACCTGTTCAAGTGGACGAACGCGACGGATCGGGTGCTGGTCCTGGGTGGGCTGCTCGATCCGATTCTGCTGCTGATAACGTTTGGGATGATCTGGCGCACGTTCGGCCTCAGGACGATGCTCGTGTCCGTGGTGATATTCGGGGCCAACGACTACTACATGTTCGGCTCGAACTGGGCAGGGGCCACGCTGCGCCACGACTGGATGGCCTACCTGGGTATCGGCGTGTGCCTTCTGGCGCGGGAGAAGTGGGCGGCTGGAGGTGCGCTGCTCATGATGTCGGCCCTGATCCGGGCCTTCCCGGCGCTGGCGCTGGTGGGCGCGGTCATGCCAGGGATCTGGTGGGTGCTCGAGTACAGGAAGCAGCATGGGAAGCTTCCTTCCTACGCCACGCTGATGAAGGACCAGCGCCCGCTGATGCGCATGGTCATGGGCGCAGCCATCTGCGGCGTCGTGGCGTTCGTGATCTCCTCGATGGTCTGCTCGCTGGAGTCGTGGCCAGCCTGGTACCGCAAGGTGGTGCTGCTCGACACCGGCGCAGCGGTCAACCAGGTGAGCCTGCGAGGCTTGCTGGGTGGAACCGATGCCGCGTATTCGCGTCTGCTCAAGTCCCGGGCCGTGCTGCAATGGGCCGGCATCTTCGCCTTCATGGGCATGGTGTTCGCTGCGACGCGTCGCAAGAACCTCTACCACGCCGCGATTCTCGGCATGATGGGCGTGCCCCTGGTGTTCAACCCGGCCAACTACTACTCGCACTTCATCTTCGTGATCGCTGCGCTCGGCGCGACCACCCAGATCACCAGCCTCAAGGACCTCGGCAAGCCCGCTCGCGGCGTGGATGCCGGAATCTGGGTCACTGTGCTGCTGCTGTGCGCCATGCAATACCAGACGGTTCCGGACAAGGATGTGGGCCACCACTTTGTCGTGGCTGGGGCGCTGCTGATGGTAGCGCTCGTGGCGATCCTGCTGTTGACCCTGGCGCGCGACTACCAGCTTGGCAGCGAGCTCCCTGCCCTGGCCGGAGTCCCGCAAGGGGGCCCGGCCCCGAAGGGTGAGGGGAAGAAGCCGGCCAAGGAAACGCCCAAGGAACCGGTGGAATTGGCGAAGGAGCCTGTGGCGGAAAAGAAGGAGCCGGCCGCAGAAGCGAAGGAGCCTGTGGCGGAAAAGAAGGAGCCGGCCGCAGAAGCGAAGGAGCCTGCCTCGGAAGCGAAGGAACCTGTGGCTGAGGCGAAGGAGCCTGAAGAATAGCGGCTCGCTTGCTTGATCGCGGCCACGGCACCAAAGCGCGTCCATACGGCGCGTCCATGTCCACGAGAAAGCGTCAGGGTGAACCCTGCCGCCGACGCGATCCGGGGTGCGCCGTCAAAGCCGCTGCGGCTTGACCATCGAAGCCCACGTTGCACCAGCGGCCGCCTTGAGGCGGCCGCGTTTTCAAAGCATCCCCCGTGACCCCTCACACCACCGGCAGGCCGGCTGCCTCGCAGTCGGAAGCCAGAATCGCCGGGGGCGGGGTGGGCGTGGGAAGATTGACATGGTTGGCGATCTCGCACGCCGCTGCATGGACTTCCCATCGCGTGGGGACTTCCGGACGGAACCACGCCTGGCACCGCGCTCGTGCAACCCGCCAGGCTGCCACGGCCAGGCTGTCGCTCTCCTCCAGCAGGGTATGGTAGCCCTGCTCGTTCTCCGCCAGTCTCAACAACCACTCGAGGGATGCCATGGTGACCTCGCTGCAACGACACTGCGTCCAGCGTCCAACCAAGCCACCACCGCACGAATCTGTCAAATAATCGGCGAACGCGTCATTCGTCGACGCTGCCGTTGATCCCCAGCTTCCTCTGCCCATTCGCCTTGGCGCCGGACAGGGTCACCTTCCCATTCGTCTCCAGATCCCAGGCGAACTTGCCGCCTTGCAAGGTGCCGTTGCGGACGATCAGCTTCGTGTTGGTTCCGCCGGCGACCGCTGTGCCCGGGCTCTCCACGCGGCTGTTGCTGAGCACCGAGATCTCGCCGTTGAACACGGTCCGGATGCCGGTGGACGAGCCCTTGACCACAGAGCCCTCCACGATCCGGATCTTCGCGTTCGAGGCTGCGTTGATCCCCAATGGGGTTCCATCGATCGTGCTGCCTTCCAGATCGAGCTCCGGGTTGTCTCCGAGCTCGAGCCCCAGGCTCTTGCCCGTGATCGACGACTTCCCTTTGACACCGATCTTGGGGTTGGCATCTGCGCGGATCGCCGTGCCTCCGGCCTTGAGCGTGCTCGCATTGATCTGAATCCGCGAGTTGTACCCGGACACAATGGCGTCCTGCGTCGATTCCAGCGTGCTCTTGTCGAGCTCGATCTCGACATTGTGCTCGCCCTTGATGATCGTCGGTCCCTTGAGCTTGCAGTTCTTGAGCTTGATCTTGCAGTTGCTCTTGGCGACGATCAGGGTCTCCTTGATGTCGCTGGTCTTGCCGTCGAGCTCGATCGTCTCGTTGAGCTCGCACGTGAGCGGGAAGGGGTTGGACGACATGCTTCGCATGATTCCGCTGAAGCCATGGGGAGCGAATGCGAAGAACATCGGGACCGCAGTTCCGATCAGGATGACGAAGGGCACGATCAACGCGACCGCTGCCGGCGATCGATTGCCGCGTCGCACGATCATCGGCGGAGGCACGAAGGGCATGGGCGGGCCGTAGGGAACCGGCGGGCCGTACGGAGCCGGGGGGCCGCCGAACTGTCCTGGGGGGCCGCCGAACTGACCTGGAGGACCGCCGAACTGACCCGGAGGACCGCCGAACTGACCTGGGGGACCGCCAGACGGCCCTGGGGGGCCGTAGGGAGCGGGCGCTCCAAACGGACCGGGCGTCATGGGCATCTGCATGGGCGGCCCTTCAGGGTCGATGGTGACCTTCGCTCCGCAGAACGTGCAGTTGATGACCTGGGGTTGCGCCGACGCAGGCGGAGCCGTCATCGGTGCGCTGCATTGCGGGCAGCCGCGGAGATCAGAACGTCGCATGAATCCTCCCGCAGGGCAGAGTATCGGAGCGTGCAAGGGCTAGCAACCACGCTCTGGGCCTTGGGCATCCTGCGATCACCCAAATGACGCGGGATCCGTGCATTGGGGACAATGTATTCTTTCGGTTGACATGTAGTGACTCATGACGTAGTTACTCCCTGCCTCACGCAGAGCGTGCGGTGCGGGCATCCCTGCCCGCCACTTGATCTGTCACGAGGGCTCCCATGCGACGATCCCTTCCGAACCTGCTCCTGCTGTCCTGCGCCCTGTCGTGCTCCGCGTGCGCCATGAACCCGGCCGACACCGACGCTGACCCGTCCGCAGGAACCCTCGAGTCTCCCCTCAGCTATCCGGACACCGCCGCCTCCGTGCGCTTCGAATCCGATCGGGTTCGCCAGGACACCGCAGGCACCTTCCTCGAGGTCACCTTCGTCGCGCGCGATCTGGGCCCAGGCAAGAGCGCTGGCATCCGGGCGCAAGTCGACGGCGGAAGCTGGTCCGATGCTGCCGCCTCCCTCGTCGAGAGCGCGGGCGGCGGATGGGATCGCTGGCGCGTGAGCCTGCGTCCGGCCGCAGGATGGGTGCGTGCCGAGTACGCGATCTTCGTGCTCGACGGCAAAGGCGGAAGCTACTGGAGCAACAACAGCGCGCACAATTTCGTGGCGCGCACCGATGCAGTGGTGCATCGCACCTCGGACAAGCTCGAGTCGGGCAAGCTCAGCATCGAGCTCGACGTCCAGAATCTCGCCTATGAAAAGCAGTGCTCCGCAGCGGTCACAGGCGATGGCTGGGTCAGCGTGAACTACTTCAACGCCGGCTACGTCGGGCAGACCTCGCGTCCGGGCTTCGAGGCGTGGCGCCTGGAGATCGACCTCGCCAACTCGCAATCCTACGGCTTCAACGGCAAGGCCGCCTCCTACGAATACGCAGTGAGCTGCTCCATGGCCGGCGCTTCGTACTGGGACAACAACAACTCGACCAACTTCCGTCGCGATCGGGTCACGCTCCCGGTGCTCGACTGGAAGACCGACTTCTCGGGCGCAGCCGCGGTGGCAGTCGCTGGCGATGGCACCACCTTCGTGCTCAGCTCCGGGCGTTGGATCAGCGGCTACTCCTCGACCGGTCAATGGCTGTTTGCCAAGCAAGCCCCGGCAGACCTCACAGCGCTCACCTGGCTGGAGTCGTCAGGGCTCCTTGTGGGCCGCGCCGCAGGAGGCAACGCGTCGGTGACCTGGGTTGCGCTGGACAAGCAGGGCGCCCAGCAGTGGTCCACCAACGCCGCGCTGACCGAGCTCGTGCGCGGTACCGGAGCCGATTATCTCGTCGGCCTCGCAGGCGGCGCTCGCATCGACAAGACCTCGCCCAACGTGATCGCCCCGGCTGGCGGCTGCCACCCCGGCAATGACACGACCGGCTCGACCGCGTTCCCCATCGTGAGCCGCTCCGGAAGGATGTTCTGCCTGGATGCAGCCTCCAAGATCCGCTCCTATGATCTTGCCACCGGAGCCCCTGGGGTCACCTATCCAGAAGGGTGGCCGTGGGCAGCTTCCGATGCAGGCTCGCTGGTCGTGGTCAGCACGGATCGCACGTCCTTGATCGGCTACTCGCCGTCCGGGCAGGAGAAGTGGCGCAAGAAGAATCTCTACGTCGGAGTCGACACGCAGTACGGAAGCGGGACCGTGTGCGCGAACCACGCCCATGGCGACGTCGCGGTCTTCCTCAACCAGCTTCCTGGCGGCGGCACCGTTGCCGACCACTACGTGTCCGGAATCGACGTAGCCACTGGAAACCAGGCGTTCAAGAACCTGACCTCGAGCTACACGCAATCGCCGTGCGCAGCGGCAGATGGCGCGTTCTACTACCGTCCCGGCTACGAGCACTACGGCCGGACCTTCCTTCGCGTGGACAAGACCGGCGTGGAGACCTCGGTCAATCTCGGGCTGAACGGGCAGTTCTTCGGCATCTTCGCGGACGGCCGGATCCTTCGTCGCGATTGGGCCTACTACCCGAATGACAAGGGGCGCGTGGTGGTCAGCAATGGCAAGGGCGAGGAGCTGTTCAACGCGTCGTTCTTCGATGGGCAGCCTTCCACGCACCTCGCCGCCTTGCAGGGCGACCACCTCGTGGTGGTGGAAGCTGGCAAGGTGAATCATTTCCGGTTCGCGCAGTAGAGCTGGGCCGCAGGATGGGTGACGCGCCGCACCAATGAAAGACCAGTAGGCGGCTGCACTCGGTCCGGCTACATTCGCCGGACTCATGGGAAATCGCTTCATCACAAGTTTGTTCGGGCATCTGGGGTGCGCGGCACTGACCGCCGCTCTTGCGTCTGCTGCCGGCTGCGGCAGCGACAGTACATCGTCCGGGGCAGCAGGATCCCCGCAGACCGGCGGTAGCGGCGGCGCCGCAGGCTCGGCCGGCACGGCTGGCACGGCCGGCAAGGGGGGAACCGGAGGCTCGTCCGGATGCAAGGCTGACGGCGAGTGCAAAGCGCCTACTGCGAAGTGCGACACGACGACTGGCAAGTGCGTGCAATGTCTTCCTGCCAGCGACAACTGCAGCAAGGGCAAGTACTGCGCGGCTGCCACGATGACTTGCGTGGACGGGTGCAAGAGCAACGACGACTGCCCTGCTTCCACTCCGCCGCTCACGTGCGACGTCTCGACCCACGCTTGCGTCGGATGCAACGGCTCGGACGACAAGTGTCCTGCTGGCCAGGTGTGCCAGGCAGACAAGTGCGTCGCCGGGTGCACGGCCAAGCATGCGTGTCCTTCCCCCAAGCAATGCTGCAACGGGCAGTGCGAAGACACGACCACGACCGAGCACTGCGGATCGTGCCAGCCTTGCGCGTCGCCGCTCCACACGGTCACCGCCTGCGTCGCAGGCGCCTGCAGCGTGGAATCGTGCGACACCGGCTTCGCGGACTGCAACGCCCTTGCTTCGGACGGTTGCGAGATCGACACGAACGCGACAGCGGAGCACTGCGGCGGCTGCACCACGAAGTGCGACCTTCCCCACGCGTTCGCCAAGTGCGACGCGGGCACGTGCGGCGTTTCTTCCTGCGAGACGGGGTGGGGCGACTGCAATGCGGATCCGTCGGACGGATGCGAGTCCAACCTGGCGATCGAAGTGGCGAATTGCGGCACGTGCGGCAACGTCTGCGTTGCCCAACCAGGGGCTGCGCCCACGTGCGCTGCGGGCGCGTGCGTACCAGGCACTTGCCTGTCCGGATTCGTCGACTGCAACGCTGATCCGACCGACGGCTGCGAGGTCGACACGCTGGGCGACCCGGACCATTGCGGAGGCTGCTCCGTGGTGTGCCCATCGGTGGCGAACGGCGCGCGCGCATGCTCTCAAGGGGTGTGCGCGGTCGGCGCGTGCAACGCGGGCTGGGGGGACTGCGACGGGAGCCTGTGGACCGGGTGTGAGACCGACACCCTCATCGACACGGACCATTGCGGGACCTGCGGCTTCGTATGTCCGGTCCCGCCTGGCCAGCAGCCTTCGTGCGCCCAGGGAATGTGTGGTGGCGGGCAGTGCAACCCAGGCAAGGCGAACTGCGACGGGAATGCGTCGAACGGCTGCGAGGTTTCGCTCGCTGACGACGTTGCGAACTGCGGAGCGTGCAACAACGCCTGTCCAGCGATCGTCCACGCGACCGCGTCGTGCACCGGCTTCCTGTGCGGCCTCGGCGCCTGCGACGCCGGGTGGGGCGACTGCTCGGGCGGAACCGTGGACGGCTGCGAGACCGATCTGAACACCTCCGTGGATCACTGCGGCTCCTGTACGACCGTTTGCCCTGCTGTGGCGAACGGTTCGCGCGCCTGTGACGCGGCGTTGTGCAAGGTCGGAGCCTGCGCTGCGGGGTTCTCGGACTGCAACCAGACCGTGTCGGACGGCTGCGAGGTCAATACCAAGACCGATGCCTTGAACTGTTCTGCGTGCGGGCAGGTGTGTCCGACCCCGGCCAACGGCGTGGCGGCCTGCACCAACGGCGTCTGCGGGCTTGGCACGTGCAACGCGGGCTTTGCGAACTGCGACGGGGACGCGACGAACGGCTGCGAGTTTGCGACCCAGACGGATCCGAACAACTGCGGTGGCTGCGGGGTGAAGTGCTTCAGCGGAACGTGCGCCAATGCGCAATGCACCTGTCTGAAGACCGTGCTGATTCTGAAAGACGATTCGGACTCTGGGTCGCAAGCCCTCGGCAACGCGATCCAGGCCGCTGGCTACACGGTCACCTATTCTGCAGCTCCCGCGTACCAGTACACCGGGGCCAATCCCGCGCTTTCGGGGTTCGGAGCCGTGGTGGTGCTCGCAGGAGGGCCGTCCGGGCAGCCTTCGGTCACCACGGACATGCCCGTCGCCGGGCAGACCGCGCTGGTCAACTACGTCAGCGCGGGCGGTGGACTGGTTCTCACCGAGTGGGCGGCCTACCATGTTGCGAGTGGACGGTGGCAGACGCTCAAGCCGCTGGTCCTGCTGAGCAGGAACGTCGCCTACGCAGGGCAGGTGACCTACACCGTGGACGCGCCCTATGCGACCCATCCGATCTGGGCCGGGCTCCCTTCGTCCTTCACGTTCGCGTCGACTTCCAACGTGGGAATGGCCGTCACCGGCCCGGGCATCCATCGCATCGCCGGAAGCCCCCAGTCCGTGGATGCAGTGGTCATCCGCGACCTGCCCGTGGGGAGGGTGGCAGAGATTGCCCACGCTGGGAACTACGCCCCCAACGGCTGGACGAACACGAACATCCAGAAGCTCGTCACCAACTCCGTGGGCTGGGTAGCCCGCTGCCAGTGAGGGAATCATGAAGCGAAGCACACTCGGAGCCTTTGCTGCAGTCGCCGGCGCACTCGTCGGCCTTACGGCCTATTCAGCCCGTGCGCAGACCCGGACCTGGACCGTGAACGCGGACTTCGACTCGGGCACGTTCAACAACGTGGTCGACACGAATCCGAACAACCAGCTGGTGCTCGGGCCCACGCAGGTGTCCAAGAACCACCTCGTGTACGCGACCAACTACCTGTACGGCTGGGTGGTGCGTCTGGATTCCCTCACGGGCAAGCAGACGGCGCGATTCGATTCCTCCCTGCAATTCATCAATGGCCAGGCTACGGGCGCACCGCCGCCGAACGAGTACTGCAACTTCTCCTCCACGGGCAATTGCCCGGGACGCGTTGCTGTGGACACGAACGGCGACGTCTGGATCATCAATCGGGCTTTTGGCAAGCAAGGGACGCTCACCAAGTTTGCGGGCAACCTGGCCCACTGCATCGATCGGAACAACAACGGAATCATCGACACGTCATTCGATGCGAACAACGACGGTCAGATCAGCGTGGTGGGCGGCGCAGGGGAGTACTTCGGCCAGAACGACGAGTGCGTGATCAACACGATCAAGATCGGCCCGAACAACGTCTGGCCGCGCGGCGTCGCGGTGGACAAGCGTGGCAAGATCTGGGCGAGCACGTGGCAGGATGGGAAGGTGTACCGGATCAATCCCAACGACCCGGTTGCCATTGAAGCCACGGTGACCGTTGGAGGCAACCCGTATTCGCTGGCGACGGGCAACGACTACCTCTTCGTGTCGAACAGCTCCGCCGGAGGAGCCAAGCGAGTCCACATTACGACGCTCGCGGTCCAGAACCTGGCGGCGTGTCCTGGGACCTACGGCGTAGTGGCTGACCCGGGCGGCGACATCGCCTGGCTAGGTGGCTACTTCACAGGCACCGGGCTCTACAGGGCGAGCTTTGCCGCCAACACGTGCACGTACATCAATACAGGGTCGCAGGTCACCGCGGTTACGCTCGATCTGGCAGGGAATGTCTGGGCGTGCGGCTACAACACCAACACGATCCACAAGATCAGCCCGGCCGGCGTGATCCTGGGTACGTACCCGGCCGGAGGTACGAACCCGCACGGCATGTCCGTCGACTTCCAAGGGAACCTGTGGGTGATCAACCACGGTCCCACGCCGAACCTCACCAAGATCAACGTGAACACCGGCGCCATCATCGGCACCTATCCGCTGGGCGGCCCAGGCGTGCCCAACTCGGATCCGTACCTGTACTCCGACTTCACGGGCGTGCAGATCGACAGGCAGCGCCCGTACACGGAGCTCGGCAACTGGTCCGGGGTCTTCGACGGAGGACAGACCGGCATTCCGTGGAGCAAGGTCGTCTGGAACACCGAGGCGCAGGGCGCAACTCCTGCGGAGACGGCGATCGCGATGTCGGTGCGAGCCGCCGATACGCAGGTCGCGCTGGCGCAAGCAGCCTTTGCGACGGCGACGAACAACGTCGCCTTCACCGGGATCGCCGGACGCTACGTGGAAGTCCGGGCAGCACTCAATGGCCCGGGATTCGTCACGCCGGCCATCTCCGACATCACCGTATCGGGCACCTGCAATCCCGTGTCCGAAACCTGCTGTGTGGGGGATTCCTCGTGCGCGGACACGAACCCATGCACGATCGACACGTGCCCCACGGCAGGCGGCGCGTGCCAGCACACCCCTGCGCAAGACTGCTGCATGGTGAGCGCAGACTGCAACGACAACAACCCGTGCACAGTCGACTCCTGTCCCACATCCGGGGGGAGCTGCGCCCATGCGGCGGTCGCAGGATGCTGCCTGAACAGCGCGGATTGCGACGATGGCGTCCTGTGCACCACGGACATCTGCTCCGGGCCTGGAGGCTCCTGCAGCCATCCCGCGATTCCGGGCTGCTGCAACGTGGATCAGGACTGCACGAGCGGAAGCGTGTGCACCATCGCGACCTGCCCGAACGCCGGAGGATTCTGCCAGGTCCAGAACCTGCCCAACTGCTGCACGACGCAGGCACAGTGCGTGGATGCCGACCCCTGCACCATCGACGCGTGCGACACTTCGACAGGCCAGTGCAGCCACACGCCCACGGCAGCGTGCTGCACGACCGATTCGCAATGTGCTGATACGGACCCGTGCACCGCAGACCACTGCAGCGGGCCCGGAGGGATCTGCTATTCGACTCCGATCTCCGGCTGCTGCAATGCGAGTTCGGAGTGCAACGATGGGAACGCGTGCACGACCGATTCCTGCACTGGGCCCGGGGGAACCTGCGTGGCGGCTCCGATCACGGGATGCTGCCAATCGAATGCGGATTGCGCGGACAACAACGCGTGCACCACAGACACTTGCACAGGCAATACCTGCAGCAACACCGCAAATCCGAACTGCTGCACAAGCAGCGCCGACTGCGACGATCAAGACATCTGCACAACCGATGTCTGCCCGTATCCCGGCGCCTCCTGCTCGAATACCAAGATCAGCTCGTGCTGCAAGACTGCCTCGGATTGCCCAGGCGGAACCTGTGAGAACAACGTCTGCGTCTACAATGACTCGGGCGTCGGCGGCTCCGGCGGCGCGGCCGGCAGCGCAGGTGCAGCCGGGGCAGCGGGTGGCGGCAATGGCGGCGCCGGCAACGGCGGCAACGGCGGCGCGGCTGGAGCATCGGGCAAGGGCGGGTCGGCAGGCGGCGGTGTGGATGGCGGGAAGGCCGGAAGCGCTGCTGGCGGCTCGACCGGGGATGCATCGGCTCCTGACGGCTCCTCGGGTTCATCCGGGGGCGGTGTCGACGACAATGCGGGAAGCGACGGCGGGTGCGGGTGCACGACGCCGGGCAGCGATCGTCCGAGCCGCAGCCATGGAATCGCGCTGCTTGCAGGTCTTGCCCTGCTCGTGAGCCGAAAGCGCACACTGCGCGCCAAGCGCGATTCGCGCTGACCCACTTCCAACCCAGCCTCTGATTGACCGCCCGGTCTTGCGCTCGTACGCTGTGCGATCGCGGAGGTGGTGAACCATGAGCTGGACTCGACCGGGCAGGATGATCTCGTTGGTGGCGCTCGCTGCGGCAGGGTGCGGAAGCGACGCTGCTCCTGCAGCAGGTACGCCCGATGCCGGACCTCCGACGTGCGGGGTCAACTCCTGCAACGAATCCAACGGCGGAGGCACGTGCAGCGTGGTGGGCGGCCAGGTCACCTGCGCGTGCAACGCGGGATACTCCGGTGCCACTTGCACATCCTGCGCCTCGGGTTACACGGCGAACGCCGGAGCGTGCCTGCCTGACAAGTGCGGCGCCGACTCCTGCAACGAATCGCACCAGGGAGGCACCTGCGCGGATGCAACCGGCCACGTGGTGTGCACGTGCGCGACCGGATATCTCGGGCCCCAGTGCAAGCAGTGCGCTGCGGGGACCCATCCGGACCAGGGGGCTTGCGTCAAGGACACGACCACTGCCTGCGCGCCCGCCACTGGCGGCTCCCCAGGGCCAGTGGCTGCGCCGACGCTCCGCGACACCTTGCCAGGGAGCTGGGACGAGAACTGGCTCGCATCGCCAGCGGTCGCAGACCTGGATCACGACGGCAAGATGGAGATCATCGCGGCACGTCACTCGGTGCTCTACGTGTACAACGCGGATGGCACCCTGAAGTGGCAGACCGCATGGGCGAACAGCGCTTCCACCTCGCCGGAGCATGGCGACACCCGGATGTGGGCATCTGCAGTGGTCGGCAACTTCGATGCAGACCCGGAGCTGGAGATCGCGGTCGGCGCAGATGCGGACAGCGGGTCGAAGTCGAATGTTGCGGTCTACGATCACAAGGGCGAGCTGATGCCTGGCTGGCCTGCGCACTTCGGGGGAAGCGACGAGGTCAGGAGCATCACGGCCGGGGATCTGGACGGCAACGGGACGTTCGAGATCGTGGTGAACAAGACCTCGGAAGGCCCGACGACCGCGGTCTACGAGCTCGATGGGAAGATGCGGGCAGGATGGCCGCAGATCAACCACGCGATCTGTGACCCTCCTGCGCCCGCGGAAGCGTGCTGGGACTTTGGAGGGTACAACCAGAACATCGGTGTGGGCGACGTGGACAAGGACGGATTCCTCGACGTGATCTCGAGCTACGACGCGATCGGCTTCGGGGTCTTCGATCGCGACGGCAAGCCGTTCCCGACCGAGGCGTCGTTCTCCGACCGGGTGATCACGTCCGTGGAAGCCTATCACGACCAGGCTTTGTCCAAGCAGGGGTGGGGGACCGGCGATCGCTCGGAGTTCAGCTACAGCCCGCCGATCATCGCGGACATCGACGCCAACGGAGACCTGGAATACGTGCTGGTGGGGGATCACGAGCATTCCCAGAGCACGGACAACAAGGGCGTGACGTTCTGGGTGCTCAACCATGACATGACGCGGCCCGCGGGCTGGGAATCGCCCAAGGACACGGGCATGCCGCTGGTCAACGACAACAAGGGCTCGAACATCGTCCCGACCCAGCCTTCCCCGTCGGTGGGCAACATCAATGCAGACCCTGGGCTGGAGATCCTGGCGCCTGCCTACGACGGCAACCTGTACGCGTTCGATTCCAAGGGAGCGCAGCTCTGGAAGTACGCGTTTGCCACGGTGGCGAGCCCGTACACCGGAGCGAGCGAGGCGCTGATCGCCGATCTCAACGGCGACGGAGTCCCGGAGATCGTGTTTGCGACGTATTCCTCCGGGGAGCCGAAGAAGCCCGAGACGCCGGCCCACCTGATCATCCTGAACAACAACGGCGTGGAGCTGGTCAAGGTGGAGCTGTTCGCGCGGGGATCCATGGCACCTCCCACGATCGCGGATCTCGACGGCGATGGGGACCTGGAGCTGATCGTGTCGTTGAAGGATTCGCTCGGCTCCGGCAAGGGGGGCGTTCAGATCTGGGACATCCCGAACTCGTCGACCAATTGCCTGATCTGGCAGACCGGGCGAGGGAACTTCCTGCGGCAGGGGTACGTGATTCCTGCGAAGTAGAGGAATCCTTTGTGACCCGTGCCGCGCGCGCATAGTCTCGTCCCATGGCCGTTCCGATCATCCAGGTCGATGCCTTTACCGACAAGGCGTTCTCCGGCAACCCCGCAGCCGTGTGCGTGCTCGACGGACCTCGCGAGGATGCATGGATGCAGAACGTGGCAGCGGAGATGAATCTCTCCGAGACCGCATTCCTCGTGCAGCGCGAAGATGGCTGGGGGCTGCGCTGGTTCACCCCGGCCATGGAAGTGATGCTCTGCGGGCACGCTTCGCTCGCGAGCGCGCACGTCCTGTGGGAGGAGGACTATCTGGCGCCCAGCGCACAGGCGCGGTTCCACACGTTGAGCGGGCTGCTCACAGCGGATCGCGTGGACGGCCAGATCGAGCTCGACTTTCCGGTGCAGCCGCTGACCCCGGCAGATGACATCCAAGGGCTCAGCGCAGTGCTGGGCGTGCAGGTCGCCTCCCTTCGGGATGCGGACTGGACCTGGCTCGCCGAGCTCGAGGATCCCGCCTCGCTGCGTCGGCTCGCTCCGAACATGGAGGCGCTGCGCAAGTACCCGCGCGGCAGCGTGATCGTGACCAGTCGCTCTGACGACCCCAGCTACGACTTCCTGTCCCGGTTCTTCGTGCCCGGGCTGGGAATCGACGAAGATCCGGTCACCGGCTCGTCGCACTGCGCGCTCACCCCTTACTGGCGTGAACGGCTCGGCAAGAACGTGATGGTGGGCTACCAGGCATCCAAGCGGGGAGGGGTCATCGGAGTCACGTTCCTCGGTGGCCGTGTGAAGCTCAGGGGCAACGCAGTATCGGTGCTCAGGGGCGAGCTGAGAGTGTAGGTACCATGGCAAGTCTTCCCATCCTGATGTACGGCACCGCGTGGAAGGAAGAGGCGACCCGGAGCCTGACCTTGCTCGCGTTGCGCGCCGGCTTTCGCGCGATCGATACGGCCAACCAGCGGCGACACTACTTCGAGGAAGGGGTAGGGGAGGCGCTGCAGGATTCCTACGCCGCGGGCCTCGTCCAGAGGGAAGAGCTCTTCCTGCAGACCAAGTTCACCCACGCGGCAGGCCAGGACCATCGTCTCCCCTACGACCCGAGCGCTCCCCTTTCCCTGCAGGTCGAGCAATCCCTGCAAAGCTCGCTCACGCATCTGCACACGGACTACCTCGACTCCTACGTGCTGCATGGTCCCTCGAGGCAGCGCGGATGGGGCGAGGAGGACCGGGAAGTCTGGACCGCGATGGAGCGCGCGGTCGCAGCGGGCAAGGCCCGGGCGATCGGGGTCAGCAACGTGAGCCTCGAGCAGCTCCAAGCGCTCTGCACGTACGCCTCGGTCCAGCCTTCCTTCGTACAGAACCGCTGCTACGCCAGGACGGGCTGGGACCACGCGGTACGGGACTTCTGCAGCAGTCATTCGATCACCTACCAGGGCTTCTCGCTGCTCACGGCCAATGGGGAGATCTTGCGTCATCCGACGTTCCGCTCGATGGTTCAGCGCACGCACAGGACGCCTGCGCAGCTGGTGTTTCGCTTTGCGCGGCAGGTCGGCATGCTTCCGCTCACCGGAACCACGCAGGAAGCCCACATGCGCGAGGATCTGGCCATCAGCGACTTCGAGCTGAGCGCCGAGGACGTAGCAGCTATCGAGTCGATCTCCGCCGGGTACTAGTACCCTGTGCCCGAAGTGCGTAGGGGGATCCAGCGCAGCGCCCACCGGGGGCCGAATGCGTTCGGGGCAGCGGATCCCGGTAGCGGCACGCCAAGGCGTGCCTACGTTCGGCACGGCATGCCGTGCTAAACGCAGCCACGGCGGATGCCGTGGCGCTACGGTTGCGAAAGAGC
>JACRCQ010000030.1 GCA_016218915.1 Deltaproteobacteria bacterium
AGGCGAGCGGGGCCGGCATCGCGGTGATGCACCCCATCTGCGAAGCGCTTCGGCGGGGCGATCCCGTCGAAGCGCTGCGGTTGCTACGACAGCACCGGCCCTGACGTTCTACCCGTCAACCCATCCCCGAAACGCTTTCCTACGCCGCGCACGGCCCGGCGTTCGGCAGCCTCGCGGCGGACGCAAGAAAGCCCATCGGTCGCGAGCTGAGGAGTTGCGTACTACCTGGAGGTGCGCGGCCGATGGGCTCGACGGTGTTGTAGCACCGTACGCAAGAAAGCCCCATGGTCGCGCTTGCTGGCGTGGAGGCAACCGCGCGCGGCCTGGGGCTTGCGGTACTGTGCCACGCCGTGGTGGTTCCGCCACAACCCGGGTTGTGGCGGCGCCAGCCATTGACGGCAGCGCTCGACCGCGGTTTCCTTCGCCTTGAGGGAAGCAAGGATGACAACGTTCTATTGTCCCGAGTGCAACGCGCGTGTGCAGCTCGTCATCGAGAAAACCTACTCCTTCGGCGGCAACGAAAGTACGCCCGAGTGCGCCCAGGCTCGCTTCGGGCACTGCGCGCTCTGCCAGCAACCTGCGTTGCTTCGCTTCATCGAGACCGGCGTAGATGCGAACGGGTTTCCGACAGCGGAGTTCGACATCCAACTCTTTCCAGCCGCTCTCGCGCGGATCAACGCGGCCCTACCGGAGCGGGTTGAGGAGTCATACATCGAGGCGATGAAGTGTGCGGGCGCTCAAGCTTGGCTTGCGGCGGCGGTCATGGTGCGGCGTACGTTGGAAGCGATCGGACAAGAGTTTGATCCGAAGGCCAGAAGGTTGTTCGATGGCCTTGCGAAGATGAAGGAGCAGGGCGTTATCAGCGAGGAGCTTTGGCGTTGGGGCGAAGCCCTTCGATTCCTCGGGAACACGGGCGCACACCCCTCCGGCGACAAGATTCAGGATGCGGACGCGAAGGACGCGGTCGAGTTCTTGAACGCCATCATCCAGAACATCTACGTGCTGCGCCCGAAGTTCCAGGCGATGCAGGCGCGTCGTCCGCTGTCACCGCGGACACCCGAGAAGCCGCCAGCCGACGCCGACCATTGACGCGGGCCGTCTGGGCGCGTGTGATGCCACGGGGGTGCGGCGGTCGTGCTCCCGAATTCGCAAGAGGTGATCCATGGGGCCATATTCGACGACTGCGACCGTTCACCTGCACTCACCGTCCAGGCGTCCGTTGCCCGGTGGTGGATTTGAGGATGTTCCCGGCATCGCGGCTTCGGCTCCCCTGGAGTGGAACGAGTCGAATCTTCATAGTCGGCCGGAGGTCGTTGGCGCTCCGGAAGGAACCATCGCGCGATCTGTCCTGGTCACGGCGGGAAAGCTGAACCCAGGGGTGCTGAGTCTCCGCGTGACGGTGCGATGGTCGGCGGGAGGAAAAGCAACAAGTCAGATCTTGGCGCCGTTCGCGCTTGAACCGGGTGGCACACGAGAGATCTCCTTCACGAACATGCACGCTGCGCCGAGCATCGTTGCGCTGCTAGCGGTCGGCGATGACAGCGCCCGCAAGGGCGCCTACGAAGCCACCATTGAACTGCGGTTCTGACGACGCACGTTGCGCGTGGTAGGACGCTGCGCTACCATGATCGCATGACGCGCATCGATCCCGTTTCGGTCCGGTTCAACGAGGAAGACTGGCAGGTGATCCGCGAGCTGCAGAAGCGCACCGGACTCACCACGGCGGACCTGCTCCGCATGTCGATCCGAATGCTCCGCGAACAACTGAACGCGATGCCCAAGGTCAAGGTTCCGCTGAGCAAGGCAAAGCGAGCCAGACCCGCATAACTGAGGGATGCCCGGACGACGAAACGAAAGCGCCCCGGCACTGCGCCAACAGCCCGGGGCATGGTCAACGAAAGTGAGGCTTCCGATGACGAACGAAAACCTAGCACAGCCGACGAAACCCATACCGGCCTTCAACCTGTGGGAACGCTCGCCCGGCCGCTGGATCCTCAAGTACCTGGACCCCGCCGGTTCCAAGCGGTGGCTGCAGCATCGCGTTCCCGTCACGCCTGACACCCGCACCCGCCGGCAGGTCGAAGCCTACGCGGTCGAGTGGTTGCGGCTGCTGGTGTGCGGCGGGGCCGTGGCGGTGCACGTCGAACCCAAGCCCAGCAAGGGGCCGACGCTCAACGCACTCGCGGAAGACTGGACGAAGCTGCGCGACGCGAACCCGCGGCTCGCGAAGTCGACGCGCGACGCGGACAAGTCGAACCTGGACAACCACGTGTTGCCGGCGCTCGGCAAGCTGGCGTTCAGCGAGCTGACGACGGGCGTGCTTCGCCGGTTCGTGCGCGAGCTTCGCGACAAGCGGTCTGCCGGCACGGTGCGCAACGTGCTCGGCACGCTGTCGAGCTTCTGTCAGGACGCGATGGCGGAAGAATGGATCGGCCTGCCGGCCAACCCGGTTCGGCATCCGTCCGTCACGCGCGAGCTTCCCGACAAGGAACCGACCGAACCCCTGCCGGTGCCGCGCGAAGGTGCGGAGCGGATCATCACCAGCGATCTGGTCCCGGCGGAGCGGCGCATCCGGTACGCGTTCGCCGTGCTGACCGGGATGCGGATCGGCGAGATGGCGGCGCTCCTCTGGCAGGACATCGAAGGGCTGGACGGCGACGCGGCGACGATCACGGTGAACAAGTCGCAACGCGAGGGCGTGAAGGGTGACGGCAAGACGCACCGCAAGGGGCACCGCGTGCTGCCGGTCCACAGCCAGCTCGCGCCGCTCCTGCGGGCGTGGCACGCGTCCGGTTGGGCGGTGTGCTTCGGACACCGGCCGCGTCCGTCCGATCCAGTGTTCAAGGACCTGAACGAGGTGAAGAACGCCCACGCTGGCCGCTACATCCAACGCGACCTGGTCAAGGTCGGGTGCTCGGACAAGGTCGGCGACGTGTCGCTCGACTTTCATGGCCTGCGCAAGTCCTTCCGGACGTGGCTCGAATCCGCGGGCGTCAACGAGGCCACGGCCGATGCGATGCTGGGCCACACCGGAGGGTCGGTTGCTCGGCGCCACTACATAGGCCGCGACCTTGACGCTTGGCGACGGGCCGTTGACGCCATCCGGTTGGACCTGTCGTCGGGCGAGGTCGTGGCGCTCCCGGTCCGGCTGGCTGCGAACGCGGGGCCGGAGTCGCAGCAGGTGGAGAAAGGTGCGACGGAAAGCGACGGGTCACGGGCCTCGCATGGTGCGGGTTTTGGTGCAACCCGCACCATGGCCGCACCATGCTCAAACGTGAAGCGGCCGGATTCCTTGAGAAATCCGGCCGCTAATAAGGGAGCGGGACACGGGATTCGAACCCGCGACCCCCAGCTTGGGAAGCTAGTGCTCTACCAACTGAGCTAGTCCCGCAGAATCGAGGGCCTCTCATAAGCCGTGGACACGCCTGCTGTCAACATGCAGGCGCGAAAGGTCGCCATGCATCCGCGCAATGCGGCTAGATCGTCTCGTCTTCCGAAGAGATGCGCGTCACGCCGCAGCGGTGAGCGGCATTCCTTGCGACACGCAATCGATCATCTTGCGGGTGACCCGCGCGCGGCGCTCGTCGTTGTTCCGCTCACGCAGCCAAAGTGCGTGACGCAACGCCTGCACCGCTTCCTCGTGTTTGGAAAGCCGAAACAGCGCATCTCCCAGCCGTGTCCATAGCGCCGCGTCGTATTCGTCGATCAGACACGCCTGCCGCAGGGCATTGGCCTCTGCACGGCGGTCGCCCTTGCGCCTGGCGTTGTTCGCGCGCGCAACGGCTCCGGCGACCGGATCCACGGTCGGGGACTGGAGCTTTCGGGCGGGGCGACGACGCATTGCGGGGACCTTTTCCTATCTGGGAACGGACGAACGGCAAAGTTCCTTACGACGAACGAGCGACTGTTGAACGCACTCAGCGATTCGGTTTGCGATGATCGTGCCAGGTCTCGAGCGCTCGAGCTGATGGTCGGCTTGCGCGGTTTTGCACATCCAAACCGCGGGCAAACGCCTGGTGCCTGCGCTGCGCATTCACTCTCACCGCGATCTGCCGATCATGGTGTGGTTGCCGCGCCCGATCAAAATGGACTGACACGCGAGCACGAAACGTTACCGGGCGCTTCAGCGGTGGATGAATACCTTGGTGCCCAGCCCTGTGGCGGGTGCTCCGCTCACGCCGCTCCACTCATCGGGGATCTTCGGCTCAACCCAGTCGAACACGTAGCGTGCGTCGATCGGCGACAGGTTGATGCAGCCGCCGCTCTTGGGCTGCCCGAAGTCCTCGTGCCAGTACGCGCCGTGGATTGCGAACGGCATGCGGAAGTAGAGCGTGTAGGGGACGTCCGCGATCCAGCTCTTCTCCGGAAACGGCGTCTTCTCAGGCGTCATCGTGGTCTCTCGCACCTTGTAGTTGATGCGGTAGATGCCGAGCGGCGTGTGGCTTCCCTTGACCAGCTCCTCGTTGGTCTTGGCCGTGGCTGGCGGCACTCCGCCAGCGCCCGGAGACATCAACGTGCTGAACACCGGCTTGGAGCCCACGTACAGGGTGAGCGTGCCCTTGTCGATCGATGCGTCGATCCACTTCTCGTCCGGTGCCACCGAGAACGGGAGCTGCCCAGGAAGATCGACAACCGACACATCGCTCGCTTTGATGAAGAGCCCCTGATCCCTGGTCTCGAGCCAGGTGGTTCCGCCCTTTTCGACCTTCTGCCCGGTGAGCCCCACCCACGTGCGAACCGGCCAATGGTCGCCGGTCGGGGCAAAGCTTCCATCGTCAGCCTTGCGGTACTTCGCCTTGGCTTCCTTGCGAATCCATCCGATGGGCAAGGGCGTCTCTGCGGTCAGCTCCAGTCCGCGGAACGACGAAGGCCGGAACGGGCGCACCCGGTCCGCGGACACGAGCGACAGGTCAGGGGACACCAGAAACACGCGTCCGCCTACGTCGATCGCACTCCGATAGGAGAGCATGGCGCCTTCTGGGATTTCCCAGCGGAGGGTCCCGGCTCGCTGCCCGGGCATGCGGGGGAACTCTCCGGACGAGGCGAAGTAGGGATTTGGATCCGCGCCTGCGATGGTGTCGTCGGTTGCGAGTTCTTCGTGTCCTGACCGCGGCTTGTGGTGTCGTGGGATCTTGTCGAGCCTTCGGTAGCCACGCTCGATGCGGGCTTGCTGGTCAGCGTCCGGCACACGCCCGTACATCGGCGCGCCTGTGGAGTAGGCGTAGCGATAGGGGAAGGCCGACGTGCGATCCGGTACGAGCGAGGCGAGCGCCTTGAATGGCTCCTTGTCGAGATCTAGGGTGGCCTTGCCGTCAAAGCACACGAACCCGCGGGGCTCGACCTCGTACCAGCGGGGGCAACCCTCGCCTTGAAGCGGCTCTGTTGCGCGAAGGGTGACCGCGGTGCCTGGACGGATCGAGCCGATCGGTTCCGACTTTCGGGACGGGCGCGGGTAGATCCAGGTGACGCGTCCAATGGAACCGATCCGTGGGCGGGACACGGCCCGCTCCCCAACGGTCGCGGCACCATCGGCGGCGGTCGCGGCTCCGTCAGCTCCGGTTGCCGATGCGCTCGCATCTCCGACCGTTGGATTCGCCTCACCCACCCCGGCATCCAGCGACTTCGCGTGGGCGCCGGGGTCGACCGTCGGCCTGGGTGCAGCAGCCGACTGCCTCTGCGATGAGCTCCGATCGCCGGAGCACGCTGCTACCCAGAGCAACGGCATGGCGGCGAGCAGAAGAATCGGACGCATGATGGGGTGCAGCCTGAAGGACTTGGGGATCAGCGCATGAGGTATGAAGCGTCGAACGGCCCGGCGCCAGGCTGTTTGAGCAGACCTCGCTCAGGATTGGCCGCGAAGTGCTCGACGATGTGGAAGATCGTCTCGACGTCGTCGGGCGCGTTGAGGGCACTCGCGATCTGCTCGACCTTGTAGGGCTTGCCTTTGTTGGTGGTGAGCAGCTCGATGACGCGAAGCTGCAGGGCGATGACCAGGCCGGCAGCCTTCTTGCCCGCTTCCACGCCGGGCTGGTGGTACGCGTTGATGCCAGCAAGCGACGCATAGAATCCGACTGCGCGCTCGTACAGGGCGATGAGCACGCCAATCGCGCGCGCGTTCACATCGTCGATGACGATGGTGACTGACTCCCGGTCGTTGTCGAACAGCGCGTTGCGCGTGCCGAGGAAGAACCCGAGCAGGTAGTCTCCGCTCGTGACCGCTGGCTCGACCTCGATCGAGGCGCCCTGTCGGTCGTGCAGAACGTCGATGAACGTGACGAAGAAGTTGTTCACGCCTTCGCGCAGCTGCTGGACGTAGGCGTGCTGATCGGTCGAGCCCTTGTTGCCGTAGACGGCGATACCCTGGCGCACGACGTTACCAGCGAGGTCGCGTCCCTTGCCGAGCGATTCCATGACGAGCTGTTGCAGGTAGCGGGTGAGCAGCTCGAGGCGGTCCTTGTAGGGGAGCACGACCATGTCGCGGGGGACTGCGTGCATCCACATCAAGGCCAGGAGCATGGAGGGGTTGGTGCGCAGGTCGTGGCTGCGGGTCACCTCGTCGCAATCCCGTGCCCCCTTGAGCATCGCTTCGATGTCGAACCCCTGCAGCGCAGCAGGCAGGAGACCAACGACCGAGGTCTCGCTGGTGCGTCCGCCGATCCAGTCCCACATGGGGAACCGCTCGAGCCATTTTTCGGCGACGGCGAGCTTGTCGAGGGCGCTGCCCTGCTGTGTGACCGCGACGGTCTGCGGGGCGAAGGGGACGCCGGCGAGCTCGAATGCGTGCTTTGCTTCGAGCATGCCGTTGCGCGTCTCCTTGGTGCCGCCCGACTTGGAGATCACGAGCACGAGGGTCTCGGCGAATCGGTCCTTGCCGATGCGTGCCAGGACGCGATCCATGCCGTCGGGATCCGTGTTGTCGAAGAAGAAGACATCCATCGGATCCGACGGTGATTGAAGGGCAGAGGAGACGAACTGGGGGCCGAGGGCCGAGCCGCCGATTCCGATGATGAGAAGGTGCTTGAAGCGTTCGGCCTTGGGGGGGCGGATCCTGCCCTGATGGACATCGGCGGCGAAGCGTTGGACCTTGGCGAGGCACTGCTCGATCTCGGCACGCGCTTCGCTGGTGGGTGCCATGGCTGGGTTGCGCAGCCAGTAGTGCCCGACCTGGCGTTTCTCGTCGGGGTTGGCAAAGGCCCCTTTTTCGAGGGCGTCCATGGACTCGAACGCGCGCTTCGCCGGCTCGTGCATCTCGTCGAAGTATCGGGGGCCGAACTTCATCCGGCTGACGTCGAGCGCGAGCCCGATCGAAGGGTGCACGGCGAGATGACGTTGAAACCGATCCCACATGAAGCGAGCGTCCATCGCAATTCCTCCGTGAATCAGGCGAGCCGGAAGCCGCCTTGCGCAACGTTTCACCCCGGCTGGGGCGGGCAGCGACGTTTCATCCGAAACGAGGCCGTCTGTCATCGATCACGATGCGTCGATCGAGTCGCGACGGCAGAGCACTCTC
This sequence comes from Deltaproteobacteria bacterium, assembly GCA_016218915.1. Lineage (GTDB taxonomy): Bacteria > Myxococcota_A > Polyangia > Polyangiales > Polyangiaceae > JACRCQ01. The sequence continues at coordinate 7,511 of JACRCQ010000030.1, forward strand.
GGGCGAGTTGACGATGAGTGTTTGCAGGGAAGGGACCGCCGCGAGGATATCGGTCATTTCCTCGACCTCGACGACGTTGTCGCGAAGGTCGAGCCTGCGCAGCTTCGGGAACACGAGCACGGACCAGTCGAAGCCTTCGAGCTGGCAGCCGCAGAGCGTGAGCTGCTCCAGCTGGCCGAGCCCGCGCGTGCGAAGCAGCTCGCGGATGGCCCTGAGCACGGCCCCATCGCGGTGATACGACAAGTTGAGCTTGCGCAGCCTGGTGAGATGACGGCTGGAGGCGAGCGTTCGCACTGTGTCCGGCCCGTACTCGCAGCGCGCGAGGCTGAGGGTCTCCAGCCCTGCGCTTGCCTGGTTGTCGAAGAGGCGACGAGCCTCGGCCAGCCCGGTGTTGTTGATCACGAGGTACCGCAGCGCAGCGATGCGCTTGCTGCCGAAGAACCTGTCGAGCGAGGTGAGCTCCGGGGAAGATCGGATCTCGAGCTGGCGTAGGCGATCCACGAAGTCGCCGCGGGCGAGGCGAATATCGATGGCGTCGGACACCCCCCAAAGCTTGACCACTCGCAGCTTCGCCGCTGCGGGCGCGTCGAACAAGGCGTCCACTGCATCGTCTTCGTCGGCAAAGCCCTGCAGCGCGATGGAGTCGAGCGACGCGAAACGGTTGGAAGTCAGCAGCGCGCGAAGACCGGAGATCCCCACGGAACCAGGAACGCGCAAGCAGCGGATGCTCGACACGTCCTGCGTCTTGAGCAGGTTGAGCACCCCATTCAGATCGAGACCACGACGCAGAGTCACGATCCACTTCTTGCTCTTGACCTTTACGTCGCTGGCCCAGGGCGCAAGGTCGCTCGGTGCACTCATGTCGGCTGCGTTAGCACGACTCCGCGGAGCACCAAAAGCACTTCGTTCCGGGCAGGGGTGTGCGGGCTGGGACGGGAATGTGGCTGCGTTGACGAAGCGGACCTCGTCTGGTAGGGCAGGGTGGGACGGCGTGTGTCAGGAGGCCTAGAATGAAGCTGCGCAATCTACTCGGAGTGGTCGGGGTGACGTGCCTGGTCGTCAGCGGATGCGGCCAGTCTTCGGAGCCGGTTGAGGAGCAACCGGGAACCGACGAGAGCGGCACCGTGGTGCAGCCGGGCAAGGAGGACAACTTCCTGTCGCCCAAGGCCCAGGAATACCAGGTCGAAGGTACGACCACCGTCACGATCGAGAGCGAGCTGTCCTCAGCCACCGAGGAGGTCAAGCTTGCGAGAGTCAAGAAGCTCATCCCGCTCAAGCAGGTGGTCATCGGCTGGTTCCTGAATCAGTATCTCGTCGCCAAGGAATCGAGCTCCGGGAACGCCGGCTACGGAGGCTTCGAGGCGTTGACCAAGAACGGAGCCTACGAAGAGCTTGCGATCACGAAAGTCGACGACACCACCTACAAGTTCACCTTCCGTCAGGAGTTCGCAGGAAGCCAGGACCTGCTGAGCAAGCTGCCCACCAAGGTGGGAGCGGACGGCAAGCGTACGTTCGACCTGACCATCGGCAAGATCAGCAACGAGGACATGGCGCGGCTGGAGACCAACTTCGAATGGTACCGGGAATCGCCCTGGTCCGAGTTCGACCCCAGCAAGGTGGATGCGTCACGGCTGGACACGGTCACGTTGACGGTTACTGCCGAGCAGAGGTCGGTCGACGGTTGGATCGACATGAACCGTCTGACCGCAGACGGCAAAGTGACGATGGGCGTGCACTTCGGGTGGGACTACCACAACAACTACCACCTGCTGCATTCGCGCGAGATCTACGACTGGCTCGTCAATACCCAGGGCTTCAAGTCCCCGGTGGACTCCTACGACGCGCTCACGCATACATCGGGCCCCCTGACCAAGACGATCCAGGCCAACGGCAAGCCGGTTGCCATCGAGATCTCGCTGTTCTGGGGGAAGCCTGGGACCGACGTGGACCCGGACACGGACGCTGGCGGCAAGGTCTTGGAGGACGACATGCGCAAGTCGTTCGCCGAGCGCGAGGTGATTGTCTTCGCAGGCCATTCCGGGCCGTTCTACGGCTTCGCTCTGGCGAACTGGCGCAAGACGAGCGAAGGGGATCTCGACGACGCCGACGTGCTCACGATGACCATGCCGAGCGACGTGTACCAGGTGGTGATCGCCGAGGGGTGTGACACCTATGGCCTGGGAGAGTCGTTCCGGTTGAACCCGGCCAAGGCCGGGGCGAAGAACATCGACGTGCTCACGACGACGAGCTTTTCGAATGCGAGCACGGCGGAGGGGACCAAGGACAGCCTGCGCGCAATCTTCGGGACGGACGCTGCGGGCAACCAGAAGCCGCTGACGTGGGGAGAGCTGCTGCGGGACCTGGACTCCAACACCTACTACTTCAACACGATGTACGGCGTGCACGGGATCGACGACAACCCGCACGCGCATCCGTATGCGGTGCAGGCTTCGCTGTGCAAGCGCTGCTCGGTGGACACCGACTGCGGCGGGATCGGAAACAAGTGCACGAAGCTCAAGAACAACGAGAAATTCTGCACGTTCCTGTGCACTGCGGATGATGGCTGCCCGGCAGGCTACAAGTGCATGTCGGTCGCGACCGGATCCACCATCAGCTCGAGCCAGTGTGCGCCCACGAACCTCACCTGCACGGATCCTCCTCCGGTGCCAGCAGGGCCGGCGGTGATCATCAACGAGGTGTTTGCATCGCCGAAGGCGACCACAGGGGACGCGAACGGGGATGGCACCGTGAGCGCGACCAACGACGAGTTCGTCGAGCTCGTCAACATCTCCGGCAAGGATGTGGACCTGTCCGGTTGGAAGCTGGCCGATTCAGCAATGACCCGCTTCACCTTCCCGCAGGGTACGTTCCTTGGGGCAGGTAAGGTGCTGGTGGTGTTCGGTGGCGGGACGGTGGACAAGGTCGCAACTGCGACCGGGGCGCAGTGCGTCGCATCGACGACCAACCACCTTGGGTTGAACAACACGGGCGACCTCGTGAAGCTGTCGGATTCGAAGGGCAGCGTGGTTGACAAGATGCTGTACGCCTCCGACGGGGGTGCAGGAGTCTCTCTGGTGCGCGAGAAGGATGGGGACCTGGCATCCAAGTTCGTGCCTCATCCGAACAAGGCGCATTCGGCTGGATTGAAGCAGGACGGAACCAAGTTCTGAGGTGCTTTCGGGCGCACGAGACGTGATTTCCCTCTGAATCCCGGGCATTTGCATCTGCCTGCGGATTGACGAAGCGATCTGCTTCAGCATATCGTCGGAAGGTGGAGGCTCCCATGCCCGCTTTCCTTCGATCTACCTGGCGTTTGACCGGGATCTTCGTGCTGGGTTCTGTGGTCGCCAGCTGCTCCAACGACGGAGGTTCGTCGAAGGGTGGACGGCCCGCGCCCAGCCATGCGGAACAGAGCCTGACAGCTCCTGCCACAGCTGCTCACACTGGAGCCACGGTGTCCGGAGCGATTGATCTGGCGACCGCGGTCAGACGAACCCACGGTCAGTTCCGCCCGGCACAAGCGGCCCACATGGCGGTTTTTGGCGCATTGCGTGCTGAAGTGGACGCCCTTGGAGCGCGCGTTACGCCGTTGAGATCATCAGGCGGAAGCGGCTTCGGACCGGGGCAGCAGGGGGCACCGCTCACTGTCCGGACATCATCGATCGAGCGCAACGGCAACCGGGTCGACGCTAACCCGGGCGAAGCGAGGGTCGTGGAGCCTGGCGATCAGATCGCAGTAGCGCGAGGGGCAGTGCGCGAGGAGTTCAAGGCACTCGACGAAGGGCTCCAGCAGGACTGGGTGTTCGGCTCAGCACCCGAAGGCGCTGGAGACCTGGTGGTTCGCGTGCAGGTCGACGGGGAGGAATACGCGGGGGAGACCGGTCTTGGTCTGCATTTCGTCGATCGGTCCACAGATCTCGGCCTGAGGTACGGCCTTGCGACCTGGATCGACGCGTCCGGGCGCAGGACGCAGATCCGCCCGAGCTGGGAGGCGGGAACGATCGTGATCCGGGTACCGGCTCGAGTGGTGGATGGCTCCTCGTGGCCCGCAGTATTGGACCCGGTGATATCGGCTGAGATCGATCTGGACAACCTGGCGTCGTTGGCTGCCCAGACGCAGTTGGCCGCGGCGTTCGATGGAACGAACTATCTCGTGGTCTGGTCGGACACGAGCTCGACGGTTTCGGACATCTATGGCGTGCGTGTGAGCAAAGCCGGCGCGGTGCTCGATGCAACACCCTTGCAGCTGACGAGCCTTGCTGGGGCGCAGGACCAGCCCGCTGTCGCGTTCGACGGCACCCGGTACATGGTCGTGTTCCACGATGCGGGCGCAGGTGGAGGGGACATCGGCGGAGTGAACGTTTCGACCGCTGGTGTTGCCGGGGCCGCATTCAACATCTGCGTGGACGCGAGTCCGCAGCTGGAGCCAGCCATCGCATGGGATTCGGCGGATGGCAGCCATCTGGTGGTGTGGACCGATCAGCGAAACGTCGCGCTTGGCGCCGACGTGTACGGGCTTCGCATTGGGGGAACCGGCACACCGGTCGGGATCGAGATCGCCGTGGCCACGGTGGCAGACAATCAGTCTTCTCCGGCTGTGGCTTTCAACGGGACCAACCACTTCGTGGTGTGGACCGATCGTCGATCCGGTGCGGACGATGACGTGTGGGGGATCCGCGTGGCGGGAGCGTCGGGCGCGCTCGTTGGCTCGGAGATCAAGATCGGTGGTGGAGCAGGAGACCAGCGAACCCCGGCGGTAGCGTGGGGGGCAGGCAACTTCTTCGTGGCATGGGCGAGCAATGGTGCGGGCGCGTTCGACGTTCAAGGTGCGCGCGTGGATGCAGCAGGGGCTGTGGTCGACTCGCCCGTGCTGGGCCTCAGCGCCGCTTCGAATGACCAGTTGCTGCCCGCGGTGACGAACGACGGCGCGCAGTTCCTGGCCGTCTGGCAGGACGAGCGCAACAGCATGGTCCCTGGGGTCTTCGACATCTACGGCACCAGGGTCACATACCAGGGCAAGGTGCTGGATCCCGCGGGCGTGGCGATCGCTGGCGATCCTGGCACAGAGTACGGGCCAACCGTTGCAGCTGACGGCGCGCGACTCTCGATCGTGGGCTATGCGAAGGGCTCAGGGCCGTCGCAGGCAAGTGCCCGAACGGTTCACTTCGGACTGCCTCCTGGGGCGGTGTGCGCCCTGCCGGCCGACTGCGAGTCGGGCTTCTGCGCGGACGGCGTGTGCTGCGATTCGGCCTGCGGCAACAGCGATCCTGCGGATTGCCAGGCGTGCAACCAGGTCGGATTCGCGGGGCAATGCAAGGTGCTCGCATCCACCGTGACTTGTCGCGTGTCAGCCGGGGAATGCGATGTGGCAGAGACGTGCGACGGCTCGCTGGCGACTTGCCCCGCGGACGGGCACAAGGTGGACGGGACAGGGTGCACGGACGACGGGCTCGTTTGTACGACGGACGTGTGCAGCGCAGGAGCCTGCACGCATCCTGCTGGGAATGCTGGTACGTTGTGTCGCGCATCGACAGGGGAGTGCGATCCCGCCGAAGCCTGCAACGGGACGCTGACCACATGCCCGACGGATGCGTTCGTTCCGAACGGCACTGCATGCACGGACGACGGCCAGATCTGCACGACGGACCTTTGCAGCGGGGGGGCGTGCGCACACGCCGCGGGGAACGCAGGAGTGACTTGCCGCGGCGCAGCCGGTGAGTGCGACGTCGCGGAATCCTGCAACGGCTCGCTGCCGACCTGTCCTGGCGACGTGTTCAAGGTCAACGGCACTGCGTGCACGGACGATGGGCTGGTGTGCACGCTCGACCAATGCTCGGCAGGAGTCTGCGCGCACCCGGCTGGCAATGCCGGGATCACTTGTCGAACCGCAAACGGCGAGTGCGATGTCGCAGAGGCGTGCAACGGAACATCGACCACATGTCCCACGGATGGATTCAAGGGCAACGGCACACCCTGCACGGACGACGGGTTGCTATGCACGGTGGACCAATGCAGCGCCGGAGCGTGCGTGCACCCAGCGGGAAATGTGGGGACGATCTGCAGAGCGGCGCAAGGCGAGTGCGATGTTGCGGAGGCGTGCGATGGCGCGTCGACGACGTGTCCTGCGAACGGCTTCAAGGCAGATGGCACGACGTGCACGACGGACGGCAATCCCTGCACGCTGGACCAGTGCGGGTCGGGAGTCTGCGCGCACCCGGCTGGCAATGCTGGGACGGTGTGCCGCCCTGTGAACGGAGAATGCGACGTGGCGGAGAGCTGTACGGGCTCGTCGACGTCGTGTCCTGCGGACGGTTTCAAGACGGACGGTACAGCGTGCACCACGGATGGCAATCCTTGCACATTGGACGAGTGCGCTTCTGGCGCTTGCGCGCACCCGCCGGGCAATGCGGGGACAGAATGCCGCGCAGCGGGCGGGATTTGCGACGTAGCCGAGAATTGCACGGGCACGTCGGCAACCTGCCCGAACGACCTGAAGAAGCCGCCGAGCACGGTCTGCAGGGCCGCGGCCGGCCCGTGCGATCTGGCCGAGAACTGCAATGGGCTCACCAACGGGTGTCCGACGGACGTGTTCCGCGCGTCGTCCTTCCAGTGCCGGGCGCCGAGCTGCACAGGGGGAGTCGGGACGCTTGCGGCGAACTGCCCGGGGAACGGGCCCAGCTGCCCTGCGACGGTGACGCAGAACTGCCCACCGTACATCTGTCAGGGCAATGCCTGCGGCGGGAGCTGCACGAGCATCAACGATTGCGTGTCGGGCAACTATTGCGACGCCGCGCAGTGCAAGCCCAAGAAGATCAACGGCGGGACGTGCTCGTACGCGGACATGTGCCAGTCCGGTCAATGTGTGGACGGCGTGTGCTGCAACGTCGCGTGCGCTGGCCAATGCCAAGCGTGCGACGTGACGGGTTCCGTTGGCACCTGCGTTCCGGTGACAGGCAAGCCTCACGGGTCGCGGCCTCTGTGCCTGACCGATGGAACGGCTTGCGGTGGCGCATGCAACGGCGTGCTGCTCACGGCGTGCAGCTATCCGGGCAACACGCAGCAATGCCGAGCGCCATCGTGCAACAACAACGTGGCGATTCTGGCGGCGAGCTGCGCCGGCAACGGCTTCTGTCCTGCGTTCCAGACGCAGGCGTGCGCGCCGTTCACCTGCTCAGGGACCCAGTGCGGTGGCAACTGCACGATCGACACGGATTGCTCGTCGGGAAGCTACTGCTCGGCGGGCATCTGCAAGCCCAAGGTGGATGCAGGACAGCCGTGCAGCGCGCCCAACCAGTGCAAGTCGAACTACTGCGTGGACTCGTACTGCTGCAACGGTCCGTGTGTGGGCCAGTGCGAGGCGTGTGACGTCCAGGGCAAGGTGGGCGCGTGCAGCCCGGTGAACGGGACGCCGCACGGCGCGCGACCTGCATGCGCAACCGACGGGACGGCCTGCGGCGGCACGTGCAACGGGATCCTGTCCGCCACGTGCAGCTACTCGACCTCGCAGTGCCGGGCGCCGCAATGCGCGAACGAGGTGGCGACGCTCGCTGCGTCTTGCGACGGGCTCGGGGCGTGTCCTCCGGTTCAGCTGCAGACGTGTACTCCCTTCTCCTGCAACGGAACGCAGTGCGGAGCTGGGTGCGTGATCGACACGGATTGCGCCGGGGGCAGCTACTGCTCGGCCGGCGTGTGCCATGCGAAGCTGAACGTGGGCTTTGCTTGCGGCGGAGACAACCAGTGCAACTCCGGCTACTGCGTGGACGCAGTGTGCTGCGGAGGCGCCTGTGTGGGGCAGTGCGAGGCGTGCGACCTGACCGGACAGGAAGGAACGTGTCTGCCGGCGATTGGGGCGCCGCACGGAGCGCGTCCTGCGTGCTCGAGCGACGGGTCCGTGTGCGCCGGGACGTGCGACGGAGTCGGCACGCTGGGTTGCAGCTACCCGGACAGCACGCTGCAGTGTCGGCCACCCAATTGTGACAACAACATTGCGACGCTAGCAGCGAGCTGCACGGGGACGGGCTCGTGCCCGGCGGTCCAGACCCAGCCCTGCGCGCCGTTCCTGTGCTTGGGAGGCCAGTGCGCAGGGGATTGCACGCTCGACACCGACTGCGACACAGGGAGCTTCTGCGCTGGCGGGATCTGCAAGGTCCAGCTCGAGGTCGGGCAGCCTTGCGGCGGCAACAACCAGTGCAAGTCGACGTTCTGCGCGGACGGGTACTGCTGCGCGACGGCTTGTGCCGGACAGTGCGAGGCATGCGACGTGCCGAATTCGCTGGGAGCATGCTCGCCGGTGGTCGGGGCGCCGCATGGTGGAAAAGCTGCTTGTGCTGGTGCAGGCGTGTGCCAGGGCCAGTGCGACGGGGTGAGCGTCGCAGCATGCGCTTTCCCTGGAACGTCGGTGGAATGCTCCGCAGCCACGTGCGCGAACGGCGTGGAAAAGGCATCCGCCAACTGCGACGGTGCGGGCACCTGCACGACACCGTCCACCAAGTCGTGCGGCGACTACGTCTGCAATGGCGCGACGTGCATGACGAGCTGCACGAAGAGCACGGACTGCGCGGCCGGCCACGAGTGCATCGGCAAGGTGTGCGTGCAGCCCGAAGCCGGGCCGGACGTCGACGCCGCGGGCGACGCAAAGCAGGACGGTCCGGATGGCGATGCCAAGTCGGAAGCCGTGCTCGACGCAATCGCCGATGTTGCACCGGATCAAGGTCAAGGCGGGAGCAGCTCGGAGCAACCTGCTTCGGGCGACGACGGGGGGTGCGGTTGCAGGACGGCTGGCCGGGAAACGCGCGGGGAGGGCTTGCTGGCTCTGCTCGCGCTCGGCGTCTTGATCTCTCGCAGACGTCGAGGAGGTGTCAGGTAGATCGTTGCTGCGATCGGAGCATCCAGCCGATCAGCTTGTAGACGATCCGTGCCCCGGTGATCGTGTCGATCGTGTCGCCGTCTTCGCCTGGCACCACCTCGCAAAGATCAAATCCCACGATGCGTCGGCCTGACGTAGCGACAGCTTCGAGCAGGAAACATGCCTGCTGGAACGTCAGCCCTCCAGGCACGGGCGTTCCGGTGGCCGGGCAGAGCGAAGGCTCCAGTCCGTCGATGTCAAACGACACGTACACGTCGCGAGGCAGCTCCTCGACGATGCGGCCCGCAACGCTCGCCCAGGTTTCCCCACGGAAGAGTGCGCGGGACAGGTCGCCATCCAGGAACGTCCGAATCCGACCGCCTGCGCTGGCGATCGCAGCGGCCTCGGCTTCGCAGAGATCCCGCACAGCGACCTGCACGAGCTTCGCAACCCCCGGAGCCTGGGCGAGCACGTTGTGCATGATGCTCGCGTGCGATTGGAGGAACCCCTCGTAGGCGACGCGCAGATCCGCGTGGGCGTCGATGTGGAGCACGCCCATTCCCGGGTTGCGATCGGCGAGGGCGAGGATCGCGCCCAGGGGGCTTGCATGGTCGCCTCCCAGGACGCCGACGAGCTTTCCCGCATCGAGCCAATGCTCGCAACGCGCACGCAACCACTCACAGACGGTGTCGCTCGCGTCGTTGACGATGGCGAGGCCAGGATCGTCAGCAGGCGCGCCGCCGGCTGCCTTGATCGGGGCTGCGCGCGGACGGGCCACGTTGTTGAGCAGCCGGATCTCGTCGGACACAGGCTCCAGGAAGATGCCGGCCTTCCATGGTTCTCCCGTGTCGCTGTCGTGCAGGTCCACCTGCAGGCTTGCCTCGTGAATGCCGTAGGGGCCCTGGGCCGCACCCCCGCGGTAGGACGTGGTCGCGTCGAACGGAACGCCGATCAGGATCACCCTCGCGGTGTGCTCGTCATGGGGCAGACCGAAGATGCCGTCGTGCGATGCCGCGGAGTTCGGGTCGAAGCCGGGGTCGCTCATGGGCAGGACGCTACACGGGAGCCTGTCCGGCGGCCATCACCAGGTCGACCGCGTAGGGATCGTGCGTACGGCCTGCGAGGTCCACCACCGCCACGGCTATCTCTGCGCGCGACGCATGGGGAGGCACCGCGATCATGCCCCAGGATGACTCTGGACCGTGGCGAAGGTCCGGGCCTTTGTGGACGCGCACCGCAAAGTTCCCCTCGTAGACCACGACCGTCATGTGAGCTGGCTTGAGCAGGCGCAGGGCGCGCATGGCAAACGCGACGCGGTCGAACTTCTCCGGATCGCGGAGCGACAGCTCCCGTCGATCGAATCGCACGTGTGCGGACTCGTCGCCGTGCTGCCTCGCCGGGCCTGGCAGCAAGCCTTCATCGCGATCACCTGGCATGGGCTCGTTCCAAGAATAGGGTGGATTTGCGCTGTGCCAAGGGCTATCCGTCGCGGGACCCAAACCGGACCGGGATCACCACGCGCAGGTCGCCTCCGGCTGGAGCGGGGAAAACGACCTTGCGCAGGGAATCCTGCACGCAGGTAGTCATGGTCGGATCAGGGAAGGTCGATTCGACTTCAACGACGTCGCGGACATGGCCTGAAGCGTCGATGTCAGTCCGAAGCGCCAGACGTCCCCAGACCGCAGGGACGCGCGTCAGCGCCTGCTCGTAGCAATCCTGGGTCGCGTGGCCGATCCGTCCTGCAACGATCGCCTGCACGGCGTGCATGTCGAGCGTGCCAGGTCCTGGCTCCACCGGAGGATCCTCGGGAGCGTGCACAGGCAGATCCCCGGGGTTCAAGCCGATGTCGAGCGTGACGACCGCATCGCCCTTGGAGGTTGCCGGGAACTTGAGGCTGGGGAGCGAGCGCACGATGCAGTCGACCGCCGTAGCATCCGGGAGCGTCGCCTTGCCGATCGCTTTGGCGCTCTTGACCGTGCCAGCGTGCTTGATCGTGAACTGGACATGCACTTTACCGTGGAGCTTCTGATCGTTCGCGAGGGCTGCGTCATAGCACTTGCGGATCGGCCAGTAGTGCTGCTTGCGGGTCTCGCGAAGCACCATGGCTTCGGAGGCCCGGCCTCGAACGCGGACATTGTCGACCATCACGCGCGGCTGCGGGTGCCACTTGCCCTCGCGTCCGCCTTCGTTCCATGCGGCGAGCTCCTGGTCCTCGCGGCGGGAGACGGCTGCCGAGCCTGACCGCGGTCGCTGTCCCAGCTTGTACGGCGACTCGAAAACCACCAGGGGATCTTCCGTGTCGTACTCGGTCGTGTCGTCTGCGTCGGTCAAACCGCTGTGCGCATCGATTGGCCCAGCGTCCTTGCTGCCCGGAGCTGCGACCGTGGCAGTGCGCGCGGCTGAGGAGGACGGGGAGGAAGCGGGGGTAGAGCGTGACGAGGTTGGCGCGGATGCACACGCCGAGAGCAGCAAGCCGAGCAGGACCGCGCGTTTCATCGGGGTAGATGGCGTAGCAGGAAGGACTCGACTGCCCGATGGACCTCCTCGGGTCGCTCGACCGGGGCGAGGTGCGTGCAGCCCGGGCAGACGTAGGCTTCGGCGCAGCGCATGGAGCGCACGACCGCACGGGCATGCGCGGGGAAGGCGAGGCTGTCCTTGGATCCGACCAGCATCAAGGTCGGCACGGTGACGCGAGGGAGGATCCATCGCGCATCGTGGGCGATGTAGGACATCCCGAGCGAGCTCATGAGGCGGATATCGAGCCTCGAAACGTTGCGAAGCAGGGCTTCCACGGGCTCGCGCGGTGTGAGCGTGCGGCTGAGCCCACCCAGGCCGTAGCCGACCTTGGACACAAGATCGTGCTTGATGGTCTGATCCTTGAGCCAGTCGGCGACTGCCGGGATGCGGCCTCCGAGGCCGAGCGTGCCTGACACCAGGTTGCGAAGTGGGTACCGGCTGGGGATCGGGCCGAGCGAGTCCCAGACGCTTCCGCACAGCAGGATGAGACAACGAAAGCGGTGTGGCGCACGCTCGTACAGCTCGAGCGCGACCCGCACGCCCATGCTGTGGGCGACCAGGACGCTTGGGGCGTCGCAGGTCGCGCGCAAGACGTCTTCCGCGTCTTGCACGAGACTCTCGAGGGTGACGGACGCTGGCTCGCGGGGCTCTGCGCTCTTGCCATGGCCGCGGTAATCGAACTCGATCACGCGCCAGCGCTTGGAGAAGTGCTGGACCCAGGGCCCGTAGTAGTGCGTGGAGCAGTACAGCCCATTGCACAGGAGCATGGGCGGTCCTTCGCCGTACACCTGGACGTGGAGGGCGACCCCGTCGCGCGCTTCCACTGTCCGCGTGCGCGGCAAGCTTGCGGAAGAGCCGGTGGATGCGGAAGGTGAAGCGGGCTCTGTCACGGACCGAACCTAGCATGGATAGGGGGCGCGCCAAGGGGTGGTGAGCGGCCTCAGGTGCCTCTTCATGGGGCACGAGATCCGGTGTATCTGTCGCGGATGGGTTCAACGAATCTCTTGCGCGCGAGCAGGGGCGATGCGGTACCCGCCTGCAAGCTGATCCCGATCGTCTTGGTGCTGAGCTGCGCCGGCTCATGCAAACCATCGACTCCGGTTGGCCCAGAGCCCCCCGCGCCTCCGACCACCACGCAGCAGACCCAGCAGTCGAATCTTCTTCTGTTCCCCATGGCAGAGGCGGAGGACCTGCTTGGACGGGCCGTGCACGCGACTCCGGAAGGCGGATGGACCATTGCCGAAGCGCGGGCGCCCGGGTGCGAGGTCTCGGTTCGCAAGACCAAGGCGGAGTTCAGCACACGTCGCCAGGTCAACCTCCACGACATGACCTCGGTCTCGGTCGGATTCGCGAAGTTCGTGGGGTTCGAGGCGAAGTACGGCCGATCGGTCGTGGCGGACATCCAGATCGACAACACCGAGATTCTGAAGGCGGACACGAGAGGCACGTGCGGCGACCTGATCGTGGACAGCGTGTTCGTGGGGCGAGGGAGGCGACTGCTGTCGTTGTCGTCTGAAGTGGGTGGCAAGGCTGGCGTGACGATCAGCGGTGTGACGCCTGGCGCGGAGCACTCGAGCGGCTCCAACATCATCGACACGACCGAGTGGAAGACCGACCAGGCCTACGGGTTCTCGACTCGAAAGGTTGCCAACGTCCAGCCGCTCGATGTGACCGTTCGTCTCCCGTCGACCGTGCAGGATGGGGAGCTGGTGGATATCAGCGTCGAGACGAGCCGCAAGGCCTACCTGGTGGTCTACTATCTGGAGAGCGACGGCAAGGCAGAGCTGCTGTGGCCGTCCAACGAGGAGCCAGAGCCCACGGCGGAGCCTGGGCGTGCTGCGCCCATTCCGTCGCAGAAGGAGAAGATGGCCGGGATCTCGATCAAGGCAGCGCTTCGCAATCCAGCTGAAGAGGCGCGTGAAATGCTTGTGGTCTATGCATTCACCGAGAAGGGCGACTTCGACCGGCTCAAGCCCGCTGTGGGAAGCAGCGACACCAACGGTGCTGCGTACGCTGCGCAGCTGACGCGGCGCATCGGCGACATCCCGATGAGTCGCTGGTCCCGTTCGCTCACGAGCTACGTGATCGCGCCGAAGAAGAAGAAGGGGTAGGGGACTGCTTCGCACAAGCGCCCTTGCGCGATCGATTCGATAGCGCAACGATGCGTGCACCATGCCGACAAGCCAAGGGTTGTACGGATCATCGCTCGGGCTGCTGACCGACTTGTACCAGCTCACGATGAGCTATGCCCATTTGAAGAATGGGCTGCAGGACACGGAGGCGGTGTTCAACCTGTTCTTTCGCAAGCTGCCATTCCAGGGCGGGTTTGCGGTGTGCTGCGGGCTGGAGGACGTAATCCAGTACCTGGAGCGCTATCGCTTCGCCGAGGACGATCTGGCCTATCTTTCTACGCTGCGCGGTGGAGACGGGGCAGCACTCTTCGATGAATCGTTTCTTCGTTGGCTCGGGGACTTGAAGCTCTCGGTGTCGGTCGATGCGATCCCGGAAGGGACCCTGGTATTCGCCCACGAGCCTCTGATCCGGGTGCAAGGGCCGATCGTGCAATGCCAGCTGCTGGAGACGGTGCTGCTCAATCTGATCAACTTCCAGACGCTCATTGCCACCAAGGCAGCAAGGATTTGCCTGGCTGCGCGGGGGGAGCGCGTCATGGAGTTCGGGTTGAGGCGCGCCCAGGGAATGGATGGGGCGATGTCCGCGTGCCGGGCGGCCTACGTGGGAGGGTGCGCTGCAACGAGCAATGTGCTTGCAGGCAAGGTGTTTGGGATTCCTGTGGCAGGCACGCACGCACACAGCTGGGTGATGTGCTTTGAAACCGAGCTGGAGGCGTTTGATGCGTACGCCCGGGCGTTGCCGAACAACTGCATCTTCCTGGTGGACACGTACGACTCGCTGGAAGGGGTCAGACACGCGGTGCAAGTCGGAAGGCGATTGAGCGCTTCCGGGCACAGGCTCGCGGGAATCCGGCTCGACTCCGGGGATCTTGCGTGGCTGAGCGTGGAGGCGCGAAAGATCCTGGACGCCTCCGGATTTCAAGATGTGTCGATTGTGGGGAGCAATGACCTCGACGAGCACCTGATCGAGAGCCTGAAAGGGCAGGGTGCAGCGATTGCAGTGTGGGGGGTGGGCACGAGGCTGGTGACTGCCTACGAGGAGCCGGCCCTGGGTGGGGTGTACAAGGTGACGGCATTGCGGAGGCCAGGGGAGCCGTGGCAGGACAAGCTCAAGCTGAGCGAGCGGTCCGTCAAGACGACCACGCCGGGAATCCTTCAGGTCCGCAGGTACCGGACGGACGATTCGTTCATTGCAGATGCGATCTACGACACGAGGCAGAAACCAGAGGGCTCTTGGACGCTCGTGGATCCGAATGACCCGACGCGGACCAAGACCGTGGCAGAGGGGACAGCCCATGTGGACCTGTTGGTGCCGGTGATGCGGGGCGGGGAGCGAATCTATCAGCCTCCTGCGCTTGCGGAGATCCGCGCGCGAACGAAGCGGGAGCTGGAGTGCCTGCACCCGGCGAGCAAGCGATTCGCCAATCCACACGAATACCCCGTGGGATTGGAGAGGTCGCTTCATCAGCGCAGGATGGAGTTGATCGTGAAGCTCAAGAAGGAAGTGGCAGCGAGCCGGGAGGGGGCGCGATGAGGGTATTGATCCTGGTCGACATCCAGAACGACTTTTTGCCGGGCGGGGCGCTGGCGGTGCCGAGGGGCGACGAGGTGATTGAGCCGGCCAATCGAATCCAGAGTTCATTCGATCGGGTGGTGGCTACCCAGGACTGGCATCCCAGGGCACACGGGAGCTTTGCATCGCAGCACCCAGGGCGAAAGCCGGGGGAAGTCGTGGAGCTGTACGGATTGCAGCAGGTGCTGTGGCCGGAGCATTGCGTGCAGGAGACGCAGGGAGCGGCATTGGCTGGCGGGCTGACGACCACGGCAATCGCTCGGGTTTTTCGCAAGGGGATGGACCCGCGGGTGGACAGCTACAGTGGGTTCTTTGACAACGGGGGGAAGAACGACAGCGGGCTTGCGGCCTGGTTGCGGGAGCAAGGGGCCAGGGAAGTCGTGGTCTGCGGGCTTGCCCTCGATTACTGCGTGAAGTTCACGGCGTTGGATGCAGCGCGGCTCGGATTCCGGACTCGACTGCTGGGAGACGCGTGCCGGGCCGTGGAATTGAGTCCTGGCGACGGGCGTCGAGCGATCGAGGAGATGCAATCGGCGGGCGTGGAGCTGGTCGGCGTGTCGGAGCTGTTGTGACGCAATCCGACAACGCTGGGTGAGCTGAGGCGCTTAAAGAGGAGTGCCGGAACACGAGGTGGCGCGTGGTCCGGCATCCTGGAGGAGGTCAGCTCTCCTGACAGGGGATCTATCCTGGCGCCGCGGCGGCGTCATGAATCGGGGGTTAATTGTGGTTCATTGAGGGGGCGGGGGTGCGTGCGAGGGGGATGGGGGGTCGCACGCACCCGGGAAGTGGGGGAATGAATATCAGCTGCGGCGTCGCCGACGCGCCAGTCCTGCGGCCGCTGCAATCCCGAGGAGCAGAGCGGTCAGGCCTGAGGCATCGGAGTCGGAACCGGCGACCCGGCATCCGCATCCGCCATCGTCGCTCGAATCCACCGGAGCGGGAGGAGTCGCGGAGCCGGCTTTGCCACCAACTCCGGCATCGGGCGAGCCGCCCGAGCCAGCCGTGCCGCCGCCCTTGCCGGCAGCACCACCGGTGGCTGCGCCTGCTGCGCCGCCCGTGGCCGCACCAGCAGAGCCGCCTGTGGCAGCGCCTGCTGCACCGCCTGTGGCTGCGCCAGCAGCGCCACCGGTCGAAGCGCCAGCCTGTCCTGCCGCGCCGCCTGTGGCCGCACCAGCGGAGCCAGCCTCTCCTGCCGCACCCCCGGTAGCCGCTCCTGCGGTGCCTGCAGCGCCGCCCGTGGCCGTGCCCGCGGTTCCAGCGGTGCCTGCGGTACCCGCTGTGCCTGCAGCGCCGCCCGTGCCTGAGCCAGCCGTTCCGGCCGTGCCCGCGGTTCCAGCTGTGCCCGCGGTTCCAGCCGTCCCAGCGGTGCCGGCACTACCGGCTGAGCCGGCGGATCCAGCTGCGCCGCCGGTGCCGCCATCCGGTCCCCATGGCGTGGGAGTTACTGAAGCGCAGGCTGTCCAGTTGGTGTTGTTCGGCTCGCTGGTCTCATCATGTCCGGATACGCCATTGCCTCCGGTCATCGTCTGGCCGGTCTCGGCCATGTCCGTGCGGCAGGTATTGAGCGTGGTCGTGCCAGAGGACAGAGGGGCATGCAGCGTCGTGCCGTTGTTTGCGGTGTCCGCCAGATAAGTAGAGCCCTTGACCGCAACGCCTGTCTTGTTGACGCCGTTGCAGGATCCGTAGCCGACGTAGTCGATATCGGTCACAAGGGCCGTAACGCCGTCCCAATAGAACAGGACGATCGGCTCGCCGCCGTTGGTGAGGCCATGGGTGGAGCCGACTGCACCGGTGAAGGGAACAAGCATGTCCGTGACAGTCGCGCTCGACTTGACTGGGTCGGCGAAGGCGACCTCGTAGTTCGGATAGACTCCGAAGCCCACGAAATTGCCAGTGGTAGCGCAGGCTGTCTTGAAGCACTCCGCACCACCGACGGAGATGTACTGGGTTTCGCCGGGGGCGATCGTGGCGCCGGCAGGGAACTGGACGAGGAAGTCGGCGTTGTCCACGGTCGGCATCGTGGTATCCGCGATCTGGTAGTAGGTAACGAAGTCCGCGAGGAAGTAGTGAGTCAGGTCGATCGCGGTGGAGCCTGGATTGTGGATCGCGATGTACTCAGCCGGGGTCGGGCTGACCACGACTTCGGTCAACAGGAGCTTTTCAGGTGCAGCCAGGGCCACGGTGGACGTGAGCACGGCAGCGGCACCAACCAGAAGGGAAGTCAATTTTCTCATGGATCACCTCGGGTATCGATAGAAGCCTGAAAGCTACACGCGTCGGGGCCCGCAGTCCAATCGATCCGAGGAGGACGGACGTGGGCGAGGGAAACGTGCGTTTGGAAAGCGGAATCTCGTGAAGGGGTCAGAGGCCAGGGGGACAGCGGCGACAGGGCAGGGGCGGTGCGGAGCCGCGACCGGCCGGGGGGAGGAAGCGCGCGTGAGAGGCATGCAATGGAGCCTCACTCGAACAGACGAGACGAGTCTGCAGATGAATGCAATCGACTTCCTCTCCCGGGAGACCCGCAACGAATGCCAGCTATGGATTCGACAATGAGACATATGGAATTAAGGATTCGCGTGAATGAACCCCATGGTCGATTCGATCCAATAATATCTTTGCTCCTTGCAGAAGACTTGTGGCAATCTCCGCTCCCATGAACTCAACCGAAATCCAATCCAAGATTCAAGCTGCTGCTGCCCGATTCACCGACGAGATCGTCGCCATCTTCGGCCAGGCATTTGCGAGCGTTGCATCGGACTTCGTTGGCAAGGCCCCGGTGGCTCGCAAGGCTGTTGCCAAGAAGGCCGTTGTGAAGCGTGGACGTCCAGCGGGCGCCAAGAAGGCTGTCGCTGCCGCTCCCAAGGCTGCCAAGCCCGCGAAGGCTGCGAAACCTGCCAAGCCCGGCAAGCGCGTGCGTCGCTCCGGCGACCAGCTTCTCGAGGTCGGTGGCCGCGTGATCAAGCTGCTCGCCGCGAACAAGAAGGGGCTGCGTATCGAGCAGATCAACAAGCAGCTTGGCACCACCACGCGTCAGCTGGCGCGTCCCATCCAGAAGCTGCTGTCGACCAAGAAGATTCGCAAGGTCGGCGACCGCAGGGCTACGACCTACTTCACGGGCTGAGAATCGATTCCCGATCGCGTCAATCACGCGTAGACTGGACCCATGCGGCTCGTCACTGCTGCCTGGATCCTGCTCGTTGCTTCTCCTGCATTTGCGGATGAATGCACGCAAGGATGGGTGTCTTCGCTCGACGTGCCGCGCGATGGTGCGACGGTGCGCCCCGGGGCACACTTCCGCGTGCTCGAGTATTGGGGATGCTCGCCCGTGAGCGGTGGCCCGAAGCACCAGTATCGATTGCAGAACGGCAGCGGCGCAGAGATTCCTTTTCGGACCGATGCCTGGGCAGACCACTACCTCGAGCTGGTACCTGAACCCACAGTCGCTCAAGGTGACCTGCAGCTCGAAGTGCGACGCCCCGTCGACAAGACCACGCTCGGTCCCTTCGAGAAGCTCGCTCGGGTCCAGGTGGCCGGGACGCCGGACACGATGCCTCCAATTTTTCAGGGGCTCTCCGATGGAAAGTCAGAAGCCATCGAAGGCAGTGTGATGCTGAGCCCCTGCCAGGCAATCCCCGGCTGGCAGCTCCAGACACGTTTGCGATTCGCGCAGGCGACGGATGCGGGGAGCCATCATGACGAGTTGATCTACCTGCTGGAGCGCGCGCGTCCTGGAGCAGATACCTGGGAACGCGTGACCACCCTGCGTCCCACGCCGCAGGGCGAATGGATGACATTCTCCTGGAAGGACGAGCGGGGATGGGGAGAGTCCTGGGTCTACCGGATGCATGTTCGCGACATGGCGGGTCATGAGACGATCGGGGCGAAGACCGTTGCGATCCGCAATCCAGAGCTGCCGACTCGAGTGCTCGCGAGACCGGATCGACGCAGCGCAGCGCTGGAGCCATCTGCCCGTGGCCGGTGCACATGCGGCGCAGCAGGACGCTCCCTGGGCGCGGAGGAATTCGCGGCCCTGGCGGGGATCGCCGGGGGCATCACGCTGTGGATGGCGCTGCGCAGGCGCAGGTCCGGCGCCTCTTGCGGTGGCGCGCGCGGCTGATACCCTTTGGGTTGTGCTTTGCCCGATCGAGCCAATCGACCGATGGTCAGAACGAGGTTGCCCATGAAAGCCTGGTTCTGGTTTGCCTTCTTCGTTGTGGGCACAGGAGCCTGCGGTCTGGCGATTGGGACGGCGGACCTGAATTCCGTGCAGTGTGAAGCAGAAGGGCACATTGGCGCGCCCGCGTGTGGTGATCGACAGATCTGCGCGGCAGGGCGATGCAGGGCGTGCGCTACGCAGGACGTGTGCAAGAACGGGGTCGACGACGACTGCGACGGCGTGGTGGACAACAAGTGCGTGGCAGCCGGTGGAGCTGGGGGCAAGCCGAACACGGACGGTTCCGCAGGGAACGTGAATCCACCGGACAGCTCCCTGGGCGGTGCGTCCGGAACGGGCGGTGTGGCGGGCAGCGGCGGTGATCCTGGAACCGGGGGCACTCCCAACACCGGAGGCACTCCCAACACCGGGGGCACTCCCAACACCGGGGGCACTCCCAACACCGGGGGTACTCCCAATACCGGGGGCACTCCCAACACCGGAGGCACTCCCAACACCGGGGGTACTCCCAATACCGGAGGCACCGGCGGCAGCGGCGGCTGCATGGCTGATCCGGGCAACGCACCGAGCAACGGATCCTGCGTCACAGTCGGCACGCCGGGCTATGTCTGCAATCCGGTCACCAACGAGGGGTGCAACACCGGAGCTGGCGAGGCCTGCGACTATTCGAGCAGCGAGCAGTTTGCCTGCTTTGATACTCTGAACAACGTGCAGGCCTGTGGTGCGTGCAGCCTGGGATCCTCCGGCCCGTTCTGCAGATCAGGATACACCTGCTACAACGGGATGAGCCGCTGCACGCGCTATTGCTGCGACAGCAACGATTGCGCCTCGGGCGCGACCTGCGTGATGCAGCCGCCGACTGCGGTCGGCATCTGCCAGGCGCTGAACAACGGCTACTTCGGAGGGTTCAATCCGGGCGCCGGCGGCACAGGCGGCGCTGGCGGTACCGGGGGAAGCGGAGACTCAGGCTCGTGCAAAGCGATCGGGGACAGCTGCTCGACAGCGTCGGAATGCTGCAACCAGTATTGCTGCCAAGTCTACCAGGCAGGCACCTGCCACAAGAACAACGGTCAGTCGTGCTCCAACAACTCAGAGTGCTGCACCAACTACTGCAATGGCTCGGGGCACTGCCAGTAGGCCGTGTGAGCCAGCGGCAGGTCTCAGGGGAAGCAGGTGCCGAAGATCAGGAAGCGCGCTGGCCCGCATTCGAGCGGCGAAGTCGGCGCAGGCTTGACTGCGTACCAGGATGAGCCGGTGTATGCGCCTGCTGATCCGGTCGAGCCACCTGTGCCCCCGTAGGCACCGACACCGTCGCCGCCCGAATACCCGCCGTATCCGCCGTATCCACCGGTGCCGCCCTTGCCTCCGGCGCCACCAGCTCCGCCCTTGCCTCCCGAGCCTGCGATCCCGCCTGAACCGCCTGCGCCACCGAGTCCGCCAGCGCCTCCGGTGCTGCCTCCAGCACCTGCCACACCGCCGGCGCCGCCAAAGCCTCCTACCGAAGCATCTGCCCCGTTGCAGTCCGTGCAGGGCAGGTAGCCGGTGCCGTCACTCCGGCAGACCTGGACCCCCTTGGCCCCAGCGGCGCAGTCGCAGGTTCGCTGCGCTCCCGGTGTGCAGACCGGATAGGAGACCGCGTCCTCGCCACCGTCCTTGTCGTTCGGCCCCGGCGCGTCCAGGGTGACTCGTCCGCCGCAAGACAGGAAGATGATCCCCCATATCAACCACGTCGCGTTCCCGGGGCGTCGCGCCATCGTCTTGCTCCTTCGCAGTCGCTGGACCCATGATACACCCAATGGAAAGCACCAAGGCACAGAACATGGCGGCCGGGACGGCTCGCGCTGATTCGAGCGCGACGGCCGCGGTGATCGCCTTTCGACAGATGAAGACGAAGGCGATGGAGCAGGTCACGTCGAGCTCGACTCCAGATCCGGAATGGCTCGAGCGCCACGCCCTGTACGAAGCGCTCGAGTGGCTCGCCGAGTCGGTGGGTGAGCTGCATGCGAAGGTCGACCGGCTGGCGGGCCAAGGCCCCCCCGGAGTCGGCGCGCAGCGAAGCCCATAGCCCGGCTGGGGGCGGCGGTGTACGATACGCCTTCTCCATGCACGAAGATGAGCGTCCAACGCCCTGGCTCGTCGCGATCCTCGTGTTCGTGCTCCCGGCCTGCTTTTCGGTAGGTTTCGCGTTCGTGCACCACGCGGGCGAACCTGCGGGGAGCCAGCCTGTCGAATCGCTGATCCTCCGGGCGGTGCTTGCATCGCTTCTGGTCGTGGTCCCTGGCGTGCTCCATGCGGCACGGCGCCAAGCTCCCGGGGTCACGATGCTTCTGATGACGCTCATTCCCGTGACGGTGGCGGTGGGAATGCCGTTCGCCCGGCACAAAGGCCTTGTTTCCTCCTATTGGGCTGGGGAGGCGATCGCCCTGGAGGCCTCATCGGCGCTCAGGCGAGCCTGGGCTTCTGCCGCTGACGGAGCATTTCTTTCTGCACAGCTGTCAGCGTCCTACTGCCTGGCCGCCGGCCTCTGGCCTGCGTCTCCCAGTCGGACCTCGAACCTGATCCTGGGCGTAGGGCAGGAGCGGGTTCCCTTGTTGCTCGCTGGCCCTGCGGCGTCGATCCTCGCTGCCGCCGCCTGGAAGCTCGCAGGTCTGTCGGTGCTCCCCTCGGACGTTCTCATCTGGATCGTGGTCGCGCTGCCAGCGATCACGTTCGGCCTGGGTCCGTCCAAGCCTCGCACCCGACGCGAAGCCATGCGATTCCTGTCCGCAGCCGTCGCGGCCTCGCTCCTGCTGACGGTTGCAGGCCAGGCGGAGCGTCTCAGCGACGTGACCGCAAAGATCCTGCAGGATGCGTCGCAAGGACGGTGGTACGCGGCTGCGGACGACCTTCCGCGGGAGATCCTGCTTCGGTGGTGCGTGGCGGGGATCGCCACGGCATTCGGGATGGCGGCCCTGCTGCCGGGGCGAATCCGGGTTCGCAAGCATCGGAGGCGAAGCATTGCGGCAAAGGTGCCTCTGGTGGCGGCGCTGGCAGTGCCTGCGATGGGTGCGGTGCTGCCTGGCTGGTGCGTAGACCGCGACGTGCGCCGCGCAAGGCTTTCGTGGAGGTCCCTGCTCGATGCGAGGGGAATCCAGCTCCCTTCGTGTACCACCACGCCGGTGGCGGTCTCTGCGGGCACGCTGGTCGTGGTGCCGGCACGCGGCGAAGCGCTCGTCGAGCGCGCCGGAAGTGGCGTGTACAACGTTGCAGCTTCCCGCGACACTCCTGTGCGAGTCGTATTCCGGGCGCTGGCAGGCCTTGCGCTTCCGCCAGACGCGCCGGTGGAGTTCCTCGTGAGCGGGTGCGGGCGCGCCAGCTCTGCGCGCTCGAACAGCCCGCTTTCCGAAGTCGTGGCCGGAGACCTGCGGGGCGTCCGGATCAAGGTTTCATCTGCGCTCGACTGCGCGGGAGCCCCGGACACGGCTGTGGTCGCCATCGAAGGCACGCACGCCCGCGTGTTGCGAAACGCGTGCTCCGCGGTTCCTCCTGCGCCGGAGCAGATGGACGTGCAGACTGCGTGGAAGCATGCGGTGGGAAGGCAGGTTGCCGTTGGGGCTTCCGAGGGGGTCAACGTCGCAACGTTCCTCGAGGCGCTTCGCGGCGCACCGGCTGCGTCCGCGGTGGTGGTGACCGATCACGAAGCCATTCGCTCGTGGCTCGACCGCGCCGCGACCCGCGACATGCTGATCGATCCTGGGAGTCGAGGTCCGTGGAGCGGCGCGCTGCTGCTTCTGTCCGTGTCGGCATCCGCGCTGCAGCCTGCGCACCCCGAAGCGCTCTACGGACCGCTGCGCGCGGCATCGGATCTCTATCGATGCTTCGAGTCAGTGACGTCCGATCTGCATCTGCGGATCCGCGTGGATCTGGGTGCCAGCGGCGGGGTCCGATCGGCGGCGGTCGAGGGCGAGGGGAGCGCGGGGCCTGCCACGTGCATCTCGGATCAGGTGCACAAGCTCGTGTTCAGCGACAGCGAGCGCGATGGGACCTTCGAGGCGCGGCTCGCCTGGTATCCGTCCGCGCTACCGGCTCCAGAAGGGCTGATCGCATCCGGGGCGTTGAGCGTACGAGGAGAGGCGGATCACCCTGCGCTGCGGGGAGCCGACGGTCTTGCTGCGCGCCTGGCGTCCCCGTTCGCGCGCTGCGTCGGTGAGGCGTTACAAGCCGAGCCTGAGGCCTCCGGCGTGGCGGAGGTCAAGGTGTGCGTGCAAGGCAATGGGGTGCTGCAGCCTGCGAGCGCGGACTCGACGCGGCTGTCGCGTGGGACGCTGGAGTGCATGCGCGATTCGGTCAAGGCGCTGCGTGCCGACCCGGAGCATCTGACCGGAGGTGACGCACGGTGCTTCCGCGCGATGGTCACGCTGCGCAACCCCAACGAGGACAACGTCTACCACCTGGAGATCACGGTGCAGGAAGGGGAGCGGGAAGCAGCGCGCAAGCGTCCGACCGGCGAAAGCGAGAACACCTACCGGGCCCGGCTGCTAGCTCCGGACATCCTCGGGTGCTTTGGTCATCCGGCCGATGCTCAGAATCTGGAGGGGCAGATGGTGCTGACGGCGACGGTCAACAAGACGGGCAATGTGATGGCGGTGCTGAGCGATGCGCGCGGCGTGAGCGATGCGCGGCTGACTCGTTGCGCAGTGGATGCAGTCAAGCGGATGAAGGTGGCGGTGGATGCGGAATCCCCGATGGCGCGCATGGGCGTGACGCTGAAGATCGCGACCACGCAGCTGCGCTGAACGTCAGTTGGCCTTGAGCAGGCCGCGCAGTTGCTCCGGCGACACCTCGTAGCCCTTGCCGCAGAAATCGCAGGAGATGTCGAGCACGCCCCCTTCTTCGACCAGGGACCGGATCTCGTCGGCCTTGAGGGTGGCGAGCCCGGCGATCACGCGCACGAGGCTGCAATTGCATTCGAATCGGAGCGCGCTCTGCTCGGTGAGAGCGTAGGGCATGCGGTACAGGATCTCTTCGATCAGGTGCGCAGGCGTGAACTCAGGGCTCTGCAGCAGGGTCTCGATTGCAGGGAAGTCCGCGAGACGCTCGGTCATCACGGCGAGCATGCCTTCCTGAGCCTCGGGCAAGAGCTGCACGATGTAGCCGCCGGATTCGAGGATGCGGTCGCCATGGACCAGGGTTCCGATGGAGACCACGGATACGATCTGCTCGGAGACTTGCATGTACCGCATCATTCCCGCGGACACTCCTGCATCCGTGGGAATCTCGACGATACCCTGGTGGATTCGACCGTCATGGAGCGTGCGCATCATCTGCAGGAACCCGCCTGCCACGCGGATCTCGGGCTTGCCCTTGGCGAGCTGGATCAGACCGCGGGCCGTGCCTCCCGGGTTGGAGTCGGCAACCATCGTGCCGGAAGCGTCCTTGCCGCGCACGATCCCCTGCACGCGCAGCTGGGGCGCCATCGTCTCGCGCAGCAGGATCGTGGCTGTGATCAGGTCGCCGAAGCAAGCAGCGACGTTGCCGCTCGTCTTCTGCGTCTGCACCGCACCATTGACCGTATCGGTGGTGCGCGCAGCGATGACCCGAAAAGAGCCGTCATCGGTGAGAGCACGCAGAACGCTGTCCGAAGGTGAAGTCACACGGCTGTCTTTGTCCAACGCCGGGCAATTGTCCAGCCACGTGCCGAAAAACACGTCCAGCGACGGTCCGGGCTCACGCGCGGTGCTTGCGGAGCAGGAACAGATAGTTGAACCCGCGCAGCATGAAGCTCTGCCTGGTGGCAGCTTCGCGGTGCGACGGCTGCTCCAGAGACGCGTTGTGGCGGACGACGGCAGCGATGTCGATGGGCAGGAAACGCTTGCGAAGGAGCTCGAACGCGCGGAATCCGATCGGGTAGAAGCCGGACGGGTGGTGATAGACGTCGCAGATGTACAGCGCGATCACCCCCTCGGGTTTGAGCACACGGTGCGCTTCAGCGAAGCACAGGTCGAGCGCGCGATCGAATCTCTGATCCTTGGCCGGCAGCTTGCCCAGGCAGCGTGGATCATCGGAGTACGACAGGTTGTCTGCGTAGGGCGGGTCCATGAAGACCAGATCGGCCACGCCGTTGCGCAGCGGCAGGCTGCGCGCGTCCGCATTCTTGACGTCGTCGCGCACAGGGTGCACGTCGAACCCCATCGCCGTGCGGTTCAGCTCCTTGCAGACGTCGAGGGTGGTGCCGCTGCCGCAGAACGGGTCGACCACGAGCCCGCCTTCCCGCACGAATCGCGTGACCACATCCCAGATGAGCCAGGCGGGGGTGGCACCGCGGAACCTGTCGTCGCCCTGCCCGCCGCGCCCGTAGGTGCGCGACGGGTAGTCCCAGAGCGTGGTCGGCTGCGGCTGCAGACGTGGCTTGTCCGGGCGACCGCGAACCGTCCGGTCAGGGCGATCCGGTAGCCGTTGCGTGGTCTTGCCGCGAGCAGGTGCTGCGCGCGGCGGGCGCGGGGCCGTCATCCTGCACTCCCGGCGACCGGCTCGTCCATCTCGGCATCGTCGTCGCCGGGTTCCACGGGCGGGGGAGTCAGCGGCGGTTCGAGCACGATGGGAAGGATCTGGTCCATGCGTTCAATCAAGCGGATGTCGAGGTCGTCGCGCACCTCCTGGGGAATGTCCTCCAGGTCGGCTGCGTTTCGCGAGGGCAGCAGAACGATGCGGATGCCAGCGCGGTGAGCTGCAAGCACCTTCTCCTTGATGCCGCCAACGGGAAGGACCATGCCGCGGAGCGAGATTTCGCCGGTCATGGCGACGTCGGGGCGCACCGGGCAATTGAGGAGCAGGGACGCGACCGCGGTGAACATGGTCACGCCTGCGCTCGGTCCGTCCTTGGCGGTGGCGCCCTTGGGCACGTGCAGGTGCAGGTCGATGGTCTTGAGCCACAGCGGATCGAGCATGAGCAGCTCGGCCTTGGACCGCACGAACGAGACGGCGGCCATGGCAGATTCCTGCATCACGCTACGGATGTTGCCGGTGAGAATGATCTCGCCGCGCCCGGGCATCTTGGAGGCCTCGACGAAGAGGATGACGCCGCCTGCCGGCGTCCAGGCGAGTCCGGTCGCGACCCCTGGCTCGCCTTTGCGCTCTGCGACTTCGGAGTCGTACTTGTGCGCGCCTAGCACCTGCTCGACCTTGTCCTTGTCGACGAGCGGGGTGGGGCTCGCCCCTTCCGCCATCTTCACAGCGGTCCACCTGCAGATCGATGCGATCTCGCGCTCGAGATTCCGCACGCCGGCTTCGCGCGTGTACGAGTCGATGACCAGCTGGATACCGTCATCGGCAAAGTCGAGCTGCTCGAGCGTGAGGCCGTGCTCGCGCAGTTGCTTGGGCACCAGGAAGTGCTTGGCGATCTTGAGCTTGTCCGTGCGGGTGTAGCCGGGCACCTCGATCAGCTCCATGCGGTCCATCAGGGCGCCAGGGATGGTCTCCCTGTTGTTGGCCGTTGCCAGGAAGGTGATCTGGGAGAGGTCGAACGGCACATCGAGGTAGTGATCGACGAAGGAGTTGTTCTGCTCGGGGTCGAGCACTTCGAGCAGGGCAGCTGCGGGGTCGCCCCGCATGTCCACGCCGAGCTTGTCGACCTCGTCGAGCACCAGGACCGGGTTGCGGGTGCCCACGCGCTTGAGCGCCTGGATGACCCTGCCCGGCAGGGCTCCCACGTAGGTTCGCCGGTGTCCGCGCACCTCGGCCTCGTCGGAGACGCCTCCCAGCGCGATGCGTCCGTAGCGACGCCCCATGGCTCGCGCGATCGACTGGCCGAGCGAGGTCTTGCCCACGCCCGGGGGGCCGAGGAACAGCAGGATGGGCCCCTTTTTGTCGGCGCGCAGCTGGCGGACGGCGGCGTACTCGACGATGCGTTTCTTGACGTCCTCCAGGCCGTGGTGGTCCTCGTCGAGGGCTTTCTTGATCTCCTTGACGTCGAACTTGTCCGGGGTGGTCTTGCTCCAGGGCAGGTCAGAGAGCCAGTCGAGGTAGGTGCGCGCGATGTTCCACTCGGCAGATTGAGGGTGCATGGACATCATGCGCGAGAGCTGCTTCTTGGCGACCTTGTCGACCTCGGGCGGCAGGCCGGCCTTGCGGAGCTTGTCGCGAAGCTCCTCGGTCTCCTCGTCTTCGCCGGACTCGCCGAGCTGCTCGCGAATGTGCTTCATCTGCTGGCGCAGGATGGTCTCGCGCTCGGACTGCCCCATCTCCTGCTGCATGTCCGTGATCTCGCGCTTGACCTTGAGCACTTCGAGCTGACGCGAGATCATCTCGATGACGAGCTTGACACGGTCCTTGACGTCGAAGGCTTCGAGCACGCGCTGCTTGTCGTCGATCGATGCGACATCGTTGGGGAAGCTCGATGCGAGCAGGTCTGCCAGGGCACCGGGATCGCGGACATTTTCCAGGATGCCGGCGACTTCCTTGGGCAGGGCGGGGTTGAGCAGCACCAGCTCCTTGGCGCCTTCACGAAGCGCGCTGCCCAGGGCGTCGACCTCCATGTCGCGCACCAGGGGCTCGGGGAATCGTTGGATACGGGCGCGCATGTAGGGCTCGATCGAGACGCCTGCGGTGACCCTGAAACGGCCGACACCGCTGAGCTTCACGGTGTAGATGGATGGGCCGACGCGGATGACCTGGACGACGCGCACAAGGGTGCCGACCTTGTGCAGATCGCGGAACGTGGGCTCCTCGACGTCCGGGCTCTTCTGGGTGAGAATCCCTATGGTGGCTCGATCCAGGCCGAGCGCCTCCTCGATCAGGCGGACGCTTCGAGGTCGTCCGACGTTGATCGGCACGACGGACATGGGGAACAGCACCGAATTTCGGAGCGGCAGGATGGGGATCGTTGCCCCTTCTGTGGGTACCGGAGGCGGACCTTCGACCATGCACAGACCGTAATACGGTTGCACCACAAAGCTAGGGCAGCCGAGCGCTCTTGCGCACAAGCCGCCAAAACGCTACGAAGAAGCCGCCCATGCGAAGGGAAATGCTCTCGACGTCCCGGATCGCCCTCGTGGCTGCAGCCCTGGCCATGGGTGCCGCCGCCTGCGGGGCGTCCTCTCCCATGCCCAAGGATCCCTCCGAGGCGCTTCGTGCCTACTCCGGCGCCCTGGAGCAAGGCCGGATCGACGAGGCCTACGCCATGCTCAGCGAGGAGGCGCGTCGCGAGATATCGCTCGACGCTTTCCGGCGAATGGCGACCGAGAGCCCGGCCGAAGTCCGCGAAATCGCCAGGGCCATGACGCGCCCGTCGTCCGCTCCCGTGGTCACGGCCACGATCAGCACGCCTTCGGGAGATTCCCTGCTGCTGGTCTACGAGTCGGGCCGCTGGAGGATCGATGGGTCTGCCATCGATCTGTACGCGCAGATCACGCCAAGGCAGGCTGTG
Source organism: Deltaproteobacteria bacterium (assembly GCA_016218915.1). GTDB lineage: Bacteria > Myxococcota_A > Polyangia > Polyangiales > Polyangiaceae > JACRCQ01. Next base: position 36,155 of record JACRCQ010000030.1, read on the forward strand.
ACCGCGTTCGTGCGCGGCTTCGAGCGGCACCGATACGACATCCTGATGCGCTTCGTGCCCGACTCGAAGAAGGCCGGCCTCGATGCAGCCAAGCTCAAGGATGCCTGGGAAGGCTCCCAGCGCCAGGACATGGAGAGAATCGTCCAAGCCGTGAAGAGCGCTCTGCCCACGGCGACGTTCGAGGAGGTCGGCGACCGGGCCACCATGCCCTTTGGCGCTGTGGGGACCGTGCAGCTCGTGCGCGAGCACGGTGTCTGGAAGATCGAAGACTTCGACTGACCCCATGCGACGTCTCGGGATCATCGGCCCTGGCGCGGGCGATTCGGTTCCGCTCATCGGGGCCTTCGAGCGGGTCTGTCTGAACACTGGCACGCCCTGCAGCGTCCACGAGGTCCTGCGCCCTGAGCAGGTGCGGGACGTCGACCTGCTGGTGCTGGCGTCCGCCCGATCGTTCGCGTCGCTGAGTATGGCTCTCGCCGACGGAATGGGAGAGGCGATCGTCGGACACATCGGTGCCGGCAAGCCGCTGCTAGGCATTTCGGTGGGAATGCAGGTCTTGTTCGAGTCCGCCGAGGGCGCGCCAGGGGCCGCGGGATTGGGGGTACTTCCAGGGGTCGCCAGGATGCTCGCGCCCGAGGCCGATCCGATCAGCGGTGCACGGCTGCGGGCTCGCCAGATCGGCTGGAACCGGCTGATGATCGAGCCCGGGCGCTGTCCGGTGCTGGACGCGGTTGGACGCGCGGGGACCTGGGCGTATTTTTCCCACAGCCTGCACGTTGAGCCTGGGGATCGAAGCATCGTGGTTGCCACGACAGACCACGGCGCGCGGCCGATCGTGGCGGCTGTGAGGCGTGACAACGTGATCGGCACGCAATTCCGGCCGGACAAGAGCCATCGCGCCGGCACCCGCATGCTGGTGGCCTACGTCGAACAGCGCTGAGCGTGGGCAACGGGGCGCCAGGCGTGTACGATGCAGCCCGCGATGTCGGAACCCCCGCGTAGGCAGCCAGCCTATACCGCTCCACCGGAGTCGGCACCCGGTGCGCTCACGAGCGAGGAGTTCCTGTTCCATATGTACCGGGGGTCCGAGCTTCTCCAGGAGGATCGGGTCCACGAGGCCAAGGAGGAGATCGAGAACGCGCTGCGTCTGCAGCCGCGCGACGCCAAGGGGCAGGCGCTGCTTGCCATGGTCTACTTCCGCCTCGGCATGTATCCGCGAGCCATCTCGATCTACGAGGAGATCATCGCGTCGTTTCCTTCGGAGAACAGCCCGCGCATCAACCTTTCGCTCTGCTACCTGAAGACCGGCCAGCCAGAGCGCGCACGCACGCTGCTCGAAGAGGTCGTGCGCATCGAGCCGAAGCACGAGCGGGCGTGGGGCTATCTCGGTCTCGCCTTCGAGCGCCTGCATGACCTGGAGCGCGCGCGCCACTGCTTCGAGCGCGCAGGCCAGAAGGCCATGGCGAGGCGCATGATCGACCAGGCGGTAGGCTCGACGCCGACCGAAGGAAAGGCAGCGGAGCCGGCGGAGAAGACGGAAGTCAGGCGCGCTGCCGCAGAAGCGTTCCACGGGCTCGATGACGGGGACGCGTCGTTCACGATCGCCAATGGCGTGAACTCCGACGCGGTCCCTGCGGGTGGATGGCAGGAGGTGTCAGCCGCGCATCCCGCCGTGCCGCCACCTGCGCGCGTCCCGACGCTGGCTCCTGCCGCGGCCCCTGAGCCGATCGTCGTGGGTGCGCCGGCCCATCGGCTGCCGCACTTCGCACGCGAGACCACGTTCGCGTTCCCGGCCGATGCGCGGGTTGCGCTCGTGGATCGATCGGTGCTCGTGCGCGTGCACAACGGGTTCGGAGTCCGGCTCGATCTGGTTCGTGCGATGATCGGGCCCACGGCGGGGATCCAGGCCACGCCGCTGTTCCGGCGCACGCGCGGACGGGTCGAGGATTTGTGGCTCGGATCTTCCACGCGCCCGCTCAGCCTCGTGACCGAGGCGACCCGGCTCGTGCTTCAGGCGACGAGGGATCGAAGGCTGGCGCCGGTGCTGCTGGACGGCGACTTCGTGTACGTACGCGAAGACTCCCTTGCAGGGTTCGACCAGTCGCTGTCGTACGAGAACGGCCGGCTCCCGATCGGCGAAGGCGAGGCGGCCAACATGGTGCGCGTGCACGGGCACGGCTACGTGGTGCTGGACATGCCTGCAGGATTCGGCGCGGTCGAGGTGACGTCGTCGTCGAGCGTGGTGGTGCGTCGCGATGCGATCCTCGGGTGGAGCGGACGGCTGGTGCCGCGTGCGCTCGCGGCCATGGAAGCACCGGTGGAGCTTCGGGAGTGCGTGGCATTCTCGGGCGATGGGTGCGTGTGGATCGAGGCGCCTGGGTTCTGAGCCAATCGCCCGCTCCCTTCGGTCGCGGCTCCATGCGCACAACCGTTCGCGCTATCCGTCCGGAACCTGCACCGAGCGGAGGAACGCTGCGCTGTCCTCGGGGTAGGAGTCGTTGACGTACATTCCGGAGCCGAGCTCGAATCCTGCAGCGCGCGCGAGCCGGGGCACGATCGACAGGTACCAGTGGAACTCGCCGTTGGAGCAGGTGCGAGGCGAGGATCGAATCACGTAGTTGAAGTCCGGGTCGTTGAGCCCGAAGTAGAGCTTGCGCAGCACGGCGCGCAGAGACGCAGCAAGGTTCGCCACCTCGACGTCGTTGATCTCGCCGTAGGACCCCATGTGGCGGCGGGGAAAGATCCAGATGTGGTAGCTCGACAGCGCCGCGTACGGAACGAGCGCAACGAAGGATTCGTTCAGGTGCACGATGCGCACGCCTTCTGCGATTTCGTCGTCGACCATCTTGCACAGCACGCAATGGCCGTAGAGCGCCTGATGATCCTCGAGCGTGCGTATGCGATCGCGGACCTGATAGGACACCACCGACGTCGCGACCACCTGCGAGTGCGGATGGACGAGGGACGTGCCGGCCGCGGGGCCGTGGTTCTTGAAGAGCAGAATATGACCGAGCCGAGGATCGGCCTGGCACACCTGGTAGCGATTCCGGTACGTGCGCAGGATCGCCTCGACCTGGGATGGCGGCATCAGGGCCGTGGTCAGATCGTGCCTGGGCGTCTCGATGATCACATCGTGCACGCCGAATCCGTCCACCGCATGCTTCAGGCCGTCGTGGCGCGGTGCAGGGTTGGTCTGATCGCGCGAGAGCACGGGGAAGCGATTGGGCACCACGCGGGTCTGCCATCCGGCATCGAGAGCGGCAGGAAGACGGAACGATTCCTCGGTGGTCAAGTGCTCGTTGCCCGGGCAGAAGGGGCAATCCGGATCGTGCGCCGCGAGGGGAGGACGGCTTGGGCGGGACTTGAAGTCCTTGGGCCGGGTCGCTCTGCCCGGCGCGATGATCACCCACTCCTTGGTCACCACGTTCAGGCGGAGTTCCGACATGGTCTCCAACGATCACCTGTAGCGGCAGGCAGGTCAACCAGGAAACCATTGGAGCAATCCTGCAAGAGGCTGCGCGCCTTTGCGCGCGGCACCGCGGGCCAATTCGCGGTTCGCGGGGCACGCATGCGCGCGCTACAATGAGGGGTTCGCGTGGTCGATGCACACTCGCCCACGACGGACCCGCAGCAGATACGCATCCATGATGTGCAATCCAGCGCACTCGCCTGAAAGGAGAACTGCCTTGACGAAGTCCTGCGCGCGCGATCCGGACAAGCTCGTATCGATGAGGGCAAGCGCCGCCTTGCTCAGGGGGATGATTGGGTTGCCGAAGTGGTTGGTGGCGTCGCTGGCCATGCTGGCCGTGGTGCTCGCCAGCAGCGAAGCCTGGAGCCAGGGGATCTTTCTCACCCAGCTCAGCGACAATGCCCTGGACCGGTTCAACGAGGCGTGCCCTGGGCTGTACACGGCGCCTGGCACCGAGTGCCACAAGAAGATCTGCGGCGTGTCGGTCGACATCTCGCAGGGACCCGGACGTACGATTTCGTTCAATGGCTCGGCGCCGAGAGCAGCGCACACGACCGACGCAGATGCGATCGCAAACGCCAACGTCCTGAACACGGCGTGTGGCGGCGCTGGCACTGCCGACTCGCTGCTCGTGTCCGGAGGCGCCTACGGCTTGCAGACCTATGTGGTGGAGACCTTTGACACGACCGCGGGGCATGCGTTGCCGGACAAGAGCAAAGCGAGCCTTCGCATCGGTGGCCGCTTCGAGCACGGGTCGGGGGACAACCTCGCTGCGTCCACGAATGGCGCGATCGTGCCATTCACCTACTCGAGGTGGCTGTCGGACAAGTCATTCCTGAACGTCGCCGGCAACGTGATGTATGCGCATCTCAATGCCACGAGCGCAACCGTGCCCAATCCGACTGGCGGCCCGCCGACGGTGGCGCTTCCAGCATGGAACCAGGAGGGCATCACGATCGCGCCTTCGTACGGGCGGATGCTGAAGGAAGACGAGGCGACTGGCAAGAAGGCGGCGGTGGGAGCCTGGATTCCGCTGCAGTTCTACACGATGGCGATGCCCGGCCTGGACAAGCGGCTCAATCACTACGCACTCGGCGTCGGGGGAATCGCGACCGGTTCGATTCAGCTCTCCGCTACGCGGCTGTCCGGCGGGACGAGCCTTGCGCCCAAGGTCGCCGACGGAGCGATCGTGATGCCTCTGAACCTGATGGCGCGTCTCGAGCGATCGATCTCTCCTTTTGTCGAGGGATTTGCCACGGCCAGCCTTGCGGTGGATCCGGTCGGCAAGGGTCCAGCCTTCTTCATCGGGGGATTTGGAGCCAACGTGGGGAGCTTCGACTTCGGGTACCGCATCTTCGCAGGCGGCGGGTTCGTGGCTCACATGCTCGGGTTCTCCTTCAAGACCGAGCTGGCAGGCAACGAAGCCCTCGCAAAGCCCGACGGCCAGACCGAGCCGGAGAAGCCCGCCGAAAGCGAGACCAAGAAGCCCGCCGAAAGCGAGACCAAGAAGCCCGCCGAAGCCGAGCCCAAGAAGCCGTGAGCGCTGGTGAGATGCCGGCTCAGGCCGGCAGACACTCCATCATCTGACTGATCGATCGCCCTCCGTGAATCCGCAGGATCGCGTCGGAGAACATCGAGGCGGTCGAAAGCACCTTCAGATTCCTGAGCGCCGTCATCTTCGCCTGCGAGATCGGGATGGTGTCCGTGAGCACCAGCTCGTCGATGTCGGTGTTGTTGAGGCGCTCGATCGCGCTTCCCGAGAGCACGCCGTGCGTGGCGCCGACGCGCACGCGCTTGGCCCCGAAGCTGCGCAGGATCCTGGCTGCCTCCTGGATCGAGCCTCCGGTCGCGATCTCGTCGTCAAAGATGATCGCGTCCTTGTTGTGCACTTCGCCGATGAGCGCCCAGGACGAAGCCTGCTCGGTGTCGTCGAAGCGTCGCTTGTCGATGATGGCGAGCGGCAGCCCCAGCCCCTTGGCGAAGTGCCCGGCGACCTTGCCTGCGCCTGCGTCGGTGGCGACCACGACCGAGTTGGACAGGTCCGAGTTCTTGAAGTGACGCACCAGCACGGGCGTTGCCAGGAGCTGGTCCGCAGGGATCCGGAAGAAGCCGAGGATCTGCGGCGCGTGCAAGGTCATGGTCAGCACGCGCTCTGCACCTGCGGTCTGCAGCAGGTCTGCCACCAGCCGCGCCGTGATCGAGATGCGCGCTTCGTCCTTCTTGTCGCTCCGCGCATAGGGGAAGTACGGCAGCACAGCGGTGATGCGCGCTGCGGACGCGTACTTCAGCGCATCGATCAGGATCAGCAGCTCCATCAGGTTGTCGCTGACCGGCACTGCCGAGGTCTGGATGACGAAGACGTCGGCCTCGCGGACGTTCTCTTCGATCTTGACCTTGATGTTCTCGTTCGAGAAGCGCGTCACCTTCAGCTTGCCCAGCGGCATGCCCATGTAGGTGGCGATCTGGCTGGCAAGTTCCGGGTGACTGCTTCCGGCAAATACCTTCATCTCACCGATCATGGCGCTATCTCCTGCCTCCCCGCGGGAGCACGCGGGCCGCGACAGGCCATCCGCCTTGTGCTCGGCGGCTGACTCGGCCTGGGGCCCGGACGGCATCCATCGCGGCTCGACTTATAGCCCCTTTGTGACCGACAGGGAGACGGAACCGACAGCCATTTCACAATTCGCGGATCCACCCGTGGCACGCCCCGGCGACTGTGTGCCGCCACCGCTTGCTCAATGGAAATCCCTGGAACGCACGGCCAGCCCAGACATCTCGTCGTCGTCCGGCTCGTCCGGGCGCCTCGGTACGTCCAGCCGCTCGATCGACACGACCACCACGTGCGTTACACCCTCCTGCCTCTGGAGGCGCCCCTCGATCAGCAGGATTTTTCCGTTCACAGCTTCATGGTGGTGCCGCTCGAAGACATCCGCCCAGATCACGAGATTCGCATGCCCGGTCTCGTCCTCCAGCGTCATGAACACCACACCGCTCGCTGTTCCCGGACGCTGACGATTGAGCACGACGCCCGCGATGTAGACAGCGCAGCCGTCGCGCAGGGAGGCAAGCTCGCCGATGCGCACGACCGGTCGCGAGCCGAGCCGGTCGCGCATGTGGCACATCGGGTGATCGTGGATCGACAATCCGACCCGGGCGTAGTCGAGCACGAGCTGCTCTCTGGGACGCAGGGGCGGCAGGGGGACGTGCTGCTCGACCACAGGCGCCTTGTCGAACAAGGGGCCGGATCGCGGAGCGCGGGCGCGCCACAGCGCATGCCTGCGTCCTTGCACCAAAGGCTCGAGCGCCCCAGCCTCGGCCAGCGCTTCCACATGGTTCTTCTTGAGCGACGCGCGTGTGACGAGATCGTCGAGGCTTTCGAAAGGACGGTCATCGAGCGCCTGCTCGATCGCGCGCCCTGCCAGCTCCCCCAGGCCGCGGATGAGACGCATTCCCAGGCGCAGCTTGGGAGGCGAGTCGCCAGTGAGCGTGCAGTCCCATCGGCTGTCGGTCACAGTGGGCGGCAAGACCTCCACACCGTGCTCCTTGGCATCGCGCACGATGGATCCCGGCGTGTAGAACCCCATTGGCTGGCTGTTGATCAGCGAGCAGGCGAACGCGGCCGGGTGGTGGACCTTGAGCCACGCCGACGCGTACACCAGCAGCGCGAACGATGCAGCGTGCGACTCCGGGAATCCGTACTCGCCAAAGCCCTGGATCTGCTTGAAGAGCTGCTCGCCGAACTGCGCCGAGATCCCGGTGCGCGCAAAGCCGTCGAGCAATCGCTGACGATGAAGCATCAGCCTGCCGTGCTTGCGCCAGGCAGCCATGTCGCGACGGAGCTGATCGGCTTCGCCTGCGGAGTAGCCGGCGCCCACGATCGAGATCTGCATCACCTGCTCCTGGAAGAGCGGAACACCGAGCGTGCGCTCCAGGATGGGACGCAGGCAGGGGTGCGGGTAGGTGATGGGATCCTTGCCGGCGCGGCGTCGCAGGTAGGGGTGCACCATGCCGCCCTGGATGGGCCCTGGACGAACGATCGCCACCTCGATCACCAGGTCGTAGAAGCGCCGGGGCTTGAGACGGGGGAGCATGGACATCTGCGCGCGGCTCTCGATCTGGAACACGCCCACGGTGTCGGCCTTGCACAGCGCATCGTAGACCGCAGGATCCTCGGGCGGGATCGCAGCGAGCGCGGTGAGCGGATCAAGATCGGGCATCACGATCGCCAGCGCCTTGCGAATCGCGGTGAGCATCCCCAGGGCCAGGATGTCGACCTTGAAGAACCCGAGCGTGTCGAGATCGTCCTTGTCCCACGGGATCACGGTGCGATCGGGCATGCGCGCAGGCTCCACGGGCGCCACCTGCTCCAGCGGCTCTGCGGACAGCACGAACCCTCCCACGTGGATCGAAAGATGCCTCGGAAAACGCTCGATCTCCCCTGCGATCGTCACCACCTTGCGCAGCCGCTCGTCATTGGGATCCAGCCCCACCTCCTCGATTCGCGACGAGCTCGCCTCGATCCCGCTCCAGGAGTGCAGCATCATGCTCGAGAGGCGATCGACCTGCTCGAGCGACAGGCCGAACGCCTTGCCCACGTCGCGAAGCGAGCTCTTTCCCCGATACGAAATGATCTCCGAGACCATCGCTGCGCGATCGCGTCCGTAGCGCTCGTAGATCTCCTGGATGACCTCCTCGCGACGCTCGTGCTCGAAGTCAACGTCGATGTCTGGCGGATCGCGACGCTCTGCGGACAGGAATCGCTCGAACAGAAGGTTGGCGCGGGCCGGATCCACTGCGGTGATGCCGAGCACGTAGCAGACCGCGCTGTTGGCCGCGCTGCCGCGTCCCTGGCACAGGATGCGCCTTTCGCGGGCGATCTCGACGATCTCGTAGACGCTCAAGAAGTAGGGCGCCACGCCCAGCTCCTCGATCAGGGCGAGCTCCTTGCGGAGCTGCGCCATCACGGGCTCGGGCACGCCGTTCGGATACCGCCACGATTGCTTCTCGCGCACCAGACGCGCCAGCGCCTGATCCGGGGTCTCGTCCACGCACGCCGCTTCGCAGGGGAATCGGTACCGCAGCTCGGCCAGCGAGAACTGGCATGCCTGCGCGATCGGCAGCGTGGAAGCGAGCCACTCGGGGTGATCGCGGAATCGCTGCGCCATCTTCGCGGGCGAGCTGAGCACCGCCTCGGCATTGAGCTGCAGCAGCGGCCCGGCCGCATCCAGCGTGGTCTTGTTGCGGATGCAGCACAGAACGTCGGCCACCGGCTTGCGCGAGGGATGGTGGAACAGCGGACGCGCCGTTGCGATCAGGTCGACCTCGACAAGCTTCGCAAGTGAAATGGCCTGCGATTCGATGCGGGACTGAGCCGGATCCAGATGACGCTGCACTGCGATGCGGACCCGATCGCGGCCAAAGGACTCGGCCACGGCACAGCTCAACGCCTGGTCGTAGGGTGCAGGCAGGATCGCCCACAAGCCGTTCACCCCAGCGCCCAGCTCCTGCCAGCGCAGCGAAGCCGAGCCCTTGGGCTGATCAGCGTGCGCGCGGGTGAGGAGCCGGCACAGGCTCGTGTAGCCCGCGTGATCCTCGACCAGCATCAACACCGTCGCATCCGTGCCTTGCATCGTGAGCTCAGCCCCCACGATCAGCGGCTGCGCGACTTCGCGCGCTGCCATGTGCGCGCGCGCTGAGCCGTACATCCCGTCCCGATCGCAGAGCGCGATCGATGCAAGCCCCAGCTCGTGGGCGCGCTCCGCCATCTCCTCGGGCTGCGACGCGCCCTGCAGCAGCGAGAAGCACGAGCGCGCGCACAGCTCGGCAAAGCCCTGGCTACTCGATCCAGCCATGCAGCCAGCTCTCCCCGGTCGTGCGGTCGATGAAGACCCAGCCCGTGCTGCCTGAGTCGTTGCTCAGCCACACGCGCGCGTAGTCGCGGCTCACCGGCGACGACGTCCACCAGTCCACGCCGTGCAGCCGTACGTCGAACTCCATGGCTTTGACCTCGAGAGCCACAGGCATGCACACCACAAGGTCGCCGATCGCGATCGGCCCCTGGCCGATGGGGTGAGGGGATGCGAGGATCCGGGTCACGGCAGCACCTGGACCGGAGAGGGTCGGGTTGGGGCTGGACCTTCGCAGGTGCGCAAGGTCGCCGATCGGACGCAGCTGCGAGCGCGATTCCGGGCGATACGAGGGCTGAAGTGCGAGAACTCCGACGCGATCAGCGCCGATCTCCGCGGACAGCTCTGCGAGCAGCACCGGGAGGGCGTCGGGCGATGCTTGGACGTCGCGCGACAGGTCGAGCTGCACGCGAGGCGCACGGGTGACCAGCGGCGCTTGCAGCGTCATCGCGAGCGCAGGCGCCCCCAGCTGCGCCCCCTCGAGCTTGGCTCGCATCGCGCGAAGCAGATCGTCGGCACGGCTGAGCGGGGAGGGGAGATCCACGCGAAGCGTGCACTGGGGCGCAACGCCGCGCAGGTGAGCAATGCCCTTGTCGCACTGAATCTGGAGCACCAGCGCGCGGGTGGCTTCGCCGCGCCCTTCGAGACGCGCTGCCACGCGCGCGGTCAGGCGATTGAGCACGAACACGAGCGCAGATTGCTGCTCGACCCCTTCCTCCCAGCTCAGCTCCTCGCTCACCACGCGCGGAGGCTCGTAGGCCACCAGGGGCGACGGATCGTGACCAGCGATCAACGACAGAACCAGGGGTGCGCGATCGCCGAGACGCGAAGCGACCTGATCCCGCGGCAGACGTCCGAGATCGCTCACGGTCACCACACCCACGCGAACCAGCCAGCCCGTGGTCTCGTCGTCGAGCGGCAGCGCCGTGCATGGCAGCGCTGCCATCGCCTTGTGCCCCTGGCCCGGCGGGATCACCTGGGCCAGCGTGGTTGCGTGGCGCGCCACAGCAGCACCCACCTGCGGCCCATCGGCAATCACCACGCGCGCCGCGTGATCGAGCTGTGCCACACGATCGTGCAGCTCGGCTGCCAGAGCCTCTTCACCTCCGGCAAGATGCGCCGCTCCGGTCAGATCCACGTAGACCGCGTCCGGAGCACACAGCGATACGGTCGGCCCGAACGCCATCGCCACCTCGGCCACGCTCGCGAGCGCCTGGTGCACCTGCGCTTCGGTCACGCGCCTGACGTCGAGCGCTGCCACGTAGGCTCTGGCTTCCGCGATCGTCAGCCCTGCGCGCAATCCTGCCTTGCGCGCACGCTGATCGACCGCGTCGAGCGTTGCTTGATCGCTGAGATGCTCGGACGCAGAGAGCACCACGCCCACGGGGCGTCGCGACGAGCCAGAGCCCGCGATCTCGCACAGGAGCCTGGGCAACACGATGGCTGCGATACGACGGGCGGGCATACTGAACAGATTAGCAGTATTCGAGAGGGCGGCAAGGGTGGGCAGGCGAGTCTTTGCCTGCGGTAGGGAAGCTGCAGCGACCCGAGCAGGGTGCAGCTTGAGGGGCGTCCATGATACGGACCAAGCAGGGACGGATCGGTCGCCAAGACAGGTCAATATGATCACCAAGCTCAGCATCAAGAATCTCAAAGCCCACCGCGACACGACCTTATCGCTTGCGCAGTTCACCGTGCTCGTAGGGCCGAACGGCAGCGGCAAGACGACGGTGCTGGACGCGCTCAGCTACATCGCCAGATTCGCTGGCGACAAGCCGAACGACGATTTGTTCACGGGGGAGCGCGACCTCAGCCTGATTCGCAGGAGCGAGGAAGTGGGGCCGATGGATCTGGAAATCGGCGGGATCATCGATGGAACTGATTTTGCTGCGCACATCTCATGCGATCTTGACAGCCAATATCCAAGGGGTTGGAAGTCGCTGCTGAGCTGGACGTTCGGCTCTGAGCATCTCCAGCCTGCAGCGCAGAAAACGTTCTCCGAGGTCTTTCATGCGCACGGCCCGAAGACCGGTGAGCGGTGGCAGAAGCATGTCAGCAACCTCGCGCTGTTCCGTCTCAACGCGCGCGTGATAGCCGCCCCGGCGAGCAGTCGGCAGCCAATGCCCGACGTGAAGTTTGACGGTCGCGACGTCGCTGCCGCGATCAAGGCCATCAAGCTCGGCCACGACGATATCTGGAAGAGCATTGTTGATACCCTCCGACAAATCGTCCCAAACGTTCGATCTCTCGGCGTGGAGTTGGTTCCAGCGCCAGCTCCTGATCCCGCGCCCTCGGCTTCGAGCTCGTTGGCCGATCCCAGCGGCGAATGGTACCGCCTGATCTTCGACTTCGAAGGGGCGCCGCGCGTGCCGGCTCCGCACGCGAGCGAAGGCACACTGCTCGCGCTCGCCCTGGTCACGATCCTCCTGGGGCCGGCCGCACCACGCATCGTGCTGCTCGACGACATCGAGCAGGGGCTGCATCCCGCAGCCCAGATGCAGCTGGTGCAAAGCATCACGAAACTTCTCGCGCTCGACTCGATGCGCGGGACTCAAATCGTTGCGACCACGCATTCGCCATACATTCTCGAACACCTCGACTTCGACCAGGTGCGAGTGTTCGCCATCGGCCCCGACGGCGGATCGGCGGTGAAGAGCCTTGCTTCGCACCCGGATGCAGAGAGAGTGCGCGGTGCAATGAGCGCCGGTGAGCTGTGGACCTCGGATCAGGAAGCGAAGTGGGTCGTGGAGAAGTGATGCCACTACGGCTCGTCATCTTCGCCGAAGCGCCCCCAGACGCCAGAGCAGCGGCGATACTCGTCGATCGGGTCCTGGCTGAACTCGATGGCGCGGAGTGGGTATCCGATCTCCTCGCTGTCGAGGAACTCAGCGCGAATCCAGAGCAGTGGGCCGCGCGCGCCAGCGTTCGAACCTACGGAGACGGGCGAGCGGAGTGGTCTCTCGACGGCAAGATGCGCTTCATCGACGTCCACAAGCTCAAGGATCTCGCAGAGGAACTCAGGCGAGACGATCGATCCTTCCGACTTACCCTGGGTCTTTTCGGCGGGGAACCGGGAAAGCACGCCGCAAAGCTCGGTCGCAAAGCGATCGATGTCGCAGAGATGCTCGACCGGCGCAGCCGTGGGGCAGGGTTGCCCATCGACTGTGCGATCATCATGCAGGACATGGACGGCGATGCGTCGCGGCGGGACGGACTTCATCAAGCAAGGCGGTCGACGAGCTGGAGGCGGTTTGAAGTCACAGTCGCTTGTCCAAACCAGTGCCACGAGGCCTGGATCCTCGCGAGCTTCCTAACGGACGACGATACGGAGACGCGAGCGATAGAGGCCGAGGCGAAGTCACTCGGGTTCGACCCACGACGGCAATCAGAGCGCCTGCATCACGATCATGGTCGTGTCGACAGCGCCAGCGCGGTGCTCGAACGAATCGGAGCATCGGTGGACGCCCGATCGGAGATGGCGCTGAGGTTGACGCCGCTCGAACACATGCGCGACCGAGGTCAACGCAACGGTTTGGCAGAGTTCCTCGATGAGGTAGGGGAGTATCTCGTACCCAGGATCCTCAGCGCAACGCGCTGATCTGGCGACGTCTCCGCGCAAGCTGGCCCCTCGCTGCCGGACTCGGAAGACATCGGGCTTGCTGGCGACAATGCCGAACGCGAAGACCGGCGACGCCGATTCGTTCGCCGCATGATCATGCCTACCGCCAGCCCGGCCATCGCAAACCATGCACTGCCGAGCGGCGTGCTCGTCGAAGCGCTGCAACCCCCATTCGCCTGGGCTTCGCCCGGCTGCGCGCCTGCGTTGTCCTCGCCATCTGAATGCATGCGCACATTCAACGCCACGTCCGGCACCGGACAGCGGATCAGCCCGCTCGACGGAACCTTGAGCACAAATGTGTCGCTCACAGCCTTGGTCGCATCGTCAGGCATGCGCACGTCCCACCGGAAGTAGGCGATCTCGCCTGGCAGCACGTCGTTTGCGAGCGTGGCTGCAACATCCCACGCCGCCCACGTCGTGGAATCGTAGAGCGGGCTCGGCTTGCCTTTTGCCGCAGTCTCGGTGGTCAGCCACACGTCGTCGCGCTTCCAGGCGCTCGTTCCTCGGTTGATGAACCCAGCCCAGGCAGAGCCGGTTTCGCCTGGCAGCAAGCTCATCGGCGTGGAGATGTCCTTGAGCTCCGCCGCATACTTCGGCGGCGGATTGCCCATCTGCGCAGGGTTGCCGTCGTCGACGACGCCGCTGCAGTCGTTATCGACGTCATCGCAGGTCTCAGGCTTGGGCTCGTAGTCGCGCACGCACTTCTTGCACCCTTGCACGCACCGCTGCTTGCCTGAGGCGCAAGGTCCGGGTTCCCCGGTGTCGCACTCGGTCTTGCCGCCATTCGGATCCGGACCGCCGCACGCGCCCCAGTCCTGCCACTTGCAGCTTCCCGAGCAGGTGCGTGTGTGGCTGCCGCAGTCGCAGCAGTCCTGGGTGTCGGTCTCGCCAGGGCTGCACGGTCCCTGTCCTTCGCACGCCGACCATCCGCCCCAATGCCCGTCTCCGGAGCAGGTGCGGTGGTGCTTTCCGCAGTTGCCGCAGTCCTGCTGCTCCACCTCCCCGGCGTTGCAGCAGTTCTCGATGCCCGGGCGTCGCAGCGGCGTGTATTCCCCCTCGAGGGTCCATCGATTGCGGGTGCTGTGGTGTGCAGCAGTGCCGCACTGGCCGGTCTCGTACGCGTGGAAGTTCGAGTGGCTCGAATCTGCCCAGGAAGCGAAGAGGATCGCGTGCTGCGAGCAGGCGACCACGGCATCGCCTGGCTCCAGATCATCCCAGCCGATGTGGATGGCGTAGTTGCACAGCCCGGTGGTGTTCATCGCGTAGGAAAGCCACCAGGTGGCGGAGACGAAGCCGGAGCAGTCCGGGCGCCAGCACTCTCCGCCGCGCAGGGGATCGTAGTAGCAGGGGTCGCAACCGCTGGTGCAGTACGAGCCGTAGGGCCCCTGGCAGTACATCACGTGGGCGTCCACCCACGACTGGGCGTCTTCCAGCACTTCGCAGCGCGTGATCGCCGAAGCCTCGGAAGCTGCTGCTTCGACTGCAACCCCCAAGGCCAGAGCGACGATGATCCGATGCAAGGTGTTTGGGTTCATGAGAGTCAGCGGGTTTCCAGAGACGCCAGGTGAACAGCCGCTCGTAGGGACACGGCACCGCCGTGTCTCAGCTGGGCACGGCAAGCCGTGCCCAACGGTGAAGAGCAAGACGCGGGCCTGGGCGTGGTCAGGCGTTTTGGAGGGGATTTCGATGCAACCTGGGCGATGGCTCGGGCGCGGCAGGCAACAGCTGCAATGCGGGATTCCCTTCAGCCGCCAGTGTTTGCGCGTCTGCGGGTGTTCCGAACAGTGTTGCGTACAGCCGCCGAGGCGTCTGTCATCCTCGCTGGCGCGTTCGCAGCGCTTCCAGCGTCTCTTCCAGCAAGGGCAGGACTGCCCGATCCTTCGCGCGCCCCGCAGCCCGCTTGATCTCGATGAGGGTCTCAAGGCGCAACACGCGAAGCGTCGCGCCGTCCCCGAGCGGGATCGGATCCGAATGCGGCAGCAAATCGTCGTACGTTTCCCCCCCGTGCAAGGCACCGAGACAATCGATGTCACCGAGGCGAGTGGAGAGAAGCTGATGCCCTGGTCCCATCAGACGCTCCGCGGTGGGCGGGAGCTTTCTGGGGTCGCCCCGATGAACAGCATCGATGGACAGCAGGACGCGCAGCAACCGATCGACGTTCTGCGGCGTACGTCGGTGAACGATGTCGATGTCAAAAGTCGTCGCTGGCGCGCCGCGCACGACCGCAGAGAGCATGCCGACCAGGATGACCTCAACGCCCTCCGCTGCCAGCAGCCGTAACCCCTCAACGAGCTTGGCCAACGCCGTCTCCCCGGCTCATCAGCTCGCGAAGCTCGGTGATCCCGTTGACCCAGTCCTCGAGAACCTGCACACGTTCGATGGGCGACAGGTCGAGCATCCGGTGAATCTGGGCCAGGTCCACACCGGTGCGACTCTGCGCCGGGGCAATGGGTTCGAGGAGCCGTTGATCGCCCATGTCATGAGCTTTCTACCACGCCATCGGCTGACCAGCCACGGTTGGGGGGGGGCGCTCACGTCTCCAGCTTCTTGTGCAGCAGCGCGAGCGCTTCCTTGACCCGCCAGGCGTCTGGATCACGCGCGTGCGAGGCGTACCAGCTCTGGCCGAGGACCTCGGCGGATCGGACCGCCCGGGACTTTGCCAGCGCTTCCATCAACGCGCTCACGATCGTGGCCGACAGCCTCGCTGCGAGCTTGCCCTCGGCTCCCATCTCGCGAACGTGCTCGTAGATCGACGCTGCCTGCCTGCCCCGCCCCTTGCGCACGAGCATCGAGATCCTCGATACCGCCTCGTCCGTCACCCCGGCTCGATCGTTCAGCTCGTACAGCGCATCGAGCAGGGCCTTGGATGCATCCACGTTCGTGCGATCCTCCTGGAGGATCTGCTGGAGCATCTGGGCCGCGAGCTTGGGACGCTTGTGGACCATTTCGGTGGCCTGCAGCAGCTGATGGACCGCAGCGCCGCCGGTCGGCTCCGCAGGGCCAGCCTCGGCGGCATCCTTGCTCGCGAGTGCCTTGATCCAGCGCGCTGCCAGGCCGATCGCGATGCCTCCGGCAAACTCGGCGAGGTAGGCTGCGTGCGCGTGTCCGGCCTGCTCCTGTCCGGAATCGGTCAGCACCATGGCAATGCCCTGGTGAAGGAACCATGCGACCACCACGGCTACGTAGGGCAGCCGCAGTCCGAGCTCCTTGATTCCGACCGTTCCCCAGGCGAGCTCAGGAGCTGCGAGCGAGTAGGGGATTGCCGATACGCCCATCCACAGAGCGACTGCGCCTGAGGCGCCGACGAGCATCGGAGCATCAGCGCCGCGGCCGAGGGTGGTCT
This sequence comes from Deltaproteobacteria bacterium, assembly GCA_016218915.1. Taxonomy (GTDB): domain Bacteria; phylum Myxococcota_A; class Polyangia; order Polyangiales; family Polyangiaceae; genus JACRCQ01. Next base: position 52,492 of record JACRCQ010000030.1, read on the forward strand.
GTGCGGCCACGGAGAGGACGGCGCCGAGCAGGAACATGCCGGCCGCTGCGATTCGCCCGAAGTCGGCCTGGATCCTGGAGCCCGCGAGCAGGGCATAGAACGCGTTGACGGCAGCGATCTGCGCGGTGGTGTCGATCATCCAGTGGGTGAGCAGACCGGTCTGGAGGAATCCGACGCGCGGCAGATATCCCAGGGAGACGCCCACCGATTCGCGCAGCGCAGGGGCACCGAGCGCCTGCGTCGTGAGCACTGCGAGGATGGCCGCTGACACGAGCACCGGCGGACTGCTCCATCGCAGCCGGTAGTCGGTCTGGGAACCACCCGTGAAAGTCAGCAAGATAGGGGTATCGGAGCGCGAACGTGGACTGAAATCAAGCTCGGTGGATCAGAGATCCACCGCGTACACGAACGACGCCTTGGGATAGCGCAGCATGCGCTCGGTAATGATCTTGTGCGGTACTCGATCGCCTTCGACGTACTTCTTTGCGAGGGACTCGGCTTCGTTGCGATCCCCGGTGGCCTTGATCCTGCCCACGATCTTCATGAGCTTGTCGATGGCAGCCGGCATCTTGTCGTAGTTGAGCACGAACGCCCCTTCGTCGGTGCCGTTGCCAGCTTTCATCTTCGGGTCCCAGCTCACGGCTCCCTCGTCGAGGAGGAATCCCACCTGGATCGCAGCGAGCTGGCTGTAGGGCTTCCGCTGGCCCGAGTCGGTGACCATGCCGCGGCTGATGTGGCCCATGGCCCACACGAACGAATCGGCGTAGCTCTGCTTGGCGAGCTCTGCGCTGATCAATCCCTTCTTGAGCAGGAAGTCCACGTACCAAAGCCCGCCCGTCTGGGCCTTGAGCTCCTCAAACGTCGAGGCCAGCGGTCCCCCGAAGAGCTCGTCGTCCGTCTTGCCCTTGACCTTGTACTCATGCGCAGGCCCCAGGTTGTGCGTCGCTTCGTGCAGGATGGTCCCCAGCAGCCCGGGCGTCGGGTCGTCGACGTACACGCCGAGGCTTTCCCGGGCGATGAGCGAATCGGCCTGGGACCTTCGGATCCTCATGCTATCCGGATCGGTATATAGATTGGACATGGCCACGGTGCGCCCGCGTCCGGCTTTCACGACCGGGCCCCAATTGGGCAGGCTCTGCCCGATGGTTGCGCCCATCGGGTCGCGATCGTCGCCAGCGTTCAGGACGATGTCGATGAAGTCAGGCAGATGGAAGGTGACCTTGCGCTCCCCGTAGGGCTTGCCGATCAGCTCGGCCAGGGCCTTTTCCATGGCCTGCTGGACGGGCGTGAGCTTCTCCTGCCAGCGGAGCGACGCGGTGTTGATGAGCGCAAAGGTCATGTGGAACCCGGCTTTGTGGCTGCACGGCTCCCAGTAGACCTCGTCCGGAGCGATGCGCAGATACCACTTCGAGTTTTGCGCGGTCATGCTCGCCCACGCTTCGTCGGCGCCGTTCCAGTCGTTGGTCTCGAACGACTTCGCCGCGGCCTCGAGATACGCCTTGAGGGGAGCTTCCTTCGCGTCCTTGATCCCGGCTGCAGCCGCCTTGAGCTCTGCGGAGATCGCGTTCATCTGGGGTTTGTACGCTTCGCTGTACTTGACGGTGGACAGATTGCCTCCGTCTTCGCGCACCACGTTGAAAGGCTCGATGAGAGGCTTGATGCGGCGCTTCTCGATCGACTCGCAGAACCTGGCATCGGTCTGCAACCGCGCTGGCCAGACGTCGCAAATCGGCTTGGGTGCCCCTGGGATGGCCGAGCAGTCCGGGTTCTTCTCGGTCTTGGGCGCGATGCACTTGGGGCCCCAGTTGCGACGGAACAGGCTCTGGCTCGCAAGATCGTCAGCGGGAATCTTGGAGGCGAGGGTGTCGATGCCTGACTGCTTTGCGAACAGCGCATCGATCAGCTTGCTGGCCGTGAGCATGTGACGCACGAAGGCCTTCTCTTCGTCGGACAGCTTGCGGAGGTCGTTGTAGACGAGGGTTGCGCTGCCCTGATCGAGGTCGTCGAGCACGAGCTGACGTCGCTTCAGCTCGGAAGGGTCGAGCTTCATGCCGCCGAACGGATCGGAGATGGATTGCAGCATCTTGGCGTAGGCCTGCTCGAACGCGGTCGTGAAGCGTTGGCCATCGGTCCAGTGCGCTTCGTTCGGGTAGAACAGCAGAGAGCGCAGCTCATCAGGATCGACCGAGCCGTTCTTGTTCGCGTCAGATGCCCAGTACAAGGGGAGGTTGAGACGCACAGCGGCGCGGTTGAAGGTGGCGCGATCCAGCTGGCCGCAGTTCGGTGCAGCCGCGGTGGGAGCAGGCGCGACCGAAGAGGAGGGCAGAGGCATGACAGGAGTTGGCGGGGTCGCAGGAGGGGGAGCCACGGCAGGGGGCTCTGGGTTGCAGGCAACGAAACCAGCGACGATTCCGGCGAGTGCGAGGGGCGCGAGCGGGCGAAGCGGTCGGTTCATGGGTGATCTCCTGAGGCGCACGGGGAGGGCGAGGTTAGTACTGCGTTGCGCGACGTTCCAATCACAAGCACTCACCGGGGGGGCGCAAAGGTTCGCCGAGGCGTTTTTTTTTCGAGTGGTGGAGGGGGGAATGAGGGTGGGTGGGTCGATGGGACATAATCTGTCACGGTTTGAGCGATCGCCCCTGGCGCACCGGGCTGACTGGTCGTATGTTCAGTGGTATGAGCCTGTCGGCTGAAATTCTCCGCAATCTGGCCCCTGCGGCGAACCTTGCGGGCGCAGATGCCCGGGCGCTCGCGCTGGGGATCGAGACGGTCGATGACGCGCTTCCGGACGGGGGATTGCCCCGCGGAGCCGTGGTGGAGCTGGCCTCGGCGCAGAGCCTGGGACAGAGCACCAGGCTGTCGCTCGCGTTGTGCGCAGCTGCGCAACGCGAAGCCACGCTTCGTGGCGGCGAGCCTGCCTGGTGCGCATGGCTCGATCCTTGCGGCTCCCTGTATGCCCCTGGCGTTGCTGCCCATGGCGTCACGCTCGATCGCTTGCTCGTGGTGCGTCCTGCTCCAGAGGCTCTCGCCCGCGTCGCTGTGCGCGTGGTCTCGAGTCGCGTCTTCTCCGTCGTGGTGATCGATACGACCGGCGTTCCAGGCGCATCGCTGTCCATTCCCCTGAGCCGCTGGTCGAACGTGGTTCGACGTCTCGCGCTCGCTGCCCAGGGAAGTGACGGGTGCGTGGTGCTGCTCACGGATCGCGATCGCTCCCGTGCCGCTTCTCTTCCTGTGGCGATGCGTGTGGAGCTCTCGCATCCTCAGCCCGAAACGCTCTCGCTGCGCGTGGCAAAGGAGCGTCGAGGAAGGATCGGTGCGCTCAAGAGCCTGGCGTACCCGCACGCCGCTTGACAGCCGCGATGCGCGGCCAGGCGCAAGTCAGGGGGAAATCAAGTCTCTTTCGGTGAAACTGCTTCGCCCGCTTCCAGATCGCCAAGCAACAAGCTCACGTCGAGCTCAACGGACTCGAATGGCTCGAGGCGGGCCACCTCGCCTGGCGATACCGAATTGACAAGCAGGTAGCCTTCAGCGTGCCAGCGGTACACCGTCAGTACGAGCGCATCCGGATCGACAATCCAGTAATGTGGCACTTCGTGCTCGTGAAGGACGCGGCGCTTGCTGACGAGATCGTTGCGCTTGTTGGCGGAAAGGATTTCGCAGACCCAGTCGGGCCGCACGGTGACGCGCCTGCCCTCGGGACGCGAAGGCACCCTGGCTTTCCTCCAGCCTGCGATGTCGTGCACGAACACCTGCGTCGGCTCGTAGACAACCGTCACCTCGGGAGCAATCCACCAGCCCGGTCGTCCGTCGCCGCCGGTTCGGCGGAAGCGTGAACCGATCTCGATGATCAGCGCAGCCTGCGCGTCGCCGTGGGCGAAGCTCGTGGCGTCTTCGCGCACGATCTCACCATCGATCAGCTCGATCCGCTCATCGTCGTCGAACGCGTCGAGCGCCTCGACGGTGGAACGCTCCCGTGCTGCTTGGCCCATGAGCCAGAGTAGCACGAGGCCGACCGCGCTCAACAAGGCCCTGTCAAGCAGAGCCCCGCGACTTTCTACAGGTGCTTGCGAGCGATCTCCGCCCAGGTTCCATGGGGCTCGAGGTCGACGTACTTCTTCCAGTACGGGCGCGCCTTGTGCACTTCGCCGAGGTGCTCGTAGGCCATGGCCAGGTTGAAGTACGCGTCGGCGAACGTGGGGTCTGCGGAGATCGCCGCGAGGAAGTACTTCACCGAGGTAGCCGGATCGCCGCGCTCGAGGGTGACGTAGCCGAGGTTGTAGTGCGCCTCGGACTGGCCGGGATCGATCTCGAGGGCGCGGCGGTACATCGCTTCGGCCGACACGTCGTCATGGCGACGGAAGCAGATGTTGCCGAGGTTCGTGTAGGCGATGGCGAGGTACGGGTCGAGCTCGAGCGCTTGTCGGTACAGCGCTTCGGCCTGCTCGAAGCTTGCCGGTGCCTCGTCGAGCTGGCTCGCCTGCACGTACAGATCATAGGCCGACTTCTGGCGGGACTTGCCCACGCTCGGACGCAGCACGCGCACGACGTCGTCGCGCAGCGAGCCCACTCCGAAGTCGAGCATCATCTGTCCGGTGCTCGGCTCGAACGTGCCGTCCTGGCTGCGGACGACCACCTTCTTGCCATCGGACACGACGCGAAGCTCGGACAGGGGACGGGTGACCTTGGGGAGCGCAGCGCGCAGTGCAACGACCGCCCGGGCCACGTCGCGAAGGCGCACCCGCTGGCCCAGCAGCTGGCTCGCCGTACGAAGCGCGATGATGTCCGGGAACGTATAGGCGCGCCGTCCAAGCCTGCGCCCCGAAGGGCACACCACCCCGGTTCGATCGAGCGAGCGGAGCCGTCCGCGCGTGAGATTCAGCAGCTGGCACACCTCGCTGCCGGAGAACAGGTCCGTGACCGGCTCGCGCCGGTCGGGCAGGGGAGGCAAGCCTGCGATCAGCGACGGGTCATCGCTCGAGAGGGTAGATGCGGACTTCCTTCCCATCGATCCGAAGTCGACGTGGATGACTTTGTCCGCTCTGCGCTTCTTCTGCTTCCCCATCGATCCCATTCCCACCGACACGCGCCGAGGTCGGCACGGGATGGGAACAACTGCCCTCCGTCGGCAGCCGCGTCAAGCCTCACGCCCGACTCGGCGACGATGAGATGAAAATGGGTTCAAATCCAGGGCAGTTCAGCCTTTTGTCTTGACACGTGTTGCCTCGACGAAGACTCGACCTTCGACGTCGATGTCGACCCGGATTCCTCTTGGATCGACGCGAACATGCAGCTCGACCTGGATGCGGTCGAGGGAGCCGTCGGTGCGGCTGACCGCTTCCCTGCGCGCGATCCTCATGGCGCGCAGCCAGAAGTGAGGGTCGCGCATGGCGACCTGGGTGGCGCTGTCGACGGCCTCGTCGGGGACGCATCCGCCATGGCGGATGCTGAGCACGATGACGCTGGTGGTGCCGCGGTACATCGCGACGCCGCCTTCGCTCTCGATCCTTCCCTCGCTGACGACATCGGCGTGCTCCAGCCACTCGCTCCAGAGAGCGTCGGCGCAACGCACCAGGTTCAGCACGCGCTTGGGGAAGGGGTGCGCCAGGCCGCACTTGGCGAGACCAGGGCCGAGGCGCACAGCGGTATTCATGGAGCGATCGTAGGACGTCGGGATCCCTGCGGGCCAAGCGCTCTGCGATGCGTGTCACGAACTTGGCCCCTTGGAGCTTCCCACTCCAACATCGGACCCAGCAACCAGGAGTCGATCCATGAAAGCCACGCGAGAGGCGAAGAACGAAGCCCCCAGGGTCTATGGCGGTGTAGAGCGGCGCCGGCACACGATGTTCGTGACGCGCAACTCCGAGTACCACTTCCGCGACGGGCTGTGCGTCGCAGTGCGCGACCGGGCGAGCGGCGAGTGGCTTCCAGGGCACGTGGCTCTGAACCGGCAGCTCTCGGGCAGCCTCAAGTTCTATCCCAATGGGGCCATCCGCCCGAATCTGGGCAATCCCCGCGTGGGCGAGTCGTTGTTCTTCGCGACCGGGGGACGTGACCTGGTGACCAGCCCGCTCCTCGAAGTCGGGCGACCGGAGAAGAAGTTCGTCGAAGACTATCCCAGGCCGCTCAGGCGCCGCTGATCGCCCCGTTCGGACAATCGCGAGCTCGACCGGACCCACCGGACACGGATCGAACAAACCCTCGCGAAAGGATCGACAGCGGGCTCCATTTCCCCCACGATAGCGGGATGACTTGTTCACCCGAACGGCTCTTGGAGCTGCTCGACGAAGCCGGGCTTCGGCACTGGAACGCACCCGAGCCCAGGGATGGGTGTCTGGTGGCGTTCATGGGCGAGCACGAGACCCGTCCGACCGTGATCGTGCACGTTCGCGTGGATGCCGATGGAAGCATCGTGACCGCGATGGTGACTGCGTTTCTCCGGGTGCCGGAGCACGAGCACCTGCCGATGCTCATGCAGGCCATGCTCCATGAAGCGTACCTGACCAACCTCGGCCAGTGGGAGATGGACCCCTGCGACGGCGAAGTGCGTGTGACCGTCCAGCTCCCCGTCTTCGACTCAGAGCCCACCCCGCGCCAGATCCATCGCATCGTGTCATCGGTGGCGCAGCTCGCTGACCGCGCCTGGCCGCGCCTGCTGCAGATCCTTCAGACCGGCGACGATCCAGAGCTGACCGAAGGAGGGGAAGATCCGGTGCGAGACGAGCTCAAGAGGCTGCAGGTGAGAATGCAGGCGCTGCTCGGCACCAAGCGCGACGCAGGCGATCAGAACTGAGGACGGCATGGCCACCACCTACACGAGCATCGGAGAAGTGCTGGATCTCGCCGGAATCAGGTACGAGTTCGACGAGGACACGCGGTACCTGAAGACGGTCTGGATGCGCAACCAGACGCCAGTGATGATCCTGGTGATCCTGCTGGAGGACGGCGAGCTGGTGCAGATCCGCGCGCCAGGACTGCTCACCGCGACCGATCCCGAGGTCAAGCCGCTGCTGTTCCGGGCCATGTTGCAGATGGCCTACGAGACGCGGCTCGTGCAGTTCGAGTACGATCCGATGGACGGAGAGGTGTCGACGTGCATCGACATCGCGCTGGAAGACGCGTCGATGACCTCGGAGCAGCTTCTCCGCTGCTGCGCGCTGCTGCTCGATGTCTCGTTCCTTGCCCGTGACCGGCTCAAGACCATCCTCGAGACCGGGCGCGATCCGGCGCTCGACGAGGAAGGCGTGGACGAGGAGGAAGCACGTCAGCGCCAATCCCAGCTCGACGCGATGGTCGACGTAGCGCGCCGCATGCGCAACTCGCGCCCGTCCTGAGCGACTACAGGTACAGATCGGCGTAGCTGCGAACGTGCTTGCCATCGAGCACGTGGAACACGCGCAGCTGCCGGAGCGTCTGCGGGCTGAGCTGCCCGATCGGAATGTACATGATCTGCTTGCCGGCTCTTCGCGCGGTCTGCAGCATCCGGGCGCGGGGCGGTCGCGCGGCCACGTACAGGATCCACTTGCCGATCGCGTAGTCGATTCCAGCCAGGATCAAGCGCTCTGCCCGGGTTTCTGCCTCGTCGAAGTACGGGTCCTCGAAGACGTTGAACAAGCGACCTGGGGGATAGGTCATCAGGAAGCCGCCGTACTCGCAACGCCCGATCCCCGGCCCTACCATGTGCTCGCCGGGCGGAGTGGAGTACAGCGCCATGTCGCTCTCCTGATCGTGCTCCCCCTGCCACGTCAGGGTGAAGCTGTGGCGCTTCTTGTCGTCCTTTTCGTCGAACACCACGATCACCGCGTCGATGTCCCCGTGGATCGGGTGATCCTCGCGCACGTACAAGCGCTGGTCCCGCACCATGTTGCGGATCGTCTCGCGCACGTCGATGCCGTCGCACAGGCTGGCGGTGAACGGCAGCACCCGCGCCCGCTCGCTCGCGATGATTCCCTTCGCACGCTTGCGCAGGAACGAGCCGAACGCCTCGATACGGATGTCCTCGGGGGGATGGCTGCAGGTGAACACGCCCGGGTGCTTGCTGGTCCAATCCTCGTCGTCATCCTTCTTCGGGCGCATCCGCACCAGCCGCAGCACGTGCCGTCTGGTCTTGAGGCGGCGATGAAAGAGGATGTGCCTCGCACGCCGCGCAAGCTCCTCGAGCGTGATGCGGTAGGTGGGCACCTCGGCCGGCTCGGCCTGATGTGGATACTCGGTCGCCAGGTCGTACAGGTGCCACGCGAAGTCGTCGGAGTGCACCCCTCGGGCGGCTGCGACCATCTCGAGCAGATCCGGCGCAAGCGCGCTGCGAACCAGCGCCTGGTTGCGCGCGAACTGCATGGCCACGCGAAGCGACCGAGCCTCGACCTTCTCGCCGTCCTGCTGGTGCATCCGCTCACGGGCCGCCAGCAGCAGCTCGCGCATCAGACGGTACCGGTCTGTCTCGCTTCCGGCCGGGATCGCGTCCGGCTGCTCCTTGCGCCACTGCTCGAAGCGCGCCTGCACGAACGGCGGCTCGCTCAGCACCTCGCGAGAGCTCTCGCGATGCAGTTGCAGCACTTCCACTGCGTCACGCCTGGTCTTGCCGAGCGGGCGGGCGCCCACCACACCGATGCGAGCCCGTACGCGCTCGGCATGCGCCAACCCGCACACGAACAGGATCCTGCGATGCTTTCCTGCGAGCCTTTCGAGGTGCCAGGCCATGGTCGCCTCGCGCATCGAATCCTCACGCGACGGCTCGATCTGTCCAAGGGCCCGGCCGACTTCTTCGGAATACTGCCTGGCGCCGAGCCGCTCGGCTGCGTGTGGATCCGGCACCGCATCGTCGACGCTGCGATAGCCCTCGGTGTCGCGGTCGATTGCGTACCACGGGAGCTGATGTTCGAGGGCGAGGCGGACTGCCTCGATCACCCCGTCGCAGGGCTCGATCAGCACATAGGCCGGCTGCTTGTCGGATTCGAGGTAGCGGAGCAGCGACAGCAAGGGCAAGCGCTTGACCGCGCGCTGCAGTGGAGCGGCCAGGGTTTCCGGGAACTCGACGGCCACAGCGTCAGGGCGTTCGCGGAAGAAGGCCTCACGCACGGCGAGCGCGAACGGGAGCCTGCCGTGCAGGATCGGCACGAGCTCGATGTCGCTTCGAGCGGGCGGCGTCACGGCTTCGGGAAGTATCGGGCTGCCTGCTCGCCGACCGTGCGATGCACCGCTTCGATCAGGAACTCGATCGCCGGGCGGCCCGTGTTCGCCTGGCGTGCCCGCTTGATCGCGTAGCGAGCGATGTTCACTCCATCGCGCACCGTGAAGGGCTCGTCGCGACCGTGCGCAGCCTGCAGGAACGTCACCACGTACCGGAGGATCTCGTCGTCCGCAAACGGCAGGTTCTGCCTGAGGATCGCCATCTCCTCGTCGGCTTCCGGGAAGTCGATCAGGATCATCGGCATCAGCCGCGAGTGGATGTACTCCGGCAGATCGAACGTCGAGGCATCGTCGTTCATCGTCGCCACGAACCGGAAGTCGTCGTGCGCCCGGAGCTTGATCCCGGCCACGATCGACTCGACGTACCTGCGTCGGTCCAGCAACGGCGCGAGCGACGCCCAGGACTTCTCGCTCATCCGGTTGCCTTCGTCGAGCACGGCCACGCCTCCTGTGATCATGGCAGACACGATCGCGCTCGCAGCGTACTGGATGCCCCCTGTGGGAGAGACGACAGGGGTGATGATCAGGTCTTCAGGACGCGTGTCCATGGTGGCCTGGAACAGGTAGACGTCGCGCCCCATCGACTTTGCTGCAGCGTAGGCGAGCGTGGTCTTGCCCACGCCCGGCTTGCCGATCAGACGCGGATTCATGGGGACATCCGCGTCGTCCACGCGCATCCACGATGCCGCGAGCTGGGCAAGGAGGTCTCCACGCCCCACCCATTCGAGAGGAAGCTCGTCAGGGCTGGCGAGGAACACGTTCACATTGTCGATGGTGACCTTGCGGGCCATCGAGGGACTGTAGCACGGGGCGCCGGGGTGCGGCCCGCTCCCTGACGGTCGCGGCTCCACGCAAGGTGCCGGACCAAGGAGGCGCCTTGATGGGCATGACATCGCGACCGCAGAGTCGTACGATCGGAAAGCAATTCTTCCCGGAGGCCCCTGATGCGCCCTCGAACCTTTCTTGTCGTGCTGTCCGGTCTTCTTGTGGCCGCGCTCGCGCTTTCATGCAGCGACGATTCGAGCACCAACCAGCCCGGCGGAGGTCAGGGCGGCGAGGCCGGGACGGGCGGCTCGACCGGCGGCTCAGGCCTGGGCGGTGCCGGAGGTGCATCCGGACAAGGGGGCTCGCAAGCAGGTTCGGGCGGCGCGCAAGCCGGCGCAGGAGGAGCGTCTGGCCAGGCAGGCAGCAGCGGGCAGCCGGGCACTGGCGGCAGCGCCGCAGGTGGAAGCGCAGGAACCGGAGGAGCGAGCGCGGGCTCTGGCGGCACGAGCACTGGTGGCACGGGCGCGTCTGCAGGCTCGGGCGGGGGCGGCACAAGCCCGACGTGCAAGGAGCTCGATGCCTGCTGCGAACAGCTGGGCAGCCAGATGTACTCCGCGTGCAAGACCGTGGTGCAGCAGAACTACGAAGCAACGTGCCAGAGCGTGCTCGATTCCTACCACCAGAATGGCTACTGCACCGGCTCCACCAGCTGCGCGGATCTTGCGAAGTGCTGTCCGCAGCTTCCGCCGGGGCAGGGGTGGAAGGACACGTGCGACTACTACGTGGGTGTGAACAACGCACAGCAGTGCGATTACCTACTGAGCACGTACAAGCAGGACGGGTACTGCAACTGAAGGGAAGCGAGGGCCACACAAGCGTGGCCTTTGCCGCAGGCGAGTTCGGTGGGGGCTACTTCGCGGGAGGCTTGGGAGGCATGAGCCGGGAGGCCATGGAGCCGAGGTCGATGCCCGAGGCGGACTTGAGCTGCTCGTTGGCGCCGATCAGCCCCTTGGCGAGGCTGTCGCCACCGCCGGGGAGCACCGTGACCTTGCCGATCTTGAGCGGGAACCGGGCGCCCGAGATGTCGAGCGCCATGGGCAGCACGCTCTGCAGTGCGAGGATCTCGCGGGCATCGCCGCCCTTGGCCTTGTAGGCCTCGACGAGCTTCTTGAGCGCCAAGGCTTCAGCCTTGCCGCGCTCGAGAATCGAGGCCGCTGCGCCGCGCGCTTCCTCTTCCTTCTTCTGCCGCGCAGCTTCCGCGGGCTGGACCACGTCGGCCTCGAGCTTGCGCTGCACCTGGATGGCGCGCGCCTTCTGACGCTCGATCTCGGCTCTGACCTGGGCGATCTGGGCAAAGACCTGGCCGCGCGCTTCCTGGATCATGGCTTCGCGCTTGGTGCGCGCGTCGATGATTCGCTTGTCCATGTCCGAGCGCGAGATCGCGAGGTCTGCATCGTAGCGGGCTGTCTCGGATGCCTGCCAGTTCTGGGCCTTCTGCACCGCAGCTTCGGCCTGTGCCGAGACTTCGGCGGACACCGCGCGCTTGCGCAGATCCGCGCCTGCGATCCGCCCGATCGACTTGAGGTACCCCACGTCGTCGGTCACGTTCTGGATCTTGAGCAGGTCGAGCTCCAGACCCATGCGCGCCATGTCGTGCTCGGCTTCTTCCACCAGCATCTGCGCGAACCGGTTCTTGTCCTCGTTGACCTCTTCCGGGGTGAGCTGCGCGAGAACGCCGCGGAGGTTGCCTTCGAGCGTCTCCTTGGCGATCAGCATGATCTCTTCGCGCGTCCGGCCGAGGAACCGCTCGACCGCGTTGGTGAGCAGGGGCTCGCCGCCTGGGAGCTTGACGTTGGCGACGCCCTGCACGTTGAGCGGGATTCCGCCCTTGGAGTAGGCGCCCATGACCTGGACGTCGATCTTGATGTTGCGAAGGTCGATGCGGTCTGCGCGCTCGAGCAGCGGCAGGCGAAGGGCGGAGCCGCCGCGAACCACGCGATAGCCCACGACCCTGTCGCCGACCTTGCGACGTCCACCCGAAAGGATGAGCGCCTCGCTGGGCGGAACCACGATGAGCACGCGCTTGATGGTGATGCCGATGAACAGCACGACGAAGAAGGCGGCGACGATCAGGACGAAGATGATGCCTCCCATCACGCACCTGCTTTCTTGGCGTGGAAGAGCGCCGGAATGTCGACACCGACAGCCTTGCCCGTTTCTGCCATCACCTTGGAGACGACCGCCGGGAAGCCGGCGGCAAAGGCCATGTACGAGCTCGCATCGCCTCCGTCGACGATGTTGAGCTCCTGGATCTGGGTCGTGGCCGCCCGGACCACGGCAGCTTCTGCGATCTTGGTGAGCTGCTGGAGCACGTAGACCTCGCGTCCTTCAGGTCCGGCTGCGTTCCATTCCTGCGCCAGCGCCTGCAGGGCGGCAGCGCGCGCCTTGCCTGTTTCCACCAGCGGAGACGCATCGCCCTGGGCCGCGAGCTCTTCTCCTTTGCGCTTGGCTTGCGCGGGGAGGACGACATCGCACTCGAGGCGAAGCTTCTCGTACTCCGCGCGGAGGCCCTGCAGCTCCTGCTCAGCAGTGGACCGCGCGGTCTCGGCCGCGACAGCGGCTTCGTTCTCGACCGACTTGGCCTCTGCCTCCATCTTGGCGAGCTCGGCAGCGAACAGGTTCTTCTTCTGGAGGACCTGGCCTTCTGCCCCTTTCTGCACGGTCTCGGCTCGCTGGCGGTTGGCCGCCTGCGCTTCGGCTATGACCTGGTTGGCCGCGTTCTCGGCGTTCTCCGCGTCGCGCAGCATTCCTGCGATGCGCGCTCGGCCGAGGTTGATCAGGTACTGCTGCTCGTCGGACACGTGCTGGACCTTGAGCACGTCGAGGTGCAGCCCCAGCTTGTCGAAGTCGTCGGCAGAGGCCTTGACCAGGTGATCTGCGAACTTGAGCCGGTCCTCGTTGACCTCTTCCGGGGTGAGCTGGGAGAGAACCTCGCGAAGCGAAGCTTCCAGAGTCTGCTGCGCCACCTCGGCGATCTGGTGCATCGCCATGCCCAGGAAGCGCTCTGCGGCGTTACCGATCAGGACCTCGTCGGAGCTGATCTTGACGTTGGCGATGGCCTGGATGGCGAGGGCGATGCCGCCCTTGGAGAACGCGTTGTTGACCGTTACCTGGACCGGGAAGATCCGCATGTCGAGGCGTGACACGTTCTCGATCAGAGGGATCCGGTAGGCGCGGCCGCCGTGCACGATCTTGAAGCCGACGACCGAGCCATCCGGAAGCTTGTGCTTGCGTCCGCTGAAGATGAGCACCTCGTTGGGCGCGCATATGTAGAGGAATTTCTGGAGGATGAGGGCAAGGACAGCCAAGCCCAGGACGACCGCCAGCGCCCCCCCGAGAAGGAGCACGGCCGATGCAACACCTTCGGAGCCGGAGTCTGTTGGGAACATGGCGCGCAGGATACACCGGTTCGGCTCCTGGGGCGCGCGCTATGTGTGCGCTGGAAATTCGGGGATGCGCGCATTTGTACCCGAGGCTGCCCGCGCGCGCGGCTCGGCGAGCGCACGCCGCTCAGGACTCTTCGCGTCGCGTGACGACCGGCTCCACATGAGCGGCGGTATCGCGCATCTCGACCACGAGCACCTCGTCGCCCTCGATGCTCTCCGCATCCGTGGTCGCGATCATGTCGATGACCTTGCCCTTGATCTGGACGCGGACCTTGCCCGACTGCCCCTTCTTCATGGGGACCAGCACGCGCGCGACGTGGCCGACAGCGTCCGTCACAGTCTCTGACGAAGACACGCCGCGGGTGAGGTTTCGAAACACCCAGGCTGCGAGCATGCCAGAGCCGACCCCGCTTCCAAGCGCGAGCGCGAGCGTCCCCACGAATCCGCACAGCTCGAGGTAGTGAAGTGCCGCGCCGACGATTCCGAACGCCATGAGGGCAAAGGTCCAGAACCGCATCGACAAGAAGAGCGCCGCAGCGCCGGCCAACGCGCCCTGCACTTCCGGATGCGACATGTCATGGCCGCCTGCATCCCCTCCGCCTGCGCCTGCGTCCATGTCGTGGCTCACGTCCGTGCCACTGTGCGACAGGATGAACTGGAGGCCGATCGTCCCCAACCCGACGATCAGCGCTGCGAGGTAGATGATTCCCACGCCGGTGAGCATAGACCTTCGCGAAGCGCAGGCCAACGTGCACGATGCGCTCTCCATTCTCACGGATCCGAGATTGCCGTCGCACGCGCCCGGGCCTATGAAGACCCCGTGTTTCTCGTCCCCCCTTCGCTTCCGCCCACGCCCAAGGATCTCGTCGACAAGGCGCATATCCTGCTCGACCGCAAGCTGGGTCCTTCCAAGGTCCTTCACCTGCCGGAGTCGTGCGAGCGCTTCAGCCGCGACGAGTCCGAGGCGGAAGGACGAGTGCCGGATCTGGTGGTGCTGGCAGAAACGCTCGACGACATCCGCGATACGCTCACGGTCTCGGTGGAAGCGCGCGTGCCCTTGACTGCGCGCGGGGCGGGCACCGGACGCACCGGTGGGGCAGTGCCCGTGGCTGGCGGGATCGTGCTCGACACCACGCGCATGAACCAGATCAAGGAGATCGATCGGGGCGATCTGGTTGCCGTGGTGGCGCCTGGCGTGATCCTCAAGGATCTGCACGCTGCCGCGGAGCGCGAAGGGCTCTTCTACCCGCCGGATCCCAACTCGTGGGAGACGTGCATGCTCGGGGGCAACATCGCGGAGAACGCGGGCGGGCCCCGTGCCTTCAAGTACGGCGTGACACGCGACTACGTGCTCGGTCTCGAGACCACGCTCATGGGCGGCACCACGCTCCGCACTGGGCGTCGCACGGTCAAAGGGGTGGCCGGCTACGACATGACCGCTCTGTTCGTGGGAAGCGAGGGAACGCTCGGCGTGTTCAGCGAGATCACGCTCAAGCTGATCCCCAAGCCCGAGACGGTCTTCACGCTGATGGGGTTGTTCGGGGCTGCGCGCGACGCCACGGTCGCGGTCGAAGCGATGATCCGTCGTGGCGTGGTGCCCCGGTGCCTGGAGCTGACCGACAGCGGCTCGCTGGATGCGATGCGCGCGCAGGGCGTGGGAATCGATGCGAGCGCGCGGGCCATGCTCTTGATCGATCTCGACGGCGACATGACGACGTGCGAGCGGGACATGGAGCGGGTCGGGGAGGCGTGCGACGAGGCCAAGGCGATCGAGGTGCTGGTGGCGCAGGACGCCTCGCAGCGGGATCGTCTTTGGGCCGCGCGCAGGGAGCTTTCCCATGCGATCCGCAACATGGCGAAGAACAAGCTTGCCGAGGACGTCGTGGTGCCCCGCTCGCGCATCACGGATCTGATGGACGCAGTGGAGCGAAGCGGGCAGGAGTACGGCGTGCGCACCCTGGCTTACGGGCATGCCGGGGACGGCAACCTGCACGTGAACTTCCTGTGGGACGACGACGAAGACGTGCCCAAGGTGCACAAGGCGATCGAAGCGATGATGCGCCACGTGATCGAGATGCGAGGCACGATCAGTGGCGAGCATGGCATCGGAGTGCTGAAGATCCCATTTCTGCCATGGGAGCAGTCGGCAGAGCTGATCGCGGTGCAGAAGGGCATCAAGGACCAGCTCGATCCACTGGGCTTGTTGAACCCGGGGAAGATCTTCGCGCCTGGCGGGCACAAGGCCTGCTGAGAGCGCAACGTCAGCGCGGACGTCGTGCTAGTGGGTGGAGCGGTGATCATCATCGGAATCGATCCGGGCACCCTGCATCTAGGGTGGGGCGTGATACGCGCTGAAGGCACGAGGCTGCTCTGTGTCGCGCACGGGGTGATCCACACGTCGGAGAAGGGGATCCCGGGCAGGCTGGTGGAGATCGACGACGCGTTGATCGGCGTGGTGGAAGAGCACAAGCCGGAGCAGGGGGCGATCGAGGCGATCTTCTTTGCCAAGGATGCGCAGGCGGCATCGAAGCTGGGGCACGCGCGCGGCGTCGCAATGCTGCGTCTTGTGCGCGCCGGGGTGGAGATCTGGGAGTACCCGCCTGCGCGCGTGAAGCGCGCTGTGACCGGACGAGGGCAGGCGGACAAGCGTCAGGTTGCGATGATGGTCAAGGCGAATCTCGGCTTGCGAGAGGTGCCGCAGGCGGACGCGGCGGATGCGCTGGCGGTGGCGATCACGCACGCACGGATCCACAGGATCGAGTCGGCGATGCGCACAGGGCGCGTCCCGCGCTAGACCGGATCAGGGTCGAACGATCTGGGTACCTGGGGGAGGCGTGAAGGTGAACTCGCCAGCAGCGACCGGGGTATTCACCTGGGGGTTCTCGAAGGTGAAGGTGTTGCGGTTGCCCTGGGCGTCGAGGATGACCATGCGACGGACCTGGGCCGTGGCGCTGTCGACGTAGATGATGACCTTCTGGTAGGCGGGCGTGGGTGTCTTGGGCGTGCCCTCGAGGACATGGCCGCCTTCGAACTTCATCTTCTTGGAGTCGAGGAGCTTGAGGTTGAAGCTGGCATTGAGGTCGCCCTGGCCCATGAGGAACGCGAGGGCGGCCGGGTACTGCGACTTGCCGAGCGGCGTTTCGTACATCTGCTGGTTCTCCTTCTCGTACACCTTGAGGGTGGTGCCGTCGGAGACCACGCGGTTGCCGTTGGGGGTGTCGTAGGTCCAGCTCATCTCGCCGGGCTTCTGGAACACGACCTTGCCGGTGGAGTGCTTGGTGGTGTTGTAGGCCTTGACCTTGTAGTCCTGCACGAAGTTGGAGCTGAAGGTCTTGGTCTGGTTGTAGAAGGCTTGCACGCGGCTGGCGATGTCGACCGCCTTGACCGGAGCAGCGCTTGGGGCCGAGGGAGCGGGTCTGGGTGGGTCGTCGGCCCACGCGCTTGCAGTTCCGAGGGCAACGACCCCGAGCAGGGCAGCGAAGGCGACGGTGAAGGAGCGCGGTCTATGCATTGCTGGACTCTTCCTGGAGAACGGTGCCTTGGGGAGCACCTTACATCTACCCCGTTCGACGAGGCTGGGGCCCAAGGCATGCAATGGGACCCAATAGCACATTCGAAGAGGGGGGCACGACGGGGAGACGAGGCAAGGGTTGGTGAAGCGGTCTACGAGCGGAGCCGTCAGAACATTCCTTGCCGAGGCATTGCAGGCAGGGTGTTGTCAACCCTTCGTTGACGTTGGGGGTGCGTTTCTTGGATGACGAGGAGGCGTGGCGAGGGCGGCAAGGGAGCGCGGGCCTGGGGTGAACGTTCGGACGCTGAGCGAGAGGATTCGACGGGGAGAAGAGGCTCCTTCGAGGAGCAGGGCGCGGATCGAGGTTCTGGCTCCGGTGTGGGAGTGGCGTGCGAGCCACCGCCCTTGCGCCACCTCGTCGCGGAACACGGGTACACAAGTCCAACCTGATCCGTCGCCCGGTTGCTTCCATGCGATCGGAGAGCTGGGACATCTTGTGTCTGGACAGACCGCGGCGTAGCATCGCTGCGCCTTGAAGTAAACCCCGGCTTGAACAGGCGTTTTCGCCTTTTCACACCGGGGTTTCTGGCAGTTTTCGACACGAGCGTCGGGCGTGTCCGCTGGGTCTGCTCGCGGTCCGAAAACGAATGCGTTGGTAACGACGATCAGGTGTTGGGGTGATGATGAGCGCGCAGAAAATCCGAACTGCTCTTGGGCTGCTGCAGGACGACGCGGACAACGAGAATGCCTGGCTCGAACTGCAGGATGCCATCACGGCACCGGATGTGGGGATGACCAGCGAGGAGCTGGTGTCGCTCCTGGAGGCTGCTCGACGCGAGCACGAGATGCGTCGCGAGTGGTCGGCCGTCGCGACTCTCCTCGAGTACGGCATCTCGCTGATCGGCGGCTCGCCGCAGGAGCCGATCATGCAAGCGGAGCTGGCGCGGGTTCTCGAAGACGAGCTGCTCGAGGACGTGCGGGCGACCGCAGCCTACAAGCGTCTGCTGGAGATTCGTCCTGGCGATCCCACGGCCACCGAAGCCGTGGAGCGCAACGAGGACCAGCGCGCCGAGTGGCGGACCATCGCTGATCGCAACATCGCGGAGGCACGCAAGGTCGACGAGCCCGAGCTCACCAGCTCGATGCTGGCGACCGCCGCTGAGATGATCTTCCGCTACGGCCGCTCCGAGCAGACCGTCCCAGAGATCATCGAGCTGCTCGAGGAATCGCTCAAGCTCGACCCGAAGAACCGTCGATCGGGCCTGCTGCTGGAGCGCGTCTACCGCGATGCAGGCAGATGGGAAGATGTCGCTCGCGTGCTCGAGAGCTTCGCGACCGAAGCGTCGTCGCGCGACGAGCGCTTCGCGGCCTTGATCCGTCTGGCGCGCGTGGTAGTTCGGAGGCTCGGCAACGAGGCGCGAGGCGTGGCAGCCTACGAGCGCGCGCTGGACCTGAGCCCCGGCTACGCCGAGGCCATGAGCTTCCTGTCGGACTTCTTCAGCAAGAGCGAGCGCTGGGAGCACCTGGTCGCGATGTACGAGGACCAGCTGCGCGGGGGCGGATACCGCTCTGGCCAGGACCTCGGCATCTGGCTCCAGATCGCCATGGTGCAATGGCGCATGCGCGGCCACCCCGAGCTCGCTGAGCCCTACTTCGACAAGGTGCGTCGCGCCGAGCCTGCCCACCCCGGCATGCTCAACTTCTACCGCGAGTGGTGCGAGCAGCAGGGCGACGTCGCGCGTCTGATGTCGATTCTCACCGATGCGCAGCGCTCCCTGGGCGAAGGCGAGCAGCGCACCCAGATCGCGGGCGAGCTGGCGAAGCTGGCCGAGACCCGCGAGGATTCGGGCAAGGCGATCGAGCAGTACAAGACGCTGCTTCGTCAGGATCCGGATCACCACGACGCGCGCGCGGCGCTCAAGCGTCTGTACCGTCAGACCGAAGCGTGGACCTCGCTCATCGACGTCCTGCGTCAGGAGCTCGAGCGCACGCCCACCGAGGAGCGGGAGCGTCGCCTGCTGGTGCTGCGCGAGATCGCGGAGGTCTACCGCGACAAGATCAAGAGCGACAGCGCGCTGGTCACGGTGCTCGGGCAGATCCTGGCGCTGGACGACAAGGCTGTGGACGCGGTGCGCGAGCTGTGCCGCGTGTACGAAGCGCTGCAGCGCTGGCGCGATTTGCTGGTGCATCAGCAGAAGCTGGCGGAGCTGAGCGACGATCGCGAAGAGAAGCTCACGCTGCTTCGTGCGGCGGGCAAGCGCTGGATGGAGCAGTTCCAGAACGTGCAGAATGCCACCGAGGTCTACGAAGCGATCTTCCGCATCGATGCGACCGACGAAGAAGCCCGCGCCCGTCTGCGCGAGCTGTACAACCGCCGTCGCGCCTGGCCCCAGCTCTACGCCCTTCTCGAGAAGGAGGTCGAGGTCGTCGACGAGTCGCAGAAGCTCCAGCTCTACGTCGAGATGGCCAAGCTCGCCTCGGAGCGTCTCGACAAGTCCGCGGACGCCATCAGCTTGTACAAGCGCGTGCTCGAGATCGATCCGAACGCCGCAGGGATCATGGACGCGCTCGAGAAGCAGGCGGAGCGCGACAAGGACTTCGCGACCGTCGCCGAGGTGCTCGAGCGCCGCGTGGAGCAGGCGGCCGACGAGAACACGCGCATCAACGTGCTACAGAAGCTTGGGCAGATCTACTCCGAGCGTCTCAACGACCCGCGCAAGGCCGCGGGCGCCTGGCGCAGGGTGCTCGAGATCCGCCCGGGGCAGTCGCGCGCGCTGCGCGTGCTTCGTGACGCCTACCTGGCCGCAGAGGACTACGACGGGCTGACCGACCTGTACTCGCAGAACGAGGACTGGGAAGGGCTCGCCGAGGTGCTGTCGTCCGCTGCCGACAAGGCCGCTGACCCCAGCGTCAAGGTCGACCTGTCGTTCCGCGTCGCCGAAGTCTACGAAGGCAGGCTCACCGCCCCGGAGCGCGCTTTCCGCGCCTACGAGCGCGTGCTGAGCGTGCGTCCCGACGACACCCGGGCGGCCCGCGCCCTCGTGCCGATCTACGAGTCCGACGAGCGGTGGAGCCGGCTGCCGGCGCTCTACGAGATCCTGCTCGCGAAGTCGGAGGATGCGGACGAGAAGCTTTCGCTGCTGCGCAAGCTGGCGGACGTCACGGGCCACAAGCTGTCGGACAAGGCGGCCGCTCTCGCGTACGCGCGTCGCGGCTACGAGTTCGCTCCTCGCGCCGAAGGCGCGCTGCAGATGCTCGAGGACTACGCGCGAGCTGCAGGCGCCTGGGAGCCCTTCGTCAATGCGATCGAGGGACGGCTCGCCAAGGAAAAGGACATGCCCGAGAAGGAGCACCGCTACCTGCAGGTGCGGCTCGGGGAGGTCTACGCCACCGAGCTCGGGCGAGCTGACGAGGCCATCAAGACGTACCGCGCGCTGGTGGAGGAGGATCCCTCCGACGACATGGCGATCTCGACGCTCGACCGCATCCTGCGGGCGACCGATCGTCGTGACGACCTGCGCTGGCTGTTCGAGCTGCGCATCAAGCGCGCTCCGGCCGACGAGGCCGTACGGCTGCTGGTGGAGTGGGCGACGCTCGAAGAGGAGGTGTTCTCGGAGGCGGCGCGTGCAGTGGCGCTCTTCCAGCGGGCACTGGGGCTCGACGCGGCGAACGCGGCGGCGCTGTCGAACCTGCCTCGCCTTCTCGTGGCCTCTCTGGATCTTGCTGGCGCAGCCCAGGTGATCGAGCAGCATCGCGACCTGAGCGATGGCCGTGACCGCGGCGAGCTCGAGCTTCAGCTTGCGGAGCTGTATCCGCGCATGGAGCGCTACGCCGACTCGCTCGATGCGTGCGTGCGCGCGCTCGACGACGGGGCAGACGCGGATCGTGCGATCAAGGTGCTGGACAACCTGGCGGAGGTCGACGCGACCCGCGCACGGGCAGCCGAGGTCCTGGTCGAAGTCCACGCGAAGCTCGGCGATGCCTCGAAGGAAGCCTCGGCCCTGGGCGTGCTCATCGACTGCACGGCCGACCGGGGACGCAGGCTCGAGCTGCTGAGCCGGCTGATCGACGTTTGCGAGAAGAAGCTGGCCGACCCGCCGACCGCGCTCGACGTGGTGCTCAAGGCGGTGGCCGAGTTCCCGGAGGAGCTGGTGCTGTGGAACCGTGCCTCGGATCTGGCCGGGGCAGCGCAGCGTCCATCGGAGCTCGCCAAGGCGTACAAGGACGCGCTGGAAGCCACGCCTCCGCTGGCGGACGCCATCGAGGTCGAGCTTTGCGAGCGTGCGGCGAGCCTGCATGACGAGCTTCTCGGCGATCAGGACGGAGCGATTCCGTACCTGAATCGAGTTCTGGCGCGCCAGCCTGCCAACGACCGGGCGTTCCTGCGTCTCAAGCAGATCCTCACCGGACGCGAGCGCTGGGCCGACCTGGAGGCGCTCTATGCCCAGTCCGTGACAGGCACCACCGACCCGGTGCGTCGCGTCGAGCTGCTCGCCGAAGTCGCGATCGTGTGCGAGGAGATCATCGAGGACGCACCCAAGGCCATCGACTACTACGAGCGCATCCTCGAGATCGACACGCTGCATGAGCCGTCGGTGCTCGCCCTCGAGAAGCTGTACGCCTCGGAGAAGCGCTACGAGAAGCTGGTGCAGCTGCTCGAGCATCGCCTCGAGACCGCAGCCGGAGCCGAGGTCGTGGAGATCAAGCTCAGGCTCGGCTCGCTGCAGCTCGACAACCTGGCGAACCCGGCGCGCGCGCTGCCGCACGTCGAAGACGTTCTGCGCATCGAGCCCAACCAGCGCGATGCCCGCGCGCTGGTCGAGCGCATCCTGGAGGTGCCCGAGCTGCGCTCGCGCGCTGCCGAGGTGCTCGAGGTGGTCTACGAGGCGCGCGGAGAGATCCGCGACCTCGTCCGCGTGCTCGACATCCGGCTCGAGTCCGCGCAGGACGACGACCTCAAGCGGGATCTGCTGCGAAGGATCGCGACGCTGCGCGACGAGCGTCTGGCCGACGACACCGGAGCGGTCGACGCGCTTGCGAAGCTTGTGCCGCTGGATCCGATCGATGTCCAGGCGCGATCGCGCCTGGTGGACATCGGCCGGCGCATCGGCGCCCACGAGCGAGTGGCCGAGGTGTTGTCCCAGGCCGCGGGAGCCTCGAAGGATCCCGAGACCCGTGGCTCCATCCTCATGGAGGTCGCCTCGATCTACCGTGATCAGCTCTCGGACACGAAGCGCGCCGAGAACGTCTACCGCCGCATCCTCGAGATCGATGCGGAGGACGCGAATCTGGTGCTGCCTGCGGCCAGGGCCCTCGAGGAGATCTACGCCAGCGCCGGCAACCACGGCGCGCTCGTGGAGATGCTCCGGACCGAGGTGAAGCTCGAGAACGACGGCACGCGAAGAGCCGAGATCTACGGACGTCTCGGAGAGATCTGCGAGACGATCACCGACGACCAGCAGGGAGCGATCGATGCGTGGCGGGCACGGCTGGGCGACAACCCGGCAGACGTGACTGCGCTCAGCGCGCTTGAGCGGCTGTACGAGAAGGTGCAGGCGTGGCGCGAGCTGGTGGAAGTGCTGCGCGCGCGCGAGCAGAGCTCGTCGGACTCCGACGAGCGGCGGCGGCTGATGATCCGCATCGCGCAGACGCTCACGGAGAAGCTGAGCGACGTGACCGAAGGGATCGCGTCGTGGCGCGCGATCCTCGAGGAGTTCGGACCGGATCGCCCCACGCTCCAGGCGCTCGAAGCGCTCTATGAGAAGGCGGAGCGCTGGGTGGATCTCGCCGAGACCCTCGATGCGGACCTGAACCTCGCAGAGGAGCCGGCGGATCGGCTCGCGTTGCTGGTGCGCCTTGGCGACGTCCGAAGGACGCATCAGGACGATCTGATGGGCGCGCTCGAAGCCTACCGGCAGGCGCTCACCATCGAGCCGAGCCATGGCCCGAGCCGCAACGCGCTCGAGCAGCTCCTCGAGCAGCCTGCAGCCCGGCGCGATGCCGCGCAGGTGCTCCATCCGCTCTACGAGGCGGACGGCGACCACGAGCGGCTGCTCCGGGTCGTCCAGATCGAGGCTGAAACGAGCTTCTCGCCCTCGGAGCGGCTCGACCTGCTCGAGCAGGCCGTTCGCGTCGCAGAAGGACCTCTGAGCGATCCACGGCGCGCCTTCGAGTTCGCGGTCTCCGGGCTCAAGGAGGCCGCGGGCACCGACTCCGTGCAGCCCTGGCTCGAGAAGGTGGAGCGGCTCGCGACCGCTACCCGCAGGTTCCCGGACCTGGTGACGCTGCTGCGCGAGGTGGTGGGGCAGATCCTGGATGGGGACGTGCAGCTCGACGTGACGCTGCGGATCGCCGAGCTCGCGCGTACGGAGCTGGCGGATCGCGATCTGGCGCGTGAGTACTACATCAAGGCCCTCGACATCCGGGGCGACGACCGTCGGGCGCTGGTGGCCCTGGAATCGCTCTACGAGGAAGCCGGGGACGCCAACGCGCTTCTCAACATCATCCGCCGAAGGGTGGATGTCGCGGAGAACGAGCAGGAGAAGAAGCAGCTGCTGTTCCGCCAGGCCAGGCTCTGCAGCGAAGTGCTGCAGGATCGCCCGGCAGCGATCTCCGTGTACGAGTCGGTGCTCGACATCGATCTCGATGCCGACGCCATCCAGGCGCTGGAGAAGCTGTACACCGAGACCGACCGCTTCAACGACCTGGTTGCGCTCTACGAGCGTCAGCTGGAGCGCGATCCGGCCGACAAGGCCGATCTTCGCGTGAAGATCGCGCAGGTGGCCAATGCGCGGCTCGATGATCCGATGCGGGCGTTCGACGAGCTGGGCGAGGCCCTGGCCATCGACGGGCAGCACGAGGGAGCGATCGCGGAGCTGGAGCGGCTGCTGGAGAGCGCGCCGGATCCGGAGCACCGGGCACGGGCCGCCGAGATGCTCGAGCCGTTCTACCTGAACCGCGCCGAGTGGAAGCGCGTCAAGGTGACCATCGAGGCGCGCCTGGCTTCGAGCCAGGACAGCGACAAGCGGCGCGAGCTGCTGCGTCGCCTCGCCCTCATGGAGGAGGAGCAGGAGGAGAACTTCGCCTCTGCGCTCGAGACCACGGCCAAGCTCCTGCACGAGGACATCACCGATCAGGACACGTGGCGTCAGCTCGAGAGCCAGGCCAAGGTCGCAGGAGCCGAGAAGCGGCTCGCCGAGATCTTCGCCTCGGAGCTCGAGAAGATCACCTCCGACGAGCCGGCCACGGCCAAGCTCGCGCGTCGCACTGGCGAGCTGTTCGCACAGCTCGGCCAGATCGATCGTGCGTTGACGTTCTATCGTCGCGCCCTGGACTTCGAGCCCGATTCTCGAGAGCTGTTCACGGCCATCGACGAGCTGCTGATCAAGGCGGAGCGTCCGCAGGAGCGGGTCGCCCTGTACACCAGCGCCCTGGACCACAGGTTCGATCCTGTCGATCGGATCAAGATCCTCCACACGATCGCGGACCTGGAGCGCAACGCCCTGGGCGACCTCGACAAGGCGATCGACACGTACCGCTCGGCGCTGGACGTGGATCAGCGCGACGCGATCTCTCTGGATGCTCTGACCGAGCTGTACCGTCAGCGCGGCCGATTCAACGAGCTGGCCGAGCTGTACCTGCAGCGCGCAGAGAACGAGGAGGAAGTGGAGAAGGCGTGCGAGTACCGCCTCGCCCTGGCGCGGCTCCAGCGCGACGAGATCAAGGAGATCGGCGCGGCCATCGACCAGTACGAGGAGATCGTGCGCAGGCTGCCTTCCCACAAGGAAGCCGTGGCCGACCTCGAGGCCCTGATGGCCTCCGACGACGACAACAAGGAGCGGATCGTGGAGATCCTGCTCCCGATCCACGAAGGGGCTGACGACTGGCGCAAGCTGATCCACCTCAATGCCCAGCGCTTCGATCTGGCGGGCGACGACGTGGATCGGGTGAACATCCTTCGCGAGACCTCCCGTCTGTGGGAGCAGCGCGGGAACGACAAGCGGCGAGCTTTCGAGGCGCTGCGCGCGGCCTTCGAGATCAACGCCGAGGATGCGGACGTCCGTGCGGAGCTCGAGCGTCTCGCCGAAGCGCTCGCGGCCTGGGACGAGCTTGCCGAGGCCTACGAAGCGGCGACAGCCGATGCCGACGGCATCGTGCTTCGCGACCTTCTCGGTGCCCTCGCAGTCGTCCACGACCAGCGCCGCGACGATCCGCGTCGTGCCTTGCAGGCCTACGAGCGTCTGTTCGCGGTCGACGAGACCGATCCTGCGCCGCTCGAGAAGATGGACTACCTCGCAACGCTGCTGAGCGACTGGACGATGCTGGTTCGCGTGCTGACGCGCAAGGCGGAGCTGGTTGGCGGCGACGAGGAGCGCGCCGGCGTGTGGCGTCGCGTGGGCGAGGCCAAGCGCGACATGCTCGAGGATGCTCCCGGGGCCATCCAGGCCTACGAGCGCGCCCTGGAGCTCGATCCGATGAGCGCCTGGACGATCGACTGCATGATCGATCTGTACGAGCAGAAGGACGACGCGCGGCGGCTGGTGGAGCTCTACCAGCGACGTGTGGAGCTGGCAGGCGACGACGAAGCCGACCTGAAGTACCAGCTGCTGGTGCAGAGCGCCGAGCGCTACGAGAAGCAGATCAACGATCGGCAGGCAGCCATCGACTCCCTGCGCAGCGCCCTGGAAGTGCGCCCCGCAGATCGTCCGGTGCTGCGGACCCTCGAAGGCCTCTACCGCGCCGAGTCGATGTGGTCCGATCTGCTCGACACCCTGCGGCTCGAAGCCAACGTCGCCGAGACGCAGGAGGACCGCGTGGCTCTGCGTCGCGAGATCGGCAAGCTGCTTGCCGGCGAGATGGCCGAGGCTTCCGAGGCTCTCGAGGCCTTCCGCCTCGTGCTCGAGGAATCGGCCACGGACAAGGTCGCCGTCGATGCGGTCCGCCAGATCGGAGACGATCACGAGGAGCTGCGGCTCACGGCTGCGGACATCCTCGAGCCGGTCCTTCGCAACAACTCGCAGTTCGACACGCTCGTTGCGGTCCTCGAGATGCGCCTCAAGGCCCAGAACGACGCTGCGGACAGGGCGCGTACGCTGCGCAGCATCTCGGTGGTCTACGACCAGTCGCTGTCGGACGCTTCCAAGGCGCTCGATGCGATGCTTCGAGCGTTTGCCGAGACGCCTGACGACCAGGAGTCCCACGGCGAGATCGAGCGGCTGGCCGGGGCGTGCAGCGGATTCGGCCGATACGCGGACTCGCTTGCAGAGCGGGCCGCGGGCACATTCGACGGCGTGGTGGCGCGGGATCTGTGGACCCGGCTGGGCCGGATCGCGGAGGAGAAGCTGTCGGACGAAAAGCGGGCGGTGGAGGCGTACGCCAAGGCGCTGGATCATGCGGGCGATGCGCCCGACCTTCTGGAAGCGCTGGATCGGCTCCACTCCAAGCTCGACAACCACCACGAGCTCGGCGAGATCCTGGAGCGCCGGGTCTCGGTCGAGACCGATCCGGTCAAGCAGGCCGACCTGTACCACCGGCTCGCAGTCCTGCAGATCAAGGCCTTCAAGGAGAAGTCCCAGGGCCTCGAGACCCTGAGAATGGCGCTGGAGCGCGCGCCCGAGCACGAGAAGGCGCGCGAGGTGCTCGAGGAGCTGACCGAGGACAAGGAGCTGTTCGAGGAGGCGGCCACCGCCCTGGAGACGGTGTACCGCGCCCGCGCGGACTTCCAGCGCCTGGCCACTCTGTTCGAGAAGCGGATCTCCTTCGCGGGCTCTGCTTCGGATCGCCTCCGCATGCGCCACGACCTCGCACGCGTGCTCGAGGATCAGGCAAGCGACACGCGCCGCGCGCAGCGGGTTCTCGAGGATGCACTCGGTGACGAGCCGTCGGATCTCGATACCCTCAAGGAGATCGAGCGGCTCGCAGCGATCAACAGCCAGTGGACCGAGGCAGCCCGTGCGTTCGCCAAGGCCATGGAAGGCGCGACCGAGATCGATTCGGCCACCGCGCGCGACCTGTTCGCACGCCTGGCCGGCTGGTACCGCGACAAGCTCGCCGACGCCCGGTCGGCCGAGGATGCCCTCGGCAAGGCGCT
Organism: Deltaproteobacteria bacterium; assembly: GCA_016218915.1. Taxonomy (GTDB): domain Bacteria; phylum Myxococcota_A; class Polyangia; order Polyangiales; family Polyangiaceae; genus JACRCQ01. The sequence continues at coordinate 79,490 of JACRCQ010000030.1, forward strand.
CGCGCGCGATCCGGAGAACCTCGAGCTGGTGCGATCCATCGAATCGCTGCAGCGAGAGCCGGGACGCGAGCGAGACCTGATCGACACCCTGCGAAAGCGCGCGCTGCTCGAGATCGATTCCGACAAGCGGCGCGACCTGTTCCGCGAGGCGGCTACGCTCGCGGAGGGCACGCTCCACGACGAGACCCTGGCCGAGCAGGTTCTCCGACAGCTCGTGGAGCACGACGAAGCCTACCTGTGGGCCTTCGAGGAGCTCACCCGCTTCCGCGAGAAGGCTGGCGACTTCCCGGAGGTCGTCAAGCTGCTGCTGCGTCGGGCCGAGCTGACCGCTGACGGTCCGGCGATCCTCACGCTCAAGCACAAGGCCGCCGAGGTGCTTCGCGAGAAGCTGCACGACAACTCCAGGTCCCTCGAGATCTTCGAGGAGATCTTCGATGCAGAGCCCAACGACAAGTCTGCCGCCACGGCACTCCGTGAGCTGTACGCCGCCGAGAAACGGGACAAGGACCTGTCCAGCCTGCTCGAGCGCCTCATCGACGTGGCAACCAGCGCCAAGGAGCGCAACGACCTGAGGCTCGAGCTCGCACACCTGCTCGCGTCGAAGTTCGACGCGGTCTCGGATGCGATCGGCGTTCTCCACAAGGTTCTCGAAGAGGAGCCGGGGCAGACCGAGGCCGTGGTTTCGCTGTCGCAGCTCTACGAGAAGAGCGGCAGGGATCAGGAGCTCGCCGAGCTCCTCACCAGCCAGATCGACCTCGCAAAGGGGCGAGGGGACTCAGCGGCAGAGCTCACGTTCACGGTGCGCCTCGGCGAGGTCTACGAGTCCAGGCTCGGCGACACTGCCAAGGCGATCGAAGCCTACCAGCAGGTGCTCTCGCGCGAGCCGCTGCATCGCGGCGCGCTCGAAGCCCTCGGCCGTCTGTACGAGGCCAAGGGAGAGCCGGCGCAGGCCGCCGAGATCCTCGAGAAGGTCCTGGCGATGCTCGAGGGCGAGGAGGCGATCAACCTGGCCATGCGCCTTGCGGACCTGTTCGGCAAGGTCAAGGACGATGCGGGTGCCAGGCGTGTGCTTGAGAATGGCCTCAAGTCCAAGCCCGACTCGACCGCGGTTCGGGAGAGGCTTCGCAAGCTCTACGAGCGCACCGGCGCCTGGGCCGAAGTGGCCGATCTCATCGCGCAGGATGCGGAGGCAGCGCCCGATGCGCCCGCCAAGGTCAAGCTGCTGCGGGCGGCGGCCGACATCCACGCCACCAAGCGCAAGGACGGCGCTGCGGCGGCGGCTCTGCTCGAAAAGGCGAGCGAGCTGGCACCCGACGATCGCGATCTGCTCCTGTCCCTCTGCGATTCCTACAGCTCCTCCGGGCGCGGCAAGGATGCGGTCAAGGCCCTCGAAAAGATCGTCGAGTCCTATGCCGGCAAGCGCGTCAAGGAGCTCGCCGACATCCATCACCGTCTCGCCAAGGCCTACGCCGCCGACGGCGAGAAGGAGCGCGCACTCGCGGAGCTCGATCAAGCGTTCCGCATCAACCCCGGCAACCTCGCCATCCTGGTGGACCTCGGCGTGCTCGCCATGGACATGAATGACCTGGAGCGCGCCCAGAAGACGTTCCGGGCACTGCTGCTGCAGCGTCTCGACGACAAGGCGCCCATCAGCAAGGCCGAGGTCTTCTACTGGCTCGGCGAGATCAGCCATCGTCAGGGCGACGACAAGAAGGCGATCCAGATGCTCGAGCGCGCGCTCGAGAACGATGCTTCATTCCAGAAGGCCCAGGACCTGCTCAAGGAGCTCAAGAAATAGCCGCGATGGCGCGGGCTGCCCTGGGCCTGCTTCTGGGCCTGGTCGCTCGCTTGTGGCTCGCCTCGCTGCGAGTCACGGCGATCGTCCATCCCGCGCTCGATGCCTGCAAGCACGTACCCTGGTCCCTCGCCTTCTGGCACGGACAGATCCTCCCCTTGCTCGCGTTCCGAAGGCGTCGACGCACCGTGGCCATGGTGAGCCTGTCGCGCGATGGAGACATACTCGCGTGGGCATTCAAAGCCCTGGACGTGGGAACGGTGCGAGGGTCCTCGTCGCGCGGCGGCAGCACAGCCCTGGCCGGCATCGTGGACAGGATGCGTGACGCCTGGGACGGAGCCTTTGCGCTCGACGGACCGCGCGGGCCTCGACGCATTCCTCACACAGGTGCGCTGGTGGCCGCTTCGCGGTCCGGCGGCGTCGTCGTGCCCTTCGTCGCAGCCTGCGCCTCGGTGGTTCGACTCCGGTCGAGCTGGGACCGCTTCGAGATACCGCTGCCGTTCAGCAGGGTCGTCGTGATGCTGGGTGCTCCTTTGCTGCCGGCCCCGGCGCTGGAGCACGAGCCTGTTCAGGCTCTCGCCGATGCCGTCGAGGCAGCTCGCTCCCAGGCCCGCGAAGCGCTGGCCGAAAAGCCCCTACCAACGCTCGCCCCCGCGAGCGAGGAGAACACCTGATGGAAGCTCAACCTGGCAGCCTCGTCCTCATCAACGGCGAGGTGGTCACGCCCGATCGCGCGGTCGTCTCCGTCCACGATCGCGGCTTTCTCTACGGCGATTCGATCTTCGAGGTGCTCCGCACCTACGACCGCAAGCCGTATGCGTTGGCCGAGCATGTAGAGCGCTTGTTCCAATCCGCAGGGCGTGTGGCCATTGACATGCCCGTCTCGCGGCAAGCCCTGGAGGCCGAGATCCTGAGCGCCGTAGCGCAGACCAGCGGAGCAGGTGAGCTGGTCGTGCGAGTCCAGATCACCCGAGGAATCGGCCCTCTCGGGCTCGACCCGACCCTCGCTCGCGAGCCGCTGCGCGTGATTCTCGTCGAGCCGATCGTCCTTCCCCACGCCGACGACTACCGCAAGGGCATCGGCGTGGTGCTCGTGCAGACCGAGCGCACCACGGACAACACCCCGGCCGCGGGCGCCAAGGTCGCCAACTACCTCGTGAGCCTGCTCGCGCTTCGCGAGGCCTACGCAAAGGGCGCCAAGGAAGCCATCATCGTCGATGGCCGGGGCAGGGTGCTCGAGGGAACGACGTCGAACGTGTTCGTGGTCAAGGACAAGGTGATCCTCACACCGCCCGAGTCCGAAGGGATCCTGCCCGGCATCACGCGCATCGGCTTGCTGGAGGCCGCGGCCGCGATCAACTCGCCGGTCCGCATCACCACGCTGACCCGCGGGGATCTGTCCTCGGCCGACGAGGTGTTCATCTCGTCGACGGTGCGGGAGGTGCTGCCGGTGGTCCGCATCGATGGCGAGCCTGTGGCCGCAGGGGAGCCGGGCCCGGTCACAAGGGCCGTGCACACGCAGTTCCGCAAGGGTGCAGGGTTGCCGATGCGCATGCCCTGGCAAGAGCCTTCTCTTGGGCCGTTGCGGCCGGGCGGGCTTGGCAAGTAGCCGGTCAGCCCTGTGGCGCGTCGGGCTCCTCGAGCGCCTGCTCGTAGAGCGCGGCTTCGTCGACCCTCCCCGCATCCCGCGCCTGTTTGGCCAACGATTGCAGCGCTGAACGTCGATAGCGACGGAGCATCGCCACATCGTCCTGCGATGTGCTCTCTTCGAGCCGCGCAGACACCAGGGCGAACAGGTCGAGGTGCCGCCCCACGCGTTCGAGCACGAGGCAGAGCTTGGCGACTGCTTCGCGATCGTTCGGATTGCCTTGCACCGCCTGGGTCAGCCTCGGGATCTCCGCTTCGTCGTCCTCGGGCAGGCTCGCAGCCGACGGGGCAGGGGATGGATCGGGATCCCTGCTCGCGACTTCGGGCTTCGCCGCAGCCGGGGGCTCGTCAAGCCCGGCCAGCAGGCTCCCCACCCTGCGGAACAGGGAACGTGCGGAGGGATCGCGCGGATGGCGTTGAAGCGCAGCGACCAGATGCGCCTGCGCGGTCCTCGGATCGTGGCGCACATCGAGCTCGAAACGCGCCGCCTCGACCAGCCAGTCGGACGCAATCTCGGCTGCGGACGGCATGCTCTCCAGCGCTTCGCGCGCCTGGGCATACGCCTGGCTCGCGCCCACGATATCCCCGAGCACTGCGCGCCATCGTCCCTCGAGCACGCGCGCTGCGACCGTCTCCGGGACTCCGAACGGCACGGATCGGGCGTGGGCGATGGCGGCAGGGAGGTCGTGGGTGATTTCCGCGAGAGCCGTGGCAAGCTCGAGGAGCAGGCCAGGGGGCGGCTCCGCGCGCTTCGCCAGCCCGACTGCGCGTGAAAGGAGCGCCACCGCGCGCGGACCGTCGCCCACTGCGAGCAGCGCGCGGGCGAGCCCTGCGCTCGCATCAGGGCTGGAAGGCACGTAGCGCAAGGCCTTCTGGAAGAAGCGAGATGCCTCTGCAGGCACTCGAGCCTCGAGCAGCGTGCGACCTGCCTCGTAGCACGCATCGAAGCGATGCGCGCTGCCGTGGGTCGCAGCCTCGATGTGCTCCAGGTCCGCTGCGGCTCCCTTCGCGTCGCCTTGCGACAGCCTCGCTCGCGCCCGCTCCCAGCGTGCCGTGACGAGCCCGGGAGATCGAGACACGGCATCGTCGAGCAGCGCGAGCCGATCGCGCAGAACGTTGGCGTGCCCCGATGCTTCGACGAGCAGCATCGAGGCGAGCTTGGCAAAGGGCTCGCGCTCCGAAGCCTGGCGGCAGGCGACCATCGCGCCCTCCTGGTCTCCGGCAGCGGCCAGCAGACGGGCAGCAACCAGGCCGCCGTCGACTGCGGGCATGGCTTCGATCAGCAGGCCGAGCGCGCTCTCAGGCCTGTTTCCAGCCAGGAGATCAATCTCCACGAATCGCAGCGAGAGGTCGGGGTGCCTGGGCGCATGCTCGAGAGCTTTGAGGTATCCGCTGCGCGCAACGTCCACGTCTCCGCGCGCGATCGCGTCATCGGCTTCCTCAGCGAGCCGCGCTGCTTCGATCGCGCGTATCACGCCGGGAGAAGGAACCGGGATGGGCGCATCGCGGCGAGCGGCGAGCTCGAATCCTTCGGCTGTCTCCTGCCAGTCCGTGAACCTCAGGCCGCTGGTGTCCGGTGCGCGCGCGCCTGCATCGATAAGCAGTTCCCGAACGAGCTTCGGGATGGCTCGATCGAAGACGATCAGGCTTCCCTGCCGCCTTCCAAGCTTGCCAACGATGGCTTCGGCCGCTCGAAGCGCGGCACCATGGCTGTGCACCGCCATGCCCGAAGCCCTCGCGTCCGTGACCACCCAGCGGATGCAATCGTCGTCTGGCGCGAACAGCGCTGTGAACGCCAGTGCGCGTGAATCCTGATGCAATCCGAACACGATCCCCTGGTGCGAGGGCAGGACAGCCAGGTCGCAGGGGCCTGGGCCGAGGACGTTTCGCACGCGCGGGGCGAGGTGCTCTGCGAGCTTTGCGAGCGACACCCGCAGCCCCAAGGCCTCCAGGGCACCGCGTCGATGCCTGAATCGAGGCACGCCGCCGCTCAGGTCGACGGGGAACCGAAGCCCTGGCAGGGACATGATCAGGGAGGAGACCACGATCGGTCCCACGCGGGTCGGCGCCTGGAGCTCCAGGCTCAGGTGGCCGCTGGTGGCAGCCAACTGGAGCACCGCGCCCGATGCCGTGTCCGGCTGGGGTTCGGGTTGTCCTGGGCGCGCCGGCTCGTGGGTGTTCATGCTCCGCTCGATGACCCAAGCGTAGCTTGTCCGCACCAGGATGGCCCAGAATCGACCCTTCCGGGGGCATCTGGGGAGCTCCTGGGCGGGTTCTGCGAAGGGCAGGGGGATGGAACGGCAACGGCGGGTGTGGCGACAACACCACAGCCCGCCGTACACACTCGAGCGTCAGGTTCGGCCGGTCGCGATCTTGTTCTTGAGCTTGCGGATCAGGCCGTCCCACCCGTCCTTGTTGAGGGTCTTGTTGAACTGGTTGCGATACGTGTTCACCAGGCTCGATTCCTCTGTGATCACGTCGCCCACCATCCAGTGCCCATCGCGTTTGTGGAGCTTGTACTTGATCGAGATGGTCTCCTGACTGTCGCCCGGCTTGGTCGACTTCGCCGTGGTGCTCAGCGTGGCGTGATCGTCGCCGCCTGTCTCGCCCACCCACTGGATCTCGTAGTCGAGCGTCTTCTCGATGTTCTTCTGGTACGCCCTGCGGACCAGCTGCTTGAGAAGGTCGGTGAACTCCTTGATCTGCTCGTCGGTCTTGCCCTCCGCGTTGCGGCCGAGCGAGTCGTGCGCGAGCTTGTCGTAGTCGAACATCGCATCCAGCAGCGCCGCCACACGCGTAGTGCGGGCCGGGGACTTCGGCTGATGCAGCACCGTGTTGAGCTCGGTCTGACGGGCTTGCATGTAGGTCTGGGCATCGCCCGCGAATGCAGAGGAGCTGATGCCGAGGGCAAGAGCAAAAGCCAGGGGGACGAGGACAGCCTTGAGAATCCTGTTCATTTTTTCTTCACTCTCCGGGAACCGCCGTCAGCGGGCCTGACAGACTCTAGAGCAACATCGGTGCCACTTCCAAGCCACCGTAGGGGGCTCCTGCCGCCGCGGCGCACTCTTGGAAGAAGACGGATCAACAGGGCCCATGATTCAAATGCGGTCTACGCTCCACCCGCGCGGGAAATTCTCTCTCCCAAAGCGGTATGGCCGTGGAACCGGTCAGCTCTTTGCCGGGATGAGCACGCGGAACGCTGTCTTGCCGTCGCCTTCGCCGAGGCCGGACACTTCGATCGTCCAGTCGTGGTCGTCCACGATCCGCTTCACCACGGCTAGCCCGATGCCGGCGCCGTGCGAGCGGGTCGTGAAGAATGCGTCAAACAGGTGATCGCGAGCTTCAGGGGAGATCCCAGGGCCCTGATCGTTTACCTCGACCAGAACATGGCCTGGTTGCTTGTCCACACACACTGTGACTTGGGTGCCAGGGGCCGTGGATTGGACTCCATTTCGCACGAGGTTCCAGATCAGCTGCCGAAGCTGCCGGGAATCGGCCTGGACCACGACCTCACCTTCAGCTTCCGGTCCCTCGTACACGACCTTCACGTCCTGAGCGCTTCTGCCAAATCGAGCAGCCAGCTGGACCACTTCTCGAGCAACCCGCGGAACGTCCGTGGGGGCCAGCTCCGGCTTGGAAGGGCGCGAGAGGTCGACCATGTCCGTGACCAGATCGTTGAGGCGCTGGGCCTCGGACGAGATGATGTCGCAGAGCCGACGATCGTCCTCGCCCAGACCCCTGGCGTCGCGGAGCAGCTCGACCGACGCGGAGATGGAACCCAGCGGGTTTCGGATCTCGTGTGCAAGCCCTGCGGAAAGCCGTCCCAGCTGTGCGAGGCGCTCGGCACGCACGGCTCGTTCAGTGACCTCGACGATCTTGCCTCCAGCAGACTTCAGGCGTTCCGCCAGGTATCCGCTGAGCAGCGTGACAACCACGAGCACAAGGGCGTTGAGGCCGAGCGGATAGATGATCTGCTCGGGTGTGTCGGCATAGGGAACGTCGCTCTGATCCGTTGGCCCACCAAGCACGTGGGTGACCGAGAGCATGCACAGCACGAAGTAGTTGAGATAGCCGACGGCTCCGGCAAACGCCGCGGCAGGGAGACCGTCGAGGATCGCGCCGGTCAGGACGGTGAGGCCGTAGAGCGAAGACGCACCGCTGTTGGCTCCGCCTGTGACGTAGACCAGCGCGGTCCAGGTGCATTGGTCGAATATGAGCTGGGCGTAGGCGAGCTCCTGCAGCTTCTTGCCGGAGCGCAGCACGGCAGCGTAGATGCCGGCCAGGGCGAAGCCGCACGCGAGCGCAATGAGGGCGATCTGCGTCGAGAACGTCCACTGCAGATCCCGCAGGTACCAGCGTCCCACGATCAGCAGCAGGATCGACAGGAATCCAAGCCGGAGCAGCGTGAGCGTGGCGAGGCGGTTGCCCAGCGCCGAAGTCTCGTCGCGCAGGCCGAAGTCGATCTTCATGTCTATTCGGACTTCATGGCGCCTGCGAGCGAGAAGATGGGCATGTACATGGCCATGAGAACCACGCCCACCATTCCGCCGACGACCACCATGAGCAACGGCTCGATCATGGACGTAAGAGCAGCGACTGCGACGTCAGTCTCCTCTTCGTAGAAGTCGGCGACCTTGTTGAGCATCTGGTCGAGAGCGCCGGTCTGCTCACCGACCGCGATCATCTGCACGACCATCGTGGGAAAGACCTTGGTTTCCAGGAGCGGATCCGCGAGGTTCTTGCCCTCGGAGATCTTGACGCGGGCGTACATCAGGCCTTCCTCGATCACTACGTTTCCGGCTGACTTTGCCACGACTTCGAGGGCATCGAGGATCGGCACGCCCGACTGCAGCAGCGTACCCATGGTGCGGGTGAAGCGCGCCACGGCGATCTTGCGGATCACGCCGCCGATGACCGGCAGGGTCAGAAGCAGCTTGTGGATGAACCGTTTGCCTTTGGGACGTCGGTAGAAGGCCCCGACGCCGACGACCATGGCGATGACAGCCGGGATGAGGAACGGGAGCGAGGAGACGAAGGTCTTGGAGACCCAGATGACCATCACCGTGATCTTGGGGAGGGCATCCTTGGCGCCGAAGTCCTTGAACATGTTTTCGAACGCCGGGATGACGAACGTGAGGAGCACGAACATGACGCCGATCATGATGAAGATGACGATGATCGGATAGGTCATGGCGCCGCGGACCTGGCGCATGAGCTTGACGTTCTTCTCGATGTACACTGCGAGGCGGTTGAGGATCGTGTCGAGGATGCCGCCGACTTCGCCGGCGTGGACCAGGTTGGTGTAGAGCTCGTCGAAGATCTTCGGATGGCGTCGAAGCGAATCGGAGAAGGTCGCGCCTTGCTCGACCGATGACTTGATGTCCTTCAAGACGTTCTTGAAGATCTTGTTCTCCTGCTGGCCTGCGAGGATGTCCAGGCACTGGACCAGGGGCAGGCCTGCGTCGATCATCGTGGCGAACTGGCGCGTGAAGACGACGAGCTCCTTGGCTGAGACGCCGGATCCGAGGGTGATGTTGAGCTCTCGAGCCTTCTTCTTGATGGTGGTCGGCGTCATTTGCTGCTGTCGCAAGCGCTGCTCGACAGCATTGATGTTGTCCGCCGTCATCGTCCCTTTGCGGATTTCTCCGTTCCGGGCTCGGGCTTCCCAATTGAAATCGGGCATTCTCAGTCCTCGACCAATGTCAGATCCGTAGTCGCATAGAGCTTACAGGCGAGGATGGCTTCTGGTCAAAGACCCTACAGCCCAACCCCGTCGTGACGCGTGCGAACCCAGGCCGGTCTCTTCGGATCCGGGCACTTGGCGCTGCTCATGGCTGCGCGTGGATGCCCCGGTCCGCGGTGCGGAGCGGAAATCCGAGAGCGGGCAAGTGCCGGCTACACGAGGCCGGGCTGCGCAGAGGTCCACGGCTCAAGGCAGGTCAGAACGAGGGCTTCGGTGGGGTAGGCGGGTCGAGCGAAGCGCGACGTGGATCGGCTCAGGGCTTCATGCCCGGCAGGAGCGCCGGGTTTGGCGGCTTCTCGAGGTACTCGATCTTCTGGTAGGTGATGATGCCGAAACGGGGATCGGTCTCGATGCCGGATGTGGCTCTCGTGTACGCGAACGAGTAGTTGCCCGTGATCTTGATCTTGCCGTCCACAGCAGGCACGGGACGCGGAACCGGCACGGCCAGGAACTCGTCCTGCACCAGCGGGTCGGCGTCCTTCGCGTTCTTGTACTTCTCGATCGCGTCGTAGATCTGCGCGAAGTTCGACGCGAAGCCCATGACCTTGATCATCTGCTTGGTGTCGCCCTTTTCGTCGGCGATCCAGAACGCCGGGATCGGCGGCTTGCAGCCGTCAGGGTCGCCCTTGCCGGTCTTGTGGACCGCGCACGCCGGGGCCTCGGTGAGGTTCGACTTCACAATCCAGCCGATGATGGTGATGTCCTTGCCCTTGACCTCGGTGTCGTGCACGCGACTGCGCAGGGTGTGTACAGCTCCCCAGACCGTGTAGGCATCGCCGACCTTGACAGGACGCGCGGGGAGCGTCGGCACATCGGGCATCTTCACCGGCTTGCCGCTGTAAGCGGGCTGCGGCTGGTACGGGTCATCCTTCGGCCCACAGGCGGGAAGCGCCAGGAGCATCGCACACGCTGGAAGCGCGGCAGCCACAGCCAGGGCAACCGATCGCGAAAAGGTCATCGTGCTCCTCCACGACCCCCAATGGGGTCTATTTGAGCCAGAAATCGCGTAACACGGAGAGCGCGATCTTCGCAAGGTGAATGAAAAAAGCGCGCGCATTCTTCGTGCTTTCACCAAGAACCCCGGCCCCCCAGCCGCGCCCCCCGTCCCCCCCGCTTCAATATCAGCCCCAAACCCCCTATTGCGCTGGGCAACCGCCGCCTCATGTGATGGATGATCCTCTGCCATGGCCCTACCCGGCTCCCTACGAACCTCGTTCGACCCCTCTCAAGTGCTCGGCATGGTCCTGGCCGGCGGAGAGGGAAGGCGGCTTGGGCCGCTGACGCTCGATCGCACCAAGGCAGCGGTGCCGTTCGGTGGACGCTACCGCCTGATCGACATCGTCCTGTCCAACATGGTGAACTCAGGCCTGCTTCGTCTCAAGATCCTCACCCAGTACAAGAGCGCCTCGCTGGAGGAGCACGTGGCCCGTGCGTGGCGCATGTCTCCCATCCTCGACAACTTCATCGAGACGATCCCGGCGCAGCAGCGCACCGGCAAGAGCTGGTTCAAGGGCTCGGTCGATGCCGTCTACCAGACGCAGCACGTGATCACCGACGAAGCGCCTGACATCGTCTGCATCTTCGGCAGCGATCACGTCTTCAAGATGGACATCCGCCAGATGATCGCAGTGCACCTGGACACCGGGGCTGACTGCACCATCGCGGCCATTCCCGTGCCTCGCCAGGAAGCCCGCGCCTTCGGGTGCATCGTGGCCGACGAGCGCGGCAAGGTCACAGGGTTCGTGGAGAAGCCCGAAGACCCCCCGCCCATGCCCGGACGCCCCAACTACACTCTGGTTTCCATGGGCAACTACGTGTTCAGCACGGCCGTGCTGCTCGAAGAGCTCGCAGTGGACTCCCGGGATTCCGGCTCGAGCCACGACTTCGGCCGCGATCTGGTTCCCGCCATGCATCGGGCCCGACGCCGCCTCCAGGTCTACGACTTCCTGCAGAACCTGATTCCGGGCGAGGACGAATACGAGCGTGGCTACTGGAGGGACATCGGAACGGTCGATGCCTTCTGGGAAGCGCACATGGATCTGAGCGCCGTGCATCCGCGGTTCAACCTGTACAACCGCCGATGGCCCATCCGCACCGGCCAGACCCATGATCCACCTGCCAAGTTCGTGTTCCGCGACGAGGCCAACGCCCGTGTGGGCATCGCGACCGACTCGCTCGTGGCAGAAGGCTCGATCGTATCAGGCGGACGCATTCACCGGTGCGTGCTCAGCCAGCGGGTGCGCATCAACTCGTTCAGCGAAGTCGAGGAGTCGGTGCTGCACGACGACGTGTCGGTGGGGCGACGCGCGCGGATCCGCCGCGCGATCATCGACAAGGGAGTCGAGATCCCGCCCGAGGCCGAGATCGGCTTTGACCTTGAGAAGGACAAGAAGCGCTTCTGGGTGAGTCCGGGTGGGATCGTCGTGGTCGCCAAGGGCTCCACGCTGACACCCTAGCCGCCTCATCTGGAAAAGTCCGAAATATCGGCTCCCCAGGGCGGACAAACCCAGCAGCCCCCAAGCCTGCAGCGCATCCACCCCTGGCAGCGGGAAAGCGTCGTTGCTGCCGTGGTCCGCGCGCACTACGAACCGCTCCGATGGCCCGTACGGTGATCGTCGGCGATGTGCACGGCTGTCGTTCCGAGCTGGAGCGACTGCTGAGCTACATCGGCGTCGGGCCCCAGGACCAGCTCATCTTCGTCGGCGACCTGATCGGTCGCGGCCCGGACACGCTCGGCGTCGTCAAGCTCGTTCGCAAGCTCGGTGCCGTGGTCGTACGCGGAAATCACGAGCACAAGCTGCTGATGTACCGCGCTGCAAGGCAGCGCAAGCAGGCAGCTCCACGCGTCAGCCGCGCGCTGCGTGAAGTCTCGGAGCGCATCGGCGAGGGCCTGTCGCGATGGATGAGCGAGATGCCCTACTGGTTCGACGTGCCGGAGCACGGCGTGCGGGTGGTGCATGGCGGCATGGTCCCAGGGCGCAAGATCGAGGAGACAGAGCCTGGGTTGCTGGTGACGATCCGGGGGATGACGCCGGAGGGTGACCCGACGACGGCGCGCGAGTGCCGCCTGTGGGGGGAAACGTATGCGGGCCCGCCGCACGTTGTGTTCGGACACAACGCAGGCAGGGCGCCGCAGATCCACGAATGGGCCACTGGGATCGACACAGGGTGCGTCTACGGCGGCAGCTTGACGGCCATGGTGCTGCTGCCTGGCGAGCAGGTCCCCTCCACGGAGCATCGCACGAGCGTTCTGGTCTCGGTTCCGGCTGCGCGGCAGTATTTCGGCGTCCATCGCCAGCCGTGATCTCGCCCGTTCCGCCAGAAGCGCGCGACGTGCTAACGTCCACTCATGGCTAGCTCTTCCCGCTGCCGAAACCGCTTGCTTCGGGCCGTCGCGCCGATGGCTCTGGGTGTCGCCTGCTGTGCGGCGGCGCTCGCAACCCCCGGCCCTGCGTGGGCGCAGCACGCCAAGAAGCCGCCACCGCCGTCCGCAGCTGCATCGACGGGCAATCTTCTTCAGACAGGCCGCAACCTGTTTGAGGACCAACGTTACGAGGAGTCGATTCAGACTCTGTCGGCAGCCCTGTTGCGTCCCAACACCCCCAAGAAGGATCGCGTCGAGATCTACCGTCTGCTCGCCTACAACTACATCGTGCTCAGCCACAGGGACGAGGCTGAAGCCGCGGTGCGTGGCCTGTACGCCTTGGATCCGGAGTTCGCGCTCGGCTCGAGCGAATCGCCGCGCTTCAAGGAGTTCTTCGCTGAGGTGAAGAAGAAGTGGGAAGCGGACGGCAAGCCAGGGCTCGTGACCGAAGAAGCGCCTGCCCCCAAGCCCGTGTCGATCAAGCACTCGTCGCCAGCGCAGCAGGAGCAGGGCCAGGAGATCAAGCTCACGGGCGAGCTCGATGATCCAGGCACGCGTACTGGCTCGGTGATCTTGCACTATCGCACCGGCTCCCAGGGGAAGTTCGAGAAGGTCGAAGCCAGGGTGAGCGACACGCGGTTCCGCACAACGATTCCCGGCGCTGCGGTCAAGCCCCCGTTGGTGGAGTACTACCTGGAAGCGCTCGACTCCAAAGGTCTGCCGATCGCCGCTCGCGGCGATGCGCTCGCCCCGCTTCGCATCGCCGTTCCGGCGCCTGCGGAGGGCGGCGGGCTGTTCTCGAGCCCGTGGTTCTGGACTGGCACCGGCGCCGTCATCGTCGGCGGCGTCGTGGCCGCCTTCGTGCTCACGCGCAAGTCGTCCGAAAGCGCCGGCCCTCCCACCAGCCGCGTGATCGTCACCGTAGGCCAACAGTAGTCTGCTGCTTCCATGACCGACAAGCCGAACTCCGCACTCCCACGCTACCCGCGTGTCGTGATCGACGTGCCGCCCGACGATGCCGACGTCATGTCTGCGATGCTCTTCGAGCTGGGCGCTGACGGGGTGGAGGAGCGCGACGACGGAACGTTGCAGCGGGCGACGATGTCTGGATGCGTGACCCTGATCGGGAGCTTCGAGACGCACGCGGACGCGCTTGCCGCGGTGCAATCGCTGCCGCCCGAGCTATCGCCACGCATCGACGAAGTGATCGGCGACGCCTGGCGCGATGCGTGGAAGGAGCAGTTCCATCCCTTCCACGTGAGCCCGGGCATCGTGGTGTGTCCTCCGTGGGAGAGCTACGCTCCCCAGGGCTCCGAGCGTGTGCTCGTGCTCGAGCCGGGCCGAGCCTTTGGCACCGGCTTGCACGCGACCACCTCGCTCGTGGTCGGCGCGATCGAGCGTCACGCCGCCGAGATGGCCGGGCGCGAAGTCCTCGATGTGGGCTGCGGCACGGGCATCCTTGCGCTTGCGTCCCTGATGCTCGGCGCTTCCAAGGCGAGAGCGACCGACAACGATGCCGACGTGATTCCGGTCGTCGTGGAGAACGCGGAGCGAAACGGATTTGCAGGCCGCATCGAAGCAGACACGTGCGACGTGCTGCAGCTCCAAGGCGCCTATCCCGTGGTGGTGGCGAACATCGAAGCCCGCGTGCTGATCGGAATGGCCGCGCCGCTGTGCGCGCGCGTTGCGCCGGGCGGGCTCTTGATCCTGTCCGGCGTGCTCGACACGCAGAAGGACGACGTCGCGCAGGCGTACGCGCCCATGCAGATGGAGCACGTGTCCCAGCGCGACGAGTGGGTGGCCCTGGAGCTACGGAAGGCGAGATGAGCGCGCTTCGTGTGCCCGTAGCAGGGTTGCACGTCGGCCTGCTCGATCTCGATGCCTTTGCATCCCACTACGTCTCCAAGGTGAATCGGCTCGGCGCAGGGGATCGCTTCGTGGTGTTCGACCCAGAGGCCCGGCTCGAGGCCGACGCGGTCGTGGTCAGGGTCTCGCGAAAGTGCGTCGTGTGCGACGTGACTGACGTTCGCGCAGCCAGGCTCGTGGCGCTGCGTCCGCTGTGGCTCCTGCAAGGGCTGAGCAAGGGCGAGCGGTTCGATCTTGCGGTACGCGATGCGACGGCGCTCGGCGTGACCGACATCGTTCCAGTGGGCTTGGCCCGTTGTGACGTGAAGCTTGCGGAGGCGAGCGAATCGAGGCGCTCGCGATGGGCGCGGATCGCAGCGGAATCGAGTCGCCAGTGCGGTCGCGGCGACGTGCCCATGCTGCATCCCTACCTCGATGTGAAGCGCGCTCTTGAAATGGTGCCCCGGGGATCGGTCCGGCTCTGTCTGTGGGAGCTTGCAACGCGCCCGATCAGCCAGTTTGCGCAGCTCATCTCCACGGCGTCGTCGCTCGCCGTGCTCATCGGTCCGGAAGGGGGCTTGGACGAGGCGGAGGTGCAGCAGGCCCGGGATTCAGGCTTTGACGACGTGTCGTTCGGCCCGTTCATCCTGCGCACGGAGACCGCTGCGACCGCCGCGCTCGGCGCAGTTCGCGCGTTGTGGGGCAGGGATGGCTGAAGGCTCTAGGGCTTGGCTGGAGCGAACGAGGCTTCTTCGACGATGAACTTGTAGGCGTAGCCAGAGCCGAAGTTCTTGTCGACTGCGACCTTGCCCTTGACGACCACGACCTCGCCGACCCTCGCGACCTCGCTGCTGGTCACGAGCAGATCGTTGCTCTTGGCATCTGCGGTCCCGGTACCGTCCTGGATGTGGATCCAATTGCGGTCCATGATGCCCGTGTTGACCTTGACGACCATGCCCTGGACCACGACCTGCTTGCCGTTGAGCTTCGTAGCGTCCTTGGCGATCTCCTCGATGCTGTAGGCGTTGGGCCCCTTGGCCTTGGCGACCTTGATGTCCTTGGGAACGGACGCGGCCGGCGTGGGATGCGGCGGCATGGCCATGTTCGCGTTGGCCCCGCCCGGGATCACGCCGAAGTAGATCACGTCGTAGTCCTTGTTGAGCGTGGGGCTGTGGAAGTTGCGCATCGGCATGGGACGGTCGACGGTCACCTGGTCGCCCACGGCGATGTTGGTCTTCGGCACGGCTGCCCACACTTTGCCGTTCGCGGTGTCGAGCTGGAGATAGGTGTAGTTCGCGACCTCGGTCGTCTCGAGCACCTTTCCCTGCAAGGACGGGAGGGTAGGCCCACCCGGGCGCGTGCTGGCCGCTGGCGGTGATTCGACAGCAGGGGCCGAAGCAACGGGGATCGGTGCATCTGACGGCTTGGACTTGCAGCCGGCGGCTGCGATCGAGCCGGCGAGAGCGACGATGGAGAGAATCAGAGCGAAGCGCATGGAGCCTCCTTGGCTGAGACCCGCGTGAAGTTGGGAACTCGGGCGGGGCTGAAGCAGACGATCAACGGGTGTGGCAGTACTGGCACATCTCCGTATTGGACGGGGACAGGTTGCTGTGCCAGCCCGCAGGGTGCGGATTGCCACCGATGGCGCCACTCTTGTGGCAGCCGATGCAGTTGGTGGCAGGTCCCTGGTCATGGCAGGCAGCGCATTCGATGATCTGACGTCGCGCGGCGCGTCCGTGGAAGTCCGCACTGCCCGAGTCGCGGAGCCATCCAGGCTTGTCCCTGTGCGGCGAAGACGCATCCTTGCCGTTGGCGCTGACGTGATTGCGCACGTGGCACGAGTCGCAGCTCGAGGGCTGGTGACAGCGGACGCAGGCGGCAGGACGCGAGCGAGCCTCGATGGCGTGGCGCGAGACGAAGTCGGCACGGTGGCCGTACTCGCCCTTGATGTCGTCGAGCCTGCGCTGCTCGACCCGCAATCCGATCGACGTGTCGTGGCAGTCGCTGCAGAAGCTCTCGCTGTGGCAGGCCTGGCAAAGCCGCTGCTTGCGTGTCGCGTCTGCAGAGTGCCCACGGACGTAGTTCTTTCCGTGAGGCACGTCAGTGACGGGCCGAAGCTGGGCCAGCTTTGCAGGCGTGTGGCAAGCGGTGCAGCGAAGCCGATCGTAGTCTGCCTGGTGACAACCCTGGAGGCAGTCGGCCATGGCCGGCAAGAGGATCGCAGGGTTGGACTCGCTCTCCGGTCCCACGTGGTGGCACCGTACGCATTGCCCGCTGATCCGTGGCAGGTGGCCTTTGTGAGAGAAGATGACGTGGTCGTAGTCCGGGTTGGTGCTGGTTATGTGCGATGGATCAAACGAATACTTCAGGCCAGGGCCCACGTTCTCGCTGTGGCACCGCTTACACAGGTCGTAGCCCGGGTGATGAAGCGAGCCCACGGCCGTGGATTCGGCCACCGCGTGGCAATGGGTACAGGTCAGTGCTCCACTCTTCAGATGCGCGGTGTGAGGAAAGCGTGGCTGTGCTCCCCCGGCTGCGCAGCCGAAGCTCACCAGGGCGAGCAGCAGGGCCGTCAGAAACAGCGTCACAAGACCGTTGTGCCGGCTCATCGCGCACCTCCCGGCAGGTCGATGTCATAGCTGAATCGGGCTATCCCCTGCGTTTCGAGCTTTGCGAACGGCGTTTGCGACGCAAACCCTCCCAGCATCACCCTCCAGGGTCTTCCGGGCGCGGCGTACTCCACCGTGCCGGAGCCTACGGTGGACGAGTCCACACCGCGAATCGCCTGGTCGTAGAGATACTCGTACAGCTCCGCGGTTGCGGTGACGTGGATCGGCAGCAGGTAGGAGACCGAGCCGCGCACGCTGTGGTAGCCCGAGATCGGCTCTACCACTCGCTGGTAGCGCACCTGCGTGACCAGCGCCTTTCTCGCCCCGAACGAGGCGCGCACCGTGCCGCCGAACCGGTTGCCCGAGGTCGAGTCGGTGAACCACTCGTGGTGCGCTGAGCCTGCAACGGACAAGTTGCGCAGCGCCTTCCACGTCAGCTCTCCGCCCGCCTCGGTGAACGTATCCATCGAGAACACGCTCAAGACCGAGGTGCGCGACAGGAACGCCGATGGATCCGTTCGCAGGAAGTCGAGCGTTGCGCTCACCGGTCCAGGCGGCAGCACGTCCGCGTACCCGCGCGCGTCTGCCAGCTTGTAGCTGATGAGGTCGAACGAGGTCTGGCCTCCGAACGTCAGGAACGTGGCAGGCGACAAGTTCCCATCCAGGGCAGCCCACCTGCGGCCAAGCTCCCCGCGATCCCGCTCCTGGTGGATCGATGCTCCGATCGATCCCACGTTGTACGCCGAATAGGACAGGCGCCCGCCGCCGAGCCAGTACGATGTCGGGCTCGCAGAGGGCAGGGCAGCCGGGTTGCGCAGCAGCGAATCCGCACGCGAGCCGAGCAGGATGTACTCCGGCCTGGAGCCGAACCGCGGGATCACCGAGAACCCGGTGTACGCGTCTGCGCCGATCCCGTTCTTGAACCGCAGCCCCGTGGTGATCCCATCGAAGCGCGTGAACCGCGCAGCGCCGCCCGTTGCGACCTGTCGGCCCAGGGTCACATAGGCCGGCCCCAGCTCGCTGCGCACGTTGGCTGCCGTGAGATCGCCCGATACCCGATTGCCCTCTGCGGGCTCGATCGTGTTGAGCACACCCCACGCTGAAAGACGCACTCCGATCGCATGCTTCTGCCAGGGCGCGTTCACGTCATCCACGCGCAGCGACGCGTACTCGTAGATCGGAACTTCGGTCTGCTGATCCTCGGGCGTGAACGATCCGGTGAGATACTTGGTCTGGAACAGTCGAAGGAACGTGCGCGAAGAGATGCTGACGCGATAGCCTTCGGATGGAATCGGACGGAACGACTGGGGCTCGGAGGGTGGCGGAGGCGGAGGGAACGCAGAAGACGAGAGCTTCGACTTGGGTCCCTTGGGCTTCTTGCCGCTTGCCGTGCTGCCCGGCGTGCCTGGAGGCGGGGTCAGCCCCGGCTCTTCTTCGCTCCTGGTGCTGCCCGGAGTTCCAGGGGGTGGCGTGAGCGGTGGATCGTCCGAGGGCGCTGCTGCGGGCTTGTCACCCGCAGGCTTGTCACCCGGCGCAGGTTGCTGCGAAAAGGCATCTGCTGCAACCAACGACATGGCCAGACCAGCGGCCGTCGCTGCCCACGTGGCGGTGCGTCGGGGCCTACTGGTTGAAGTCGACCTGGCCATTGATGTGTCTCTCCCGATCCACGATCTGCATTCCGCTGACGGTCAAGGCGTGGCAACCCGAGCAGGGGGTCGCGCCGATGGCCGGGTGATTGCCGCCCGGCGGAAGGGCATGGCATGTCCCGCAGAACGCGGTGCCAGGCTTGTTCCACACAGGTGACGAGTTGGCCCCGCCCCAGGTCGGGGCACCGTGGCACCAGGTGCCGTTGCAGGTCACGGTCGCGTGATCCCACGCGGGGGTAGAGCCGCCAGCAACCGACACACCCGACCAGGTCAGCGTGGCCGGCCACCCGTCGTCGATGTGCCCGGCAGACATCAGCGACGTGGGCACCACGTGACACTCTTCGCAAAGCACCTTGCGGCTGAACGTGCCACCGTTGAGGTGGACCTGGTGGGCGCCGACCGAAGTGTCCGTTGGGTCGGTCGCACCGGATAGCGACTGGGGCGGA
The DNA here is from genome assembly GCA_016218915.1 of Deltaproteobacteria bacterium. Classification (GTDB taxonomy): domain Bacteria; phylum Myxococcota_A; class Polyangia; order Polyangiales; family Polyangiaceae; genus JACRCQ01. Next base: position 98,585 of record JACRCQ010000030.1, read on the forward strand.
GCTGGATTGGTGGTGCTGCCGTGGCACGCGGTGCAATCCGAGCCATTGTAGATCTCGAGCTTCGCGTTGATGTGCGTGTCGAGCTTCGGCATCTTGGTGGCAGGATCGAACGCATCCTTGTGGCACCAGATGCACTGGCCCGGCTCAGCCTTGGGGTGCGGGGCACTGGGCGGCAGGCCGTGGCACGTGCCGCAAGCAGCCTGGGAGCCATCGACCACGGTCCACTTGGGCGTCGTGTTCGATCCGCCGGTCAGCGTTGCCCCGTGGCAGTACACGCCGCTGCAGGTGGCGGTGTCGTGGTTCCACACCGGGCTCGCTCCCTGCGCGCTCGCCATCGCAGTGAAGGTCAGCTCAGCAGGACCGGGGGTGTCGATGTGCCCAGGAGAATCGACGGCCGCCGGAACCTTGTGGCAAGTCTCGCACGTGACCGCAGGAAGATACGTCGAGCCCGCAAGGTGCGATTGGTGCGCGCCCACGCCGACGTTCTTCGTGTCCGTATTGCCGGCGAGATCCGTGGGAGGCGCCGGGTTCTTGCTGCTGCCATGGCACGAGCTGCAGTCGCCCGACGACACGTCGATCTTGCCGTTGATGTGGAGTGTGGCGTCCTTGATCGTGTGGTTGGGACCTGCGGTCTTGCCGTGGCACAGCTCACAGCGATCGACCGTGGGGTGCGAGCCGCCAGGGGGCAGCGAGTGACAAGAAGTGCCGCACGCCTGGTCGGAAGCACGCGGTGCATTCCACACGGCGGTGCTGGGCCACCCTTGGCCCGTGGGGCCGGAGTGGCAGTAGGTGTCCACGCACGTGTGGGTCTTGTCGTCGTAGTAGGGCTGCCTGCCGGACGCTGCGGCGATCCCCGTGAAGTTCAGTTTTGTCGGGGGGGTGTTGTCGACGTGGCCGGGGTCGCCGACGGCTTTGGGCACCACGTGACAGGTCTCGCACGCAAGCGCGGTGTGGGTTGCGCTTGCGGTCAGGTGATTGGCATGTGCGCCGACGCCGGGTGAGCTCGTCAGGGAGCTGCCCTTGGTATCCTTGGGCGGAGCGGGCGAATCAGCGCTTCCGTGGCACGTGCCAGCGCAGTTCTTCTCGGGCGTCGGAGCGGTCTCGTTGCGCGTGGTCAGGCAGCCAACGGCGAGCGAGCACGCGAGCAGGCCGAGCAGGCGCACGAGCCACCTGGACGGCGGGTAGCATGGGAGTGGTGCGCGATCGGTCATGAGCCCTGCTCCTACTTGAACAAGTGGCAGCTCCAGCAGGTCTTCGCGTCAGGATTGTGATTGGCGCGATCCTTGTGGCACGTCAGGCAGCGATTGCGATCCGGCAGCCCGCGTGCGTGCGTGTTGTGGCAGGAGCCGCAGATCTTGTGCCCCTTGTTGGCATGTGCGCCGAGGTCCTGCATCTGGTTGTGGCACGCCTGGCAGGACTGACGCGAGAACTTGTGCGGCTTGTGGCACGCCTGGCAGCTCGAATGCGTGGCACCTCTTCCCTGTACCTGCGCGGTCTCGGCCTTGTGGCAGCTCTGGCACGTGCTCCACCACGCAACCGGCGCCTGGTGCGGGTTGTGGCACGACATGCACGTGTGCTTGGTCTTGGTGACCGCACCGGCTTGGGCCGCGTGGCAAGAGCTGCAGGGCGTCTTCACCGACACGTTGTGCTGACGGTGGCAGCCAGGACAGCCCTTGTGCTGCGCAGGCTTCCACGCCTGGGACGCTGCGGTCTGACCCGAGTGGCACTGGTTGCACTGACGCGCCGCTTGCGCTGCTGCGGTGTGCGGTGCGTGGCACGAGGAGCATTCGCGGTGCTTGCCCGAGTCGCGGGGAACGTTGTTGTGGCAGTTGGCGCACCCGCCAGAGCCGACTCCGGGCGGGCCGTGGGGCTTGTGGCATTTCTGGCAAGGGCCCTGGTGGGCGCCGCCCGACGGCAGCTTGTGGCAGCTCGCGCACGTCTCCTGGATCCCTGGCACCGAGAACGCGTGCGGCTTGTGGCACGACGAGCACTGCTGGTGCTGCGCGGGGCGTGCCGAGGATGCGAGCTTGCCCTGCTGGGCATGGCACCCTCCGCACCGCGCGGAGGCGCCCGACGGAGCGTGGGGCGCGTGGCAGCTCGTACACTCGGCCTTGTGCGCCGCAGGACCGGTCGTGATCGCCTGCGACTGGCCGGCATGGCAGTTCTGGCAGGGCTGAAGACCTTGACGCCCCTTGTGCGGATTGTGGCACGTCGTGCAGTCCTTGTGGCGGTGCCCTTCGTGCTTGGAATGGCAGTTGTTGCACACCGCTCCGGTGGGAGGCGGCTCGTGAGCGCTGTGGCAGTTGCCGCACGCAGCGTGCGCCGCTGGCCCCCACTGCTTGATCTCCTCGTAGCGCTTCTGGTGGCACGTGATGCAGTCGGTCGGAGCTGCCTTGAACAGGTGCGGCTTGTGGCAGGTCGCGCAGCTGCCGTGCAGCGTCGCCGTCGTGTTGATCACATGCGGACGCGCAAGCTCGTGGCATCGCGCGCACGACTGGGCCAGCTCGACCTTGGAGGAGTGCGCCTTGTGGCACAGGCCGCATTGATCGTGCGCCGGGTTGACGTTCGCGATCTGGTTCGGCGGGATCACGTTGTGGCAACGCGTGCAGTCCTTGCCGGTCCTGCGCTTCGCCGCGTCCTTGACGTGCGGCTTGTGGCAGAGCTTGCACGGCAGCTCGCCGTGGATCATCGCGGGTGTGACGGGCTCTGCCGGGCGTGTGACTGCAAATCGGGAGGGACGCTCCAGCGGCTTCGAGCCGCCGTGGCAGCGCTGACAGTCGTCAGGTCGCGGCTTGAGCGACGTCATCCCAGGGGCGAGGAAGCTGTGGCACGACACGCACCACACCTCCATGCCGTGATCGAATACCTCGATCTTGTCGTGGCACTTCTTGCAGATGTCCTTGTCCGGCACCAGCTGGTGAATCGTGGAGGCGTGGCAGTCCACGCACTGGATGCGGGTGTTGGACAACACGTGCACGCGATGGCCCGCAGTGTCCGAAACCTGGATCCAGCGAGGATCGGAAGACATGTGGCACGATTCGCAACGAGAGCGATCCACGGCCGCATGCTTGCCGACCTTGGTCGGGTTGCGCGTCACCGTTACCCAGATGAGACGCAGATCCTCTGCGTACGACATCTTGTGGCAGTCGTCGCAGCGCACCTTCTTGTGCGCGCTGGTCTGCCAGTTCTGACCAACCAGCGTCATCAGGTGACAGCTCGACGTGCAGAAGCGTTCATCGACCCGCACGTAGTGGTGCAGACGCCACCCGCCCACGATCAGCAGCAGGGAGGCAACCGCAGCGGTCCACGCGACCGTCTTGCGTCGCGATGGAGCCATCGCGGCCCAGCGGTTCGCCACACCGCGCCGCCACTTCGTCTCGACCCAGTCGATCAGCCGCCGGACCAACGCTTCATTTCCTTCCCGTCGCGGCTCTGCCATCCCGGCCGCAGGCGGCCATGGTACGACTGGTCATAGAGAAAAGGGAGAGCACGACGATCATCACGACGAGCCGCTCTAGGTGCACAATACCCGGCGAGCTAGTGAGTATTACTACCCCAAGCTAAGCCATCTTGCCTAGCGGTTTCGGGTAGGCCAGCATCGTGACTACGCCTTGCAGACAGCGATGAAGGGCTAGAATGCTCATAGCCCGTCCCACGGGTCTCGCGCAATGATTCGTGACGGGGTCGATTTGTCCGAGCGCGTGATCACGGCCCTGCATGCCAGCAGGCCGCACGATGGTGGCTCCCCAGCGTCACCTCTTCCAGCGCAGGCAATCGCTCGCGACATCGGGTCTGATCCGCCTTGGGACAACGCGGGTGAAACGGACAGCCAGACGGGGGCGACAGGGGGTTGGGCGGCTCGCCCTCGAGCATGAGCCGCAAGCGTTTGTGCTCCGGATCCGGCACAGGCATCGCCGACAGAAGCGCGTGCGTGTACGGATGCAGCGGGTGCTCGAAGATCGCTTCGGTAGGGCCCATCTCCACGAGCTTTCCCAGATACATCACCGCGATCCTGGTGCTCACGTGCCGGACGACCTGAAGGTCGTGGGAGATGAACAGGTACCCCACGTGCGTCGCATCCTGCAGATCCTGCAGCAGGTTGATGATCTGCGCCTGGATCGAGACATCCAGTGCGCTCACCGGCTCGTCGCACACCACGAACGACGGCTCCACCGCGAGGGCGCGCGCGATGCCGACCCTTTGCCGTTGCCCTGCGGAGAACTCGTGGGGGAAGCGATTGCGCGCGTCCGGGCTCAACCCGACACGCGAGAGCATGGTTGCCACTCGCTCTTCCAGCTCACTGCGCCCGGACGCGAGGCCGTGGATGCGGATTCCTTCGGCCACGATGTCGCCCACGGTCATGCGCGGGTTGAGCGAGGCATACGGATCCTGAAATATGATCTGCATGCGGCGGCGCATGGGACGAAGCTGCCGCTGGGTCAGGACCGTGAGATCCTTGCCGTCGAACAGGATGCGTCCGTAGGTCGGCTCCACGAGGCGAAGCACGGTGCGTCCCAACGTGGTCTTCCCGCATCCCGACTCGCCGACCAGCCCGAGGGTCTCGCCATGTCGGACGTAGAGCGTGACTCCGTCGACCGCGCGCACGAACCTCGCCTTGCCCAGCAGGCCGCGGCGCACCGAGAAGTAGGTCGAGAGCCTCTCGACCTGCACCAGGGGCCTGCGCGGCGCGCTCTTGGCCGCGTCCACAGGAAGCTCGCGCGCGCTGTCCGGGGCCGGGCTCATGACGCACTCCGGAGCGGGTGAAAGCAGCGCACCCGGCGATCGCTGGCGATCGATTCGAGCTGGGGCATCTGGGTTCGACAGGTCTCATCGGCAAAGGAGCAGCGCTCCTGGAACCTGCAGCCGACGGGAAGGGCGCGAAGATCCGGAACGCGTCCCGGGATCGTGGGCAAGCGTCCCCCTTCGGCCGCGCTCGGCCCCGCAGGAAGGCTGTCGAGAAGGGCGCGCGCGTAGGGATGTGCCGGGCTCGCGAACAGCGCGCCGACCGGCGCTTCCTCGACGATCTGACCCGCGTACATCACAACCACCCGCTGCGCGAAGTCGGCGAGCACCGCCAGGTCGTGCGTAATGAGCACGATCGCCGTTCCGGTCTGCTCCTGGATCCCTCCGAGCAGCTCCAGGATCTGCGCCTGGATCGTCACGTCGAGCGCCGTCGTGGGCTCGTCTGCGAGCAGCACCTCCGGCTCGCAGATCAGCGCCATGGCGATCATCACACGCTGGCGCATGCCACCGGACAGCTGATGCGGCCAGGCGTCGAAGCGTGATCCGGCCGAGGGCATGCCCACGCGCTCGAGCATGGCCACAGCGCGTTCCCGAGCTGCGCGGCGTGACATCTTCTTGTGGATGGTGAGCGCTTCGGTGACCTGCGCGCCGATGGTGTGGACCGGGTTCAGAGAGCTCATCGGCTCCTGGAAGACCATGGAGATGCGCTGGCCGCGCACCGCACACATCTCCCGCTCGGTCAGGCCGAGCAGGTCGCGATCCTGCAGAAGGATCCTGCCACTGTCGATTCTTCCTGGAGACACCAGCCTCAGGACGGACAGCGCGACTGTGGTCTTGCCGCAACCCGACTCGCCCACGATCCCCAGCCGCGCCTGCTTGTCCACCGCAAGTGACACGTCGTCCACAGCGCGTACGCCGCCGTAGGACGTGACCAGGTTCTCGATCGAAAGCAGGGGGGGCATGTCGAGGCGATAGGATACACGAAGCAGGACCGGGCAGATGCAAGGCTGTTGGGCGGTGCCGGAACGGGTGCGAGGGATCCGCTGTGCGATCAGCTCGCGCGTCTTGGGCTGCCGCGATCAGACCTTCGACGAGGCAGCTCTGCCAGCACCGGGTCCAGTATCTGGCTCGGGCCCGCGATCAGCAGGGGCAGCTCCGCCTCTGCGGTCTGCACCTGAGCGCGAACGCCGAGCCGTTCGCGGCAAAGCGCTGCACCAGCCTTCCAGTGGCCACGCTCCAGCCGCCACCACAGCAGGACGCACCCCACCACGACCTCGACCGTGAGCCCGAGCCAGCCGCCCATGGCGCCCAGCCCCATCCGAAAGCCGAGGAGCCAGGTCAGGGGAGGCGTGGCGGCCCATGCGGAGAGCACGGCAACGATTGCCGCATAGCGCACGTCGCCCGTGCCCCGGAGCACGGATCGCGCCACGGCATTCCCCGCGTCGAACAGCTGGAAAGCTGCCGCGATCCGCAAGAGCCTCGCCGTCGTGAGCCTCACCTGCGGATCGGTCGTGAACATCGCCGGGATCACGTCTGCAAACGCCAGGAACACGACTGCACACGCGAGGCTGTAGCCTGCCGCGATTCCGACCGCCTTTCTGGCCAGATTGCGAACGAGCCCGTCCTCTCCCGCACCCACGGCCTGCCCCACGAGCACGCAAGCCGCTTCGCCCACGGCGAGCGCTGGCAGGAACGACAGGTGCGTGAGCTGCAACGCGATCTGGTGCGCCGCCAGATCCGCGTCGCCGATGCGGGCCAGCATGACCACGAGCAGCGAGAACGAGCCGATTTCGAGCGTGAACTGAAGCCCGAGCGGCACGCCCAGGCGAAGCAGCTCCCCGAGATGGCGCAGTCGCACCGCGGCCAAGCCGATCCCGGGCGTGCGGCATGCCCTGAGCAGCAGTGCAACCTCGACCACGTGCCCGAGCGCCGCAGCGATTCCCGCCCCGCGCACGCCGAGCCCCAGCCCGAAGATCAGGACAGCGTCGAGCGCGATGTTGGTCACGTTCGCGCCCAGGGCTGCCCACAGCGGCGAGCGGCTGTCTCCAATCCCATAGCGCGACTCGGACAACGCAATCGAAACGAGCGCAAAGGGGGCTCCCAGATTGCGCATCGACAGGTACACTGCCGCGCTGCTGCCTGCCTCCGGCGTGGCAGCCAGGGCAGGCAGATATCCGACCGCGAGACGTCCCAGCACGATGGCGAGCAAGCCGAGGCCCGTCGCCACGATCAATCCAGCTCCGATCGACGCGGGGATCTCATCCGGGCGCTGGGCGCCCGTGGCTTGCGACACAAGGACCTTGACCGACCGAAGCAGGCCGAAGCCAAAGATGATCAGCGCGAACGCGGCAAGCCCGCCGAGGCTCACGCCGGCAAGAGCAGGCGCCCCGAGCCGGCCGACGAAGAGCGTGCTGGTCAGGGTCATGACGCTGTAGGAGAGCATCGAGACCGCGATCGGCCACGCCAGTCGCACCAGCTCGGGGACGGGTTTGCGCTTCCAGTGAAGCCCCTGTGGCTCAGTATCCGTACGCATGACTGACCTTCCTTTCGTAAGTGCGAAGCATAAAAAAAGCCGCGGGAACCTTGCGGCGCCCGCGGCATCGAATCGGCTCTCAGCTATCTCAGGTTCTGGCGGTGTACCGACTCTTCGCCACGGGCACGCGCTCGCTAACGCAGCCGTCGATCATGGACGGCGTGCTGGAGCGCGGCTGGTTGGTGAAGAGGCGGTTCATGGTGTCCTTGGTTTCGCTTCCCCCTGTCTGACATGCAGGAGACTGAACGTCAAGCCCTCGGCAACGCAAACAACCCGCCTGCAGCCTGACCCAGGTGTACGACCAGGCTCTGTGGAATGCTGTCGCCTTGGCGCAGCACCTGGATCTTCGAGGGGCGATAGCGCTGAAGCCTGCCGAGGTGAGACAAGCCCGCATCGTGCTCCACCGAGCCGCCGAGCCGGAATGCGGTGATCTGCTCGTAGGCTTCCAGCGACTGCTCTCCCCACGCCTCTCGCACCAGCCCGCGGTTCCAGTAGTTCACGTGATCCGGAAAGGGCGAGTACAGATCAAACATCGAAGTGTGGCCTCGATCCAGCCATGGCAGGAGTGCAGATGCCAGCGCGTCGTGATCGATCAAGCTCGCAGAAGCCAGCGCGACGCAGCCGTCGAAGCGGCGTACTGCACCGAAGTCAGGCCCGATGTTGGTCAATGCCGCGTGGCAGAGCGTGACCGTCATTCGCAGCTTGTCGCGCAGCGGTCGCACATGGTTGATCTCAGCGATTCTCTCGTAGAACGATGCGCCCCGCTGGTGCAGGATCAATCGGCTGTCGTCCCGCAGATAGCCCACTGCGCTCTTGATCCCGCAGGTGTATCCCGCCAGCGAATGCGCACCGAGCCGCGGCAGATTCACCACGTGGTCCACCTGCTCGAGAATCCGCGGAAGCCACAGGTCCTGCTTCCACACGGATTCGAAGTCCGGCTCTGCCTGGAAGTAGCCGTCCCATCCCTGATCGTCGAAGCAATGAACCTTGCCGCCCGCCCTCACCAGCGCATCGCGCAGGCCGTTCCGGGCGAGCAGCTCCCGCGTGGAGCTCACCCTGCCATCCCTGGTCAGCCGGACATGCTCCACGCCCGCCTGATCTCCCACGAAGACTCGCCCTGCTCCCTGCGCCTTGAGGAACCGGACCATCTCGGCCACAGCTTCGGGGTCCGTGACGGACGGGTGCGGGTTCGGCGAGTTGCAGGCGAGCTTGACGAACACCGAGTCGCCGCGCCTGAGCCAGCGCATGTCGGAGATCTCGGGGACGACGCGATCGCACAGCCCGCGCATCTGGCTGCTGGAGTACATGCCCAGCAGCACGCGACCTGGTGAAGGAGCCTGGGGCAGCGCCAGGAATGCTGCGTTGGGCGAAGCGCGCATCGGACCGCCTCCGCAGCCGATCAGCGCTCCAGCGCCAGCGGACAGCGTCCAGCCCAGCAGCTGACGACGGGTGGGAGGGCCGGCTGTGGGCATTGCCTGCTGTGCTCCCCTAGCGCAGGTACACCTCGAGCCGCGGACCCCGCCCTCCGGCGAGACCCAGTGAATAGCTGGCCCCAAGCGCGTTGCTCGGAGCCGCGACGATCGCGAGCCCATGCTCGTCACCTCGCTGCTCCCGCCACCGCCATACCTGGCGGGTTACGTCGATGTACAGCGGGCGCATCCCCCAGTTCGAGACAACCAGCTTCGTCTCGACCGGGGAAAGCTCCGGAAGGCGGCTCCAGGAGGCTTCTTGCTGGGTCCAGGGGCGGAGCACGCGCGAGAGGGTAACCGGGACCGGGGACGGGCTCGGCGCGACGCCGGGCATGGGATCGAGGACGATGAAGGCGGACACGACGCGGGTGGTCTCTCGCAACGGGGAAGGAAACCGCAAGAGAAGCACGACATGACCTTCCGACTCGCGCCCGAGGGGGATGTCTGCGCCGTTCCACGGCTGAGCGCCTTGCGAAGTCACGACGGCCCAGCGGTCCGGGAGCAGCTCGAGCTTGCGCGTTCCCGTTTCGGTCGGGATCTCCTTCTTGGGACGGCAAACGCCCGCAACGCAGAGCCCGTCTGCTCCGCACACGCCCGAGGTGACGCAGGGCGGTCGGTTGGTCGCGCTCGAGGAGCACGCTGTCAGCGCCGCGATGGCCAGGGCAGGGAAGGGAAAGCGCTTCATCGTCCCGCTCCCTTATCGCGTCTGTTCGGGCCGGGCGCAACGGCAACGGCCTTGCCAGAGGTGCGATTTCGCGATGGAGGCCTGGGTTGCCGTGCGCCGGAGCGGGACGCACGCTGGATTCGCGCCGCGTGGTGTGCTACCCGCATCCGGCTCGGGTTGAAGCCATGAATGCCCCATCCCCCCAGGACATCAAGGAGATCATCGTACGGGAGCTGAACCTCCAGGATGTGCGCCCCGAGGACATCCAGGACGATGCGCCGCTGTTCGGAGAAGGGCTCGCGCTCGACTCCCTCGACGCGTTGCAGCTGGCGATGGCGCTCGAGGAGGCGTTCAGCATCAAGATCCCGGAAGGTGACGAGGCCCGGAAGATCTTCCGCTCCGTGTCTGCCATCACTGCGTACATCGGGCAGTCCATGTCGGGCGCGGGATGAGAATCTGGATCACTGGCGTCGGTATCGTCTCGCCGCTCGGGGTCGGCGCTCGAGCCACGATGCGCCTGCTGTGCGAGGGCCAGAGGGCATTCGACGAGGTCACGCTGTTTTCGGTGGAGGGGCAGCGCACGCGGATCGCAGCCGAGGTTCGTGATCCCCGGTTCGCCCGCTCGGACGGCACTGCCGGATGGTCGCGCACTGGCGCGATGGCCCTGGCCGCAGCGCGTGAGGCGATCGAGGAGTCCGGGCTTCGCTCAGGCGTCGACGAGATCGATCTGGTCGTGGGCGGCACGACCGGACCGATGCTCGAGACCGAAGGGTTTCTGCCGAACCTCGCGGATGGGGAGCCCTTGGCCGTCGATGTCGCGCGCATGATCTCCCACCCGCTGTCGATGACGACCGACTACGTGCGGACGGCAGTTGGCGCCATGCGCAACGTCCGCACGATCAGCAGCGCGTGCTCGACCGGCGCCAACGCGATCCTGCTCGGGGCGCTCTGGATCGCGAGCGGACGATCGAAGAGCGTGCTCGTGGGCGCGGCAGACGCGCTGTGCCGCCTGACCTATACCGGGTTCAACGCGCTGGGATCGCTCGACCCGGCGGCGTGCCGGCCCTTTGATCGGACGCGCGCCGGCCTGAGCCTCGGAGAAGGCGCTGCGTTCCTCGTGATCGAGCGCGACGACGTCGCCGCTGCGCGCGGAGCCACGCCGATCGCCGAGCTCGCAGGATGGTCCGCTGCTGCAGAAGCGCATCACATCACCAACCCGGAGCCCGACGGCAGCACCGCAGCGCGCGTGATCAAGGCTGCCCTCCAGGTTGCCGGGCTGAGCGGCTCCGACCTCGACTACGTCAACGCGCACGGCACCGCCACGCAGCTCAATGATGCGATGGAGCTCAGGGCGCTGCGCTCTGTGCTCGGCAACGAGATGGACCGCATCGCGATCTCGTCGAGCAAAGGGCAGCTCGGCCACAGCCTCGGTGCCGCCGGGGCTGTCGAAGCAGCGGTCTGCGTTCTCGCGATTGCACAGGGAGTCGTGCCGCCGACCGGAGGCCTGACCGATCCGGACGCCGGGTGCGAGGGCAACCACGTGATGGGCACGGGCCGCGGCATGCCCGTGCGCGCTGCGTTGACCAACTCGTTCGGCTTCGGCGGCCTCGATTCAGCCCTCGCCTTCTGCCGCCCAGGCTTTGCGCCCGAGAAACCCGCGCCCTCCCGCCGACCAGCCCGCCTCGCCTCCGGTGCAATCATCTCTGCCGCAGGTCAAGCGGGGCTCCTCATCGCGAAGCGTCATGCCGAGCCCGGGCCCTCTCCGGCGGAAGGTCGCATCGAGCTCGACCCAACGGTGTCGCTGGACCCGCACAAGTCCAGGCGCCTCGGGCGCGCAGAGCGCATGCTGTGCCTGGCCGTGGACAGCGCGATTGTGGGTTTCGAAAACCAGGGGGCCTTGGATCGGGCCAACGCTGGGCTCGTGGCGGGCATGGCGTCTGGCAGCCTCGATGGCGTGTCGCGCTTCCTGAAGAAGGCTCGGGACAAGGGGGCCCGCTTTGCGCCGCCTGCGGACTTCCCCAACCTGATGCTGTCCGCAGCCGCAGGACACGCGTCGATCTACCACTCGCTTGGCGGTCCCGTCCTGTCAGCGACCGATGCGGGCACCAGCATGATGAGCGCGGTGTGGACCGCGATCGATCTGGTGGAGTCGTCGATGGCCGACTTCGTGCTGGCCGCTGGCGCCGCCGAGGCGACCGAAGCGCAATTCGCCGCAACGCGTGCTGCCGATCCTGCAGGGGTGCATCCGCTCACCGAGGGGGCAAGCTGCGTGCTCATCGCTCCAGATGCATCGGGCAGCGGCGCCCGCCTGCTGTGGCGCACGCAGTGGCACTGCCAGGCGGACCAGCGGACAGCGCTTGCCGAGCTGCCACCTCCTGTCGATGGAGCGCGCGTGGTGACCGCAGGCGATTGCACGCTGGCAGGGACCGCATGGTCCGGCGTCGACGCTGTGCCGATCGAGCTCAGGGCCGGAACCTACGAAGGCGTCGATGGCGCGGCGCTCGTGACGGCTGCATCGCTCGTGATGGACGGCCGATGCCCGGTCGCGCTTGCGATCGCATGCCTGGGCGATCGCGGCTGCGCGCTCTTGCTCGGCGCGCCATGAAGCTCGCGGCGTGCGCCCTCGCAGCAGCACTGCTGGCTGGATGCGCGTCGACGCCGCAGCAGGGGCCTGGCATGACGGCCGAGCAGTGGGCCCGCGCCCACGACAGGCTCGAGGCGCTCAGGAAGACCTGGGTTCCGTCGACGAGCACAGTGCCGATCCGGGGCCGATTCCATGACGCGAGGTTTGGTGGTGACATCGAGGGACGGGGCGCGATCGCGTTCCGGAGGCCGGACGCGCTGCGCATGATGCTGGTGACCCCAGCGGGGGTGACGGCGTTCGACCTTTGGATCCGCGGGGATCGTTTCCGCATGGCGATGCCGCTGCAAGGACGGATCGTTCGAGGCGATCGGACCACGTCCGGGACAGATCTTCCCGTGGCGTTCCTGCGCTGGTGGCTCCTTCGTCCGCTCGACGGAAGGCTGGTGGCAGCGACATCGGACAGCTACGTGCTGCGCGACGACGGAGCGACGTACGAAGTGAAGCCGCACGCGGACGGATCGATTGACGTAGAGAGGCGGGCTGGAGCAACGACGGAGAGGATCCACGCACAGAAGCCAGGGTGTGGTGCGGCGAGCTACGTGCACGACGCGCTGCATCTCGAAGTAGGGATCGAATGCGACCTTGGGGGCGAGAAGAGCGGGGAGCCTGACCCAAGGGCGTTCGAAGATCCTGATGCGGTCGGGCCAGGCGCTACGCCCCCGTGAACTGGGCCTTTCGCTTCTCCACGAACGCCATCATGCCTTCGGTCTGATCGGTTGAGCCGAACAAGCCGGCGAACTCGACGATCTCGAGGGCATTGGCGCTCGACAGGTCCTGATCGTAGCCGCGGAGCATGGCGCGTTTGCCCGCAGAGACAGCAAGCGGCGCCTTGGTCGCGATCTTCGCGGCGGTCTCGCGAGCCACGTTCAGAAGCTCGGCTTTGGGGACCACGCGGTTGGCCAGCCCGATCCGCACCGCTTCGTCGGCTGTGATCATGTCGCCCGTGTAGATCAGCTCGCGCGCGCGTCCGAGGCCCACGCGTCGTGCAAGCCTCTGGGTGCCGCCGAAGCCCGGGATGACGCCGAGATTGACCTCAGGCTGGCTGAACTTGGCGTTGTCCGCTGCGAAGATGAAGTCGCAGGCCAGGGCCAGCTCGCACCCTCCGCCCAGCGCGAACCCATTGACCGCAGCGATCACAGGGAAGGGGAGGGCTTCGATCGACGCGAGGATTCGGTGACCCAGCGAAGCGAACTCGCGAGCCTGCTCGACGGTGAGGGTGGACATCTCGCCGATGTCAGCGCCCGCCACGAACGCCTTTTCGCCTGCGCCGGTCAGGACGGCGGCGCGCACAGGTGCATCGTCATGAGCGAGGGCGTCGAAGGTGGAAGCGAGATTGTTCAGCACCTGACGGTTCAGGGCGTTCAGCTTGTCTTGGCGATCGATCGTGATGACGGCCACGGGGCCTTCTCGAACCACGCGAATGAAAGGGAGCTCCTGGGTAGTCATGGTGCGTCTCCGTCGTTGATCGTCGTTAGGATCGGCCAGCGGCTCCTTGTACTTCGTCGAGGGCACGAAAGGGAGATGCATCGGAGGAATATGTCCTGATCGATCAGCAAAACGAGCTTGGCACGAGACGGACATCGACATTCACGCATATTTGTCGATGAATTCGAGGGTTGTCGGACATCGTTGTGCAACGAAATACAACTTGATGACAATTGGCCACGGGGTGGGTGGTAGTGGCAGGCGGGTCAGCCGCTCAGGTCTGTGAGAACTGGGCCGAGCGGCGCTGAGTCGAGGAGAATGCCCCCCAATGCTGCACACCCTGCTCTTCGTCGCGTATTTTGGAGTGCTGCTGATCCTGTCTGGCTACGGCCTTCACAGGTCGCACCTTGTCATACTCTGTCACCGGTACGCCCGACGGATGAAGTGGCTGCGCCGCGGCCCGGATCGCCCCTCGCTTGATTCGGATCTCCCGTACGTGACCATCCAGCTGCCGCTCTACAACGAGGCGACGGTTGCGGTGCGCCTGCTCAGCCACGTCGCCAAGATCGACTATCCGCGCGACCGGCTGGAGATCCAGGTGCTGGACGACTCGAACGACGAGACCCAGTCGATCGCGAAGAAGCAGGTCGACAAGATGATCGCAGAAGGGATTGACGCGGTGTACGTGCGTCGCCCGGACCGGGTCGGCTACAAGGCGGGGGCGCTCGATTTCGGTCTCAAGCAGTGCAAGGGGGCGCTGGTTGCGATTTTCGACGCGGACTTCCTTCCGCAGCCTGAGTTTCTCCGGGCGATCGTGAGCGAGTTCCAGGATCCGACCGTGGGCATGGTTCAGGCGCGTTGGGGGCACATGAACCGCGACCACTCCTTGCTGACGCGGGTGCAGGCGCTGATGCTCGACGGTCACCACCTGGTGGAGAACCGCGCGCGTTTCGCGGCGGGTCGTCTGTTCAACTTCTCGGGCACGGGCGGGATGTGGCGCAAGGAAGCGATCCACGAAGCGGGTGGCTGGCAGCACGACACGCTGACCGAGGACCTGGACCTTTCGTATCGCGCTCAGCTCAAGGGGTGGCGGTTCGTATACCGCGAGGACGTCATGACCCCTGCCGAGCTACCTGAGGATGTGTCGGCTCTGCGTGCGCAGCAGTATCGGTGGGCCAAGGGAACGGTTCAGACCGCTCGCAAGCTGCTCGGGCGCGTGCTTCGCTCGCACCTGACGATCCCGCAGCGGATCGAGGCGATGTTCCACCTCACCCCGCACTTTGCGTACCCATTGATGGTGTTGCTCAGCGTGCTGCTCTTGCCCGCATTGATCCTGTCGCCAGCGACCGATACCTGGACCATGGTCCTGATCGACTTGCCGTTGTGCATCGGCACGACCGGGTCGTTGGCGATCTTCTACGGCGTTGCCGAGCATGCGCAGGGGCGCAAGGCAGCATTGGCTGTCTGGCGGCTTCCTGCGCTCATCGCCCTTGGCGTTGGGATGGCACCGCACCTGACCAAGGCTGTCTGGGACGGGTTGCAGTCGATGTCAGGGGAGTTCGTGCGCACACCCAAGAAGGGCGCCAAGGAAGGGCGGTATCGCGCCTACGCATCGCTGCCGATGACCGAGCTGGCGCTGGGCATTCTGTCTGCTTTCAGCGTGGTCGCCTCGGTCCAGACCGGCCACTGGTTCGCGACTCCGTTCGCTGCCATGTTCACCTTTGGCTACGCGTACGTTGCGGCCCTCGTGATTCTTGAGCAGACGGCTCGCCGCCGCCTGGTTGCTGCCCAGACCGCGACCGTGCGCGTTGCCGGCTGATTTTCCCGCCCCACAGCCATTCCGTCCGCTCGGATGCCCTCCCTACAGGGGGGCAAAACCTCGGAACCCCGCGAACTGCTTTCTCTCTTGCCGGATCCGGGGTGCGCCGGATAGGATCTGGGCTCGCCCTGGCGGCTTGCCTGATGAGCCAAGGGAGGGGCACATGACAAAGGCCGATATCGCCCATGTGATTTACACAAGGATCGGGGGATTCAGCAAAAAGGAATCGATCGATCTCGTCGATCTCGTGTTCGAGACGATGAAAGAGACGCTCGGACGGGGAGAGAAGATCAAGATCTCCGGGTTCGGCAACTTCGTGTTGCGTGACAAGCGCAGCAGGCAAGGACGCAACCCCCAGAGCGGGTCTCCGATCACCATCACCGAGCGGCGCGTGTTGAGCTTCAAGGCCAGCCAGATCCTGAAGAACGTGCTCAACGCTGCGCCGAATCCAGTCGCAGGTTCCGGGCTGGATCCCGCGGCTCGCGCCCCGATGGGCAAGAGCGCCACGGCTCCTTGAGCCGATCGGCAGCTCGAGGTTTCAGGACACCCCGATGATCAACCCGTTCGCTCGGCTCTGCGGCTCCTCGCTGTTCCGTTGCCGGAGGTCGTAGATGGGTTCGCAGGGCGGTCCCGAGCTGGAAATCCAGAAGCTCTACTACCGCATCGGCGAGGTCGCCTCGATCGCGGGCGTGGAGCCGTCGGTCCTGCGCCACTGGGAAACCGAGTTCCGTTTCCTGCGCCCTCGTCGCAGCCGAAGCGGCCAGAGGACCTACTCCAAGGCCGACGTCCGCAAGGTGCTGGAAATCAAGCACCTGCTCTATGAGAAGAAGTTCACGACCAAGGGGGCGATCCGATACCTTCGCGCCCAGGGACAGGAGCCGCTTGCGGACGATGATCCCACCGCGAGAGACAACGAGGCGATGAAGGAGATCCTTCTGGAGCTTCGCAAGGAGATCACGGACTTCATGGCGACGCTCGATCAGGACGGCGGCCAGGCGTGAGGGCGCGTCTCGTTGCCGCAGGGGCGATGGCTGCGCTTGCGCTCGCTGCGCAGGATTCCGCGGCAGGGGACGATGCGCAGGTCGAAGCGGCCTCAGCTTCGGATGCTGGCGACCTGCGCGACGCAGTGCCCCAGGGCGCCCTCGAGACTGTCCCTGTGGTCTCCGGAATGAGCCTGCGGCTCACTGCTCCGCGCGAGTGGATGTCTACCAAGCAGATCGACACGTCGTTCATCGACCTCAGCGGTCTTACGGGTGCGCGTGTGGTGCTTGCCCGCTCGTGGGTGGCGCCCAAGCCCGGCACGCCCGAGACCGGACGCGTGTACGCAGACTCCATGTTGCTGGTTTGTGTCGAAGCTCCAGCGGCAGAGTGGGCGCCTGGCATGGAGGATCTGGTCTTTGATCGCATGAACCAGATGGCGCGCGAAGAGCTGAGCCGTCATGCATCCCTCGACAACTTCGACGCAGCACCGCCGCACCATCTGGAGACGCACTACAAGCAGACGTTCAAGGCACACGGCGAGCTCGGCGAAGGGCACAGCAAGGGCCAGGTCCGGGAGCTTCATGAGGACCGGCCGGATCGTCCGCACAACCACGCGCGCAACGTCGGCGCGCACATCCTCACCGTCCCCGCAGGAACGCAGCAGATGGTCGCTTGCACCCTGTCGTGCGGCGAAACCGAGCGTCCGGACCAGAAGAGCTTCGCGTGCGACGCCTCGGTCGCGAGCTTCGAGCCTCTGGGAGACCTGTCGAGCGAGCCTTCGGTCACGACCCTCGGCAAGTTCCTCGTAGGAATCCGTCGACATCCGCTGAGCGGTGTGGGGATCGTGCTCGGGCTGGTCATGATCGTTGCCGGGATCGCGCTTGCAACGCGCGCGCTGATGCACCAGCTCAGCCGTCCGGCAGCGTAGCCTCAGTGCATGCGGATGGCCCAGGCGAGCCTGGAGACCTGACGGATGACCGCGGGAACGCGCTTGAAGAGCTTGATCGAAGGGGGGCGCTTCTCGATGACGCGCACCGGGATCTCGCGGATCGAGACGCCCGCACGGTAGGCACGGATCACGAACTCGCTGGCAAAGACGTCTTTGTCGACCACGCAGGCGTTGACGATGGAAAGCAGCGGCTCACGACGGAAGGCCTTGAGCCCGTGCGTGTCTGTGCCGCGGAACCCGAGGGTGACTCGAAGCAGCCCGTTGTAGGCGCGGCTTGCGAAGTTGCGGGTCCAGGGACGCTCGTCGCTGGAGCCTTCGAGCAGCTTGGAGCCGATCACGAGGTCAGCTTCGCGGCTCTCGAGGATTGCCACGGCAGCCTTGTGGAACTCCGCATCGCACAGATCGATCTCGTCGCAGATGACCAGGGCGCCGCGCGCTTCGAGGATGCCCCGCCGAAGCGCCTTGCCGTAGTTGGGCTCTCCCAGGGAGAAGGCGCGGACGTCAGGGTACTTCGCAGCCAGCTGGGTGGCGATCTCCACGGTGTGATCGCGCGAGCCGTTCTCGGCGATGATGATCTCGTAGCTCCATCCGAAGGGAGCGAGCCGCTCGCGCAGGTCGACGATGGCGGCGTGGAGGATCGCTTCCTCGTTGTAGACGGGGATCACGATCGAGATGAGGGGAGGGGAGTCAGATTGGCTCATCGTGCAAGCTCAAGCGCCTGCGTGGCAGCGTCACGACCGAAGATCAAGCCATCTTCCATGGAGGAGTAGTTCCACCCACCGTAGCGTCCGGTGGAGATGATTCCGTGATCCAGCAGGAAGCGCTGCACCGTGGCGACCGATTCGAAGTAGTTGTGGTCAAAGACCACGTATGCGTAGTCGATTTTGCGCTTGCGGGCGAACAAGATCTGTCCGGGGTGGCTGATGAAGCCCATCTCGACCAGCCCCTCGGCGATCCCCGGGAGCGATGCCTCGAGGTCAGGCTCGGTGCGATCCGCAAGCTCGATGTAGAGCGCAGCTTTTCCCTCAGGCACGAGCGCGGAGGAGAAGTGGGAGTAGCACCCCACCCGGTAGAACGGGTAGCGCTCCTCAGGCACGTAGACCCAGTGGTAGGGCTTGCCGCAGGGCACGTCGAGCGCGGCGTCGAGATACCACAGGTGGTTGCACCGCAGGCGCTTGGAAGCTTCGCGGACCTGGTCAGGTGCATCGCTGATCAGAGCGCAGAGCTGATCGAGCGGGGCGCTCGAGATCAGGGAGCCGTAGCTGACGCTTTCGCCGTCGAACTCGATGCGCTTGCGCGAGGCATCGATGGATCTGGGCGCGCGGTTCAGCTCGATCTCGGGCAGATCGCGGGCCATGGCAGTGGTGAGCACGCCGATGCCGAGGCGAGGGTAGTAGAACTGGGTGTTGTAGCCGAGCTCCCGATCGTTGAGGCCCACAGCGCCGGCGATGACGTCCTCGAGCTTGGGCAGGGGGACGAAGCGGCTGCACCAGTCGGCGGTGATCTCGCGCGGGTGAACGCCCCAGAGCCTGGCATTGTAGGGGATCATGAAGTGGCGGCTGAACCCCTCGCCAAAGTGCTGGAGGCAGAACTCCTCGAAGTTGGTGGGCTCAGGCGAGCCGGTGGCGAGGCGTGCCTGAAAGAAGCCGAGCAGGCATTCGTAGGCGACTTGAGGGGGCAGCCCGGCGGTATTGGCCTGGAAGGGGTAGCGCGTGTAGACGCCGTTCGACCAGATCATGGAGCGACGCTGCACGATCTGGTGGTCGTCGCCGATCCAGCGCAGCACCAGCTTGCGCATCGATTCGTCGCGAAGGTGCATCAGGTGGCCGGTGCGATCGAAGCGGAAGCCCTGGTCCTCGATCGTGATCACATGGCCGCCGGCGTGAGCGGCGCGCTCGAAGATACGGTGGTCAGCGCCGGACTGGCGCAGGTGCCAGGCAGCGGACATTCCGGTCAGGCCAGCGCCCAGGATCGCGACTCGAGTGGAAGACGAAGACATACCGCTCGGAAGCTAGGGAACGGAGCGCGGGTTGTAAAGAAGATGTTCCCGCCACCAAAGCCACGCGGATTGCAGAGAGCCCGTCGCCGTGACAAAGCGGAGGCCGGGCAGCGAGGTCCTTCATGTCAGAACCCAGCAGGCGCACTTCGGTCACGCTCACCGGGCGCGTGCTGTACTTGACCGACGACGCTGCCGAGCTGGAGGCGCAGCTCCAAGGGCGCGTGCTCGCGTTCGACCCGGGACGCGCGCTTCTCAACAACGTGTCCACCGACGAGATCACGCCGGGCTGGGTCTACCACTACGGCGCGTCGCTCGGTCAGGACTGCCTGGTCGGCCTCCGAAGCGGAGTCGTCAAGCCGGGCAGCATCGCGGCGGGCGGCTTTGAAGTGCTGGTGGCTGCCCGCTCCATGGGCTGCGGCTCGTCGCGCGAGCAGGCTCCCTACTCCATGCTCATGGCCGGCGTGCGCGTGGTGGCTGCACGCAGCATCGAGAAGATATTCCGTCAGAACGCAGAGAACATCGGGCTTCTGACCACCACCGACACCGCGATCGTGCAGAGCCTGGAGCGCGGCGCCCAGGTGGCGATCGAGGCATTCACCCGCGGCCTGGATCCGATCAGCGCCAGCATCGTGGAGTGGGGCGGGCTGTTCGCCTACAACTCCGAGCGCATGGCCGGCAGGCTCGTGCCTCCAAGCGTCACCACCAGCGCGCGCCCCATGACCCTGTGCGAGAAGATCATTGCTGCCCATGCGGTGCGCAATGCCTCCACGCAGGAGATCGGCGTTTCGTGGGTGAAGCCAGGCGATGCGCTGTTCGTGTCCTGCGACGTCCGGTTCTCCCACGAGTACGTCACGCCCATGGCATCGGCGCTGCTCGCGGGTGCACTTGGAGAGGACGCGTCGATTGCGCGGCCCGAAACGGTGTTCACCTTCCGCGATCACCTGACCCTGCTCGATCAGGTGATTCCCGAGGCGCACGTGAGAGCCGGGTTCCAGGAGCAGGCGCGGTCGCTGGCGCGCGTGCAGGAGGGCTTTGCGAGCAAGCATCATCTTCGCCTGTACGGCGAGGTGCAGCGCGACGGCAAAGCCGCAGGCTCCGAGGCGATCTGCCACAACAAGGTCATCGAGTCGATCGCGACGCCCGGGCAGGTCGTGATCGGGACCGATTCGCACACGTGCATGGCAGGTGCGATCGGCTGTTTTGCCTTTGGCGTGGGCGCCACGGACATGGCAGCGGCCTGGACCACGGCGGACGTGCGAATGAGCGTGCCGGAGTCGGTGAGGATCGAGCTGCACGGCCGTCTTCGCGAGGGCGTCTCTGCCAAGGACCTGATGCTGCACCTGCTCGCGCTCAGGATCTTCAAGTCAGGCGACGTCATCGGCAAGGTGATCGAGTTCGCGGGCGATGGTCTGGAAGTGCTGTCGCTCGACGAGCGTGCCACGCTCGCGAACATGTCGGTCGAAGCCGGTGGGTTCACCGGGATCATGGAGGCTGACGAGGTCGTGGTGCAGGAGCTTGCGTCCATGCGCGGCGTGGACGCTGGGCAGCTTCGCAAGCGCATCGTCCGAGCAGATCCGGATGCCATCTACGCTGCTCGCATCGGTGTCGAGCTCCCGGGCATCGAGCCCATGGTCGCCTTGCCTGGCGATCCGCGCAACGGCGTGCCCCTGTGGGGCCTGGAGCCTGTGAAGATCGACATCGCCTATGGGGGCTCGTGCACGGGCGGCAAGCGTGCGGACATGGACATGTACGCCGAGGTTCTCAGCCGCGCGCTGGCCAAAGGCAAACGCGTGGCAGACGGCGTCTCGCTCTTCATCCAGTTCGGCTCCCAGAGCATCCGTCGATACGCCGAGCGCAAAGGCTACATCCATGTGTTCGAGAAGGTGGGGGCGCAGCTCGTGGAGCCCTCGTGCGGCGCGTGCATCGGCGCCGGACCCGGTGTGTCCGTTTCCGCGGACCAGGTCACGGTGAGCGCGATGAATCGCAACTTCCCAGGACGATCCGGACCCGGCAAGGTCTACCTCGCCAGCCCGTACGTCGTTGCAGCCAGCGCGATCATTGGCAGGATCACAACGCCCGACGAGATCTAGCTTCTCGCAAGGAGACTGGGAGCATGGAAAAGCGGACTACGTGCAATCGCGATTGCCCTGACTCGTGTGGCATCGTCGTGACGGTCGAGCACGGCAAGGCGGTTCGTCACGTTGGAGACCCCGCGCACGGAGTCACCCGTGGATTCCTCTGCTCCCAAGGGCGCGACTATCTCCAACGGCAGTACCACCCTGAGCGCGTGCTCTATCCGCAGCGTCGCACGCAGACCGGGTGGGAGCGGCTCTCCTGGGACGAAGCCCTGGAGCTGGCAGCGGACAAGCTGCGAAAGTGCAAGGCGGAAGCCGGGCCGCTGTCCGTGCTCGCGGTCACGTACTCGGGATTCCAGGGGCATGTGCAGAAGACGCTCGCAAAGCTCTTCTGGGCGCACTTCGGCGGGGCGACGTCGACAGCCGGCGGGCTGAGCGTGGAGCCGATTCATGCGGCGCAGCATCGCGACTTCGGGAAAGCGTGCACCCACGCGCCGGAAGATCTGGTGCACAGCCGCGCGTTCGTGGTGTGGGGCAAGAACCTCGCGGTCACGCGCCAGCACTGGATCCCGTTCATGGATCAGGCGCGAAAGAACGGGGCGCGCACGCTCGTCATCGACCCCATTCCCTCTGCTACCGCGCGCCGTGCAGAGCGGCACTTCGCGATCCGTCCCGGCTCGGATCGCATGCTCGCGATCGGCATTGCCAGGCTGCTTCTGGAGCGCGACGCGATCGATGCAGGGTTCGTCAGCCAGCACACGCAGGGATTCGATACCTGGCGCGCGATCGTGATGGCGCACACGCTCGATCAAGTCTCGACGGCGACCGATCTTCCGCTCTCCGCAATCGAGGAGATCGCAGAGGTGTATGCGACGGCCAAGCCGGTCTCCACGCTGATCGGGCTGGGCACCTGCTACTGGACGCACGGCGGCGAGACCGTGCGGTTCATCGATGCGCTTGCTGCGGTCACGGGCAATCTCGGTGTGCCAGGCGGGGGCGTGAGCACGGACATCTCTTCTGGGTTGAGCGGTGAGGTGAACGTACCCGCGTCGCTGAAGCGCACGGTGCGCATGCCAGTGCTCGGAAGCGACATCCTGGCGACCCGGGACCCGGCGCTTGCCATGGGGTGGGTCGCAGGCGCCAATCCGGTCGCAGCAGCTCCGGACAGCCATCGGGTGCGCGAAGGGCTCAAATCGCTCGAGTTCCTGGTGGTCGTGGATCAATTCATGACCGCGACGGCTGAGCAGGCCTCGCTCTTCCTGCCCTGCACGACGTACCTGGAGGCAGACGACGTGGTCACGTCGTATGGGCATCACTGGGTGGGGCTCACGCGCAAGGTCGTGGAGCCGTGGGGAGAGGCAAAGAGCGACGCTGAGATCTACCAGGGGCTTGCGAATCGGCTGGGATTCGGGGATGCGCTCGATGGGAGCGCAGAGTCGTGGACGCGCAAGCTGCTGGGCACGCAGGTCGCCTACGGGGCGTTGCTGCGAGGCTCTGTGCGGCTGCCTGGCGCGCAGGATGTTCCGTTCGCAGACTTCCGGTTCGGAACGCCGTCGGGAAAGTTCGAGTTCGTGGGCGCTTGCACTTCCGTCGAGCAAGTCGACGGACTGCATCTGGTGGCGACCAAGTCGCGCAGGATGATCAACTCCCAGGCCCTGCCCGAGGATCTTCCAGAGGAGCCGGAGGCACGCGTGCACCCGTCGGTGCTTGCCGCCTGCGGCATGGTGGATGGCCAGCGAGCGATGGTGGTCAGTCCGGTGGGGAAGGTGCAAGCACTTCTGCGGGCCGACGACACCTTGCGCGGGGATGTGGTCGTGATGAATCCAGCGCGATGGAAGGGCGACTTGATCGGTGTCAACCAGCTTCGAGAGGCCAAGGTCACCGACTTGGGGTGCGGCGCAGCGATGCACGAGACCCGGGTGCAGCTCAAGCGGATCGAGCGCGTTCAAGAATCGCTGTAGCCAGATTTTTTCGGCCGCGGCGATTCGGTCCAGCAGCGCGGTCAGCCGACGTCTTGCCCGCGCGCCTTGACGTGCCCGTCCCGGTTCTGTTCCTATTTCCTCGTGATGAAAAGAGCACTGGTAGGGGTCGCGCTGCTGTCGGGCGCTGTGCAAGTCACCGTCGTGGCATCGGGGTGCCTCCCGTTTCTCAAGCAGGGCACCACCGAGAAGGCTCTGACGCCCGAGGAGCAGGAGCGCCGCGAGCAGGCGGGGGAGGCGGATCTGGTCAAGGCGAAGAAGACGAACACCGAGAGCGCCTACAAGCTCGTGATGAAGCGCCACCCTGATACGCGTGCCTATCATGCCGCCGCATCCGCGATCGCTGCCATGCGCGTGGAAGAGGCCAAGGTCGCGCTCTCGAAGGATGACAAGTACCGCGCCCGCGAGCTGGCAGAGGAAGCGCTCAAGACCGGCGATGGGCAGGTGCAGGCAGCAGCAAAAGCGGTGCTCGATCAGATCGCGCAGATGCAGATCGATGCCGTGGTCAAGGCAGCGAACGACGCGCTCAAGGACGGCACGACGCCCGAGTCGTGCGCAAAGGCAACGGAGTCCCTGGCGACAGCGCTGCGAGCCGAGAAGGACCCCGACGGGCTGCGGGTCAAGCATGCGCAAGCTCTGGAGCCGGTGACCAGCTGTCTTCGTGCGCTGCTCGACGGAGCAGGTGCGCTGGAGGGAAAGGACGGCATCAAGGCCTACGCGGCGATGCGCAAGACGATTGAAGCACCGGCTACGCGTCTCGCTGTCGGCGCCGAGGCCTCGCAGGCACTGCTCGCGAGCCTGCATGAGCAGGTGACCCGCGCGCTGCAGTCCGCGACGCAGGCGGACATCAAAGCCAAGAAGTGGGAGAACGCCGCGACCACGATACGGGATTGGACCGAAGGCGGAGCAGCCACGCCCAAGCAGATCGAAGCGGTCAAGCAATCGGTCCGCGAAGCCGTGTCCAAGGACCTTCTCGAGCGCGGCAGGGCTGCATTGGGAAAGCCCGGCGCAGAAGCGATGCTGGCGGAGCTCGAGCGGGGCATCAAGTTCCTCGGCGCCGCTGCTCCGGAAGAGATGAAGACCCTGCAGAGCCAGATCGCAGTCTGGATTCCGTGCAACAAGCTGAAGTGCACTGCCGCGGCGAAGCCCAAGCTCATGTACACCTTCGGCGTTGCGCCGCTGCTGCCGATCACCAATCCCAGCGCGACCGAGGGGGAGAACCTGCCCACTGCCACCAAGGTGTGGGTCGTTGCCACCGCGGGCAGTCAGTCCCTGGTTGCCAAAGACGATCCGGGCGAGGCGAAGTCCCTGGGCGAGAAGCTCTCGGCCGCACGCGGCTGGGTCGCCTCCTCGTTCCTCAATGCGGAAGACACTTCGGAATGGCTTCCCGTGGGCGCGGCCCTCGAGAAGGCGCGCGTGTGGCTTCCGGTGGGCGGAGACGGCACTCCCTACATGCTCGGCATGGTGCAGTCGGTGTCAGGCAAAGAGGTGAGCGTGAAGCGCACCGAAGACAGCCAGATCGTCACGGTCAAGCGTGATGTGCTCCGCGTGGGAGTCCTGAAGCAAGGGCTCAAGGTCCTGGCCTATTGTACCGACAATCAGGCGCCGACGCCGGCGCGCTTCGAGCAGGTAGTGCAGTCCCCCTCGGGCCAGCCGATCGCGCGGGTCACGTGCCTGACCGCGGACGGCAAGGACGACAAGTCGCGTGACGAGGTGCTCGGGCGTCTGCGCTCCAAGGTGGAGTGGCTGCCGCCGCGCAAACCCTGAAGGGGCCGCCCGCGATTCAGCGGCAGACGTATTGCTGATTGCTCATGGATGCCTTGCACGCGGCATCGTTCGGGCATCCCTGGTACCTGCAGATGTTCTGCTCGCAGGTCCACGTGGTCACGTCGTAGGCGGGGGAGTTGGGCACAGCGCAGTCTGCAGGCGCTGCGCAGCTCTTCTGGCATGTCTTGTACCCGAGCCCCGGTGTATCCGCGCACTTGTACGTCTTGGAATACATCGTGGTCTCGCACTCCTGATCCGAGCCGCAGCCGTTGTACACGCAATGATCCGTCTCGCACGTGTAGTTTGCCGCAGAGAACGCGCCCTGGTCCGTCGCGCAATTCGTTGGAGTCTGGCAGCCGAGCTGACACAGGTTCATGCTGCCGTAGGGGGAAGGCCGGCACACGTACTTGTCCGACTTGTACACTGCGGCGCAGACCTGATCGCTGGTGCATCCCTTGTAGGCGCACGCGCCGCTGTCGCAGGACCACTCGTCGGCCGGGAACGCCCCCAGCGTCACGCAATCCGCAGGCGCAGAGCATCCGACCACGCAGTACGGCGTGTGAGGGGCTCCCCCGGAGCCGGCCGATCCACCTTGCGACGAGCCACCCTGCGAGCTTCCTCCCTGCGAGGAGCCACCTTGCGAGGACCCGCCTTGGGAAGATCCTCCTTGAGAGGAGCCTCCTTGCGAAGACCCGCCCTGCGAGCCTCCGCCCGTTCCCGCCGAGGAGCCGCCGGTCCCAGGGTCGCCGCCCGTACCCGCACCTGCGTCATTGTACCAGCTCCCCCCTGAAGAGCTGTCATCGGAGCAGGCCGCAACGAGCATGGCTGCGAGCAGGACGACACGTTTCATGGGTCGAGCATACAGCTCGCCGAATCTCACCGGAAGGGACGTGGCAGCCGAACCCGCACCAGCGGCGACCACGGTTCGGTGGGGCATCGGGCTCTGATTGCATCGGATGCAGGCAGATGCTAGCGTTGTATGCATGCAGTATACGATCCGCAACATTCCCCCTGAGGTCGATCGCGCGATCAAGGCGCGGGCCAAGAAGCTCGGCAAAAGCGTGAATCAAGTAGCCCTCGAGCTGCTGACCTACGGAGCGGGCAAGGCGGTTCGGAGACGGAGCCTGCGAAACATGCCCGGTGCGTGGTCCAAGCAGGAAGCGACCGAGTTCGACCGTTTCCTCGACGAGCATCGCGCCATCGACCCGGAGCTGTGGAAGTGAAGGTCCTGCTCGACACCAATCGGCTCTCGGATGCTTTGGCGGGAGTCGCGCAAGTCGTGGAAACGCTCGAGACCGCCGAGGCCGTCTACGTGCCGGTCATCGCGTTGGGGGAGCTCCGAGCAGGGTTTCTGAAGGGGCGCCGCCCGGCGAAGAACGAGACGCGCTTGCAGTGGTTCTTGTCGCAAGACGGAGTCTCCACTGTCGAGGTCGGCGCGTCCATGTCCCATCGCTATGCGCAGATCCTCGGCGCCTTGCGCCGCGCCGGCACGCCAATCCCGACGAATGACCTTTGGATTGCCGCCATCGCGATCGATCAGGGCCTGAGCCTCTACACGCGGGACGCCCACTTCCGGCACGTGCCAGGCTTGGCCTGTCTCTGAGCGCCGGACTTCAACAATGCGGCGAGACCCGCGTCAGAGCAGGCTGCAACGAGCATCGCTGCGAGCAGGACGATGATCCAGCACACAGCCCGCCGAATCTCACCGGAAGGGACGTGGCAGCCGAAGCACGGGTCGTGGGCTCGAAGAAGCGGCAGGGGCCGAGGCTGATGCGGGTGGCACCGCACCAGCGGCGACCACGGTTCGGTGGGGTGTCGGCGTCCACGTCATGGGCAGGAAGTAGGCGATGGAGAGCAACACGAAGACCCCGGCAAGACCGAAACCTACCGGCCAGAGGCGAAGCGCGCGCTTGCGTACGTCCTCGACCCCATGCGCGTAGAGCACGGCTGCTGGCACGATCGCCGGGAAGATGAACCTGAAGTCAGCGTGGAATCCGTAGGGGACGAAGACATGGAAGACGAGAGCCGCGCTCACGAACACAGCGGTCGCTACCAGGCAGAACGTCCGCGCGGCCGATCGGCTGGCGCGACCGAGCAGAAGTCCAGACCCCATCCACGAGAGCATGGCGAGCAGCGCGACGTTCATGGCTCTTGCCAGGCGCTGATCCGGCTCAGGCGCAGGCAGGTGAACGGGCATCACGTTGTGGGTGCCCAGCAAGCTCGACTTGAGCAGGTGATTCCAGAACGTCGGCTCCTCGCTGCGGAACCTGCGCGCCGTGGCATAGGGAGCGGTCACGAACGACCAGGGCTGGAAGGTGCAATAGTACCTGAGGGTCGGCTTGATCGCCTGCTCTGCGCTGTTGGTATAGGCGGAGCCAAGCACGTTGAGCGGCAGGCTGGCTGATCTCGAGCCTCGGATCAGACCGTGCAGAGCCGAGACCAGCAACAGCGCGACGAGCGCGGGTGCCATGGCCCGTCCAAGAGATCGCCGATCGTCGGACCTCCAAAGGCCTGCCAGCGCGACAGCGACCACCAGTGCAGAGAGCACGAGGCCATTGGCCTTGGTGAACATCCCCACGACCGCAAGACCGCTCGCGGCCCAGAGCATGCTGGCCGCCGGCTTCTGCCACCAGCGAACGAGGCACAGCAGCACTCCCGCGGCTACTGCGTAGAGCATCACGTCGTTGCTGACACGATGCGAATTCAGCACGCTCGACGGCCAGAACACCACCAGGGCGGTGGCGAGGTCCTGCGCGCGGCCATCAGGAGCCAGGCGCCGGATGGCTACCGCGCTCATGAGAACGAAGCCGGTGAAGAGCAGGAACGACAGCATCTGGGGGCCGAGCGCTGGCTCGCCAGAGCCTGCTGCCTGGAATGCGCGATACGCGGCTGCAGCTGCCACGTAGTACAAAGGCGGATGGTGGCAGACCGAGCAGTCCGCGTTGGACGGGATCGCGCGGTGCGCGGCAACGTATTGGACGTAGGCGAGGTGCGACACCGCGTCCGGATTGCGCTCGGACCAGGACGTGTAGCTGAAGTACAGACCGTAGAGCGCCAGCCCCGAGATCACGATGACGATCGCTGGCATCCGGACCTGCAGCTTGCGCAGGATGGCAGCCGACGCGGAAGCTACGAGCGCAATGCCCACGACGAGCGCGACGGTCAAGCTCACTTCGAGCACACCACGCCGAGCGAATCGATCAGCGCTCCAGCTCGTCCTGCGATCCCCACGGCGACCAGCCCGGACGGGCACGCAAGGTCGAACCGTGGGCCCTCTTCTCGGCCTGACGAAGGGACCCGCCGCAGCTCGGTCGATGGGCTGCCAGGCAATGGCGCGCAGATCAGCCCGAATCCTCGTACGAACTTGGAGTGGTTGCCGTGGATTCCCACTGCGACCTCGTCCCGGTTGCACTTCTGCTCATAGGCGAGCGAGCCCTTGTCGCCGATGTCCGGTCCTGCAATCGGCGCAGCCGGTGCAGCCTCCGGTTGACGGGCGCCGCTCGGGCAGCACCCGGGGCGCACCTGCGAAATGCTCGACTCGTGCTCGTTGAACGAGCCGCTGATCGAGCACAACGCCGTCCCTTGCGGGCAATGCCATCGGAAGGGAACGCCGCCGGTGCCGCCGACGGTCAGGGCTCGAAGCTGCTCGTTGTCGCAGAAACGACGCTCCGCCTCGAACGGGTCGGCAGGCACGCGCAGCCTGTGCAGCCGGGCCGCGCGCAGCAGGTTGTCTGCAAACAGGCTGGCCGTCATCGGCGATGTGGTCGCCCGCTGCAGGGATCGAAGCGGCTCGCAGTCGAGCGCGCGTCGCGCCGCTGCTACCATCGCATCATCCGGAGATTCGGGCTGTGCGAGCCGTGCGACGATCCACGCGTTGGGCAGTCGCTTCTCGTGGCCTGGTCGACCCCTCTTGAGCAGCTCGATTCTCGCACCGACCGGATCGCCTAGCCCGTGGCGGTCCACCACGTGGATGTTGTCAGGAAGCAGGTAGCCCGCAATGCCGATGGCAGCCAGCGTGGTTGCACCGGAAAGCCGCGAGTCAGCCTCTTTCTTGAGGCGATAGAAGGGACGGAAGGGATAGAGCCTCCCATCGGTCTCCTCGCCGATGACCATGCGTCGATCCGTGCTGCTCGAAGGGCGATCCCCGATCACCCTTCGCAGCTCCTTGGCTCCAGCCTCGTAGAAGGTGAATCCCTTGAAGTCCTCGAGCGCAACCGGATTGGGCTTTCCAGTGCCCAGCACGGCCCACCCCCGCTCGTCGCCAATGTCACACTGGTTCTTGCTCTCGACCCGAACGTACAGCGTGCAACGCCCTGCCCACGCCAACACAGGGAGAAGCAAGGCAGCCGAGCCGATCCCTACGAGCACGGATCGTCCGAGGCCGCGAAGAGACACGAGCGACACCACGAGCGTGCTAGCGAACACGGCCGGTAGAAAGAGCCGCGCATGCATGTAGTCGCCGCCGATGGCGACTACGTACACGACGTGCAAGCAAGCTGCGAGCAGCAGGGAGGCGGCTGCATTCGATGGCAGCCGAGCGCCGGATGCGCGTCCACGCAGGATGGCTCGCAGGGCGAAGATGGCCATGACAGTGAGCGGAAGCGCCAGATCGTAGAGCCCGAAGAAGTTGCGCGCATAGCACCAGCCTTGCTCCCAGTTCGTGCGAAAGGCCTCCTTTGCCAGGGCCGGGTTCGGGGACACGGCAGCGAAGTAGCCCATTCGGAAGATCTGGTAGCTGCCCGGGATCAGGCCTGCGGCTGCCACCAGCTTCGCGAGCCTTGCGAGACGCGAGCGCACCGGCTCCCCCGGAGAAAACGCCTGGAGCGAGGCGATGGACAGGGGCAGGAAGAACGCGGCGGCGTACAGCGCAAAGTCAGGACGGATCAAGGGCCCAAGGCCGACGAGCGCAGCGACGAGAAGATAGGGCCGCGCGTGCCGCCTCGGGCGTCCCTGATCCGCGGGTGGCTGGTCCTGCGGCACAGGGCGTCCCAACCACACGAGTGCGAGGTAGGTCAAACCGAGCCAGGCAAGTCCGAGCCCAGTCTCGAGCCCCGCGGTCGCGTGATCCCATGCCGGAGGGAGCGACGCAAAGATCGCAACTCCGAACGGCAGCATCCTCTGGGTCCGGAATCGGTGCAGCACCGGGTGGGCGTCGTGGTTATACAGCAGAGCTGCGAGCTGGCCGGCCAGCATTCCGACCACGGTGAGCGCCAGAGCCCCGTAGACTGCTGCATACTCCAGCCGGAAGCGAAGAAGGCCCGCCAGCGCGAGCAACGCAATCCACAAGGGGCTCGTGCCGACTTCCACGCGCTCGCCAAGGTTGAATATGGGGCCGTTGCCTATCAGCAGGTTGCGCACCACGCGAAGGTTGATGAACGCATCGTCGTGCATCCAGCGACGCGAGACACCCTGTGCTGCGAGCAGCACGATCGGGGCGAGTGCGACGAGGACGAGCAGCGCAGCGGCCACGAGCGCCCTGCGAGAGGGAGCCGCCGCCGTGGCAGCGGTGGAAGCTGGCACTCCCTGAGCCGGCGCCGTGTCAGTCGTGACGGGCGCGGACTCTTCGGCACAAGCCGTCGGAGCAGGATCAAGGGGTGCCATGCGGTTCTGACGGACGGACCGGCAGATGATACCTCAGGTTGTGGGCCAATCGGTGTGCAGGAATCCGCGCTCGGGGAAGTCGACGCGTTGGTAGGTGTGGGCGCCAAAGGCGTCGCGCTGCGCCTGGATCAGATTCTGGGGCAGGTGGGCGGAGCGGAAGCTGTCGAAGTACGAGAGGCTGGCGCTCATGGAAGGGCAGGGGACGCCTGCCATGGCAGCGGTTGCCAGGACCCTTCGCCAGGCTTGCTGGCTCGAGACCACGACCTGGCCGAGGTCTGGATCCAACAGCAGGTTGCCCAGCTCAGGTGCGCGCTCGTATGCGAGCTTGATCGAATCCAGGAGCTTTGCCCGGATGATGCATCCCCCTGTCCAGATGCGCGCAATCTCCTGCAGCCGCACATTCCACCCTTGCTCGCCCGAGGCAGCGCTGATCAGACTCATGCCTTGCGCATAGGCACATATGCGCGATGCGAGGATGGCGTGCTCGAGGTCGTCGACGAGGCGATCGCGCTCCGCAGAGGTCAGCGCAGGTGCCACCAGGCCCTGCAGCTTGTGGACAGCCTGCAGACGCTGGGGGCGCAGGGCGGACATCTCGCGCGCTTCGAGCGCAGCGGTCAGGGTGGGAATGGGCACTCCGCTCTGCAACGCCGACTCCATGGTCCAGCGCCCCGTGCCCTTCTGCCCTGCAGCATCCACGATCAGGTCGACCAGAGGCTTCCCTGTCTCCTCGTCGTTCTTCCGCAGCACACGGGCGGTGAGCTCCACCAGGAACGACTCGAGCAGCCCATGGTTCCACCTGGCGAAGAGGTCAGCCATGGACGGGGCGTCCATCCCTGCAGCCTTGCGCAACAGATCATAGGCCTCGGCGATGATCTGCATATCGCCGTACTCGATGCCATTGTGCACCATCTTGACGAAGTGCCCCGCGCCATCGGGACCGACGTGGGTCACGCAGGGGCCGGAATCGGTCTTGGCTGCAATAGCTTCCAGCACAGGACGCAGCTTCTGCCAGGCGCGCGGGCTTCCACCAGGCATGATCGACGGGCCGAAACGGGCGCCGCTCTCGCCGCCCGACACGCCGGCGCCGACGAACTCGATGCCTTCGGTGCGCATTCGCGCTTCGCGCCTCTGCGTGTCCTTGTACCAGCTGTTGCCGCCGTCGATGACGATGTCGCCTTCTTCGAGCAAGGGCTTGAGCTGGTCGAGCATCGAGTCGACCGGAGCCCCCGCCTTGATCATCATCAGGATGCGTCGCGGACGCTCCAACGCCTCGACGAGCTGCTGCAGGGTCTGCGCGCCGACGAAACGTTTTCCCGGGATGGCCGCCATGAACTCCGCGGTTACCGCCGGCGTGTGGTTCCACACGGCCACGCAAAGCCCGCGGTCCTCGATGTTGCGTGCGAGGGCGCTTCCCATCACGCCCAGTCCGATCAGGCCGAACTGCGCCTTGGGTTGGTCGCTCATGTTCCGAGACTCCCGTGCATCGGGCCTACGATCGGGCGTTTGCCAACGCTGCTTTCACCGCCTCGACGACGGCCGGTCCTGTGAGCCCGAGCTTTGCCATGAGGGTGTCCCCAGGGGCCGATGCACCATACCGATCGATGCCGACCGCCACACCTGCGTCGCCGATCCAGGACGACCAGCCAAAGGTCACCCCTGCCTCGATCGACACGCGAGCGCGGACCGCAGGGGGAAGGACCTGGTTTCGGTACTCGGCGGGCTGCGCGGCAAAGGCCTCCCAGCACGGCATGGACACGACACGGGTCTTCACCCCTTCGCTCTCGAGCTGCTTCTGAGCCTGCAGCGCCTCGTGCACTTCGGAGCCGGTCGCGATCACGATCGCATCCGGCCTCGGCCCGCTCGCTTCCGACAGGACGTAGCCGCCCTTGCTGGACTCTGACGCCGGGGCAAGACGGGAGCGATCCAGCGTGGCCTGCTTCTGTCGCGTGAGCACGATCGCCACCGGATGATCCGTGCTCTGCATGGCGTAGCGCCAGGCTTCCGCCGTCTCGTTGGCATCGCACGGTCGCACCACGTCGAGCCCGGGGAACGCCCGCAGCGACATCAAGTGCTCGATCGGCTGGTGCGTGGGGCCATCCTCGCCGACCGCGACCGAGTCGTGCGTGAAGACGTAGATCACAGGAAGCTTGCTGAGTGCTGCGAGCCGGATCGACGGGCGCATGTAGTCGGCAAAGCAGAAGAAGGTCGAGACGAATGGCCGGAGCCCGCCGTGGTAGGCTATGCCGTTGGCGATCGCTGCCATGGCGTGCTCGCGCACCCCGAAATGGATGTTGCGCCCTGCTCCGGTCTGCCCGTCGAACGCGCCTGCATCCTTGATCGTGGTCTGCGTGGAGCTCGACAGATCCGCGTCACCGCCCAGGAGCGACTCTACGCTCTTGGCCACGGCATTGAGCACTTTGCCGCCGGACTGGCGGGTGGCTTCCCCATCTCCCGGGGGAAAGACCGGCAAGTCCTTGTCCCAGCTCACCGGGAGCTTGCCCTGCATCGCGTCCCCGAACGCAGCCGCAAGCGCGGGGTGGTCTTTGGCGTAGGCGTTGTGGGCGGCCTGCCAGCTCTCGCGTGCTGCCTTGCCGCGGGCAGCACCTTGAAGGAATCGGGCGCGAGCCTGCTCCGACACGGCGAACGACTGGGCCGGATCAAAGCCGAACGCCTTCTTGACCAGCGCGATCTCGTCCGCGCCGAGCGGGCTGCCGTGCGCCGCAGCCTTGCCCTGCTTGTTCGGCGCGCCATAGCCGATCGTGGTCTTGACGATGATCAGCGAGGGACGGGTGGAGTCGGCCTTGGCCTGGGCGATCGCGCGGTCGATTGCCTCCAGGTCGGTATCGCCATGCTCGACGAGGAGCACCTGCCATCCGAAGGCCTCGTAGCGACGTCCGACGTCCTCGGTAAATGCCATGGAAGTCGGGCCATCGAGCGAGATGTCGTTGGAGTCGTACAGGTAGATCAGCTTTCCGAGCTTCAGGTGCCCTGCCAGTGAGCCTGCCTCGGAGGCCAGCCCCTCCATCAGGTCACCGTCGCCCACGAGCGCGAACGTGTAGTGATCCACGATCGTGTGTCCTGGACGGTTGAAGCGGTGCGCAAGAGCTCGCTCGGCCATGGCCATGCCGACCGCGTTGGCGCATCCCTGGCCCAAGGGACCCGTGGTCGCTTCGACGCCAGCGGTGACGTGGAACTCGGGGTGGCCTGGGGTACGGCTGTCCCACTGGCGGAACGACTTGAGATCGTCGAGCGTGACATCGTAGCCGGTC
Organism: Deltaproteobacteria bacterium; assembly: GCA_016218915.1. Taxonomy (GTDB): domain Bacteria; phylum Myxococcota_A; class Polyangia; order Polyangiales; family Polyangiaceae; genus JACRCQ01. Next base: position 132,502 of record JACRCQ010000030.1, read on the forward strand.
AGGTGAAGCAGCCCGTAGAGCAGCGAGCTTCCATGTCCTGCGGACAGCACGAAGCGATCGCGGTCAGGCCAGCGAGGATCGGCGGGGTCATGCCTGAGATGACGTTGCCACAGGACGTAGGCCATGGGGGCAGCGCCCATGGGAAGGCCAGGGTGGCCTGACTTCGCTTTCTGGATCGTGTCGATCGCGAGAGTGCGAATCGTATTGACGCAGAGAAGGTCAACGGATGGGTCAGCCATGGGATCCTCCTGAACCGGATCCTGCGATAGTTCGTCTGGGCCCGGGCGGCGAAGGAATTTTGCGACGAGAACCCTGGCAGTCCGGGCGTGGCACGGGAGTCTTGAGCAACGTGGCGGAACAGTCCACAATCCGCGCGGAAGGGATTTGCATGGAACCAGCACCCCCGCCATCCGAGGTTCAGGGCTTGCCGGTGCAGCCGGGAGCGCTGATCCTCGGCAAGTACAGCGTCGAACGTGTGCTCGGCGTGGGCGGCATGGGGGTCGTGGTTCGTGCCAAGCACCTGGCTCTCGGCCAGTCGGTCGCGATCAAGTTCCTGCGCTCGGACCGCCCGGCAGGCGAGGAAGCCGAGGCGAGGTTCATTCGCGAGGCGAGGGCTGCCTCGCGCTTGCAGAGCGAGCACGTGGCGCGCGTGCTCGACGTCGGGCGCCTTGATTCCGGCGACCCCTACATGGTGCTGGAGTTTCTCGAGGGGCGTGACCTGGCCCAGATCGTCGCCAGCAGCGGTCCGCTCCCATGCTCCCAGGCGGTCGACTGTGTGCTGCAGGCTTGCGCGGCCGTCGCTGATGCTCATGCGCTGGGAATCGTCCACCGCGATCTCAAGCCCGCCAACCTTTTCGTCACGCGACGAACCGACGGCTCACCGTTCATCAAGGTCCTGGACTTCGGCATCTCCAAGATCACCGGCTCGGGCAAGGGTGCCTCGTTCCAGGGGGATCTGACCCAGCCCGCCGTGATGATGGGCTCGCCGCTGTACATGTCGCCTGAGCAGATGCGCAACGCCAAGGATGTCGACGCGCGGTCCGACGTATGGGCGCTCGGCGGGATTCTCTTCGAGCTGCTCGCAGGCAAACCCGCCTTCGATTCGCGTTCGCTCACCGAGCTGTGCGCAAGAATCACATCCGAACCCACGCCTTCGCTCCGCGGCCTTCGTCCGGAAGTCCCGGCTGGAATCGAAGAGGTCGTGAATCGGTGTCTCGAGAAGGACCCTGCAAAGCGCTTCCAGAACGTGGCGGATCTCGCCGTGGCGCTCGGCCCGTTCGCGTCGATGGAGAACCTCGCGCTCGTGCAACGGATCGTCGGAGTCCTTCGCGTTGCCGGTGTGTCTGCTCCCACGGGCGGCAACACCGCCACCATGGGCTCACCGCCATCGATCCGGAACCTGCCTGCGATCCCCGGTGCGTCCACCACCCGTTCCTGGGTCGTGCCGGCCAGCTTGGGGCCTCGAGCCCGCTGGGCGCTGATAGCTGTCGCGCTCGCAGCGGCCATTGCCACGCTCGTCGTGGGAATCGTCCGGTACATCGACAGGCGCCAGCCTTCCGCTGGGCTCGTTCCGGTGCTCGAGGTGGACCACATCGCGCGCGGGACTTCTGCCAGCGCCTCGGCGAGCGCTGAGCTCGCCAGCGATGCGGCTCCTGCAGCTGCTTCGAGCGCGGTAGCCTCAGCCTCGCCCGATGCTCCGCGAACGCCTGCGAGCGCTACCAGCTCTCCGGGATCGCCCAAGCCCCCTGGCGTGGGGCAACCCGGCGTTCGCAATCCTCCAGGTGCTCCGACAGGCACGACGACGGTGAGAGGAATCGATCCCAATGAACGATTGTAGGCGTCTCGTCGCGCTGCTGCTCACGTTCGTCGTGTGCGCCGTCTGCCGGCCGCTTGGGGCGCAGGTGGTGTCTGACGCGGATAGGATCCTGGCCCAGTCGCTGTTCGAGGATGGCAGGAAGCTGATGGAAGCGGGCAAGTACGCGGACGCATGCCCGAAGCTTGCGGAGAGCCATCGCATCGAACCCGGCGGCGGCACGCTGCTGAATCTCGCGACCTGCTACGAGAAGCTTGGCAAGACCGCCACTGCCTGGTCGCACTTCAAGGCGCTCATCACCTCGGCGCGCAAGGACCGCAGGCCGGAGCGAGAAGCGTTCGCAGTCGAGCACATCAATGCCCTGGAGCCGAGGCTGTCCTCCCTCACGATCGTCGTTCCGCAAGCAGCCCAGCGACCCGACCTCGGAGTGAAGCTCGACGGCGTTGCCATCAGCCGCGCCGCCTGGGGGTCGCCCTTGCCGGTCGATCCAGGCGATCATCGCATCGAAGCCTCGGGCCCGGGCAAGCAGCCGTGGAGCACACATGTGACGGTTCTTCCCGAGGGTGACAAGAAGACCATCGAAGTCCCCTTGCTTGCTCCCCTCGCCGCAGGAGCCGTGGCTTCGAGCTCCGCAGCCCCTATGGGCTCGGCTCCCCAGCCGATCGACACCGCCTCAGCACCGTCCCGGGACGGTGAGCCTATCGACGCTTCAGGGCGAAAGCTCGCGGGCTACGTTGTGGGAGGCGTGGGGGTCGCAGGAATCGCCGTTGGCTCCTTTTTTGGCGTGCGAGCGTTCTCCAAGTGGAGCCAGCGCAACGACCACTGTCCAGATGCAAGATGTGACGCAGCCGCTGCTGACTATGCAGATCAGACGAAGTCTGCTGCGACCGTTGCCAACATCGGGTTCGGCCTTGGTCTGGTCGGAGTGGGCGTTGGCACCTGGCTCGTACTGACTTCGAATTCTTCGTCACCCACGGCTGCGGCTGAAAAGCAAGCGACCGGCCCGCGGAAGGCATCGGCAACGATCCAGCCCGTTGTGGGGCCTGCAGGTGCAGGGATCAGCGTTGGAGGTGTGTGGTGAGGTCCAAGCCAATCCTGCCGATCGCGATGTTGGCCCTGTCCTGCACCGCAGGCTGCGAGCTGCTCGTGGGCTACGAGGACACCGAGGAGACCAAGGGAGGCGAAGCAGGCGCTGCGGTCGATGCTGGAACGGACGTCGACGCCTCTGCGGGCAACGGCGGAGCCGCCGGCTCCGAAGCAGGCGTCGGAGGAACGTCGGGCAAGGGAGGCAACTCGGGCACAGGAGGTGTTGGCGGCAGCGCGGGCAAGGCGGGCACAGGAGGCGTGGCCGGCAGCGCAGGGACCGCAGGAGCAGGCGGAATCGCAGGCAGCGCAGGGACCTCAGGCGCCGGCGGCATTGCGGGCGCCGCAGGGATCGCGGGCACTGCAGGCGTCGCAGGCACGGCAGGGGCCGCAGGTACCGGCGGCGTCGCAGGCAACGCGGGGGCTGCTGGTACAGCCGGATCCGCGGGCACCGGCGGAGCCGTGATGGTGTGGGGCGTGGCGGATCAATCCTGCTCCGGCGCGGGAAACGCATGCAATGATCAAGGGGCTGCCGCAAGCTGCTGTCTGAGGCGGTTCGTCAACGGAGGCACCTTCCCCATGGGACGGGCCGGCGCTGGCGGAGACGCGTATGCGGGCGGTGGATCGAGCGAGCTGCCAGAGCACGCTACGTGGGTCGATTCGTTCGAGATGGACGCCTTCGAAGTCACGGTCGCGAGGTTCCGCAAGTTCGTGGATGCCTATGACGGGTCCCACCCGAATCCGAACGCTGGAGAGCACCCCAAGATCGTGGGGAGCGGATGGAATCCAAGCTGGAACTCGTTGCTTGCAGCGGATCGGACTGCGCTGATCGCACGGCTGAACAGCTGCTATCTGGCTGACAGGAACTGGACGGATCTCCCTGGTACGCACGAGAACTATCCGATCAACTGCATCACATGGTACGAAGCATTCGCGTTCTGCATCTGGGACGGCCGCAGGATTCCGACCGAGGCTGAGTGGGAGTTTGCCGCTGCCGGGGGGACGGAGAATCGGCTCTATCCGTGGGGGAGCTCCGCGGCAGATGGCACCCGCGCCAACTATTCCGGCGGACAGGCCAAGGCCGGCGTCGACGTGGGCTCGACCCCTCTGGGCAAAGGGCTGTTCGGCCATCTCGACCTTGCGGGGAGCGTGCAGGAATGGGCGATCGATACGTTTGATTCTGCCTGGTACTCGGGCGCCGGCAATGGATGCGTCAATTGCGCCAATCTCGCTCCGCCCGGTACCAAGGTCCTCCGCAGCGGAAGCTTCATGGCTGGCGCGGACGGCATCCGCGCGGCTTCGCGAAGCCTGAGAGATCCTGCGCAATCCGAGGTCACCACCGGAATCCGGTGCGCGGACTCCTGGGGCGGCGGTGGCAGTGGCGGAAGCGCTGGCGCTGGCGGCTCAGCGGGTGCGGATGGAGGCACGGACGCGGACGTGGATGCGGAGGCGGGTGCTCCGATGGTCTACCAGGTCACGGACCAGTCTTGCGCCGCATCCACCCCGACGTGCAACGACAATGGCACGCAAGTGAGCTGCTGCCTGGCCAAGGCGGTGACCGGGGATGCGTTCCAGATGGGCCGCTCTGTGAGTGGCACCGACTCCTACGCAAGCGGGTTCTCCGACGAGCTGCCTGAGCATCCTGCAACGGTAGCCAGCTTCGATCTGCAGACCTTCGAGGTCACCGTCGGCAGGTTCCGCAAGTTCGTAGAGGCCTATGACGGCACGCCGCCACCCGCGGATGCAGGTGCACACCCGGCGATCGCGGGCAGCGGCTGGAAGAGCACCTGGAACGCGAGCCTCGCGCAGACCAAGAGCGCGCTGATCACGAGCCTGACATGCGACGTGCCGTGGCAGACGTGGACCGCCAACCCGGGAGCCAACGAGACGGCGCCCATCAACTGCGTCAGCTGGTACACCGCATTCGCGTTCTGCATCTGGGACAACGCGCGTCTGCCTACCGAAGCTGAATGGGAATTCGCCGCCGCCGGCGGAGCCGAGAATCGCCTGTTCCCCTGGGGCATCCAGATTCCCGACGCCACCATGGCGAACTGGGCAGGCGGAGTGCACACACCGTTCACCGCGGTCGGCAGCACGCCAGCGGGCGCAGGGCGATGGGGGCAGCACGATCTGGCTGGCAGCGTGTTCGAGTGGGTGCGCGACGGCTACTCTTCTCTATGGTACGGGGCTGGCGGCGGGAACCCTTGTAACAACTGCGCAAACCTGAGCAACCCGAACCCTGTCTCGCGAGGGGGGAGCTACACGAGCAACATCAACTACATTCGCGCCGCTGTGCGCAACTACGACGTTCCGACCCAACGCTCGGATCACATCGGATTCCGCTGCGCGCGAACCCCTTGAGTCTCGGGCGGAACCCGGCTGCTACTTGGGGGGCTTCGCGAAGGGGCGGCTGTCGCTCGCGGAAGGGGTCGGCGCAGAAATCGATGGGGGAGCGTCGAGGACCTCGATCGGCGTTGCTGCCTCAGGTCCGGCTCCCGCATCGACTGCGGGCGGCGGAGGTTGCGGCGGTTCTGGCATCGCGGCCGGGGGATGGTCGCGCACGTCGATCGGCGTATCTGCAGGCGTGCGCTGCTCGGATGGGCATCCAAGGGTCGCTGCCCCGAGCGTCACCGCAGCCGCGAGGCGGGCGGCCGCTGTCAGCTTCGAGGAAAGCGGGGCTGGCGCGTGGATACTCGACGTCAGGCCGTGGATGTGGACGCGAAGCTGGCGATTGCGGATCGACAGCTCATCCTGGTCCAGAAGCACGACCGGCTTGCCCGCAGGAACGGACAGTCCGCGACCCGCTCGACGGACCAGGACTTCAGGTGCTCCTTGCGCGCGGAAGAGGATGAGACGCTGATCTGCCGATACCCAGAGCTCGGCCGCGATGGGGTCGTCGCTCTTCCACACGATCGCTGCAGCCTGCGAGACGGCGAGCCCTGGAACTCTTCCGGGCAGAGCGACGCAGCGCACGTAGCGCGCCTCGCTCGAGGATGGGTCGAGATCTTCCAGACAAATGGCGATCGGCTGTGGCATCCCGGCATTGTCCACGGACCCGGTCCACGCCGTCAACGTTGCCTGGAATCGAATGCGACCTAGGCCGACACGAGCCGGGAAGCGTCCCGATCGATCAGCCATGTGCCTCGGAGCGCCAGCCGAGCCGGCACCTGAACGGGGTCGGTCTCGGTCTTGCGCGCCATGGCTACCGCTTGCGCCTTGTCCGCTCCTGACGCCAGCACCAGCAGCGCGTCCGCTGCCTCGATGACCCGAGGCGTGATGCTGATCCGATCGCGCGGCGGCAAGGGGCTCGTGGTGTGGACTGCCCGCCGCGATGGGTCGAAGCTCGGGATGGAATTCGGGAAGATCGAGGCTGTGTGCCCGTCCGCCCCGACTCCGAGCAGGATCAGATCGAGCTGCTCAGGCACCATCGCGTCGTAGTCCCGTGCAGCGGTTTCCGGGTCCGGGTGCTCACCGCGGATCCGGTGGACTTGCGCAGGCGGAACGCGAATCGACTTGAGGAGGGCTTCCTGGGCCATGCGATAGTTGCTCGACGGATCCCCGGGGGGCACGCAGCGCTCATCACCGAAGTAGATGTGGACCTTCTCCCAGGCGATGCGTGGCGACAGGGCGAGCCTGTTGTACACGGGTCTGGGAGTGCTGCCGCCCGACAAGGCGATCGAGCACGACCCGGTGCGCCGGATGCGCGTGTCGATGGCCTTCTCGAGCCACCTCGCGGCTTCGGCGGCGAGCTGTTCGAGATCATCGAGCACGACGAGGGCTTGGGCCATCTACAGCGGTCTCCACCTGTGGCCATCGCGCGACAGCATCTGCGCAGCTTCCGCAGGGCCATCGCTGCCGGGCGCATATTCGGTCAGAGGCCCGGCGACGTCATCCTCTTGGGTATCCCACGTCTGGAGGACCGGGTCCACGAACTTCCACGCGAGCTCGACCGCATCCCGCCTGGCAAAGCGCGTCGCATCTCCGCGCATGCAATCGATCAGCAGGCGCTCGTAGGCGTCGAGCGGCTGCTTGTCGAATGCGCGGGCATAGTCGAAATCCATGTTCACGGACGCGACGCTGAGATCGTCGCCAGGCACCTTGGAGCAGAACTGCAGGGAAATGCCCTCATCGGGCTGCACGCGAAGCGTCAGCACGTTGGGTTGAAGCAGCTGGCAGACCTCGTCGCGGCCGAACAGGCAGAAAGGGACCGGCTGGAAGTGGAACGCGATCTCGGTCATTCGCTTGCGCAGCTTCTTGCCTGCCCGGAGGTAGAAGGGGACGCCGGTCCACCGCCAGTTGTCGATGAACACCTTCATTGCGACATAGGTCGGCGTGCGCGAGTCGGCAGCGACGCCAGCCTCTGTGCGGTAGCCCTCGTACTGTCCACGCACCACCTGCTGAGCTACATCCTCGCGCGTGATTGGCCGGAGCGATCGCAGCACCTTGGCCTTCTCGTCGCGGATCTCGTCGGCGCCGAACGATACCGGCTGCTCCATCGCGCACAACGCGAGCACCTGCATCAAGTGGTTCTGCACGACGTCGCGCATCACGCCATTGTCGTCGTAGAACCGTCCTCGACGCTCCACTCCGATGTCCTCGGCTGCAGTGATCTGCACGTGATCGATCGTCTTGCGGTTCCACAACGGCTCGAAAATCGAGTTGCCGAACCTGAACACCAGGATGTTCTGGACGGTCTCCTTGCCGAGATAGTGATCGATTCGGTAGATCTGGCTCTCGTCGAGCACACTCGTGGCGAATCGATTGAGCTCTTTCGCGGACTCGAGATCGTGGCCAAAGGGCTTCTCGATCACCACCCGCGTCCAGGGCGCACCGCTCGTCGGCGGCGCGATCAATCCAGCACCCTGGAGGTTGCCCAGGATGGAAGCGAACTCGCTCGGGGGCGTCGCAAGGTAGAAGAGGCGATTGCCGGACGTCCCATGCTGCTCATCGAGATGCATCAGCCGCTCTTGGAGGGACGCGTAGCTCTTCGGGTCGTCGAGCGCGCCCGCGAGCGTGTCGACCCTCCCCGCGAACCCTTTCCAGACCTCGGCATCCAACGGCTGCGTGCGGGAGAATCTCGCTGTGGTCTGCTGAACCTGCGCGCGGAACGTGTCGGCCGCAGGCACGGATCGGCTGAAGCCGAGCACCACGGAGCGCGCAGGCAGCGCCCCATCGCGCGCGAGGTTGTAGAGCGCTGGAATCAGCTTGCGGTGCGCGAGATCCCCGGTCGCACCGAAGATGACGACCACGCAGGGTTCAGGAGCACGCGCCGCGAGCACAGCCTGGTCTGCAGCGTGCCAATCGAATCGAACACCGTCCGTATCCATGGGCCCATCCTCCGTGCAGCCAGGAGTCTGGAGCCTCATCGCCCCCTTGGGAAGAGGCGCCGGCACGCAGCCTCGCCTTCAGGGCCTTTTGCTCAAGGCACGCAGGGCGTCGCGGTCCATGTGCCCACATCTGCACCGATCGCCCATTCACCCGTCGCCTTGCCATCGTGGATCGAGCCGCTCAGGTGCCCCGAGTCTCCCTGCAAGGAAGCAGACACCCCGTCCGAAGACCCCTGCAGCACCACCGCCTTGCCAGATGCGAGGAACATCGCGGCAACTGCCATTCCAGACGAGGCCATCGCCAACGCAATCGTCCCTCCTCGCGCTCCGGACATGCTGCCGCACAGCCGCGTGATCGGCCCCTGCGAGGTGTTGATCAACGCAAACGCGCCGTCGACCGCGCTGTACCTCCGGTAGGTTCCAACCAACAGATCGCCCGAAGAAGTCCCTTCAAACGCGTACCCTCCACCGTCCGCGTGCGCGCTCAGCGACGGCGAAGGCTCTTCGAGGGCTCCTGTCACGGTGGAGACATAGGGATTGGCTGCAGCGGTCTCCATGTGACCGAATGCAGGCAGGCTGCCCGTCTCCGGATCAGGCGTGTCATCGATGGACAGGTTCATGATCCCAGTCTCACCCGATCCGGCAATCACGCCCTCGAACGAGCCGGCGCTGGCTGGTGGGGCAGCCGAGCAGGCTCCAAGGATCAGCGAGCAACCGACGGCACCGACCAGCTTCGAGAAGTGAGCGAAGAGCATTGCCCGAGCCTGGAGCAAGAAGAGGGCCAACGCGCTCGTGTGCCTTGTTCTCCCTCAGGATCCGCGGTTGCTGACTCGGTTTTCTCGAGCGTCCGGGGCAAAGCCCTTGCCCCTCTGTCAGGGGGATCGCTGTGTTGCTGCAACGTGTTGTCTGGCGACGACAGTCGAAAGTTGGCAGCGCCTTGCAGCGGAGCCCGTTTGGCCGGGGCGCTGGAGCCTGCAGTCTGGAGCCTGAAGCCGTCGGGAAGCTAGGGTCTTGTGGGGATCGAGGTCGGATTGCTGCCCTTGATCTTGAGGATCGAATCGAACAGCAGCTGCTTGGTGTACTTGGTGTTGTGCACGCCGAAGTCCTTGCCGCGCGCCACGAGCAGGTAGTTGTAGAGCGCTCCGGCCGTGTCTGCATCGAGCGAAGCTGCCGGCGTCTTGACCCGCGTCAGATCAAGATGGAACCGGCCGTCCGCAAGCTCGGTCGTGGTCAGTGCCTGGTCGGTCCCGCGCGTCAGGTACCCGGCCGTGTTCAGCGCTGCCTGCAGCTCGGTCAGCGCAGCCTTCACGATCGTCTGCGCGCTGCCGTGATCAAAGTCGGTCATGCCCGGGTGGCATCCCTGGCACGCGCTGATTCTCGCCTTGAACGTGTGATCCGGGTAGTTGCTGTTCTGAAGGACCTCAGGCATGTGGCACATCACGCAGCCATCAGGCAGCACCACGTGCGGCGAGCTGGCATAGGCGGGCGCTGACGCGAACTCGTAGCCGCCCTTGCCCGAGTACACGTCCGCTTGCGGCCCCTCGTGCGGTCCCCAGCGCGTACTGGTCAGCGCGTTCGCCGCAACGACGTAGTTCTTCACGTCCTTGCGCGACTTGTGGCACCAGATGCAGCTGTTGCCTGCCTGATACTTGATCTGCGTGCCAGACACGGTCCCGGCTGCCGCGCTCCTCTCGATCGTCGAGAAGGTCCCTGAAGCAACCGGTACCCACATCGGGAAGCCCCCAGCCGTGTAGGTGCCGGTCACGTGCGGATCGTTGGTTGCGTCGATCTTGTGGCATGTGCTGCAGGAAACCGCGGCCACGGACGCTTCGCCCTGGTAGGTGCCTTCCGCAAGCTTGCTCGTGGTCGTGTTCAGATAGTCGATCTGCCCAGTGGCGCCATTGGCAATGGTTCCGCTCGTGGTTCCGATCTTGCCCGACACGCGCATCTCGATGCCGTCGATCGCATGGCAATTGCCGCACGAAGACGAGGTCGACAGGAACGACTCGGCTTCTTCTCCGCCGAGGTTGGCGACGTATCCCGCGTAGTGGCCGCTCTTCTTCCACTGCTCCACGATGCCGTTGAAGCCGTGGCAGGGTGCGAGGCACGCGGTCGACGAGGTCCCGCCTTCGGGCAGGGTGCCAGCTGGGCCCGTTGGGCCCGTGGCGCCAGCTTCGCCCGCCGGGCCGGTGGGGCCGGTCGGCCCTGTGGTGCCCGGAGGCCCTGCGTCCCCTGAAGGTCCCACGGGCCCCGTCGCGCCCGAGGACCCCGTCGGTCCTGCGGGTCCGGTCCGCCCCTGCGCCCCATCAGCTCCCCCTGGACCTGCAGGACCCTCGCAACCAGCGACAAGAACCAATCCGGCCAGGGCCAGACACAGTTCGCGAAGTTTCATGATGTATCTCCTTGGGGTCATGGACCTTGGCGACCAAGGTTATCGGCACCGACGAGGATCGACAAGCGCAACACGTCGCGCCGCAGCAACTGCCTCCGCATCTCGGCAGGCGGGGTGGCGGTCGACGAGGATCGCATCTACAACCTTCCCATGTTGATCGGAGCGCATGAGTCGGTCGCGGGGGGGCTGGAGCGGGCGTTCGGGCTTGCAGCCGAGGACGGATGCGAAGCCATCCAGGTATTCACCAAGAACGCGAACCAGTGGAGGGAGCCTGCGCTGACGAGCGAGCAGTGCGAAGCCTTTCGCAAGGCGCGCAAGAGCTCTTCGCTCGCCGCTGCGCCCATCCTGTCCCATGACAGCTATCTCATCAATCTGTGCACAGCAGACCAAGACCTGAAAATCCGTTCGCGCGAATCGCTCCTTGCAGAAGCCCTCCGTTGCGAAGCCCTCGGGATCGAGTACGTCGTGCTGCACCCGGGCGCCCACATGGGCGCTGGCGTCGATGCGGGCGTAGAAGCTGCCGCGGAGATCCTCACCTGGGTGCTCGATCAAACCAGGGGCGCGCAGGTCGCGCTGCTCATCGAGAACACCGCAGGGCAGGGGAGCAGCATCGGCTCGCGCTTCGAAGAGGTCGCTGCCATCGTCGCAGGCGTCGAGAAGGCTGCTGGGAGCGCTGGCAAAGCTCGCATCGGCGTGTGCCTCGACACGTGCCACGCCTTTGCCGCTGGCTACGACCTGTCCAACGAGCATGGGTTCGACCTTGCGTGGAAGCAGTTCGACGACGTGATCGGGCTCGAGCGGCTCAAGGCGATGCACCTGAACGACTCCAAGAAAGGCCTGGGATGCAGGGTGGATCGGCATGAGCGCATCGGGCTCGGCGAGCTCGGAACCTACGCGTTCTGGCGTCTCGTCAACGATCCTGCCCTGGCCCACGTAGTCGGCGTGCTCGAGACTCCTCCCGTCGAAAAGGACCGCGCCTACAAGCCACAGCTCCTGCAGCTTGCCGGTCTGCGCGGAGCCCCGGCGCCAGCGGTCAGACCCGCGTCGACCGCAGCTCCCACGGCCACGTCCTCTGCCAAACCAGCCCCCAAGGCAGCAGGCAGATCTTCGGGCAAAGCAGCAGGCAAGTCAGCGCAGAACCTTGTCGCCACATCCAGGCCCAAACCGCGGGCCGGTCGCTGAGCTCGAAGCGCAGCCCCTATCGACTGACGAGCTTGCGGATCTCCCCGCCCTCGAACGAGGTCCAGTAGACCCCGTCCGGTCCGATCGCGATCCCCCACGGCTGGCTCTGCTGCGAGGCAAGCATGGTTGCCTTGCCGCCGCCACGCGGTGCCTTCATCACCGTTCCATCAGCGAGATTGGTCCAGTACACAGCCGCGCTGTCCGCTACCACGCTCATCGGCCCGTTGAGCCGCGTTGCCACGTCCACGGTCTGCGCTGAGCTGAGCGTCGCTCCGCGCACGCTCCCATCGCCGACGATCCCGGTCCGTCCCTGCGCAATCCAGAAGGCCGCTTCTTCCTCTGCGTACACGGCAATGACGTTCGGCTGCTCGGAGGCGAGCAACGTCGGCTCTCCGCCGCTCTTGGGCAGCTGGTAGACCGCTGTCGACGTTCCGTACAGAATCGAGCTCGTATTGAGCGCAACGCCGAGAACTGCGTCCTGGCTCTTCACCAGCGTGGTCACGTCGGTCCCGTCGCGTGCAGACCTCATCAAGACGCGATCGACGCTGCTCGTCCAGTACACGTGGTCCCCATCGGCTGCGATCGCCCGAGGCGCGTGCTGCCCCGACACGATCGTGTACGGCGTGCCGCCGTCCTTGGGAATGCGTGCAATCGAGCCGGAGCCGGCGTTGGTCCAGTATGCCCAGATGTCGTCCACGGCCAGCCCGTCCGGAGCCAGCTGATCCGTCGCCAGGGCCCTGGGCTCGGTGCCGTCTGCCGACGCACGCACGATCGCGCCGAACTGCACCTGCGCCACGTCATCCACACCAGTGGCGCACACCACGAAGAACGTGTCGCCGTCCGCGACCAGGCGCATCGGGCTGAGAAGCCCTGTGACCACCGTTTCTGGCAGGGGCCCGCATTGGCTGTCGTTGCAACCCCCGCCCATGCAGGACGTATCGCACGTGCCACAATGCAGAGGATCCGAAGCGAGGTCGACCTCGCAACCGTTCGACGTGAGCTCGTCGCAGTTGGCCTGGGTGGCTGTGCAGACCGGGGGAGGCGCTGCATCCGGCCCTGCGTCCTCGTCGCTCGTCTCCGGAACCGGGTCCAGCAGCGCGCACGCGTGCAGGGAGCCGATCGCAACGGTGCCGAGGACCGCCACCGTGAGGGGGGCCAGGACTCTGGCAAAACCTGGCGCGTGGGGATGCAAAGTGGACCTGCTGCCTCAGGGGTTGAACCAGATCGGCGCCCCGATCAACGTGTCGCCATCCTGCTGCGTGGCCTTGGCAATCACGAACTTCGCTGCAGCCCCGTTGATCGTGACCTTCCCGCTGCAGGTCGTCTTGGATTGGCAATCCACTGTGCCGAGCAGCTGCTTGCTCGAGCCGAACAGCTCGATCTGGGTGAACCCGTCACCGGTGTCGGAGTCCGTTGCTTCCAGCGAGATCTCCGCGGAATCGTAGCCAGACAGGATGGAGCCCATCCAGCAATCCTGGTCCGCCATCATGCGGATGGACGCGTTCTTGTCCCAGGTCGCAAAGGATCGACGGTTCTTCATCGCATCCCAGAGCGAAGGCCGGTCGAGGCTCGCCATGAAGTAGCCGCTGCGGTGGTCGTTCTTGGTGCCCCAGTCAGCGCTGTGGTTGTCCTGGTTGAGCGCGGGCGACACGTGCCAGCCGTTGTTGAGCGCCTGGAAGAACAGGTCCCACACCGGTCCTCCGCCGTTGAACTCGAACAGGCGCATCTTGTCTTCGGCTGCAGGCACCAGCGCGAAGTCGTTCCAGGTCATGGTCGCATCGTCGCCCGGGTGGTTGTACTGGCCGATGCACGTCGAGCAGCCTGCCAGCGAGTCGTAGACGTCCTGGACGTCCCACTTCGACGGATCCATCAGGCTCGAATTGAAGAAGATGTTGTTGTGGCCGGTGCTGATCGGCGGGGTGGAGAACGTGGCGTACTCGTAGCCGCACGCAGCCAGGAAGGTCCCCGGCGCATTGGCCTGATCCGCCTGGTTCTTGCAGTCAGACCAACGCGTGGGGATCATCACCTGCTCGAGGTGATCGGTGACCACGAGGATGTCGAGCCCCGCCACGTCGCGCGCCCAGGCAAATGCATCGGACGGCTTCTTCTCGCCGTCCGAGTAGCTCGTGTGATCGTGCAGGATTCCGAAGTAGGGATTGAACGTGCCCGTGATGCACCCGGCCTTTGGCTTGGCATCCGGTGCTGCCTCCGGGGGCGCGTCGTAGCCCGCTTCTTCGACGTCAGGCTTTGGACCGGAGTCCGTTCCGCCAGCCCCGCTGGCTCCCTCTGGCAACGCATCCTTCGAAGCATCCACGCCAGCCTCGTTCGAAGTGCCTGCCGCACCCGCGCTTCCGTCGATGCCGACCTCGCCGGACGCATCCTCCACCGGCGGCATCGGCGTCTCGCCGTTGTTCGCGTTTCCGCAAGCGCCAACAAGTCCAAGCAACGCAAGCAAGGAGGCGGCCCGCAAGGCTCTCATCGGTACATCCTTTCGACTACGAGCGTCGGCCTCGACGCAGGGCCATCGCGATGCCGGCGAGCAAGATCAGGATCGACATGCCTGGCGGTGTGGCGGAATCCCCTGGCAGCCTGCAGGAGCATCCGCTGTCATCCGAGCCGGCCCAGTTGACATTGGGAGCGCCGCCGTCCTTGGTCCCGGCATCCTTCGCCACGACCACGTCCTCGCTCGATACGTCCTTCTCCGTCGCGTCAGGCATCGACGCATCGACCACAGGCTCTGCGGTCTTCAGCCCGATGCTCCCCCAGACGACCTGGCCTGCCACCACGTCGCGAGTCACGGAGTTGGCAGCATATCCAGCGAGCGTGGCAGTCACCGTGTACGTCCCCGGATCCAGATCGAAGGACCAGGGCGTCGTCCCGTCGTAGGTCGCGCTCGGCCCCCCCTCGACCGTGACCTTGGCTCCGGCCAGGTGGTTGTTCAGGTCAGGATCCGCGTACACGACGCCCGTGAGCGTTCCCTTTTGCGGAGGGGAAGTCCCGCAGGACTTTCCGAAGTAGGTGCAAACGCCAGCGGCAATTCCGGCAGCGATTTTGTCTTGCCCCTCGGTGCTCTTGAGGAACGCAGATTCGGAAGGCGGATGCCCTGCATAGCCGCTTGCCGAAGCACAATCGTGGAAGACCGCCTCCAGCAGGCAAGCGTACATGTTGGTGGCGTTGAGCACATGCAGGTCCGTGCGCAGCTTGAGCCCCCGGTCCTGGTACGGAAGCTTGGACAGCAGGCCCTTCTGGATGTGGTCCGCGAGGTTCTGGCCGCCCGTGGTCTTGTACAAGGTCTCGGTTCCGTGCCCTCCACCTGCATTGGTGTGGATGCTCACGAAGATCTCGGCGCCCCACGAGTTGGCGTTCGCTGGAGCGTTGGTGAAGTCCTGATCCACCTTGGCCGTGAAGCCCGCAGCGTTGAGGATGTCGCGGGCCTTGTTCGCGTCGATCAACGCGTACTGCGATTCGACCCCGCCTCCTGCGACCGCGTTGCTGTCCTGGTTGCTCGGGTTGAGATACACCTTCTGCGCGGCTGCCTGCCCATTCACCAGCAAGGCCGTGAGCATCAGCAAGAGCGCGAACGCAAGGCGACCGACGTTGCGTGAGGGTGTCATCGCCTACCTCCTGCCCTGCGCGAGGTTCAGCTCGGCCACGTATCCCTGCCCGGTGCGTCCGTCTGCAAACGCTACCCACCTTCCATCCGGCGATACCGTGGGTTGGACCTCCGCCACGCCGCTCGTGCCGGCAATGAGCCTCTCGACCCGCGTCTGCGTGTCCACGACCCACAGATCTGCAGTGCTCACGGTCAGCCCGTCGTGCGTCACACGATCGAACACCACTTGCCTTCCGTCAGGATGCCAGGTCGGGTCGTAGCCCTGACCGAGATCAACCGCTGTGCCGTCAGGCGACACCATCCACATGTGCCCGCCCCCGGCGCGGCTCTCTTTCACCAGGATCGCGGATCCGTCGGGCGAGAACCTGGGACCAAAGAACCCGCCGCCTGCCAGCAGGACCTTGCGCGTTGACGGGGAGCTCGACCAATCGTGCAGCACGATCGTGTCATTGGGCTCCCTCGACACGGCGCGCTTGAGCGCTGCGCGCACATCGACATCGCCGCCCTGGACGTTGTCGGCAACGACCGTGAGACGCCCATCGCCTTCCACGCGCACCAGGGTGCCCTGCGCTGACGCGTACCACGCACGGGTCGTGGGGTCCCATGCTGGCGTTCCAGGCTTCTGGATGCGCTCCAGCCCGGCGAGGGTCGACGGGATCGAACGCCACAACCCCTGATCGGTCCACAGAGGGAACCGCAGGGGTTGCCCGATTCGAAGCGGGGAGGCGAGCGTGGGGGTGGGTCCCGCAGCCAGGCGTGTCTCCAGGCGGATCGGAGCGTTGGGCGATGCAGGCTGATCAGCCGCAGCGAACCCTGCCGCCAGCACGACTGCGAGGCACGCGGAGCGGGAGAGCAGGCCGTAGGGGATGCGAGGATTGTGCATGGTGCTCGAGATGGATTGTACCCGAAGCAGGGGCCCACGGGTCGACTTCGTGCGGTCCGAGGATCGCCCCTTCGCGCAACACGTTCGCGGTTGCTCTGCTTGTGCGCGGGCCTGCGAGAATCTACAATGAGGCCATGATGAAGGCTTCCTGGTCCCGGATCCTGGCCCCGGGCGTGCTCACGCTTGTTCTTGCAGGGCTGTCCATGGTCGGTGCGTGCGCGACGGGTGACTCCGGCGGCGAGACCCCGATGCCGGATGCTGCTGCGGGTTCGACGTCGTCGGATGCGAACACCGATGTGAGCGCCGAGAACGGTGGGGCAGGGGGCGAAGGGGGAAGCGCAGGCAGCACGGGCACCGGAGGCAGCGGCGGCAAGGGTGGAAGCTCAGGCAAGGGCGGCAGCTCGGGCAAAGGCGGCAGCGGCGTGGGAGGCGATGCGGGCACCGGTGGCGAGATCCCCGATGGCGGCATCGCGTGCGGCGCGAACGTGTGCTTCGAGATGGTCTGCAACCCGGACGGCGGCTTGCCGAACATCACGATGAAGGGGTGCTGCGCCACGGGCGACATCTGCGGCGCCGAGATCTCGGTGAATTGCGTGACACCCGCAGAGGCCGCCGGGCTGGGCTTCATCTGCCACCCGAAGTAGGCAGCTCTTCCGCCCGCTTCAGGCCTGGAATCGCGCTGCGATCCTCTTGGATGTCCTCACGTACATCACGAACAGGAACGTGGCGATGAACGAGGACATCGTCTTGGCGTTGAACAGCTCGTCGATCTCGTAGTCCACCGGAACCAGCGAGCACAGGAAGTAGTCAGCCACGGCCCACGCCGGCCAAGCCAGGTTGAATACGGTGAAGTGAGTGGGAAACGATCTCTTTCGCAGAAAGAAGAGCAGAGCGACCACTACGCTGTAGGCCCAGAGCGTTACCTGCACCGTCGTCTCCGCAGCCACCAACGCGGTATACGCCCAGCGAGACGCGGCCATCCGCTCGATCGCGCCCGCCCATTGCGCGGTCGAGAGCATCCAGCGGAAATCCACGAGGTTGCTGAGCATTACGAACGGGCCAGACAGGCAGCGAAATCCCACCAGCACCGTTCCGATCGACGCTTTCTCCAACCCCGGCTGCGGCGGCTGGGTTGCGGGCGCAGGGCTCCATCGCCAGGCGCGCACAACGCCGTACGCCAACGCTGGCGCCAGAAGCATCAAACCGACGACCGTGGGCCACTGGATCCCGTCCGGAGCCGGTGCCTTGTAGGTCAGGACCGTGGACGTGTGCTTGCGCGCCCGCTCGATGGACGACGCATGCTCGAGCAGGTCGGTGGAGGAGACAAACGCCTTCTTCGAGCGGACCTCCCAGAGCATCTCCATGCGCTTGTTGGCGTACGTGGTCGTGTGCCGGAAGGAGAATGCGGTGCTCGCTTCGTTCTCCTCGACAGGCGCCACTTCCCAGTCGGTCGGGAACTCGACCGTCATGCGGTGGACCGCCAGCAGGGGGTGGTCGAACTGCAGCGGTGCCTTGCGCGAGGCGGCGCCGGGCTGCTTGAGCACTTCGCTGGTGAGCGAGGAATCGAGCTGGACGCTGTGACGGTTTTCTGCGGCATCCCAGCTCCAGAAGCCCGGGATCTTGAAGTGCGCGACCACGCGAAGCCGATTCGAGCCGCGATCGTCCGCGCGCTCCAGCGGCGACAGCTTCTCGATGCGCGGGAAGATCGATGTGTAGAGCCCAAGGTAGTACTTGTCGATCTGGTCCGCGGACTGCCGCTGGAAACGCTGGCGAAATCCGTCCGCCTGGTCAGCTTCGTACACCCGCTCGGCGTCCAGCTCTGCCGCATCGCTCGTGGATGGAAGCTGCACGCGGAATGTCTCGGTGAGCGTGATCGAGTTCGACTCCGGTGCAGGCTCCGGCATGCTCTCCAAGGCGGCCACGCCCGCTCGCAGCACGAGCGCGTTTGCATACGACGAGGCATGGTAGCGATCGAGATCGCCGCCTTCGTGGGTCGCTGTCGGGTCGATCCAGTACGGCGCGAACTTCCCCGGAGCGACGCGCACGATCACATGATCGAACAAGCCCGGTGAGGGCATCATGTCGGTCAGAATCGGTCCGATCGACGTGCTGACCAAGGCCGGGTCGGCGGAGATCCCCCCGGCACGCAGCAAGGACACGAGCAGCACGCTCTTGTCCTTGCAGTCGCCGTATCGCCTCCGGAGGACGTCGCCAGCGCGCGCTGGACGGCGGCGTCCCATCCCGATCTCCAATCCTACATAGCGAATCTGCTCTTGCACGAAACGCGTCGCCCGAGAGATGATTTGTGTGTCGTCGTTTCCCTCTTTCCGCCATGAGGAGACCAGGGACTTGATTTCCGGAGTGGGCTCCGCGGCTTGGCCGTACATGGCAGTCGCCCAATCGACGACTTCGCGCCAGCTGGCGAACTCGCCTACCTGGACGTAGGGCAGGGACGCGTACCACGAAGGGATGTCGTCCTCCGGTGTCTCGCCCGCCAGCGCAGTGCGATCCCACAGCAGCACGGTTCCTTCGGGCGTCGTCTCCACTCGAGGCTCCAGGGTATCTGGCGCGCCCTGTGGAAGATGGACCTTCCATTGCACCTGACGATGGGGAGGCAAGGCCACGCGTACGTGAAGCCGACGCGTGGGCTGCGAGGAGCCGAGCGTTTCCGACAGGGCGACGCGCCCGCCGAGCGTGGGATCGTTGCTTCGAAGGGTGTACTCGTACTCGACCACGTCTCCGAGCCTCAAGTCGTCGAGCACCACGGCCACGGTCTGCGTCCCCTCGAACATCTTGTGCTCGAGCGTGCCGTCCCCCGCTGTGACCCTCACGTTCTCGGTGCGAAGCCGGCTGAAGCGATCGGCGCCCCGCCGCACTGCAACGGAATGGAAGACCAGTTGCTCGTAGCTCGGATCCACCTCCCAGGTGAGCATCGAGGCGGCCTGCAGCCCGGATTCGTTGACGATCCGAAAGGCCCTGTGCGTGTACCAGAGCGCCGTCGATCCCTCGAATCGAACGTCGCGCTGCTGCAGCAGAACCTCCGCGCCTCGCGACGCGCTGTTGTCGGCCTCGCTCGACACCGTCGTGTCGACTTCGAGCCGCTCTGCCCACGCCGGCGCGGTGGCGACCCTCCACGGATTCGCAGCCTGGCTGGGTGCTGACAAGGTGACGAGAATCGTGGCAAGCGCGATCGACAACAGCAGGCACAGAGGGCGACCGGTGCGCGATCCGCGGCCGCGCTCTCCTGCCTTGTCTGGAGTCATGCCATCCTCGGGATCTCGCGATCCGTGGAATGCTAGCGTACCGCACGCGAAACGGGAATCGATTGCGCGCGGTACGCCGACTCTCTCGCCCCACGTGCCTGCGCTTTCCGGTGCACCGCACCTTGCATGGCGGTGCGCTCCGGGCCGGCGCAGGACGACGGGGGCGACGATGGTGTGCGCGGCTCAGCTACTTGGGGAGGGCGATCGCGTGGGCGCGACGGGGCAGGGCAGTCGTTTCGATTGCGTGCAGGAAGACGGGGACGCTGGCGTCCGATCCTAGCCCTGACGCTTGCCGTACTCCTTGTCGAGGTAGAGCGCGGCGCCCGGACGATCGCCGACCATGCGAAGCTTGCCGACGATCTCCGAGGCCGTGGCTTCTTCCTGCACCTGCTCGGCGACGAACCACTGCAGGAAGGTCTCGCTCGCGAGATCTTTTTCCGTGCGCGACTTGGCGAACAGCTCGTGCACCATCTGGGTCACGTGAACCTCGTGCTTGAGCACGGCCTCGAAGACCTGCACGATCGTCCCGAACTCCGCAGGCGGCGCGTCGATCGCCTTGAGCTCAGCCTTGCCCCCGCGGTCGAGGACGAAGTCCAGGAGCTTGAGGGCATGCGCATGCTCCTCGGCCGCTTGCACGCGAAGCCATCGCCCGAAGCCGGCGTAGTTCTGCGACGTGCACCAGGCGGACATCGCCTGGTAGAGATACGACGAGTACATCTCCGCCTGGACGTGGGCGTTCAACGCATTCTGCATGTTCTGGCTGATCATGAGCGACTCTCCCTTGGGTTGCGACCGCGTCGCAGGCTGTTTCTTGACGATGCGTGGGCTTGGATGCCGCCCGCCCGCCTGCCGTCGCGCACGCTCATTTGCGTCGCTGTCGAGACGAACGCTGGAGCCCCTTCACCTTTGCCGACGACGTGTCGACCCGAGAGGGTACCAGGCACGCAGGTGCATTTCCAATGAGATCCTTGCGTCCCGCCTTTGCCAGAGCTTCGCGCGCCAGCGGCCATTGCGCTTCGTCCCAGTACATCAGCAGCGCCTTCATCATCCGCTTGTCGCGTAGCCCTCGGACCACCTGCACGGGCCGCAGGGTCATCGGATCGAGTCCCGTGTGATACATGGCGGTGGCGAGCGTCATCGGCGTGGGGATGAACTCCTGCACCTGGCGCGGGCGCAGCTCGTTGCGCTTGAGATACAGGGCCAGCTCGATCGTGTCTTCGAGCGTGGAACCTGGATGCCCCACGATGAAGTAGGGGATCAGGAACTGGCGCTTGCCCGCGCGCTCGCTCTCCAGGTGGAACATCTCTGCAAATCGCTCGTACTGCTCCACTGCCGGCTTGCGCATCGCCGCGAGCACGGGCGCGCACACATGCTCGGGCGCGATCGACAGCTGTCCGCCCGTGTGGTGCGCTGCCAGCTCGCGTACGAACTGCGGGCTCCGCAACGCCAGATCGAATCGAATCCCTGAAGCGATGTACACCCGGCTCACCGCTGGAATCGCGCGGAGCTTGCGCAGCAGCCGGATGTAGTCCCCGTGATCCGTGTCCAGGTGCTGGCAGATCGTGGGATGCAGGCATGACAGGCGCCGGCACACACGCTCCGCGCGCTCGCTCTTGCACCCGAGGCCGTACATGTTCGCCGTGGGCCCCCCAATGTCCGTCAGCGTGCCCCGGAAGCCCGATTGACGCGCTATCGTCCTCGCCTCCCGCTCCAACGCCTCGCTCGATCGGCTCTGCACGCTGCGCCCTTCGTGGCAGGTGATCGCGCAGAAGGAGCACCCGCCAAAGCACCCGCGCGAAGCAGCGATGGAGTGCTGCACGGTCTTGAGAGCCGGAACAGGCTCCCGGTAGCTCGGATGGGCGCGACGCGCGAACGGCAGGTCGTAGATCGCATCGAGCTCGGAGGTGTTCAGCCCGAGCGCGGGTGGATTGAGCCACACAGCCTGATCGCCGTGCACCTGCAGGAGCGGGCGGGCCACGAGCGGATTGGATTCCAGGTGGATGAGCCGGGTCATCATCGCAAAGGCGCGCCGGTCCTGCTTCACTTCGTCGTAGGACGGCAGCACGACCGGACTCTGCTCTTGCGGCAGACCCGCATCGAGCCGCGCCTTCCACGACGCACGATCGAGCACGCAAGCGCTGCCGCGCACGTCGCGAAGCGCTGCGATCGGCTCTCCTGCGGCCAGCCGGCTCGCCACCTGGGTCACCGCGCGCTCCGCCATCCCGAAGATCAGCAGATCCGCCTTTGCATCCAGCAGAATCGAACGCCGCACCTCGTCGGCCCAGTAGTCGTAGTGAGCCACGCGGCGCAGCGATGCCTCGATGCCGCCGAGGATCACGGGCAAGCCTGGGAACGCCTGCCGACAGAGGTTGGCGTAGACGATGGTCGCGCGGTTCGGGCGAAGGTTGGGCTCGCCGCCCGGCGAGTAGAGCTCCTCGGAGCGGACTTTCTTCTGCGCCGTGAGCTTGTTGAGCATGGAGTCGAGGTTGCCCGCGCTCACGCCGACCATCAGGCGCGGACGGCCCATGCGTGCGATGTCGGCGGTATCCTGCCAGCGCGGCTGCGCGATCAATCCCACGCGATGGCCCTGGGCTTCGAGCACCCGGGCGATCAAGGCAGGGCCAAACGCCGGGTGATCCACGTACGCATCGCCGGACACGATCAGGACGTCGAGCGCTTGCCAGCCTCGCGCCTCCATCTCCTGGCGCGTGGTCGGAACGAAGTGGCTGGCATCACCCATGCGGTCCGGTAGCTTGACTCAAGCGCGCCGCATGTCCACAGACGCGTTTTGCTGGCGGCTTCTCTCGATCAACCACGCCAGCCAGCCAAAGCTGAACAGGGCCGCCACCAGCGCTGCGCCGTCCATCCCGCGCTTGAGCAGCGTGTCGTACAAGCCGTGCAGCAGCATGGGCACCGCAATCAGCCGCAGCACGTTGGCCGCCCACACATGGGAGCCTCGCACGCCGTGAAGCAGATCCTGGCGCGCCTCGATCGCGAGGCCGACCGACGCGCTCCAGATCGCATGCAAGCCTACGCACGACACGAAGCGCACCAGGTACATGCCTGCGCCCTGCACGCCGTTGTAGTGATCCGCGCTGTAGAAGATCCCTTCGACCACGCCGAACGCTGCTCCGCTTCCCAGCCCGACCACGGTCGCGCCTCTCCAGTCGAGCGTCCCCTCGCGACGGTAGTGCCACAGCAGCGGCAACGCCTTGATCAGCTCCTCGCACAGGCCGACCCCGAATGTGAATCCGAGGAAGCTCAGCAGCATGCCATTGTCCGGATCGAGCGCGGACCGATACGAGTAGCCGATGAACTTCACCAGGTAGAACAGCACCCCGAGCCCGCCTCCTGGCGACACCCACACCGCGCTCGTCGCTGTCGCGATCGATTGCACCACCAGCAAGAGCGCAATGCCTGCCGTGCCCGTGAACACTCCAGCCTTGGCGATGTCGCCAAGCCGGGCCGTCCCACGATCGAACAACGCCACGATCACGCCGAGAAAGACCATTGCGGCAAGCGCGGCGTACAGCCAGTGCGCATGGCTGTCCCAGGCAAGATGCGCTCCCAGGATCCTGCCGTCGGGAAGCGCTCCCAGCAGCTCGGCGCGCGGCAATCCCGGCTGCGCGAGACGCTGCGCCAGCTCCGGGTGACGACGCACCGTCTCAGCGAGCCTGCGCTCGACCGAATCGGTTTCCCCAAGGGACAGGAGCAAGGGCGCCAGGGCCGCAGCAAAAGCGAAGTACAGATACCTCGGGCGGGACTCGGGCGGAGGAACCGAGGTCAACACCAGGGGTGGCGGGCGGGAGGTGACCCCGTGCATCGCTGGCGGCAGGGTCCTGGGCTCAGGAGGCGGCCTGGAAGTCACTGCCGCCCTTGCCGCTGCTTCGCTCAGCCCATCGGCAACCGGCTTGGGCGCCGTGACAAAGGCAGGGTTGCCCATGTCCTTGGCCGCTTCGTACAGGCTCCCCGAGATGCGCACCAGCCCTTCGGGCTCAGCAGCGCGCTTGGGCGCCTGTGACCGGAGTGGATTGGCCGGCGGCGACAGGCTCGGACGACCCAGCCCGCCCACGAGCAGATTGCGGGTGATCAGGAGCACGTACACCACGCGCTTCCACTGCAGCTCATCGAGTGCGCCCGTGCCGATCAGAGCTTCCAGGCTCGACGCCTTGCCGCGCAACAGCTCGACCGCAAGCAGCTCCTTGCGGCCAAAGGCGAAGTCGTCCACGACCGCATCGGCCGGCAGCTCCACGGTCGCCTTCTCCAGACGCCCGAGCGTGGCCTCAATCTCGCTGTCGATGTTCGCCGTGCACGCTGCCCTCCACAGCAGCGGATAGGGATCCACCGGCATCCCCGAGTCGTCCTCTTGCGTCGAGGCAAGGTTGACCTCGGGATGAAACGCGTACGAAGCGCTTGCAGGCAGGGAGCGGAACAGGGCGAGCATGCTCTGGAACACGTGCTCTTTCAGGCACGCCTCGAACTGCTCGATGGAGAGCCGCGCAACCGAACGCAGCAGCTCGAGGTGCAGGATGCCCGAGCGCCCCACCGCCTGCAGGGTTTCGTCGTGCATCTTCTGATCGATGAAGCCGAGGCTGAGCGCGATCTCGCCCATCGAAGGCACCACGAAGTCGGTCTTGACGAGCGCAGGGGCTCCGGCTCTGAAGTAGACGACGTGCTCGTCGCCGACCGTGCCCTGCAGCACGATCGAGCCCTCGAGCCGGCGGCGCAGCATGTAGACCACCAGATGGCCGAGCGGCGTCCGCGTCAGCGTGCCTGTCGCGGCAGCGAGCGGGATGCCGTCTTGTGCCATCGCGCGATCATAGTTCCATCCGCGCAGGGCAAGCAACCTGTCTGAAACGCGCTGCCTTCGGCGTGCGGCATGAATCCGCCGCGTCCAGGCTTCCCGCGTCCGACCTCCCCGCGAAATCCGAGCACACGGGGGAGGCGGGACCGCCTTGATCTGTGGCCACAACCCTGGCCGGGATCGGACTCGTGGCCATAATCGGAACTTGTATCCTTGGCCACAAGTGCTAGCCTGGACCGCGTTATGGCCAAGGATAAGCTGAGGCCCATCGGCGGCCGGGCGCGTGAGCAGGCGATGCTCCAGCAGCTCCTCGCATCGTCGCGGCCGGAGTTTCTCGGGCTGTACGGGCGACGTCGTGTGGGCAAGACCTTCCTCGTTCGAGCGTTCTTCGGTCCACGTGCACGCGTCTTCGAAGTCACCGGTCGCTGCAACGCATCCCTGCCACAAAGCCTGCGCATCTTCGCCGACGCCATGGCCGATACGTTCCATCCCGGAGCAGATTGGGCCGTCCCTTCCTCCTGGCATGAGGCTTTCCGATCGCTTCAACGAGAGCTCGAGCACGCCCGCGAAAGGAAGAAGAAGTGGGTGCTGTTCTTCGACGAGCTCCCCTGGCTCGCCACGCACAAGTCCGGCTGCCGCGAAGCGCTGGAGCACTTCTGGAACAGCTGGGGCTCGAAGCAGCCCAACGTCATCCTCGTCGTGTGCGGCTCCTCCGCATCGTGGATGCTCGAGAACGTCATCCACGCACGGGGCGGGCTTCACAACAGGCTCACCCAGACGATCCGGCTCATGCCGTTGTCCCTGCCCGAAGCTCAGGAGCTGCTCCTACACCGCGGGGTCAAGCTGACCCCGCGCCAGCTGATCGAGCTGTACCTCGCAGTCGGAGGCGTTCCCTACTACCTCGACCTCGTGCCTCGTGGCATGTCCGTGGCCCAGGCCATCGACACGCTGTGCTTCCGCCCGGACGGGCCGCTGAGCAGCGAATTCGAGCACCTGTTTGCCTCGCTCTTCACCGACAGCGAGCTGTACCGGCGGGTGACCTGCGCGCTGGCGCAGGACAGGCGGGGAACCTCGCGAAACGAGCTGCTCGCCGCGGCGGGGTTGCGATCAGGTGGCGGCGCGAATCGCGCCTTGCGGAACCTGGAGGAAGCGGGGTTCATCCAGACCGTCATCCCATTCGGACGCACCAGCCGGGATCGCTACTACCGCCTCATCGACGAGTTCTCGTTGTTTCATCAGCGCTGGATGGCCGGTCGCAACCCGAAGAAGGCCGGAGACTGGTCCACGCTTCGCTCCTCTCCCCGCTTCGCGACCTGGAGCGGCCTCGCGTTCGAGTCGTTCTGCACCAAGCACGTAGACCGCCTGCAGCACGCGCTGGGAATCGGCGGCGTGCACACCCAGGCCTCGTCGTGGCAGGCCATCGGCTCTGCGCCGGAGCAGGGGGCGCAGATCGACTTGCTCATCGATCGCGCCGACGATGTCATCTCCGTTTGTGAGCTCAAGCACACCGTGAATCCGTTCGTGATCACCAAAGGCTACGCAGAAGCGCTCAAGCGCAAGCTCGCCGTGTTCCAGGCCAGCACTGGGACACGCAAGGCTCTGCAGCTCGTGCTGGTGACGACCGCCGGGCTCGTCGACAACGCGCATGCGCGCGAGGTCGTGGACCGCCATGTCGGCATCGAGGCGTTCTTCGTGTGATACTCGTAGGTCCCGCGCCCGCCGCTCTGCGCTCCCACAGCTTGTCGATGCACGCGCTCGGGTCTATCTATACGTCCGCGATGACGATGGGTTCGATACGCAACGCTTGGCTCGCTGGGGCAATGCTCCTGGGAGCATGCGGCGGCGCACCTCCGCCGCCCGATCAGACCGCCGCTGCAACCATCGTGATCGCCCCGGCGCCGGTCACCTCCGAGGTCGTCGCCATGGGCGCGCCCGAGCCTGC
The DNA here is from genome assembly GCA_016218915.1 of Deltaproteobacteria bacterium. Taxonomy (GTDB): domain Bacteria; phylum Myxococcota_A; class Polyangia; order Polyangiales; family Polyangiaceae; genus JACRCQ01. The sequence continues at coordinate 158,804 of JACRCQ010000030.1, forward strand.
TCCGCGCCGTGACGGCATGGTGCGCGTCGAAGGGGGAATCCTACACATGGGCTCGGACGATGGCGACTTCGACGAGCGTCCCGTGCACGACGTCGCGATCGAGCCCTTTGACATTGACGCGACCGAGGTCACGATGCGCGCCTACGACGCGTGCGTGAGGGCAGCGCACTGCACGGCGGCATCCCAGGAGGTCTGGTGGCCCGGGATGTCCGATTCCGATCACGAAACCGGCTCGCGCAACTGCAACCAGGGGCGCCAGGCACGCAGCGATCATCCGGTCAACTGCGTCGACTGGGAGCAGGCCCGCGCCTACTGCCAATTCGCGGGCAAGCGTCTTCCCACCGAGCCTGAGTGGGAGCGCGCAGCGCGTGGGACCGACAGCCGCACGTACCCCTGGGGCAATGCACCGCCATCGCGATCCCTGCTCAACGGCTGTGGACTCGAGTGCGTGGAGATGTTCCGCGACTGGGGCTTCACCGTAAAGGCCACCTACGAGGGGAGGGACTCCTGGGAGGGGACTTCGCCGGTCGGACTCTTCAAGCAGGGCGCAAGCCCTTACGGAGCTCTCGACATGGCGGGCAACGTCTGGGAGTGGACCGCATCCGAATATTGCCAGTACCCGCACACGTCGTGCGAGCGGGGAAAGATCGCCCTGCGAGGTGGCGGCTGGCTCAACCACGAAGGAGCGAGCGGCGTGCGGGCTGCGAATCGGGATTCCGTGTGGGCCACCATGAAAGGCAGCGCGCTGGGCTTCCGCTGTGCGAGATCGATCGGATAAGGGTCGACCTCGGAACGTTCGCGGCTACAATGGGCGCGTGCTCTGCCCCCGCTTCACCCGCCTCGCGGCTCTCTGCGCATCGCTGGCAGCTGGCATGCTCGTCATGGCGTTGCCGCCGCGCGGGGACGCTTCGGCCGACCCGCCCAGGGCAGGGGGCTCGCACGCGGGCCCGAAGTGCGTGAAGCAGAAGCCCCAGCGATTCCTGATCCGGAGCAACTATCTTCCGCACCCACGTCTTCACGAGCGATCGCTTCGCTACCGGGTCGAAGAGTACGGCCACCTTGACGGCATCGGCCCTTCAGGCGTCAACCCGCACCCGGTCACCTACTACCTCGAGCACACGACCTTTCTCGGTCTGCCGATCCAGGTCAACCGTCGGATCACCCCTGCGATGCGCTGCGTGGAAGCGGAGCTCGCCCGCTCCTGCCGCCGGAGCCCGTACACCGCCAAGGCGATCGGCGGCTACCGCGACTACAACTCCTACCGCCATGGCGAGGTCACCAACCACCTGTTCGGCATCGCGATCGACATCGATCCGCAGGACAACCCCTGCTGCGGCTGCGTGGATCCGTGGCCGGACAACCCGAGGTGCAAGGGGCACGCGTCGAGCATCTACCAGCGCATGGCCATGCCCGAGTGCTGGGTGAAGGTGTTCGAGAAGTACGGGTTCTACTGGCTGGGGCACGACCAGCTACAGGATACGATGCACTACGAATTCCTCGGCAATCCCGATCGTCTCGGACGGTGACAGACCGCCGGCCTTCCTCCCTCACGCTCCGCACCCTCTGCCACTGATCCCTCCGGCGTTCTTCATCCGCGTTCGCATTCCTGTTCTCAGTTCCCTCCGGCTCTGATCCCTCCGGCGCAGCTCCCTCCGGCATTCTTCATCCCCCCATTCGCATTCCTGTTCTCAGTTCCTAGTTCTCCTCAATCCTGTAGACCGTTCCTGCTGCCGTCACCACATACGCCTCACCCTGCGCATCTTCGCCGAACGAGGTGATCGAGTCGCCGGGGTCGAGCTCCGCTGTCAGCTCCTTTGGATCCGTGGCTGCGCTGCCGTTCCATACGAACGACCAGATTCGATGCGAGCAGTAGTCCGCGTACAGGTATCGCCCCTGCAAGCAGGGGATCGCCGCTCCCCGGTACGCGTACCCTCCCGTGATCGAGCAGCCGTTGTCGTGCGAGTACTCTGCCACCGGAAGCGTGAGCCCGGCCTGCGAGCATCCCGACGAAGGCTGATAGCAGTGCGTCCCCTCCATCGTGTTCCAGCCGTAATTGCGGTGCCCCTGGCCTGCAGGCTCGACGTTGACTTCCTCCCACGCGTTCTGTCCCACGTCTGCAATGTAGAGGTCTCCGGTAGCGCGATCGAAGCTGAATCGCCACGGGTTGCGGACCCCCATGTCCCACACGTGCGGATTGCCCCCAGGCATGTTTCCTGGTGCTGGAGTGGGGTAGCTGTCGACATCGACCCGTAGGATCTTGCCGAGCTCGCTCTGCGGGTTCTGCCCGTTGCCCTGCGGATCGCCGCCGGAGCCACCATCGCCCATTCCGATGTAGAGGTATCCATCAGGTCCGAACGCCAGCATCCCGCCGTTGTGATTCGCGAACGGCTGCGCGATGCCGAGCAGCACGCGCACCGGCTGCGGGTCTGCAACATTCGGGTCCGTGGTGCTCGCCTTGTACTCCACCACCGCGGTGTTGCCGCTGGTGTCCGTGTAGTTGATCCAGAACCTGCCGTTCGACGCGTAGCCTGGGTGCATGGCGAGCCCGAGCAGACCACGCTCGCCGCCCGTGCTGATCGACGCGGACACGTCGAGAAACGGCGTTGGCAGGACAGCTCCGCCCTGGATGATCCGAATGCGCCCACCCTGCTCCACGACGAACAAGCGTGCATCGCCTGCGGGCGATGTGGCAAACAGCGGTGCTGACAATCCAGATGCGATCGAGGTCAGCTTGAGGGCAGGCATCTGACCGCTGATGCACGAAGGCGCTTCCGCTTCCAAGCCCGCATCTGCATCGGGTGGGGGCACAAGCGCATCCGCACTTGCATCCGAGGTCGCGTCGGGGGCTGCATCTGTGCCGGCCTCCGGGGAAGCTTCGTGAGTACTGTCTGCAAGTGGCCGATCGGGCGCAGCATCCTGCGGTGCGTCTGACGTCGCGTCGCTGCTGCAGGATACGAGCGCAAGCAGGCCGAGGGATGTAGCGAAGGAAGCAAGGAGTCGAATTGTCATTCGGGATTCCTGGTGCGACGAGGTTCGAATGGGAAGGGGCGCCGGGCCGTCGGCCGGGCCTACCCGTGAGCCGCAATGCGAGATCTCTCGTTTTCGCCCTAGATTGTCGTGGATTTCATTCGCCTCTCCATTGTTGAGCAGCGCGCTCCGTGCGACACCTGACAGAGTTCTGCGGAGGTCTCGCTATGGAACTGAAACAGGCGATCGCCAGCCGGGCCAGTGTGCGGGAGTTCACCGGAGATGAAGTGCCGATCGAGGATCTCCGGGAGATGGTGCGCCTCGCGGGACGCGCGCCCAGCGTCAACAACGCGCAACCGTGGCGGTTCATCGTGGTCCAGAAGAGGGCGTTGAAGACGGCGATGGCCGATGCGGTCCGACTGAAGCTGCAGGAGCTGCTGCCGGAGCCTGGGTGCGACGAGCAGGAGGGCAGGTACAAGGCGCTGTGCACCTACTGCACCTTCTTCGAGCATGCGCCTGCGGTAGTGGCGGTCGGCACGCGGAACTACGAGGCCATGCTGGACAAGGCCGTGGAGCGAGCGATGCACATCAGCTCGCACGAGCTGCGCGGGCATCCTGACGAGGCGAGTCTGGGTGCGAGCATCCAGACGCTGCTGCTCGCAGCGACCGACATGGGATATGGCGCATGCTGGATGACCGGGCCGCTGGTGGCGCGTCCCGAGCTCGAAGCTCTGCTCGGGATCGAGCATCCCTGGCGGCTCGGAGCGCTCGTGTCGATCGGCAGGCCTGCGGCGCAGGTGCAACCGACCGACAAGCTTCCTGTGGAGCAGATTTTCGAGCTGCGGGCGTGAGCGGGTCTACTTCTCGACGGTGAACTTGCGGGTGGTGCTGTTCCAGCCGCCGGCGATCGGGTTGCCGTTCTTGTCCATGAGCTCGGCGGTGATCGTGTACTCGCCGTTGTGCGGCGACACGATGCTGTAGGGGCGCCACTCGTTGATGTTGCGGGTCAGCTCTTCCTTGATTCCAGGACCTTTGAGCGTGACGTGGACGTAGTTGTCCTTCTCGCCCAGCACCGTGTTGAGCACGTACCAGTCGACGAGGATGTCGTCAGCCGCTGCTCCCTTGTAGGCCCCGTGCGGGCGGTTGAGGATGAGCATCGGGGCATTGCTCTTGTAGTCTTTGGTGTTGACCTTGCCGACCCAGAACCGGTTGACCGCCACGCCGCCCGGGCCCTTGATCGACTCGTGGTTGGGGCGGCACATGAACGCTGCGATGACGTGCTCGCCTGGCGCCACGTCGCCTCCCGGGGCGAGGTCGAGCAGCTTGGCAGGAGACTTGGGATCGGTCACGGGCGCGCCCGGGACGTTGTCCAGGACCAGCTGCAGGTAGGAGCCGGCGGGCAGCTTGTCCCAGTTGCCGATCTTCGACTTGATCTTGTAGTCCTTGTTGACGAAGGTTGCGGGCAGGAACTGATCGATCCCCGGCCCTTCGAGTGCGACCGTGGGCATGGGCTTCTGCTCAGGAGAGACCCGGGTCGGCACCATGTCGACGTCGAAGACTTCCGCGGCTGGTGCTGCCTTGGGGGCTGACGCGCTTGCAGAGGAAGCGGGCGCAGAGGAAGCTTTGGGCGCAGGAGCTGGCGGGGTGGGCGCCGGGGGCGTTGCGCTGCCGCACGCCGAGGCGGAGATCAGGAGAGCCAGCAGACCGACACCGTGCCATTCAGATTGACGCATGCAACAGACTCCGTTGGTTCTTTGGTTCGAGCTTCGATGGCCGAAGCCGACAGGGGCCGAAACGGCTGGACAGAAACCGCAACCGGCCGCGGGCGTCAAGAGTGCCGTCCCCTCGACCGCGGGCGTGCAGCAACCGCTGGTTTCATCGGACAGCTTTCTCGCGTATGGTATGCGTCGCATGGGACGCCCGAAGCTGGCCAGGACCAAGGAGCAGATCGCGATAAGGCTGTCGCCCGGCACCAAGGCGCGCCTGGCGGCGCTGCTGCGCACGTTGGGTACGCGCGGAGCCCGGCCCATCCGCTCGGAGGTGCTGCGGCAGGCCATCGAGCGGGGCCTGGCTGCCCTCGAGGCCGAGGCGCACGGCAAGCCTGAGCCGGTCGCGAGCCCCGCTCGCGTGGCGCAACCTGCGGCTCCGTCCCCGAAGCCTGTGCCGGCAGAGGCGTCCGGGCGAGCGCGTCCTGCACCTCCGCCGCCACGAATCCCTGTGCCCAGCACCTCGCGGCGTCCGGCAGCGGAACGTCGGGGGCCGATCCCTGGCACCCTTGCGGATCGGGCGTGGATTCGGCTGCAGGCGCTGACCGGTGGAGATCGATCGCGCGATGTACCGCTTCCCGAGCTTTGCAGGGCAGCGTGGCCGCCCAATCCTGCACGCGTGCGGGATGCGCTTGCAGAGTTGGTAGATCTCGGGCTCGTGGAGCTGCGTCCGCTTGCAGGTGGCGAGCGTTTGTCTGGCGCGGAGCGCGATCTGCTCGTGCATGGCGCAGCAGGCGCAGTGTTCGGCCTGGTTCGGATGGCATGAGCCGCGAGCGTGGAGCCCGGATCATGAGCAAGCGGGTTTGAACGCGGAAAACGACCCGCTCCGAGGCGGTCGCGAATTCACGAGGGGAGGTCCGGGTACCAGGCCTCAGGGGATTGGGGAGAATTGCCCAGCCCTCAACAACCGACGGCGAATCGGCCGGTTGCCTTGACGCTCATCCGGATCCTGGCTACGAGCCGGAGTCGCATCTCGTCCCTCCGAGAGCGCCTAGCGCCAGGTCGTGCAGCCAGAAGGGTCCGGCCAATGACGATCGAAATGAAGCCTCGATACGAGATGGTCAACGTCCAGCTCGGCTACGTGATCATCGAGCATGACGTCTACAGCAGCGCGATGCGTTCGTACTTCTCGGCTGAGCCGGTGCCACCCAAGGAGGAGTACCGCGAGGGCAAGCAGATCTGGAAGTACTCGGGCATGGCGCAATCGTTCCGGTTCGACATACGGGACGCGGAGACCGGGGAGGTCTTCAAGTACGACGAGATGCTCGGGTTGCTCTACTACGGGTGCTGCAAGAAGGGCAGCGACGTGTACGGCATCGGTGAGCTTGCGCACGACAGCAACATCTCGCTGTACGTGGCAATCACCTACGAAGGGCCGGACGGCAAGCGAGTGAAGCTGTCTGCGGACAAGCTGCGCGTGCTCAACCGTGCGTTCAACGATCGCTTGCAGACCCGCGGCAAGAAGATCCTCATCCTGCCCGACATCTTCGATCTCTACAAAGAGGTCTCCTACGGGGAGATCATGATCGATTTCGGGTTGACGTCGCTCGAAGGCGAAAGCTGATTGCCCACAGGAGGGCAGAATGAAAGTTCAAGAGATCGTCGACAGGCTCGAGCTCAAAGGCGCCACGAAGATTTTCGACAAGGACCTCTCCGGGGTCTACATCTCGGACATGGTCAGCGACATCATTGCCAACGCGAAGGCGGGGCATCTGCTGGTCACGGTCCAGATCCACAACAACGTGATTGCCGCGGCCAACCTGGTCGATATCGCGGCGATCGTGGTCACCCAGGGCAAGCTCCCGTCCGACGACGTGATCAAGATGGCAGAGAAGGCGCAGATCTCGATCCTGTCGACGACGATGAATCGCTGGCAGGTGGCCACGAAGCTGTACGAAGCGGGGATTCGCTGACGCGATCGCGCGTGTTCGGGTAGTGAGACGACGCATGCGACTGTCGGAGATCCAGAAGCTGTTGAACTGCGAGCTCATCTCCGACGCTTTGTCGTCCGATCCGGACATCGAGCAGTGCTTCGCGGCCGACCTGATGAGCGATGTCCTCGCTTATTCGACCTCGGAGGCCATTCTGATTACCGGGCTATCGAGCATTCAGTCGGTCCACACCGCGGATGTCGCCGACCTGCGAGCCATCATCTTCGTCCACGACAAGCGGCCCGGACCCCAGGTCGTGGAGCTCGCGAGAAACAAGAAGATTCCGCTGTTGACGACGAAGCTCAACCTATTTGACGCGTGCGGTGTGCTGCACGGAAAAGGCCTCAAGGGAGCTTGAGCTGCAGTGACCCGTTCGTGATCCTTTCTCGGATAGCTGGGTGTCAATTGCGATGTTCCCGGCGCCGGTGCTGGACGTGATAATGGAAGAAGAGATTCTCTATTCCGAGACCTTCAGAATCCACGGCAACGACTTCGAGCACGGTGGCGAGGTCGCAGCAGCGGTCAAGTCGGTCATGAAGCAGCTGGGTATCCGCTCCGACGTCATCCGCAGGCTCTCGATTGCCAACTTCGAGTGCGAGATGAACGTCATCATGTACGCCGACGAGGCCGAGTTCGAATTCAGCGTCCTTCCCAGCCAGGTAAGAGTCGTCTGCAAGGATCGAGGCCAGGGTATTCCTGACATCGGGCTCGCGATGCAGGAAGGATGGTCCACGGCCACGCAGCAGATGCGCGAAAGAGGCTTTGGGGCCGGGCTTGGACTGCCGAATATCAAGCGCAACAGCGACAAGTTCGAAATCGAATCCACTCCGAGCGTGGGGACGACTTTGCGCTATTCTGTGAATCTCGAGTGATCGACCTTCGGTAAGCTGTACTCCCATGGCGAACGCTCCCCATACCGTTACCGGCATACCTACCCAGTGTATCGGCTGCGTGGCCTGCTCCAAGGCCTGCCCCGTCAAGGCGCTGCGCGTTCGCGGCGGCGTCGTGCAGTGCGACTCCGATCTCTGCATCGATTGCGGCGCCTGCATCTACGTCTGCGCCAACGGCGCTCGTCGCGCTCGAACCACCCCCGCTTCCGACCTCAGCAAGTACAAGCACACCGTCGCCATGCCGTCGATGACCCTCTACGGGCAATTCGGCAAGGACGTCACCCCGGCGCAGGTGCTTCACGCGCTCACCCAGGTCGGATTCGATCAGGCCTTCGACTTCTCGTACGTGTGCGACATGGTCACGGCCGCAACCGAGGCATACCTGTCCGAGTGCCGCGGCCCCTGGCCGAAGATCAGCATCACCTGTCCGGCGGTCGTGCGCCTCATCCAGATCCGCTACCCCGACCTCGTGCCCAACCTCGTCCCCATCGAGATCCCAAGGGAGCTCGGCGCTCGCATCATGCGCAAGAAGGTCTCCGTCGAGCTCGGCCTCAAGCCCGAGGAGATCGGCATCTTCTTCATCACGCCCTGCTCGGCCATCATGCGCTCGATCAACGATCCGGTCGGCCAGGAGGCGTCGTACATCGACGGCGCGTTCTCGATCCTGGAGCTGTACGGCCCCTTGCTCAAGGCGTTGAAGAGCACTGCCCACGACGTGACCTACGAGGAAGGGATCAGCCCGAGCGGCCTCGCATGGGCGATGGCGGGTGGCGAGACCCGGGCCATGCGCAACTCGAACACGCTGGTGGTCAAGGGGACCCACGACGTGACGCGGGTGTTCGATCGGATCGAGTCCGGCAAGTTCCAGACCGTGGACTACCTGGAAGCCTACATTTGTCCCGACGGATGCGTGAGCGGACAGCTGGTGGCCGAAGGGCGATACGCGGCCCAGCGCAACCTGCTGCACATCTCCAAGCGCCTGCGCCGTCAGCCCCACCTCAACGAGGAGAAGGTCCGCTCGCTGCTTCGCGAGCGCTTCTTCGATCTCGAAGGGCAGATCAAGGCGCGAGAAGTGCGCCCCCTGGCCAGGGACCTGCGTCAGGCCATCGCCCTCAAGCGGGAGAAGGCCAAGATCCTGGAGCGGCTGCCGGGCAAGAACTGCGCGGCCTGCGGCGCTCCGACCTGCGACACCCTCGCGGAAGATGTCGTGCGCGGCGAAGCGCACATCGAAGACTGCGTCTTCATCAAGATCGAGCTGCTGCAACAGCGGATCGAAGCGGGCAAGGGAGGAACCCCATGAGTAAGCAGATGCTGGTCTTGCAGCTGTGTTGTCCGCACTGCAAGGAGTTGCTCACCGAGGGCAACCGGATTCATCTCGACGCGTACCTCAAGGATCTGAACAAGGACGGGGAGGTGTTCCTGAGCGCTGTGTTCGGCGAGTACAGCGTGGAAGGCACGATCGAAATCCCCGAGGGGGCGGTGGCCGAGTTCCGTTGCCCCAAGTGCGACCAGAGCGTGATGATCTCTCTGTACTGCCGGACCTGCAACGCGCCCATGGCTTCGCTCACCCAGAGCGGCGGCGGCTACATCGAGTTCTGCTCGCGTCGTGGATGCAAAGGGCACGCGATTGGCGGCGCGGGCGACATCGACGAGATGATCACCTTGATGAACAAGAAGTTCAACACCCCCTACGATTGATTCTGCCCGGTACGTCTCACCGAAAGCAGGAGAAGCCGGATATGGACTTGCATCGAAAATACGACTTCAAGAACCACCACTTCGCCGGAGAAGAAGGGAGACTGATACCGCTGCTGCAGCAGGCCCAGGCCATGGACGGCTACATCACGCGGGATCGGATCCACGAAATCCACAAGAACAGCGGCATCCCGTTGACCCACATCTACGGGGTGGCGACCTTCTACTCCCAATTCCGGTTCAAGCCGGTCGGCAAGTACATGATTCGCGTGTGCCACGGCACCGCTTGCCATGTCTCCGGTGCCAAGGACATCACCGAGGCCTGCCAGGACCACCTCGCCATCCCCAGCGGCGAGACCACGGCCGACAGGCTCTTCACCCTCGAGACCGTCGCTTGCCTCGGCTGCTGCAGCCTGGCGCCGGTGATCATGATCAACAACGACACCTTCGGCAACCTCAGCCCCAAGGACGTCAAGAAGATCATCAATCGCTACAAGAAGGAAGGTCCCAAGGAGGCAGCGCAATGATGAAGATCCTCGTGGGACTCGGTACGTGCGGAATCGCCGCCGGTGCGGAGGAGACGTACCGCAAGCTGTCCACCCACAGCCAGGCCGACGGTGCGGGCTTCCAGCTCGGCAAGACCGGCTGCATCGGCATGTGCTACCGCGAGCCGCTGGTCGAGGTGCGCGACGACAAGGGCGCGCGCTTCACCTACGGCGCCGTGAGCCCGGACAAGGTCGACCGCATCCTCGAAGAGCACATCAAGGGAGGCAAGCCCGTCGACGAGTGGCTCGTCTGGTCCAACGACACCGTCGGCTCCGACAAGCCCTACCTCGACAACCAGTCTCGCATCGTGCTGCGCAACTGCGGCACGATCGACCCGGAGAGCCTCGAGGACTACCTCGCCGTCGAGGGATACCAGGCCCTCAAGCGGGTGCTCGACAACAAGGATCCGGAAGGCCTGATCACCCAGATCATCGAGTCGGGCCTGCGCGGACGCGGTGGCGCCGGCTTCCTGTCCGGCATGAAGTGGCGCTTCGCGCGCATGGCCGCCGGAAAGCGCAAGTACGTCATCTGCAACGCCGACGAAGGCGATCCGGGGGCGTTCATGGACCGCTCCGTGCTCGAGAGCGATCCCCACTCCGTGCTCGAAGGCATGGCGATCGCCGCCTATGCCATCGGCAATGTCTCGGTCGGCATCATCTACGTGCGCGCCGAGTATCCGAAGGCCATCGAGCGGTTGAACATCGCCATCAAGCAGGCCGAGGAGCGTGGCCTGCTCGGCGACAAGATCTTCGGCACCGACTTCGAGTTCCACGTCAAGCTCAAGGAGGGCGCCGGCGCCTTCGTGTGCGGCGAGGAAACCGCCCTGATGCAATCGGTCGAGGGCAAGCGCGGCATGCCCAAGGTCCGTCCGCCCTTCCCAGCCACCAAGGGCCTGTGGGACTGCCCCACCAACATCAACAACGTCGAGACCTACGCCAACGTCCCCTGGATCGTGCTCAAGGGTGCAGGCGCCTTCAACTCCATGGGCACCGAGAACTCCAAGGGCTCCAAGGTCTTCGCCATGGCCGGCAAGGTCAAGCGCGGCGGCCTGGTCGAGGTCCCGATGGGCATCACGATCCGCGAGATCGTGTTCGGCATCTGCGGCGGCATCAAGGAGGACAAGAAGTTCAAGGCCGTGCAGATGGGCGGCCCCTCCGGCGGCTGCATCCCCGCTGAGCTGCAGAACACCATCATCGACTACGAGTCGATCAACAAGACCGGCGCGATCATGGGCTCGGGCGGCCTGGTGGTCATGGACGAGACGACCTGCATGGTCGACGTCGCGAGGTTCTTCCTGGACTTCACCCAGCGCGAGTCGTGCGGCAAGTGCACCTTCTGCCGGATCGGCTCCAAGCGCATGCTCGAAGTCCTCACGCGCATCACCGAAGGCAAAGGCAGGGAGACCGACATCGATCTGCTCCTCGACCTGGCCCAGCGCGTCAAGAATACGTCGCTGTGCGGGCTCGGGCAGACGGCGCCGAACCCGGTGCTGACGACGATCAAGTACTTCCGGTCCGAGTACGAGGCGCACATCAGCAACAAGAAGTGCCCGGCTCACAGCTGCAATCAGCTGCTCACCTACAGCATCAACGATCTGTGCACCGGCTGCCTGCTGTGCAAGCGGGCGTGCAAGTTCGACGCGATCTCGGGCGAGAAGAAGGTCAAGCACGTGATCGACATGTCGAAGTGCACCAAGTGCGGCGAGTGTTTCAAGGTCTGCAACTTCCACGCGGTCGCGCGCGACTAGCTGCGAGGAGAAGAGTTCATGGCTCTGGTCAAGCTGGAGATCGACGGCAAGAGGATGATCGCCGACAGCGGCAGGACGATCCTCGAAGTAGCCCGAGACAACGGCATCCACTCGATTCCCACCCTTTGCCACGACGATCAGCTCGAGCCTTTCGCTTCGTGCTTCCTGTGCGTGGTCAAGGTCCACGGCGCGCGCACCCTGCTGCCCGCCTGCTCCACCAAGGTTGCTGCCGGCATGGTCGTCGACACCAACCACACCGAAGTTCGAAAGGCCCGCAAGGCCGCCCTCGAGCTGCTGCTGTCCAACCACTACGCCGACTGCCTCGGCCCCTGCCAGCTGCATTGCCCCGCAGGGATCGACATCCAGGGCTACGTGGCCCTGGCCGCGCTCGGCAAGTACAACGACGCGATCCAGCTGATCAAGGAGCGCAACCCGCTTCCCGCGATCTGCGGCCGCGTCTGCACGCGCCCGTGCGAGGTCAAGGGTTGCCGACGCAACATGCTCGATGAAGCGGTCGGCATCGACTACATCAAGCGCTACCTCGCCGACGTCGACCTGGGACGGCGCGAGCCGTTCCGCCCCAAGGTCGAGCCGCGCAACAGCAAGCGCGTCGCCGTGGTCGGTGGCGGTCCCGCCGGGCTGTCTGCCGCCTACTACCTCGCTGTACGCGGATACGGCGTCGAGATCTTCGAGACCCTGCCCGAGGCTGGCGGAATGCTGCGCTACGGCATCCCCGAGTATCGGCTCCCCAAGGACGTCCTCGACCTCGAGATCAGCCAGATCCTCGACCTGGGCGTCAAGCTCACCACCAACGTCAGCCTCGGCAAGGACTTCACCCTCAACAGCCTGCGAGAGCAGGGCTTCGATGCGGTCTTCCTCGGGCTCGGCGCCTGGGACAGCACCAAGATGCGCGTCCAGGACGAGAACGCCGAAGGCGTGATGATCGGAATCGACTTCCTCAAGCAGGTCGGCCTTCGCAAGAAGATCGACATCCACGGCACCGTGCTCGTGGTCGGCGGCGGCAATACCGCCATGGACTGCGCTCGCACGTCGCTGCGCCTCGGCGCCAAGGAAGTCCGCGTGGTGTACCGACGCACCCGCAAGGAGATGCCCGCCAACGCCGTCGAGATCCACGAGGCCGAAGAGGAAGGCATCATCATGGAGTTCCTCGTGGCCCCCACCCGGGTGGTCACCAAGAACGGCCGCGCGACCGGCCTCGAATGCCTGCGCATGGAGCTCGGCGAGCCCGATGCCTCCGGCAGGCGCAGCCCCAAGCCGGTCAAGGGCTCCGAATTCGTGATCGAAGCCGACTTCATCATCGCCGCCATCGGCCAGGGCACCAAGGTCCAGGAGCTGCTCGGTGGCAGAGTCCCCAACTTCCTTCCGCCAGGCGAAGTACTCAATCTCACCCGCTGGCAGACCGTCAAGGTCAATCCCCAAACCTTCGAAACCAGCGTCGAAGGCGTATTCGCGGGCGGCGACGTGCAGACCGGCGCCGCCACGGTCGTGGAAGCAGTCGCAGCGGGACGCAAGGCGGCCCATGCGATCGACAAGTTCATCCAGACCGGCCATGCGGAGCCCGAGCCCGTGGAGTTCTTCAGCAAGAAGGACACCTACGGCAAGGTCCAGGTCACCGAGCTCAAGAGCCAGGAGAAGTCCACCAAGCGCAGGATGCCGATCCTGACGCCGGACGAGCGCAAGCGCTCCTTCGCGGAAGCCGAGCAGGGCTACACCACCGAGGATCTGCGCAAGGAGACCCAGCGTTGCCAGGAATGCGGCTGTATGGCGCTGTTCACCTGCGACCTGCGCAGATATGCCACCGACTACGAAGTCGACATCACCAGCTACCTCGGTGACGCCAACAAGTACGAGGTCGATCGCACCCATCCGGTGATCGAGCTCGACCCGAACAAGTGCATCCTGTGCGCCCGCTGCGTGCGCACCTGCAGCGAGATCGTCGGCGCCGCCGCCTACGGCTTCATCAATCGCGGCTTCTCCACCGCAGTCAAGCCCGCCCTCGGCGGCTCGCTCCTGGAGACGGAGTGCGTCAGCTGCGGCATCTGCATCGGCACCTGCCCCACCGGCGCCATCGCGCAGAGAAGCCCACTGAGCAAGCCCGGCCCCTGGAGGACCGACCGGATCCCCACCGTTTGCCACTATTGCGGAGTCGGCTGCAAGCTCAACTACAGCGTATATGGCGACACCCTGATCGAGGTGTCCCGCTACGAGGAGCCCAGCGCGTCGCACGGCCACCACTGCAAGTACGGCCGCTTCGGATACCACTACATCCAGTCCGCCGATCGTCTCACCCACGCGAGGATTCGCGCCGGGCGCGAGCTGGAAGAAGCGACCGTCGACGAGGCGATCCAGAACGCGGCCACACGGCTGCGCGAGCTGACGCGCAAGTACTCGGGCAAGGAGATCGCTGTCTTCCTGTCCCCCAGGATGACCAACGAGGAGATCTACCTCGCCCAGAAGCTGGCGCGGATCGGCCTGGGCACGCACAACGTCACCTCCTTCGCCAACCTGATCAACAAGGATCTGTACTGCCCGGACGTGATGTCCACGGCGACCTACGCCGACGTGGAGGACGCGCAGGCGATCCTGATCGTCAACTCCAACCTCGACGAAGAGCACTTCACGGTCGACCTGCTGACCAAGCGCGCGCTGCGCAAGGGCGGCAAGGTCATCCACATCGGCACCAAGGTGTCGCGTCTGGCCCACTTCGCCGACGTGTTCCTGCATTGCAAGCCGGGCACCGAGGTGACCGTGCTGCACGCGATCCTCAAGAACCTCGCGGATTCAGGTGCGGTGTCGCTCGACGAGCACGCGGAGCTGGGCAGGCACCTGGCGACGCTCACCGCGGAGCGGGTCAAGGAGCTGACCGGCGTGGAAGATGCCCTGGTGGCCGAAGCGGCCGCAGTGCTGGGCAAGTCCATCCTCAAGGTGGTGATCTTCAACAAGGACTACCGTGGAACGCGGGCTGCAGCCGACGACCGGCTCCTGGCCGAAGCGGCCGATGCGCTCGGAAGCCCGTACCTGGCGCTTCGCGAGAAGTCCAACATGCAAGGTCTCCACGACCTCGGCGCAAGCCCCAACTGGCTCCCGGGCTACGCCGCTCTCGACGATGCAGGTGCCGTCGAGACCCTTCAGAAGGAGTGGTGCGTCGTTCTCAAGGACGTCGACAGCTCTCCTGCGGACATCGCCCAGCTGCTCGTGGACAAGAAGATCAAGGTCGCCCTCGTGTTCGGCGAGGACCCCGTGGGAAGCGGGGCCCTGCCCAAGCCCATGGTCGAAGGGCTTCTCTCCGCCGACTTCCTGCTCGTGGCCGACCTGGTGTTCACGCCGACCGCCAAGGCCGCCAATGTAGTGCTGCCTCTCAGCGCCTTGGCTGAGACCAGCGGCACGACCACCAGCCACGAGCGCAGGGTGCAACGCCTTTCCAAGGCCGTCCCTTCGCCCTTTGGGATGGAAACCTGGCAGATCATCTGCGAGCTGGGCGCACGCATGGGGTATCGGTTCAAGCTCAAGTACGCCAACGTCGGGGAAGTGTTCGAGGAGATCCGCCGCGCGGTTCCCCTCTACCGCGACGTTGTCGTCGACAGCGCGGACCCCGATGGAATCTGGGATCGCGGCGTGCTCAAGCTCCCCACACGTCGCGCTGCTCCCGCTCAAGCCGGCACGATCCAGCCCCAGAAGACCCTGCACCTGGATGCCTTGGAGCTGAGATTCGACACATGGTTCGACGACGCCATGGCCGCAGCCCGCAAGGCGATCATCCCCCCCGCAGCCGCTGAGTAAGGCTCCAGGCTTCGGGCTTCAGGTCGGTCGGCAGTTCCAACAGGTCGGAATCCTGATGCCGGTCCAGTCCTGGAGCCCGCAGTCCGCACTGCGAACAAGCCCCCAATCGCACCACAGTCCATTCTGCACCCTGCAGGCTGTAGCCGCCTGGAGCCTGTAGCCGCTCTGAGCCTACTGCCTGTTTCCCCAGCGCTCCGCGAGCTCGGGCATCAGCGTCGCGCCGATCTGCAGCAGGTGCGCCGAGTGGTGCTCCTTGGTCTGTCCCCGGAAGCCACGCACGTGCAGGTCGCCAACGTGCACGTCACGGATCGGCTCCATGCGTTTCTCGAGGGAAGGCTCCACGGCATTGAGCGCCGCCTTGAGCTGCAGGTGCGCGGGCGCCACCAGAGGCCCCTCGACCACGGACCCCTCGCTCCGAACCGCCTGAATCAGGAAGTTCGCGGCGTCCTTGGTCCCGACGTAGGTGACCGGATCGATCTCGGAGTGCGTGATGGCAAACAGCAGCTTGCCGGCCGCGGCGCTCTTGGCAGCCTTGACGAAGGGGGCGAGCTGACGATGGTTGAGCTGGGACGGACGCTCCGGGAGCCGTCCGCAGTGCAATCCGTCCGAGAGAAGCACTGCATCGAGCGGATCCGTGCCTCTGCGGATCTGCAGAATCGTGGAGATTGCGCCGTAGCCTGCGCTCCACGAGGTCAGCGCCACACGGCGCAAGGTGGCATTCGCCAGCCCGCGCTCCACGACCGCGTGGTGGATCTGCTCGATCAACGCCTCGTAGGTTCCTGGGGGCGCATAGGCATTCTCGTAGACTGCCGAGCCGATGCCGAGGTTGATCACCGCGACCATGGCGTTGACGTGGGCAACTTCAGCGCTCTCGACGATCACCTTGACGTTGCCGTGGAAGTGGATGACCAGGTCGTAGGCGCCGTCCTTGGACGAGAACGACTCGGGGACGTACATCACGCCGCCGCGCAGGGTCGAGTAACCATCCCGGCGGAGGTTGGCGTCAGCGAGCGCATTGGACTCGACAGGGGGCGTGGGCAGTGCAGCGGACACCACGGCAGCCGCAGGTTCCTGGGGCGCCGCAGCGGGCTTGCGCCACACGGCGAGCGAGAGCCGCGGGTCCCTGGCGGCCGAGCGAGCCACGACGAGGACGGCAATCAGGGACAGGAGCCCAGCCATGGCCGCGCGCATGCGGCTCCTTCGCGCGGTCCTTGGGGAGGCGATCGGCGCGGGCTCGGAGTGCGAGACGGCCACAGGGGCGGGCGTTGGGGTGACGCTCAACGCCCAGCGGTCCGAACTCGGCGCAAGGTCTGAGCCCTTGCGCGCGTTGCGAGGCAGATGGCGCAGGGTTCCGAGGGAGGTTTTTGCGAGCACGAAGGGACCCTGCGGAAGGGGCTCGGAAGGACGGTGAGACTGAGGTCGATCCGGGGCCGTGCGGGTCTCGTTGCGAGAAAACTGCTTCATCGGCCTGTTGGAATCGCTGGATCGAGGGCAAACGGCCAAGTTTTCGCCCGCTTGGCTACAATGTAGGTGCGCGCCCTTCTCGCGTTCGACTCCAGGGGGCTACCTTTCGACCCAGAGGTATTCACAGGGAGAAAGGGGAGATCGGGTGGGGGCTTGGATCTCGAGGGTCGCGAGCAGCTTGTGGCCGCAGATCAACGTGGCGCTTCGCAGGGGCTGTCGCGACGGGCCTACCCGCTGAACCAGCGAGCATCCCGCTAGAGGCACGCCAAGGCGTGCATGCGTTGGGCAGGGCATGCCGTGCCTGGCGCACGGCGGGTGCCGTGTCGCCACGGTCGGCGGAAGGCGTTGGTCGCCAACGATCCCGCTGTGGACGACAGTCACGCAGGACTAGACTGGTGCGCAATGTTCACGCTGGCAGCGCCGTTCGAGCACGAAGAGGAGATCAAGCGCAGCCGCTTCCTTGCCCGCGCCAGCTCCGTGGATTCCGCAGAGGAAGCCCTGGCATTCCTCGAGCGAATCAAGGATCCAGAGGCCACGCACAACTGCTGGGCCTACCGGATCGGTGACGCGTATCGCTTCTCCGACGATGGCGAGCCTGGAGGGACGGCAGGGCGCCCGATCCTGGCCGCCATTGACGGCCAACACGTCGACCACGTGGTGGTGGTGGTCACGCGGTGGTTCGGCGGCACCAAGCTCGGTGCAGGCGGGCTGGTGAGGGCCTATGGAGGCGTTGCGTCAGAATGCTTGCGCCGGGCGCCGCGCAAGGAAGTGCTCCCGTGCGTACGCCTGCACGTGGAGGTGGCGTTTGAGGACATCGGCGCAGTCTATCCGGTGATCGAGCGCATGTCGGCGCGCAAGATTGCTGAGCAATACGGGGACACTGGGCTTGCGTTGGATCTGGAGCTCGATGCGCGCTGCGAGGTGCTGCTGCGGGATGCTCTCAGGGACGCCACGAGGGGGAGGGTGAAGTTCGCGTAGGCTGGAGGGGTCAATCCCACAGGGCGAGCATCTCGCCGAGCTTGACTGTGGCACCGCAGCGCGGGCAAGGGCCGGGGTAGGTCCAGACTCTCCAGACGTGGTTCAACCCCTTCGGGCAACCTTCGGGCTTGAGGTTGATCGCCGAGTCGGGTGGGTGAGGGAAGGGGACCGGGAGCTGCACGTCGTAGAGGCGTTTGCACGTCCTGCACGCAATCGTAGCGGTGGTTCCCTTGTCCCCGATGTCGTAGTCGCCGGCCACGGTCGCCCTGTATCCGCATTGGCAGGTGAACTTGTAACGGGTGCCCATCCGGTGAACTCCGTAGGTTGACTGAACATCATGGTAGCGGGAACTCCCAGATAGGATCAACTCTCCAGCGAGGATTTCTGGCACATTTCAAGCTTGATTTGACGCGAGATCGAGAGCGTCGTGAAAAACCGCGCACGCCTGAGCGCGTATCGACCGCTCAAGCGATCTCTGCTTCAATGGCGCAGTCGCAAAGTGCTTAGTCTCGATTAGCGATCAAAGCGCTTGGATTCGCCGGCTACCTGACCTATTCCGAGGCGCGCGCCCATGCCTACCGAAATCGAAGCTCAGCTATCTGAAAGCGGCACCATCGTCGAAGGGGAATTCCGATCCCGGTTCGTGGTGCCGCCCGACGCTGTGGACGTACTCGGGCACGTCAACAACACCGAATACGTTCGATGGATCCAGGACGCAGCGCTGGCGCACTCGAACCTCGTGGGCTTCACCTGGGAGGCCTGCCAGCAGATCGGCGGAGCCTTCGTGGTGCGCAGGCAGACCATCGACTACCTCCGCGAGGTGGTGCAGGGACAGCTCCTCGAGGTGCGCACCCGCGTCGAGCAGAGCACGCCGATGAGCGCGCTACGTCAAACCGAGCTGCGCAACGAGGCTGGGGAGCTGGTCCTCACGGCGCAGACCGTGTGGGTCTTCATGTCGCTCGAGACTCGTCGGCCGCTGAGAATTCCCCCTGAGGTGAAGGCATTCTTCACAATGCCGGCGGGGCGGTGAGCGCATCGCATCCGGCGGGCTCCCCCGGGCAGCCCCCCTGCCAGGTCGCCCAGGCTCGCGGAGGTTGACAGCCTCGGCCTGTCGCGAAACCATAGGGGGATCCGCCGATGACACGAGAACCCCAACGTCCGCGTGCCCGATTTGCCTGGGTCGTGTGGTGCGCTGTCGGCTGCATCGCCGTTGCTTGTGCCACGAGCAACGAGGACCCGGCGCAGTTCCTTCCCCAGCTCAAGTTCGACGCAGGCGACGCGACCGAGGACATCGCCGCAGAGGCTGCGGACGAGGCGAGTGGTGGCGCAGCCGGCGCATCCGGGGGAGCCGCAGGTTCGAGCGGCTCCATGACCGGAGGCAGCGGCGGCAAGGGAGGCACGAGCAGCGGCGGCGGAAGTGGCGGCGCTGGCGGAGGAACCGGGGGAGGCACCGGAGGCTCCTCAGAAGCCGGGCCCTGCGGTCCGACCAAGCACATGTGCAACGGCACCTGCGTTGCCAACACGCCGCAGACCGGCTGCGTGAAGTCGGTCACGTGCGAGCCTTGCCCCCCGCCTTCCGCGCACGGTGCAGCGGTGTGCACCGCGGGCGGCGCGTGCGCGGTGCAATGCGATGCCAACTACACGCAGCAAGGCACCGAGTGCGTGTGCACGCTCGCGTGTTGCAGCAATGCGGAGTGTGCGGACGCGGGCCAGATCTGCCAGAACGGCACCTGCGTGACCGGGAGCGCGGGAGGAAGCGGAGGCGGCGGCACCGGAGGAACAGGCGGCAGCAGCGGCAAGAACTGCAATCCATCCACCTGCAATGCCGTGGAAGACTACAACTGTCTCCTCGATTGCGTTTCGACCTACCTGTGCTTCGCCTGCAGCTGCTCGCCCGGCAACTGCCAGTGCTCCGACTGCTGAATCCGTGCCCGTCGGATGTCAGGGCGCCGCGGCAAGGCTTCCGGAGCGACGCGGCTCTGCTGCTCCGACCCACGCGTTGCCCTCGCGTCCGATCGCTGGCGCATCGGCGATGTGCCCGCGCTCCTTCAACGTGTAACCCATGTGGAGCAGCTGCCTCGCGGTCTCCTCGCTCAGCCCTGCCTTCTCGAACACCACCATGTCAGGCAGGTGCTGCATGTGGAACCTCGGCGCATGGACTGCGCGTCCGATGTCGAGCCCGAAGTCGATCACGTTAGAAAGCTCTTGGAACACCGATGTGATGATCATCGGCCCGCCTGCTGCTCCGACCACCAGCATGACCTTGCTGTCCGCCCCCACCACGATCGTGGGCGACATGGATGAGAGCATTCGCTTGCCAGGCGCGATCGCGTTCGCATCCCCTTGTACCAGCCCGAAGCTGTTCGCAGTGCCTGGCACGGACGCAAAGTCGTCCATCTCGTTGTTGAGCACGAAGCCGGCTCCCTTGACGGTGACGCCAGAGCCGTACCACCAGTTGAGCGTGGTGGTCAGTGCAACCGCATTTCCTTCTGCATCTACCACGGACATGTGCGTGGTGTTCGGTCCTGCACCGCTGGCCGGTCCGGCGCTCGAGATTTCCGACGACGGTGTGGCGCGGTCCGGCTTGATGGATGCCCGCTGCTCAGCGGCCCAGGGTGCACCGAGCAGCTGCTCCAGGGGCATGGCGACGAAGTCCGGGTCACCCAGCTTCGCGTTGCGTGCGGCAAATGCCCTGCGCATTGCCTCGAAGACGTAGTGCAGCTCCTGCGCGGAAGCCCATCCCATGGACCGTAGATCGTAGCCTTGGAGGACGTTGCAGATCATGGCGAGCGTGACGCCTCCAGAGGATGGAGGAGGCATGGCGATCAGCTTGTGCCCGCGGTAGCTGAACTCGAGCGGGGTGCGCCATTTCGCCTGGTACGACTGGAGATCCGTGTGCGTGATCCAGCCGCGATCAGCCTTCATCTGCGCCACGATCGCGTCCGCGGTCGCCCCTTCGTAGAAGCCCTTGGGCCCTGCGTCGGCGATGCGCTTGAGCACCACGGCCAGGTCCGGGTTCTTCCACAGCGAGCCCTTCTGCGGCAATGCGCCGCCGGGAAAGAACACGGCAACCGAAGTCGGGTACTTCTTGAGCCGATTGGCCACGCGACCCAACGTGTCGAGGAAAGGCTCGTCGACCAGCATTCCTTGCTCGGCCAGCGCAATCGACGGTGCGATCAGCTCAGCCCATGAGAGCTTCTTGGAGCCGAGGTTCTGGTGAAGCTGCCACAAGCCGGCAACGCTTCCTGGCACGCCCGCGGACGGGGTCCCGTCGTGCGCGTCCGAAGTCGCCTTTCCACCTGCACCCAGGAACATGTCGCGCGTGGCGGCTGCAGGCGCTGTCTCGCGGAAATCGAGCGCGTGAGCCTTGGCACCGATGCGCACCACGGCAAAGCCTCCTCCGCCAAGATTTCCCGCAGCGGGGTAGGCGACCGCAAGGGCGAATGCAGCTGCAACCGCAGCGTCGACCGCGTTGCCCCCTCTGGCCAGCACGTCGCGCCCGATCTTCGAGGCGATCGAGTTGTCCGTCACGACCATGCCGCGGCTGGAGCGAACGACCTCAGGGGCCTGGTACGGCCACTGCGCGGGCAGGGCTGCAGGTGGCGGCGAAGCAGATGCGCTGGCCGAGACTGAAGGCGACGACTGAGGGATCGTTCGAGGCTCAGGGGGCGCGCCGCATCCGGCGGCGAGCGACATCAGCACGCAGGATGAGAGCAATCGAGCGAGGGGTCGTGGCATGGTGCTCCAGCGTAGCCTGAACGAGCAGGAAAGGGTCGATGGCTGGATGATCTGCGGTCCTGGTAGCCGGATCGTCAAGCGTTCAGGCCGGTCCCCTTGTCGATCGACGGCGCGCGCACTAGGCAGAGGCCATGCTGAATCGAGGTCTCGTTCCGTTTGCACTCGCGTCCATCCTAGCAGCGTGCGAGTCCACACCCCCGCCAGTTGCGCCGCCCCCTCCTCCGCCGCCTCCGGCGCCGACTGCGCCTGTGGCATCGGCAACGCCGTCGGCTTCGGTCGCGCCCACGCCGCCTGAGCCCACTGCGGAAGAGAAGAAGAAGGCCAAGGAAGCCAGAGAGCTCGCAGAGGACCGCGCCAAGTGGGAAGAGGACAACAAGGCTGAGCTGGCGCGATGGACGCCGGAGTTGCACGCCACAGCCAAGGCGCTTGCGGACAAGACCTTCCCCAACGCGAAGGCAGCGATTCAGGCTGCGATGGCGGGTGCGCACCGCAAGCCAGGGGCGGCTGAGCGGGACAAGTACCGCCACCCGCTCGAGACGCTCGAGTTCTTCGGGTTCAAGACGAACATGACCGTGCTCGATGTGGGCCCTGGGGAGGGCTGGTACACGGAGCTGCTGGCTCCCGCCTTGCTGAAGAAGGGCACGTACCTGGGCACGTCCGCGGATCCGAACGGACCGCCCGATGTGCGCGGGACCTTCTACGGCCAGCGCTGGAAGGCTTTCGTCGACAAGGCCCCTGAGCTCTACGGAAAGACGCGCACGGTCATCGTCGACGGCAAGGCGCCGAAGCTTGCGATCGAAGACGGCACGGTCGACCTGGTTCTGATCATGCGCGGCGTGCACGGGATGAAGAACAATGGGACGTTTGCGACGTGGCTGGCCGAGTTCCAGCGCGTGCTCAAGCCAGGCGGCGTGCTCGGGATCGAGGAGCATCGGGCGCTTCCAGATGCGAATCCCGACGAGAGCGCGAAGAAGGGCTACGTGCCCGAGAAATGGGTGATCGAGCAGGTCGAGGCCGCCGGGTTCAAGCTTGGAGGCAAATCCGAGATCAACGCGAACCCGAAGGACACCAAGGACCATCCTGAAGGGGTGTGGTCGCTGCCGCCCACGTTCCGTCAGAAGGAGACGGACCGTGCGAAGTACGCAGCGATTGGCGAGAGCGATCGGATGACGCTCAAGTTCGTGAAGCCGGCAGCCAAGCCTGCGAAGAAGAAGTAGCGGGCTAGAACGCGTAGCTCGTTACGTAGCGCAGCTCCAGGCCTTGGTGTCTGCTGTTCGGCACGAACGCCAGGCCGCCGCCAACGTCCAGCTGATCTGCGATCCGAACCATCAATAGCGAGTCCAGCCGCATCGCGAGATACCTGCCTGCTTCGACAGCGGGGATCGCCAAGGTGAACCTTCCCAGGACGCGTTCGGAGAACCTTCCCTGCGCCTGAAGATACACCGCTGGGCCGAACAGGGTGGGCGCGTTGTAGGAGGCGAAACCGAGTCCGAAGAAGTGCGGTCCACCGCCCAAGCGAAGAGCGAACTCGGGCATCCACTTCACCTCTCGATCTACGACAGAGGGGTGCTTGTTCCGGGTCATTCCGAGGAAGCCTGCTTCGAGAGAATACCATTCGCGCCGATAGCCCAGTCGTCCCTGCCAGGCTCCTTGCAGATGGGAGCCAGGCAGATGAGCCTGATACTCGACCATGTTGACTTCAGCCGGTCCATTGCCAGAGGGCCATCGACAATCCCCTCGCGGAGCGCAGTCCGCTCTACGCTCGATTGCGCCGGAGAAAAGGAGGATCAGCCCGCTCTCGTACTCTCGCGGTGCAAGACTGAAGTCCAACGCTGCGCCGTGGGTATTCCTGACCACGTCCGGAGCGCCAGGAAACATGTCGCCTGTCAGCGCGCTCTGCCCGCCATACCAGGTGAGGGCAGCTGCTGCGGCCTCGCTCGATCGACGCTTCTTGACCGTGGCAGAGGGCCCGACTTCCTGTGCGCTGGCGGTGCGATGGCACCAGGGGAGCGATGCGACGGCGATCGCGCAGGTGAGCAGGTGGGCACTGCGGAAGCGCAGGGGCACGGGATCAGGGTAGCACTTCGATCAGGAAAGCGCTCCTATGTCCTATTTGGGTCCGCGCGCGCCAGGTGCAGGCAGAAGCGCCCGCTTTCCTCCTCGAATGAGACCTCTCGCTCGAAGCCGCCGCTGCGGAGCAATCGAGCCACGGACGCGCGATCGTATTTCCGGCTCGATTCGGTGTGAATCCATTCCCCTTTGCGCAGGGGAACCTCGATCCCCAGGGCGGCGACAGCCACGATCTGATCGATCGTGCTCTCCAGATGCATCTCCATCCGGGAGAGCCCAGCGTTCCACAGCGCCACGTGGCGAAATCGGTCGAGCACGAAGCGCCCTCCGAGCTCGCGATTGATCCTCGCCAGCATGTTCTTGTTGAATCGGGCCGTGACTCCCTGGGCATCGTCGTAGGCAGCAATCAGCGCCGCAGGGTCTTTGCACTGGTCCACGCCGAGCAGAAGTGCACCCCCAGGCGCCATGGCACCACGGACCGATCGCAGCAGGGCTGTGGCCTCCTGATCCTCGAGATTCCCGATCGAGCTGCCGAGAAACAGGACGAGCTGCGTGGGCCCGAGCCGATGAATGTGAGGAAGCGCATCCTCGAAACGGGCAGCCACGGGGCGCACGTCGACGTCCGGCTCCTGCTCCTCGATCCTCGAACGCGCCATGGAAAGCGCTGCGGTGGAAACGTCGACAGCCAGGAACCTGCACTTGCCCTGGCGCCGGACGACCGCGCGCAGGAGCACCTGCGACTTGATCGCTGTGCCAGCCCCGAGCTCTGCGACCTGCAGAGCGTGCTCCGAGCCTTGGGCTGCTGCGGCGACGATGTCGTCGGCCCCCTTCTCGAGGATCGAGCGTTCTGCACGCGTCAGGTAGTACTCAGGAAGCTCTGTGATCAGCTCGAAAAGCCGCGAGCCTTCATCATCGTAGAACAACCACGGCGGGAGTCGCTTTCGCGGCGCCGTCAGTCCTGCGCGTACCTCGCTCGCCGCAGGCGAGGACTCCTCCAACCAGGAAGCCCGCGTGATCCGACTTCCCCTTGCTGCAACGCTCATGATGATGACTCCCCCTCAGCTCGTGCCCCCTGGGCGTCCACGGCCAGCCTGACACCGGTCATCTGGAATCGCGTTTCCGGGTGCCAATAGTTGCGGTAGCTCGCCCGCACGTGCCCGCGCGGCGTCAGACACGAGCCGCCGCGAAGCACCCGTTGATTGACCATGAACTTGCCGTTGTACTCGCCGATGGCTCCTTCGGCCGGGCGATAGCCGGGATACGGCTCGTAGCTCGATCGAGTCCATTCCCAGACGTCGCCGAACATCTGTGCGACTTCGTCGCCGTCTTGCGGCGGGCTCAGCGGACGAAGCGCGTCCGTGTCCCTGAAGTTACCGCTCCGATCCAGCGTTGCAGCGACCACTTCCCACTCGTGCTCCGAGGCAAGTCGTGCTCCGAGGAATCGGGCAATCGCATCCGCTTCGTAGAAGCTCACGTGCGAGAGCGGTTCGTCATCGGCTATTTCGCGCAGGCCATCGAGACCGAACGCCACCCAGCCGTCGCCATCGCGCCTCCAATAGAGCGGCGCCTCGATCCCATGGCCCTGAACGAAGTCGAACCCTTCTGCAAGCCACAGCGATGGCGTGCGATAGCCTCCTGCTGCCATGAAGGCCTTCATTTCGCGGTTGGTCACGAGCGCGGTGGCAATCTGGAACGGAGCGAGCCAGACCTTGTGCCGCGGCGTCTCGTTGTCGAACACGAACCCATCGTGCCCCGATGCGCCGATCTCCACCAAGCCGCCGTCGAAGGCTTTGAACGCGCGAGAGCGCTTCTGAGCTGCGGGGATGCGTACCGACGGAGTGCTCGGGCCTCCACGATACGCGGGCAGTGTCGGATTCTCGTGGAAAGCATGCAGGATGTCGGTGAGCAACAGCTCCTGGTGCTGCTCTTCGTGGGCGAGCCCGAGATCAATCAGGGGCACCAGCTCCTGCAGCTCCTGCTTTCCGAGGGTGAGGAGCTGATCCTGCATGGACCGATCGACGATGTGGCGGTACTCGCCGACCTCCTCGAAGCTCGGTCGCGAGAGCATTCCGCGCTTCGGGCGCGCGTGGCGTGGACCGATGGCGTCGTAGTAGGAGTTGAACAGATGGCGGTAGTGCGGAAAGACGGCGCGCACGCCGAGAGGCTCGAGGACGAAGGTCTCGAAGAACCAGGTGGTATGGGCGCGGTGCCACTTGACCGGGCTGCAGAGGGGCATGGATTGCAGCATCTGGTCCTCGGGCGACAGGCGCGAGGCGAGGTGCTCTGTGGCTGCGCGCACTGTGAGGTAGCGTGCGACGACCTCTTCGGGCGTACGGATCCGACGATTCGACGACTCCATTGGCCAAACCCCCCTCGTTGTTTGGATGCTGACCGAGGAAGTGAGTTGCTGGCCGGTCTGACGCGGTCGGCTCGATCGGTCATCGGTTGACGCGGATCAGGCTTGGCGCCATGTGCATCTCCGGGGCGTAAGGGGTCGATCAGAAAGGGGGAAGTCATGCTCAGTCGTGCATCTGCCACCACAATGATACCGGTCGTGGACTTGGAACGTGCCAGGAGATTCTACGAGGGGGCGCTGAGCCTGCCCGCAGCGTCGATGCAGCCGAACGGCAATGCGGTCTACTCCTTGAATGGGGCGACGGTTGCCTTGTATCAGCGGGCCACTCCGACGACAGCAGACCATACTGCGTTGTCGTTCGAGGTCGAGGACGTCAGGCGGGAGATGGGAGCACTGCGCGAACGGGGCGTGGTGTTCGAGAACTACGACTTGCCCGGGCTGAAGACCGAGGAAGGAGTGTGCGTGCTCGGCTCGGAGAAGGCTGCGTGGTTCAAGGATACGGAGGGCAACATCTTGTGCATCCATGAGGACTCGAAGCGGTAGGAAGGCTTCAGACTTCAGGCTTCAGGCTTCAGGCTTCAGGCTTCAGGCGTCGAGCTTGCCTCGCTATCCCTGCTCGTGCTCGTGCTCGTGCTCGTGCTCGTGCTCGTGCTCGTGCTCGTGCTCGTGCTCGTGCTCGTGCTCGTGCTCGTGCTCGTGCTCGTGCTCGTGCTCGTGCTCGATCCACTCGCAAAGCTCTCCGCCAGGTGAGGTGCCGCTGCCAGAGTCGAAGTGAACCCCGGCGACAATCCGATCCCGACGTCGCACCGACGTGCTCTGGATCGGACCGACGTCGCGCGGCCCGAGCTTCCCTGTGGTTGAGCAGGCGAGCTTTGGGACGAACGAGGGGTTTTGAAGCAGCTTCTCCTGAGGCACGATCTCTGCGATGTCGAGTCCGTACTTTGCGTCGCCTCCTGAACCGGCCAGGTCCGCGCCCAGATGAGCTTGCCCGTGGTTGAGCTCTCCAATAGGCGAGTTTCCCGCTGTCGCGCCCGTAGCGCAAGGCGGTTCCTTGCACGCGTTGATAGCGCATCGTACCCTCAACAACATGAGAACCTGGGCGCGAGTCGGATTTGTCGCAATCTCCTGCGCGGTTCAGCTGGCGGTCGCGTGCTCGTCGTCAGATCCCAGTGCGTTGCCCGGTGCGGGTGCAAATGCCGGTGCCGATGCGGAGGCGGGTACGTTGGACGCGATCTCGGAAGAAGCTACCGTCGAGATTGACGTTGCAAAAGCGTGCGAGAACGGGCTGACCTTGGACGAGTACCGCACCATTTGCAGCGATCCCACGCTGAACAAGAAGTACTACAAGTCCTGCAGGTTCCTCTGGGCGCTGTACCTCGAGCTTCCGGTGGACGTGAAGCAACTAAAAGACTGTTCGCCGAGCTATTCGACGTTTTGTGGGTGCGGTTACGTGGAGATTGCGTGCACCAACCCCTACTATGGCTGGGGTTTCTTCTTCGAAGCGACGACAGGGAAGCTCGTGGGTATCTCAGAGGGGGAAGATGTCGCATCCCCCGAACACCTCTGCGGCGGATACTACATGGACGCTGGCGAGCTTCCGCAGTGCGGATGCAAAGGCATGTGGGATGGCAAGACCTGCAGCGAACTGAGTGGCGGCGGTTGCGAAGCTGGCGTCGACGCTCCCGCTGACGCTGCAGATGCGCCCGACGCGAGCGAGCCTGCGGACGCTGAGCCGGATGTCACCGACGCTTCGAGCTCGCCCTGAGCTGCTACTCCCTGGTGCTCCTGCGCCGCTCGTGCGATCCTTGGCCGTGCTGTTCGATCGTCGAGCCATCCTCGGTGCGCTTCTTCTTGCGACTGCCTCTGCCTGCGGGGCCCGCACCGGCCTGAAAGCTGATCCCGTCGAGGAGTCCGACGCCGCTCCGGCTGCGGTCGATGCGTCGAAGGACGCCCTTTCGGACGCCAAGGACGCCGCATCGGAGCCCTTGAAGGATGCCGTTTCCGAGGACGCGATCCCTCCGATCGATGCGTCGAAAAACGATGGCCAGGTGCCCAGCGACTGCCCGGATGCAGCGTCCACGCTCGTCTATCTGCTGTCCTCGGAGCAGGGGCTCCTGTCTTTTGATCCACCCACGCTCGCCTTCAAGACGATCGGCAACATCGCCTGTCCGAGCTCCTTTTCCCAGCCCAACTCGATGGCCGTGGATCGCACGGGGATCGCCTACTCGGTGTTCATGGACGGCACGCTCTGGAGGATCAGCACAGGCACAGCGAAGTGCCAGGCCACCTCCTACGAGCCGAACCAGCTTGGCTTTCTCCGGTTCGGCATGGCCTTCGTGGCGAGCCAATCGATCGATGAGCTGTACGTAGTCGAAGCGAGCTACGAGACCGATTCCAAGGGCCTTGCCCTGCTCGATACCGAGAGCTTGAAGCTGTCGTTCGTCGGAGGATTCGAGCCACCGCTCCCCACCTGCGAGCTGACCGGCACAGGCGATGGACGCCTGTTTGCCCTGTGCTTGAACTGGAACGGCGGCTCGACGTTGTCGGAGATCGACAAGAAGACCGCCAAGATCCTTGGCTCAGACTCGCTCGCAACCGGCGGCGCGATGGACGCTTTTGCCTTCGCCTTCTGGGGAGGAAGCCTTTGGATCTTCGACTCGCCGGACACGGATACCGTTGTAGTGCAGTATGATCCGGTCACGAAGATCGAGAAGCAGGTGACGACGCTGGCGAATACGAGAATCGTGGGCGCAGGGGTGTCGACGTGCGCGCCGCTTTGAGGGGGTCTGCGGCCATGAAGCACTTTGCTGCGGCTGTGATTTGCACCTTGGCTGCGCTGCTGGCCCCGGGGTGCACCCGGACCTCCACGCCCATGCCACCCACGAGCGCAGCGCCCACGGCAACGATGCTCTTCTGCGCGTACGGCGGAGTGGGCACTGTGCCCGATCCGCTTCCGCCAGGCTACGAGACCGACTTCGCATCCATGGTGATCGAAGTGGACAACCCAGGCTCGGCGATCAGCGGAGTCACGGTCGCGGGCGCATCGCTGCTGGATGAACACGGCGCTGCTGCTGCGTCGTTGCGAAGGGTCGACCACTTCGTGGTGCTGCCGACGCTGGAAAAGCCCGGGCCAAAGCTGGGAATCTTTGCGGTGTACCTCAATCCGGAAGGGACTGCGTTCACGGGCGATCTTCCGACCGGGCGCACGAAGCTGCGGGTGCGAATGTCGATCGCCCGGGCTCCTTCAGCGCTCCCGGCGCGATGCCGTCTGAACCTCGGCGGGGTAGGGGCGTCGCCGCTGGTGATCGAGGGAAAGGTAGACGGTAGCTGGCCGACGTGAGGGTGGGAGTTGCTACGCGGACAAGCAGCGCTTCGGTGCGAAGCGCCTGATTCGGTGTGAAGCTCGAAGGCGCCCACGCGGAACGGTACACTTCTGTGCATGAGGGGACGCCAGGTGCTTGCTGCTGCCATGTTCTGCGTACTTGGATGTGGCAGCACCACCGCGGAGCCTCCGCCGTCCGATGCCGGTGAAGTCGGACTTGATGTCTACCCGGACTTGGAGACTCCGGAGGCAGCGGTCGAAGTGCAGGACACTTCTCTGGACGTGGCGGCTCAGGACTCGATGGCCTTGGATGTTGCGAGCCAGCCGGAGACGCAGCCCGACAAGCCTTCCAAGCAGAGTGTCACCTTCGTCATCCGCAACAACCTCGATGAGGGGCGATGGGTGTACGCAGACGCGAACTTCTGCGCGACCTGGGTGGTGGGCATCGATGGCGAACTGCCGCCCTCTTCCACGGTGCCGAGCGGCGGCCCTGACCTCGTGGATACCTACAGCTTCGTGCTGCTTCTGCCCACAGAGCATCTGGAGCTGCAGTGGGATGCTCGGGTCCGTGAAAACGGCGCACTGGTGCCTGCGGCACCCTGAGGCGTCTACACGTTCTTCACCCGGACCCTCTCAGGGCCGTTGACCGACTGTGCCGGGGTCGGCGACGCGGGAATGTCGTGCCAATACGGGTTTGTCAACCAGACCAACGGACTGTGCAGCGTCGGGGACTTGCTGAAGCATGATTTCGTGCTCAGCGACGGAGCCAATGTGGTGGTTGACGTTCCTTTGGGCGGATAGCGGTCAGCGCGTGGTGGACGGCAACTCTTTCGGGCGTGCTGGCTTCTTCGGCTTTGACCTCGGCTCGACGACCGGTGGGGCGTCCTGCGGTTCGATCGTGGTCTCTCGGGTGTAGCTCCCGTTCCCGCTCGGGTAGGGGGTTGACGTTGGCGCTGGGCGGTAGGGCTCGCCCACGCCGCCGAGCGGCGGCGGGAAGAGGTAGGCAGAGACTTCGTCGTAGATGACTTCCGTCTGCCTGCAAGAGCAGAAGGCGATCGCAACCAGGCCCAGAGCGCGCGGATACGCAGGCAAGACGCAGCTGGTGCGCGGGCGCGGTTTGCCCATGAGCGTGAGACCTCGGTGCAAGCACTGACACCAACGTGGTCTGTTGGTTCCTGCCCGTTGCGGCGGGGAGTCAGAGTCTTCGCTACGCGCGGAGCCGTGCGAGCAGCGACTTCGCTTCCGCGAGCTCTGGCTGCAAATCAACTGCGCGTTCCGCCATCTGGATAGCCTTGGCGGGCTCGCCTCGCAGGTGGCTCGTCACGGCGAGAAAGTAGAACACCGAAGCCTTGCTGCAAGGTGGGGAAGCGTCGAACCGTTGCAGCAGCATGGCGCGAAAGACCTTGGCGGCGCGATCGAGGTGCTGCTCCCTGGCTTCGCCATTGGCTGACTCCGCAAGTCGCAGGGAGAGCTGACCGAGGTCGAACAAGACCTGGAGCGAGCTGGGATTGTCCCGGAACGCCGCTTCGAGGGCGGCGAGTTCGCCGCTGGGGTGCGCAGCTTCGCGGTACGGAGCCTGAACGGATCGCTCTTGTTGCACTTCCTGCGGGCTCTTTGCGCACGCCTTGCAGACGGTGATGGTGGTGCCGTCGGCGAGGCTCACGCTCCTGCTGGAGAACCACCCGATCTCCGTCTGACACCTCGCGCAGAACGTCCCCATGCTCTGGACGCTACGCGAAAGCGCGTCGTCGCACCAGACTCGGGTCAGTTCACCGGCTGCTGCGTGGTCGGCGTTGGGCCCGTGACCCAGCCAGCGAGCCCCAAGCCCCACAAGAGGGTGGCAGAGACGGTAATCGCGATGGCCCTGAGTGAGACGGGTTCCGGTCCCATCGGTACCGACGTCCACGCCAGGGAGCCTGCCATGAGCAGGTACAACGCGACAGCGGGTGACCGAGCCCAGCGGGCGTGGCGCGGCATCTGCTGCTCCCACAAGACGCAAAGGAGGTTGACGACCAAGGATGCGGTGAACGCAGCGAAGGCGATGAGAATTCCGCGGCTTATCAGGTGATAGCCGGGCTCGCCGAAGTCCAGGAAGTCGATCCGTCTGGCGACGCGGACGCCGATCAGCCAGGCGGCGATCGGCGCAGATATCATGGTCCAGATCGCGCACAACTTCAAACGGCGCGTGGAGCGTCCCGCCATGGTGCAAGCATAGCAGGTGGGGACGGTGAGTACGCGACCGTGTGCGACGTCCGTGGCGCGCAATTGCCCACCCATGATACGCTCAACGACAGGGAGGTGGCGTTGTCGTGAGGGCCGCGTTCATTCCATTGCGTTCGCTGGCGATCGCCTGGTGCTTGGTTGCGTGCCTTGCGCTGACGTTGTCGTGCAACCCAGGACAACGGAACACACGCGTTGTGGATGCCAGCAGCCTGGGAAGTGACTTCGTGCGGTTCGATGGGCGGTCGCCGGTTGCCTTCCGGGTTGTGCGCGATGGTACGGGGCGGCTGCGGATCTCGAGCGATCTGGAGGGGAGCGAGCCGGACATCGTCATTCCGCCCGCGAGCATCGAGCGAGGAATGACCATGCTGAAAATCGCGAACACGGGCGATCTCCACCTCAAGTTCGACCTCTACATCACTCCAGATGGTCAGCGCTACGTCTACACATCATCGTGTCCATTGCTGCCGCGTCCGGCGCAGGGAGAGTCGTTTTCCGCTTTCGAGTCTTGGCCGCATGCAGTCGCGGGGTTTGCGATTGGAGCGCCTCGCGAGGGCGGAAGTACGTGTGAGTAGCCCATAGCGGGTGCGCTCAACAACCAAGTTGGGGACGCGCACGTTCCGCCATCTGGATGCCCTTGGCCCCCGAAAGGTCGGCGTTGGGCCGATCGTCACTGCGGAACTGGCGTAGAATGGTCCAATGGCGCCACAGCTGGAGTGCAGCAGGATGAAAGTTGGTTTCATTGCAGTTCTGATGCTCGCCGGGTGTGCCACCACGAACCAGCAGGTCCAGGACACGTTCGATGATTGCATCGCGCGCGGCGGCACCGAGGATCGCTGCCACGACAAAGCCGAGGCCAGGCGCGCGGAGCTCGACGGCACGCCGGTCCGAAGCGAGGGCGTCCATGCCCCTTCGGAGGCGCCGGCCACCCCATCCGCCTCGGACGCCGGTGCATTGCCACCCGAGTGCCGATCCATCGCCGGGCTGCACGGGACTGCGAACGATGAAGCCCGCAAGCAATGGGATGCCTGCGAGCTCGCCAAGGACCGGCTGCAGCGCAAGAAGGCCGAAGACCAGAGGCGCAAGGACCGACAGAGCCGGGGCAAGGGGTCTGCCAGGTGCGAGGCGGACAGTGACTGCAAAGGCGATCGCGTGTGCGAAGACGGGCGATGCGTGCCTCCGGGGAAGTAGAACCGGCGGGTGCGCGATTCGCCGCAGTCGTTCAAGCTGTGCGCAGGTAATCGGGCAATGCGAAGACGTTGCGCCTCCGAAGCGGTGCCGGCGAAGACTTCTCACACTCGCGCCTCACGGCGGGCGACGAGCTGGCTCGCTGAACGAGGTACACGGGGTGCTCCGCCTTGCCGCCGCCACGAGCCCAAGCGGGGGCCTGCTTGCCCCAACGCTCTGCAAGTAGTTCCACGAGCGCGGACGCAACGACTCTGGCATCCCCTTGGAGGTCAATCGGCTCGTCCAGGGCTCCAAGATCCAGTTCCACGCGGCGCGCATCCTTGACCCACTGGCGTACTGCCAGATCGTCTCCGCTCAAGGCCGCTAGAACGAGGTCACGGGCGTTCATCGAGGATCTCCCAGATCCATCTCAGATTGTAGAGTGCGTTCTGCCTGTGCGCCACTGGGACGAGTCCGCCGATCCTGCTCCAGAGGTCGTCTGCGTCGTCGGAGGTCGCGCGGAGCCGTCGCGTGAGCACCAGGCAGTCTTCGATGTCGGTGTCGCCCCTGCGAGCCACGGGGAGTTTCGTCGCCAGTAGATGCTCGATCGTCGGCGCAGAAACCGTCAGGTCCGGCGTCTCGATCAAGGTCTGCCCCAGCTGGAGCGGCTCTTGGATGAATCCCCCGGTTCTCGCGTCCTGGTTGAGCCAATTCTCCGGCAGCCCGAATTCAGCCGCGATGGACCGGGCTTCCGCGAGTACGCGCATGGTGTCGCTTGAATCGATCACGACATCCACGTCGGTGGTGGTTCGCCTCGCGTCAAAGAGAAGGGCAATCGCTGCGCCCCCGATGACCGTCATGTGCGCCGGGCTGCCCCCGTGAAGTGCGCCGGCAAGCCGCATCAGAACGCGACGCCAATCATCAGCGGCCAGCCGTGGTGAATGCGTCACGTGTCTCCGTATCCCCCGGATATCTTGGAGCCACCCTGGGGATTTGAACCCCAGACCTGCGGTTTACGAAACCGCTGCTCTACCACTGAGCTAGGGTGGCGACTCTCGCGAGCGGGCGCGGAGCATACGCGACGATGCTCCGAAGTCAAGGGCCCCCTTTCGTGCTACGTGCTTGCCCATGACCGCCCCCTGGGAAGCTGTCATCGGCCTCGAAGTCCACGCCCAGCTGCTCACCCGCAGCAAGTGCTTCTGCGCCTGCTCCACCGCCTTCGGCGCTCCGCCCAACTCCCACGTCTGCCCGGTCTGCCTCGCCCTGCCGGGCGCTTTGCCCGTCCTCAACGCCGAAGCCCTCCGCCTCGCCGCCCGCGCTGCCCTCGCCCTGCATTCCCGGATCGCACCGGTCAGCGTCTTCGCCCGCAAGAACTACTTCTACCCAGACCTGCCCAAGGGCTACCAGATCAGCCAGTTCGAGCTCCCCCTCGCCTCGGGCGGCTGGCTCCAGGTCGATACCCACGACCCCAAGGGAAATCCCCTGATCCAACGTCGCGTCGGCATCACCCGCGTGCACATCGAAGACGATGCAGGCAAGAACCTGCACGGTTTCGGCGGTTGGTCCGTGGTCGATCTCAACCGCGCCGGCACTCCCCTGATCGAAATCGTCGGCGAGCCTGACCTGCGCTCCGCCGAAGAAGCTGCCGAGTACCTGCGCCAGCTCCGCAACCTGCTCATGTTCCTCGGCGTCTGCGATGGCAACCTCGAGCAGGGAAGCCTGCGCTGCGACATCAACGTCTCCATCCGCAAGCAGGGCGATTCCGCGCTCGGAACGCGCACCGAGATCAAGAACGTCAACTCCTTCCGCTTCGCCCAGCACGCGATCCAGTTCGAAATCGCGCGACAGATCGCGGTGCTGTCTTCAGGCGGACGCGTGGTCCAGGAGACCCGCGGCTGGGACGACAAGGCCGGGCGCACGGTCAGCCAGCGCTCCAAGGAAGAGGCGCACGACTACCGCTACTTCCCGGACCCGGATCTCCCTCCGCTGCGCATCGATCCCGAATGGCTGCAGAAGCAGCAAGACGAGCTTCCAGAGCTTCCGGTCGACATGCGAAAACGGTTCGTGGACGCAGGCCTGTCCGCCTATGCCGCTGGCGTGCTCACCTCGCACCCGGCCGTTGCGCGCTTCTTCGACGCCGCCTGCAAGCTCCACGGCGACCCCACGCGCGTCGCCAACTTCGTGATGAGCGAGGTGATGCGCGACTCCACCACCGACGGGCTCGAAGCGCGGTTCACGGTCTCCCCGGAGCAGCTCGCACAGCTCCTCAAGCTCGTCGACGCAGGGACCATCAGCGGCAAGCAGGCCAAGGAGGTCTACAGCGCCATTGCGAACACGGATCACAGCCCGGCTGACGTCGTGCGCGACAAGGGGATGGCCCAGCTCAGCGACGTCGGCGAGCTCGAGACCATCTGCGCCCGCATCATCGAGCAGAACGCAAAGAACGCGGCATCCTACCGCGCGGGCAAGACCGCGATCCTCGGCTTCTTCGTTGGCCAGGTGATGAAGGAAACCCGCGGCAGCGCCAGCCCTGCGCTGGTCAACGAGATCTTGAAAAGGCTCCTGTCATGACCCTCTCCCAAGACCATCTTCCCATCAAGGCTCCCCTGTCCGGGGCTTCTTACTCTGCCGTAGAGCTTGCCCCGGAAAACGATCGCGTATGGATGCTCGAGCAGCGGGAGCTGCCGGATCACGAGCGCTACCTGGAGATGACCGACGTTGCCACGATCGAGGCAGGCATCCGCGACATGGTCGTGCGCGGCGCGCCTGCGATCGGGATCGCGGCCGCCTACGGAATGGTGCTCGCTGCGGGTGCCTGCAGACAAGGCGATCAGGCGTACCTGCGCGCGCTGCAGGATGCGGGCGCGTTGCTCAAGGGCGCGCGTCCCACTGCTGTGAACCTCGCCTGGGCCATCGATGAGATGCTCGCACTTGCCGCCAAGCATGCTTCAGCCGATCCGGCTTCGCGCGTGGAGCAGATGGCTTCGCGCGCACGCGACATTCATCGCGCGGATGTCGAAGCGTGCAGGACCATGGGCAAGCTGGGCGCAGAGCGCGTGCCCGATGGAGCCACGATCCTCACGCACTGCAATGCCGGGGCCCTTGCCACAGGCGGCTACGGCACAGCGCTCGGCGTGATCCGCGCCGCGCACGAGGCTGGCAAGAAGGTGAAGGTGCTTGCCGACGAGACCCGTCCCTACCTGCAGGGCGCGCGGTTGACCTCGTGGGAGCTGCATCGCGATGGCATCCCGGTCGAGGTGATCACCGACAACATGGCAGCGCACTTCTTCCAGCGCGGCGAGATCTCGCTTGCGGTCGTGGGCTCGGATCGCATCGCGCGCAACGGCGACGTCGCCAACAAGATCGGAACCTACGGTGTGGCGTGCCTCGCGCGGCTGCACGACCGTCCGTTCTACGTGGCTGCCCCGTGGAGCACGGTCGACATGAAGTGCGCTTCCGGCGAGGCGATTCCGATCGAGCAGCGCGCATCCAGAGAGGTCACTGTCATTGCCGGCAAGTCGTTCGCCCCGGACGGGGTGAATGCACGATATCCCGGATTCGACGTCACGCCGGCGCGGCTGGTATCCGCGATCTTCACCGAGCGCGGCGCGGTCGATCCTGTGTGCGAGGATTCGATGCAGCGATTGGCGCGCTGAAGCGCCTCTGGACACCCCCCGCAGTTGTCCTATAGAAGCCGTCGTGATCGACCACAGCGAACGCAAGCCTCCGTGGCTCAAGGTGCTCGCGCCAGGCGGCGAGAGCTACACGCGCATCAAGGGCACGCTCCGCAATCTGCAGCTCCACACGGTGTGCGAGGAAGCGCACTGCCCCAACGTGGGCGAGTGCTGGCGCGAAGGCACGGCGACCGTGATGATCCTCGGCGACACGTGCACGCGTGGGTGTCGCTTCTGCGCGGTCAAGACTGGCAATCCGCGCGGCGTGGTGGATCCTCTGGAGCCCGAGCACGTTGCGGCTGCCGTTGCTTCGCTGGATCTTCGGTACGTGGTCCTGACCATGGTGGATCGCGATGATCTGCCAGATGGCGGCGCCTCTCACGTGGCCGAGACCGTTCGACGTCTCCACGACCTGCGTCCTGATCTGCTCGTGGAAGCGCTCGTAGGCGACTTCAGGGGGCGCCATGGCGATATCGCGACCGTGCTCGATTCACGCCCGGACGTCTTCGCGCACAACGTGGAGGTCGTTCGAAGGATCACGCGTCTGGTGCGCGATGTGCGCTGCACCTACGACCAGTCCCTTGCGGTGCTCGAGCATGCCAAGGCGCACGCACCGGACAGGATCACCAAGTCGAGCCTGATGGTCGGGGCAGGGGAGACCGACGACGAAGTCCTTGAGTCCCTCGCAGATCTGCACAGGGTCGGCGTGGACATCGTCACCCTCGGCCAGTACCTGCGTCCAAGCCCCAAGCACCTTGCCGTGGATCGCTACGTGGAGCCTGCGAAGTTCGCGGCGTACAGCGAAGCGGCGAAGCAGATGGGGTTCAAGTTCGTGGCAAGCGGACCGCTCGTGCGATCGAGCTACCGCGCAGCCGAGGTGTTCGTCGGCAAGATGATCCACGGACCTGAGGGGAACTGATTCGTCAGGTGCCCAGGCAACCGAGGCTGATGTTGACCTTGGCGTTGGGGTCAGCCTTGAGAAGGTTGCACGTGGCAGGGCACAGGAAGATCTTCTTGGGGTCGGTCTGGTTGTCGAAGTACCAGCCACCATTGGCGCCGCACTGAGCCTGGCCGCTCACCGGCGTGATCGGCTGGCCCTGGTACTCGAGCTTGACCTGAGCCGGGTCAACCGAGCCGCCATCAGGAACTGGCATGTCGAAGTCGCACGGGATGGCAGAGCCTTGGATCGCCTTGAGAGCAGCGATGAAGTTCTGCGTGTTGGTCGCGTCATAGGACTGGTTGGTACCGCCGCCCTGTGCGATCGAGGTCATCACGGCGCTGGCGACCGAGGCTACGTAGAGCGTGAAGGTCCTGACAGACGGGGTGCCGTTGAAGAAGTCTGCAGCGATCTGCCCCAATCCAGAGGCTGTCTCAACCGGGCAGTCCGTACAGCAAGGCTCGCCGTCAGACACGAGCACAGCCACGACCACGTGGCCCGGCTGCTGGATTTGCCTCTGCTTGGACCCCTTGAGCACGCCGTTGAGCGCTTCCTGGGTGGGAGTGCAGGCAGTCGGCGAAGTCGCGTTGACAGCGCCGTTGAGGGCAGCGGCGTTGCCAGGCAACAGACCCCAGGCAACTTGCGGCGTGACGTAGGTGTTGCCGGAGCAGGTGGAGTCCACACCGCCGCAGGTGTCCTTCTGGGGGAAGAACCTGAGAGCAGCCGTGATACCGGCAGAAGCAGGATCGTTCCAGAACGCGGCGAGTGCGTTGGCTTGTTGCGTCCACGGGGGCCCCGACATCGAGCCGGATCGGTCGATCATGAAGTACATGTCGAGCGGCTTGAGCTTGGCCTCGACGTTGGCCGTGGCGCAGGCTTCTGCAGCCACCTCCGGGGGCGCGTCGTAGGTGAAGTCGACCTCGGGCAACGCGTCCTGGGGTTCGCCGCCGGAGCCTCCGAGGGAGCTGCCTCCCTCGCCTGCAGCGCCCGTGCCGGCAGAGCCTCCCTCGCCTTGCCCTGCGCTGCCCCCTTCGCCACCGGCAGCTGTTCCTGCCTGACCGGCTTGGCCCGCCTTGCCGGCTTGGCCCGCGGCCCCTCCCTTGCTCACGTCACTGCCCGAATCCGGCGGTCCTGGAGCGAAAACAGTGTCATCGGTGGAGCTGCAACCCACCCAGCCGACGAGAACCAGGGTGGGAACCACAAGAGAAAGGGCAATCGTCCGCTTCATGCCCCTAGTTTCGCAGCGGTGCACGATCAGCGCAAGGCTGAAGTGGGTCTAGAAACCCTTTACAGGCGTTGGATGGCGCCCCGAGTCGTGGTACATCTTCAACCAGGTCCCCCCACCTTAGAAGCTGCGTGTCGTCCAGGCACGCTGCGAACCTGCCGCCAAGGAGGATCCCTCGTGAGAACTTCGTCCAAGATCGCAATCGCTTCCTCCGTATTGTTCCTACTCGGAACCTTCCTTGCCTGCAGCTCGAGCGACAGCCCGGGAGGCGGGTTCAGTGGCGCTGGCAATGCTGCCGGCAGCTCAGGCTCCGCTGGCAAGGCCGGCGGCGGGGGCAACGCGGGGAACAAGCCTGACGGCGGAGGCGGTACAGGCAACATCATCATCCCGACCGAGGCAGGAGACCAGTCCACCCCGGAGGATGCATGCGCCGCAACGAGCGTCAAGGCGACGCTCAAGCCTGCCTATCTTCTCCTGTTGATCGACCGATCCGGCTCGATGAACTGCAATGCACCGCCCACGCAGACCACGGCGGAGTGCAATGCATCGCCGAAGAAGAAGGATGCTTCGCAGCCCTCCAAGTGGGAGATCACGCGCGAAGCTCTCAAGGAAGCGCTCAATGATCTGAAGGCGACCATTCCGGTTCCTTCGGTCGGCATTGGGCTGTTCAACAACGACGGGTACTGCGGGTTCCCAGCCACGCCAGACGTTGCGGTGGCGGAGCTGAACGACGCGCAGATCGGTGCGATTGTTCCGGTGCTCGACGCGGTCGTGCCCAAGGGCGACACACCCATCGTAGGCTCCATGATGAGCGCGTTCGCGTACCTGCAGCAGCAGCAGGTCACCGGCAACAAGTTCGTGGTGCTCCTGACCGACGGCGCAGAGACCTGCGACAAGGGGAGCCTGGACTTCCTGGTCACCAAGGCCAACGAAGCGACCTGGATCGGGATCCGGTCCTTTGCTCTGGGCGCTCCGGGTAGCGAAGAGGGACGTTCGTTCCTGTCGCGGATTGCATTCAACGGCGGCACGGCCGCGGATCCGAACTGCGATCACACCAGCTCAGACCCGACGGTTGGCAACTGTCACATCGACATGACGCAGCCAGGAACCGTGTTCAAGGACGAGCTCAAGAAGGCTCTCGCAAAGGTCAGCGGCGCTGCGCTCACCTGTGAGATCGACGTGCCGACGGATGACGGTGGCAAGGCAGACCCGGACAAGGTCAACGTGGTGTTCACAGATGGCGACGGGAAGGCGACGACGATTGTCAAGGACGATACCAAGCCGTGCGACCAGACCAACACGGGCTGGCAGTACACGGACGGAAACAAGACCAA
Source organism: Deltaproteobacteria bacterium (assembly GCA_016218915.1). GTDB lineage: Bacteria > Myxococcota_A > Polyangia > Polyangiales > Polyangiaceae > JACRCQ01. The sequence goes on from JACRCQ010000030.1 coordinate 198,632, forward strand.
GATCGTAGTGTGCGGGCCCACGTGCGACACCATCAAGGGCGATCCAAAGGGCTCGCTGTCCGTGCAGCTCGGTTGTGAGACCGTCGTCCCGAAGTGACCACAATCCCAGCCGCCGAAGAGGCATCGATTCCACGCGCCGTTGCCGGGCAACGACGGAGTTACGACTGATGAGCATCGACAAGAACTTCCTGTCTCAAGTCGCCGTTCGCATCGCGCAGCCCTCCGCCGACGCTCCGTCGGGTGTCGCGGATTCCATCCTCACCGTGGCCGCTGGCTCGTATGGGTTCCGCTCCGCTCACGAAGACGAGCTCACGATGCCCACCGGCTTCGACCCGAGCGCAGCTGCCCTGTTCGAGTCCATCGTCGAGGCGGCCTATCTCGTCGCCACCGCGGATGGCGTCTTCGACGAAGCCGAGCGCAAAGCGTTCCGCGACGTCGTGCTGGAAGCCTGCCGTGGCGCTGTGGGACCGGACCAGCTCGAGGCTCTCCTCGCAGACCTGGCGGATCAGGTCACCGAAGATGGCGTCGACGTGCGAATCCAGATGGTGGCTCGGGGTGTGACCCGCCCCGAGCACCAGCGCGAAGTGCTCCGGATCGCTGCCCTGCTCGCCCACGTTTCAGGCAACGTCAGCGAGGTCGAGCGAGATGTAGTCGTGAAGCTCGCGGCCGCTTTCGCCTTGCCTGACGACGTCATCGAATCGATCCTGAACGAAGCCCGCAAGATCCTCGCTGACGCCAATCCCCCTGCCTGATCCCTTCTCACGTATCATGGACCCGCGACGGAGCCGCGATGGAGCCGCGACCGTCAGGGAGCGGGCTGTCACGCGCGGGTCGCCCCCCCAATCCTATTTCCGCCCCGAACGACTTGCCAATCCCCAGGGACTGCACCACGGAACCGCCTGCCCATGGCTACGAATGCCGACCAACCCCTGTCCTTCCCCGCTGACATGATCCGGGTCTTGCGCGCTGACGGCACGCTCGATCCGGAGCACGATCCCCATCTCGCCGTCGACGACGTGGTGGCGCTGTACCGCGCAATGATGCGAACGCGTTTCATCGACGAACGTCTGGTGATGCTCCAGCGACAGGGCCGCATCGGTTTCCACATCGGCTCTCTGGGCGAAGAGGCGACGATTCTGGGCTCGGCCTGGGCGATGCGGGCCGGCGACTTCATCTTCCCCTGCTACCGCGAGTTCGGCGCAGCCCTGCTTCGTGGCATGCCCTTGCAGCGCTACCTCGACAACATGTTCGGCAACGCATCGGACAACGCCAAGGGGCGTCAGATGCCAGACCACATCACGGCGCGCGATGCCAGGTTCGGCTCGGTCAGCTCGCCGATTGGCACGCAGATCACGCAGGCAGTGGGATTTGCCTGGGCAGCGAAGCTTCGCGGCGACGACGTGGTGACGCTGGTGTACTTCGGCGAGGGCTCGACCAGCTCCAACGAGTTCCATAACGGCATGAACTTCGCCGGAGTCTATCGGGTGCCTGCAGTCCTGCTGTGCCGCAACAACGGTTGGGCGATAAGCGTCCCGTCGGATCAGCAGACCGCCACCGCCACGTTTGCCCAGAAGGGCGTAGCCTATGGCGTGCACTCCGTGCGTTGCGACGGCAACGATCTGTTTGCGGTGGTGAGTGCCACCCGTGCCGCAGTCGAGCGGGCAGCCCGGGGCGACGGCCCCACGATCGTGGAAGCGATGACCTACCGTATGTCCGGGCACTCGACGAGCGACGACCCGAACGCGTACCGGGTGGATGATGCTCTGGCGCCGTGGCGCGAACGCGATCCGATCCAGCGCGTGCGCAGCTATCTGATCAAGGCGGGCGCCTGGGACGAAGGCCGCGATGGGGAGCTCGAGGGCGAGTTCGATCGCGAGATGAAGCAGGCGATCGCGGAAGCCGAGAAGACCCCGGTCCCGTCGATCGATTCGATGTTCGCCGACGTATTCGAGTCCGAGCCGTGGCATCTTCGCGAGCAGCACCAGGCGGTGGTGCAGGGGCCCCGCCCGCAACGTCAACACTGAACCGTTCCCAGCTTGAAACGATGGACGCTGAGATCAAACGCAACAGCGATGTAGGGACACTCCGGGAGGCCCGCACATGCCGCGCATGAACATGGTGCAGGCGATCAACGACGCCCTGCGACTCGAGATGCGCAGGGATTCCAAGGTCATCGTGCTTGGCGAGGACGTCGGCAAGCTCGGTGGCGTGTTCCGCGTGACCCAGGGCCTGCAGCAGGAGTTCGGCGAAGACCGCGTGATCGACACGCCGCTGTCCGAAGGAGGGATCATCGGCACCGCCGTGGGCATGGCGATGTACGGCATGGTTCCGGTCCCTGAGATCCAGTTCTCGGACTTCATCTTCCCTGCTTTTGACCAGATCGTCAGCGAGGTCGCCAAGCTCCGGTACCGCTCCGGTGGGGAGTTCACCTCCAAGATGGTGATCCGCACTCCGGTCGGCGGCGGCATCCGCGGAGGCCACTACCACTCGCAATCGCCCGAGGCGCTGTTCATCCACACCGCGGGGCTCAAGGTCGTGTGCCCCTCCAACGCGCGTGACGCAAAAGGCCTGCTGATCGCCTCGATCCGCGACCCAGACCCGGTGCTCTTCTTCGAGCCCAAGCGTGTCTACCGCGCAGCCAAGGGTGAGGTGCCGTCCGAGGCCTACGAGGTGCCTCTCTCGAGCGCTGCTGTGGTGCGCACAGGCACAGACGTGACCGTGATCGCCTGGGGCGCCATGCTCTACGAGGCGATCGAGGCGAGCTCCCAGGCAGAAGCACAAGGCGTGTCCGTGGAGCTGATTGACCTGCGAACCCTGTGGCCGGTCGACATCGACACCATCGTGACCAGCGTCAAGAAGACCGGCCGCGTGGTGATCGTGCACGAGGCTCCCAAGACGTGCGGCTTTGGCGCCGAGCTCGTGGCGCTGATCAACGAGAAGGCATTCTGGCACCTGGAAGCCCCACCCGTGCGCGTGACGGGCTTCGATACGCCGTTCCCCTACACGCTGGAGAACGAGTATCTGCCCCTTGCGCATCGAATCCTACCGGCGGTCCTGGAGACCGCACGCTGCTAGGCTGCAGGCGCCTGCGGGCACTTCGAGGAGAGGGCGGACATGGCACGCTTCGAGTTCAAGCTTCCTGACATCGGCGAAGGGGTCACCGAAGGCGAAATCGTAGCCTGGGCCGACGGCGTCCAGGCAGGCGCCACCATCGCCGCGGATCAAGCTCTCGTCGAGGTGATGACCGACAAGGCCACGGTCACGATCACCAGCCCGAAGGCCGGGCGCATTGTGGAGCTCGGTGGACAGGTCGGCCAGGTCATCGCTGTCGGCAAGACCCTGGTCGTGCTCGAGGTCCAGGACGGCTCCGCAGAGGCACCTGCGCCGCAGCCAAAGCCTGCTGCGCCTGCGCAGCCCCCTGCGCCGGCGCCACAAGTCGCGCCCCCTCCGCCTGCCGCGCCTGCGCAGCCTGTGGAGCAGCCGCAGCGCTCTGAGCCTGCGGCAAGCGCCGTGGGCGACATTCGCGAGCACCTTCCGGGCATGCCAGCCGAGTCTTCCGAGCCCGCAGCGACCGAGCCGCGCGTCGCCGGTGAACGTCCCCTCGCAGCGCCTGCAACGCGCAAGCTCGCCCGCGAGCTGGGCGTGGACCTGAGCCAGGTGAAGCCCTCAGGACCCAGCGGAAGAATCACAGCGGACGACGTCAAAGCCCACGCTGAGCGCAGCGCGCTGACACGAAAAGGCGGGGGGACCAGGCTGCCTGAAGAGCCCATGCGCATCGCTCCGGCCTCGGGCTCCTCGGCAGCGCTCGAGGAGCGGGTGCCGCTGCGAGGCGTTCGCAAGCGGATCTTCGATGCCATGGCGCGGTCCAAGCACACAGCAGCTCACTTCACGTTCGTGGAGGAGTGCGATGTCACGGCGCTCAAGGCCATGCGCGAGCGCATGCGCGGTCTTGCAGAAGCCAAGGGCGTGTCCCTGAGCTTCTTGCCGTTCATCATCAAGGCGTGCGTGGCTGCCTTGCGCAAGCACCCGACCCTGAACTCCGCCTACGACGAGGCGACCGACGAGATCGTGATTCGCCGGTACTACAACATCGGGCTTGCGACCGCGACCGAGGCAGGGCTGATCGTGCCCGTGGTCAAGGGAGCTGATCAGCGCAGCCTGCTCGACATCGCCACCGAGATCCAGCGGCTGTCGTCCGATGCGCGCAGCGGCAAGATCAAGCTCGAAGACATCCAGGGGTCGACGTTCACCATCACCTCGCTGGGTGCCCAGGGGGGCTTGTTTGCCACGCCGATCCTGAACTTCCCGGAGGTCGGGATCCTGGGGGTGCATCAGATCAAGCAGAAGCCGGTGGTTCGCGGGGGACAGATCGTGGTGGGCGACGTGATGCTGCTGAGCCTTTCGTTCGATCACAGGCTGATCGACGGGCACATCGGGGCTGCGTTTGCCTACGAGGTCATCCGGTACCTGGAGAACCCAGACCTGCTGATGCTGGAAGCGGTTTGAATCACCCCTACCGTCCTGCCGCTGGGCGTCGTAGCCTTCAGGGCGTGAGATCCTCTGGCGCGCGACTCCTTCGATCCTCCTTGCCCGTCTGGGCCGTCGCTGTCGTGATGGCCGCGTGCGGCAGCAACCGATCCGTGGGCGACCCTTCCTCGAAGTACTTCTCCGTGCACAATGCCCTGCAATCCAGCGGGCTCACCCAGCAGGGGGGCGTCAATCGAGCGCAGCTGGCCACCGGCCAGTCCATGAAGATCCCGCTCGATGTCGCAGGGCAGTGCCTGACGATCGTTGCGCTCGGCGGCGCCGAAGTGGCGGAGCTCGAGATGCAAGTCTCGGATCCGGACGGCAAGGTAGTTGCCAAGGACGACACGCGCGGGCCTGACGCGACGGTGCGCTACTGCCCGGAGAAGCATGGGCGTCACGAAGTCCTCGTGAAGATGGCGGAAGGCGCGGGGCCGTTCCTGATCGCTACCTGGGCAGGCGGGCTGTCGCCCCTGGGAGCGGATGCAGGTACCGCGGTCGCTGCGACGCAGATGGGGGCCGGCACGTGCGAGTCGCCGATCCTGCTGATCGCGGGCCAGACGTATGTGGGAGAGACCGACGAAGGGCGTGCGTTGGAAGAGGCCGGGTGCGCGAGCAGCAACTCGCGCGAGATCGTGTATCGGATGGACGTGCCTGCGAGGCAGCGGATCGTGTTCGATCTCGATGCGCAGTTCGATGGCGTGTTGTACGTTCGCAAGGGAGATTGCACGGATCGCGATGCGGAAGTTGCCTGCAACGATGACGCGGGGAATCCACGGCGTTCGCGGATCGACGAGGTCTTCGAGCCTGGCACGTACTTCGTGATCGTGGACGGCCTGCGCAACGAGGAAGGGCGATTCCGCCTGAATTCCACGGTGACTGCGGCGCCGCGCGCATACAACGACAAGTGCTCAGCGCCCCCTCTGCTGGCAGCATCGAGCCAGGTCTCCGGCGATCTCGCTGGCGGCTCGGATCGGTTCCACGCGACCTGCGGACGCAACGCCAAGGGGCCCGAGATGGCGTGGCGGTTCGATCTCCCGAGCCGATCTCGCGTGCGATTCAGCGCCAAGGCCAAGAGCTTCATGCCAGTGGTCTACGTGCGGGGCAATTGCTCCGAGGAGAGCTCGGAGGTGATCTGCAACGAGTCGGGCATGGGGCCTGGCGAGGCGGTCCTGTCCACCGTGCTCGATGCAGGCGCATTCTGGGTGTTCGCAGATTCGGCCACGGAGCAGCAAGCAGGGCGATTCACGCTGCAGGCTGACGTGGCGCCTGAAGCCGGCGGCGGAGCACGGGGCGACACGTGCGGCGATGCAGAGGCGCTCGGGCAAATGACCGGCCAGTTGGATGCAGACACATTTGCTGCGCGCGACGACATGACGGTGTCGTGCGGGCACGCGGGGACTGCGGACGTGGTCTACCGCGTGGATCTTGGGCGCAAGTCGCACATCTCGGCGCGCCTGGTTGCGGACGAGAGCCATCACGTGCTCGCCCTGCAGAAGTCCTGCGCTGCGCGCGCTTCGGAGCTGGCGTGCGGCAACGTGATCGATCAGATCGTGGCTCCAGGAACCTACTTCCTGGTCGTGGACGGCGCTGCGGAGAACGCCCTCGGCAAGGCCCGTTTCACCTGGCGAATCGAGGATCTTTCCGGGGCAGAGAACGCGTGCAAGGCTGCTACGCCTCTGGCCGTGGGACGCGATGTCCCCGGAAGCACGCTCGGCATGCCGGATCGATTCGGCTCGACGTGCGCTGGATCCACGGACACGCAAGGGTCGGGAGATCGCGTCTACCGGTTCAACGTAGCCCGCCGCTCCGAGGTCACGGCATCGCTCGCTGCGTCCTCGTTTCTCGGCGTGCTGACGATCCGCAAGGCCTGCGCGGACCCGAATTCCGAGATGGGATGCGCGAACTCCTATGGTCCAGGCTCGCGCGTGGTGGTCAGCCGCATGCTCGACCCTGGCAACTACTATCTGATTGTGGACGGCAGGGGAGCCAAGGCGGAAGGGGACTTCAACGTGCACCTCGACGTGACGCCGTACAACGAGCCGCCGCCGGAGCGCTAGCCTCAGACCCGCGCCGCACGGAGCGGGCCGTGCCCCGCCCCCCAAATAAGCGACGGGGCGCGGCTGGGAGGGAGGGGGAGTGCCGCGCCCCATCTGACTTGGGCCGCCTGCTGAGGGGCAACCAGTCCCTATTTCCTGACCGATCCGCGTGGGGTTGTCAAACTCGACTGCCGATCACGGGCAGTCCGCGTCGTGCCTTGCCGCGCGCCGGCTTGTGCAGCGCCTTGCCCACGGTCTCCACCACCAGGTCGTAGTCCGTCGCCCGCACCACGGTCGCCTTCCACAGCTCTCCGGCCGAAACCTCGCTGTTGGTGAACCAGACCTGGCCATCAATGTCCGGCGCCTGCCCCGCATGCCTGCCGACCATCACCAGCTCGTGCTCTTCGCTCGCCCCTTCGACCAGCACCTGCACGTCGCGCCCGACCAACGCATGATTCGCAGCCTTGGCGATGGGACGCTGCGCTGCCATCAGGCGTCTCCAGCGGTTGTACGACTCGCGCGCTGGTACCTTGTCCTCGAGCCCGTAGCTCGGTGCAGTGTCTTCGTCGGAGAAGCGGAACACGCCCAGTCGGTCAAAGCGCGCCCACTGCACGAAGTCGATCAGCTCGGCGAAGTCGCTCTCGGTCTCCCCTGGAAAGCCCACGATGAACGCGGTACGCAGGGTCAGGTCCGGCACGCGTTTGCGCAGCCGCTCGATGGTCTTGCGCAGCCTTGCTTTCGAATGGCCGCGGCGCATGCGCTTGAGCACGCTGTCCGACGCGTGCTGCATCGGCATGTCGATGTAGGGCAGCACGCTTTCGTGGCCGGCAAGCAGCTCCAGCAGCCGATCGTCCAGCTCGTCGGGATACAGATACAGGAGGCGCACCCAACGTATCCCGGATACGTTCGCGACCTTCTCCACCAGCTCCGCGAGGCTCGCCTTCCGGGCCCCCAGATCGTGGCCGTAGGCGATCGTGTCCTGCGAAACCAGGTTCACCTCGAACACGCCCTGGGCTGCAAGCTGCTCTACCTCGCGAACGATGTCCGCCACCGGCCTGGACCTGTGCTTGCCCCGCAGATCCGGGATCACACAGAACGAGCACCGCCGGTCGCACCCCTCCGCGATCTTGACGTACGCGCTCGCTTGCCCTGTGGAGATCACCCTGCGATCCGTCGCACGAACGAGATAGCCCGCTGCGCTTCCCACCAGATCGCGCGCAGCCTTGCCTGCAAGCACTTCCTGCAGACGCATCAGATCGCCTGAGCCGAGCAGGTGATCGATTTCGGGAATCTCCGCAGCAAGCTCGGCATGATGACGCTGCGCCAGGCAGCCGGTCACCACCAGCCGCTCGCATGCACCCTCTTGCTTGTGCGCTGCCATCTCGAAGATCGCGTCGATCGATTCGCGCTTCGCTGACTCGATGAAGCCGCACGTGTTGACCACGATGACGCGCGCACGCGCAGGATCGCCGACGAGCTCGTAGCCAGCGCGATTCGCTGCGCCGAGCATGATCTCGGAGTCCACACGGTTCTTGGGGCAGCCGAGGCTGACCATGTACAGAGTAGGGCGTTGGGGCATGCTATTTCCCGTCATACTCGTACGCGATCGCCCCTTGCGCCAGGCACATCTGCACGCGTCCCGTGAGCGGCCTGCCCGCAAACGGCGTGTTCGTGCTCTTGGAGTGAAGGCTCCGCTCGTCGAGCGCATAGCGCGGCGCAGGGTCGAACAGGCACAGGTTCGCGGTCACCCCCTCGCGCAAAGCCGGCGCCTCGATACCGATCAGCCGCGCCGGGGCCGCAGTCAGCGCATCGACGAGCCGGGCGAGCGAGAGCACGCCCTCTTCGACCAGGCCGATCATCAGGGGCAGGCAGAACTCGATTCCCACCATTCCCGGCGGAGCCTTTGCCATGGGCAGGAGCTTCTCTTCCGCGGAATGCGGAGCGTGATCGGTTGCCACGCATTCGATGGTGCCATCTGCCAGCCCCTCGCGTAGCGCCTGCACGTCGTCCTCCTCGCGCAACGGCGGGTTGACCTTGTACCTGGCATCGGTCCCGTCGATCGACGCATCGGTCAGGAGCAGGTGATGAGGCGCTGCTTCTGCGCTCACCGGCAGCCCTTGCTGCTTCGCCCGTCGCACGAGCTCGACCGTTCCACGCGTGGACGCGTGCGCCACGTGGTAGCGGCCGCGCGTGGCTCGCACCAGCTCCAGATCCCTGGCGACAATCGAGTCCTCGGCCTGCCGCGGCCAGCCTGGAATGCCCAGCCTGCGCGAGACGTCGCCTTCGTGCATCTGCGCTGTCGCTGTCGCCGCATGGTCCTCTGCGTGCTGGATCACGGCAACATCCAGGGCGCATGCAGCTTGGAGCGCGCGGCGCATGAGCTCGGACGAGGTCACGCAGCGGCCATCGTCGCTGAACGCCACTGCGCCCGCTGCCTTGAGCGCTGCCATGTCGGTCAGCACCTCTCCCTTGAGGCCTTGGGTGACGGCGGCGATCGGATACAGGCGCGGGCCGCCGAGGGCGTGCGCGCGTTCGATCATGTGGCGGGTCACGGACGGGCTGTCATTGGCAGGGCGCGTGTTGGGCATGGCGCAGACGTGTGCGTAGCCGCCAGCAGCCGAGGCTTTGAGCCCGCTCTCGATGTCCTCTTTGTACTCGAAGCCAGGCTCGCGAAAGTGCGCATGGACCTCCACGAATCCAGGCAGCAGCCACTTGCCGGCAGCGTCGATGACGCGAGCGCCGGCGAGGGATTCGAGCCCTGCACAGGCGTTGCGCCCGATTCGGACCACGCGACCGGCTTCGATCAGGACATCGACGGTGTCATCGAGCCCGCGAGAGGGGTCCACGGCTCGGACCTGGCGAAGCACGAGCCAGGCAGGGGATTTCTTGGGTTCCATGGGGGTGGAGAGGGGGTAGCACGGCAGATGCGACGCGGGAACGTGGTTGGGCTTGACGGCTCGGGGGGTGGCGCGCTAGGAGAGCGTTCCGCTGCGAGGATGGCGGAATTGGCAGACGCACTAGATTCAGGTTCTAGCGACCGAAAGGTTGTGGGGGTTCAAGTCCCCCTCCTCGCACGATGAAGGGCACGCTGAGCGTGCCCTTCGGCTTTTTGTGGGGTGGCTCAGAGGTCGGACAGGTTCAGCCCGCCCGGGTACCAGTAGCTGGTGTACTGGCCGTAGCCGTAGACCGTGATGCCGACAGCCTGGTTGGAGGTGAGACGGTGGGTGCCGTTTCCTCCGGTCGCGAACTGGAACCGGGACACGCTGTACCCGGTGCCTCCGATGGCCACGAATCCGCCAAGGGCCGCGCCGTCCAGCGTCACGGCCGCCCCTGTCGGCGCAAGCACGTTCACATAGTTGGTCTCGTAGCTCGTGGGCGCGTGGAACAGATAGTCGCCCCGGTACTGCCCAAGCGGGACCGCAAGTGCCATGGCCGGATCGCCTGACCCGCCGCCCACCGATTGCCCTTCCATGTACTGCGCGATCAACAGCTTCTTGTCGCCGATCACGCGGAAGGAGTTCGGGGTGTTGATCTCGACGTACGCGCCCCGCTGGGCGATCGAGGCAGGTCCGGCGCCAGGAGGATCGTACGTGAGCGCAGTCGCCCCGGTCTCGACCGCGATGATCCTGACGATCGCGGTCTTCGGCTGGGCCATTCCCGGCAACGAAGGAGCTGTCGTGAGGTAGTCCTTGCCGAGAGTCGCGATCGGGAACATCGACTCCTCGATGTGATCGCACCAGTGCCACCCGTACGGCACGTCGGTGCAGTCGTGTCCACCGATGACCTGGATCGGCTTGGTCGCCGTCACGATCGTCCCGGTCACATCGTTCGCCGTCGATCCGCTGGACAGAACCTGAAGGACCGATCCGCGATTCAGCACCACAGTACCCGTTCCGTTCGCAGCCACGCCCGCGCCCGCGATGACAGCGGCTCCCGTCGGACTCGGCGTGAGCGTGACCGAAGTCGCGTCCTCGGATGCAACGACCGCGTAGAATCCCGGGTACGAGTAGTCCCAGGTGTTGCGGGCCGCAACCATGTAGTCGGTCTTCCACGCATTGGTTGGAAGGAGCAGCGACGCGTCGTTCGTGTAGGTGTAGGCACCGCCCACGTAGTACTCGAGCGGATTGAACTGGTAGACCGTGACCGGCTGCGTCGATCGCAATCGATAGGCTCCATTCGCAAGCAGCGTCGTCGCCGTCCACGTGGTCTTCAACGTGGTCCAGGGCAGATTGATGACCTGAACCGAGTTCGCTGCGACCGTCACGGTCGTGATCGTCGTTGCCCCCTGCGTGATCGTGACCGTCGCCGCAGTTGCCGTCGTGTTCGACACCGCGACCGCGAAGTGCGCGGTAGGATTGGTGTTGGAGAGCTCGTGGTTCACCGTGACGGTCGGGTAGTAGTCGCACCCGATGTAGCTCTTCTGCAAGCCATCAGGCGCGCACGCCCCTGTGCAGGCTCCTCCCACGCAAGAGCTCCCCATCACCGGATCGCACAGGATGTCGTTGTACCCTGAGCCGTCGTCCTTGCACTTGTGCGCCGTGTTGCCCACGCACGACGACGTTCCCGGCAAGCAGGTCACGCATCCGAGGGTGTTCGAGCAGATCTGCCCGCCGCAGCTGACCGCTGGCCCCCAGTCGCCCACTGCATCGCAAATCCTGCGGTTGTTCCCCTCGCACTTGATCGAGCCCGGCGCGCACGCGCATCCGGGCGCAAGGTGGTTGCCGTCGTTGACCACACCGTTGCAGTCGTTGTCCAGCGTGTCCAGGCAGCTGTCGAGATCCGGGATGATCTGCCCGATGCACGCTCCCCAGCCCTGACCGTTGGCGTTGCACGTGGCCTTGCCTCCCTTGCACTCGCCAACGTTCAGCGTGCCGTTCGGCCCCGTGTAGCAGTCCTGCTGCGCGTTCGGCGTACATACGCAGCCGGTCCCGCCCTTGCCGAAGCCGTCGTTGATCACGCCGTTGCAGTCGTTGTCCACGCTGTCCGTGCAGTGGTCCGTCGACGGAACCACCTGCCCTGTGCACGCACCCCAGCCGCTGCCCTGCGCATTGCACGCAGCCACTCCTGACTTGCACTCGCCAACGCCCTGCGTGCCGTTGGGCCCGGTGTAGCAGGTCGAAACCGCAAGCGGGAAGCAGAGGCATCCTGCAGCACCTGAGCTGTACCCGTCGTTGATCGTGCCGTTGCAGTCGTTGTCCAGGTTGTCCGTGCACACGTCCGGCGCAGGAACGATGTCGCCGTTGCACGGGCCATAGCCCAGGCCCAGCGAGTCGCACGTCTGCGTGCCACCCTTGCAGGTTCCTACGTTCTGCGTGCCAGGCGGACCGCCGTAGCAGGGTTGCGTCGAGTTCGGCGTGCACTGGCATCCCGCTCCACCCGCTTCGTTCACCTCGCCGTTGCAGTTGTCATCCACGGGCGTCAGGCACGTCTCCGGAGTCGGAAGGACCTGTCCCGTACACGGCCCCCACGCGGTTCCTGCCGCGTTGCAGGTCCAGTTGCCGTCCGTGCACGCACCGATCGCCTGCGTGCCAGGGGGCCCGGTGTAGCAGGACTCTGTCGCGTTGGGCGTGCACACGCACCCCGCGCCGAACTCGTTCACCTGGCCGTTGCAGTTGTCGTCGCCGGGCGTGAAGCACGTCTCCGCGGTCGGCAGCACCTCGCCAACACATGGCCCCCACCCGTTGCCGCCGTTGTTGCACGTCGCCTTTCCGCCCTTGCACACCCCGATGTCCTTGGTGTTCGGCGGTCCGGTGTAGCAGTCCTGCACCTCGCCGGGCTGGCACGCGCACCCCACGCCGCCGTCGGGTATCGGCGTCTCGCAGCCGTTGACAATGTTCTTGTCGCAGTTCTCGAAGCCCGGGTTGCAGCTGTCGATCACGCAATTGCCGCCGGTGCACTGAGCCACTGCGTTGGGGTAGGTGCACGGCTTGGCGCACGCCCCGCAGTTGTCGAGGTCCTGGCTGATGTCCACGCACTTGCTCGCGCAGCAGCTGAACCCGCTCTGGCAGGCGTGCTGCAACGTGCATCCAGGCTCGCAGCTGTTCGACTTGCACACCAGACCGAGCGGACACTGGTCGTCGCTCACGCACCCCACGCACTTGTGCGTGTTCGGATCGCACGTCACCGTCCCTGCATCCGAGACCGTGCTGCAATCGTCCACCGAGTCGCACCCAGGCGTGCACTTGAGCGTCGCCGCGTCGCAGTACATCCCAACCACGCACGTCGATGGATCGGCCGGTTTGCACTCCACGCAAGCTCCGGTCTTGGTGTCGCAGTAAGGCCCGCCAGCATTCCCCACGCAGTCGCCATCTTTGGTGCACACCGTTGCGCCGTCCGAGCCGTCAGGAGCATCCGGCGGTACCACTACGTCGGCATCGTTACCGCCTTCGGGCACAGACCCGCCAGAGCCGGCTTTGCCGTCCGAAGCATCGTATCCCCCTCCTGACCCTGCGGTTCCGCCCTTGCCCGTGTCGATCGAAGCATCCCCGGCATTGCCCGCATTGCCTGCCATTCCGCCGCTGCCACCGGTCGCCGGCGGTGTGGTCGTGTTGGTCGTGTCGCCACCGCCGCACCCCTGCGCTGCAGCGAGCAGGAGTGTGGCCATCACGGCCTTGCCCATCCATCGAGCCGTTCGAATCGCAATCGCCCTTGATTCAAAGCAAGTCATCGGAGCACCTCATCCGCGTGAGTTCCGCCTGCGGAAGCCCGGGACCCTATCGACCCAACCCAATACTATCGGCCCAATTCGGCTGATTGTCGACCCTTGCCCGAAACTGGGGCTGCTTCCTGGGTTTCCATTCGCGGGCACGGGCGGCGTGACAAGGTCGACTTCTGCCAGGTCGGCGGGAACGCGGAGCGCACAGCGGCGGGCGGGTCCTAGACGTTGACGCCCGCCAGCTGCGTGCCTAGACCTCTGCGTCCCCCAAGCAAAAGGCGGAGATCGAAACGATGGCGAAGGCAAAGGCACCTCAGACGCAACCTGCAAAGACCCATGCCAAGGCTCCGGCCGCCCCTGCGCGCCCCAAGCCTGCTCCGGCTCCCAAGGCCCCCCCTGCTCCTGCAGAGGATCCGGTCTTCGGGCCGCTCTGGGAGAGATTCTGCGCCGAGGCGAACTTCAACCCCGAGACCCTCGAGCTCGAAGCCTCCGTGATCCGCGAGGAAATCGCCAAGCTCCAGGAGCGCGTCGCAGAGAAGCAGTCCGAGCTCGACGCCATCACGCACCGTGAGAAGACCGCGCGCGACAAGATGACCGCCTTGCTCAAGGTCGGCTTCAGCCCCGAAGCTGTCCTGTCCGCCATGAAGGTCGAGTTCCGCGGCAAGAAGGCTGCGGCAAGGGTCAAGGAGAAGGAAGTCGAGGTCGGCGACGACGAGAAAGCCGCTGTGCTCGACGTGCTCGATCGCGAAGGACAGCCGCTGTCCGAAGTGGTGAAGCACACCGGACGCGATCCCAAGGATATCCAGCGCGTGCTGACTGCGCTTGTCGCTGACGGCAAGGTCAACACCCAGGGCGAGCGCAAGGCCAAGCTCTTCATGCTCGCGTAGCCCCAGCTGCGCTCCCCTCATGCTGTCCGCCAGCGCGTTGCCAGTCGTTGCCCTGGTCGTCGTCATTCTGGTGATCGCAGCCGGTTTCGCAGCTTGGGCGCGGCGCAAACGCTGAACTTCCAGCACTCCCCCCGCATCAGACGGCGTACGATACCGGAGGAGGCCAAGATGCGCCCTACTGCCCTTCGTTGCTTGCTGACTGCGTTGGCTTTGACCTCGCTGTGGGCCTGCGGCAGCTCGGACAACTCCCTGTTCGCACCTGCCGCCGGAGCAGGGGGAACCGCGGGGAATGGAGGCGATTCGCCCGCTGGAGCGGGTGGAGCCTCTGGAAGCGGGGCGAATGCAGGGTCGGGTGGCTCCAATCTCGGTGGCTACGGAGGATCTGGCGCCAGTAGCACCGGCGGCAGTGGTGGTCAGGGCGGATGGGGCGGCTCCAACACAGGCGGGTACGGAGGCGGAACCGGCGGTGGCTACGGCGGGTACGGAGGCGGAACCGGCGGTGGCTACGGCGGCTATGGAGGCGGAACCGGCGGTGGCTACGGCGGCTATGGAGGCGGAACCGGCGGTGGCTACGGCGGGTACGGAGGCGGAACCGGCGGTGGCTACGGCGGCTATGGAGGCGGAACCGGCGGTGGCTACGGCGGCTATGGAGGCGGAACCGGCGGTGGCTACGGCGGCTATGGAGGCGGAACCGGCGGTGGCTACGGCGGCTCAGGAGGCGGATGCCACAACTGGACCGACCCGTGCGGCTCCTGCGCAGATCTCTACTGCTGTCCGCAGGTCTCCGCGTGCCTCGTCAACTCCATATGCATTGATTGCCTGACGAATCCCAACGCGGATCCCAACACCTGCCAGAACGACGCGACCACGATGCAGACCATTCAGTGCATCATGAATAGCTGCTCGTCGCAGTGCGGAGGCGGTGGGTCCGGGGGGTCGTAGTCCGGCACGATCATTCGGGATCGAGCGAGATGCGCAGCGAGCTGCCGCACGCCAGGCACCTCGCCTTCCACGTTCCGACAGATTCGACGTCGTCCTCTCCGCAGACCGGACACTGCACGGCCGCAGTGGCATCTGCGATGAAGTCCCGACGCTCTGCCCGGAAGTGCGACTCGCTCCAGGTCCTGCTGCAGGTCGCGCAGAACCAGCCCAGCAGGGTCTGGCTCGTTTCCTGGTAGAGCCTGACGAACGCCAGCTCCATGGCGGTGCCGTGCGTCGGACACTTGCGAAAATCCCGCTTGAACCCGCTGCGGATCGCGGGCGTGCCCGACAAGCTGAGCATGATCGCCGGGTCGATTCCGTCTTGGTTCACCTCTCGCAGCCTGCCAGAGGTGATCGTCTCGACGCGAGCATTGAAGGCCGCGCCGCAGTCGATGCACACATGCTTTTCGCAGCACGCGGGGACGCAATTGTGGGTCACGCGGTTCCCCGAGCACGACGGGCAGCGGAGCAGCAGCCTGGCTCGACGCTTCGCTTTCGAAGAGTACAGGAAATGGTTCTCGGTCCAGCTGCCGACGCAGCTTTCGCAGCGCCAGCGGATCCTGTTGTCATCGTGATTGAACGGGACCTGATGCTCCTGCGCCCACGACGCGTAGTCGGTCTCGTCGAACGTCAGCTCGAGCGCGCAGCCATGCTCCGGGCAGCGGCGCTCCTGGGCGATCCAACCGGTTCGAAGGATCGTGCAGCTGTCGATCTTCTCCGTGGGCATGGGGCGATTGTACGATGGATCCCGGGCTGAGGCACGCTGCGTTGCCCTTGCTCCTGCCGTTGCCCTTGCCCGAGACTCCGCCGACTCGATCTCCAGTCCGGGCTCTGCGTTGTGCGGGTGCTGGACTCACAAGGCAGACACCCGTCGTGCGAGCGTCGGGCATGGGAACGGGCAAGGGCAAGGGAAGAGTAGGGTAGGGGCACTCGCGCAGATCGGTGCTGCATGCCCACGGGTCGTGGGCATGGCACCATGTGAGTGGGGTGGAGGGAACGACCTATTCGGTCTTGGGCGCTGCGGGCAGCTCGTAGCTCATGCCGGCCAGCTGCTCGAGGTACTTCCACTTGGCGAGAGCGTTCTCGCTCGCCTGCTGCAGGAACTTGGCAGCCTGCTCGGGCTTGCTCTTGGTGAGCATCTTGAAGCGCGTCTCCTGGTAGGCATAGGCCTCGTAGGAGATCTTCGGCGCCTTGGAGTCGAGCTTGAGCGGGTTCTTGCCTTCTGCAGCCAGCGCCGGGTTGTAGCGGTACAGCGGCCAGTGCCCGCACTCGACCGCGCGCTTCTGGTTGTCCATGCCCGACTTCATGTCGATGCCGTGCGCGATGCAGGTCGAGTAGGCCAGGATGATCGACGGGCCATCGTAGGCCTCTGCCTCGATGAACGCCTTGACCGTCTGCAGGTCGTTGGCGCCCATCGCCACCGTCGCCACGTAGACATAGCCGTAGCTCATCGCGATGAGCCCCATGTCCTTCTTCTTGATCGGCTTGCCGCCAGCAGCGAACTTGGCGACAGCGCCGAGCGGCGTGGACTTGGACATCTGCCCGCCCGTGTTCGAGTACACCTCGGTGTCGAGCACGAGCAGGTTGACGTTGCGACCTGCGGCCAGCACGTGATCCAGTCCGCCGTAGCCGATGTCATACGCCCAGCCGTCGCCGCCCACGATCCAGACCGACTTCTTGACGAGGTAGTCAGCCAGGGTCAGCAGGCGCTTGCTCTCGAGGTCCGTGGCAGACGCGAGGACCTTCTTGAGCTCGGCGACGCGCGCGCGCTGCGCGAAGATCTCCGGCTCTCCGACCTGCTTGGCGCCGAGGATCGCCTCGACCAGCTGTGGGTGCGACGTGGCGACCGGAACGCGCGCTACCAGCTCGCGCGCCTGCTCGTCGAACTTGTCGACTGCAAGGCGGAATCCGAATCCGAACTCTGCGTTGTCCTCGAACAGGGAGTTGGACCACGACGGACCGCGTCCCTCGTTGTTGGTGCAAAGCGGCGTGGTGGGCAGGTTGCCGGTGTAGATCGACGAGCATCCGGTGGCGTTGGAGATGAGGGCGCGATCACCGAATAGCTGGGTCAGCAGCTTGTAGTAAGGGGTCTCGCCGCAGCCGGCGCATGCGCCGGAGAACTCGAAGAGCGGCACAAGCAGCTGGCTTCCCTTGACCGTGTCCTGCTTGACCTTGTCGCGGTCGACGTCAGGCAGCTTGAGGAAGTACTCCGCATTCTCGCGCTCCTGCATGCGCACCGAGATCTGATCGCCCATGTTGAGCGACTTGCGGCTGGGGTTCTTCTTGTCCTTGGCAGGGCAGATGAAGACGCAGGCCTCGCAGCCGGTGCAATCCTCGGCAAAGACCTGGATCGAGTACTTCATGCCCGCCAGCTCGCGGTCCTTGAAGTCCATGTACTGGAAGGTCTTGGGAGGATCCTTGAGGGCATCCGGGGGGAAGACCTTGGTCCGGATCGCAGCGTGCGGGCAGACCATGGCGCACTTGCCGCACTGGATGCAGATGTCCTTGTCCCAGTACGGGATCTCGAGGGCGATGTTGCGCTTCTCCCAGCGAGCCGTGGAAAGCGGGTAGGTGCCATCCACCGGGAACTTCGAGACCGGCAGGCTGTCGCCGAGCCCGGCGACCATCACGCCGGTGACTTCCTTGACGAACTTGGGGGCCTTGTCGCTGACGGCCGGCGGCATCTCGATGAGGGAGCTGATCTTGCCCGGGACCTTGACCTCGTGAAGGTTCTCGAGGGTCTGGTCCACGGACTTCCAGTTCTTCTCCACGATCGCGTCGCCCTTGGATCCGTAGGTCTTCTTGATCGCGACCTTGATCTTGGCGATCGCCTCCTCGCGGGGCAGGATGCCGCTGATGGCGAAGAAGCACGTCTGCATGATCGAGTTGATGCGTCCGCCCATGCCCGTGGCCTTCGCCACCTTGTAGGCGTCGATGCAGTAGAACTTCAGCTTCTTCTCGAGGATTCGCTGCTGGACCAGCTTGGGCATCTTGTCCCAGACCTCGTCCGGCCCGTACTGGCTGTTGAGCAGGAACGTCGCCCCGTCGACCGCCTGCTTGAGCATGTCGAACTTCTCGAGGAAGAAGAACTGGTGGCAGCCCACGAAGTTCGCCCTCGTGATCAGGTACGTCGAGCGGATCGGCCGCGGCCCGAAGCGCAGGTGGGAGACCGTCATCGACCCGGCCTTCTTCGAGTCGTACACGAAGTAGCCCTGCGCGTAGCCGTCCGTCTCCTCGCCGATGATCTTGATCGAGTTCTTGTTCGCTCCTACCGTGCCGTCCGACCCCAGCCCGTAGAAGATCCCGCGCACGACGTCGTCCTGCTCCGTGCTCCACGAGTCGTCGTACTCGAGCGACGAATGGGTCACGTCCTCCACGATGCCGACCACGAAGTGGTTCCTGGGCTGCGGCTTCTTGAGGTTGTCGAGCACCGCACGCACCTGCGCCGGGGAGAACTCCTTGCTGCCCATGCCGTAGCGGCCGCCGACCACGCGCGGCATCGCCTTGAACGGCGTCTTTCCATCTGCGAACAGCTCGGCAATCGCCGTCTGCACGTCGCAGTACAGCGGGTCCGCTGCGCCGCCCGGCTCCTTGGTGCGGTCGAGCACTGCGATCGCCTTGACCGTGGCCGGGAAGGCGTTGACGCAATCCTGGACGGAGAAGGGGCGATACAGGCGGACCTTGACCAGGCCGACCTTCTCGCCCTTGGCCACGAGGGCTTCGACCGCTTCGTGCGCGCACTCCGCGCCGGAGCCCATCATGATCACCACGCGCTCGGCGTCAGGCGCTCCCACGTAGTCGAACAGGTGGTACTGGCGGCCCGTCAGCTTGGCGAACTTGTCCATCGTCTTCTGCACCTTGTCGGGGCAGGCGATGTAGTACGGGTTGCAGGTCTCTCGCCCCTGCCAGAACACGTCGGGGTTCTGGGCGCTTCCGCGCATGACGGGGTGATCCGGGCTGAGCGCGCGCGCACGATGCGCTGCGATCAGATCCTCGTTGAGCATGTAGCGCATGTCGTCGAACGACAGCTCTTCGATCTTCTGCACCTCGTGCGAAGAGCGGAACCCGTCGAAGTAGTGCAGGAACGGCAGACGCGTCTCGAGCGTCGCCGTGTGCGCGATCATCGACATGTCCATGACTTCCTGGATGCTGCCCGAGACCAGGTGTGCCCAGCCTGTCGTGCGCGTCGCCATCACGTCGGAGTGATCGCCGAAGATCGACAGGGCATGGGTGGCTACCGCGCGGGCCGACACGTGGAAGACCGCGGAGGTCAATTCCCCGGCGATCTTGAACATGTTCGGGATCATGAGCAGCAGACCCTGCGAGCAGGTGAAGGTCGTGGTCAGGGCGCCTGCCTGCAGCGAGCCGTGGACGGCGCCGGACGCGCCTCCCTCGGACTGCATCTCGCAAACGAACGGGATGGTCCCGTAGATGTTCTTCTCGCCCCGCGCGCTCTTCTCGTCGGAGATCTCTCCCATGACCGAAGAGGGCGTGATCGGATAGATCGCGATGACCTCGCTGCATGCGTGGGCCACGTGGGCAACAGCGGTGTTGCCGTCGATGGTAACGAGCGTGGGACGGCGGTCCTTGACTGCGGAATCTACGCTAGACATGAATCCTCCAAATGGGCTCGCGGCATCAGTCGTGGCCGACAATGATCTTGATGTACTGGGCACGTTCGAATGCCTCGGGATCGGGGCAGGTCTTCTGGCTGAGGACGCCTCGGATGTCGCTGAGCGAGGCGTATTCCTTCTCCTTGAGCCAGGCTTCCATGTCACGGAGCATGACGCTCAGGTGCTGAGCCTTGTGCTTGAACAGCACCGAGCAGACCTGCGCCACGTTCGCGCCGGCCATCAGGACCTTCAACGCGCTCTTGCCGTCGTGAATGCCCGTCGTGGCCGCGAAGTCGATCTTCACACGCCCGTACATCAGCGCGATCCATCGCATCGGCAGCAGGCAGTCCTCCGGACGCGACAGGTGCAGCTGCGAGGACGCCTTCATCTCTTCGAGGTCGAGGTTGGGCTGGTAGAAGCGGTTGAACAGCACCACTCCGTTGACCCCACGCTTCGAGATCTCCGAGACCATGTGCGGAATCGCGGTGAAGAACGGGCTGAGCTTGACCGCCACCGGGATGTCCACCGTCTTGCGAACCTGCTCGACGATCTGCAGGTACGTCCCTTCGATCTGCGCCGACGTCCGGCTCGGATCCGTGGGCAGGAAGTACACGTTCAGCTCCAGCGCGTCGGCTCCCGCCGACTCGATCTGCCTGGCGTACTTCGCCCAGTTCTTCGCCGTCACGCAGTTCAGGCTCGCGATCACCGGAATGCCCAGCGCCTTCTTGGCCTTGGACACCAGCGCCACGTACTGCTGCGGCCCGATCTCCATCGGGATGTCCGCGAAGTAGGAGGTGGCCTCGGGGAAGCTCTCCGCCGTCGACGTCGTCGCGTCCATCTGCTCGCCCTCGAGGATGATCTGCTCCTCGAACAGCGACTTGAGCACCACCGCTCCTGCCCCCGCTTCCTCCAGCGCCTTGAGCTTGTCGACGCTGTCACACAGCGAAGAGCTCGAAACCACGAGCGGGTTCCTGAGCTTCAGTCCCAGGTAGGTCGTCGAGAGATCCATCATACTGGCGTCCTTTCATGCCGTTGTGCGAGGCCGTTCGCGTTGCCCGCGCCTGCGCCCGGGCAGCATCGCTCACTTCTCTTCACTTGATGCGGTCGCCGGTGGTGAAGGACGTGAGCACGTTGCTCGCATCCCCTCCCACCGTCGCCTTGATGTCCACCCGATACTTCGTGTTCGCTGCAAGGCTCGCCTGCGGCACGATCGAGATCGTGTCCGGCGTGTACCCCTTTGCCGGGTCGTGTCCCACCACCCCGTCGCCGTACCAGACCAGCAACGGTACCGGCGTCCCCGTCGCATCCTCGATCAGGTCCACGCTCTGCACCGATTGGAACCCTCCCCAGTTGTTCCACGATGCGGTCACGATGAACCCGCTGCCCTGGCAGTCCATGCCGTTCGTCGCCAGCGGATTGTCCACCTTCGTCGGACACGGTGCCTCGAACCCCACAAAGTCGGTCGGCACGTCGTACGTCTCTGCCGGCGGCCAGATCACCGCTGCTGCCGCCTTGGTCTTCTGCGTGCCCGGACGATAGTTGATGCAGTTCCACCCTTGCTTGGAGGCGAACCCCACTTCGGTCAGCCCCGCGTGCAGGAGCGGAAGCCGGTGGTACAGGCTGTTGATCCACAGGTCGACCGCTTCAGCCAGACCCTGGTCTCCGTTCGACCCGTAGCCGCACGCGATCACCGAGTTCTTCCCGGCGTTCTCGTTGTCCGCAGAGTAGTTGGGATTGCTGTGGTTCGGCTCGGTGTGGGACAGGTAGCACTGCCCCTTGCCGTTGCTCTTCGACTCCCAGATCAGGTAGTCGAGATGCCCCTCGCACGCGTGCGCCGCGTCGTTGTTCCCTTGCACAGGCGCCAGCCCCGCTAGCGTCCGGTACTCGTTGAGCCTCGCCAATCCGTCGTCTGCCGTGCCCCCCTTCGACCACGCCGGGTACGGCTTGGGCTCCGGTGGCGTGGTGCCGTCGTCGCCCGCATCCCCGCCCCCTGGCGTCCATCCGCCGGAATCGTCGTTCGAAGCCGAGCAGGCGCAGAGCACTGCACCAAGCGCGATCGCTGACACGACATGCATCAAGTTCGGGCGGATCGACATCATCGTGGTCTCGTCAAACAGCAGGGGCCACCGGCGCGCGCAGTTAATCCGATCCGCGCGGCCGATGCAACGAACGATGGCGTGATGTTTTCGAGCCGTGCGATCCGGCGATTTGTGCGCGAATGGGGGGTGCTGCGATGCCTACATCTGCGCCCTGGTCTCAAGGAACTTCCGAATCGCAGCCAGCACGGGCTTCGGGCGCTCCACCAGCACGAAGTGGCTTCCGTTGGTGATGTGCAGGTGCGTGGCGTTGCGCAGCCGACGAGCGATTTCTCGCGATTGGTAGGCTGGCGTCACCACATCCCAGCGCCCGCTGACCACCAGCGCCGGTGCGTCGATGCTCCGCAGGTGGTGATACGCGGAATGCGCGTCCAGCTCCTGAAACAGACGAAGGTAGTTCGGGAAATTGTCCGGCCTGTACACGTCCGACGTGTACTGCTCGAGCACCGGTCGAAGCTCCAACGCCCTTCGTCCGAGCAGCAGCCAGAACAGCCCGATGGTGGCCACGGTGGTCGCCTTGCTCGCCCTGGCGAGAAGTGCGGCCCACTCCGGATGCCCCTGGAACCACTCCACGACCTCGTGCATGTAGCGCGGCAGGAACGGCAGCCTCAGGCCTGGCTGGAATGCCGAAGAGAATACATGCCCCCAGGTTCCGTTGAGCAGGACCAACCCGCCCACTGCGGCCGGACGCACGGCTGCGGCTTCGAGCGAGACCTGTACCCCCATGCTCCAGCCGACCCACACGGCGCGGTCCGCCTTCTCCGCTGCAAGCACTTCGAGCCCGTCCTCCGCTTGATCGCGCACGGACAGCCGGCTCACGCACTCAGGGCCCGATGACTCGAACAGGCCGCGGTAGTCCCACGTGACGATCCGATACTCCTTCCAGAACTCGTCGATCAGCGGCTGCCAGGCGTACAGACGCCCTCCGAGCCCGTTGGCAAGCAGCAGCACCTTGTCGCCGCTTCCGATCGACTCGTAGAAGATGTTGACGCCGTCGCGGGCGCGGATGACGTGCATCCGCTTGTTCTCGAGGGCAGTGTCAGACATTTATGAGGAAAATAGGGGGTCGGAAGTTGGGGTGCAACCAAGAATCACCCCCGCATCGCCACGATCATCCCGTCGCGCAGAGGCACCAGCGAGACGATCCACTGCGGGTCCGAAGTGATGCGACGCGTAAACTCCCGCACGCCGCCATTGTCGGGCGAGTCGTCGGTCGGGTCGAACACCTGGCCGTGCCAGAGCATGTTGTCGATGATCAGCAGGCCCCCTTTTCGGAGCTTGCTCGCGATCACAGGCAACGAATCAGGATAGCCCTGCTTGTCGATGTCGTTGAAGATCAGGTCAAAGGGCCCGGGCTGCTCCTTGAGTGTGTGCACCGCTTCGCCGATGTGGAACTGAACCTGGTCGTCGACCCCCAGCTTGGCGAGGTGCTCCTTCGCACGCCGAGACAAGGCTTGGTCCCAGACCACGTGGTGCACGGTGCCCCCACCGTTTTCGCGCACGGCGCGTGCAAACCAGGCGGTCGAGTAGCCGAACCCGCTGCCGAGCTCGAAGACGTTTCGCGCGCCGATCATGCGGGCAGCGAGGTAGCAGAATTGGCCGCAGGCAGGCCCGATGATGGGAAAGCGTTCCTGCTTGGCATGGGCCTCCATCGCTGCAAGCTCCGTCGATCGCGACGGCACCAGCCCTTCGGCATACGTCTGCACCTGATCCCACACGAGTTTCTCGCTCATGGCTGATCCGTCGGGGTGGGTAAGGTCGATGTCAAGTCGGGGACCCACTTCCAGACTGATGACCTCACCCCCGCCCGAATCTGGCGATGCCCGCGTGCCCCTCTCCGGATCCGCCGCATCCACTGACCCACACTGCGGCGGCCGGAGAGGGGCCGACGGGGGCGGGGGGCCTCGCTCCCACGCTCCGCTTGACATGCGCTCGGGTTTGCATGTCTATTTCCCGCCCTTCCAGGAGCTAGCTCGTGCACGCACTTATTCAGGCGATCATCCAGTGGTACTTCGGCATCCTCAACACCGCAGGTCTTCCAGGCGTGGTCGTGCTGATGGCGATGGAGAGCACGGTCTTCCCACTGCCCAGCGAGCTGGTCGTTCCTCCGGCCGCGTTCCTGCTCGGCTACAAGGCTGGCAGCGTCGACTACCTCCAGCTGATCCTGGTCATCGTCGCCGGAACCGTGGGCTCGTATCTCGGCTCGGCCCTGATGTACTGGCTGTCGCGCTGGGTCGGGCGCCCCATCATCGTGCGCTACGGCAAGTACTTCCTGATCCCGGAGAAGAAGCTGAAGATGGCTGAGGAGTGGGTCGGGCGCTACGGCGCGGGCGGGATCTTCTTCGCGCGCCTCCTGCCCGTGGTGCGCCACCTGATCTCGATCCCGGCCGGTATTGCCAACATGCCGTTCAAGGGCTTTTCGCTCATGACCATCGCGGGATCCTGCCTGTGGTGCACGGTCCTCACCATCTTCGGCGTGGTGATGGCCAATGACATGCGCGTCGTCATGGAAAGCACCACCCACGTCTACAGCGACGAGCTCAAGCATGCGTTCCACAACCTGACGTACGCGATCATCGCCATGGTGCTGGTGCTGGGCGTGCTCTACATCGTGGTGGTCAAGCGCCGCGCGCCTGCCAAGAGCGAAGCGAAGTAGATCGAGCCGCAGGTCACGGAGCCGCGATCGCAAGGGAGCGGGCTGCTATCCGCGGCCCACTTCGCTTTGTGTGGCGACGCGCGTTCTGCTGCCTTGCCCTTGCCCTTTCCCCGGCAGGAAACGCCAGCACGTAGGTTTTCGATCAGGATCGTCCTGGGGCGTTCATTCGCGGCGCCCGCGTCGGGCAAGGGCAGCGGCATGGGCATGGGCAGGGCCGAGAAAAGGCCTCACTGCCCCCGGATCATCCGCAGCGTCTCCTCGTTGAGCGCAGTCGAATGCCCCTGCTTCGCCAGGGCAAACGGAGGATGCACCTTCACCACGCCGAACGCGCCGCTCTCCAGCCGCACCTCGACGTCCCGCTTCTCGTTGACGATGAAAGCATTCGGATCCGTCGGGAACACTAGGTACTCCGCATCGAACAACCCCTGGTTCATGTCGTAGTCATCGGCACGGCTCGAGAACTGCGGCGTGGCCAAGGCCGAGCACGCAACCTTGGCATCTGGCGGCAGAACGGTCTGGATGTCGGCGATCGCCTCCTGACGCTGGCGGCCGACCTCGTCCATGCCGAAGGTGTATCGCCCGGGTCCTGAGATCGCCGTGTTGCGCTGGAGCAGCGAGCCGAACTGGTAGCTCACTGCGACGGTGCAGCACACCATCGCCGCAAGGGCCGGCAGGATCGGCCGTCGGCTCGAGGGCTGCTGTGCTTCGAGCTTCTCCAACCCGAGCGCGAGCGCCGGGTACATGAACGCGAGCCAGTGCGGGGTGTATTGGTAGTGAATGCTGAACGCGGCGCGCTCCAGCGGCGGCAGGAGCGTGATCAGGAATCCAGGCACTGCGAGCAGGACCCAGATCGGGCGTCGCATCGGGATGAAGGCAAGCGGCAGGAAGAGCTGCAGCACGTAGATCAGCTTGGCCTCGTTGAGCATGGTCGACAGCGTGAACGTCGGGTTTCCGATCAGGGTCTTGAGCGCCCCTGAGAACTCCTGATCGTCCTGGGGGAACAGGCCGACATAGTTGCTCGCAAAGCTCTGCTCGCCAGAGAACATCGGCATGATCCAGAACTTGATCATCAGGAAGTAGACCGACCCCAGCGCAGCCGTCAGCAACCCTGCCTTGGGCCCCTCGCCCGACAGCACGAGGTACACTCCGAGAAACACGACCCACATCGATACGTCTTCGCGTGTGAACAGCGTGAGCGCAGCGAAGATTGCGCCAAGCACGTACTTGCGACGTTCCATCGCGGCCCAGGCTGTCCACAAGAGCGGCAACCCCAAGGGGATGAAATGGAACTCGAAGATGTTCGCGCAATGGATGCCAGGGTGAAGCAGGTAGCTGAGCGCGATCAGGGCTGACGGCCATGGGCGGACATGACGCCGCGCCAACCAGTAGAGAGGGATCGCCGCCCCTCCCAGGAACAACGACTGCAGGACCAGCAGAGTCTCGGCGCGTTGGAACAACGCATAGATCGGCAGCAGGAAGAACACGAGCACATCGGCGTGACGGGCAAAATGCGAATAGCCATTGGGCCCCAGCGTCACCGATGCCTTGAACGGCGCACCGTGCAGCGTGTTCCAGAAGATGTTGTTCTTGATTCCAAGGTCGAATCCGGAGCGGACGCTGTGGTGGAACTCGATCGTGTAGTAGGAGAAGTAGGCCGTGTAGCCGAGCGCCGCTGCGGCCACGATCATAAGGGGGAGATAGGGCAGGGCCCGCGGGAAGCGACTTCGCAGGCGATCGGCCCTGGCAGAGCACCATGCGCGCACCTGCAGCTCCATCGGCGGGGCAGGGGTCCGCACCGCCATGCGGAAGCTTCCCCAGACCGCGAGGCAGGCTCCGAGGACGACGAAGAGGAAGGGGAGGGGTCGGGGGTCCCAGACGCGCCACCGGAAGACCACCGGGATCAATCCCACACACGCCAGAGGGGCATAGCGGCACGCGAGGTCGTGCAGGAGCTGGGGCGCGTCAGGGGACTTGCGCTTCCAAAGGAGCCAGAGCGCGCCTGCGGATGCGCTGACGACGCTGGTGCGGAGCATCCAATTGAGCAAGAAGGCTCGGCCCCGCACGCTGATCAGATTCTCGGCATAGTAGCGGTCGAGCTTGGGGATCCAGAGCAGATTGGCGAGGGCGAACCCGACGCACAGGCCGACCAGGGCGAGCACGGCCAGCGCGCGCATCGCGATCGTGAGATTGGGCGGACGTTGGTTCGAGTTCATGGGCGCGATCTGGCACAACCCGGCGCAAACCTACTATGTCGTGCAGGCGGTGTGCCAGGCGCAAAGGGCAGCGCGCAGGGTGCTGCTGCAGCGCAGTTGCGCTTGATTCAAGGAACGGTGGAGGTGGCACGCCAGTCGCATGGTGGGGCGGGAAACTGAGGAAACTGTGCCACCCCTTGCCGCCGGACAAGGCGCTGCTTGAGCATCAACGCTTCAGGCGGACGCTGCTCGGCCGATTGCCGTGTTGGGGGGCTGCTGTCTCCGTCCTATGCCGATACCCAACCCGTTCCCGATCGCTTATGCAAGCCTGGCCCTGGCTCTTCCCGGAGTCTGGTTGGCCGGGCGTGCACTCGCTCGTCGCGTGGTTGGCGGGGACTGGCCTTCGCGCATCATCACTCCTGGTGTCGCAGTCAGCGCGTGGATGTTCTGTGTCCATGTCGCATCCCGGCTTTCGCACTCGTCGCGAATCGGGTTGGTGATCGGTACGCTGCTCGTGTCTGCCGCTGGCATGGCAGCGTACTTCTGGGAGCGCAGGGCGCGCGGCAGGTCAGCGACGCTCGCATCACCATGCGCTTGCCCGTGGTCCCATTGGATGTGGATCAGCGCAGCCGCCTCCACGGCGCTGATGGCACCCATGGCGCTGCGGTGGTCGTTCCACGACGAGCTGTCGGTGAGCGGCCACATGGCGATCATAGCGGAGATCCAGAACGGCACCTATCCGCCGCGGTACTTGAGCTATCCGGACCTCGAGCTTGCGTATCACTATGCCTTCAACCTCCTGGGAGCCTGCCTGACGGCGATCTTCAGGGTTCAGATTCCTACAGCCATCGACGCGATCTCCGTCGGCTCGTGGTTCTACTGCTGGTGTCTTGCCTGGTCGCTGGGTGACCGGCTCCTGGGCCGGCATCGCGGCGCGCTCGTGGCCTCGCTGATGCTGTTCGGCAGCGGCTACCCGCTCTTCTGTCCGGAGTACTACTCGACCGGAGCGCCGATTGGCGCGCATCTTCTTGGGTTCTGCACGGTCGGCGAGCTGTACACATCGCCGCCGATGGTGTCGACCTTCTTCCAGCACCCGTGGTCCATGGGACTTCCGGTTTCCCTTTGCATCATGACGGTGTTGGCTGCGCGGGAGTCGAAACCCGACGTGTGGCGCTACGGTGTACTTGCGCTGCTGACGGCGTTCCTGTCGCTGTGTCAGATCACTCTCTTCTGCGCAGTCTCGGGCTCGCTGCTCGTGGCAGAGGCACTGCCCTCTGGCCGCTTCGATCGGCGCAGGGCGCTACGAATCGCTTTGGGGCTGGCGCTCAGCGTAGCCGTTGCGACCCAGCTCGGGGGATTCTTTGCACCCAAGGAGGCGGCCGGTCTCGGGCTGGAGCACCACTTGTGGGTTGCGAGCAGCTTCACCACTACGCTCAAGTGGCTTCTGGCTTCGTTCGGCTTGCTTCTGCCGTTGGGCCTGGCGGGATTGCTCTTTCTGCACAAGGAGCGTTGGTTCTACACCCTGATGATCGTGGGAAGCCTGGGCGTGCTGAACCTCGTGCGCTACAAGTATTCCTGGGACATCGTCAAGTTCGCTGCGGTGACCAGCGTCGCGCTGTCCGTTCCTTTCGCAGCGTTGCTGGATCGCCTCCTGCGCGCTCGAATCGCGCCCGTTCTGGGCCGTATTGCAGGTACGGGGGCCTTGATGGCCACGTTCGCAACCAGCGCGTCGTTCTGCCTGACCCTGCTCTTCGATCTGCCGGGCATTCCACAGATGTACAAGGAGACGCCGCCCACGATTTCCATCGACGACGCGCGCGCAGCAACCTGGCTCCGCAAGCGTGTTGGCCCCAAGGACATCGTGTATCGCCGCAAGCACCAGACGTACTACGAATACGCATCCTGGGCAGGGCTGGGGCAGGTCTGGGTGGACGGCTCGTGCCCGTGGGCGCTTTCGAGATACAAGGCGCGCGAGAAGCTGATGGCCGAGCTCCCGGAGAATCTGGACGTGTGGCAGGAGGCGCGCGTGCGGTTCTTCGTGCTCGACGACGAGGACAAGACGCTGCGGGCGAGGGCGGAGCAGTGGATCGCGAGCGGCAGGGCGGTCTCCAGGGGATCGTTTGGGTCGTTGTGGATCGTGGAGATTGTTCCCATGGTGCCAACGAGAGAGCGGTTTGACGCCGCAACTTCGCAGATGATAGGGTCGCCGCGATATGGAAGAGAAGGCCAGTAGCACTCCCAGCAGCCCCCGGGCAGACCGGATCCGGCAGACGCTCCGTCGCGTCGCTGTGTGGCTGTTCCTGAGTGATCGCGCGGGCCTGATCCAGGTCATGCGAAAGGACCGCCTGCTGGCGATCATGACGGGCGCGCTGGCCATCGGCGCCTGGATCCCGCTGTTCTGCACGCCGATCCTGCCATTTGCCGATATGCCGAACAACGCCGGGCTTGCGTCGCTGATCATTCCAACGGGATTCGGGCACGGAGTTGCGGCATTTCACTACAAGGTTCAATGGCAGCCGCTGCCCTATTGGAGCGCCTACGCGCTCATGGCGCTGTTCTCCTCGATTGGCGGCATCTTGTTCTCCTGCAAGGCCATCACTGCGCTGCTGGTGGTGCTGCTCCCCCTGGCCACCATGCGATTGATGGTCGCCCTGGGCCGCAATCCGCGTCTCGGGCTCTGGGCCTTCATCCTGTCCTACGAGCACAACCTCTACGGCGGCTGGGTCACGTATCTGCTCGGAATGTCCCTGACGTTGATCGCCATCGCCTGGATGCTCGAAGCGCGTACCCTCAAGGACGCCTTGTGGGTATTCCCCTTGAGCCTGCTCATCGGCCTCACGCACATCCAGGCAGTCTGGCTTCTCATGGCCGCGAGCGTGGCCTTGACGGTCTGCGGCAGACCGTTCCTGCGACGCGTTTGGCTGCACGGGGTCGCGTCCAGCGGATGCTTGATCGTCGTCACGCCCTGGCTGCTGCGCCAGTTCGCCCCGGAGGGCGGCGCGCCCTCGGCTCCCCTGTCGAGCATGGTCTTCGAATGGATCACTCCGTCGGTCAAGGCGGCATCCTTCTTCAAGTTCACGCTCGACAACATCACAACACAAGGGGGCGCCAGGTTCGCGGCGTTCGCCTTTGCCGTGGTGCTCTTTGGCCCGCTTTTGATCTCGCGCCTTCCGCACGTGCAGGACGAAGTCGAGCAGCGCGGCGCCTCGTCCGTGCTGCTCGTGGTGATGCTCGGGCTCTACGTGTTGCTCCCGATGTCATTCTCCGGCCCGATCGTGCACTGGTACACGTACCCGCGCTACGCGACCTTCGTGCTCATCGCGTTGCTCCTGATTCCTCGTCCACGGCTGGATGGGCGATATGCGCTCGCGCTCATCCCGGGCATCGTGACCGCCGTGGGCATGGACTGGGCCGTGGCCAGGCATTTCTCGGACCTTGCCGTACGCTCTGCCCCGTTCGTGCAGATCATCAAGGCGGTCAAGCCGAACTCCACGATCCTTCCGCTCCAGTTCGATCAAAGCGACCCTTCCTTGCCCCCGATCGAGGTGTACAGCCAGTTTGGCGCCTACGTTGCGGGGCAGGCCCGAGGCTACGAGCCGAACATGTTCGACACCGGCAGCAATCCACTCGTGTACCGCCACGAGCGCGATCTGCCCAATCCAGGCTGGTCAGCACCGGGCGCGTTCAGCATGGAGAAGCATGGACGCTACTTTGATTACATCCTCGTGCAGGGCAAGTCGTACGACCCGGTGCATCCAGGAGTGCGGACCGCGAGCGGGCACACAGCGAGGCTCCTGGTGGAAGCCGGACGCTGGCGGCTCTACAAGGTAGAGAAGTGATACGCGATCCGAGTCCCGATGGACGCCGCCCCTCGCGCGGCCGGCGAAATCTGGTCTTCGCTCAAGGTAGGTAGCGCTTCATCACCCCTGACTCGCACGACAGAATCCGATTTCCGGACTGGATTCCCACGAGACTGGACGACGGGACGACCGCGTAGCCGTTGCCTCCGAAGGTGATGTCCGGCGAGCCGTCCGATAGGTACCGGGCAACGACCGTGGTGGGGTTCTCCTTCGGCCCCATCGCGCCTCCCACGATGATCCGCCCGTCAGGCGCGACCTGCAACGCATTGAACGCGGTCCACGCGCCAGCTTCGGAACCGAAGCAATGGGTGAAGCTCCCGGCCGAATCGAGGCCTACGAGTCGCGGCGGGTCTGATAGCGCAAGCACGATGCTGCCATCGGGTTGCACTGCACCGATCCCGCGTTCGTTGGGAAGTGCCAGGGACCCGCCGCTGCCAAAGGATGCAACTGGACTTCCGTCGCCATCGAGCTTGAGGACCCAGAAGTCCGGTGCGTCCCTCGAATTGCCCATCGCCACGGTCTGATCGCCCAGCGCAAAGATCTGGGTGGGAACGAAGAACTGCGAGGTCTCGTACCTCCAGGCAATTGCGCCTTGGCTGTCGGCCCGAACCACTGCGCCGAATCCCGCTTCCTCGTACCCTCCGCCAACCGCCAGCCGCAACGAGTCATCGGGCGCAACGGCAAGGTCGTTCAGCCACCGGGGCCGTGGGTCATTGCCATGAGGTGGCCCAGCCACGTTCAGGACGGCGCCATCAGCGCCTATCCAAGCCGTGAGCCAGTTGGAATCCATGTACCAATCCTGGGTCGTTCCTGCGACCAAGCTGCCGCTCACCGCCCCTAATCCAAGCCGGACTGGCCTCTGCTGGAAGTAGGCGTCGGCGATGGGGGCCACGATCGCTTTGCCAGCGTTTCCGAAGGAAGTGTCCGTGGACCCATCGGGCAAGAACCGCCTCACCGTCAGGCCGAGTACCCCACTTCCCCCGTCACTTGGGCTGGACTCGAATCCACTCGTGGAGATCTTGTCGTCGGAGTGAATGCGAGCGGCGGCGAACAGAGAGCCGCACGGGATTCCATCCTGGAAAGACGGATCGCCGCTGGCGGCAGAGGGTGTCAGCGGGGCTGTGGGGGCAGCCGGGCACGAGGTAAGTGCCGTCGACTCGTTCGTGACGTCTCCCGGCGGATCGCTCGTTGCGTCACCAGGTATCGCAGAGTCCGGCTGCGCATCGGGCAGTGTTGCTGCGTCGCTTGCCGTCGTGGAAGGTTGCTCAGAATTGCACGAGAACGCGAGAAGAGACTGAAGCACACCGAAGCACAGGAACGCCGAGCTCGCGCGCGCATAACCGTTGGTCATGAAGGCCCTCGATGGAAGAGATAGCACCATCGGTCGGCGCTGCAAGCCTCCGCTGTTTCCGACGCCAGTATCATCGCACAGTGCACTCCTTCAGGAAACCTCGCATCCGAGCCTTCGCGACCTCCGGAGATTGACCACAGAGGGCACAGAGGTCACAGAGTTTTGGGGGTGGCGCCCATGGTCGATGCGTACTCGTTGCGTCGCGCGAAGACTTCGCAGCTGGAAGCAACCCGCAGATCTCGCAGACAGCCGCAGACAGGATCGGAGAGCTGGTGGCTGGCACAACGCGTCGGCCCCGTCGCGCCAGTCTCAAATCCTCGCAGGTTTCCCGCATGCTCCGCGGGATCCGTGAGATTCAAATCCCCTCCCGCTCTCCTTTCTCCCAGTGAACATCTCTGCCCTGCAAGGTAGCCCCCTAGGGTATCCCGCGAGAGGAGCGCGCCCCTAGCTCCGTATCTTGCTCAGCGCCCTGCGCATCAGCATGAGCGAGAATCCGATCTGGATCAGCGTCAATGCCACCGCAAACGTCAGGGTCGTAGCTGCCACGGCCGCCTGCTGCTCTGCAATCCCGCCAACCGCGTAGCGCGCAAAGTAGTGGTACGCGAAGACGTCTCGGGTTCCCACGCCCTGGGGCGTGATGGGCAAGGCCTGCACTACCATCAGCACCGGCACATAAGCGAATGCCGCTCCTGCAGGGATCTTCACGCCAAAGAAATAGAACGGCAGCCAGCTCCCCAGGAACAGCACGATCATGTGCGGTATGCGCAGCGCCAGGGCCAGGATGTGCCCTTTGACCCCAACGTCGAAGAGCGGCGCCAGGATCTGCCGCTTCGCCAGAAAGGGCGGCGCTACGTGAATCACTGCGAGGTAGCCCAGCCCGGCGACGGTTCCCACCCCGATCGTCGGGGCCAGCCACGGCTGCTGGGTGTGATCGAACAGCAAGGCCAAGGCCCCGAACAGGAACAGCGAGCCGAACGTCGTCGCATAGACCAGCAGCGTCGCGCCAGCTGCACGCCACATCGTCGCCTTGTACGCGCGCGACATGTACCAGGTGAGCCATGCCTGGCCCACGTGGTGGTTGAGCAGCGAAGGGAGGTACGAAGCCCCGCGAATCAGAAAGAACTCTCCGGTCTTCACCGGGCAGATCGTCTTGCGGTACACGAACGAGGTCGCGACCGAATCCGCGCCGAGATTGGCGACGTTGAAGACCGCGACGAAGGCGAGGAACGCGGGGTAGTTGACGGTCTTGAGGTGACGGATGAACGCCGCAAAGTCGAGATTGCGGAAGATGAACACGATGAGCAGGCCTGCCACGACAAAGGGCATGGCGCGCTTCCACAGCGGACGTTCGTCGCTGGGGCGCTCCGGGGCAGGGGCAGGCGGCTGGCTGGGCGCAGGGTCAGTCACGGGCATTTTCCAAGGAAGAGGCCCCTGTCATAGCTTGAAGGCGCGCATCGGACAACCTGCCACGGCAGATGCGCGGGCTACTTGTACACGCCCTTCAGCTCGTTCCACCTGATCTTCACCAGGTCCGTGAACATTCGCGTCGAATCCGAGAGCAGGCCGACCTTCGAGCCTTCCACGTGGCTCCACTCGACCGGCACCTCCAGGATGCGCAAGCCCTGCCGGAGCGCGAGAAACAGCAGCTCCGCATCGAATCCGAACCCCTCGATCACCTGCTTCTCGAACGCTGGCCTGCTCTTGTCCACCCGGAATGCCTTGAACCCGCACTGCGTGTCCTTGTAGGGCAGGCCCACGATCGACCGCATCAGCACGTTGAAGGTGCGCCCCGCGGTCTCGCGGATGATCGACTGGTGCACCGGAATCACGGAGCCGCTGAGCGCTCGCGATGCGATCACCACGTCGTAGTCGCCCCGCTCGATCGGCCCCACGAGCTTGTCGGCCTCCGTGATCGGCGCTGACAGGTCCGCGTCGGTGAACAGGGCGATCTCCCCGCGCGACTGCAGGATGCCGTTCTTGACGCTGAATCCCTTGCCTCGATTGCCCGGATTCTCGATCACCCGAAGGTCGATGCCCGCCTTGCGGAAGTCGTCGATGCACCCGCGAGCCACTTCGCTGGTAGCGTCTTTCGAGCCATCGTTGACCACCAGCACCTCGCGTTCGTAGGCCTTGGACGCGAGGAAGTCGCGAATGCGATCCAGGCTCGCGCCGAGGCGCTTCTCTTCATTGTAGGAGGGAATGACGATGGACAGGTGCATGGCAGCCTCGGCGCGACGTGCCTGTCTGGCGTATCAGAATCCCGTCCGCGCGAGAAGGGCGACCGCGGCGTCCCCTTGCCGTTGCCGGTCCGACGTGCGATGAGCGGGCGCCGGGCATGAGCAGCGCGCAGACACCGCACAGCAATCTTCCGACGGACCCGCCTCCAAGCGGGCCTGCAGCGGACTGGAGTCAGGTCTTCCGGTCGCTCGCGCTCTTCGCCGGCATCGGCGCGTCGCTCGTGATGTACGGCCAGCAGGTGTTCCGGACCAACTGGGTCGACGCCTTCCTGCTGCAGAACCAGCTGGATCCGCGCGATCGGAAGGTGCTGCTGATCTCCATCGCGATCGGCGCGATCGTCGGGGCCTTCATCCCGTCGGTCGTGCTGCTCTGGAAACGGTCGCACGCGGCCGTCTGCGGCGTACGCCGTGTCTCGCACATCCTGTCGCCGCTGGTGCTGGTGTGCCTCGCCCCGGCGATCTTCCGCTTTGCGCCATGGAAGTCCGATCCCATGCGCCTCGCCGCGACCTTGGGAATCACCATCCTGGTGCTGGAGCGCACGGTCAGCGCCTCGCTCGAAGCGATGCCCGATCGATTCTGGGGGTGGATGCGGCGTGCCCGCGACTGGGTCGTGCGCAAGCTGCCGCGCGTCACCCGCGCGCTTCCGCTCATCGCGGTCATCCTGGGCTCCATCGCGTTTGCCGTGGTGGTCAGCTTCTTCTGCATCCGGCACCATCACAAGCTGGGCACTGCGGCCTACGATCTCGGCATCTTCAACAACCTTTTCTACGTCGCTCTCAACGGGCACCCGTTCAGCTGCTACACGCAGGTGCCGGGCCCGAACTGGTCCTCGCTGCAGGCCCATGCAGAGCTGTCGATCTTCTTCTTCCTGCCGTTCTACTCGATCGCACCGCGCGCCGAGACGATCCTGATCCTGCAGGCGACGGCGGTAGCGGCTGGGGCGCTGCCGGTGTTCCTGCTCGCGCGGCGCCGGGTATCGCAGCTCACGGCGATGCTGATCGCGGGCGCCTATCTGCTCTACGCGCCGGCGCACAGCGGCATCTTCTACGACTTCCACTTCCAGCCCGTGGCCACGCCGTTCCTGCTTTGGGCGTTCTACCTGCTCGACACGCGCAGGAACCTGGCGTTTGCGGTGATCTTCGTGATTGCCCTCGGATGCCGCGAAGACATCTCCGTGTCGCTCGCCATCGCAGGCGCCATCATGATGTTCACCGGGTACCGCCCGCTCGCCGGCCTCGTCGTGGCCTTGATCAGCGGCGCGTACTTCGTGGCCATCAAGTTCGTGGTCATGCCTCACTTCGGGTCGTGGTGGTTCCACGACATGTACAAGGGGCTGTTCCCACCTGGCGATCCCACGTTTGGGGGCGTGATCAAGACGCTGCTCACCAACCCGGTGTTCGTGCTCGGCACCCTGCTCACCGAGGCGAAGATCCTGCACGTCGCGCGCATCATGCTTCCGCTCGCGTTCCTTCCGCTGCGTCGCCCCTGGATCTGGGTGGGATTCCTGCCTGCGGCGCTGTTCACGATCCTGACGACCGGATACGGGCCCACGACCGACACCACGTTCCAGTACGTGTTCTACTGGGTGCCGTTCATCTTCACGGCCGCCCCGATCGTGCTCAAGTCGATCCGCGAGAAGCAGGGGATCTGGAAGGAGCGCGCAGCGATCGCGACGATGGTCGTTGCCACGCTCGCCACCAGCTACAACTGGGGCGTGCTCATGCAGCGCAACACCTTCGTGGCTGCCTGGGGCCCGATCGACCTGAAGCCCATGACCGAGGAGGAGAAGGTCCGTCTCAAGGATTTGCGGGAGCTGGCGGCCATGGTGCCGCGCGGGGCTTCGCTGTCCGCCTCGGAGAACGAGTGCCCGCACGTTTCGAGCCGTCTGGTGGCCTACGCCCTGCGCGTGTGCCACTGCGATGCGGACTACATCCTGTACCGGGTGGGCTCGGGCGGGTTTGGCGGCGATCACGCCAACCAGGCGCTGTCTTCGGGCAAGTACGCCAAGATCGCGGAGCGATCCGGGCTCGCGCTGCTCAAGAAGATCAGGTAGCGACACGCCACCGGCGTGTCTCTTCGGGCGATCTACCCCTCGTTGGCCTTGTTGATCCGCTTCATCTTCTCGCGCAGCGTCTTTCGATCGATCCCGAGGATCTCTGCCGCGCGGGTCTGATTGCCTTGCACGCTGCCCATCACGTTGCGGATGTGCTCGGCTTCGATCTCGGCGAGGCTTCGGTCCAGGCCGCGGTCCCGAAGCGCGGAGAAGCGCATCAGCGACGGCAGGTCGGGCACGTCGATCACGCCGGCGTCGGTCATGACCACCAGCCGCTGGATGGTGTTCTCCAGCTCCTGCAGGTTGCCCGGCCAGGAGTGGTTCTTGAGCACGCGCAGGCTCCGGTCCGAGAACCTCGGCTCCGGCCGTCCCTGCTCGGCCGAGAACTTCAGGGCGTAGTGCCGAGCCAGCATCAGGACGTCGTCGCCACGCTCGCGAAGCGGAGGCACACGCACCTCGATCACATTGAGCGCGTAGTACAGATCCTCGCGGAACAAGCCGCGCGAAACGAGCGACTTGAGATCGCGCGCCGATGACGCAATTACCCGCGCATCAGCGTGGGGCAGCGGCGGCGCGTCTTCGGGCATGGCCTTGTCGCGGATCAGGCGCACGAGGCTCGTCTGCACCGCCGGGATCGCGGCCGCGATCTCCTCGAAGAACAATGTGCCCCCCTGGGCCGCGTGCACGAGTCCGGTGCGCGACGGGGCAGGGGAGCTCGAGCCGAACAGCTCGCTCTCGACGCGGTCGCCCGGGATGACCGAGCAGCTGACGAGCACGAAGGGGGCCGAAGCTCGGGGGCTGCTGTAGTGGATCGAGCGGGCGATGAGCTCCTTTCCCGTGCCCTGCTCTCCGGTGATCAGCACAGGTGCCTTGCTGTGGGTTGCCTTGCCCACGGCATGAAGCGTGTAGCGCATCGCTTCGCACTCGCCGATCAGCGCTGGCGTGGGGTAGGCCGGCGCATCGGGCGGCGCCTGCATCGCGTTTCTCGCGCGCAGCTTCTCGAACGCGCCCTTGACCGCTGTCAGCAGCTCCTCGTCGGTGAACGGCTTGGACAGGTAGTCGTCCGCTCCGGTCTTGACCGCTTCGACCGCACCTTCCACCGAAGGATATCCGGTGATCATGAGCACCTCGGTGCTCTTGAAGTTGTCGCGCACGTGACGGATCAAGTCGAGTCCGGAGGCACCCGGCATCTTGAGATCCGTCACCACGACGTCGACCGGCCCCTCTTCCAGGATCCTCACCGCTTCGGCCACGCCCGGAGCGATGAGCACCTGGTAGCCGTGGGATGCGAGGTTGCGGCGCAAGACTTCCAGGGTGTCCGGCGAGTCATCTACTGCGAGGATGCGTTCCTTGGTCGCGGAACGGTTCATGGTTTGCTGCTCCTGTCATTGCGTCGGTACGGATGCAGGCAGGCGCACGTCGAATCTGGTGCCGCGCCCGACCTTGCTGTCGACCTGGATGGTGCCACCGTGCGAGGTCACGATGCCGTGCACTACGCACAGCCCGAGTCCCGTGCCCTGCCCAACGTTCTTTGTGGTGAAAAAGGGAACGAAGATGTTCTTCAGCACTTCTTCGGTCATGCCTGAGCCCGTGTCCTCTACAGACAGGGAGACCGCG
Organism: Deltaproteobacteria bacterium; assembly: GCA_016218915.1. Lineage (GTDB taxonomy): Bacteria > Myxococcota_A > Polyangia > Polyangiales > Polyangiaceae > JACRCQ01. The sequence goes on from JACRCQ010000030.1 coordinate 236,394, forward strand.
CCCGGCACGTTCGAAGTGGCGATCGTGATCGTGCCTCCGCCGGGCATCGCCTGGACCGCGTTGACCACGAGGTTCACGAGCACCTGCTGAATCTGGTTCGGATCCGCGACGATCGCCGGCAGCCCCGGCTCCAGGGTGCATTGGACCGCGACTCCCTCGCTGTCGCAACGGGGTCGGACCAGCTCCAGCCCTTCACCGATCAAGCGATTGAGCTGGACCAGGCTCTTCTGCGGCGGGGTCTGTCGCCCGAAGACCATGAGCTTCTTGACCACCTCGCGCGCGTGGAGCGCCGCACGCACGATGCGATCGAGGTCCTGCGCGGCCTGCCTGGGCAACCTGGGGCTCTTCTTTGCGAGCTGGGCGAACCCGAGCACCGCTCCCAGCGGCTCGTTGAGCTCGTGCGCCACTCCGGCCGCAAGCTGGCCGATCGTTGCCAGCCGATCCGCGTGCCGCAGCTGCTCCTGCAGACGCCCCCGCTCCTCGTCCGCCAAGCGGCGCTGCACGATCAACGCGATCTGACGTGCCGCCTCGTTGATCAGGGTCCGCTCCTCCTGCAGGAACGGACCTTCGTCGAACTCAGGCCGTTTGTCGGAGTAGGAGATCTCGACGACGCCACGCCGAATGCCTGCGATCACGATGTCCGCGGTCTGCGTGTCGATCGGCTCGCCGATGCGGGGTGACTCGAAGCTGGCACGATCGAGCACGATGCGAGCCTGGCAGATCTCGGGGTACTGCCAGCCCGCAGGCAGCGTTGCAGCAACGCGCTGCAGGAGCCGATCCACGCTGAGCTCGTGCTGATCCGCGACCTGCGCGATCGAGTACAGGCACGTCAGCTCCTTGACCCGCTCGCGCGTTGCCCACTGCGCCCTCTGGTACACCAGGCTCAAGGCGAGCGCGTCGGCCATGTGCTCGCAGCTCTCCATGGACGTATCGGTGAAGAAGCCGGGCTGCCCGCTGTGCAGGACCATCACGCCGATCTCGTCGAGCCCAGCTACCACCGGAACCAGAGCGATCGAACGGGAGCCGTCGGTGGGGACAATGTCCCCAGCGAAGAAGCTGCCGTGCTGCGTAGATTTGAACTGGGCTGGCGCCAGGCTTCTTCGAAGAGTCGCGAGGGTGGTTTCCGTGCTTTCGCGCCCTTCGAGGATCGTCTCGTGCTGCTGCCGCCCGAAGTGGAACGAGCCGCCCTGCTTGCGGCTGAGGAAGCAGCGGTAGGTGCAACGAGGCTCGCGCAGGAAGATTTCGATCGTGTCGCAGGTCGAGGCGTCGAGCAGGGCCTGGGATACCGAGCGGAAGAACTCGACGCGCGACATTCCCTGGCTCGCGTGCTGCAGCAGCTTGCTGAGCAAGGCTCGGGAATCCGGGCTCGGCGCCGTGTCCATGGGGGCGAAACTAGCGTGCCGGGCCGATCTCCGCAGCAGGTTTGTGAGAGGGAGTGCCCCGGGCCGCTGGCGCGGTATTCCCCGGCCGGGAAAAGAGCTGGAGAAAACTGGCAGCCGAGAACAGGAACTGGAATGCGAACACGGAATGGCAAGAGCGTGCCGGCTCGCCGCGCCCCCCGGTCCGACCATTCTGTGTCCTACATTCGCACTCCTGTTCCCAGTTTCTAGTATCTAGGCGAGCTCAGCGATCCACTCGAAGACCGCGCTGTCGCCAGCAAGGATCTGGTCGGTCAGGTACGCGACGCGCGGGGCCATGCGCCTGACATAGCGCTCGGCGATCTTGCGTCGCTGCGGGAATCGCGCTGCCTGGTCAAGCAGGATGCGTGCCGATGCCACCTGCGAAAGCCCCTGGGCAAAGCGCTCAGCGTGAAGCAAGGCCGGTGCGAAGTCCGTCTTGGGATCCCACGAGGACATCTTGATGAAGTCCGAGACCTCGCTCCACCCCTTGTCCGCGATCGTCCTCTTGAACTTGCCTGACGCGACGCGTCCGAGCACGGTCGCCACGGCCTGGTACAGCCCGGCTTCCGCCTTGTAGTACAAGCGCTGCAGCTCGTCGGAGGTGGTGGTGGCGAACAGACGCGAACGGGCGATGTTGCGAGCGAACAGGCCGGGCTTGCGCAAGGCCATCATCATGTTGTCCTTGAGGGCCATCAGCGCCTGGATCTGCGAGGTGCCTTCGTAGATCGTGAGAACGAGCGAATCGCGCAGGAACTTGTCGGCACCCAGCTCGGAGATGTAGCCGATTCCGCCGTGGATCTGCATGCCGTTGCGCGCGATGCGCACTGCGTTCTCGCTCGCCGCGTACTTGACCAGCGGCGTGAGGAACCTGGAGCGGCGACGCGCCTTGCTCAGCCTGCGCTCGTACTTTCGCTTGAGATCCGGGTCGGTGATCGCGCCGGCGCTGAGCAGCAACTCCAGCTTGGAGCTGATCTCGACCTCGTTGGCGGTGGCGAAGTTCAAAGCGCGGCCTGCGATGATGTCCAGCTCCATGTCCATGAGCATCTCGGCCACGACCGGGTGCTTGTTGATGGTCTGGCCCATGGTCTTGCGGGTGCTGGCGTAGTCGCGCGCCATCCGAAAGGCCGCCTCGGACAAGCCGATGGCTTCGTAGCCCACGCCAACGCGCGCGCTGTTCATCAGCAGCAGCATCAGCTCGAATCCCTGGTTGACCTTGCCCACCAGCTCGCCTTCGGCGTCCTCGAACTCCAGCGCGCAGGTGGCTGAGCCGTGATGGCCGATCTTCTCCTCGATCTTGGTGACCTTGATGTTGTGGATCACCTTGCCGTCGCGCTCGATCTTTCGCGGCACCAGGAACAGGCTCAAGCGCTTGAGCGCCTCGAATTCGTCACCGCCCGTCGCCGATCCGGTCTTGGCGAGCACCAGGTGATACTGCCCCTGGCCAGATGTGATGTAGACCTTCTCGCCCGTGAGGTGCCACTTGCCGTTGCGCTCCTCGGCCTTCATGCGTATGCGCCCCAGGTCGCTTCCAGCATCCGGCTCGGTCAGGTCCATGGCGCCGCTGGCGTTGCCTGCAGCGATCTCGCGGATCGCTCCTTCCCAGCGCGTGGAGACGATCCCGGTCTTGTCGATCTTGATCGAGCCTTCCTTGGCCGCATAGGCCAGCAACGCCATCGCGATGCCGCCGTGGAATCCGTAGTGGGTCATCACCGACGTGTCGGCGCGCGCGAACAGCTCCGCGGTCACGAAGAACAGCGCCATCGGACAGTTCTGGCCGCCGAGCTCACGTGGGATGTTCATGCCGTACAGCTCGCGCTGCTTGATCCCCTCGAAGATCTCGCCAATCGCCTTGCCGTAGACCACCTCGCCGTCCACCAGGTGGTTGCCCTCCTGATCGATCTGGCGCCACCGCGGCGCGATCTGCTCGCCCGAATACTCCCCGACCGCCTCCATGACGCTCCGGTAGAACTCCATGGCGTCCTGCAGGTTCGCGTGGCCGTCCGGCAGCGTGTAGCCGGCTTCGGTCAAGTCCACGATCTCCTGCCAGTTGATGACGTTCTCGAACTGGAACCGAAGGTCTTCGTTGTCGAGAAAGAAGTTCGCGCTCATGATCTACCGCTCCTCGGGTTTGCAACGGATTGCTTGTGACTTCGAGTTTCAAGGTCCAAAGAACATCCCACCATCGACGCGCAGGGCCTGCCCGCGCAGGGGCCACGACTCGCGGCGCGCAAGGAATTCCACGGCCATCGCCACATCTTCAGGAATCCCTGCCTGCGCCAGGCTGATCAGCTGCTTGGCGATCTCTCGCTGCACTGCAGGCATCGCGTCGGTCATCGCCGTCTCGATCAACCCGGGCGCCACCGCGGTCACGCACAGCCCACGGGACTCGAGCTCCCTTCCTGCCTGCAGGGTGAACCCCACCACCCCCCCCTTGGCTGCGGCGTAGTTGGTCTGCCCGAAGTTGCCGGACAGCCCAGTGACCGATGCAACGTTGATGATGCGCCCGCCAGGGGCCATCCGCGTCAGGGCCCGCCTCGTGACATGCATCACTGCACCCAGATCCACCCCGAGCACATCCCCCCACGCATCCGGCGACATCTTCGCAAAGGTGCGATCTCGCGTGATCCCCGCGTTGTTCACCAGAACGTCGATCGTTCCCAGGGGTGACAGCGATCGGACGCGCTCGAGAGTCCTCTCCACAGCAGCGTCGTCTCGCACGTCGCACGCCACGAACGACATGCCCGCCGGCTCCCCGCCGAGCGAATCGCACACCGCTTGCCCTTGTTCAGCTTGCTGGGCGACGTCGAGCATTGCCACGCGATAGCCGGAGGCGGCCAGGATCCGCGTGATGGCCGCCCCGATCCCACGGGAAGCGCCTGTGACGACCGCGAGCATCGGCGCAGCATCCGTGGAGGCAGGTGCAGCGCCCGGGGCCATTACCAGCGACTGCGCCGAGATGTAGCTCGCCCGCTCTGAAAGGAGGAACGCCGCAAGGGGGCAAGCGGCGGACAGGTCATCGCTCATCACCGCGTTGACCGTCACACCCTTGCGTCCCAGCTCGCGCGCGAGCGATCGAACGAATCCGTGCACGCCGCCGGTGACGACCGGAGAGCTGCAGCGCGAGACGATCAGCACGCGTCCGCACTTCGAGAGCGCCGACACGCGCGCCGACAGCGAGCCATGCAACCCGGCCAGATCGTCGTAGCTCGGCCGCTCTCCGAGCACTGCCACCACGCAATCGGCCGGATCGGTCGACGAGCCCATCTCCACGCGGCCACCGCAGTCCTGGAGGAAATCGCTGAGCACGGCTGCATCCGGAGCGCCCCTGCCCACCAGAGCCAGGCGTTTGAACGCGAGGCACTTGGGGCTCGGACTCGGGGCAGCGCGCGGCAGGTCCACCGGCGTTGCCATGGGGAGAGGCAGCTTCGACAGCAGCTGGCGCGCCGTCCGGATCGCAAACGTTCGAGCAGCGGTCATGGAACCAGCTCCACGTGGCCTGTCAGCAGGGTGATAGCACCCGGCCCTGCCGCCACCCACAGGGGAATGCGGCCTGTGCCGGCGTCCGGCTGGCCGGTCCACAGTCCGAGCGTTGCGGGAAGCGAAATCGGCTTGCGGAATGCGACCTCGAGCATGCCGAACCGCGACAGCTTGCCCGCCAGCTTGCCCACGGCAACGTGGCAGACCCGCGTCATCACGTTGAAGCCATGGGCGATCGGTCCGGGCAGCCCTGAGAGCCGTGCGGCGGATCGCGACCAATGCACCGGGTTGAAGTCGCCGGACAGGCGCGCGTAGCGCCACCCTTCGGACGGGCCGAGCTCGAGGCTATCGAGCCGTGTCGCCGACTCGGGCAAGAGCTCTGGCGCGCGTCTGGCGCCCTTTCGCCTCGAGGGGAGCACGAGGCTGAGCGTTGCGGTGAGCACCGGCTGGCCGCGCAGCGCGATCTGCTCGAGCTTCAGATCAATGCGCGTCCGATCTCCGGTGCGCTGCACAGCCTCCACGCTCGCCGTGAAGTTCAGCGGCTCTTCACACGTCGTGAGGCGATGCACTTGCACGCTGGAGGCCGCGTGCAAGGTGCGGACGAAGTTGAAAGGAAGCCCGGAGACCGCCAGCACGCGCGCGAACTCGGGAAGCGCCCAAGCGGCGAAGAACGTGGGCGGTACGAAGAACGAGTCGCCCGGGGCGCGGTACAGGTCAGGATCCCCGCCCGTACGTTCCACGAACCGGGCCAAGGTGCGGGTGGACGCGCGCGGAACGGTTCCCGCGAGGCGCGGGCACGAAGCCAGGTCGAAGCCCGTGCCGGGCCGGAGTGAGGAGGCGGCCGCTGATGCTAGCAGTCGGCTGAACGCCCCGATCGTGCGCAACTGCTGGATGCCCGGAATCACGGGCCGAGCCTACGACGATGATGCGGTGCGTACAACGGCATGCCGCGCCCCGCCGCGAGGATCCGGGCAAACCGCCCCGGATGGAAGCATGGGGTGCCTGGCGTTGGCGGGCGGTGCTAGGCTCGGTGGGCAATGAGCAACGAGGAACGATCGAACATCGCCAGAAAGCGTCTGGAAGGCATCGCAGGCTCGTTCGAGGACCAGTTCTCCAAAGGGCAGCTGCTCCTGTCCTTCGGGGAGTACCTGGACCTGTTCGCGACCCAACCCGCCCGCTACGGACGGGACGCGGCAACGTACGTGCGCGACATTTTCGACCATTTCGGCACGGAGATGATCGACAAGCCCTGGGGCAAGGTCAGGCGTTGGAAGCTGTTCGATCTGCCGTGGGAGGCGCAGCAGGACGCTCGGCGCGACGCGCTGGTGGGCCAGGAGGAAGTCCAGGCCGAGATCTACCGCGTGCTGTGCAACTTCGTCCGGGAAGGGCGCCCGAATCGCGTCATCCTCACCCACGGCCCCAACGGAAGCGCCAAGAGCACGCTGGCCGCGTGCATCATGCGCGCCCTGGAGCACTACTCCAGCCTCGAGGAAGGCGCGCTCTACAGGTTCCACTGGGTCTTCCCCAACACCAAGACGATCAAGGGCTCGATCGGCTTCAGCGATTCGCGCGACCGCGCGTCTTCCCTGTCATCAGGCGCTTCCTATGCGCACCTTTCCGATAGCGAGATCGATTCGCGTCTCGTCATCGAGGTCAGGGACCATCCTCTGTTCCTGATTCCGGTGGAGCAGCGAAGATCGCTCATCGACGAGCTGTGGACGCGTGCGGGGTTCGATCAAGCGCCGTCGCAATGGCTGCTGCGCGGCCAGCTCGCCTACAAGAACCAGCAGGTTTTCGAGGCGTTGCTCTCCAAGTACAAGGGCTCGCTCAGCGAGGTGCTGCGTCACGTCCAGGTCGAGCGCTACTTCGTGTCTCGCCGCTACCGCGTGGGCGCCGTGACCCTCGGGCCGCAGATGTCCGTCGATGCCGGCGAGCGGCAGGTGACGGCGGATCAGTCGCTCGGGTCGCTGCCCACGGTGCTGCAGGCCACACCGCTGTTCGAAGCATTCGGCGAGCTTGTGGATGCCCATGGCGGCGTGCTCGAGTTCAGCGATCTGCTCAAGCGCCCTCTGGATGCCTACAAGTACCTGCAGCTGTCCGTGGAGACCGGCGAGGTCGCGCTGTCCCGTCAGAACCTGCAGCTCAACTGCGTCATGATCGGCAGCGCCAACGAGATCCATCTCGCAGCGTTCCGCGAGCATCCGGAGTTCCCGAGCTTCCGAGGACGACTGGAGCTGATCCGCACGCCGTACCTGTTGAGCTACCTGGACGAGCAGAAGATCTACGACGTGCAGATCGCCTCGCAGGTCGGGCGTCACGTTGCGCCGCACGCCACGCAGATCGCCGCGATGTTCGCGGTCCTGACGCGGCTGATGCCGCCCGAGGCCGAGCACTTCACCGGCGATCTCGCCAAGATCGCCCCGTCCTTGACCGCGATCGAGAAAGCCGACCTGTTCGGAACCGGGGCCATGCCCCCGCGGCTGAGCCTTGACGAGACCAACGTGCTGCACGCCGGGATGCTGGAGGTCTACGAGGAGGGAAGGTCCCGACCGATCTACGAAGGGATCCTCGGCGCCAGCCCTCGCGAGATGCGCGGCGTGATGCTCGATGCGTCCCAGTCCTCGTCGTACAAGTGCCTGTCGCCGCTCGCGGTGATCGAGGAGCTCGACGAGCTGTGCACGCGGTCGAGCCAGTTCGCCTGGCTGCGCGAGGAGCGTCGCTCCGGCGGCTACCACGACCATGCTGCGTTCCGCGAGATCCTTCGCGATCGCCTGCTCGACAGGTGGGAAGAGGAGATGCGCAATGCCAGCGGGCTGGTGGACGACGCACAGTACGGCGGCTTGTTCGAGCTGTACATCGAGCACGTGACCGCCTGGACCCGCGGCGAGCGGATCCGCAACCGGGCCACGGGTGCGTACGAGGAAGCCAACGAGCGCATGATGCTCGAAGTGGAGGGGCTGCTCGGGTGGAAGGGCGAGGCCGCCGAATTCCGCAAGTCGCTGCTGTCGACCATCGCTGCCTGGGCGATCGACCATCCCGGCGAGCGCGCTCGCAACGAGGTCGTGTTCGGCGATCACATCAAGAAGCTTCGCGAGGCCGTGTTCGAGAAGCTGCGCAAGCCGATCGCCGAGCTGTGCCGCGACATCGTCAGCTTCGTGCGCGACGGCGACCAGACGTTCCAGGAGCCCCGCAGGAGCGAGCTGCGCAAGGTGCTCGACTCGCTGGCAAGCATGTACGGCTACTGCGATCAGTGCGCGCGCGATGCTGCCGCCATGCTGGTTCGCAAGCGATTCCGCGACATCATCGTCTGAGCCATGAACGACTCCCGGCCTCGTGCGTTGGGACCGATCGAGCTGATCGCGCTCGGCCTCAACGGCGTGGTGGGAGTCGGCATCTTCTTCGTCCCCGCGGCCGTGGCGAGACAGGTTTCGGGAACCGCTGGCGCGATGGTCTACGCCGCCACCGCGCTCGCCTGCCTCCCGATCGCCCTGGCATTCGCGAGGCTCGGCAACCGGTTCGACGAGGACGGTGGACCGTACGTATTCGCCCGCGAAGCGTTCGGGCCCAGGGCCGCGTTCGTGGTGGGCTGGCTCGCCTGCGTCTCTGCGATCTTCAGCACGTCGGCGGTGATTCGAGGGCTGGCCCAGTCTCTCCCCTGGAACCAGGACGCTGGCTCGTGGGGCGTGCGTGCCACGGCGTCGCTGATCGTGTTGCTTCTGGCCGCGATCGTGGCCGCCGGCCTCAAGATCAGCGCGTGGGCGTGGACCGGCGTAACCGTCGCGAAGATCCTGCCCCTGGTCACGCTCCTGATCGTGGCACTTGCGTTCGTCCCTGTGGCGCCTGCAACGGCGACACCTGCGCCGGAAGCGACCGGAGAGCTTCTCCGCGCGTCGCTGATCGTCCTGTTCGCGCTCCAGGGATTCGAGATCGTTGCCGTGCCGGCGGGGCATGTGAAGCGCCCGGGCTCCGTTGCGATCGCCACGGTCGTGGCACTTGCCGGTGCAACGCTGCTCTACGTCGGATTGCATCTTGCGTGCGTACGCGCCTTGCCCGGCCTGGGCGCGAGCAAGGCACCGCTCGTCGATGCCGCGACCGCCTACGGTGGCCAGCGGCTGGGCAGGTTGCTGTCCGCGGGCACGAGCGTGTCAGCGCTGGGAATCGCGCTTGGAATGGTTGCCATGACGCCGCGCTATCTCGCGGCTCTGGGACGCCGAGACGGGTTTGGCCCGTGGCTTGGCGTGTCGAATGCTCGCGGCGTTCCGACGCGCGCGCTTGCGATCACCGCCTTCGTGGTGTTCTGCCTGGTCCAGATCGGCTCGCTCGACGAGCTGTTCGCGATGTCGAGCATCGCGGTGCTCGCCCAGTACGGAAGCACCGCCGGGTCGCTGATCCGTCTCGGTGTCCGCAAGTTCCGCGGCCTGGGAAAGCGCGACATCGTGCTCGGCATTCTCGCGTCCGCAACAACGCTCGCCGTGGTCAGTGGCGCGCATTGGAAGGAGCTTGCCAGGGCAGCGGTGGTGATCGTCGCAGGCGTGGTGCTCAAGGTTGCAGTGTCTCGCCGGCCTGGGCAAGCGTGAGCCGCTCCAACGCACCGCGCACGCCGAAGAGCGTCGAGCGATCCGGAGGAAGCACGGGGCCGAGCGCAACCGATGCAAGCGCGCCGCAAGCGGCGAACACGGCGGCAGGGGGTGCGTCATCGTCGAATTCTGCCTGCCAGACGCACTCGCACTTCTCCGCAAGCGCTCCCATTCCGGCCGCCTGCCCACGCGTCTCTGCCTCGCGCGCAGCGTAGTGGTCGTCGCGCGAGGCCTTGCGCGGCCGCACCTTGAGCTCGGTGCTCGCGCCTGTGTCCAGCACGACGCTGAGGACCGGAGCTTCTGCCGGGCGCTTGCACTCGATGTCGCAGCGGAAGAACTTGCGTCCGTGGTCGGCGATCGCTGGCACGTCCACGCGCGGCTCGTGGGTCTGGGCGAATACGAGGTAGATCACGATACCGATGGAAGCACGTTCGCGGGCCGCGCTCCATGGCGATCCTGCGTGTGCGGCGCTACAACCTCGCCCGATGCTCATCGACAGCCATTGTCACCTGGATACCCACCACCTCCCGGCCGGCCCTGACGCGGTGATCGAGCGTGCGATCGCGGCGGGCGTGGGCGGGCTCGTTTGCGTCGGCGTCGGAGGAGACCCGGCACCCGCGCGCTTCGCCGTGGCGCTTGCCGAGCGACGTGCAGATGTGGTCGCGGTCGTGGGGCTCCATCCCCACGAAGCGTCCGCTGGATCCCCTGCATTTTTCGACGAGCTCGCGAGCCTCGTACGTCGCGAGCGCGTGATCGCGGTCGGCGAGATCGGCCTCGACTACCACTACGACTTCAGCCCGCGTGACGTGCAGCGGGAGGTGTTTCGGCGGATGATCGCGCTTGCACACGAGGTGAAGAAGCCGATCGTGATCCACACGCGCGAGGCATCGGACGACACGCTGCAGATCCTCGAGGACGAGGGTGCACGCGCGCTTGGCGGGGTATTCCACTGCTTCTCCGAGGATGTCGCGTTTGCGCGCAAGGCGCTGGACCTCGGCTTTGACATCTCGCTGTCCGGGATCGTGACCTTTCCCAAGGCGACCGCGCTGCACGAGGTGGCCCGCTTCGTTCCGTCGGATAGGTACTACGTGGAGACCGACAGCCCGTACCTGGCGCCAGTTCCCTTTCGGGGGAAAAAATGCGAGCCCGCGTACGTGGCGCACACCGCGCGCAGGATCGCGGAGCTTCGCGGCGTGGCGTTCGAGCAGGTCGCGCAGGAGACGAGCGCGAACGTGATCAGGCGGTTCGGGCTCTCGCGGGATACCCTGGGGGGCTTCCTTGCAGGGGCAGAGAGGGTTCACAGGGAGATGGGAGATTTGGAGGGTGATGTGGCTGGTTCGCGCGACACGCGTTGAACCAGCGCGCGGCCGGGCCGTCGCGAGGTGTAGGCGGTCCCCGCGTCAGCTCAGCATTGCGCTCTGCTTCGCCTTTCGAAGTTGCGCATGCCCCCCTAGGGTATCCCGCAAGAGCCGCGCGCCCCTTGCGCTACAGATCCTCTCCTCCCGCCCTCCTTTCTCCCTGTGAACACCTCTGCCCTGCAAGGTAGCCCCTAGGGTTATCCAAGATAACGCGGGTCGTAGCGTCCAACGACGCCAGAGATCCTGGAGCCCGCCCGAACGTCTTGATGGTAGCGTGATCGAAGCAACCCGACGGGGGAACGCCATGACCGGCAATGCCAAGAACTCGATTCGAAACGACATTCGCAGGTTGATCTTCGCAGTGATCGCTGCTGCCGTGGCAGTCGCGATCATCGTGTTCGTGATCGCCAAGCGACCGCTGCCCCAGAAAGGCAAGACGATCGGAGCGCGACTGGAGCTGGTCGCAGGTGACGTCTCGGTCAAGGAAGGGGAGGCCGCGACCAAGGCCCTGAGCGGGACTCCTCTCGGGTTCGGAGCCGTCGTGTCCACCGGCAAAGGTTCGCGCGCCTTCGTGCGCACCGGCGAAGGAGCCGGAGTCTTCCTGCGCGGCGAGTCCGAAGTCGTCCTCGGCGATCGCTCCGTCGACCTCAATCGCGGCGAGATCTGGTTCGATGCGGCCCGCGTCGAGCGCGATGCCGTCGGATGCAAGGCAGGCGCGCACGCCGTCACCGCCTCCGATGCCGGGCTGAGCGTGGCTCGCGAGGGCGATTCAGTAACGGTGTACGTCGCGCGCGGGCTTGCGACGCTGAATTCACCTGGCGGACGCGTGGAGGTCAATGCTGGCGAGCAGGCGACGGCCAAGGGAGGGGAAGCGCCCAAGGTGAGCCCGGTCGCGTTCTGGCAGGACTGGACCGGCGGCATGGGCGACACGCGTGCGGCTCGTGCCAACGTCGGCAGCGGCTCTGGACGCATCTACGGCTTGGATCCGTTCGCGCCTCCTGCGACGCCTGCCACGAAGCTCGGGATCTCCAAGCAGGTCGTGCGTTCGGTCATTCGCGATGGCGTCGCTGAGACCGAGGTCGACCAGACCTTCTCCAACCCGGGCGGGCGTGCGATTGAAGGCTGGTATTGGTTCACGCTGCCGGTGCAGGCGAGCGTGACGAGCTTTGCCCTGGAGACCGACGGCGTTCTGGTCGAAGGCGAGGTCACCGAGAAGAAGGAAGCTGCCGCAAAGTACGCAGCAGCTGTGCGCGCCGCCAATGATCCGGCCCTGCTCGAGTGGGTGGATGGACGCAGCTATCGCGCGCGCATCTTCCCGATTCCCGCCAACGGAGTGCGGCGCGTGGTGCTGCGGTACATCGAGATCCTTCCGCTGATCGAAGGCAAGACCCGGTACGTGTACCCGCTGCGGTCCGATGATCCGGTGCGGTTCGACGAGTTCGCGCTGTCCGTGGATTTGGGAGCCTCGAGCGCGGACGCGACCCTGGCGACCTCGCTGGATGCGACGGTGGAGGACAATGGCCGCAAGGTGTCCATGCGCAGGAGCGGATACGTTCCCAAGGCCGACTTCCAGCTCGAGATCGCGAGTAAGAAGAAGATGGCGGCGCTGCGCACCTGGCGCTTCGAGGCAGGCAGCGATCAGGCCGACTACGTGATGGCTCGCTACGTTCCCGATGTCGACTTCGCCACGCTCCCTGCAGTGCGCGGCGACATCGCGCTGGTGGTGGACACGTCGGCAGGCGGCGATGAGAGCGCGCGTGCGCTGCGCGCGGCTGCAGCGGAAGCGATCCTGCGGGCGCTTTCGCCTGACGATCGGTTCGCGCTGATCTCGGTCGACGTGTCAGCGACCGTGCTCTACCCGAAGGATGGGATGTCGCCTGCGACGGACAAGGACATTGCGCAGGCGCTCGAGCGGCTGAGCGAGCACACGCCTGCGGGCGCGACCGACCTTGCGGCGATGTTCGAGCCTGCGCTGGCACGGCTTCACGGCGGCGAGCAGCCCGCGATCGTGTACGTGGGCGACGGCGCGCCCACCTCGGGCGAATGGACGCCGGACGCCCTGACCGAGCGTCTCAGCCGATCGCTTGCAGGCTCTCGGTCGCGATTGTTCTGCGTGGGGGTCGGCGCGGACGCGCGTCATTCGCTCATGGAGCATCTGTCGCGCACCGGCGGAGGACGCTACGTGAGGATCGCAGAGCCGGATCAGACCACGAGCCAGGCTCTGCAGCTTGCGAGCTTGATCAAGACTCCGACGGTCACCGATGTGGAAGTGGACATGGGTGCTGGGCTCGATCAGCCGTTCTACTCGTCGGCTGGGCGCATCTCGCGCGGCGAAGAGCTGATCCTGCTGGCGCGCACGCATCACAGGCTGCCCAAGACTGCCACTGTGAAGGGGAGGGTCGCGGGCAAGGACTTCAAGACCGACTACCAGGTTGAGACCGTGTCGAGCGTGGTCACAGCGCTGGTCCCGCGGCTGTGGGCCGGCGAGTATGCGCGTCAGCTGCTCGGCAGCGGCGCCTCGGCCGATGAGAACCGCTCCAAAGTGCTCGAGCTCGGGCTCGAATACGGCTTGATGACGCCCTACACCTCGATCCTGGCGCTCGAAAGCGAGCAAGCCTACGCGCGGCAGAACGTCAAGCGTCGCAACTCGCCCTTGCGGGGCGTGCGACTGACCGCAATCCAGAGCGACGTGCAGGAGCAGCGCCTGGCCGAGCTGTTCAATCCGATGGGGCCGGTGGTCATGGCCGGCTGCGGCATGAACCGCTCTTCGGATGAAGCCGCACCAGCTTCCGCGCCTGACGACAAGCAGGGAGGAACAGGCACGCGAGCCAAGGGCGAGGAAGGTTCGATGGGGAATCCGAATCGCCGCTATGCCTCGCAGGCACCCGCTGCACCGGCAGCTGCCGAGCCTCCGGCGGAGCAAGCGCAGGCAACGGCGAACAATGAGGTGAGCGGGGAGAAGAGCGAGCTCGACAAGCTCGATCTCGCGACCGTTGGTGCGCTCGGGGGAGCCGCGCCGCCAGCAGCGACGATGGCGCCGGGAGGCGGACAAGGACTTGGCGGACTTGGCGCCAAGGGCGGCGGGGCTGCCAAGGCGCGGCCCGCAGAGCCGGGGAGAACCGACGATCTCCCTGCGGCCGGGGACAAGAAGGCGAAGACAGCCAATGCTCCTCCGCCGCCGCCCAAGGACCAGCTGGCCCAGGCCAAGGAGAAGGCCGAGAAGGAGCGCGCCGAGAAGGCGAAGCTCGCCGCGACTCCCCCCAAGCCGATCACCGTGCCGAAGCGTCCGCCGGCACGCTGCAGCGACGCGGCGGCCCGTCCCCTGGCCGAGCGCATCATGCTCTGGGAGCGACGACTCAAGGGCGTCACGCGAGGCGTGGACCTGATGCAGCAGTACGAGCTGGCAAGGCAGGGGTGCGAGCTGCCTGATTGGAAGGACCAATCGGCTCTGCTCGACATCATCCAGAAGAGAATCGAGACCGAGGAGTCGGTCGAAGCCGTGCTGTCGCACTTCGCATCCGAAAGCGATGCACAGAAGTTCGTGGCGCGTCGTGTGCTCCGACGCACCGTCGACCTTCGCGTGGCCGCAGCGGTCTCTCGCGTGCTGTTCGGCGGCAAGGTCGACTGGGCGCAAGTCGATCGCGAGCTGCTCGACACGCCCAAGATCGCCGACAAGCTCGACAAGCTGCGCAAGGCCATGCTGATCGCTCCTGGCGATCCCAGCGGAGATGCGCGGCTCGTTCGTCTGCTCGCCGAATCAGGGCAGGTGCAGGAGGCCGTGTCGCATGGGCGCCGGCTTCGCGATCGCGGCTTCATGACCCCGCTTCTCGCTCTGAATCTGGGCGACCAGCTTGCGGCAACGAACGAGAAGGACGAGGCGCTGCGAACTTACTCCGAGATCGTGGAGTTCGATCCAGCCAACCCTGCATCGCGTCGCGTGCTCGGCGACTCGTTCCTGCGCCACGGCTGGTACCCGGCCGCCTATCGGCAGTACCGCACGCTCGCGGATCTCGAGCCGAAGAATCCCGTGAACTGGCTGCGTCTCGCTTCTGCTGCCGCTGGCTCGGGAAGGATCGACGAGGCGCTGCGACTCGAGCGCGAGGTTGCAGGAGGCGAGGGGAGCCCAGGCCCGAACGACCCGAGGCTGTGGGCGCGCATGTGGTCTGCAGCGCGTCTCGGTCTGCTGCTCGAGGACCCGACGCCTGCAGGCGGCAAGCAAGCCGTGGACTCGATCGTGCGCAAGCTCAAGGAGCTGCAGCTGTTCAGCGGACCGGGAACGCTCGCGCTTCTCACCTGGCAGGACCTCGACGCGAACCTCGTGCTCGCGGGCAGGGAAGCGGACAAGGACAAGCTGGCAGGCGAGGTGACCGATGCTGGGCCGACCGGCCTGCACGCGATGCTCCTGGGCAAGGAGGCGTGGGAGCGCACGTCCTGGTCCGTGAAGTGGCGCAACGATCCACGCGGGCGATCGGTCAAGTTCGCGCTCGTGGAGCTCGACTGGAACGGCAAGGCGTTCTCGGTGAAGGTTCGACGCGGCGAGCTCAAGCCGGATCAGACCGACACTCCGATCTGAGAACCCACCTCGTCACGGCGACGTCTTCTTCACCCAATAGCTGATGTGATCCCTTCGGGCGAGGCTCTCGAACACGTCTTCGAGGCCAGCTGGGAAGGGCTGGTGACACGCCGTGTCGTAGATGATGAAGTCTGCCTGCAGCAGCTGCGCGCGAAGCGCTTCCGCCGCAGGTGCGGGCTGGAACGGCTTGGGAAATCCCTTGGCAGGCTTTGCATCGGCAGGGAAGTGCGTGAGCTCGTGCAGATGGTAGAGCCCCTGCTTGTACTGCTCGGAGCTGCATCCGTAGACTCCGACGATGTCGCCAAAGGGCGCGTCCGTGGGAGCCTCGATGGGCAGCTGACCGAGGTTCGCTCCTGCAACCTGCTTCTTCTGCGTCAAGTACTTCAGGGCGACGTCGTAGAAGATCAGATCCGAGGCGAGGCTTGCACGGCCCCGCACCGAGCTCCAGTAGACGTGCGTGATCCCCATGCCGTCGAGCAGGTCGTATACCTGCTTGGGCGATCGAAGCGACGCGTAGTCGATGCCGCCCTGGAACGCGGGGTCGTCGGACACGCTGCGAACCCGCACCCCGAGGTGCTGCATGTCATCGTGCACGAGCAGCACGTGCTTGTGGCGATCGAGCTGGCGGCCGACGTCCGCGAACGGGCTGTAGGGGCGAAGCCGGTTCTCGTAGTCCTTGCGGTACCCCGAGTTGAGCAGCTCGGTGACCTTGACGATCGGCGCCGCGTAGATCATCGAGTGCGTGGGGATGAAGTACACGTCGCCGCCCCAGATCACCTGGGCGGCAACCACCAGCACGACCGGCACGCGCACCGCGGGATGGGATCGCCAGGCAAGAATGAGCACGGACGCGGTGGCAGCGACCATCCAGGGCACAATGGCTTGCAGGTACCGATCCTGGTGATGGATGGAGTACCAGACGAACAGGCCGACATGGCCTGCGAGGAACACGCCCCAGAGGCGCTTGGTGTTGCGGAGAAACGGCATGCACAGCAGGGTGACCGTGAACAGGGAGCCGAACACCGGTACCTTGCCGTGGAACGTCTCCCAGTCGTTGGGGACGAAGGAGTACGTGTAGAGCGCCTTGAGCGTCTCCTTCAATCCGGCGACATCGCGCGTCGGATGCCAGTCCGCCAGGCTGCAGCAGGTCATGATGTTCTCAGACCCGGCGGTCCACGGTCTGAGGTGCAGATGATTGTGCAGGATGGGATAGAAGGGATCCCCGTACCAGATCCAGTTCTTGAGCCAGTGCGGCGACATCAGCACCAGACCCGCGACCGCTGCGATCAACACACCGCGCCACCATCCGCGAAGCTCCGGCAGATCGCGTCCCCGTCGAAGCCTGCTGATCAGGAGCCAGACCGTGCGAACGACGATCGCCAGGATCGGGAACGCGCCGATGCTGACCGCGGTCAGCTTGGTCATCAAGGCGCCGGAAAGCGGGATCGCAAGCAGAAGGCAATAGCGCGGCGATAGGCTCTTCCAGGCTCGCAGCAGCGTGAGGTAGACCGGTATGGCCCAGAACCCGGCGATGTGGTCGGCACCCGTGTTGAGGGACGAGTCGTACAGCAGAATCCCGGGGAACAGGAACATCGCGACCCAGGAGACCGAAGCGTGGGTGCGTGGAACGAGCCTGCGCACCAGGGCAGGAATCGATGCCAGGGTCCACAGGAAGATCGCGAACTCCATGTGGGCTGCGAGCTCGACGCGGTCGAAGATGCCGCTGAACGGCTGCTGAAACGCCCAGGCGTACAGCACGCTCGCCAGGTGCGGTCCGGTGCCAGGGAACCATCCCTCCGGGAACCGCACGATTCCCCCCGCTGCCGAGTAGTGCTCGGCAATCGGAAGGTGGTACCAGCGCGCGTCGTAGCCCACGTTCTCGGGCAGCAGAACGGTGAGGTAGATCAGGAACACGCCTACACCGCCGAAGCCGAGCAGCGGGTAGTGCCACCATGGCGTCGGGGCAGGCCTGCGCGCCCGAGCCGCACGCACGTGGCGGAACATGCGTCGTCCGTAGCGAAACACCGGCCTCGCGCCCGCTCCGATCATGAGGGCCGGCAGCGCTACGAAGAAGATCACCCCGTAGAGCTTCAACAGGCCGCCCAGGAACATCAATGCGAAGAAGGCGAACAACCCGACGCAGAAGCTCATGACAGCGTGCTCGACCAAGGGAAGCGTGCGGCCGAGCAGACGTTTGAGGAGCATGTGCCCGGTCGACACACAACCTGCGGTCCAGAACGCGATCAGAACCCAGTACTTCGCATAGAGCCAGAACAGCCACCGGTGGATCGGGTAGTGCTCATGAACGACTGTGCCGAACTTCAGAAGCCCGGCCAGGAGCGCGATCACCAGCAGGCCCGTGCGCAGATGGGTCGTCCAGTTCGAGCTTGCTTTGGAGATCGTCGGGTCAGCCACGGTCGGGGGGGAGCATACTGCACCGATCCGCCGCCGTCGCCGTCCAACCGGACGTAAACGGCCAGAGGGGCTGCGCTCTGGGCGAAAACGGTCCATAATGAGAACAATGGGCGAACGCGCGCTCGGGCAGGCTCACCCCGTTCCGGTGGCAATAGCCTTCTCGGTATCGCTGCACTTCACCGTTGTGGCCATTGGCGCCGGCGTCGTGCGCCACGAGCTCGCCAGTCGGTATCCCGAGCCCCAGACGGTCGTCGCGGTTGCCTCTCGCTCCAACGACCCGATCGATATCGAGGTCCCGCCCTTCAGCTCCTCGGGAATCGCTCAGCCCGGCCCTGCGCCCACGGATCAGTCCGAGGCTCCCCACCCGGGCGGCCTGGACAGCCTGCCCCGCCCTGACACCGACCGCGCGGGCAGGGGAGGGACCGACACCGCCTCGAAACCCGCTGTGAATCTCGCGGATCGTGATGACGCCATCCGCCTGTCGCCTGAAATGCAGAGCCGGATCGATCGGGATCAGATCCAGAGGCTGGCAACCGCACACGAGCGCAAGTCGTGGGAGGACGGCCGCTACACCACGAACCCCATGGAGCTGACCTTCCTCGCATCGGGCAATGGCCGGCGCATGGAGCGTCGCGACCCAGCCGAGAGCGATCCTTCCCGAGGGGTGAACGACGCGCCTCCGGCGTCCTTGCGGGGCAGGCTTCGTATCGGGGCTGCGCCTGTCCCGCTCGGATACGGACTCGCACCGAGCGCGGAAGGCGGCCAGCCAGGCGGCTCCACGTCATCGCCTGGAAAGGGCGTGCTCAACGGCGCTCCTGGGCAGGATCACCGATCCAGCGCTGCGGTTGCGAGTGCACGGCCCCTGGTGCGACAGGGCTCGCCCAGCGTCCCAGCCAATGAGCCGGGGCGTCCCAAGGACACCGTTAATGCCAACCAGGAGGTCGCCTCTGCAATGCAGTCGATCCTGCATGCGAGCGCTGCTGGGGGCAAACCAGGGGAAGGCCCTGGGGGGTCGAACGGGCCAGGTGCGACCGGTTCAGGCGGACTGCACGGTCCAGGCTCGCGATCGGAAGCGATGGGGTCAGGCGGCGGAGGGTACTACGCGCCGGATCAACGCGACGCGCGCCTGACCGAGTACCAGCGCAAGATGGCGGCCAAGCTTTATCCGCTTTGGGAGAACGCGTTCCCGCGCTGGGCGATCCTCGACCTGCGACAAGGCACCGTGATCGTCTCCTTCACGGTCCTGGCCGACGGAAGCGTAGCCAATCCCTTCATCCGAAGGCCCAGCGGGATCGCCGAGTTCGACGCGAAGTGCCTGGAAGCGGTTCGTCGCGCATCGCCTTTCGAGCGCCTCCCGGCCAACCTGAACGTTCAGCGGATGCAGTGGGAGATGAGCTTCGAGGCGTCCAACCCCATCGTGCGGTGACGCAGTGCGATTCCCTCTGGAGCGTGTGATTGCCGCGGAGACGAGCGACGGGGTTGTTCACCTCCCCCTCCATGACACACAGCGATCCGCAATCGCCCCCTCCTCACCGCCGCGCCCCATGGTTGCTGCGTGGCGGCGGGAGGAGAGGGCTACAAGTTGCGCAACAGCTACACGCTTCGGCCCCTCTCCTGCCGCCGCAGTGGGTTGTCATGGGATGCGGCGGATCAGGAGAGGGGCTCGCGCGGATCGTCAGCTCAGGGCGGGGGTGAGGTGATCAATCTCGACGCGGGTTAGCCCCAAGCTTCTCGTCAAACCAACGCTCTGACCGCTTCGCAAACCTGATCGATCTCCGCTCGCTGCAGCCCACACCCGCTCGGCAGATTGAGCCCGGAACGCGACAAGCGCCCTGCAACCGGACACCCCGGCCCATTCGCAGAGACTTTCCTGCACCCTGCGAGATGCGGCAGCTCGCTCATCGGCAGGAAGAACGGGCGCGTGTCGATTCCTCGCTCGGAGAGCTTCGCTCCAAGCTCCTGTGCCGAGCGTCCTGCGTCGAGCACCAGACAGCTCATCCACGCAACGTTCAACATGCCGGGCTGCTCGGGATTGAATCGGATGCCGGGTACGCCTCGAAGCCCTTCCCGGTACCAGGCGAGGATCTGCCGCTTCTTGGCGATGAACGCCTCGATCTGCTCGAACTGAGCCAGACCCAACGCTGCCTGCAGGTTGGTCATCCGGTAGTTGAACGCGAGCTCGGTATGCAGATACCGACGCTCCTTGCTCATGCCGTGGTCCTTGAGGAACCGCACGCGCGCAGCCAGGCCGTCATCGCTCGTGGTGAGCATCCCGCCCTCACCCGTGGTGATGATCTTGTTGCCGTAGAACGAGAAGGCCCCGATGCGTCCCATGGAGCCCACGCGACGTCCGTCGATCGTGGCGCCATGCGCTTCTGCGCAGTCCTCGATCACGTCGAGCCCGCGCGCCGACGCAATCTCGAGGATCGCGTTCATGTCCGCAGGCAGGCCGTAGAGGTGAACCGGCATGATCGCGCGCGTTCGCGGTGAAAGCGCACGCTCCACCGCGCGAGGATCCATGCACCAGGTGCGCTCGTCGACGTCCACGAGCACCACCTCGGCGCCGGTCTGGAGCACCGCATGAGCCGTTCCCACGAACGTCAGATCCGGGATGATCACCTCGTGGCCTGGCCCCACCCCCATCGCGTGCAATGCCACGTGAAGCGCGGTGGTTCCGTTCATGACTGCGATCGCGTGTCGTGTGCCCGAGAACGCCGCGAACGCCGCCTCGAACTTGTCGACATAGGGCCCGATGCTCGAGACCCAGCCGGAACGCACGGCGTCGGTTACGTATTCGATTTCCCGCTCACCGATGACCGGCGCAGCGACTGGGATACGCACTGGCATGGCGAGAACCTAGCGCATGGGTGCGTGAATGTGCATTCATGTTGCGCGCCCACAAGGAATTGTCTCTACCGCTCCGGCTCTCCCGAAGGGGAGAATCGAAGAGGCCCTGGAGGAGCGGAATGACGCGGCACCACGGGCGGCGGCGGTGCCGTGGCCACGGTCGGGGCCGGCAGCGACAGCCGAGCCACCGACAGATCGATGATCCGCCGGCATTCGTAGAGTCGAGACAGGTATGCGTCGCGGTGCTGCTGCGAGCTCATCCGCTTGCAGCGCTGGATCACGCAGTCGTACGCGCTTCGAATCGCCTGGTCGGCCTCCTCGTCACGCCCCAGTGCGAGCAGCACTTCGACATAGGTGAGCCGAAGCATCTCCTCGCCCTCTTCCACGCTTCCGACCGCTGCCAGGCGACTCAGAGCGTCCTCGCAAGCGGCCAGGCACGCGGCGAAGTCTCGGCGCGCAAGCTGGACCTCTGCCAACACTCCGGTGGCCTCGATCAGCGTGATCGGGTGGGAAGTTGCATCTGCGCGAGCCTTCTCGACCGAAGTGATCGCAGCCGAAAGGTCGCCCGGCGCTCCGCGCCATGTGAGCAGCTCGGCTTCGTACATGCGAGCTGCCATCTTCAGCCGATAGTGCGAGATCTCCTCGCCCACCTTGATGGCCATGCGCTCGACCTCGACCGCTTCGTCCAGCTCGTCGAGCCTGCCGAGCGCCATGCCGAGGTTGTGCAACGCAAACCCTTCGATCGCCTTCATGCGAAGCATGCGCGCATCGCCGAGCGCACGCTCCAGCGCATCTTTGCCGTGCTCGAACCGCCCGACGCGCGTCAGCACGAACCCGAGATTCACCCTCGCCCGCGTGGCAAGCACCACGTCGCCTGCCTGGTCCGCACGGTCGGCCACCGCCCGCGCTGCGTCGATCGAAGCCGAGAAGTCCCCCAGGAACGAAATGGCCATGAACCGCGCGTCGAGCGCGCGAAGCATGGCGTTCGTGCCTGACTCGCCCGCCTCGCCCGCGATGCGCACCGCAATCTCTGCGACATTGTACGCATCCTGCGTGCGCCCCATGTCGGTGAGCGCGCGCGTACGCTCGGCGAACAGCAGAGACTGCGTCGCCAACGACAGCTTGTCCGCAAAGGGATGCGCGAGGGTCCACGCCAGGCGCGATTCCGAGTCCGCGCATCGCCCCTGCTCGCGCAAGGCAGCGCCCGCCAGCCGCTGCGCTTCGCCCCACAAGTCCGTGCCTGGGTCGGCGAACGAAACCGCCGCCTCGGCTGCCTCCAGCTGCTCCTCGAATCGCCCGAGCCAGGTCAGCACCTGGGCTTTGTGCAGCATCGATTGCGCGCGGACCGCCGGCTCGTCGCCGCACGCCACGCCTCTCTCCGAGAACTCGAGCGCCGCAAGAAGCTGGCCGTTGGCGTAGGCCTTTGCCGCCGCGCGCGCGAAAAGCACCGCGGCGCGCGCCCGATCGCCGCCGGTCTCCGCATGCCGAGCAATCGCACCGACGTCTTCTTCGCCAGCCATCAGGAGCCACTCCGATGCCGCGATGTGAAGCGCTGCCCTGTCCTCGGGCACCAGCGCAGAGTACGCCGTCTCCTGGACCAGCCCGTGAGCGAACATCCACTCGTCCTGGCCGGCAATGCGCGAGTTCTCCTGACGCGTCAGGATCTCGGCCTGCGCGAGCGCTTCGAGATCCGGCAGCGCATCTCGACCCAGCAGCTCTGTCACGCCCGCAGTCCAGCATGCGCGCCCGAACACCGACGCTGCACGCAGCACGGCCCGCTGCTCGGCCGGGAGCTTGTCGACCCTGGCTTGCACCAGCGCCTGCACTGACAACGGCAGGTCGTCGCGCCCTTCGGCTGCATGACGCACCAGCTCCTCGAGGAACAACGCATTGCCCTCGGAACGCTCGATGATGCGCCTGCGATGCCGGTCGTCGACCTCGAGCCCCACCGACGCGATCAGCTCGTCGCAGTCCGCGTGCGAAAGCGGCCCGAGCGCCAGGTGATGGACCGTGCGGTCCTGCCACAAGTTGGGGAATCGCGTCACGTACTCGGGGCGGCCGAATGCGAACATGGTGAGACGCATGTTCTGTCCGCCGAGCAGCCAGTCGGCGATCTCGACGGTCATCGGGTCCAGGCAGTGCAGGTCCTCGAACAGCAGGATCTGCGGCACGTGGCAGTCGTGGCGAATGACCGACTCGAGCGCCTGGATGATCCGCGCGGTCATCAGCTGCGGCGCTTCGCGCGCTGCACGCAAGGGCTCGCTCTCCGCGTCGTTGAATGGCACGCCCACGAACTCGCCCAGGAAGAACTCCGTGTGCTCCGGACAGCTCGGACGCTGCTCGATGTAGCGCAGCACGCGCTCCTGCTGCAGCGCCAGTGGCTCACCATCGCGGATGCCCATGCGCCCGCGAAGCGCGCGGCCAAAAGAGCTCAGCCCCGTGTGCGACAGCATCGGATCGCCGCGCGCCATGATCACGTCGAGCGCTGCATGCTGCTGGCTCAGCCTGCGCATCACCTCGTGGCGCAGACGCGTCTTTCCGATCCCAGCAGGACCGCTCACGATCACCGCGCGCGGGTTGGAGTCGCTCATCACTTCCTGGAACGCCGACACAAGCACGTCGACTTCGGTGTCGCGGCCGAGCGTGGGCGTGAGCTTTCCGAGCAGCCTTCGCGAGCCGGTCGCAGCAAGATCCTCGTGCAGCAGCGTGGCACCGGTATCGTCGAGCCGCGCCACGAACCGCCCCTCCAAGAGCGGGAAGGTCGCCTTGTCCACGCGTATGCCGCCGGCGGCAGCGCGTTCGAGCTGTGTTGCCGCACGCTCCAGCGCTTCCCCGGTGATCCCGCGGCGGCCCGCAACCGCATGGCCTGTCGCGACCGCTACCCGGGCATCAGGAACCGTGGTCGCGATGATCATGGCCGCACGCGCCGCGCGCACCGCCTCATCGCCCTGCATCCCCTCGATGCCCAGCGCGGCAACGACCTGCCCACCCTGCAACGCCTCGAACTTGGCGTCGTCGCCGATCACCGCACGCACCTTGGTCGACACCGCCGGCGGCATGCCGGTGAGCGGAACCGAGGCAAGCACGACCGCGATGATCCGGCGCTCGAGCGAGCCCGGACGCGGCGGCTTGGTCGATCGAGCCTTCTCGTCAGGCAGGGGCCCGGCCTGGGAGAGCGGCTCGGTTGCCACGCGACGGATTGCCGAGGCGCTCCGATCCGCGTTCGGCGGATCATTGGTCATCGCAGGCATGCGCGCGAGCTTTCGCGCAAGGGCGCCCGCGTCTTCAGGACGCTCGTCCGGGTTGCGCGACAGCGTCGACGCAATGAGCTTGTCCAGCTGCTCAGGCACGTCGAATCGCACCGTGGACGCAAGCGCAGGCTCCTCGATGACGAGCCGCGCAAGGAACGCGATGATGTGATCGGCCTCGAAAACGTAGCGACCGGTGACCAGCTTGAAGAGCACCGAGCCGAGCGAGTAGACATCCGCGCGCGCGTCGATCCGCTCTCCGCGCGCCTGCTCCGGTGCCATGAAGTGCGGCGTACCGATGATCGACCCGGGCTGCGTGGGCCACTCGTCAGGATGCGGCAGCTTCACCACGCCGAAGTCGATCAGCTTGATGCCGCGCGACAAGCTCCCGCCCACGATGAAGATGTTCGACAGCTTGAGATCTCGGTGGATCACGCCACGCGCATGGACCGCGGCCATGGCCTGCGCAGCGCGACGCACCAGCTCGATCGAGTCGTTCATGCCGAGCGGTAGGCGATTCTGCCGCTGCGACAGATCTTCACCCTCGAGCCACTCCATGGCGAGATAGGGGCGTCCGTCGGGCCAGTCGCCGTGATCGATGTAGGTGACGATCCCAGGGTGGCGAAGATCGGCGAGAACCTCGATCTCGCGCATGAACCTGGCGCGCTCGAGAGGCTCTGCCCCGCGGTTCAGCAGCTTGAGAGCGACGCGCTCGTTGGTGGCGAGGTCAGTGGCACGGTAGATCTCTCCCATGCCACCGCCGCCAACGCGGGCTTCCAACTTGAACCGTGCTGCCGTGTGCGGGGAAAACACGGCTCCAACATACGCCAGACAGCCCCCTGATTGAACGGGATTTGGGTTGGCCCTGGGAAGTTCGCCCCTGCTGCGCTATGGCCCCGGGTCATGGGCGAAATCTCTACCAAGCTTCCCATTCCCGTCGGAGCCACCCCTGCCGAAGTGCTTCGTCGCGCCACCGAGGCCCTGTCCCGCTGCATCGATTGCTGCGTGGCAACCGTGATCGCCCGAAGCGGGTCGGCACCTTCCACGCCAGGCCAGAAGTTGATCCTTTGCAGCGACGGCCAGGCTGCTGGAACGGTCGGCGGCGGCGGGGTCGAACGCGCGGTCGTCGAACGCATGCTTCAGATCCTCGGGCAAGCCGAGGGTGGTCCGACGTTGTTGTCCTACAACTTGCACAAGGACCTTGCCATGGAG
The DNA here is from genome assembly GCA_016218915.1 of Deltaproteobacteria bacterium. Classification (GTDB taxonomy): domain Bacteria; phylum Myxococcota_A; class Polyangia; order Polyangiales; family Polyangiaceae; genus JACRCQ01. The sequence continues at coordinate 261,501 of JACRCQ010000030.1, forward strand.
TGCGGCGGAACGGTCGACCTGCTGGTCGAGCCGATGTGGTCGTCCACTCCCGTGCTCGTCGTCGGCGCGGGTCATGTCGGATTCTGTGTTGCGCAGATCCTTCCCAAGCTTGGATTCTCGGTGATCTTGATTGACGAGCGCTCGTCGACCCTCGTTCCCGAACGCGTGGCGTTGCTGGAAGGAGTCAGGACGCGGCTTGGGACTCCGGCGCAGGTGGCGGGCGACGTGCCGAGACGGGGGGCGGTCGTGGTTGCGACGCACGAGCACGCGCGCGATGTCGACGCGGTGGTGTGGGCGGCCATGGAAGGATTCGCGTACGTCGGCGGCGTGGGGAGCCGCGCCAAGGCCGTGCGCGTGCAGGACGTGCTCAGGGAAAAGGGCGTGACGTTCGACGTGAAGATGCCGATCGGGATCGACATCGGCGCCCGGACGCCAGAGGAGATCGCGGTGTCGATTGCGGGGGAATTGATCAGGTGGCGGGCTCAAACGCCAGGGGCGGTGCGGAACCGATGACGTCGCGCGGTGCGGAATCGATGACGTCGTGCGGTGCGGAACCGATGACGTCGTGTGGTGCGGAACCGATGACGTCGTGCGGTGCGGAACCGATGACGTCGTGCGGTGCGGGAACCGATGACGTCGTGCGGTGCGGGAACGATGACGTCGTGCGGTGCGGAACCGATAACGTCGTGCGGTGCGGAAACGATGACGTCGTGCGGTGCGGGAACGATGACGTCGTGCGGAACCGATGACGTCGTGCGGTGCGGGAACCAATCACATTGATTAGCCGGCGGTTGAACCCGCCGGCTGTGAGCAGCCGCGAGGCCCAGATTCAAGGCCTCCGGCCTAACAAGCTGCCGTGCCGGATGAGGCCGCCAGGCCTTGCCCAGCTGTCGCCCGATGACCTACAGCCGGCGGGTTCACCCGCCGGTATTTTGATCCGGTCCGCGGCGTTGATCGCGCCGCCACGGCCATCCGGTCCGCGGCGTTGATCGCGCCGCCACGGCCATCCGGTCCGCGGCGTTGATCGCGCCGCCACGGCCATCCGGTCCGCGGCGTTGATCGCGCCGCCACGGTCCATGCGGTCCGCGGCGTTGATCGCGCCGCCACGGCCCATGCGGTCCGCGGCGTTGACCGTGCCGCCACGGCCCATGCGGTCCGCGGCGTTGATCGCGCCGCCACGGCCATCCGGTCCGCGGCGTTGATCGCGCCGCCACGGCCATCCGGTCCGCGGCGTTGCGTGCCGCCACGGCCATCCGGTCCGCGGCGTTGATCGCGCCGCCACGGTCGATGCGGTCCGCGGCGTTGATCGCGCCGCCACGGTCGATGCGGTCCGCGGCGTTGATCGCGCCGCCACGGTCCATGCGGTCCGCTGTCCGGCAATCACCGGATCGATCGCCCGATCTCCTCTGCCACCCGCCGGATCATCCCCTCGTCAGGCCCTTCGCACACGTTGCAGCTCTCGCACACTTCGCGTTTCGGCAGTCCCAGCTCCTGGCCGACCTGCTGAAGCCGCGTGATCTGGTCGCGCGTCAGCGGGCGAATCGGTCCGAGCATCCGCGCCCGGTACGTGATCTCCGCCACGTGCTCCATGCGTTCGAGCTTGTCGTAGGCCGCGAACACGTCGCGCCCCACGGTCAGGCTGCCATGGCGATCCAGGATCATCGCGTCGTACTTCTTGATCCACTTGCGCACCTCAGCCGGCACCTCCTCCGTGGTCGGCGTGGTGTACGCGGTCGTGGGGATGGAGCCGAACGTGAACACGATCTCAGGCAGCAAGCACTGTGCAAGCGATACGCCTGCCAGGGAGAACGCGATGCAGTTGGTCGGGTGCGCGTGCACAACGGCCTTGATGTCAGGCCTCTCCTGGTACGCAGCCAGATGCATCCGCATCTCGCTCGATGCGTCGCGCGCTCCTGCAACCCTCTTTCCCGAAGCGTCGACCACGATCAGGTCGTCCTCGGTCATCCGCAGCCCCTTGTGCACGCCTGTCGGCGTTGCGAGGATGCGGCCGTCGTCGAGACGAATCGACACGTTCCCGTCTGTCGCAGCAAACCAGCCGTGCTCGTAGATGCGCTTGCACACATCCACGATGTCCCGGCGGAGCTGCGCTTCGGAAGTCATGGGAGCTCGAAGCTCACGCGCGCAGGCCAGGAGCCGGGGGAGGGGAGCTTGAGCGTCTTGAGCGCGTCGGCCATGCAGTCGATCGCTGCCTCGCCCTTGTCATCCGGCGACGCAATTCCCACGGACATCACCTTGCCGCTCTTGTCCACGATCATCGTGGCGCGAAACATGCCGGTGTGACCTTCGCGGCACTTCTGCAGCTTGGCCTTGAGCTTGCCCACTGCAGGCAGGACCTTGTCTGCGGTCCAGTCCTCTGGCGGCCTCTCCTCCCGATCCGGGAACGTGATCGGCTTCTCGATGATCCCGTCGTCGCCCCCTTCGGGCGTGGGCCACGTGGCCTTGCGGATCAGGTTGAGCATGCAACGCTCGATCTCCCGATCGCCGAGCTCGGTGTCCTTGGCGTACGCGTACTTCACCGCGCCCTGGTGGTCCACGCGGATCGCGTAGGTGATCGAGCCTGCAGCGAACTTGTTGCCGCGCTCGTTGCACGCCGTCAGCGCGTCTTTCAAGCCTGCGAAGACCGCGTCGACCTTGCCCACGTTGAGCACGCCAAGCTCGCCCCAGGTTTGCGACTTCTTCTTGGGATCGACCACCGGTTCGGTGTCAGCCACGGGTTTGACGACCGGCTTGGGAGAGCCGCACGCGGCAGCGGCGAGAAGCAAGGCAAAGACAATCCTACGCATCGCGCGATTTGGTAGCACGAACCGCGACCGTTTCACATGTCGAACCGGTTGATCCCGCTTCTTGACTGATTACCTCACCCCCGCCCGGGTCGAGTGGTTCGTGCGAGCCCCTCTCCTGATCCGCCGCATCCCACGACAACACAATGCGGCGGCAGGAGAGGGGCCGACGCGTGTCGGTGTCGCGCAACTTGGCTGCCCTCTCCTCCCGCCGCCTTGCCTCACTCATGGGATGCGGCGGTGAGGAGGGGGCGAGTGCGGATCGCTACGAATAGGGAGGGGGGAGGTGAGCAATCCTGTCGCTGGTCTCGGAGGGTCAATCCCGCAACACGCTCGCCGCAATGACCAGCCTCTGGATCTCGCTCGTTCCTTCGTAGATCTCCGTGATGCGCGCGTCGCGGTAGTGCCTCTCCACGCCATACTCCACCGTGTAGCCGTAGCCGCCGTGGATCTGGATCGCCTTGTGCGCAATCTCGGTCGCCGCCTCCGATGCAAACAGCTTCGCCTCGGCTGCTTCCAGGTTGTGCTTTCGCCCGTTGTCCTTGAGCCACGCAGCGCGCAGCGTGAGCATCTCGGCCACGTCGAGCTTCACCTTCATGTCCGCAAGCATGAACTGGATCGCCTGCAGGTTCGCGATCGGCCCGCCAAACGCCTTGCGCTCCTTGGCGTACGCGACCGCCTTGTCGAACGCCGCACGCGCAATGCCAACCGCCTGCGCAGCAATTCCGATGCGCCCGCCGTCGAGCGTGACCATCGCAACCTTGAACCCCTGGTGCGCCGGGCCCAGCAAGTGGCTGTCGTCGAGCTTCACATTCTCGAAGTACAACGTGCACGAGTGCGCTGCGTGGATCCCGAGCTTCTCGTCTGCCGGCGCCTTGGTGATGCCCGGAAGATTGGTGGGGAACAACAGCGCGTGGTGCTTGAGCTTGCCGCCGTCGCGCGCGCTGCCCGCAAACACGATCATGAAGTCCGCTTCGGTGCCGCACGTGATGAAGTTCTTGGACCCGTTGAGGATGTAGTTGCTCCCAGATTTTTCGACCGCGGTCACCATCGTCTGCGCATCCGAGCCACTCATCGGCTCGGTCAGCGCAAAGCAGCCGAGCTTGTCGCCCGCAGCGCACGGCTTGAGGTACTCGGTCTTCTGCTGGTCATTGCCCCACTTCATGACCGGGTCGCAGAACAGCGAGTTGTTCACGCTCATGATCACGCCCGTGGAAGCGCACGCACGGCTGATCTCGAACATGGCGAGCGCGTAGCTGACTGCGTCCATGCCGGCTCCGCCCCACTCGCCTGGGATCGCGACGCCCATGAATCCGAGCTCGCCCATCTTGCGCACGAGGTCCGTGGGCCAGGTGCCTGTCTTGTCGAGCTTGGCAGCTTGGGGCTCGACCTCGCGGGTGGCGAAGTCTCGCGCGACGTTGCGAATAGCTAGCTGGTCTTCCGTGAGATCGAAGTTCATGGGCGGCTCCTTGGTGATTCGGGAATAGGAGCGCGAGGCGGGCGAGTCAAAGGTGAAATCGTGCCGGCGTGCCCGGAGGCGTCTACGCTGCGATTTGGCTGCGCGATGATCCGAGCAATCCAAAGCGGGTCGCGGATGCTCGAGAATGGGAGAGGGGATTCGGCGCAGCCGCGGAAGCGGCCGGGTATTGCGCAGGAAGGGAGCTACTTGGAGCTGGCGGAGCCCGAAGCGCTCGCGGAGCAGGAGACGGACACGTCGATGCTCGCGCTGGCTTGCCCGGCGATATCAAGCGACTGGACCATGCACACTCCGCCTGCTGCGCTGATCTCGGCCATCCCCTTGATCGCGCCACCGGTGTCGCTGATGAACTTGCCAATGAAGTTCGCAAGATCGAGGGTTGCCTGTATCGAAGCTCCGATGTCTCCCTGGTACTTCATGTACGCGGCGTAGAGCTCAGCGTCGCCGACCACCTCGATGTTCAGCCCGCCTTCGCAGCTGGCGCTCGCCTTGGCCTGGCCGTCGCAGGAACCGGTGCACTTGGCGTCGACGCTACAGTTGAGCGTGCCCTGGCAGCTCGGCTCGGTGAACTTGACGTCGCAGCTTCCGGAGCAGGTTCCGCTGCACCCTCCGCCGCTGACTTCGCAGCTGCCGTTGCAGGTGCCGCTGCAGGTTGCGCCGCCGGAAACCGTGCACGAGCCTGTGCAGGAGCCCTTGCAGGAACCAGAGGCCTTGGCGCTGCACTTGCCCTCGCACTTGCCCTTGCAGTTGCCTTCAGCTGTGCCGCTCGCGGCCTGACCGTCGCACTGCCCTTCGCACGTTCCGCCGCACTGGCCGGTGAACTGGGCGTCGCAGGAACCCGAGCAAGTGCCCGCGCAATTGACCACCGGTGCGGTCGCCTTGCATTCGCCCTTGCAGACGCCGGAGCACTCGACCGCTGGAGCGGTGCAGGAGCCTGAGCACTTGCCGCTGCATCCGCCGGAGAGTCCGCCCTGGCAGCTCGCCTGGATGTCGCAGCCCGCTGAGGCAGCGCACTGCCCCTGACAGCTCGCGGTAACGCTCGCGTCAGCATGGCAGACCGCGTTTGCTGTGATCGACACGGCTACCTGCTTGTCCTTCGCCGCCTGGATCCGCGCGCCGAGCACGCCGCAGGCGCCCGCCGCATCGGTCTCCTTGCCAGCATCGTCGAGCTTCAACTCGACGTTCATCTCGTGGCAGGTGGCTGCCCACTTGGCCTGGAGCTTGGTCGCAGCGTCGAGCAGCGCTTTTGCGGAGTCTGCGAACGCCTTGACTGTCACGTCAGCCTTGGCCGACAAATCCAGCCCGTCGCAGCCCTTGGCCGCGTCAGCTGCAGAGCAGTTCATCAGGCCTGGTGCGACTGCCAGCGAAAGAAGCATCGGAAAAGCAAGGTGTCTGGTCTTCATCCGTTTCTCCCTTTGGTAAGTGACGCTCGCGGCGCCATGCTCCATTGTACGCGCTTGGCACGTCGTGCCCCCCTCGCGTGTTGCACACGACGATTGCTGGCGAGGTGGAGAGAGCCCGCCGTTCGCACATGCCGAGGGTGATGAGGGGGATTCGGCGCAGCCGCGAGTGCGGCTGCGCATTCCGCGGGAAGAGCGCTACTTCCCTGCCGAGCCCTGCGCGCTCGCCGAGGCGCTGACCGACACGTTCATGCTGACCGAGGCCTTGCCCATGATGTTGAAGGCGCCCGCAGCGCAGACCGCACCGGCGGCGGTGATGTCAGCCGCCGCCTTGATGGAGGCGCCGACCGTGCCCGCGAGGTTCGCGATCGGATCCTTGAGCTTGATCGTCGCGCCAATGGCGGCAGCCAAGTCGCCCTGGTACTTCATGTACGCGGCGTACAGCTCCGCGTCGCCTTCGACCAGCACGGTGCACCCGCCGCCGCACTTCACGGTCGCATCCGCCTGACCCGAGCACGAAGCCTGGCAGTTGGCGTCAACGGCGCAATCGAGCGTGCCTTCGCAGGTGGGCGGGGCGACTTCGGCCGAGCACGAGCCCTTGCAGGAGCCGGTGCAGGAACCCTTGGTGACAGCGCACGTGCCGCTGCATGTGCCCTGGCAATCGATGCCACCTTGAACGGTGCACGATCCGGTGCACGATCCGGTGCAGGATCCGGAGGCCTTGGCGCTGCACTTGCCTTCGCACTTGCCAGCGCAGTTGCCTTCTGCTGTCCCGCTGGCGGCCTTGCCATCGCAGTTGCCTTCGCATACGCCGCCGCACGCGCCCGTGAAGTTCGCGTCGCAGGAACCTTCGCAGGTTCCAGCGCAGTTCACGATCGGCTGGGTCGCCGTGCACTTGCCCTCGCACTTGCCCGAGCACTCAACCGATGGCGCCTCGCAAGCAGCGGAGCATGTGCCGTTGCACTCCACCGCGAGCTTGCCGGGTTCGCACTTGGCCTTCACGTCGCAGCCGACCGCAGCCGTGCACTTTGCATCGCAATTCGCAGACACCTTCGCGTCCGCCGTGCAGCTGTAGTTGGCCTGAATGCTGAACTTCACGCCAGCAGCGGTTGCTGCGTTGATGCGCGCACCGAGCACGCCGCACGCGCCCGCTGCATCGGTCTTGCTGGTGTCGAGCTTCAGCTCGGCATTGAGCTTGTTGCAGGTCGCTGCCCATGTGGCCTCAAGCGCGATCGCTGCGTCGTATAGCGCCGTGGCCGAGTCCGCGAACGCCTTGACCGTCAGGTCAGCCTTGGCCGACACGTCGAGCCCGTCGCAGCCCTTGGCCGCATCGAGCGCATCCTTGGCGCTGCAGTCGAGAAGCATCGGCGCGGAAGCCAACGACAGAAGCAGCGGAAAAGCGAGGTACCTGGTCTTCATGAGTTTCTCCCTTTATAAAAAGACTCTCGTGGCGTCATGCGCCGTTGTACGGGCCGGTCACGTCCGTGCCCCCTCGCACGGTTGGCTGAAGGAGGCCAAGCCGTTGGACGGACCTGACGGTCTCCCCACGCAATCGAACCGGAACCATTCCCATCCGGAGCAGTAGTAGCACCAATTCATCCCCTTGGGATCCTCGCATCGACGCGCGTTCCGCCCTGGCTGCACCTGGACCTTCGCCACCCTTTTGCGCATGGCGTCGCATAGGAGTAACCTGCCGCCCATGAATCCCGCGAAGACCTCTGCCACTGTTGCATTTGCCTTCGGCGCGATGGCGCTGCTCGCCTGCACGCCCAGCAGCGACCCCAAGACACCCGATGGGAAGAACGTCGACGTCTCCCACATCGGTGAACCTCCGCCTGTCACCAACCAGGAAGCCCCTGATCTCGACTTCCTCGTCGACATGGCCGGACGAAGCGGACGTCAGGCGCTCAAGTGCGATGCTCCCGAGATCAAGGGACCGCGCGAGACCGCAACCGTGGATGTGACCTTTGAGCCCACTGGCTGGAGCGGCGAGGTGGTGGTGCACAAGCCGCACGACGGCACGCCCATGGGCGAGTGCATCAAGCGCGCGTTCGAGAAGGTCTCTGCAACGAACTTCAAGGGCAGCCCTGTGGTGATCACGCAGACGATCGACTTCGCCAAGAAGGACGTCCCCAAGGGCACACCTCCTGGCGGAATGGCTGCGCCCTCCAAGTCCGCCCCTGACGAGTCTGCCACGGAAGACAAGCCTGAGGAGAAACCTGGCAAGAAGCCTGCTGAGAAGAAACCCGAGCCCAAGAAGGGCGGCGGCGGGTACTTCTGATCACGAGGTGAGCAACAGGGACGGGTTTGTTCACCTCCCCCCGCAAGACACGCAGCGATCCGCACTCGCCCCCTCCTCACCGCCGCGCCCAATGGATGCGGCAAGGCGGCGGGAGGTGAGGGCTACGAGTTGCGCAACGCCGAGGACGTGTTGGCCCCTCTTCTGCCGCCGCAGTTGGTGGTCGAGGGATGCGGCGGATCAGGAGAGGGGCTCGCGCGAATCGTCAGCTCAAGGCGGGGGTGAGGTGATCAGTCAGAACCCGCTCGAGCGCTCAAATGTCATAATAGAGGAAGAACTCGTACGGCACCGGACGCAGCCGCACCGGATTGAGCTCCTTGTCGCGCTTGTACTCGAGCCACATCTCGATCACGTCGCGCGTGAACACGTCGCCCCGCAGCAGGAACTCGTGGTCCTTCTCGAGCGCGATCAGCGCCTCTTCCAGCGAGCCCGGCATGTGCGGCACGGCCGCCAGCTCCTCGGACGACAACGCGTAGATGTCCTTGTCGAGCGGATCTCCTGGATCGATCTTGTTCAAGATCCCATCCACGCCAGCCATCATCAGCGCTGAGAACGCGAGGTAGGGGTTGCACGATGGATCAGGGAACCTCACCTCGACCCGCTTGGCCTTGGGCGAGGTGTCGTACATCGGAATGCGAATCGAAGCAGACCGGTTGCGGCTCGAGTACGCCAGGTTCACCGGCGCCTCGAAGCCAGGCACCAGCCTTCGATAACTGTTGGTCGTCGGATTGGTCAGCGCGGCCAGCGCCGGCGCATGCTTGAGCACCCCGCCGATGTAGTGCAGAGCCATCTCGCTCATCTGCGCGTAGCCGTCGCCTGCAAAGAGCGGCTTGCCACCGAGCCAGAACGACTGGTGCACGTGCATGCCGGAGCCGTTGTCGCCGTACAGAGGCTTGGGCATGAAAGTCGCTGTCTTTCCGTGGGCTCGCGCGACGTTCTTCACGACGTGCTTGAACCACATGAGCTTGTCCGCCATCTGTACCAATGGCTGAAAGCGCATGTCGATTTCGCATTGCCCAGCGGATGCAACCTCGTGGTGGCTGACCTCCACCTCGATGCCCGCGCCCATCAGCCGCTCCACCATCTCGGTGCGGATGTCCATGAGCGTGTCCGCAGGCGGCAGCGGGAAGTACCCCTCCTTGTGCCTGATCTTGTACCCGAGGTTCTTGCCGTCCTTGCCCGTGTTCCACTGACCCTCGTCTGAGTCGATCTGGTAGAACCCCTCGTGGTTGTTCTGGTCGTAGCGCACGTTGTCGAACACGAAGAACTCGGCTTCCGGGCCGCAGTAGCAGGTGTCCGCCACGCCAACCTGCTTGAGGTACGCCTCTGCCTTGCGCGCCACGTAGCGCGGGTCGCGTGAGTAGGGCTGACGCGTGATCGGGTCGACCACCGAGCAGATCAGCGCGAGCGTCGGACGAGCCGTGAAGGGGTCCATCTGCGCTGTCGTGGCGTCAGGCACCACCAGCATGTCCGATGCGTTGATCGGCTGGTAGCCGCGGATCGACGAGCCGTCGAATCCAAAGCCGTCTTCGAACGCCCCCTCGGTCAGCCGGTGGATCGGAACCGAGGTGTGCTGCCAGACCCCGGGGAGATCGATGAAGCGGAGATCGACCATCACCGCGCCTGCCTGCTTCGCCATCTCAAGAACGTCTTTGGGTTTCATCCCGTACCCTCTTTGCTGGAAGTGCCCGTCAACCGCTCATCGGTCGAGGCGCGCTGTGTATCGTGCGGACCAGCGCTCGACGCAAGCCCCTCGTTGGTGGAAAACGCCCCACGAATCGGGGTGATTCTCCTCAGATGGCGTCCTCGCCCCGCTCCCCGGTTCGGATACGCACCGCCTCGTCAACGGGCGTGACGAAGATCTTGCCGTCTCCAATGCGCCCCGTCTTTGCCACCCGCTCGATCGCGTCGAGCACATCGGGAACGATTCGGTCCGGCACCACGATTTCGATCTTCACCTTGGGTACGAAGTCGACCACGTACGCAGACCCCCGGTAGACCTCTTTCTTGCCGCCGGTGCGTCCGAAGCCTTTGACCTCGGTGATGGTCATGCCAGCCACACCGACCTCGGCGAGCACGTCCTTGACCTCATCGAGCTTGAAGGGCTTGATGATCGCTTCGATCTTCTTCATTCGACGCTCCGGGTTCGCACAGGTGTCATCACAATTCGGGCCGCGCATCAAGCGCGTACCCCGCTCCCCATTCGCATTCGCATTCGCATTCGCGTGTTCCCAGTTCCTAGTTCCCTCAGGCAGGATGTCGCGATGCCCTTGGGCAATTGGCCGACCCCTGTCGAGCGCCTCGACGCGCTTTCCCCTGAGCTCTGGGTGAAGCGCGACGACCTGAGCCACCCGATGTACGGCGGCAACAAGGTCAGGAAGCTCGAGCACCTCCTGCCAGCTGCGCAGGCGCGCGGAGCCAAGCGCATCCTGACCATCGGCGCCCTGGGCAGCCATCATGTTCTGGCGACCGTTCTGCACGCTCGCGACATCGGCCTGCCGGTCGCAGCTGTGCTCGTGCCCCAGCCGGTCACGCCTGGGGTCATCGCGAACCTGCGTGCTGGCCTGGCGGCTGGCCTCGAACCGTACGTCGCATCCTCTGGTGCCATGGTTCCTGCGGCAATCGCCCGAGCATTTCGTCGAGGTGACTTCTTGATCCCGCCAGGTGGCTCGACCGTGATCGGCTCCCTGGGCTACGTCGACGCGGTCGCAGAGATCGCTGCCTCCGTGCGTTCCGGGACCATGCCTGAGCCGGACGTGATCCTCGCCGCGCTCGGCTCGGGCGGGACCGTGGCTGGGCTACTGGCAGGCGTGATCCAGCATGGTCTCCGGTCTCGCGTGATCGGCGTGCACGTCGTGACTCCGCCAGCGACTTCAACGGCGAACACGTTGTTTCTCGCGCGCATGGTGTGCCGCCGTCTTGGCATCCATGCCTCGAGCGCTGACTTATGGAAGCGTCTCGAGACCGATTCGTCGATGCTCGGCAAGGGCTACGGTCATGCGACATCGTGGGGCGATCGAGCCACGGAGCGCGCCGCAACGGTTGGTCTCACACTCGACCCGACCTACACAGCCAAGGCGTTTGCCCACGCGCTGGCGCTTGTCAATCTAGGCGCAGCAGGCACCGTGCTCTACGTGCACACGCTCTCGAGCGCGCCGATGGGACCCTTGCTCGAAGGAGCGCCGGACGAGACCTCCTGGCCCGAGGAGCTTCGTGAGCTCGTAGCTCGCCGGAGCTGAACCACAGAGGGCACAGCGCAGCGCAGCCGCAACCAAAGCGACGGGGCGTGCTACTCCAGGGGGCTACCTTTCAGGGTCAGAGTGTCTTACAGGGAGACGGGACATCGGGAGATCGGATTTGGCTTCCGCGGTTCGAGCTGAGCCTGCGGGAGACACGCGAGGGTTGCACGGGCTTCGGGCCTCAGCCAGATCGAGGTGCCCGATTCGCTGGGAATTCCGGTGACCGAATCTTCGCTGCAGCCTGCAGCCCTTGAACAGCTAGCCCCGAGGAGGCGCGTAGTAGTCGACCAGCTGCACCGGTTCTTTGCCGAGCGTGATCCGGACCTTGTCCTTGACCCCGTGGAAGTCCCCGCCGATCTGGAACGGCGTCGGGGGATCCATCTCGATGGTGACGTCGTCCACCAGGAAATCCGAGATCACGTTCGGGTCCTGGTACTCGCCGCGCCAGATCGAGGGGAAGTTTGCGACGAAGGTGGGAACCGACACGGTGGAGATGCGCAGGCTCATCCGGTCTTCGCGCTCGTCAGCGAACGGAAAGATGCGGAAGCCGAAGCCGTAGTAGGGGATCGTCGACGCAGCTGCGATCTTCGCCTTGCCCTCGAACACGACGCTCCCTTTGGGAATGGGCGACCCCACGATCCGGCCGTTGTAGCCGATGCGGAAGGCATCGCCCCCTTCGTTGGTGATCCTGCAGTGAGGGATCTCGCGAAACATGTACTGGGGGAACGTTCGCGACAGGGTCGACACCAGGTAGATCAGCTCGCCCGTGGTGTAGTGACGCAGAAACGGGACCTTGAGCATCCATTTCTTGGTCGCTTCCTTGTCCTGCAGCACGACCGCATCGATGCCGTAGCCGCAGAACGGCGACAGCAAGCCGTCTGCTTCGATAAGTCGCATGGGCCGGCTGCCCGCTTCCTCGCGCAGACGCTGGATGTCAGCGGCGAGTCCGCGCCCCTTGGCTTTGCTGGCACCCACGACCCAGGCCAGGGAGTTGCCTGTTCCGAGGCGCAGCAGACCGAAACGGGGTGGGGGAACGCCGCGCTGGCGGCAAGCCTTGACGACCTCAGAGACCATGACCGTGAAGGTCCCGTCGCCGCCGCCGGTGAGCATCGTGCCGTAGCCACGCTCGGCAATCGTGCGTGCGATCTGGCCGCTTTCTTCGATTCGCCTGGAGACGAACAGGTCTCCTCCGAGCAGGATCTGATCAAGGGTTTCGATGACCTGTTCGGTGACGTTTTTCGCGTTGCCGTTGACGACGACGGCGATCCGTTCACTCGGGGGGGGGACCGGCTTGGAGGGATGGGCGTTGGGTGCCGGGGAGGTCATGGGGCAGCGTTATCACGTCATTACGCAGGAGGTCACGCAACTTGCTGGACTAACAGGCCTATTATTTGCTAAGCGAAGTCGCGATTCGTCTTTTCGGGGTTTGGGTCCCGTTCCAATGGAAGGGGTTGGACCAGCTGTACGGCGAACCTCCTCCTGGATTGAGGGGCACTTATTGGACGGCACCATGGGCAAGAAGACAAGCAAGAAGGTCGTGAGCAAGCCGAAGGCAAAGAAGATCGCGCCTGCGCGGCCTGCGAAGGGCAAGGGGCAATCCACCAGGCCAGCAGCCGCAAGCGCGAGCGCGAGCAAGCAAGCGCCGGAGCCTGCGCGGACGGTCGACGCGTCTGGCGCGGATGAGCCGAAGCGCAAGCTGGGGATTCGCGGGGCAGCGCCTTGGGCAGCGCGCCACGCGGCCAAGCATGCAGCCGAGGCAAGGGCGAGAGCAGCGGTTCCTCCGCCTCCTGGCTCTGCGCGCGCAACCATTCGCATCCCGAGCGGCGCCGAGGAGATCAAGGCCAAGATCGTGGACCTGCACAACGCGATCGGCGAGATCAAGACGCTGCGCAAGAACCTGCCTGCGAACTTCTTCGAGGTGGGCATGGTGCTGCACACGATCCAGGCGCGCAAGCTCTACGAGGCGCGCGGCTTCGGCACGTTCGAGGCCTTCCTCGATCGCGAGCTGGATCTGGGCAAGATCACCTCGCTGCGGCTCGTTCGCATCGTGGAGGTTTTCTATCGCGAGCCCGCGCTCGAGTACGGCCTGGAGCGTCTGCTGTACGTGATGAACATCCTCGAGGCGCCGGACAAGCCGGTTCCTGCGGTCCCGACCCCGCCCCCGGCTCAGCCGGCCAAGCCTGCGTTGCCTCTGCACCCTCCCATGCCTGTCAAGAAGTGACCTGCCCGGTCGACTTCGCTCCCTAACCACCGGCTTCTGAGTCATGCTTCGCCTGCGATCGAGGTTCCCATGAAGTTTGTCGACGAGTGCCAAGTCCGAGTGGTGGCCGGTGACGGTGGCAATGGTTGCGTCGCGTTCAGGCGCGAGAAGTTCGTTCCCCATGGCGGGCCATCCGGTGGCGACGGCGGCAGGGGCGGCAGCGTGGTGCTCGTGGGCGACGGAGGCCTGTCGACCCTGCTCGATCTGACCTACGCGCACACGCTGAAGGCCGAGCGCGGAGAGCATGGTCAGGGCTCGGACTGCTACGGCAAGGGCGGCGCTGATCTGCTGGTGCGGGTGCCGGTGGGAACCAGGGTCCTCGACGCTGACACGGGCGAGCTGGTTGGCGAGGTGCTGGAGCATGACCAGAAGCTGGTCGTGGCAAAGGGAGGAATCGGCGGGCGCGGCAACATGCACTTCGCCACGCCGTTCGACCGAGCCCCGCGCCGCGCCGATCCGGGCACGCCAGGCGAATCCAAGCGTTTGAACCTGCAGCTGATGGTTCTCGCGGACGTCGGACTGCTCGGCTTTCCGAACGTGGGAAAGAGCACCCTGATCCGCGCCGTGTCCAGAGCCCGCCCCAAGGTGGCGGACTATCCTTTCACGACGCTTCAGCCGCACCTTGGGATCGTGTCCGTCGGCGGTGCGCATGACGCCACGACGTTTGCGATGGCCGACATCCCCGGGCTGATCCCGGGCGCAAGCCAGGGTGCCGGGCTCGGGATTCGCTTTCTCAAGCACCTCGAACGAACCCGGGTGCTGATCCATCTGGTCACGGTCGATCAAGATCCGGAGCGGGATCCGGTTCGCGACTACGTCGCGCTTCGCTCCGAGCTGGAGGCCTTTGATCCTGAGCTGGCGAAGCGTCCTGAGCTCGTGGTGGTCTCGAAGAACGACCTGCCCCACGTGCAGGAAGCGTGGAAGAGCCTGCAATCGAGGTTCCGCCGCCGCGGCATCAAGCTGCGCCGGATCAGCGCTGCGACCAAGGAAGGTACCAGCGAGCTGATGCAGGAAGTGGCTGAGCTGGTTCAGCGGGCGCGCAACGGCACCCTGTTCACGCCAGACGAGGAGCGGAGCGCTTCCGGTCGTCCCAGGAAGAAGCCTTGAGCGTAGGACAGGCCGGTATCCCGAACGGCCATCAGGTCGTCGCGGGTTTCCACGCCTTCGGCCACGACGCGCGCGCCCAGATCGTGGCAGAGGCGCACGATCCAGGTCGCGAGCTGCTGCTGGCGAAGGTTGGTGGATATGCCCTGGATCATGCCGCGGTCGAGCTTGACGATGTCCGGCTGCAGGTCGGCGAGGATCCGCAGGTTGGAGTAGCCTGCACCGAAGTCGTCGATCGCCACCTTGATTCCAGCGCGTGCACGCAGCTCCTTGAGCACCGCTGAGCAGCGATCCACGTCAGCCACGGGCACCGCCTCGGTGAGCTCCACGTAGACCTCGTGGTCGTGGGCGAAGATCGGATCATCGGGGTGGACGAGGAAGCTCTCGTCGAGCTCGGTGGGGTGGACATTGACGAACAGGCGCTGCCCAGGGCACATCGGAACCGCGATCTCGCGGATCATGCGCCCGAGCTGCCCGCTGCAGTTCCAGTGGGCAGCGTCGTCGAAGAGCACCGGTGGCTGCTCGTACTCGGGCCAGCTGCACCGAACCAGCGCCTCCTGGGCATAGACGGAATCATCCGCGAGCTCGACGATCGGCTGAAAGACCACGTCGAGATCCTCGCTTGCGAGGACACGAACCGGGGAGGAGGAGGTGCCGACGGGCCAGGTCGAGGAGTTGGCAGTTCTCAGGGCAAGCCGTGAGATACGGGAGCGGGCAGCGCGATCGCCGTGGGGGGCGGAGGCGCTGAGGGATTGAAGCGTCCGCTCAGCCGCATGTTTCATGCCGATCGCTATGATGCACGATCGAATCAACCCATCGTGCTTAATTGCAGGAGTCGTACGCTTTAATCAAACGCGCGCCGCGTCATGGCGCGCCAGCAGCTGCACGGGCAAGGGGCTCAGTACCATGTTCGGACGCGCACCTCCGAAGCGGCGCCGACGGAGTTCTTCAGCTCATTCGGGTCGCTGCCGCGGAAGTGATAGGGGTAGACCACTGCTGGGCGGAACGCTTTGACGCACTCGGCAGCCTCGGCTGGGGGCATGGTGTACGGCAGGTTCATGCAGAGAAATGCGACGTCGATGTTCTTGAGCTCTCTCATCTCGGGCGTGCACTCGGTGTCGCCGGACACGTAGACGCGCTTGTCCCCGAAGGTGAAGACGTAGCCGTTGCCTCTGCCCTTGTCGTGGAAGAGCTCTCCTGGCGCAGGCCCCCTTTGCAGGTTGTACATGGGCACCGCGTCCACCGTGAAGCCGTCGAGCGACCTCGACTCTCCATTGCGGATCACCGTTACTCCCTGGAGCTTGTCTGCCACGGCCTGGGGGCCGATGAGCACCGTGGTCGGCGTGCGCAACCGTTCGATGGTCGACGGATCCAAGTGATCGGAATGGATGTCGGTCAGGAAGATGTGGGTCGCTTTGGGAAGGGCGTCGTAGGTACCGTCCTTGATCGGATCGAGATAGATCGCTTTGCCGGCCACACGGAGAAGCAGGGTTTCGTGGTGGATCGGCACGATTTCGACCGGTCCCTGCGAGGTCGCCAAGGTGTCCTGAGCCGTGGTCATAGGGCTGGAGCCTACCGCAGGCGGCGGCTTGCTGCATGCCAGTCCGAGCGAGAGAATCAGCAGCCAGCGTTTCATGGCTGGGAGCATGGGGGGGAAGGGGGGGGGCGGCAACCCACCTTCGCTCGACGCTGGGGCGGGGAGGCGTGTATGTTGTGACCGAGGGGCTTGAAGCATGAGTCGCGACGAGAGCACCGAGGTAGATCCCCTGGCTTCTGCGGCGTTTGGGGGGCCGCAATGGTCGCCGCGCGTTGCAGCTTCCCGGGAGGAGATGGGAACGCTCTGGCGCAAGTGTGGGGTGGACTCAGAGTCCGCAGCGCTACGAGCCGTGCTGCTGCACCGTCCGGGACGAGAGCTCGATTCGATCGAGAATCCTGATGCTGTCCAGATGCTGGCGACGATCGATGCCGAGCTGGCACGGCAGCAACACGCTTCGATGGCGCAGGCGTATCGGGACGCTGGCGTGAGCGTGCACCTGGTGGACCCAGAATCTACGCCGCCACCGAACCTCGTCTTCGTGGCAGATCTCATGTTCATGACGCCTGAGGGGGCGATCGTGGGGCGTCCTGCGTCGACGGTTCGAGCGGGCGAGGAGCGGTTCGTTGCGCGACGCCTCGCGGAGCTGGGGATTCCGATCCTCAGGACCGTGCACGGGCGAGGGACCTTTGAAGGGGCGGACGCTGCGTGGCTCGATGCGAAGACCGTGCTTCTGGCGACCGGGCTGCGCACGAACACAGAGGGAGCCAACCAGGTTGCGTCGACGTTGCGCGAGCTCGGGGTCGATGTCGAGGTGGTCGGCTTGCCTCACGGGGCGATGCACTTGATGGGGGTCCTTCGGTTTGCGGACCCGAAGCTTGCGATCGCATGGCCGGGTCGAGTTCCGTGGGCAGCGGTGGATGCGCTGAAGGCGCGGGGATACGAGGTGTTGTTCCTGCCGAGCGAGGTGAGCCCCGGGATGGCGTTGAACTTCGTGACGCTCGGTCCGCGCAGCATCCTGATGCCAGCGGACAACCCGATCACGCAGGCGTTCTACGAGCAAGCGGGGATTCAGGTCCGGAGCGTGCGGATCAACGAGCTGATCAAAGCTGCCGGTGGCGTGGCGTGCATGACCGGGGTGATCGAGCGGGGGTAGGAATGGCCCCACAGCGTTGGACGGCATGGATCGTCTGCTCGTTGCTCGTCTCCGCGTGGGCATGCGGTGGGGCCGTTCAAGGCGATGATCAGACCGCTGCCGCTGGTTCTGCTCCGACCGATGCATCGGACGTGTCCGCCGAAGCCGGCGCAGGGGGAGGAGCGGACGCGGGCGGCGAATTGGAGTCAACCGACGGCGGTGCTCCCCTTTGCATCGCGGATGAAAAGGCCTGCGATGGGAACGTGCCGCTCGCGTGCAATGCCAAGGGCGAATGGGTCAAGCTCGAGCCTTGCGGTGCTCCAACGCCTGTGTGCCGCAACGGCGAGTGTGCGATTGAACCCATATGCGGCGAGCAGGGATGGTGCTGGGAGAGCTCGGCTCCGATCGGCGTCCGACTGCTGAGCGTGCATGGGTTTGCGTCGGATGACGTGTGGGCTGTGGGTCAGGCAGGAGCGATCGTCCACTGGGACGGCGTGCGCTGGAAGGAGCTGCTGAGCCCGACCACAGCGACACTCTTCGAGATTTACGGGGTTGCGCCGGACGACTTCTGGGTCGCAGGCGTTCATCCGAGCACAAAGCCGCCGGGTGGCGGCGGCTTGTACGTGCTGCTCCATTGGGATGGAGGCACCTGGACCCAAGTCCCGTCGCCTGCACCTCGCTTGGCCGCGATCTGGGGGGCAACCCACGACGATTTGTGGGGAGTGTACGGCCAGGTAGTGGGCATGAATCCGAACGACCAATCGCTCTATGGGTACGTCTACCACTTCGATGGAGCGACATGGACCAAGACCAAGTCGTATGAGGATCGGACGGTCGTAGATGTGTGGGGAACTGCTGCCGACAACATCTGGGCAGTGGGGCGCGGAGGTATTGCCCTGCATTTCGATGGGATCAGCTGGAACGACGTCAACCCGGGAGTGTCATCGCGGCTCAGCGCCGTGTGGGCGTCGTCGATGGACGATGTCTGGATGGTGGGTGAAGACGGCGTGACAACCCACAACGACGGCAAGTCCTGGGCAGCGCCTGCCGCGGCCACGACGGAGGATCTGAGCGCAGTGTGGAGCGGGTCGCCGGGCGAAGCATGGGCGAGCACGTACACCCCCGCCTACGGGAAGCCGGGCGAGCTGCTGCGATGGAACGGCTCGGCGTGGACAGCAAACCCGAGCGGCTTCCTGATCGCCGGATTCTGGGGCGTGTCGGCTGACGATGCCTGGGCGGTCGGCGACGGGATCGCGCATCTTCACGGCGGAATGTGGACCGGTGCTTCGGCTTCTGTGGTCGAAACCTACACGGCATTGAGCGATGTCTGGGGAAGCGGACCTGACGACGTCTGGGCAGTCGGGCCGGCCATCGACTGCAAGAACCCCCCTTACTGTCTGTCGGGGTTCTCGCAGCAGGACCTGCTCCTGCACTGGAACGGCGAGAGTTGGACGCACGTGCTCAGTGGTACCGAGCAGATGCTCACGGCAGTGCACGGGAGCTCATCGACCGACGTGTGGGCCGTGGGAAACGTCGTGCTGCATTGGAATGGGAGCGCGTGGTCGCAGCAAGCGCTGCCATTCGCGGGCCGATGGCAGGATGTGTGGGCACACACCCCATCCGACGTGTGGATCGCGGGCTGGGTTCCGTCCGCGGATAGCGGCTATCCCGGGCAGATTGCGCACTGGGATGGAAACACATGGAGCGTCTCGTGGTCTGCGCCGAATACATCGGTTCAGTCGATATGGGGCACAGGCGCCGACGACACCTGGGCCCTCGTGGACGAGGCGATCATGCATTGGGACGGCCAGGTCTGGACGAGCACCCCGTCGCCGTACTTGGTAGCGCTCACGGGAACCTCTGCGAACGACGTGTGGGCGGTCGGAAATGAGATCCTACACTGGGATGGCACTGCGTGGACAAGCGTGGAATCGGGGATGGCGGGGCGCACGGTCGCAGCGACTGCAGTGTCTCCTGACGATGTCTGGGCGATCGCTAGGCTCGACCTGGGTGGGTGGCTCGAGCATCCGAGCGTACTCGTCCACTGGGATGGCACCTCGTGGTCACAGCTCACTGGAATCGGCGCGGGAACTTTGAATGGGATCTGGGGCGCGTCCAAGAACGAAACGTGGGCCGTAGGCGCACGCGGGAACATCCTGCACCGACGCGTGAAGTGATCGGGGCTCATCGCGCGACGATTGTCGTGCGGGGACGACTCCGCTTCGCTCGTCCACGATTGACCGGTGCTCGCATTCAGACATATTCATCCCGTGCCGACCACAGTCCGCATACCTCGACCGCTGCTCGACCTTGCTGACGCCCGCGCGAAGGCGCTTCGCATCAGCCGCAACCGGCTGATCGTGGAGGCGCTCGAAGCGCGCCTGCAGGCGCGGGATCAGTGGCCCCCCGAGTTCATCCGCATGCTGACCGAGCCCTCGGCCCCGGGCGTGGTCCAAGCCGCCGAAGAAATGAACGAGGCAATCCACAAGCACCGCCGCAGCCGCAGAAAGTCGCTTGCGTTGTGAAAGCCGCGTGCGCGGGCTGCGACTCGAGGATTGGACCCGGGCTCCCTGAGCTGGCTGGGTCGGGAGGCGGGCCGCCCCACGATTTTGAGGTGCCAGATGGGCACCTCAAGACGTCAGAAGGCTCGACCCGTTGCATCCGGACGGGCCGCCCTTGGGGGCTCGCCTTGCCGTGCTAGACTACCCCCGACCGGTGCGATCCAAGGATCGTGCCGCCTTGCGTTTCGATGATACGTGCTACACGGGAACGGATGATGGCAACCGACGCAGGCAGGTTCCACGAGCTGTTCGAGCGATGGGCGAGACGGGTGCGAACCCGGATGATCGTGCGTCAGGCGTTGACCTGGACCGCGCTTGGCCTGCTCGTGGGCTCGCTCGCTGCGCTTGCCCTGTGGAAGACCCACCAGGGGGCGCTGCGTCCGTGGATGGGAGCTGTTGGCCTCGTGGGCCTGGCCGCAGGCGCGATCATCGGAGCCCGCAGGCGCTGGACCGACATGGATGTGGCCCTGTACCTCGACGGACGCCTGGACACCGACGAGGTGATCACCACCGCGGTGCAGATGCGCAACGAGGCGGAAGCTGACGACGAGGCGCGCGCCGTGGTCGTACGTCAAGCCGCAGATGCCCTCGAAAAGGCTGATCCGAAGAAGGTGCGCCCTCCGATCTTCGTGGGCGACCACCTGCTGATCCCGATCGCTGTCGCTGCCATCGTGCTGGTTGCGCGCATGCCCATGCCGGTCCGCCCGCTGCCAGCCGCTCCGCCGGGCTCAGACAAGGTGCAGCTCGCCCAGGTGGAAGGGCTGGAGAAGATGGCTGCACTCGGAGCGCTCAGCACGCCTGACGAAGCGCAGCGAGAGCGCCTCAAGCAGCTCGCGGAGCGCGCCAAGAACCTGCGCGAAAAGCTTCGCGACGGCATGGAGCGGCGCGAGGCTCTGAGCGAGATCGCCAAGCTCAAGGACGACGTAGCAGCCGAGCGTTTGAGCCTGGGCGATGCCGAAAGGCGTGAGGGGCTCGAGGCTGCGCAAGGGCAGCTCGCCAAGGAGCCGTCGCTCAAGGATGCAGCCAAGGCGCTGGGCGATCGCGATTTGACCCGCTTCGACGAAGAGATGCAGAAGCTCGCCAACAGCCAGGAGAAGGCGGATCGCGAGCGCGCGAAGAAGGCTCTCGAGGAAGCGGCGGACGCTGCGAAGAAGAACGGTGCCCCGGATGTGGCCCGCGCGCTCGAAGAGGAGAAGAAGCTCCTGGAGGAGCGGAGCAAGCGCAACGACGCGCTCAAGGATCTGGCCGAAGGCTTTGGCAAGGACGCCCCTGAGGACCTGAAGAAGGACCTGGAGGAGATGGCTGAAGGCGGCACGGACAAGGATTCGCGCAAGCTCGCCAAGGACTTGGGGGATGCGCTGGAGAAGCTCACGCCCGAGGAGCGCAAGCGTCTGGGCGAGAAGCTTCGCGAAAAAGCCGAGAAGGGCGGCATGGCTCCGATGGACAAGGAGCGGCTCAAGGATCTCGCCAAGAAGCTGGCCACGCCCGAGGGGCAGAAACAGCTCGAGGAAGAGCTTCGCAAGATGGCCAACGAGGACACCGAGAGCGAGGAGTCCAAGAAGCAGGGAGCCCTCGAAGAAGGGGAAAAAGGCCTGGGCGAAGCTGAGAAGCAACTGGGAGGCGGGGCGTGTCCCATGCCCATGCCCATCCCCGGAGGCCAGCAACCTGGCGGCCCCCCTGGAGGCGACAAGGGCGAAAAGAACGGTCCACCCGGCTCTGGCAAGAGCCCGCCCGGCAAGGCCGATGGCGACCCGGGTGGTCCTGGAAGCCACCACGACACGGGCAAGGGAGATCACAAGGGCGGCCAGACGCCGGAGATCGACTCCAAGGGATTCCGGTCCCGTGCGAGCGGCAAGATCAACTCAGGGGCGCCCATGCCAGGCGCGGTTTCAGGTCGAACGACCGGCAAGCCCGGGGACACGGCGAAGCTTCGCGGAACAGGTGCGCTGGGTGAGGTGGGCCCGTCCGAGATCGGCGGAGTCGAGCGCTCGGACATCCCGGAGGAGTACCGCGAGCAGGTGGGGCGCTACTTCAGCCCATAAGACAAGGCCTGGAATCGCGAAGGGCACTGTCCGGGGAGGACAACAGCCCGCAAGCGCGGTATGGGGCTTGTAGCCCGACGGTCCGGATGCAACCCGCACCCCGTGCCTGCCAGGCTTCACTCCCTGTCCCATTCGAGGTTGCTGCATGGCGGAACCATCGTCATTCGAAGCCCGGCTCACGCAGGCGGCTGAGATCAGCACAAGGCTCAAGAAGGCCATCGGAACCGTGCTCGTCGGCCAGGCAGTCGTGGTCGACCAGGTCCTGTGGGGGATCATCGCCGGCGGCCATGTCCTGCTCGAAGGAGCGCCGGGCCTGGGCAAGACCCTGCTCGTCCGTACGCTGGCGAGCTGCCTCGACCTGCAGTTCTCCCGCATCCAGTTCACGCCGGACCTGATGCCGAGCGACGTGATCGGCACGAACATGCTGGCCATGGAACAGGCGGGCGGAGCCCGATCCTTCACGCTTCACAAGGGACCGATCTTTGGACAGGTCATCCTGGCGGACGAGATCAACCGCGCGACGCCCAAGACCCAGAGCGCCCTTCTGGAAGCCATGCAGGAGCACGCGGTCACGATCGCTGGAAAACGGCATGTCCTCGACGAGCCGTTCTTCGTGCTCGCGACCGAGAACCCCATCGAGATGGAGGGGACGTATCCTCTGCCTGAAGCGCAGCTCGACCGCTTCCTGCTCAAGGTCATGGTGCCGAACCCGACCGAGGACGAGCTGACCGAGATCCTGCAGCGTACGACCGGCCACGAGATGAAGCCGCCGGAGAAGGTGCTGGCGCGAGAGGAAGTCCTGGAGCTGCGGTCGCTGTGCCGCGACGTTGCCGTGGCAGAGCCTGTGATGCGATTTGCCGCCCGGTTCGTGGGTGCGAGCGAGCCTGGGCGCAAGGAGTCGCCGGAGCTGATTCGAAAGGCGCTGCGATACGGCGCTGGAGTGCGAGGTGCGCAATCGCTGATCCTGTGCGCCAAGGCGGTCGCGATGCTGGAAGGCCGTGCGCACGTCTCGTTCAGCGACGTGCAGAACGTCGCGATGCCGGCTCTCAGGCACAGGCTGATTCGATCGTTCGAGGGCGAAGCGGACGGGATCACGACGGATCAGGTCGTAGCGGAGCTGGTCAAGACGGTGCCGACGCGACCCGAGGCGGTCGAAGCAGCGGTGAAGAAGGGTTGAGATGGGGCGTGAGACCGCAGCAAGGGTCGGGGCCGGAGCCGGATTCGTAGCAGCCCTCTTGCTCGTTGCTGGTGCGGCGCACGCCGAGCTGCGCGTCACCGCCACTCCGGTGCTTGGGCCCAACACGCCGAGCACCAACACCTGGCTCGAGACCGGCGTGCGCATCGACAACGACGACTCCCGTCCGATGAAGGGCACGATCGAGCTGACCAGCCCGACCGGCTATGGCACCGAGGAGAAGCTCGTCACCCGTGCGCCGTTCGCGGTGGGCGCCGGTGCCACGGTCACGGTGCGCATGCCTGCGCGGGGGTTCGCCTATGCAGGCGGGCCGCTGCAGCTTCGCGTCCTCGGAGAGGCAGGGCAACCGATCGCAGCCATGTCGGTACCTGTCGGCGGTCAGACGGCTCCATTTCTCCTCGACGTGACCGAGCCGCCGCGTCTGGCTGGCGCGATCCGCGACGTGGTCGTGCCAGTGAGCTTTGACCCGTCGGGCATCATGGGCTCTTCGCCGAGCTCCAAGGTCCAGCTGCTGACCGGTAGCGTGCGAACCGACCCTTCCACAGGCGATCCCGTGCTTCCGGAGCGGGCCGCAGGATACGCGGGCGCGACCGTGGTGCTGATGCGCTCGGACCAGCTCGCGCGTCTTGCCGGCCCGAGCCTCGATGCGCTCGCGAACTTCGTGATCGCTGGTGGCTCGATCGCGGTCTTCATCACCCGGCCCGAGGATCTTCGCAACCAGACGCTCGCGTCGCTGGTGGGTGGGGAAGTCTCGGCGATGCAGGTTCCGACGGAGCTGCGACGAACCCCGGCAAAGCCGCCGGAAGGGGGCGCTGATCCAGGCAGGAGCTCAGGGCGGAGCAAGGCCGCGAAAGATGTGTGGCCTGGAGAAGACCTGGCAAAGACTCTCACGGGATACTCCGGGGGAAATCTCTACCCCACGCTCTACGGTGCAGCGGCCACCTACGGGCTGGGAGAAGTCCACGTCCTGGCCTTTGATCCCACGGCAGCACCGGGTGTGGATGACCCCTGGGTGCGGGGCCGGATGGTCGATCTGGTGCGCCATGCATGGGATCGGCGCGCGTCGTTCGTGACCCCGCACGGCCTGATGACTGGTGCGTCGGACATGACGCCTGTGCGCAAGGAGCTGGACCCGAACGAGAACAGCCGCTGGGCGATCATCATCGCGGCCCTGCTTCTCACGGTCTATTCGGTGCTCGCCGGGCCGGTGAACTTCCTGCGCGCCTCCAAGCAGCAACGTCCGCTCCGCGCGTTGTGGTACCTGCCCATCTACGCAGCCTGCGGTCTGGCCGCGATCGTGCTGCTCGGGATCGGCTCCAAAGGCTGGACCGGCAAGGCGCGACACCTGACCCTGGTCGAGTCGGCTGCCGGGATGTCCAAGGCGTCAGCTCGCAGGTTCAGAGGCTTCTTCACCTCTGCTTCGCGATCCATGACCGTGCGCGCGAGCGACTCGCAGAGCGTGCTCGACACCGCGCTCGAGTCCCGCTCCGGCTCTGCTCGCTCGTTGGTGGTCGATCGCGACGGGGTCCGTCTGGTGGGCGTGTCGACCATGCCCTGGGAGACGGTGGTCGTGCGGGAAGACGGCTTCATGGGGCTGGGCGCAGGCGTGAGCGTGGTGCGAGAGCCGGATGGCGATGTGACGGTGGTGAATCGCACGGCTCGGGACATGCGGGCTGTGGTGCTGGTGACGCCGCAGGTCGTGGGCAAGAAGGCGCGCAGGGCCGTGTTCTTCCAGCGGCTCAAGGATGGCGAGCGCGTGAAGGCGTCTGCGGGCAAGGAGCTGACCGGATTCACGCCGTGGACTTCCACGTCAGGTGGGTTGCCCCACTCGGACCTTGCGGTGTTGCGCGACGATCTCGATCGGCAGTCGCGAGGTCTGTTCTCGGCGTGGGTGGCGCTCGGGACTGCATGCGGGAACCGTGTGGACTGGTGGCCTGACGACGCGCCGGTTGTGCTCGCGCAGATGGACGGAGGGGAAGGGCAGATGTCGGATTCGAGCCTGTCGCTCGAACGCGATCGTGTGCTGGTGCGTGTGATCGGGTGGGGAGGCCTGCCATGAACGAGCTACCTGCGAGCGTGAAGCTGGCTGCGTCGCAGCCGATCATCCGGGAGCCCGTGATCGCGGCACCCAGCAGCGAGTTCGCGATCCGCGTGCGGCACCTGTGGCACCGATTCGGCAACTTCGATGTGCTGCGCGACGTGACGTTCGACGTGGGGCATGGGGAGATTTTCGGATTCATCGGGCCGAACGGGGCAGGGAAGACCACGACGATCCGGGTGATTGCTACGCTGCTCGAGCCGATGGCAGGCAGGGTGGAGGTCGACGGATTCGACGTATCGATCGATCCCGAGGAAGTGCGCCATCGCATCGGCTACATGCCGGACCACGCTGGCGTCTACGACCGGGTCACGGTGCGCGAGTATCTGGAGTTCTTCGCGGATGCGTACCGGATCCCGCATCTGGGCGTGGTCGAAGCCGTGCTGGAGCTGACCGATCTGGCAAAGCTCCAGGACAAGCTCGTGGTCACCATGTCCAAGGGCATGAAGCAGCGGCTTCAGCTTGCCCGCGTTCTGCTCCATGACCCGAAGGTGCTCGTGCTCGACGAGCCTGCCAGCGACCTGGACCCACGCGCACGCATCGAGATCCGCGATCTGCTGCTCGAGCTGCGATCGCTTGGAAAGACCATCTTTCTGTCCTCGCACATCCTGACCGAGCTGGCAGACGTGTGCACGTCGGTTGCGATCCTGGAGCGCGGCTCGCTGATCGTGGCTGGCCCGATCGCCGAGATCACCGATCGTCTGGAGCAGCGTCGCGCGGCCATGACCGGAGGAGCGCCCCCGCCGATGACGGTGTCGCTCGAGCGGTCAGCGTCGCCTCCGGGCTCGGTGGCGCAGAAGCAGGAAGCGCAAGGTGAGCCGGCGCAGCAGCAGCTGGTCACGACTCCGGCAGGGATTCCGGTGCCTGCCACGGCGCGCAGGCGCCTGAAGCTTCGCGTGCTCACCGATCCGAACCACGCTGCAAAGCTCCTGGAGAATGGCCCTGGAATCCAGGAGGTCGCGGTCATTCCCGGCGGCGTGCTCATGATCGGATACGTCGGGTCCGAGACGCTGGTAGCGCAGATCGTCCATCACCTCGTGATCAACGGCGTAGCCGTGGTGGGCGTGGAGCCTGAGCGCAACGAGCTCGAGCGGATCTTCCTCGAGGTCACCAAGGGAGAGCTGCAATGAGCGCGCAGACCGGTACGCCCTCGTTCGTGCCCCCGCCTCCTTCGGCGCGTGCCATCGACGTGGCGCGCAACAGCATCCGGAAGGCCAAGTCCGAGCCCAATCCGATCTGGATCCGGGAGCTCAAGCAGGCGGCCCGTCTGCTTCGCACGCCGTACATCCTGATGACCCTGACCGGTCTCGTCGCCTGGCTCATGTGCGCCATCGGCGGCATCGGCAGCATGGTCGGCAATCCTGCGTCCACCGGCGTCACCCTGTTCCACACCTTCTTCTCGGTCGCGTTCTTCGTCGTGATGCTCGTCGGGCCGGCGCTCGCCGCCAACAGCGTGGCGTCGGAGCGGGAAGGACGCACCTGGGAAGCGGTGGTCCTGACCGGGCTGCCTCCCAAGGCGGTTGCCAAAGGGAAGTTCATGTCCGCGCTCACCGCGGTGTCGATGTACATCGTGATGATGGCGCCGGTCGGGGTGCTGCCCTTCCTGTTCGGCGGGGTGACTGCGACCGAGGTGTTTGTCGCCTTCGTGTTCCTGTTCCTGTTCGCCACGCTCAGCGTTGCATTCGGACTCGCAATCAGCTCCAAGATGGCGAGCGGGCGCACGGCGATCGCGCTGACGCTGTTGCTCGCAGTCCCCATCACGCTGACCGCGTATCTTGGGCTTGGGCTGGGCTTGTCGTTTGCTGCACACGAGGCATGGCCGGCAGTGCTTGCAGGCCCGCCGGTGTGGCTGCCCACGGCCTACGAGCGGGCTCCGTTCTCCCTGGAGTACGTCACCTTCCTCGTGATCGTGCCGGTCGCTGCGGTGGCGCTTCCAGCCTGGTTCTTCTACGAGGTAACGGTCGCGAACCTCACGAGCTGGTCGGATGACCGTTCGACCGGTCTCAAGCGCTGGTTTGCCGTGATGACGCCGATCCTCGTGGTTGCGACCGTGGTGCCGGCTGCGTCGGCCCCGGTTTCGGAAGTGTACGTCGGCTTCGCCATCGCGATGTCGGTGATGTTCCTGTTCCTGACCTTCGCCGTGTTCGTCTTCGTGGGCGAGCCGATCGGCCCGTCCCGCAGAGTGCTCGTGCACTGGGACCGTTCCAAGGCGAAGTGGCTCACCCGGTTCTTCGGCCCGGGGCTGATGCGAACCACGGTGCTCGTGGCAGTGCTGGGCGTGGCCTCGCTCGCAGCCATGGGCGCGGTGGGAATGGTCGTGGCTTGGCTCTCGCCGTTCGTGACGAGCTCACGCAACGTCCAGCTGACCGGCGTCGCAGCATTCATGCTCTACGCCGCTGCGTACTTCCTGTTCCTGGTGGGATTTGGAGCCTGGGTCCGAGCCCGCGCAAGCACCTCGGGCGTCGCGCGCCTGATGCTATTGGTCGCGATCTTCTTCTCCTCGGCCGGGCCGTGGATCATCGCTGCGATCGCGGGCGTGATCGCGGATCACCCTGGGGCGGATGCGCTCGTGGTCGCAGCCCCGTCGCCTTTCTACATCTTCGTGCTGCTCGGCGCGCTCAACGATCCGAACAGCGAGTTCGTGCTGGCAGCAGGGGCGATCTGCGCGTTTGCGTGGGCCATGATCGGCATCGGGCTGATGGCGGCTGCTGCTTCGAAGTCCAAGACGATCATAGCGCGCCACGAAGGGATCCTCGCCCAGGCAGAGCAGCTGTTTGCCCAGGAAGATGCGGCGCGCAACCAGCCGCCTGAGCCTGCAGCCGCGGACCCTGCCGAGGCTGTGGAGCCGGGCGATCAACCCGCTGCTGAGCCGGCACCGCCCACGCAGCGTACGCCATGAGCGCTCTGCTGGATCCCGCGTTCCTGTCCGAGCTGGAGGCGCTTCGACGTCGCCTCGAGATCCGTGCGCGGTCCGGCGCTTCAGGCGAGCAGCTGGCAAAGCGCCGGGGTGGATCGGCCGAGTTCCAGGACCATCGCGCCTACTACCCGGGCGACGATCTGCGTCGCGTCGACTGGGCAGCATTCGCGCGAACCGGCGAGCCTGTGCTCAAGCTGTTCCGTACCGAAGAGGACGCGATGGTGCGCGTGCTCGTGGATACGTCGTCATCCGTGGCGCACGGAACGCCGAGCAAGTTCGAAGTCGCCCAGAGGATGGCCGCAGCAATCGGATATATGGCGCTGGCAGGCGGACAGCGGGCGCAGGTGGTCGGGGTGTCCGAAGGCGTGCGCGCCATGGGCAGGAGCGGACGAGGCAGGGGAGGGCTCGCCGGGTTCCTCAAGAACCTGGAGGCGCTCAGCCCTGAGGGCGGGACCAACCTCGTGCGCGCGCTCGACACGGTCATGGGCAATGCGCAGCGACCTGGGATGATCGTGGTGATCAGCGACTTCCTCGATCCCGGGCTCGTCACGTCGGCCATGGCGCGGGCACGCGCTGCTGGCCACGACCTCGCGTTGATCCAGGTATGCACGCCGGACGAGGTGGAGCCGTCGTACGAAGGGGACTGGAGCCTGGAGGACGCTGAAACGGGCGCGAGCGTGGAAGTGACGATGGATGCAGCGGCGATCGAAGCGTATGTCCTGCGATTCGCCGGGCTGTGCGAGGAGCTGCGCGCCTTTGCGCGCCGTCACGGTGCCAGCTACGTGCGCATCCGCACCGACGAGAGCCTGGAGCCTGCGGTGCGCAGGTTTGTAGCGCGATCGGTGGATTGAGATTCGGTGGAGACGGGGGGGGCGCGTCGGTGCGACGGGGTAAACGCGTGTGTGCGGCGCCATCGACGTTGGATTCGGTGGGGACGGGGGGGCGCGTCGGCGCGACGGGGTAAACGCGGGTGTGCGGCCCACGCGCCGGCGTACCGCGTCCACCGCGCCATGCCCCGCGTCGAATCCCACGCGCCGGCGTACCGCGTCCACCGCGCCATGCCCCGCGTCGAATCCCACGCGCCGGTGTACCGCGTTCACCGCGCCCTGCCCCGCGTCGAATCCTACGCGCCGGCGCCCCCCGTGCCCGCGGTTCCGCGCCGCCGTAGCGAGCCTCGACGCCCGCCGTGTCAGGCGGTAGGACGGCGAACATGGCGTCCATCCGCTCCGTCACGATCCTCGCTGTCATGCTCGCTGCATGCGCCCCAGCGCCGCCAGCGGAGAGCGCCAGAGCGCCAGCACCGTTCGACGACGAGGTCGCGTCCATGGCGGTGGGCGAGTTCGCATCTCGTGGGGATCCGCGCGCCGTGCAGGTTGCGATCGAGATCCTGAAGAAGGGTGGACACGCCGCACGCGCCAAGGCGGCTCTTGCCCTCGCGCAGCTCGGCCCGGCGCAAGCGGAGCCTGCTCGGACTGCGCTGCTTCGCTCGTTGGACGAAGCGGCTCCGGCTGACGAACGCCAGATCGCCTGGGCCCTTGCCGTCCTCAAGGAATCCAAGGGGATCGACCGTCTCTTCACCCTCCTGGAGACCGGAAAGATCACGGACCCGATCCAGCCCTCCGTCGACAAGCTGATAGCGTCGTTGCCCGCAGACGTCTGGATTGCCAGGGCAAAGCATCCCAGCCCTGCCGTCCGCCTGGTAGTGGCTCGCGCGCTCGCACCCAGCACAGCGCCTTCTGCGCGCGATGCACTCGCGTTGCTTGCAGAGGACACGGATTCGAAGGTCTCGCGGGAAGCTCTGCAGGCGCTGCGTACCAGCGGTGACGCGCGGGTGTGCAAGCCCATGATCGCGCGTCTGCCCAAGGCCAACGCCGAGGAGCGTACTTCCCTGATCACAGCGCTGCGGGACATGTGCGGCGGGCGTGGCCTGGTCACGGCGCTGCCGGCCGTGGACGTCTCGATTCCGATCAAGGATTTCCAGCACAAGAAGGCGATCTTCGAGGCGCTGCGTGAGCTCACGGATCCGCGCGCGGCCGATCCTCTGGTGGAGTACCTGCTCACCAAGCCATCCATGCACTGGTACACGGAAGCTGCCATGCGCCTGGCGGAGCTTGGGGATGTGCGTGCAGCCCCCTATCTGGCAGAGCGGCTGCGGCACGACCCGATCAAGCTCTACGGCGAGTCCAAGCTGGATCAAGAGCGCATGCTCGCGCGCAGCGATGAGGAGCGCGTCCTCAGCGCGCGCCTGCTCAGCGATCTTGTAGTGTTGCATCCTGATCGACGCGAGTGGCTGCTTGCGCAGGCCGAGGACGCGGTGATTGCGTGGCTCAAAGGGCAGCCATCGCCTCACGCGAACGGGATGCGCTTTGTCGCTCTGGCAGGATCACCCAAGGGGCTGCTCATGCTTCGCGCGTGGGCATTCCCGTCGACCCGGCTGCCGCTGCCCGGCGCTCAGCCTCCCTTTCCGCAGGATTGGGCTACGGCGCAATCTGCGTTGCGCTACATCGGTGTCACCAAGGACGCTGCTTCCTGGCCGCGTCTGCAGCAGCAGCTCTTGCGCCGACGAGCCGAGGCGAAGAATGCCGACGTGACGATGAACGCGTTGATGGGCGGCGGCCTTGCCATGCTCGGGATGAGCCTGCGCGCAGTGGGCTTCGGGACTTCCGACGCGTTCTCGGAGTGGGGTGACGCCCGCGCGGTCCCGCTGCTTCGAGCCTACATCGAAGACCAGCGCGAGAACGAGCAGGCGCGCCAGCAAGCCTGCTTCGCATTGCCCTGGGTGGCATCTGCGGCGACGATGATCGAAGTCGCCAAGAAGATCGAGCCATGGGCGAGCAGCTCTGACCCCAAGCTCCAGTTCATCGCTTCGTGCTACGCGAATTCACTCGGGCGTCGTCCGCAAGCAGCTTCCAATGATGCGGCGCTCAAGATTCTCGTGCCGTCCAGCGAGGCAACGATCCGCGCGACCGTGGCAGCAGCGATCGGCTCGGCTGGACTCACAGCGCCGCAGGAAAAAGCCCTCGCCAGCCTGCTTCAGGACCCTGTGGTCGGAGTCGATGCTGCGATTGCGCTTCTGCTGGGCGCGTCTGCGCAATCCGCGGCGCAGGCGGTCGAAGCCATGGCTCAGGGCAGTGCCAACCGCATGGACAGCTTGAAGGAGGCCTACGCGCGGGCGCTGGGGTTCTACTCCGACGAGGACCTGTCCAGTGGCAGGTTGGGCAGATGGGCGGAGAATGCGGAAGCCGCGTCCAGGGTGAATGTCCGAGGATCGCAACAGCTCTGGGTGGAAGAGTTGCTCGTGCGAGCGCTGGGCAAAGTGCTGTACGACAACGGCCCGCATTCCATCACGCGGACGGTACTGCGGTACCGGTTGCAGCAAGCCGCCGAGGGCGGGGACGCTGCCTCGCGTGTGCATGCGATTCGGCTACTTCGCATGCTGCGGGCGCAAGGAACGCTCATGGCCCTGCGAGATCGAGGCGGCGATGTCGGGACGGAAGCCAGCGCAGCCCTGCGATCCATGCAGAGCCCGGATTAGCCGCAGGATCGTCACGGGCCGCGTGAGGGGTTGGCCGGCTTGTGCGAGGTCGTCGGCTCAGCGGGCTTGTGCTTTTTGGACGACGAAGTCTGCGCGGGGGTGCTCGAGCGAGCCTGGCTCGAGGTGCCTGCCGAATCATCGGTCGTGCTCGACGATTCGCTCTTGCGTCCGCGCGACTCGACGGCTGCGGCAATGGCGCCGATGGCAATCGCACCGATCCCGGCCAGCACGCTCGTGCCGGGGTCATCGCTGGTGACCTCGCTGTGGGATCGCGTGAAGTCCATGTCTGTGACGCGGCACACCAAACCTGGCCGCATGTCTTCAGGGCCGCACTTGTCGTTCTGCGTCACGATCGCGCCGGGGCAGGCAGCGAGGCAGCGCAGGTAGTCGTAGTCGCCTTCATGGTGCCCGTGCTTGCACTCGCGGTCGCACTGCTCAGCTTCGATTCCCGCGCGGTCGTGGGGCATGGGCAGGCGGATGCAGTACCTGTAGGAGCCAGCGCAGCCCGCGGCCGCGAGCGTGCAACCTGCCGCGATCAGGGTACTGCAGAGCCATTTCGGAGACTGTCGTTTCATGAGCTGGGTTTCCCGCGGCTCGCCCATCATACAGGAAGCCCGGGGTGGTGGCCCTGGATCCGCTTGGAGGCAGAGCATCTCGCGGGTATCATCGCCAACTCGCCTCTGGCGTACGACCTGGCAGCGACCCGGAACCGGGGGAGGGAAGGAGACAAGATGGAACCGAAATACCGGCTGGTGACCCGCAGCGACATGGACGGACTGCTTGCCGCGGTGTTGCTGCGAGAGCTGGACATGATCGGCGAGATCAAGTTCGTGCACCCGAAAGACGTGCAGGACGGCAAGATCGATCTGACGGAGAACGACATCACGACCAACCTTCCCTACGTGCCGATCGTGCACCTCTCGTTCGACCATCATTCCAGCGAGACCCAGCGCGTGGAGGCTTCCGGCCCGAACCACATCATCGAGTCGCACGCGCCGTCGACCGCACGCGTGGTCTACAACTACTTCGGCGGCAAGGAGAAGTTCCCCGGGATTCCGGAAGACATGCTGCGCGCTGTGGACAAGGCCGACTCCGCTTCGTTCACCATGCCCGACGTGCTCAATCCCAAGGGATGGGAGCTGCTGAGCTTCATCATGGACCCCAGGACCGGGCTCGGACGGTTCCGCGATTTCCGGGTATCGAACTACGCCCTCATGATGGATCTCATCGCCTACTGCAAGGATCACGGGATCGACGACATCCTCAAGCTGCCGGACGTCAAGGAGCGCACCGACCTGTATCTCGAGCACCAGGACAAGGCCAAGGAGCAGATCCTTCGATGCTCGATCGTCCATGGCAATGCCGTCGTGCTCGACCTGCGCAACGAGGACCCGATCTTCGCCACCAACCGCTTCACCATCTATGCGCTGTTCCCCCAGGTGAACATCTCGATGCACGTGATGTGGGGCATGAAGAAGCAGAACACGGTATTCGCCATTGGCAAGTCGATCTTCAACCGCAGCTCCAAGCTCGACATCGGGGAGCTGACCCTGAAGTACGGCGGCGGCGGGCACGAGAATGCCGGCACCTGCCAGATCGAAAACGACAAGGCCGAGGCGATCAAGGCCGAGCTCATCACCGCCATCCGCTGAAGCCCACCGCTGCGTTTGTCTGCCGTCCGATCGCCGCTCCAGACTCCGCGGGCGCCCTAGCGCACAGGCTTGCCCTCTGCGTCGAGATGCACGATCGGCCCGAACTTCAGGGCCTTGAGGTCTTCCTCGAGCTTGCTTCGATCTCCCACCACGATGATGCGCAGCTTCTTCGGATCAAAGTAGATGCTCGCCACCTTCTGCACATCCGACGCAGTCACCTTCTGCAGGCGCTCCGGCCGTGTGCGGTATTCGTCGAGCGGCAAGCCCCAGATCCCCAGCGATGCGATCGACCCTGCGGTGGAGCCGTTGGACTCGAATCTGCCTGGAAGAGACTTGATGAGCGTGCCCCTGGCAAGCGACAGCTCGTCGTCCGTGACCTGCCCCTTGGAGAACTGATCGAGCTCCACGAGCATCTCGCGGATCGCAGCTACGGCATTCGGCGTATCGACCGCTGCGCCGGCAGAGAACGGCCCTGCTCCGTGACGCATGTCGAAGCTGCTGCGGGCGCCATAAGTCCAGGCGTGCTTCTCCCGGAGGTTCATGTTCAAGCGGCTGGAGAACATGCCGCCGAGGATCGTGTTGGCGACGAGGATGGCGTCGAAGTCCTTGGTGATGCGTGGCACGCCCGGGCCTGCCAGCGCGATGTTGGCCTGCGCAGCTTCCGGGCGATCGATCAGCACGATCTCGCGCCGGACCGCCGGGGGCGTCGGAACCGGAGCCGCAGGACGCGCCTTGGTCTTCCAGCCGCCGAACGCCTTTTCGAGCCGCTCTGAAGCAACCTGCGGGGTGACGTCGCCGACCACGACCGCGATCATCTGGTCAGGTGTGAATCGGGCTTCGTAGAACGAGCGGATCAGCTCCGGGGTGATCTTTGCCACCGACTCCTTGGTTCCCACCAGCGGTTGACCGTAGGGGTGCCCCTTGAACGTCACGCGCGCCACGCTGTTGCGCAGGATGACATCCGGGACGTCTGCTTGCTGCGAGATCGCGGCGAGACGCTGGGAGCGGAGGCGCTCGACCTCAGGCTTGTCAAAGGCCGGGTGCTGGAGCATGTCGGCCATGAGCTCCAGGGCCTTGTCGAAGTGCTGCGAAAGCACCTTGACCCAGAGATTTCCGCTGTCCCAATCCATCCACGATTGATGCTCGGCACCCAGGTTCTCCAGCTCGTCGGAGAGCTGCAACGCCGGGCGGCTCTTGGTCCCCTGCGAAAGCATCTCACCCGTAAACGAGCCGAGTCCAGGCAGGGGCTCCGTATCCGACCCCCGACGCGTCGCAAGGTAGATCACCGTGATAGGGAGCTTGGGTCGCGAGACGACCAGCAGCTTCATTCCATTGGACAACGTGGACTGTTCGGGAATCGGTGCTGTCCACGGCGACTCGGTCGACGGCGCTGGCGGCTGCTGCCGGAACGGCTCGTCCGGCGTCGGCGTCCATTGCACCTGAGGCGCTGGCGCGGACCCGCTCGGCACAGCGGGCCCGACCGGAGTCTGCGTGGGCGCTGCAAGCGGTGCAGTCGGTGCAGCGGGCACGCAGGCGGCCGCAGCAAGAGCGATCGCAAGAGCGCTTGACCAACGGCGGAGCGCGTTCATCAGCGTCCTCCCTTCAGCACGCCGCATGCAGGCGCCTTGGGGTCAGGTCGCACGATGGCGACGACGCGCTTGTGCTCGGGAAGAAACGACTGCACAGCCCTCTGCACGTCCGCGCTCCTCAGCACCCGGTAGCGTTCGATGTTCTTGGGGAAATAGCCGGGATCCCCGGTCACTTGGTGATAGTGATTGAGCAGGTCTGCGCGAGACCCCATGCGCTCGAGCCCGAAGATCAGGTCGGTTTCGAAGGAGGTCTTGGCGCGCTCGGTCTCTGCGTCTGACGGCGCCTGCGCACGCAGCTTGCCCAGCTCCTCGTCAATCACCTTGAGAAGCTCCTCCGGCGTGTGTCCCTTCTTGGCGGTGGCCGAGATCTCGAACGTGGAGGCGAGCTGGGCCGAGGCCTGGTAGGCAGACACATCCTTGGCGATCTGGAGGTCGTAGACGAGACGCTTGAACAGGCGGCTCGACTTGCCCTGGGTGAGCACGTTGGCAGCAAGGTCCAGGGCAGCGTCCCCAGGCTTGTAGGCAGCCGGTGTGGGCCAGGTGATGTACACGCGCCCTAGCTCGACTCCTGCGTCGATCTGCAGCGTGGTCTCGCCCTTGAGCTCCACCGCAGGAGCCTGCGTGATCACCTGCGGCATCGGACCGCGATGGATCGTGCCGAAGTACTTGTCGATCAGCGCCCGCGTCTTCTGCGGGTCGATGTCGCCTGCCACCACCAGGCTTGCATTGTTCGGCAGGTAGAAGGTCTGGAAGAACTTCCTCACGTCGTCGAGCGTGGCCCGATCCAGGTCCTCGTACGATCCGATCGTGAGGTTGTGATACGGGTGGCTCGTCGGGTAGAGCGCGTCGTGCTGGAACTGCGATACGTGCCCATAGGGTGCGTCGTCGTAGTTCTGACGCTTCTCGTTCTTCACCACCTTGCGCTGCTCTTCGAACGTCTTCTGATCGACGTGATCGAGAAGGAATCCCATGCGGTCGCTCTCGAGCCACAGAGCGAGCTCGAGGCGATTCGACGGCACGGTCTCGAAGTAGTTGGTGCGATCCGTGCTCGTGGTTCCGTTCCGATCGCTGGCGCCTGCCCGCTCGAGGAATTGGAAGAACTGGTCTTCCCCCACGTGCTTGGAGCCCTGGAACATCAGGTGCTCGAACAGGTGCGCAAAGCCATTGCGGCCCGCGGGCTCGTCCTTGGAACCCACGTGGTACCAGACGTCCACTGCCACCACCGGCGTGGTGTGATCCTCGTGCAGGATCACGTTCAGGCCGTTGCCAAGGGCGTAGGTCTGCACAGGGAGCGCTGGCAGCGGGCGCTGGGCGAGCGCGATCGACGACACAAGCGCTGCGGCAGCAGCCAGGCTTGCGCACAGGAGGACTCGAAACTTCATGGTGGCGCGAACATAGGCAAGACCGGGGCAGGAGTCGATGGGGGGCTTCAGGCTTCTGGCTTCAGGCTTCGGGCTCGCTGATCGGGGCGTTGAGGATCTCGATGGGATTGGGAGCTTGTGGCGGAGGTTCTGCAGCCGAGGGGAAGCCTGTCACCATGTGGCTGCCGTCGCAGAACGGCATTCGCCTGGAAGCGCCGCAGTAGCATGCGATCGCGCGATAGGGCTTGGGATCGTCGCGCTCCGAGCTGGGTTCGCGCATCGAAAGCATGTGGGGCCCGAAGGGTGGAAACGCAAGAGGCGGGTTTCAGGCTGCGGGCTCCAGGCTCCGGGCTGCAGGCTACAGAGTCAGCGGGATCCGTACCCCGTGCTCGTGGGTGACCGTTCCCCTTCACGAGTTGAGAGGCGATCCTCAAGAGTCAGTAGCGGCCTCGCGGGTGCGTATGCAACGAGGCCAATGCCGCCGCTTTCAACACATCGTTGACGTCAAGGTCGCCATCCTTCCACGCAGCGAGAGTCTCGATCGCGCCACGCGGGCGCGCGACGATCGGCTCGCGATCCATCTTGGCGATATCCGCCTGCGACACCACTCTCGTCAGCTCATGCGCATCGAACCAAGTGCCGTGCGACGCGCAGACGTCGAGCGTCACATCGGCCGCCGCCACGTAGACCCGCTGGAGCGGCTTCGCGCATGCCGGACACGCTCCGAGCAGGCGAGCATCTTTCGCGCGAGCCGCAGGCTGCCGGTAGGCGTCCCTTGCCCCGGGGTGCTCCTTCTTCGCCGGCTTCACCTGCTCTGCGAGCGCAGCGGCTGTCCACCTCGGCAGCTCTCCGATCTCGCCTGACGCCGCTTGCATCGACCCTACATTGTCGAGCCAGACCCCGCCGCACGTCTGGCAGCCGTACATGCGGCAATCCGGGATCATCACTGCTCGCATGGGCGTCGTGCAAACCGGGCAATGCAGCACGGGGAGCATGGTTCTGCATACCACGCGACGACTTGCCGGTTGAACCCAAGCTCGATGGAGCTACGAATCCCCATGCCCTCCGAAACACTCGAACTCCGAGACGGGCTCTCTGGCCCGAGGTACTACCTCGCATCGCGTCCTCTGGCAGGCGGCACTCCCATCCAGCTCTGCTTCTCGGGCGGCTGGGTCACTGGACGATTCGAGTGGAGCGGCGACTACGCGGACCGCCCAAGGATGCACTGCTCCATCGAGCTGTGCGGCGGAGGCACGTTCGATCACTCGTTCGAAATCCCAGAGGATGCGATCGTCCGGTGGCCGTAGCGCCCGCAGACCACGTGGGGCTGGCATCGACCTTCCGGGAGCGCTAGGGTAAGGGTCATGGGACGCGTCAATATGACACTCGACGCGGTGTCTTCCGAACGGCTGAAGCGCTACGCAAAACGCCTCGGGCGGCCACAGGCGACCGTGGCGGGAGATCTCGTCCGCGAGGGGCTGGAGCTACGAGCAGCCGAGGAGCGGCGTCGCAAGCTGGCGGCGGACTACGCCGCGGGGCGTGCCGACGCCCGCGAACTTCTCGCCGTCATGGAGCCCGGCCAGCTGGAGATCCTGGGTGATGAAGACGCGTGAGGAAGTCGAATTCCGATGTGGAGACGTGGTCTGGCTCAGCTGCGATCCCTCCGTCGGGGTCGAGCCGCGCAAGACCAGAACCTGCGTCGTGGTGTCGAACGACATCGCGAACCGACACGGGCAGGCCGTCACTGTGGTGCCCACGCAGGCCTACACCAAAGAGCGGGCAGCGAGGGCCTACATGGTCGACCTTCGCGCCCCGGCGTCCACCCTTCGCGACGCCCGCGTGGCCAACGGCTCGATGATCACGACCTACGATCGGAGTCGCGTGGTGTCGCGCGCCGGCAAGCTCGCTCCGGCCACGATGCGCCAATTGGAGACCGCACTGGCCGTCCATCTGGGCATGGATCATCCGACAGGCCCTTGACCGTCCGGGTCCGAGCGACAACGCACCCCCGCGGACAACGCCAGCGCGATCGTGTACCGTACGCACCCCTCGCAAGGAGTCATGCACGATGTCGGAATCCTCTCCCATTGATCCCGCGTTGGTTGGCCTGCAGCCCGCGTCCATGTGGCGCATCTTCGGCGATCTCGCACGCATTCCCCATGGCACCGGCAATGAGGCGGGCGTGCGCGAATACGTCCAGGCGTTCGCCGCCAACAAGAACATCGCCTGCGAGGTCAACGAGATCGGTGATCTGCTCCTGCGCGTCCGCCCCGATGCCAAAGGGCCGATCGTGGCTCTGCAGGCCCACATGGACATGGTCTGCGTAGCGAAGGACGGGTTGGCTTTCGACTTCGCGCGCGACCCGATCCGGTTGGTGCGCGACGGCGACTTCATCCGCGCTGACGGCACAACGCTTGGAGCCGACAACGGCATCGGCGTGGCCTACGCGCTCGCGCTGGTCGACGAGGTGACCGGTCCTCTCGAGGTGCTGCTCACGGTAGACGAAGAAAAGGGGTTCACGGGCATCGAGGGGGTTGCGCCCGGATGGCTCCACGCGAAGATTCTCATCAACATCGACTCCGAGGAGGAGGGCTACCTCACGATCGCGTCTGCAGGTGGGCGCGACTTCGTGGTGCAGCTGCCTGGAGCACGACAGGATCCCAGCTCCAAAGCAGAGCCGCTTTCCGTCACGATCGATGGGCTCAAAGGCGGTCACTCCGGGGTCGAGATTCACCGCGGAAGGACCAACGCTCTCAAGGTGATGGGACAGGTTCTCGCGACCGCGAAAGCTTGCGGCGGCGTGGTCTTCGGAATGGACGGAGGCACGGCTCCGAACGTGATCCCCTCCTCCGCGAAAGCCGTCGTGGGGCTTCCAGTCGACCGGAAGGAAGAATTCAAGGCGCAGGTTGCAGCCCTTCAGCGCAAGCTGATCACCGAAGAAGACCCGGTGCTGCGCATCGAGATCGCCGCTGCACAGGAGAGCCGCAAACCCCTCACGGATCAGGCATCCGCCAGGCTCGTCGCCGTGATCGACGAGACTCCCAGCGGCGTGATCATCCCCTCCAAGCTCGACCCGACCCAGCCGTTCGTCTCGAACAACCTGGCGATGGTCAAGGAGCTTGCCGACGGCGGACTCGCAATCAC
The DNA here is from genome assembly GCA_016218915.1 of Deltaproteobacteria bacterium. Classification (GTDB taxonomy): domain Bacteria; phylum Myxococcota_A; class Polyangia; order Polyangiales; family Polyangiaceae; genus JACRCQ01. The sequence continues at coordinate 300,844 of JACRCQ010000030.1, forward strand.
CATGATGAGCCGTTCGCCTGCGATCGACGAGCTCATGAAGCTCGGGGATCGCTATCGGGGTATCGCTGACAAAAACGGCGCGTCGATGGAGGCGGGGAGGGTGGTTCCGGGCTGGGCGCCGAACTACGACTCGCCGCTGCTCGCGCTGTTCCAGAAGAAGTACAAGGAGCAGTCCGGCAAGGATGCCAAGGTGTTCGAGATCCACGCAGGGCTCGAGTGCGGGGCCTTGCAGGGCAAGTACCCGGGAATGGACCTGATCAGCGTCGGGCCGGACATCACCGGCGTACACAGTCCTGACGAAAAGGTCTCCATCGAATCGGCTCGTCGCACGTTCGACCTGGTGCGTGCGGTGATCCAGGAGCTGCACCGGAACTAGCCTGAAGTTTTGGTGCTATTGTCTGGGATCGGATGGAAAAGGACCCGATCACAGGCGAGCTCTTCTTGCGGATCATAGGGCGGCGTTCGACCGCTCCCCTGGGCGCCCCTCCGTCATTGCGAACGCGTCAAGCGCTCGCAAGCCTGGTGCAGTACCGCACGTGCGCACCCAAGGGCATCTTCATCCATGAGAACCACGAGGACATGGAAGCGGACCGTCTGCGGTGGACCGTTCAGGCAGTGGTTGAGCACGAGCGCCGGGCCATCGAAGAGCTGCGCGGGCGGAAGTAGCCGCTCCCGCGTGCGGGCTTGACTGCCGAGCGCCCACGAAGCTACGGTCGCGTGCTCAAATGTCGATGGCGCAAGGCAAAGCACGATGACGGCCGGACGCGTTGCACTGGCAAGTGACCACGGCGGCTACGCGCTCAAGAGCGCGCTCAAGGCCCACGTGCAGGCGCGCGGCTACGAGGTGCTCGACGTGGGCACGCATTCGACCGAAGCCTGCGACTATCCCGTGTTCGCCAGGGCTGCGGCCGAAGCCGTTGCCCAGGGCAAAGCCTGGCGCGCCATCATCGTCGATGGCGCAGGCATCGGCTCCTGCATGGTCGCCAACAAGGTCCGCGGCGTGCGCGCCGGCATGGCCTTTGACAAGGCAACTGCGAAGAATGCTCGTGAGCACAACGACGCCCACGTGCTCACGTTGGGGGCAGGCTACCTCTCGGAGGAAGCTGCCAAGGGCATCGTCGACGTGTTTCTCACCACCGAGTGCACCGTCGATCGACACAAGAAGCGCGTAGCGATGATCGACGCGGTCGACGGCTCCAGCGAGTCTCCGGCAAGGAGTGCATCGTCCATGGCATCAGGCTCTGGCGAATTCGAAACGCTCGTAGGCAAGATCACCCAGGTTCTAACGGCCAATCCCGGGATCATGGCAGGGCTGGCCGCAGGTGGAAGCGCCGCTTCGCACGGCTCGTGCGGCCACTGCAATGGCTGCGGGCACTGCGCCAAGCGCAGGACCGATGATGTCCGCGCGATGCTCTCCACCACCCCGGGCTCCCGCGTGTCGAGCGCGCTCGGCGTGGGCGAGGTCCCCAAGGAGATCGCGAAGTACATCGACCACACCCTGCTCAAGCCGGAAGCGACCTACGCCGAGATCGACAAGCTCTGCGACGAGGCAGCGCAGTACGGCTTCGCCTCGGTGTGCGTCAACCCGATGCACGTCAAGCGCTGCGCTGCGCGCCTCAAGGGCTCTTCGTCGCTCGTCTGCACGGTGATCGGCTTCCCGCTGGGCGCCACGCCTCGTGAGATCAAGGCGCTGGAAGCGCGCAAGGCGATCCGGGACGGCGCCCGCGAGGTGGACATGGTCATCGCGATCGGGGCGCTCAAGTCCGGCGATCACCAGTACGTCTACGAGGACATCCGTACCGTGGCCGAAGCAGCGCGCGACGGCGGGGCTTTGCTCAAGGTGATCATCGAGACAGCGCTGCTGACCGACGAGGAGAAGGTCGCGGCTTGCGTGTTGTCCAAGAAGGCGCGCGCGGACTTCGTGAAGACGTCCACGGGTTTTGCCAAGGGCGGGGCGACCGAGCACGACGTGGCCTTGATGGCTCGAGCGGTCGACTACAAGCTCGGCGTGAAGGCTTCGGGCGGGGTGAAGTCGGCCGAGGATGCGCGGCACATGATCGCGGCGGGTGCCAGTCGCATCGGCGCTTCGGTGGGCGTGAAGATCGTCAAGGAGACGAAAGGGATCGCCTCGTCGACCGGTTCTTCTGGAGGTGGCTACTGAGGCTCGCGGCCAAAGGGGCGCGCAGCAAAGGACTGACGGATGGCTGACCTACGAAGCTTCGTATACCTGGACTCGCTACAACCGCAGGTTGCCGCGTACATCGGCACGATCGCGCGCGGCTTCCTTCCGGTTGCTGGCGAGGCCTCCCTCATCGTCGAGATCTCGCCCGGAATCGAGATCAACCGCGTGACCGACATCGCGGTCAAGGCGACCGATGTACGCCCTGGCATGCAGGTCGTCGAGCGCCTCTACGGCATGCTCGAGGTGCACAGCACGTCGCAAGCCGACGTGCGCCAGGCTGGTGCCGCGATCCTGTCGGCGCTCGAGCTGCAGGAAGCTGATCGCATCAAGCCGCGCGTGCTGTCCTCGCAGATCATCCTCAACGTCGACGATCTGCAGGTGCAGCTGATCAACCGCACGCGCATGGGGATGATGCTGGTCGCAGGCGAATCGCTGTACATCCTGGAGGTGGAGCCTGCCGCCTACGCAGCCTTTGCCGCCAACGAAGCGGAGAAGGCGGCGGAGATCAACGTGATCGACGTCCGAATGACCGGAGCCTTCGGGCGCGTGTACCTCGGCGGCGAGCAGCGTGACATCGACGTGGCCTCGGTGGCTGCCATCAAGGCGATCGAGTCGCTGACCGGCCGTGAGGTCAAGGGAACGAGGAGGGACTGAGCATGAGCGACATCGACCTGCGCAGCTTCGTGTTCCTCGACTCCCTGCAGCCGCAGCACGCTGCGTTCATCGGCACGGTCGCCAAGGGATTCTTGCCCGTGCGCGGCCAGTCCTCGCTGTTCATCGAAGTCTCGCCTGGCATCGCCATCAACCGCCTGACCGACATCGCGGTCAAGGCCACCAACATCAAGCCAGGCATGCAGATCGTCGAGCGGCTCTATGGGTTGCTCGAGTTCCATCACGATGAGCAGGGCGAGGTGCGTCGCGCTGGCGAGGCGATCCTCCGGGAGATCGGCAAGACCGAGGAGGACCGCATCCAGCCGGAGCTCCTGTCGTCGACCGTGATCCGCCACCTCGACGACCGCCAGACGCAGCTCATCAACCGCACGCGTCACGGCAACATGATCGTGGCCGGGCAGTCGCTCTATGTGCTCGAGGTCCAGCCCGCGGCCAATGCGGCGCTGGCAGCGAACGAGGCGGAGAAGGCAGCGCACATCAAGGTGCTCGAGATCACGAGCTTCGGCTCGTTCGGGCGCGTGTACCTGGCAGGCGCGGATCGGGACATCGACGTGGCCTGCCCGGCAGCGGAGAAGGCAATCAAGGCCCTGAAGGGGCGCAAGCCCGCGGGCTCGAAGTCTTGAAGACAGGTTTGCAGTTGCGAGGAAGTGCACGTAGCGCCCGGGGCATCCCCGGGAGCTCATAAGGAGATGGAGGAAGACTCATGGCCGAAGCATTGGGCATGATCGAGTGCCGTTCTTTTGCGGCGATGGTTGAGGCGTCCGACGCCATGGTGAAGGCGGCGAAGGTCGAGCTGGTCGGCTACGAGAAGACCGGCGGCGGATACGTCACCGCCGTCATCCGTGGCGACGTTGCGGCGGTCAAGGCCGCTATCGACGCCGGGCAGAACGGCGCATCGCGCGTCGGCGAGATCGTGGCGACCCACATCATCGCCCGCCCGCACGTCAACGTGGATCTCGTGCTGCCGCTCGGCCGCAAGGCCGAGGTCGAGAAGGAACTGTCCTCGCGCGGCAAGTAGCTGCGCGTCGTGCCGTGCCCTGTGGACACGGCTCGGGACGGGCAGGTTGGCTCCTGAGCCGCTCTGCCCGTCCAGGCTCAACCGCATTCACCCCGCTGCGCGGGGAGGAGTGGAAGCATGCTCCTGGCGAAAGTGGTCGGCACCGTCGTGGCCACGCGCAAGGATCCCAAGATCGAGGGGCTCAAGTTCCTCCTGCTACGGCAGGTCAACCCTGAGAACCTCAAGGAAGGTGGCTACGTGGTCGCCAACGACGCCGTCGGTTGCGGCGTGGGCGAGTACGTCCTGTACGCCTCCGGATCCTCCGCGCGCCAGACCGAGGTCACCAAGGAACGTCCCTGCGACGCCGTGATCATGGCGATCGTCGACTCCTGGGAGATCGGCGGCAATCAGCTCTTCGAGAAGCACGGAAGCGAGCACGGCTACACCGAGCCGTGGCCGCCGAAGTGATGGGAGGCCGCTGAGCCATGACGCAAATCAATCCCGATCAGATCCGTCGCATGGCCGAAGCGATTGCTCACGAGCTGCTCGGCGGTAGCAAGCCCGCGGCCAGCTCCGCTCCCGCTTCGCTCGGCGATGGTGTGTTCGCGACTCTCGACGAGTGCGCCAAGGCCGCTCGCGCGGCATTCCTCGCCCTCGATGGGCTCGGGCTGGAGAAGCGCAAGGCCATCATCGCCTCCATGCGAAGCAACCTCCGGCCCATGGCCGAGTCGCTCGCTCGCGCAGCGGTCGATGAGAGCGGGCTCGGACGCACCGAGGACAAGATCCAGAAGATCCAGCTGGTGATCGACAAGACTCCTGGGCCCGAAGAGCTCGAGCCCCGGGGCATCTCCGGCGATCACGGGCTGGTCCTGATCGAGCCTGCACCCTTCGGAGTCATCGGCGCCATCACCCCGGTGACCAACCCGTCCTCGACCATCATCTGCAACGCCATCGGCATGATCTCGGCCGGAAACTCGGTCGTGTTCAATGCGCATCCTTCCGCCAAGCGCGTGTCGATGGTCACCGTGCAGCTGCTCAACAAGGCGATCGTCGCTGCAGGCGGCCCGCCAAACCTGCTCACCTGCATGCCAGAGCCCACGATCCAGTCGGCCGGCGAGCTGATGAAGCATCCGCTGATCCGCCTGCTCGTCGTCACCGGCGGACCCGCTGTGGTCGCTGCGGCGATGAACTCCGGCAAGCGCGCGGTCTGCGCTGGCCCGGGCAACCCGCCGGTCGTGGTCGACCCCACCGCTGACATCGAGAAGGCGGGCCGCGACATCGTCATGGGGCACTCGTTCGACAACAACGTGATCTGCGTCGATGAGAAGGAAGTCATCGTCGTCGAGTCCGTGGCCGAGGCCCTCAAGGCGTCGATGAAGCGCGCAGGAGCCGTGGAGCTCAAGGCGGCGGATCTGCCACGCCTCGAAAAGGTCATCTTCGAGAAGAACGCTGGGCCGCGCGGCCACGCGATCGTCAACAAGAAGATGGTCGGCAAGAACGCCTCCGTGATCCTCGCAGAGCTCGGTATCTCTGCAGGCCCTGAGGTCCGATGCGTCATCGTTGAAGTCCCCAACGACCACCCCCTCGTGTGGACCGAGCAGATGATGCCCGTCCTGCCCATCACGCGGGTCAAGACCGTGGATCAGGCCATTGACCTCGCAGTCGAGGCAGAGGCCGGGTGCTTCCACACCGCGACGATGCATTCGCACGATCTGCCTGCGCTCTCGAAGATGGCTCGCAAGTGCAATTGCAGCATCTTCGTCAAGAACGGGCGTGCGGTCGCTGGGCTGGGGGCAGGCGGGGAGGGCTACACCTCGTTCACCATCGCGTCTCCGACCGGTGAAGGGCTCACTACCCCCCGATCCTTCTCGCGCTGGCGTCGGTGCACCCTGATCGATCACTTCCGCATCGTCTGAAGGAAGATACGTTGAGCCCCAACGCGCATCCGAACAGCGGCCCGGCCTTGGCGATGATCGTCCTGAGCGACATCCCGGTCGGGCTGCGTGCGCTCGATGCGCTCGCCAAGCAGGCGCCGGTGGAGCTGTTCGCAACTGGCACCATCCAGTGCGGCCGGTATCTCATCGCGTTTGGCGGCCAGGTAGAGGCGGTCGGACGCTCCCACGATGCAGCCCTTGCAGCGGCCTCCGGCAGCGTGCTGGACCAGGTGCTCCTGGCTCATGTCGATGAGCGCATTGTTCCTGCGTGGCGGACCGGCAAGGTGCAGTCGCTGGACAAGGGCGACACGCTCGGCGTGATCCAGGTCAGCGCACCGCCAACCCTGATGCGTGCCGTGGATGTCGCGCTCAAGGGGGCACTGGTGGAGCTGATCGAGCTGCGGATCGGCGACGGGCTTGGGGGCAAGGCGATCGCCACGCTGATCGGCGAGACGCACGATGTGCAGGCCGCGATCGCGCTGGCAAACGAGGCGATCGAGCGCGGTTGCGCGGAAGGCGCTTCGACCGTGGTGATTCCGAACATCGACGCAGCGGTGCGCAGCTCGCTGGCCGAAGGAACCCGCTTCTTCAAGGAGTGGAGAGGATGAAGCTGGGAAGGGTGATCGGAACGATGGTAGCCACGGTCAAGCCCGAGGCGATGAAGGGCCTCAAGCTGTTGATCGTGCGTCCTCTGACCGCCGACGGCCGCGACGACGAAGGCGATCCCTTTGTTGCCACGGATGCCTCGGCGCAGGCGGGCCCTGGCGATCTGGTCACCTGGGAAGCGTCGCGCGAAGCCGCGCTGCTCCACGATCCATGGTTCATCCCTGTGGATCACGCGATCGTCGGGATCGTGGATCAGCACCAGTACCGCGACGATGGAGGGGCCGGGACATGATCCTCGGACGAGTCTGCGGCACGGTAGTGAGCACGGTGGAGCATCCGTTCTACGACGGAAAGAAGCAGCTGATCGTGCGAGCGTGCCTGCCGGATGGAACCCTGGACGGCGAAAAGTACGTAATCGCGGTCGATCTGGTCGGGGCAGGGATCGGCCAGACGGTTCTGGTCGAAGACGAGGGCAATTCGGCGCGTCAGCTGATGGGCGCCACCAATGCGCCGGTGCGATCGGTAATCGTCGGGATCGTGGATGCAGTGACCGAGGGCTGACCGCGCGATCGTCGCCCCCTGTTGCTGCTCGTGCTCGTGCTCGTGCTCGTGCTCGTGCTCGAGTCGGGGCCTCATCCCTTCGTCGGATCCACCACCTGCCCCACGAACAGAAGCGACTTCGTGGTCCGATCGCGGATCAGGAACAGGAACGGCCGGTTCGCAATCAGCTCCTTGCCCTGGGGAGGAACGCCGGCATCCAGGCACGCGTCCATGATGACCGCTGTGGCTGCTGCCGCTTCGGTTCCCTCTTCGTCCACAGAAATGAACGCCTTGTGCAGGATGTCGCCGATGTTGAGCCATTCATCTTTGATCGGCGATGACAGCTCCTTCATGGCGAAGAAGTCCGCGCTTGGCAGGAACGCGTCGACCATGCCGAGCGCTTGGAGCGGCTGAACGAGCGACTGGGTGCCCCAGGTAAATCGGAACTTCGGAATGCTCAGATCCACCGATGTGCTGGTGGCTCCCGCATCCGCAGCCAGCAGCCAGCTCGCGCTCAACAATCCCTGGATCTCGTCGAATCTTCCCTCCGCAGGGAGCACGATCGCCATTGCCACCTGGTTGCCCTGGTACGGAAGCTCCGCCATCTGCCAGCCGTCCCCTTCGGCGTAGCGCGTCTGGATCGTGCGGTTCATCATCGACGCGGTCACGTCGCTGGACACTGCATGGAACGTCGCGTCCGCGGTTGCTGACTTTTCGAAGGGCGCAGACCAGTTGCCGAAGAAGTACAGGGTATTGGTCAAAACCAGACGCGTGGCTCCGGTGATCGAGTCATAGGGGATCAGTTCCTGGATCTTGTCCTGGGTCTTGCTGGCAACCCAGCCGTTGATCGCATCGGTGGCGCCTTTCGGATCTGCCGTGAAGTTCAGGAGATTGATGCCAGCTCCGTACTCGACCGCGATGGTGTCGAGGTATGCGGGGACGAATTCATAGCCTCTCTGCGCCCAGGCCGCGTTGACGAGATCGAGCCGAAGCACCTTGTCCGACGCAGCATCCTTGGGAGCCGTGTTGCGCGACGCAAGCTCGAGCAGAAGCTTGTTCATGGCCGTGTGCAGAGAAGACTGCGGGAGGGTGAAGTGCAGCGCAGTCGCCATCTGCGACTCTGTGGTGGTACGCGCGCCAGCCCAGGTCATGCCGAGCGCAACGGACACGCTCAGCGGTGAGCTCACGTGGTTCGCACCCGGCGTCGCCAGCTTGTGGAACAGGTCGAATGCAAACGCGTTGTTGCCCGTGATCAGCTCTGCAAATGCGGCGTCAGAGATGTTGGGGCTCGTGTCCCGCGGCTTGTCGGAACGCGCTTCCTGGATCGTCTGCCCAGAACCTGGGGCAGCCTCGTCCTTGTCGCTGCTCGCGACGCAGGCCGCGAGCGCGCAGCCTGATGCGAGCATCCACCAGCCGATTCGTTTCGCCAACATGGTCTTGCCTCCCTCGCAGCTGCATGAAGCAGCACAATTCCTCAGTTCATGGGCATCGTCGGATCCAGCCCGTTGGGCTCGAACGGGTACTCGACCAGCAACCGGCCTGGCACCCGTCGCGGCTCCAGGACAATTCCAGGCCCGTCTGCGCTCCAGGAACAAACACATCTCGGATGACCGACTCCTGGTCCTTGTAGGCGTCGCGCGCGCGGCGCAGGGGAATCATGGTGTGAAAGTAGTCTGGAACCGCCTCTGCGATGCACTCTGGGCAGGCCTTGCCGTAGATCGGGTTGATCCCCGAAGTGCTGCCGCGCTTTGCCACAGACGCGTTGCACAGGCCCCAGTATTCGATGATGTCCCCCACCGCGGTGATCTGGCAATACGCCAGCCAGAGGAGCAATCCTGCGAGGACGCCTGCGCCGAGGACGCTCCCGTACCTGCCAATCGCTGTGGGAGATTGGCTCCAACGCTCGCAAGCCTCTTTCAACCGAGTCATCACAGTGTTCTGGCCGGACCTCGCCGCATGCCGTTCCATCCGCATGGATGTCGGAACAAGGGTGGCACACAGCCCACCAGAGACTCGTCAGAAGCAAGCCTTGTGCCCGTACGGAAGACCCGAGAAAGTCGCCGAAGTCCCGAGCACGCGACGATGGGCGTGTGGCCCAGTGAGGCTCAGTCTGGCATGGTCGTCCCCTTGCGGGGCAGCTCGAATCACGGCGGCGTGAACGGGATCTTCACTGCGAACCAAACCCCGCCGAGCCCATCTCCGGTCACGTTGCCTGGACTTGTGTCGCCGACGAAGAGGTACAGAGGCCAGCCCTTGTAGGTGGTCTGCATCACGCCACCACCACGATTGAAGCTTCCGAAGTCCGACACGCTCAGCCCTGCAGGAACCGTCGCCGGCATCGCCGTGAACGGCGGCCACGAGCCCGTGCAGCCAGAGCCGCACGTGCTGACAGGGGTCGTTCCACCCGTGCCCGGTGTGTCGCTCTTGAGCACATACAAGGTCAGTCCAGAGGCTGTGGCGAGCACGGTCCCCAGGGAGCTCGACTGCAGGGTCACGTCAGGAGCCGGGGTCGTTCCGCCGCTGCCTCCGGTCGCACTCCCGCCCGTTGAACTTCCACCAGTGCTGCTCCCGCCGGTGGCACTCCCACCAGTGCTGCTTCCACCCGTTGAACTGCCTCCCGTGGAGCTTCCACCGGTCGAGCTTCCACCTGTCGATGCTCCGCCAGTGCTGCTTCCGCCTGTCGATGCTCCGCCAGTGCTGCTTCCGCCTGTGGATGCTCCGCCAGTGCTGCTTCCGCCTGTCGATGCCCCGCCAGTGCTGCTTCCGCCTGTCGATGCTCCGCCAGTGCTGCTTCCGCCTGTGGATGCCCCGCCAGTGCTGCTTCCGCCTGTGGATGCTCCGCCAGTGCTGCTTCCGCCTGTGGATGCCCCGCCAGTGCTGCTTCCGCCTGTGGATGCCCCGCCAGTGCTGCTTCCGCCTGTGGATGCCCCGCCAGTGCTGCTTCCGCCTGTGGATGCCCCGCCAGTGCTGGTGCCGCCGGTGCTCGAGCCTCCGGTGCTATTCCCGCCTGCGCTCGTCCCGCCGGTGTGGCTGCCTCCGGCGCTGTTCGCGTCTGCATCGCTGCCGCCAGCATCACTGCCCGCTACCCCGCCTGCTCCGCCGGTCCCTGCAGTGGTGTCACTGCTGCTGCAGCCCTGAAACGCCAACAGGCCAACGAAACAGAGTGCCAAATACAACGAAGCTCGACTCATGAAACTCCCCCCCTCTGCATTCGACACGCAAGGCGCTCACGGCGCAGTGAATGGGATCTTCACAACGAACCACACTCCGCCCAATCCCTCACCGGTCACGTCACCCGGCTTCACGTCGCCGACATACCCATACAGCGGCCATCCCATGTATGCGGTCTGCATCACTCCGCCGCCTCGATCGAAGCTGCTGAAGTCGGAAACGCTCAAAGCGGGCGGGACCGTGGCGGGCATTGTGGTGAATGCCGGCCAGGAACCGATGCACGCTGCGCCGCACGAGCTGATCGGCGTCGCACCGCCCGTGCCCGCGGTATCGGTCGTGAGCAGGTACAGCGTGAGACCTGAGCCTGTTGCGAGCACGTCCCCCAACGCGGTGGACTGAATCGTCACATCCATCGCAGGGCCTGAGCCAGCGTTTCCTCCGGCATCGCTTCCGGCGTTGCCCGCAGCGCCCCCAGCATCGGCTCCCGCAGCTCCTGCAGCCCCGCCTGCAGAGCTTCCACCGGTGCCGCTTCCGCCTGTCGCACCTCCGCCTGAGGCGCCGGAGTCCGCGTCGTTGCCCGCGTCACTTCCACCCGCGCTGCTGCCAGCGATTCCTCCAGAGCCACCTGTCTGCGGCGTCGTGTCGCTGCTGCTGCACCCCTGGAAGGCAACCAATCCCACAAAGCAAAAGGCCAGAAAGATCGAAACACGGTCCATGCAATTCACCCTCTTTCGACACACATGGGCGCGCATTGATCCGATCGCCAGCCCCTATCGTGCCGCGCGGCTGAGCGGACGCTCCGAGCGCGGATTCACGATAGCGCAGCGGTCACGGGGTTCATTTTCCGGTCGCGCGGTGCTAGCACACGTCCGTGATTCAGCATCGATGAGCAGCATTTTCGTCGAAGAGATGCTCGTGTTGTTCTCCATCCTCGCGGTGGGCACATGGGCTGGCAAGATATCGGTCCAGGGCATCTCCCTCGGGACCGCAGGTGTGATGTTCGTGGCCTTGCTGGCCGGTCACTTCGGCATGCGTGTGCCCAAGGACATCATGGACCTGGGGCTGATCCTCTTCGTATACGCGGTCGGGCTGCAGGCTGGGCCCCGGTTCTTCCGAACGTTCCGAAAGCAGGGCATCCAGTTCGTCGTCATTGGCGTTGCCACGGTCACCACAGGTGCGTTGGCTTCTCTTGGCGTCGCTCGCATCATGCACCTGCCGATCGATCTGGCTTCGGGGCTGTACACGGGTGCGATGACCTGCACGCCGGCCCTTGCTGCGGCGATCGATTCGCTGGATCGACTCGAGCCGGGCAGGGGAGCAGCCGCTTCTGTGGGCTATGGCATCGCGTACCCCTACAGCATGATCGGCGTCGTGCTCCTCGTGCAGTTCCTTCCGAGGATCCTGCGCCGTCCGGTGAATGTCGAAGAGGCCGGCTTCAGCAAGCAGCAGGCGGCAGACCTCCCAACGCTGTCGTCCAAGCAGTTCAAGGTGACCAATCCCAACTGCTTCGGCCTGTCGCTCGGCGAGATCCACGCGAACCTGATGAGCCCGGCGAACTTCTCCCGGATCCGGAGGGGCAACGAGGTGTTTGCGGCCGCTTCCGACTTCGTGCTCCAGGATGGCGACGTGGTCGTCATGGTCGGGCCCGGCGGCGAGCTCGACAAGATGCGGCTCTTCCTTGGCGAGGAGACCGACGTCCAGATGGACATCAACCCCAACGTGGTGCACGTGGACGTGGACGTCACGGAGTCGACCGTGGCAGGCAAGCTCGTCTCCGAGCTGCGCGTGTGGGAGCAGCATCGCGTGGTGATCACGCGCCTGCGCCGTCAGGGGATCGAGATGACGCCCTACGGGCGCACGCGTCTCGAGATGGGAGACAGCTTGCACGTGGTTGGGGAGCGCACAGCGGTCGAGGCGTTCTCCCAGCTGGCAGATGGGGATCACCACAAGGCCGACGAGACGAACATGCTGCCGTTCCTGCTCGGGCTGGTGGCCGGGATCGGGGTTGGAATGATCCCGATACGGCTTCCGAACGGCATGTCGATCAAGCTGGGCATCGCGGGCGGAGCCTTCATCGTGAGCCTGCTGGCCGGGCACTTCGGGCGGGTCGGCCCGTTCCGGCTGTACGTGCCCGCTGGCGCGAGGAACCTGTCGCGCGAGCTCGGGCTGATGCTGTTCCTGGCTGGTGCCGGCACCACGGCAGGCGGGCGCCTCAGCCAGGTCATCCACAGCTACGGCTGGAGCCTGCTGTTCGCCGGCATGGTCGTGACCACGCTTTCGGTCTTCGTGGGCCTGGTCATCATGGTCCGCTTCTACCGCATGAACCTGCTATCGGCGATGGGTGCGCTTTGCGCGTGCATGACGAATCCGCCCGGGTTGGGGGCAGCCAACGGGCTGACCCGGACCGACGCTCCGACGCTGGCCTATGCGAGCGTTTATCCCGTTGCCCTGATATTCAAGATCATCCTTGCACAGGTGCTCGTACTGGTCGGGCGCGTGATGTAGCATTCAGGCTGGCCGGTTGGGACGTTGCATGGAACGAAGCTGCGGACAGGAAATCACCCTCGAGATCCCGGGACTGCGGGTTGCCGCAAAGGTGTGGGGGCCTGCGGACGGACTCCACGTGCTGGGCGTGCATGGGTGGCTCGACAACGCATCGACGTTCGACCTGCTCGCTCCGCTGCTTCCGGGCGTTCGCCTGGTCGCGATCGATCTGCCGGGCCATGGTCGATCGGATCACCGCCCGCCAGGCCACGCCTACCATCTCATCGACTACATCCGCGATGTACATTCGATCCTCGACGCGCTGGAATGGGACACCGTCTCGTTGCTCGGCCACTCCATGGGGGGAGGAATCGCGTGCATGGTGGCCGGCACTTCACCGGAGCGAGTGGAGCGGCTCGCGCTGCTCGAAGCGCTGGCGCCCCTGACCACGGAGCCGAGCGACGCACCCACGCGGCTCGCTGACGGCATTCGCAACCTGCGCAAGTTCGACGCCAAGGTCGCGCGTACCCACCCGGACCGCGAGTCCATGGTATCCAGGCTGCGGCAGGCCAGCCCAGGCATGTCCGAGGAAGCGGCCAGGGTGCTCGTGCAGCGCGCCAGCATCGAGGTCCCTGGTGGCTTCTGCTGGAGGAGCGATCCGCGTCTGCGCCTCCCATCGCTCTTTCGCCTCACGCGCGGCCAGGTCTACGCCTTCCTCGATCGTGTCGTGTGCCCCAGCCTGATCGTTCGAGCCACCCACGGGTTCCCGTTCGACCAGGAGGAGGCGCGCGCGCAGCTCAAGCACATCAAGGATGCCCGGGTCGTCGAGGTGGACGGGAGCCACCATGTGCATCTCGACTACCCGGCGCGCGTGGCTGAGGTGCTCGAGCTGTTTTTTGCCTCGACGCGACGTGAAAGCGCGCGATCGCCAGGAACGCATCGCGGCAGCTGAGCCGCCCCACCCGCAGCTTTCTGGGTGCTTGGATGGCATGTGGTATGCTCTCCACCACGGGGGTCGTGCCATTCCCGTGGGAGGCTTGGATGCGAAGCCGTCGAATTCTGACGTTGTCCTTGGTGGCAGTGGCCGCCATGGTGGTCGCAGGTTGCGGGGCCAAGAGCTCCATTGACTACGACGACAATCAGGGGCCGGTGCCGGGGTTTGGGGGGTCCGGGGGCAACCCTGACGGTGGCAAGGGCGGAAGCGCAGGCTCTGGGGGAACGACCCCATGCAAGGGCGCAGGGCAGTCCTGCAAAGCCGGGGCCGAGTGCTGTGCCAAGGTGTGCAACTCGGGCATCTGTGCCTCACCCCCCTGCAAAGCCAAGGGCGCGACCTGCACGGCTCCAGCGGAGTGCTGCACCGAGTATTGCCTCGGCGGGCTGTGCACCGACAAGCCCCCCTGCAAGCCCGACGGCAACTACTGCACCTTGGCGTCGGAGTGCTGCTCCAACGCCTGCACGCAGGGCCTGTGCGGCAACGGGCAGTGCAAGTACGACGGCCAGGGCTGTGCGAGCGCGCAGGAATGCTGCTCGTACGCATGCACCAACGGCTTGTGCGGCTACGGCCAGTGCAAACCCGACGGCTACAGCTGCTGGAGCGCGCAGGAGTGCTGCTCGTACAACTGCAACAACGGGATGTGCGGCTACGGCCAGTGCAAGCAGGACGGTCTCAGCTGCTACAGCCCGCAGGAGTGCTGCTCGTACAGCTGCAGCAACGGGATCTGCGGCTACGGCCAGTGCAAGCCCGACGGGTATAGCTGCTACAGCTCCCAGGAGTGCTGCTCGTACAACTGCAACAACGGGATGTGCGGCGGCAGCTGCCAACCGGATGGCTCCTACTGCAACGCCTCCTATGAATGCTGCTCGCAGAATTGCCAGAACAACATCTGCCAGGGCGCCTGCCTCCCGGATGGCTACGGATGCTACGGGTCCTACGAGTGCTGCTCCAAGAGCTGCGTCAACGGCATGTGCCAGGGCACGGTCTGCAAGCCGGATGGTGAGACCTGCACGACACCCACGGAGTGCTGCGCGCAGAAGTGCGAGAACGGCACGTGCAACGGCGCCCCTCCGTGCTTCCCGGACGGCAAGGCCTGCCTGAGCTCGAACGAGTGCTGCTCGCAGACCTGCTACGGCGGAACCTGCGTCGCGCAATGCAAGCTCAACTGGGAGTTCTGCACGACGTCGTGGGACTGCTGCTCGCACAATTGCGTGGCGACGACGTGCCAGCCGTGCAAGGCCGAAGGCGAGACCTGCTCGGTGCCTGCGGATTGCTGCTCGCAGAAGTGCACGGGCGGCATTTGCGAGGCTGGGCCTCCACCCTGCAAGCCGGACGGCATCACGTGCGCGAATGCAGCGGAATGCTGCACGGGCAAGTGCACCAGCGGGTACTGCGGGAGCGCGCCGCCTCCCTGCAAGCCAGACGGCTCGACCTGCAACTACAGCGGCGAGTGCTGCTCGATGAGCTGCTACATGGGCATCTGCCAGGGCGGCATGCCTCCGCCGTGCAAGTCCGATTGGTCGCAGTGCTACAACAGCTCGGAGTGCTGCTCCTACAGCTGCGTCGGTGGCGTGTGCGCGCCGTCCGCGCCTCCCTGCAAGGCCGATGGGTCGCAGTGCTATTCGCCGTGGGAGTGCTGCACCGGCAAGTGCATCAATGGTTCATGCGGAGGCTCGTCCGTGGCCTGCGCTTCGACCCCGCAGGCGTGCCTGTCCTGCATCGCTACGAAGTGCTGTCCTGAGCAAGCAGCCTGCCAGAAGGACGCGTCCTGCGCATCGGTCTTCGCCTGCTTCCAGGGGTGCGTGAATGGCGGCGGCAGCGGCGTCACTTGCGCCACGCAGTGCATGAGCCAGCCGCCTTCGACCGCGCAGAGCGCGCTGTACGGCTGCGCGCTCAACCAGTGCCCGAGCAACTGCATCTGACAGAAATCCCGATCGCTCACGCCACCACGGACCCGGGTGCTCACCACTGCGTGTCCGCCGTCCGCATTCCTGTTTCTAATTCCTAGCTCCCGTTTCCGGTCCGATCGCCCGCTCCAGCCCGAGCGTCGTCTTCCACGCCTGCGCCTTCAGATCGAGCGCACGCTCCTTGGCCTCCAGGTAGGCGCGATATGCGTCCAGCAGCTCCAGGATCCCGCTCTTGCCTTCGCGGTAGGCGCTCTCCGCAATCCCGCGCAGCCGCTCTACCTGGCCAGCCGTCGTGTCGCGGTACCGACGCCACGACTCTACGCGGGCTTTCATCGTTTGCGCGGCGCGCATGGTGTCGCGTCGCACGGCAAGCTCGACGCTCTGGGCCCGCGTGCGAAACGCCTGCTCCTCCGCAGCCGCGCGATCGATCCTGCCCTGGCCGTGATCGAACAAGGGGAGGGGAATGCCTACGCCCACCAGCAGGGCGCTTCCAGTGTACGCCTGTCCGTTGTCTGGAAGGTTCGTCCAGTAGTTGTACCCGAGCTGAACGTCCGGCGATGGATAGTACTCGCGACGCACCTGCGAGATGCGCAGGTTCGCGGCGCTGGCTCGCGTTCGCGCTGCGCCCACCTCTGGACGCTGCTGAAGCGAGCGCGCGACCAACGCCTCCAGGTTCTCCGGAGGATCCGGCGCCTCGGGGATGGCTTCCTCTGCTACCAGCGTCCGCGGGTCTACGCCACGACCGATCGCCTGGGCCAATGCCGTCCGCGCCATCGCAAGATCGCCGGCCGCCTCTGCTACCCGCCCTGCCAGGTTGCTCCGCTCGACCACGACCCGCAGCCGATCGTACTCCGGATTGGCGCCAGCCGATGCGCGTTGCGAGATGATGCTCTCGACCTTTTCCAGGTCGATCATGCTCGCGGTCAGCAGCCTCCACTTTGCCTGGGCGACTTGGAGGTCCACATAGGAGTCGCGCACGTCGCTCGAAAGCGACCACGCAGTCGCGGCGAAGTCCCGCTCCGCGGCAGTTGCATACTCTCTGGCGACGTCCTTGCGAAGCCCGACCTGGCCGGCGATCGGCAGCACCTGGTCGTAGACCACCTGGTAGCTCTGCCTACCGCCCTGCGGATGGCCATGCGCCAGGAAGGCAGCGCCGAGCGACACGCTCGGGTTGGGAATCACGCCCGCTGCGATGATGTCCGCGCGCGAGGCTTCGAGGTCGTAGCGTGCAGCCACCAGCTCCAGGTTGCCATGCCGAAACAGCTCAAGCGCTCGTTGGAGCGATGTCACCTGCCCCGACGAGCCTGGAAGCTCCACTGCCTGAGCAGGCCGCGGCATCAGAACCGCCAGCGCGGGGGGCGGCTCCGAGCGTGCCTCGCGCGCGATCGTCAACGCAAGGCTGCTAGCCACGATCAACGTCATCATCGCGAGCGGTCGACACATGGTGGTGCCTCTCAAGGTTGAAGGGAGCTGTCCGGCAAGGCATTGGCTGCGGCGGCGTTGGCCGCTGTCGGACGCGGGTCGGGCCAGAACTGCAGAAACATCCGGTAGAGCACGGGAAGCACGATCAGCGAAAGCAGCGAGCTTCCGAGCAGACCGCCCACGATTACGATCGCCAGCGGGCGCTGCGAATCGCTGCCAATGGCGCGGGACAGCGCTGCCGGGAGCAGGCCGATGGTCGCCGCGAGGCCGGTCATGAGCACAGGGCGCAGGCGGACCTGGCTGCCCAGGATGATCGCCTCGTCGAGCGCAACTCCCTCGGTCCGGAGCTGGCCGAAGTACGAGGTCAGGATCACACCGGTCTGCATGCTCGTTCCGAACAGAGCGAGGAATCCCACCCCTGCAGAAACCGAGAAGTTCGTGCCGGTCAGATACAGCGCCAGGATTCCGCCCACCGGGCTGGTCAGAAGCACGTTGATCAGCACGACGATCGCGTCTCGCACGCTTCGCAGCGCGAGGATCAGCAGCGCCGTGATGCCGGCCAGGGTGAGCGGCACGATGATCGCCAGCCGCTTGTTGGCTCGTCGCTGGCTTTCGAACTCGCCGCTCCACACGACCTTGTACAGGTCGGGAACCTTCACGGCCGCTGCCACACGCGCTTGGGCTTCGGCGACCGTGGAGCCGAGATCGCGGTCACGCACGCTGAACTTCAGCGCTATGTATCTGGAGTTGTTCTCCCGGTAGATGCGGCTTGCGCCGGACACGTAGCGCAGGGTGGCGAGCTGTCCGAGCGGGATCAGGTGGCCCTTGTTGTTGCCCACCTGCAGCCTTCGCAGCGAGTCGATGTCGTCGCGGGCGCTCTCTGCCATGCGCACCACCAGATCGAAGCGACGCTCCCCCTCGAGCACCTGGGTGACCACCCTTCCGCCGACGCCCGCCTCCACGACGTCCTGCACGTGACCGACATCCACCGAGAACTGCGCGGCCTTGGATCGATCGACCTCGATCGCCAGGTTGGTCTGTCCGAGCTCACGAAGGATGCCGAAGTCGGCAACGCCTCGAACATCATTGACCGCGGCGCCGATCTGCAGTGCGAGCTCGTCGAGCTTCTCCAGGTCCGGTCCATAGATCTTGATCGCGAGCTGCCCTTTGACCCCGCTCGTGGCTTCTTCCACGTTGTCGGAGATGGGCTGAGAGAAGCCAAAGGCGATGCCGGGGAACTGGCTGAGGCGCTCGGCCATCATGCCGACCAGGTGCTCCTTGCGCCCCCCGGTCTCCTTGCGCCACTCGTTGTGATCCCGTAGCTGCACGAAGAACTCGGCGTTGTAGAACCCCGTCGGGTCCGTCCCGTCGTCGGGGCGCCCCGTCTGCGACGAGACAATCGTCGCCTCCGGGAATTCCATGAGGGCTCTTCGGATCTTGGGCACGAGCTCCCTGGACTCCGTCAGCGAGATGTTCGCCGGCATGCTCGCTCGAACCCAGACCGCGCCTTCATCGAGATGGGGCAGGAACTCGGAGCCGACTTTGCGCGAAAGCAGGATGCTGCCCGCGGCCAGCGCGATCGCTGCAGCGACGACGACATAGCGCCATCGAATCGCGGTGCGAAGCACGCTGACGTACAGGGTCTTGCGCCAACGCAGCAGCGGATTGTCCTTCTCCACCACGCGCGACCGCAGCAGGTAGCTCGACAGGACCGGCGCTGCGGTCAGCGCCAGCAGCAGGGAGCCTGCCAGGGCGAAGGTCACTGTGAGCGCCATCGGACGGAACAGCTTCCCCTCCACGCGCTCGAGGGTGAAGATCGGAAGGTAGGCGCACACGATGATCAGCACGCTGAAGAACATCGGCCGCGCGACCTCCTGGGCCGCATGGCGAATCACCCGCAGGATCTCGGGCTTGTCGCCCTTTTCCCAGTGCTCGGCGAGCTGCCGATAGATGTTCTCCACCATGAACACCGAGCCTTCGACGATCATGCCGAAGTCGACCGCTCCGATGCTCAGGAGGTTGGCCGGGACCTTCACCGCATTCATGCAAATGAAGGCGAAAAGCAGCGAAAGCGGGATCGTCAGCGCAACCAGCACCGCGCTCCGGACGTTGCCCAGGAACACGAACAGGATCACCATCACCAGCACGATCCCTTCGGTCAAGTTGCGCAACACCGTCCGGGTCGTCGTGGCGATCAAGTTGCTCCGGTCGTGGAACGCCCGGATGAATACCCCGTGGGGCAACGTGCCACCCGAGTTGAGCTCTGCCACCTTGTCGCGGACTCGCTCGAGCACCTCTCCGGCCTGCTCGCCCTTGCGCATCAGCACCAGCCCCTGCACGACGTCGTCTTGCTCACCCAATCCGACGATGCCGAGCCTGGGCGCATGGCCTATGCGGACTTCCGCCACGTCCCGGATCAGCACAGGCGTGCCATCGCCCTCGGTGCGCACCGCAATGCTCAGGATCTCTTCCGGCGTCTTGATCAACCCCACGCCGCGCACGTTGACCGCCTGCGGCCCAACCTCGATGAAGCCGCCTCCGGCGTTCCGGTTCGACTTCTCGAGCGTCTCCACGATGTCGTCCAGAGTCAGATGATGCGCCGCAAGCCGCTCCGGCTTCACCAGCACCTGGTACTGCTTGGTCGTTCCGCCGAAGCTCACCACTGCCGCAACCCCCGGCACGCTGCGAAGCTGGCGTTCGACCGTCCATTCCTCGATGGCCTTGAGCTCCGAGGAGTCCAATCCCGTTCCGACGAGAACGAATCGGTAGACCTCGCCGACCGGTGAGGCCAAAGGCCCGAGGTCAGGCTCCACCCCCTGTGGGAGCTTGGCGTCTCCCATCCTCTCCACGACCTGCTGGCGTGCAAAGTAGCTGTCTGTCCCGTCCTCGAAGATCAGAGTCACCACCGACAGGCCGAAGATCGACGTCGACCGCAGACTCGTCATGTGCGGCACGCCGTTCATCTGCAGCTCGATGGGCAGCGAGACCTGGCGCTCGACTTCTTCGGACGCGTGGCCGGGCCATTGCGTGATCACCTGCACCCAGGTGTCCGCGACGTCGGGATAGGCTTCGATGGGAAGCTTGGTGAACGCGTATCCGCCGTAGGCGATCAGGACCGCGAGCAGGGCCAGAACGGCCACGCGGTATCGGAGGGCGAGCCTGACGAGCGAGTCAATCATCGAGGTTCATGTCCAAGCTCACGCAAGCGTGGTGTCAGAGCCGCTGGGTCATCTCCGCGTCGAGCAGAAGACCGCCATGCGTGACCACCCTCTCGCCTTCCTTGAGCCCTGACAGCACCTGCAGGGAGCCATCCTGACGCGCTCCCACCACGACCGTCCTCGGAACGAAATGCTGGGGCGTGTCCTCCACGAACGCGTACGTCTTGTCCGCCTTGGTCAGCACCGCGCCCACTGGTACCCGAACGGCCCGCCTTCCAGGCGATGCCACGGTCACACGTGCGAACATCTCGGGCTTGAGCAGCCGGTCCTCGTTGGACATCGAGATCCGCACGTGGATCGTCCTCGTCGTGGGATCGACCGTATCGCCGATCTGTGCCACGGCCCCCACGAACACCCGATCCGGGTAGGACGGCACAGTCACCTCCACGCGAGCGCCCTTCTGGACCAGCGCGATGTCCTGCTCGAAAATGTCGACCTGCACCCAGAGGTGGGAGAGGTCCCCGACGACGAACAGCGGCGTCGGGTCATCGCTCCTCACGCCGCCGCCCAGGGTCGCATGACGCTCGGTGACCGTTCCGGCGATGGGAGATCGCAGGTTGTAGACCGGGCTGGGATCCGCAGAGCCTCCGCCCAGCACGCGCAACGTCGCGACGTCCTTGTCCTCCGCGGCTTTCGCCTGCACGAGGTTGACTCTGGCCTCCTGCAGCTCGCGCTCGGAGCCTGCGCCGCTTGCGAGCAATCTCTGCGAGCGGGCCAGAGCCTGCTCCGACTGGATTCGCTGCGCCCGATCCTGCGCCAGGCTCGCTGCAGCCGCGGCCACGTCCGGGCTGTGAATGACCGCAAGCGTCTGTCCGACCTTCACCTCGTCGCCTGGCCTCGCCTGGACCTTGGCGATCCTTCCGGAGACCGGAACGGCGAGGCGCGCCACGTGGTCCTCGTCGTAGGCAACGTGCCCAGTCGTGCGAATCACAGCGCCCTGCGTGTCGGATTCCACAACCCCTACCGTGATGTAGCGCAGCTGCTCGGCCCTGAGCTGGACGCCTTCGTCGGCAACGATCGCGGGCGGGGGCTGTGCGTGTTTTGAGCAGCCAGCGGCCGCCCCCAACAACGCGAGGCATGCGAATGCTGTCTGGAAAACTCGTCCCATCCGAGGCGTGCTCCGATCCATGAGGCTCGCAGGAATCCTGGCCTGTGCCTGCTTACGCGCCCGACGGAAAACCCGTGCAGGTGTCGAAGAGATACACTTCAGAGAGCTAACGCGCATGAACAGCGGGTGAATTGATCTTCATCTGTCCACTCGCGATCGTTCACTCGGATCGTTGGATGCTCTGTCCCTGCCGAAGCGTCGCCACAAATCGTGTCCGAGCTGCACGCGAATCGAGCTGTAGGTCGCCGCCGAACGCGCGCGCGATCTCGCGCGCGATGGCGAGCCCCAAGCCGGCGCCGGATCGCTCGCGCTCCGCATCTCCCCGAAAGAAGGGCTCGAAGATCCGGTCTTGCATCGCCTCCGGAACCCCTGGCCCGGAGTCCTCCACCTCGACCGCAATCAATCCAGAGCCGGGATTGGTTGGGCGCCCGCTCACACGAACGACCGATCCTTCGGGAGCATGCGCGACGGCATTGTCGATGAGATTGCGGACCATGCGGGCTAGATCCGCCCTGCGTCCTTCCACCACGAGGTCCGGAGCGATGTCGACCTCGACCGCACGTGCCGCTTCCGCCCGGGCAAGCGATGCTCGAACCGCATCCTCGGCGATCTCGAGCAACGTTGCCGGCGCATGCTCGTCGTTGATCCCGTGCGTCCCTACCCGGGCGAGCGCCAGCAGATCCTCGGCGAGCACCACGAGTCGCTCTGTGCTCTCCAGCGACTCCTGGATCGCCTTCTTGTAGTCCTCCACTGATCTGGGACGTCGAAGCGCAAGCTCCAGCTCCCCGCGCAGCGCGGTCAGCGGCGATCGCAGCTCGTGCGCGGCGTGGGACACGAATCTTCGCTCCGCGGTCAGCAGCTCCCCCATCCGGTCGATCATCTGGTTGAGCACAATCGCAAGCGTGTTCACCTCGTAGTCCGACCCGACCGATTGCGTGGCAACGCGTGCACCCAGCTCACCCTCGGACACGCGTCGTGCCACGGACGCGACGCCCTCGATGCCGCGGCTCATGCGCACTCCCAGCCAATGCCCGATCAGCAAGGCGAGCGCGGCGGCGGCAGCGAGCACCGCAGCCATGACCTCGAGCATCTGGCGCGTGTCGGTGTCGAGCTCGCCGCGCGATGCAGCCAGCAGCAGCACGGGGCCATGCTCGGAGGGCGGTCCGACTCTGACAATCACGCCGCGAAGGGGTTCTCCCCGGTAAGGGAAGTCGAAGCTTCGCAGCGGGGTGGGGGAGTCGGGCAGGAACCCGAAGGACGCCAGCGGTGGAGGCGCGCCTCCGAAGGTCGGCGTCGTGTCGAGCACCTCCCCGGATTCGCTGTACATCGCGCCGTACTTGACCAGCCCTTCGAGCTCCGTACCCACCCCGGTCGGCTCCTGCTCGATGTGCAGCCTGTGGCCCCCAAGCCGCAGCGTCTCCTCGGCCTCGAGCTCGGCCCGGGTGATGAGCGAGTAGTCGAGCTGGCGCTGCTGGGCTGACCGGAAAAAGGCAAACGTCAGCCCGAACGCCGATGCGACGGTCAGGCTCGTGGCGGTCGCAAAGACCAGCGCGAGCCTGTGCCTCAATCTCACGGCGGCGGCTCCGCCAGCGCAAAGCGGTACCCCTGGCCTCGCACCGTCTCCAGCCAGGTCGCGGCTTCTCCCAGCTTGTCGCGTATGTTGCGCACGTGGACGTCGATCACGTTCGAGCCGGGGTCACTTCGCATGTCCCAGACGTGCGAGAGGATCTCTGAGCGGGTCACCACGCGCCCCGCGCTGCGGGCCAGCAGCGCGAGCAGCGCGAACTCCCGCGCGGTAATGTCCAGACGCACCCCGTTGACGTGCACCTTTCGCTCGCGCTGATCCAGCACGACCGGGCCCGCGCGAATCACGCCGTCATTCGCTCCATTGCTTCGCCGCGTGAGTGCTCTCGAGCGCGCCATCAGCTCGTCGAGATGGAACGGCTTGGTGACGTAGTCGTCCGCACCCCCGTCCAGAGCGGTCACCTTCTCGCCAACCTCGCTCCGTGCCGTCAGCATCAGGACCGGTACCGAGCTGCCAATCCTGCGAAGCTCCCTGCATACGCTGAGCCCGTCCTGCTCGGGAAGCATCCAGTCGAGCACGATTAGCTCGTACTTGATCGAAGTCGCTTGCCGCAGTGCTTCTGCGCCCGTTCGACACACGTCCACAACGTAGCCTTCTTCGGCAAACGCTCGCGCCAGGAAGCTGAGGAGCTTTCGGTCGTCTTCGACAATGAGGACCTTCATGACCTGACCTCTACCAGACCTGACCCAGTCTACCTCTTTGTTGCCCTTGGATGACAGCGTCGACGGAAGGAGGCGCTACGTCTCGCCACCACGCCCCCGTCACGATGGCCGATGTCATCCTCCGGTGCCATGCGCTCGCGGCTCCCGCGACTCACCCATCCAGGGAGAGAACCGCTCGCCTTCTAGACGAAACGCTCCGGGGCATCGAGCACTTGCCGCACCTTGTTCGCTAGGCTCTCGGGTGTGAACGGCTTCTGCAGGAACGATGCGCTGCCTCCGTCCAGCCCGTGCTGTCCCACGGTGCTGCTCGTGTAGCCAGACATGAAGATCACCCGCAGGTCCGGGCGCAGCTCGAGCGATCTCTGCGCGAGCTCCCTGCCGCTCATGCGTGGCATCACCAGATCCGTAACCAGCAGGTGCACCCGCTCTCCTCCATGCTCCAGCATCCGAAGCGCGTCGTGACCGTCCTGCGCCTCCATCACCCGGTACCCTTGCCTGAGCAACACCTCGCGCACCAGGTTGCGTACGCCCGGCTCGTCCTCGACCACGAGCACCGTCTCGTTTCCCTCAGCCAGCGGTGGTGGAGGTATCGATGCGTGTGCTGGCGAAGCATCTTCCTCGATCGCAGGAAGGTAGATCTTGAATGTCGTGCCCCGCCCAGGCTCGCTGTACACCCAGACGTCACCCCCGCTCTGCTTGACGATGCCGTAGACCGTGGACAGCCCGAGTCCGGTCCCTTTGCCCGGGGGTTTCGTCGTGAAGAACGGCTCGAACAGGTGGCTCTTGGTCTCTGCATCCATGCCAGAGCCTGTGTCGCTCACTGCCAGCATCACGTAGCGTCCAGGACGCACGCCGATGTGCGTGCGCGCATAGTCATTGCCCAGCGTCACGTTCGACGTTTCCACCGTGAGCGTGCCCCCGCCTGGCATCGCGTCGCGCGCGTTCACCGCCAGGTTCATCAGCACCTGCTCGATTTGACCGGGGTCTGCGCGCACCTTCTCCAGATCCGCGTCGAGCCGGGTCACCAGCTCCAGATCCTCACCGATCAGGCGCCGCAGCATCTTGTCCATGTTCATGACCCGCGCATTGACGTCGAGCACGTCCGGTCGCGCGGATTGCTGCCTGCTGAACGACAGCAGCTGCCGCGTCAGCGCCCCAGCGCGGTCCGCTGCTTTCATGATCTCCTCGCCGAACCCACGCAGCGGGTCCATCGGCGAGAGCCGGTCGAGCATCATCCGGTTGTAGCCCGTGATGATCGTCAGCAGGTTGTTGAAGTCGTGCGCCACGCCCCCGGCGAGACGACCCACCGCTTCCATCTTCTGCGATTGCAGCAGCTGCGATTCGAGCCGCTTCCTCTCCGTGATGTCGGTCACGAACGCCACCGACTCGGTCTCGCCCTCCCGCTCGATGTAGCTCAGGCTGATCTCTACCGGGAACTCGCTGCCGTCTTTGCGCAGCGCCTGCAGATCCATCCCCAGCCCCATCGAACGCGTTCGCGGACGCGACGCGAACCCGGCGCGATGTCGCGCATGCGCGGCGCGGAATCGCTCGGGCACCAACGCCTCGAGCATCATGCCTATCAGCTCTTCGCGCCGGTATCCGAACAGCTGCTCCATGCGCGCGTTCACCATCTGGATGCGCCCTTCGCCGTTCACGGTCATCACGCCCTGCGCCGCCGATTCCAGGAGCCCCCAGTTCATCGGGTCCTGCGCGTGGTCCACAACCTGGATACCGCGCTCGTCTCCGAGCGCCTGCAGCTCGCAAGCGGCCCACATCGCCATGTCTTCCAGCAAGGCAAGCTCCTGCCGGCCCAGCCCTGCACGGGGCGCGGTGTCGTAGAGGCACAGCACGCCTTCCGTGCGGCCCGCAAGCGCTGCGGGCGCCGTCGCGAGGAAACGCACGCCCGGCTCACCGGCGACCCACGACTTGCCGGAGAGCGAAGGCTCGGTGCGCGAATCGTTGACGACGGTCACGCGCATCCCGGCTCCCTCTACCTCGAGGATCTGCGAGACCGTCTCGATCGGCACCAGCCCGTCGCGCCGCGTTCGTCCCCAATACCTCCTGGCATCGGTCGTCACGAGCGCCGCAACCTCGACATCGAAGCTCCGCAAGGCGAGATCCACGATCCGATCGAGCACCGCGTCGGAAGAGGCAACCTCGAGCTCACGCTGGGCCGTCGCTGCCGGCCTGCTCGCCCGACTCGTCTGCGTCCACGCCCGATGCATTCCGATCCCTCCGACACTCTCGAGCCCCTCGCTCGCAACGGGTTCTTTGGGCCAGTCTCGCCCGATCGGAAGGGGCATCGGTCGGCTTGACGCGCTGAACCTCCGGTCGCACGAACGCGCCATGTCCCATTCCCCGTTCGATCGCCAGACCGCAGTTCACTCCATCGAGGTCCTTCGTCCCGAGTTCGAGCGCGAGCTCAAGACCCTCGTCGACATTCCCACCGTGAGCGCTCAGGTCGATCACAAGCCCGACATCGCGCGCGGAGTCGAAGCCGCCGCGGCTCTCATCAGGAAGGCTGGCGGCGCAGCAGAGGTGCTGCGACCCCGGAACCCGGACGGCAACCCGATTGTGCTGGGTCGTCTTGGGACCGATCCGGAGGCGCCCACGGTCACGGTCTACAACCACATGGATGTGCAGCCCGCGGACAGGGAGCAGGACGGATGGACGTCAGAGCCGTTCGAGATGACCATCGATGGCGATCGCTACCGGGGCCGCGGCACGACCGACGACAAGGGCCCAGCGCTCTCCGCGCTGTTCGGCGCGCGCTACGCTCGCCAGCACGGCGTGCGGACCAACGTCGCGTTTCTCTGGGAGTTCGAGGAGGAGATCGGCTCACCCTCCTTCGAGGCCGCTCTCGAAGACCATCGCGATCGCCTGAGCACCAGCAGCATCGTGGTCAGCGACACGATCTGGATCTCCAGAGGCCGCCCCGCTGTTCCCGCAGGCTTGCGAGGACTGCAGGGGTTCCTGCTCCGCCTTCGCACCGGACAGCGCGATGAGCACTCCGGGGTCACTGGCGGTGCTGCACGCAATCCCATCGCCGAGCTGATGGGCGTGGTGTGCGAGTGCTTCGACCCGTACACCGGGCAAGTCAGGATCCCGGGATTCTACGACGAGGTGATTGCCCCGACCGACGAGGAGTTCGCAGGATTCAAGGCGAGCGGGTTCACGGTCGAGCAGTTCATGAAGGACCATCAGTTCTCGTCATTGCGCAGCACCGACCCCCTTGAGGTCATGTCGCGCATCTGGGCCCGCCCCACGTTCGAGGTGCACGGCGTGGTCGGCGGCTACTCCGGCGCTGGCCTCAAGACCATCGTCCCGCCCTACGCAGAGGTGAAGGTCTCCTGCCGCCTCGTTCCCTCCATGACCGGGAGCCGCACAGCCCAGCGCGTGCGCGAGTTCATCCAGGCGCGCCACCCGGATATTGAAGTGATCACGGATCACACTCTGGAGCCCTACGCTGGACAGACCTCCGGCCCGCTCGCTGACGCCATCTCGTCAGCCATCGAATTCGGGTTCGGCGCCCGTCCGGTGTTCGTTCGGGAAGGGGGCTCGATCGGTGCCGTGCTGTCCATGCAGAAGATCCTGGGCAAGCCGATCTCGTTCCTTGGGCTGTCTCTGCCCGAGCATGGCTACCACGCTCCCAACGAGTTCTTCGACTGGGGCCAGGCGCAGGGAGGCATTCTGGCCTTTGCCGACTACTTCCGCAGGTTGGGTGGATGAGGCAGGCGGACCTGGCCGCGACGTGCCGCGGGCATAGGCTCACGGCACACGGCGCAGGTGAGGGGACTCAAACGGAGAACGACGAGCCGCAGCCGCAGGTTCCCTTGACGTTGGGATTGCTGAACTTGAACCCTGAGCCGGCGAGCGTCTCGACGTAGTCGATCTCGGTGCCCTCGAGGTACTGGGCGCTCAAGGGGTCGACGTAGAGGTTGATGCCAAGCGACTCGAAGGTCTCGTCCATGTCCGTGGCCTTCTCTTCGAAATACAGGTCGTAGGAGAAGCCGGAGCATCCGCCGCCGATGACCCGGAGCCGGAGCCCTTGACCGTTCAGGTTCTCCGCTTCCGCGATTTCCTTGACCTTGGATGCTGCGCGTTCTGTAAGGGTGATCATCCAGAATCCTCCTCCGAGCCAGGGATCAGCCGCCCGGGGGTGCGTGGGTCGTGCAGGCAGTCCCTCGGTTTCCGGCCGTGGGACACTCGACTCCAGTATAGGTAGCCGCCATGGGGTCCGCCAGTGCCCCGCTGACAGTTGTGAGCACTCGACGCATGCATCCGTGCGTTAGTGCTTGCTCCCAGCGGCTACATCGCTAGCCTTCGGCCCATGCACGACCCCAGGGTGCTCGTCGGCTTGACTGGTGCCATTGCCCTTTCCATCGCCACGTTCGCCGCCTGCGGCGGTCGCCAGCAGCAGCCCGCGAACCTGTCGGCCGCCCCATCGGCCTCCTCCTCGCTCTCGTTTTCGCCTTCTTCCGGCTCTTCCCCGCTTGACGCCGAGTTTGCAGCCGGCGCCTGCACGCTGAGCATGGGTGCTTCGCCTGGCTCGACCTACCAGTTCTCTCCTGCGGACCGTCAAAAGGCCATCGATGGGCTGCGGGGTGCGATCCAGCCTTGCTTCCAACGCCCGACCGGCACCCAGGGCACGGTCTACCTGTCTGCGCAGATCGATGCTTCCGGCCAGCTCACCGATCCGGTCGCTTCGCCCGGGGGCGCCTTGGCAACCGATGCCGCGCTGTGTCTTGGTGACCGACTCGGCAAGCTCAAGCTGCCTGCTCCCACGACCACCCCTGCGTCGCTGCTCGTTCTCGTAGTCAGCGCGTGCTCCCGCTGACTTGCCTTGGCGCCGCCCCGGCCATCTCGGTCGACGTCCGCAAAGTACGGAGCTGGCGGAGTTCCGTGGTAGACTGCTACAGGTGGAGGTCATCCCTCGATGCATTGCTTGTCGGTCGTGCGCCCCAGGACAATTCGCCTGATTGCTGCTGCCTTCCTTCTGTCGATTGCCACCGTGCCCATGGCCGATGCGAACGCAGGGGATGCAACGCCGCAGCAGATCGCCAAGGCTCGCGAAGCATTCCGTGAAGGCGTGTCGCTCGAGGCTGCCAACGATTGGAGCGGGGCTCTCGCCAAGTTCGAGTCTGTGGCGGCCGTCAAGATGACGCCGCAGGTGCGCTTCCATATCGCGCGCTGCCAGCACAAGATGGGCAAGCTTCTCGAGGCCCTGGGCGGCTACCGCATGGCCGCACATGAGGCCTCCCAGTCCAAGGATCCCAAGGCCCCAGAGGTCCTCAGGGAGGCTTCCGAAGGACTTGCCGAGGTCGAGAAGAAGATCCCCAAGCTGATCATCATCCGGGGCAAAGGGACCGAAGCCGGCGGAATATCGCTCGACGGCGTGGCCTTGGGGGAGAGCTCGATCGGCAAGGAAGTACCGGTGAACCCTGGGGGGCACACAATCGAATTCCGGGATCCGGACGGCAAGTCCAACCGGGTCGTGATCACCCTGGGCGAAGGGGAGACTCGCAAGATCGACCTGATCCAGGAGGCTGCAAAGCCGCCACCTCCGCCGCCGACGCAGTCGGCTGCGCCCACGCAGTCTGCGCCTCCCCCTCCACCTCCCCCCCCTTCTCCCTCGGTGCTGCCGTGGGTCTTCGTGGGGGTGGGCGGCGCCAGCTTGGTCGCCTCGGGCGTGTTCTACCTCATGCGCAACAAGGCGATCAGCGATCTGGATGCCCAGTGCATCGACACCCGTTGCCCCGCTTCCATGCAGGACACGGGCGACAAGGGAAAGATGTACACCACGCTCGGCAACGTCACCCTCGGCCTTGGCGTCGTCGGCATCGGCGTCGGCACCGTGCTTCTTCTCACGGGCAACAAGAGCAGCAATGCAGATGCTCCGGCCAAGAAGGAATCAACCTCAAAGACCCGCATGACCGTCGTGTTCGGCGGTTCCAGTAACTCTGGGGAGGCGCGCCTTGTTGGAACCTTCTGACCTTCGTTCTCGAAGTCCGCTTCGACCGGCTTGTGCTGCAGTCATCGCCCTCGCACTTTCCGGTTGCGGGTTCCCTGAGCACACCTACGATCTCCCCGAAGGCGACGGTGGGGGAAATGCTGGCGCAGCCGGCGACGTCAGCGTGGAGCCGATCCCGGATACGAGCGCCGGGGGGACCGGCGGTGCACAGCCCGACGCTCCGGATTCGAACGACACGCCAAGCGAGGATGCTCTGAACGAAGTGCAGCCCGATGTCGTGGACGCCGAGGTCGGTACCGATGTCCCCGATGTGCTGGAGACCGGACCGGAAACCTCAGAGACCGGAGACGGCCCCGACGACGTCGTCGACTCGGATGCGCCTGACGTCACCACGGACGAGGCCGCAGTCAACGAATGCGGCAGCACGGTCGAAGACTGCACCAACGGTGTGGACGACGACTGCGACGGGAAGATCGACTGCCAGGACACGAACTGCACGGCGCTGTTCAAGTGCACGCCGCCTCCTCCAGCGGGTTGGCAGGGCTACTTCCAGCTGTATGAAGGTACAGCGGCCAACCTGCCGTCGTGCGGCTCTCCGTTCTCGACGCTCGCCGTCGCAGCAGGTCGCGATCCGGTGTTCTCCCCAGCCACGTGCACGAACTGTTCGTGCGGCAACCCGACCGGCATCCAGTGCGGCGAGCCGGACATCATCATCTGGCAGGACGCGACATGCTCGTCGCCCTACGGTTGGGAATGGGGAGGATCCAATCCTCCGCTGACGCCCCACAACCAATGCGTGCCCAAGACCCTGACCTACGGCGACGCCGGTGGAATGGGGCCTCCGGCGTCGGTGAGCCTCGACCCGGCGCAGCCGGTCCTTGGTACAGGCTCGTGCACCGCAAGCGGTGGCATTGCGACCAAGCCGACACCCAATTGGAGCTTCGTCGCCCAGGCGTGCCAGGCCGACTCCGTGGGCGTTGGGTGCAGCGCCCAGCAAGTATGCGCTCCCAAGCCCGTCGCAGGCTACAAGACCGGTCTGTGCATCGCCAAACAGGGCGTGCAGGCCACCTGCCCGATCGGCGGCTACAACACCCGGTTCGTGTTCTACCAGGACTTCGCCGACTCGCGCGGCTGCACCCAGTGCACATGCGATCAGCCGACCGGCATGACCTGTCCCGGCACACTCATCGTCTCGACCTCCAGCACCTGTGCCGGCGCCTCGATCGAGGCAACGCTCACAGGCGTGGACTGCAAGACCATCGGGCCTTCCACCAGCAAGTACCTGCGATACAACGATGCGCCCGCAGCCGGCGGCGTCTGCAACTCGGTCGGTGGGCAACCTTCTGGAACCGTCACGCCCGACGCTGCAACAGCGTACACTTTCTGCTGCTCTCCGGGCTGAGGCGCTGCCTCGCTAGAACCCAGGGTCCGTCACGGGCGGGGGCTTCCATCCAGAAGGAACTCCCCCGTCGAACTTCCCGTGCTTCTTCTTGTCTTCCGGCCCCTTGAAGTTGAGCCCCGTGTTGTCCGACTCCACAGGGCCCCCTTGCGTGGGATCTGCCACAGGATGCGAGATGGCCTCGAGGTCGAAGGACTGCGGCCCCGCATCGCTCGCCGGCGCGGATGCCACGCTCGCAGGGGGAGCGGCCGACGTCGTCGCTGAGGA
Organism: Deltaproteobacteria bacterium; assembly: GCA_016218915.1. Classification (GTDB taxonomy): domain Bacteria; phylum Myxococcota_A; class Polyangia; order Polyangiales; family Polyangiaceae; genus JACRCQ01. The sequence goes on from JACRCQ010000030.1 coordinate 331,963, forward strand.
CGTCCCCAACGCGGTCCCAGGGCTGGTCGCGACAGCGCCGCGCCCTCGCGTGACTTTCACGCCCGCAATTGCCAGCACCGCGATCGCAACCACGGCAATCCCGATGCCGACCATGAGCCCGGTCTTCCTGCGCGGACGCGGCGCAGCCACTTCCGGGCCGACGATCGGCTCAGGAGCGACGGCTGAACCGGTGGGCGACGATCCCGGCGATGTGTAGGCAATCGCAGTGGGGTTCGACGTCGACGACGCGCTCATCACCTCGGTTTGCCCGTCAGGTGCGGGGCGCATGCCAGGCGCGAAGCCAACGCCGCCCGGATCGCTCACGGCCGAAACGCGTTCGGTCGGCGCCATCAACACCTTCTGTTGGCCTGATGCCGAGGACATCCCGGTCTCGATGTCCGACAGCGCCACCATCGCCGGCACCACGATCTCCGTGGAGCCGCTCGACGCGCGAGCATCGGCGCTGCGGATGGCGTCGCGCAACGCTTCGCGGCGCTTGTCCCCTATGTCACCCAGGAGCTCCTGCACGTACTTGGATACGTCGCTGACCGTGACCCTGCGCACCGTCGGCGGAAACACGCGCCCCAACGCGTCTGACATCTCTGCCGCGGTCTGGAACCTCTTCTCAGGATCGCGGTTGAGCGCCTTCTGCAGGACGGCCTCGAGGGGTCGAGGATACTTGGGATCCACGAAACGAGGCGATGGGACCGTACGGTGCAGGATGTTGTGGAGCGTCGCGACGTCGCTCTCGCCTCGGAACGGATGCTTTCCGGTCGTGACCTGGTAGAGCACGATGCCCATCGCGAAAATGTCGGTGCGGCGATCGACCTTGTGGCCCATCGCCTGCTCTGGCGACATGTACGGGGCTTTGCCCTTGATCTGCCCTGCCGTTGTCTCGCTGGAAGTCCTGCCCGCAGCCTTTGCAACGCCGAAGTCCACGAGCTTCACCACGCCATCGTAGGTGGTGAGGATGTTCTGAGGAGAGATGTCGCGGTGGACGAGCCCCACGGTCTTGCCATCGACGTTCTTCAGCTCGTGGGCCGCATGAACGCCGCTGCAGGCGTCTGCCATCATCTGGACAGCGATCGGCAGCGGGATTCCCCCGTGTTTCTTCGCCACCGCCCGGAGAATCGTCGCAAGCGACTCACCGTCGATGTACTCCATCACGATGTAGAGAACGTCCTGCTCTTCTCCGAGATCCATGATCTCGACGACGTTCGGGTGATGGATTTGCGCAGCAATCTGGGCCTCGTCGAGGAACATCTCCTCGAAGAGCGGATCGTCCGACAGGGACGGCAGCATGGTCTTGATGGCGACCGTCTTGGAGAAACCCCGGGAGCCCTTGAGTCGGGCCGCCCACACCGCTGCCATGCCACCTTTGGCTATCGGGACCAGGAACTCGTAGCGCCCTATGGTCTGTCCCGGCTTGATGTCGTCCAGGGTCTTCATGTCAGGCTGCGATTCATTACAGGGTTCCAGACCTTGGCCTAGGTTACAAGGGGTTCGACCGTGCTTTCCTTACCTTGACGCTGCGCGCGGCTCGATCAAATTCTTCCGATGACAACCCGGGGAGGGCGTTTCTTTCGGCCATGCTTCTGCGTCTCGGCCGCCCCTTGAACCTCCACCGCCCTCCCTCCACGTCGGCTGCAACCCGAAGGACTCCTCACGATGGCTGACAACCAACCAGGTCCGTCTTTTTCCCGCAACCCCGACCTGTGCGTCATCACCTGTGCACTGTCTGGTGTTCTGGCAGATCGTCGCCAGTGCCCCTACATCCCCTACACCCCGGAGGAGATCGCCGAGGAGGCGCGACGCGCCTACGAAGCAGGGGCTGCCGTGGTTCATATCCACGCCAGGAACGACGATGGCTCGCCGACCTTCAGCCCGGCTACTTTTGCCCGGATCAAGGACGAGGTCCAGAAGCGGTGTCCGGTGATCCTCAACTTCTCGACCGGAACGATCCTCGATGATGTGACGGATCAGTGCGCCTACATCCGGCAGTCCCGTCCGGAGATCGCTGCCCTGAACATGGGCACCATGAACTACGCGAAGTACAGCGCGAAACGCAAAGCCTTCGTGTTCGACATGGTCTTTCCCAACACCTATCAGAAGATCATCTCCCTTCTGACCGCGATGAATGACAGCGGGGTCAAGCCTGAGCTCGAATGCTTCGACACCGGGCACGCGCACGGCATTGGTCCCCTGCTCGACATGGGCGTGCTGCGCCCGCCGCTGCAGTTCTCCTTCATCGTCAATGTCCTCGGCGGCATCCCTCCGCTGGTCGAATCCCTCCAGCTCCAAGCCCGGATCGTGCCCCCTGGAAGCGAATGGGAGGTCATCGGGATCAGCTCATGCCAGTGGCGCATGCTCGCGACCGCCCTGGTCCTGGGCGGAAACATCCGTTGCGGTCTCGAGGACAACTTCTACCTGCCCAACGGCGAGATGGCTCGTTCCAACGGCGAGCTCGTCGAGGTCGCCGCACGCATGACGCGCGACGTCGGTCGCACCGTCGCAAACGTCGATCAGGCTCGCGACATCCTCGGCCTGCAGCGGAGATCCCCATGACCGACTATTCGACCCTGCTCGTCTCGTCTTCCCAAGGTGTCGCCACCATCACCTTGAACCGCCCTGAGCGTCGCAATGCGATCGGCCCACGGATGTCCAACGAGCTGCTCTATGCGCTGTCGGGCGCCTTCGAGGATCCGGAAGTCCGTTGCGTGGTGCTGACCGGAGCCGGGGACAGCTTCTGCGCGGGCGGCGACTTTTCCGAGATGACCGCGCCTTCTGCGGCCCAGACCCTTCCCACCCGCGGCGACTTCGCGGATCTGCTGCTCACGCTGATGAATGCGCCCAAGCCGGTGATCGCACGGGTCAACGGGCACGCCATGGGAGGAGGGCTGGGATTGGTCGCGGCCAGCACTTTCGCGGTTGCCTCACGCGACGCGCGCCTCGGCACCCCGGAGATCACCGTCGGCGTCTTCCCCATGATGATCATGGCCGTGCTCGTCCGCGTCATCTCCCGGCGCCAGTTCCTCGAGATGTCCCTGCTCGGAGGAAAGCTCAGCGCTGAGGATGCGCTGCGCGTGGGGCTGGTCAACCGGGTCGTGATGCCTGAGGAGCTCGACAGCGCGATCCAGGACATGACCAGGCAGATTTGCGACAAGAGCCCCATTGCCATTCGCCTCGGGCTCGAGGCGTTCTCAGCCCAGCAGGACGTTGCTCTCGCCGACGCCCTGCCCATGCTGCGCGACAAGCTAGGAGCCTGTCTGGCGACCGACGACGCGCGCGAAGGACTCGGGGCTTTTCTGCAGAAACGCAAGCCGATCTGGACGGGTCGGTAGAAACAGCCCTCGACGCGCAACGGCACGGGCCTGCGTTGGATCGGAGGGAGGACGAGGGTCAGACATGGACATGCGGGAACGCGTCAGGGAGCTCGAGGAACGCAGAGCGCTCATCCGCCAGATGGGGGGCGCCGACAAGATCGACAAGCAGCACGCGCGCGGCAAGCTCACTGCGAGAGAGCGGCTCGCTGCGTTCTTCGACGACGGCGCCTTCGTCGAGGTGGGCCAGCACGGCACGCAGATGGGGCTCGCCGCAGGGCCGGACGGCAAGGATCGTCCACCTGCAGACGCGGTCGTGTGCGGGTTCGGCAAGGTCGACGGCCGCATGGTCTGCTCTGCAGCCTACGACTTCACGGTCAAGGGAGGCAGCATCGGCTATACGGGCGAAGAGAAGGTGACCCGGCTCCGGCACATGGCGCTCAGCGGGCGCTGGCCCATGGTCTGGTGGATCGATTCTGGCGGCGCGCGCATCGATCCCGGCTCATCGCACCCGGACATGATCTCGCTGTTCGCAGGAACCGGACACTTGTTCCGCGAGCAGGTGCTCATGTCGGGCGTGGTCCCGCAGGTGGCTGCCATGGTGGGGCCCGGCGCTGCCGGTACCGCGTACATCCCAGCGCTCGCTGACTTCGTCCCGATGATGAAGGAGGTCGGCTCCATGGCCCTGGGCGGACCTGCCCTCGTCAAGGCTGTCACCGGGCAGGAGATCAGCGAGCAGGAGCTCGGAGGCTCCAAGGTGCACACCCAGGTGAGCGGGGTAGGGGATTGCGAGGTTGACGACGATCCCGCTGCTATCGCGTTGGTCAGGAAGTACCTGTCGTTCTTCCCTTCGCACTGCGAGCAGAGCCCGCCGACGATCCCTTGCGACGATCCGGTCGATCGCCGTGACGAGTCGCTGCTCGACGTGATGCCGGACTCCAACCGCAAGCCCTACGACATGTACGCCGTAATCCGATCCATCGTGGATCACGGGGACTTTCTCGACATCAAGCCGAAGTGGGCCCGGTCGATCATCACCTGCCTCGCAAGGTTCGGCGGCCAGCCCGTGGGGGTCGTGGCGAACCAGCCCAAGCACCTGGGCGGGATCCTCGATGTGGACTCTGCGGACAAGGCAGCTCGTTTCATGCAGGTCTGCGATGCATTCGGCTTGCCGCTCGTGTTCCTGATGGATGTGCCGGGCTTCATGGTGGGCTCCAAGGTCGAGCATGCGGGCATCATCCGTCATGGAGCCAAGATGCTGCACGTGATGGCCTCGGCAACGGTTCCCAAGATCACAGTGGTCCTTCGCAAAGCCTATGGCGCCGGGTACTACGTCATGGCCGGGCGTGCCTACGAGCCGGATCTGATTGTGGGGTGGCCCACTGCCGAGATCTCGGTCATGGGCCCGGAAGGCATGGTCGGGATCGCCTCGCGCAAGCTGTTCGGCGACAAGGAGCCCGCACCGGAGGTCAAGCAGGCGCTGATCGCCCAGCTCCAGAAGAGCATCGACATCTACAAGTCGGCCGGGTGGGGGTTCGTCGACGACGTCATCGATCCGCGCGACACCCGACGCGTGATCGCCTGGGGGCTCGAGCTCGCTCGCCACAAGAAGGTGGAGCGGGCCTGGCGCAAACGCGGGATCATCCCCGTCTGAGAGCGCGCCGGAGCTAGTCGAGGTCGTAGAACAGCGGCTGCCGCTTGGCTGCGAACTGCCGAATGGCTTCCCGTGCCTTCCTGGACAAGGCCAGCATCTCCAGACCCATGCCTGGCTGCATGTCGCTCTCGTCCGGATTCTCGCGCAGCCAGCGCACCACCGCGCTCGTGAAGATCGGCTCGGATCTGCCCGGCAGGTCGATGGCAAGAGCCACGATCGTGCCTGTCGGATAGCACTTGTAGGTCGGCAGGAAGACTCCTGCCGGACCCGCGTCGGCAAGCCCTTGGTAGAAGTTGGCTTCGCTGTCCGCGCGCATCCGGATGTAGAAGTCCACGGCCGTTCCCGGCGGTGGCGTCAGCCCGTCCGAGCACTCGCGACGTGGTTGGATCACATTGACCGGAATCGTGCTTTCGTCATGCATGGCTGTGGACGAAATTGTCCCTTGCCGCGCGCGCGCGGGCAAAGTTCTGCGATCAGCGATCGGCCAGCATGCGCTTGGGCAGGAGCAAGATCAGCGCGAGGATGGCCGCAATCCTCCCGAAGAACCCGGCCCCTCCCCGCGCTTTGGCCAGAGCAACTCCGGCGCTGCGCAGCGTCGGCGTGTAGGGGTGCCACCACAGCTCCCGGCTGCTGGTCGACTTGTCCGCGAGCACGAAGAACGGTCGCGTGAGAAAGTCGAGCGCCAGAGGGCCGTTGGTCACCCCGTAGCCGCTGTCCTTGGTCCCTGACCACGGCGCCATCGCAAGCGCTGCGGTGAATCCATGGTTGTTGATCGTCACCACACCGGTCCGCAGCTGGCGCGCAAGCCTCTGCGCCTTGCCCACGCTCTTGCTCCAGATGCTCGCGGTCAGGCCAAAGCGGCTGGAATTCACGCTCGAGATCGCTTGCTGCACGCTGTCCACCAACACCACGGACAGCACCGGCCCGAACGTCTCCTCGGTCATCAGGCTGCACGTGTCGTTCGGAGCACGAACGATCGTCGGCGGAAACGACAGGCTCTCGCCGGTTGGCGAGCCTCCTACCAGCAACTGCCCGCCCTGCGCTAATGCCTCGTCGAGCTTGGCACGCGCAGCTTCAAACTGCGCCCGCGTCGTCATCGTGCCGAAGTCCACTCCCGGGCGAAGCTGGCTGGTGACTGCGACCAGACGGGCGAGGAACGCGTCCGCAATGCGCTTGTCCACGTAGACCCGCTCGATCGATGCGCAGTTCTGCCCGCTGTTGTTGAACGCGCCCCAGGCGATTCCCCGCGCAGTGCGCTCCAGCCTCGCATCCGCAAGCACGATCGCTGCGTCCTTGCCCCCGAGCTCCAGCGAGCACGGCACCAGACGCTGCGCGCACGCCACCGCGACCTTCCTGCCGCTCTCTGCGCCTCCGGTGAAGCACACCGCATCCACGCCCCCTTCGATGATGCGGGAAGCTGCTTCTGCTCCCCCCTGCACGACCTGCAGCAAGCCCGGGGGCAGCACGGGCTCGAACCAGGAGGCAATGAGCGCGCCCACGTGCGGAGCGTGCTCGCTCGGCTTGAAGATGACGGCATTGCCAGCCATCAGCGCGGGCACGATGGTGCGCAGAGGGATGGCCAGAGGGAAGTTCCAGGGGGTGATGACCGCGATCACGCCGCGCGGGGCGCGCTCCACCCGGCCCCGCTTCGATGGGAAGAACATCGGATCGGGCAGCACGTCCGTGGGCTCGAGCTGGGCTTCGATCGACGCGACCCAGTAGTCGAGCAGGTCGGCGATCGCCAGGACCTCGGCCGTGAGCGCCTCCTCGATCGGCTTGCCGGTCTCTTGGCGAAGCAGCTGTGCGACTCCCATCGCGTCGGCGAGCGCGTTGCGACGCACCTTGGAGATCGCCGAAACCCTCTCGTACAGAGGCAGATCGGACCACAGGGTCTGCGCAGCGCGAGCCCTGGCGAGCATCCCGGCGATGGCGTCGAGCGGAGTCGGAGCCACCTCCGCTGCAGGTGCGCGTTCAATCGCGCCCGGGTTCGGAGCCACGTTGCCTGGGGCGCTGGGAGGTGACGTCATGCCGCGCAGTCTAGTACGACCGGCGGAGCGGAGCGTGCATTTGGGCGAGCAGGAAGGCGGGGTGCTACTTGGCGGCAGCTGCGGCGATCGCCTTGTCGAGCTCTTCGCCGGTCATCGACTTGGGGCGCACGATCGGCGAGCCCATGGCGCGCGAGACGATGTGCTGCGCAGTGATGCCCATGGCACGGCTGATGCTGAACAGGACGGTGTAGTACGGGAACTCGACCATGCCGTAGTGGTACAGCAGCGAGCCCGAAGCAGCGTCGACGTTCGGCCAGGGATCCTTGATCTTCTGGACCTTCTTGAGCACTTCAGGAACGACCTTGAACACGCGTGCCATGGTCTTGTAGGCGGGATCGTCGGGGCAGTACTTGGCACCGAAGTCGTAGAAGGCGGTGAAGCGCGGGTCCGTGATCCGAAGCACCGCGTGGCCGTACCCTGGCACAACGCGTCCGGCGTCGAGCGTCTCTTGCGCGAACTTCTCGAGCTGCTCCTCGCTCGGCGAGCCACCGAACTTCTTGTTGGTCTCCAGGATCCATCCGAGGCACTCCTGGTTCGCGAGGCCGTGCAGCGGGCCGGCCAGGCCGTTCAGACCGCCGGACAGCGCGTAGTACTGGTCCGAGAGCGCCGAGCCTATGGTGTGCGCGGAGAACGCGCTGACGTTGCCACCCTCGTGGTCGCAGTGCAGCGTGAAGTACAGGCGCATGAGCTTGGTGAACTCACCGTTCGGATCCGGCAGACCGGTCATGCGCGCGAAGTTGGCGCCCCAGTCGAGGTTGGGATCCGATGCGATGGGCGCACCCTTGTCGAAGCGCAGGCGGTACACGAACGCGCCGATCTCCGGCAGCTTCGCGTTGATGTCCATCGCGTCCTCGAACGCCGCGTCCCAGTAGTCGTCCTTCTTCATGCCCGCGTCGTAGCGTGCACGGAACTTCGACTCGTTCTCGAGGACCAGGATCGCCGTGTTGAACATCGCCATCGGATGCGACGTCTTGGGCATCGCGCGCAGCACGTTCCACACGTACTCAGGCACCTTCGCTCGCGCTGCAAAGTCCTTCTGCAGGGCCGCAAGCTCTTCCTTGTTCGGGAGCTCCCCGGTGAGCAGCAGGTAGAAGATCTCTTCGGGCAGCTTGTCCGTCAGTTCGCCAATCGGCCGACCACGGATCAACAGCCCGCGATCTGGCGGCACGGAAGACGTGTCGCAAACCATCCCCTTGACCCCACGCAGTCCGCCGTACAACGTCGCAACGCTGACCTCCGCCAGCTTCACCGCCCCGTGCTCCTTGACCATGTTCTTGTACCGGTCGCGGATCTCGGGAACCTTCTTCGCGAACTTCTCCTTGAGAATGCTCATCTGCGGTCTCCTTTCGCGACTCGTCGCGTTGCTTGGTGATGCGCGGTCGCTTCGTCACGTGCTTGGGTCGACCATTCGGCCCGGTTGGCTTTGGCGTTGTCGCTTGCCAACCGTGAACTTGGGCTGTGATTGAGCACTGGCTCAGATGCACCTTGGTTGGATCCCCGTTGCGTTCCCAGGATCCGTGCTTCTGAGGCTCAAAAACCGACGCTAGTTCGGCATCGTTCACGATTCAAGTCGCGAAACGACAAAAGTGATGTCGCGATGAAAGCGGGGAAAAATCGCTCGCTTCTCTCGAACCGCTCAAGCCCGCCACGTCACCCCCGGCGTCAAGCGCTTGTCAACTTCCAGAAAACCGTGCGCCGGAGCGACTCTTTCACCCGACCGAGCATCTGCACCCCTGAACCGAGGACGAACGTGAACCAACCCCCGCACCGTAGCTCCAGGCGAGAACCCATCGGACATGCCGCCCGCGGTCGTGAAAACGTCGACCGCCCTGCCTCCGAGTTCAGCTCCCTCTCGCCGTCCGACCTTCCCCAGATCCGCGCGCTCGTCTCCGAGCTCGCTGCGCAAGCCTCCCTCTCGCCCCCGAGTCCCACAGCCAGAGGCCGGCTCATCGACCTGCTCGACGCGGTCCGACGACGTCGTTTCGTGCAATCGCTGTCCACCGCTCAAGTCGACGGATGGACCGAAGTGGTGCTCCGGGCGATCGACGGTGCTGGCTACACGCTGGGGGATCTGCTTGCTTCGCGAGAGCGAACCGATCCGGACACGGTCGCGCTGCGCGTGCTCGGCGCGGAACCGGTCGACGTGACCGTGGCTGAGCTGGCGAGGCGCACTCGCGCCATCGCCCGGGGACTGATGTCCGTGTTGGGCGACGAGCCCGCTGCACGCGTCGCGATCCTGTCCGGCAACAGCCTGGAGTCGGCTCTGTGCGATCTTGCATGCCTGACCAACGGAATCGTCAACGTACGGCTTCCAGCCAACTCCGTCGCCGCCCAGGTCGAGTACATGCTGCGCCACTCGGAAGCGCGCCTCGTCGTGGTCTCTGACGAGGAGCAGCTCGCAAAGGTACGCCCCGTACTGAGCTCGCTCCCCGCGCTTCGCGCGGTCATCGTCCTGTCGCGCGCCGCCGCGGAGCGACACGGGCTGATCTCGCTGGATCAGCTCGTGGCCGAAGGCGCGGACGTCGACGACGCGATCCGCGAGCAGCGTAGCGCTGCGGTCCGGCTCGATGAGCTGGCGAGCGTCATGTACACCTCGGGCACGACAGGCATGCCCAAGGGGATCATGTTCTCCCAGCGCAACATCGTGTCCAAGCGCTTCTGTCGCGGATTCGCCTTGCCGGCCCTGGGTGAAGGCGACGTGTTCCTCTCCTACCTTCCGCTGTTTCACACGTTCGGTCGATGGTTCGAGCTGGTCGGCACGCTCTACTGGGGTGCGACCTACGTGTTCGCCAGGGACCCATCGATTGCGACGCTGCGCGAAGATCTCGGAGACGTGAGGCCGACCGCGTTCCTGAGCGTACCCAAGAAGTGGGAGGAGCTCTTCGAGCTCGCGCAGCGCGAAGCCGCAAGCGATGATCCGCGCGCCGTCGCCGATGCGCTCGCCCGCGTCGCTGGCGGAAGGCTCAGGACCGGGCTGTCCGCTGCGGGGTTCCTCGACCCGTTGGTCTTCAAGGCAGTGCAGCGGGCCGGGATCGATCTGTGCAGCGGGTACGGCACCACGGAGGGAACAGGCGGCATCACGATGACGCCGCCCGGGAGATACCGCGACGGATCCATCGGCGTGCCGCTTCCCGGGATCGAGGTGCGCGTCGAGCAGGACGGCGAGCTTCTGGTCCGCGGCCCGTACGTGATGATGGGCTATCTGCGTCCCGAAGAAGGCGACAGCGGCATTGACGCCGACGGATGGTTCAGGACCGGCGACCTGGTCAAGGTCGATGCTGACGGATACCTGTGGATCATCGATCGCAAGAAGGAGATCTACAAGAACCGCAAGGGCCAGACGATCGCGCCTCAACGGGTGGAGAACCTGTTCCGCGACTTCGACGTAATCAAGCAGGCCTTCCTGGTCGGCGATCGACGCGACTTCAACACGCTGCTGATCTGGCCGAACTTCGAAGCGCATCCGGAGCTGGCGAGCCTCGGAGCGGATGCGCTCCAGGCCAACCTCACCTCGCTGCTCGCCACAGCGAACCGGTTCCTGGCTCCTTACGAACGCGTGGTTGCCTTCCAGGTTCTGCCTCGCGCCCTGTCCGAGCCGGAGGGCGAGCTCACGCCCAAAGGCACGTTCAAGCGACAGATCATCGAGCAGCGCTGGAGCGATCTCATCGAGCCGATGTACCGCGAGCAGCATGTCGAGATCCGGCTGACGAGCTGCACGGTCCAGGTTCCGAATTGGCTGCTTCGCGAGATAGGAGTGGTGCGCGGCGAGATCTCCTGGAGTGAAGGCGTCCTGCGTGCCCGCGATCGCTCGCTCGTCGCCCAGACCGATGGCCTCCCTGCGGGGACCGTGAAGCTCGGCGACTTCGAGTACTCGGCGTCGCGCCCCGTGATCGACCTCGGCCTGCTCATGTCGAGCCCCTCGCTTTGGATTGGCAACGAGGGTTTGCGGGAGTTTCTCGGCGACGACGTCTTCCTTGCGCTCTCCTCGCGGCGAAGGGAGCCTGCTGGCGGCATCGCTGCGAAGGTCTCTCCCCAGGCTTCTGCCAGCCTGGTCAAGGAGGAGCTGGCGGCATCGGTTGCCGGGCCTGACGTGACCCCGTTGTCGCTGCACGCAGCAGCGGTGCTGCTGCGGTCGCAGTCGCCGAGCGCGATCGCCGCCGTGGAGCACTTGAGCCGCGGACTGCACCAGCGCCAGCAGGACGTCGCAGCACTCAGCCGCATGGTCCTGCTTCGCGCGGCCGACGTCGCAACGCCCGAAATCCGCCGTCGTGCGCTCCTGGCTTTGCTCGATCACGAGCGCGCCCAGGACGTTGCGGAATGCCTCCGCAGGTTCCTCAAGTCACCGCAGCCGCCTCTGCTCCGGGACGAGGACGTCGCCTTCGTGTGCGAAAAGGGCATGAGCGATGCTCAGCTGACCGCGCTGCTCGAGGAGCTGGCGTGGCTCGCCAACGACGGCACCGACTCGCGGCGCGCGAGCGCTTCTCAGCGTGCTTTCGCGGTCGGCGTGGTGCGCCTGCTTGCAGCCTACGGAGTCTCCCATCCGGTCTGGTACGCGCGGGTCCGCCTGGCGCTCGCTCGCCTCGCCCTGCATGGAGACCCGGAGATCGCGGCGCGTGCCGGTGAGGAGCTCGACCGTCTGCAGCTCGGGTTCAGGGCCTGGATCGGCCCCAACTCCAGGCTCGCCGTCGACCCAGCCACGGGTAGCGAGTACTCCTGGGCTGACGCTGCGGCGTTCGATGCATCCGTCTCCCCGCAGCATCGGACCTCGATCCTGCGTGCCGTGTCCGAGACGAGCCTGGTGCGGGAGTCGACGTTCCTGTTCGGGCGCGGACAGCTGCTCAGCTTGTCCGACGTTCCTCCTGGAGGATTGAGCGTCAGCCACCTCGGGACCAACCACGGCAAGGCGGTGTTCCGCGTGACGGTCAAGACGCGCGCCCACGGGCAGCACGACTTCGCGCTGAATGTCGCGGAGTCACAGCCGGTAGCCCAGCTGCGCGAAGAGATCCGCTGGTTGCTCGCTGCCGGCGCACCCCCAAGGCTCGTGGAGGACTTTGGCGGATGGTACCCGGAGCACGGCATGTTCTCCGAAGAGTTCATCCCGGGTGAGACCGTGGACCGACAGGTCGACCGGCTCGCTCGACTCGGTGCCTCGGATCGGCTCAAGAACCTCTGGCCGTTCATCGTGTGGACCGCGTTCTCAGCCCACGTGGACTTCTGGGAGCGCACGAGGCGATCCCTGGCGCTCGAAGCCTCTCCCTCGAACATCATCGTGCCCTCCCATGACTACCAGGGGGGAGCGCGACTGGTGTCCATCTCGGACAGCACGCCCTGCACCCGTCTGTCCGACCTGATCTCCCGCTTCCGCGCCCAGTTCGTCGAGCCTGTGGAACGTGCGCACCCTGAGCTCTCCTCCCTGATCTCGCCGGTCATTCTGCTGTCCGCGGTCGTGGAGGTGCTCGGCGTCGACAAGGCGATCGCGCTGCTCGTCAGCGAGGGCACGGGCGACACGGCCTCGCCTGTCGGATCCTTCGTGGAGGCACTTCGCGCGCGCGGCTTCACGTCGCAGCGCCTGTACTTCGCCATCCAGCGGTACGTCCGATGGATCGCCGTGAACCCCGACGCGACCATGGAAGCGCAAGGGGGGATGCTGCGGGAGCTGTGGGATGCCTACGGGCTGGACGAGGTCGAGCAGCGATACCCGGACACACGGCTGCGGTTCTTCCGCCAGACGGTATTCCGGCGGTCGCGTGCACCGATCGCTGACGGAATCGAGTCTCTGATGGCCGAGGCACGCAAGGGGCCTCCGTTGCTTCACGAGCAGGTGCGAGAGCAGGTGGCGCTGCTGCGCGGCTCGGTCCATCCGACGCCGGAGGAGGACTACTTCCTCGCAAGAATGGCGTACAGCCATCTTCGCCCGGATGACGACGCATCGCTGATCTCGTTGCCCGCAGGGGATCGCAGCGTCACGGACCTGATGGTGAGCATGACCGATGCCGATGGCGAGCGCTTCCGGGTGCGCGCTCCCATCTCCCCCCGCGAGGTGGCGCGGCTGCTTCAGCTGTTCCAGGAGGCCAGCCTGCAGGTCAGCTTCTCGTCCGAGCACGAGTTCCTGGTTGCGATCGACCCGCTCGATCGCGTCATCGGCGGCTTGTACTACCGCGAGCTCGGCGACCAGCGAGTCCACATGGAGAAGATCGTGGTGCAGCGTCAGCATCGCAGAAAAGGCGTGAGTGACGGGCTGATGCAGGACTTCCTCCGAAGGCTCACGAGCCGGGGCATGACCGGCGTTCTGACCGGGTTCTTCCGACCCGAGTACATGCAGAGGTTCGGCTTCAAGCTCGAGCCTCGCTTCGAGGGCATGTACCGCGAGCTCGAAGCGCCAGCGGTCAAGACACGCTCGCAACGTCCACCGCCGTTGAACCCCTGATCGCGGAGGCCATGCCATGAATGCTTGGAAGCTCATCGACTCTACGCTCCGCGAAGGCGAGCAGTTTGCCCGCGCCTCCTTCCGTACCCAGGACAAGATCGAGATCGCCCGCCAGCTCGATGCTCTCGGCGTCGAGCGCATCGAGGTCACCAGCCCTGCTGCCTCGCCCCAGTCGCAGCGCGATGCGACCGAGATCGTCAAGCTGGGTCTGCAAGCCCGGGTCATCACCCATGCGCGTTGCCACGTCGACGATGTTCGTGCGGCGATCGACTCCGGCGTCTCGGGCGTCGGCCTGCTGTTCGGCACCAGCCGCATCCTGCGCGAGGCGTCCCACGGCAAGAGCATCGACCAGATCGTGGAAGCCATGGTAGTGCCGATCCAGCTCGCCTTGGCCAGCGGGATGGAGGTCCGGTTCTCGGCGGAAGACGCATTCCGAAGCGAGGTCGCGGATCTGCTCAAGGTCTACAAAGCCGCCGACGCTCTCGGCGTGCACCGGATCGGCATCGCTGACACCGTCGGTATCGCCACGCCTCGGCAAGTCTATGCGCTGGTCCGCGAGGTCCGCCGCAATGTGAGCTGCGAGCTAGGCTTCCACGGGCACAACGACACGGGCTGCGCCATTGCCAACGCCCACGAAGCCATTGCTGCGGGGGCAGCTCAAGTCGATGTCACCGTGCTCGGAATCGGCGAACGGGTCGGCATCACGCCCATCGGAGGGCTGCTCGCGCGGATGTACACGCTGGATCCCGACCATGTCGCGTCCCGCTACGTCCTGTCCCAGCTCGCAGAGCTCGAGCACACGGTCGCCCGCATCGTCGGGGTCGAAATCCCGTTCAACAACTACCTGACCGGCCCCACGGCCTACGCGCACAAAGCCGGTATCCACCTCAAGGCGATGATGGCGAATCCAGGGGCCTACGAGATCATTCCCCCGGAAGCTCTCGGCGTCTCCCGCAAGCTCATCGTCGGAAGCCGGCTCACCGGACGTCACGCGATCGCCTACCGCGCGCGAGAGCTAGGCCTGCAGTTCGGCGAGGGAGAGCTCAAGGAGATCACGCACCGGATCAAGGAGATGGCCGATCGAGGCGAGCTGAGCGAGCAGCAGATCGATCAGATGCTCCGCGACTGGGTCATCGCCTGAGGCGCCCAGCAGCCCTCACCGGAATCGCACCGGCGCCGGCGGAAGCGTTCGCTCGCGTTGCGCGAGCAAGCGCTCGATCTCCTCGATGTCCTCGGCAGCGAGCGACCATCCCGTGGCCCCGATAGCTTCATCGACCTGCGCCTCTCTGCGCGCTCCCACGATCGCGCTGGCCACCTCCGCCCTCCGAAGGACCCAGGCAATGGCCACCTGGGAGACCGTCTTGCGACGGCGCCTCGCGATCGGCCCCAGGCCGTCGGCGACCTGCAGGTTGATCGAGAGATTCGGCTCGTTGAAGTCCGGCGCAGATGCGCGCCAGTCCTCGGGTGAGAGGCGCGAGCGCTCGAAGTGCCCGCTGAGAAGTCCCGAGCCCAAGGGGCTGTAGGCCAGCACCCCGATGCCGCTGCGGTAGCAATAGGGGAGAAGTGCGCTTTCCGCGTCTCGCTGGAGCATCCCGTAGGGAGCCTGCAGGCTCGCCACCGGTCGCACGGCCAAGGCGCGCTCGATCTGCTGCTCCGCGAAGTTGGACACTCCCGCGTATCTCACTTTCCCTTCGTCGATGAGCCGACCGATCGCTTCCCAGCCTTCCTCGATCCGCGGATCGTCGTTGGGCCAGTGAACCTGGTACAGGTCGATGCGGTCGGTCCTGAGCCGGCGAAGGCTTTCCTCGCATTCTCGAACGACGCTTTGCCGCTCCAGGCTACTCGAGATATTCCCTGCTGCGTCCCACACCAGCGAGCACTTGGTCGCAAGGATGACCTCGTCGCGACGCCCTTCGACTCCGCGAGCCACCAGCTCCTCGCTGTGCCCCAGTCCGTAGACCGGCGCTGTGTCGATCCAGTTGATTCCGAGATCGAGCGCGCGGCGTATCGCACGTACGGCCTGGTCGTCGTCCTGCGCACCCCAGCCGAACTTCCATCCTCCGCCGCCGATCGCCCACGCGCCCAGACCGATCTCGCTCAGCTGCAGTGAGCTGCTGCCCAGGGCTCGCGTCTTCATGTGCCGGTCGCTGGCTCCGTCGACGCAACGAGGTCGTCCTTCAGACGAGCACAGGCTTCCGCGAGAGCCTCGATGGTGAGGGGGGCACACCCTTCCGCCTTGTTGTTCACCAGCACGAAGATGTTCCGACCAAGGGCGGTCACGAGCCGGACCAGCTCCGTGACCTGGGCGCGCATCTCGAAGTCTGGATCCACGAGCCTGTCGAAAGGCTGGAAGTCGCGCTTTCTCCCCTCGTATCGTGTGCCGGGCCGGAGCATGAGGCGCACGACCACAAAGGACGCCGCGCCCGGCGGCGCGAGCTTGAGCTGCTCGCCAGGCATCGGCATCGCCGTCCAGTAGTTGTACGTGTGCGATGCCCCATGCCGCGCTATCACTGCGATGTATTCCTCGGTCAGAAGGCTGCGATCACGAAGCTCCACGGCGAATGGAAGCTGCTTCGGCGCTGCCTCGAGGAAGGCGTCCAGTCGCTCGGCGAACTCCGACGGCGCCAGCCGATGGGCCGCAGGAACCGGTGGAAACTCGAGGATCATCGGCCCGAGGTGATCCGAAAATGCCGACAGATAGGGACCAGCTACCAGCTCGTCGAATCGGAGCGTGTTCAGGAAGTCGGGGTTGGGCTCCCCACGCTCCCCGCGGCCATGGCCCAGAAATACAGGGCTAACGAAGCCCTCTGGTACCTTCGAGCAGCAGGGGAATCCCGGCGGAAGCTGCGACGCGTATCGCCGGAGCTCCGATTCCGCGATCGGCGCGTAGTAGCCCCGATCGATCCCGACCGTCCTCAGCAGCGGGTGACGCACGTACAGCGGAAGCCCGTCGCGCGCGAGCCGGGACTCGTCGAGCCCGGATGGGTACACGATTCCGGCCCAGCCTGGAAAGCTCCAGGAGCTCGTGCCGAATCTCAGCCCGGGCGGGAGCCGCGCCGCCAACGCTGCCAGCGCCTCCCATCGATCCTCCAGCGCGCGGTCTGTCACGGGCGCAGCTCGGGACGTGCCCATCGGGAAGAGCTCGAGCTGATCGACCGATGCGACCCTGGTGCGCCTCGCCATTCGCCTTGCAGCCTCTCACCCGTTCATCAAGTTGCTTCGTTGGGCATCCTTGAGCTCGCGTTCCACTTCCGCAAGGATCTGTCTGCCACGCTCTTGTGAGATGCCCAGCGCCGCGCGGAACGAGGACAGGAAGCGTGTCTCGTCGTCCGACACCTTGCCGTCCACGTACTCCATGACCGCTGCGAGCGTGTACGCCTGCTCGCGCTCTTCCGGCGACTCGATGCGCGTGGCGACCTTCTGGATCGAGGCGCTCGTGTCTGCGCAGGCACGGACTCCCTCGAGTGCTTCCTCGAGCATCTTCTCGAGCCGTTTCTTGCTGACCTTCTGGAAGCCCGGCAGATCAAGGGCGATCTCGAGCGCGTAGCCCAGCTCCAGCCGGCTCGCGTCGCCGTCCACCGCGGCCGCCAGGCAAAGCGTGTCGAGAAGCGCCTTGTCCGAAGCTGTCGGGATCCCGGTGATCGCCCCGAATACCTTGCCGATCAGTCCCATGCGCGTCTCCTGCCCGGCGGCGTTCGCCGCCTCTGGTTGTGACCGTTCCGGCTACCAGCTGCGTTCCATGACGTCAACCCGACTGGACAGTGCCTGACCCTCGGGCGAAGCTTCGGTCCGATTGTCGCTCGCTGATCGATCATGCCCGCCACCCTTCCACGCAAGCTCCACCTCCCAACAGGTCGCGTCGTCGACCTGGAGCGCACGGGTGATCCCCCAGGACATGTGCCGACCCTGCGCGGCTCCGTTCACGCTCTTGCGGGGCAAGTCGTGCGTTTGCGCAACGAAGCAGGCGAGCTGGTCGACCCGGAATCGCTCGCGCTCGAGGACTTCCACGTGCTCCGGTCGATCCTCACGCACGCTGGGCTTCTTGCCGAGCAGAGCGTGGAGGTTCCCTGCGACAACTGCAACGAGGTGCGGGCGCTTCGGCCCTGCGAGCTCGTCGAGCCAGGGCCGTTCATCGACGGCGAGCTGGGCGATCCGGAGCTTGATGAGCGATTCCCGTTCGACAAGGAGCATGAGATTGGAGAAGCCCAGCTGGGGAAGCTCAAGGTGAAGCTGCGCCCAGTCACCGTGGCCGAGGCCCGCCCTCTGCACGAAGCGATCGATGGTGGCCGGCTTCGGGTCACCAGCGCTCTCGTACGAGCCATGGGCATCGAATCCCTGGATGGCGAGACCCTCGCGCCGCGCATCGCGCGGCGGTTGCAGCGCATCGACGATTCGAGCTGGGACTCGTTGACCGATCTGTTGGATGCGGCGTACTACGGTCCGCGGCTCCGACCCTGGTGGCGATGTCAGGAGTGCGGCGCGAGAAATGAGCTGGAAGCTCCTTCGCTTCGGGAGTTCCCTGCACTGGCATTGCCGCGGGATGACCAGCCGATCGCGGGGTTTCCGGACGTCGACGCGTTCGAGTCCGCAGTCCGCAAGCATGCGGACGCACTCTTCGCGCAGCTCGGCGTTCGAAACGTCGCCCTCACCGTGGAGTTGGGCGTGGCGGAGTGCGACGACGGCGGTGTCCCGCTGCTGGGCTCCTACGATCCTGGAGAGCAGGAGGGCTCGGGGATGCCGTCCGCTTCTCCAGAGGTACGCCTCTACTACCGGACATTTCGATCGATGTACGCAGACGAGCCCTACGACGTGGAGCGGGAAATCGCGGAGACGATCGAGCACGAGCTTCGCCATCACCTTGCGTTTCTGTCCGGATGGGACCCGGAAGATGAGCGGGAGCACGAAGAGATCAGCCGCGAGCAAGGGCGTAGGGTGGGGCAGTCCGAGTCGCTGCGACGAGCGACGCGCGCAGCGGGAAGCGACGTCTCGGAGTTCTTGCGCCGCACCTGGCCGCTCTGGCTCCTGGTTGCAGCCGTGACCATCGCCGTGATTCTGGCTTCACGATGATGCGCACCACGTTCAGCTGGGTGGTGGAGCGAGCTTCTCCATCGGGGGGATCGGCGCCGAAGTGCCTGGCGGTTGATGGCTGTTGGCTGGAGGCGGCGTCCCGCCCGGCTTTCCGGTGAGCACCACCGGCTTCCGCGGTGGCTTGGCAGCCTTCGCGTGCTGAGGCTTCTTCTTGGGTAGCTTTGCAGCAGGGCGAGGCGCAGGACGCGGCTTCTTCTTGATGCGTGGGGGATGAGGCTTCTTGCCTGCAGAATGAGTCGGGTGCGCGCGCTTGCCCGCTGCTGGCGCGGTCTGCGCGGAAGCTGTACCGGACACGAGCGCAGCCCCGATCGCCGCGACGATTGCCCACCCCTTGATCGTGCGAACCCAGGCCATCATTCCGACGCTTCCTGTCTCATTCTACGCCGCAAGGAACCCTGTCATTCCTGTTTCGTCGTCTGACGCGGCGCAGCGTTCCGCCCCTTCCAATTGCAGACCGTTCCCTTGTATAGTTCGCAATTGGAGTTCTTGCACACTTTGCACCAGCACGCCCTGCGGCAGGGGGGCTACCCGATCTGCAGCGCTCGGCTGGAGGGTACTCAGGGAGGTCTTGAACATGCGGTCATGGAATCTTACTCGTCCCGTGCTTGCGGCGATCCTCGTTTCACTTGGAGCCACAGCTTGCGCTTCCAATCAGGATGACACCGCCAAGGGTTCGACAGAGCCCGTCTCTTCGGTGGAGCAGGAGCTGGGGTACTGCAACATGCAGACGCTCGGTCTGCCGTGCGCTCCTCCAGGACCCGGCACGTCGGAATGCGGCGGTGTGTGCTGGCTGAACCTGCAGGGCAACGCTGCCTGCATCGCGACCAGCAACCCGAACCTTCCTGCCGAGCTCAAGAACCTCGACGGAGCTGCCTGCCAGGGAGGCGGCTTCAACCAGTGCAGCCACCATTGCCAGAACGGCGCCTGCGTCAACGGCCAGGCCGCGGACGGCGCAGCATGCACGATCGGTTTCAGCGGCAACGCCTGCTCGGGCGTGTGCCAGGCAGGCAATTGTCAGGCAAACCCTGCGCCCTGCGCCTACGGTCGCAAGGTCCCAGGAGCTGCCAACTGCGTGTTCCAGGGATGCATGCCGATCTCGGCGTCAACCTGCAAGGACTGGAATCTGCTTGCGACCACGGCGTGCTCTGACGCGGACGCGTGTACAGGTACTCCCAACGAGCAGTGCAACGCGAACGGCGTGTGCGTGCCCGGTCCGGCCAAGAACTGCTCGGACAACAACGACTGCACCACGGACACCTGCACCACAGCGACCGGCGTCTGCAACCATGCTCCGGTGCAGAACGGAACGACCTGCAACGATGGCAACGGCTGCACCCAGACTGATACCTGCCTGAGCGGCGCCTGCGTCGGTTCCAACCTGGTCGTGTGCACGGCCAGCGACCAGTGCCACAACGTGGGCGTGTGCCAGCCGGCCACCGGCACGTGCACCAATCCACCGAAGGCGAATGGCACTTCCTGCAACGACACCAATGCCTGCACCCAGACCGACACATGCCAGGCCGGTACGTGCACCGGCGCGAACCCGATCACCTGCACAGCCAGCGACGCCTGCCACGTGGCTGGCACGTGCGATCCGCAGAGCGGCATCTGCTCGAACCCGCCCGCCAACAACGGCACGGCCTGCAACGACGGCAACGCCTGCACGACCCAGGACTCCTGTCAGGCTGGCGTCTGCACCGGTACTCCGATGGTGTGTGTGTCCTCCAACCCCTGCCATGACGCCGCTTGCGTGGCTGGCAACTGCCTGGAGACTTCCAAGGCCGACGGCACGTCGTGCGTGGACAGCGATCTCTGCACGCAGACCGATGTCTGCGTCGGAGGCACCTGCACCGGCGGCAACCCGGTAGTCTGCGGGGCGAGCGATCAGTGTCACGCTGCGGGCGTGTGCAATCCAGGCACCGGCACCTGCTCGAATCCTCCGCTGCCTGACGGCACGGCCTGCAACGATGGCAGCGTCTGTACCACTCCGGACACCTGCGTCGGCGGCGTGTGCACAGGCACCAGCACCGTGGTCTGCACGGCGTTGGATCAATGCCACGACGTAGGCACGTGCGATCCGGGCAACGGGACCTGCTCGAATCCGGCGAAGGCGGACGGCTCGGCTTGCAACGACAACGACGTCTGCACAGTCGACACTTGCCAGGCAGGCGCGTGCGTGGGTGTTCCCAAGGTCTGCACGCCCTCCAACGAGTGCCACACCAGCGCCTGCAACACGAGCAATGGCAACTGCGACGAGACGGTCCTGCCCGACGGGACCGTGTGCGGGGTGACCGGCACCTGCCAGGGCGGCGTGTGCGTGGGTGGAGAGGCCGGCGTGCCCGACGCGGGCGACGACGGCGCAGCTGGCTCTGCCGGAAGCGACGCGGGCGACGACGGCGCAGCTGGCACGGGCGGCTCTTCAGGGGCGGCCGGCACCGCAGGCGCAGCAGGCGTCGCGGGCTCGGGCGGCACTGGCACTGGCGGCGCTGCTGGCAAGGGCGGAGCTGCAGGGTCCGGTGGCAAGGCTGGCGCGGGCGGCAGCGCTGGCAAGGGCGGAGCTGCAGGGTCCGGTGGCAAGGCCGGCAACGCAGGCGCTGCGGGCAAGGCCGGCGACGCGGGCGTGCCCGACTCCGGCACCGGTGGCTCGAAGCTCGATGGAAGCACCGACGGATCCACGGGCGGTGCTCCGTCCGAAGTCGGCTCCGGTGACGATGGTGGCTGCGGCTGCGCGGTCCCAGGAAGCTCCGGCATGCCTGCGACTGGCTGGCTCGTGATCGGCGGTGCCATCCTCGCCGCGCTTCGTCGACGTCGTCGCTCCTGATCCCATCACACCACTGTCCAACCATGCCCGCGATGCGATCGCCGCTGTTCCACTGTCCCGTGTGCGATGCATCGCTCGACGCGGGACCTCGCGGGGCTCTCGCCAATCAGGGCTTCGTGCGTTGCGAATGCTGCTCGCACGAAGCCCGTTGGCAAGGCAATCGCCTGCGCGCCGACGGTTCGGACCGACGCGTAACCGCTGCGGAGCCCGCGCCGTCCTTGGACGCTTGCGACCGGCGCATGTCCACGCTGGGGAGCCTGGGCGTGACGCGCGGCAGGCTGCTCGACATCGGCTGCGGTACCGGACGATTCCTGCTCGTTGCCAAGGCGCGCCAGCTCGAGGTCGCTGGCATCGAGTCCGACGAAGATCAGCGAGCCCAGGCGGTCGCCGCTCTCGGAATCGGGATGGCCAGCTCGCTCGACACCCTCGAGCCGGAGGACCTACGGTTCGACGTGATCACGGTGTGGGGAGCGCTCTGCACCGTGGACGCGCCCCTCTCGGTGCTGGCCTGGGCTGCAGAACGTATGCGTCCAGGCGCACTTCTCGGCCTGTCGGCGCAAGAGCCCGAAACACGCACGCAGCATCGCTTCACGCGCCAGTCGATCTCGCTCTGCGCGCTCAGAGCCGGCTTCGAGCCTGTGCAGGTCCCAGCACGCCGCAGCGTGGCAAACCGGATCTTCTCAGCGCTGCGGCCGGGCCCCGACGAGCTCGAGCTCTGGGCGCGCCGCCGGTAGACGGCTCACAGCGCAACCGGTGGATCGCGATCGAGCCTGAGCAGGCAACAACGGGCATTCCCAGCGAGAAAGATCGAGCCGGCAACCACCACGAGCCCGTGCTTGCCCACCGAACGACGCGCGGCCGCCAGCGCCGACGGTACGTCGGCCTCGCACGTGCCGCCTGCCGTCTCCACCATCTCGACGAGCGGTGCGCCAGCGCGTCCGCCCGGCTCTACGTAGAAGCGGTGCTCTGCCAGCGGCGCGAGGATGCTCAGCATCTGCTTCCAGCTCTTGTCCGCAACCGCTCCGAACACCAACGCTGTCGATTGCGGCCCCCGCGCCTCGGACTGCCTCAGGTACGCCGCAAGCGCCTGGGCCCCGTCAGGATTGTGCGCGGCGTCCAGCACCACGTCGCCATCCTCATCCCGGATCCGCTCCAGTCGTCCCGGCCAAACCGCGTCTGCAATCCCCTTCTCGATCGCTTTGGAGTCGACACGATCGAGCTTGCCCGACGCAGCCGCGCAGATCGCGGCGGCAACAGCGGCGTTCTCGAGCTGGTGCGCCCCGAGCAGGCTCGGGCGCAGCTCCACGCTGCCGAGCGACAGTGCGACCCTCATGGCGTGCCCCTGGAGTCGCTCGATCGCGATCTCGCGGCCGACGCCGAGCACCTCCGAGGCGCCTGTACCCAGAGCATGCTCGCGACAGACTCGATCGACTTGCGCGCTCATTGGCCCCAGCACCATGGGCACGCCTTGCTTGGCGATGGCGGCCTTCTCCGCGGCAATCTCCTCCTCCGTCCGACCGAGCTTGTCCATGTGATCCAGCGCGATCCGGGTCACTGCGGTGACGGTCGGATGCTCCACCACGTTCGTCGCATCGAGCCTTCCGCCCAGCCCCACCTCGAGCACCGCGACTTGCACGTCGAGCCTTCGGAACGCCAGCATCGCGGCAAGAAACGTCGTCTCGAAGAACGACAGCTTCGGCCCCACCTCGATCGCTTGCCACAGCGCGCTGGTCAACGAGTCGTTGTCGAGCGGCGAGCCGTCGATCTGGATCCGCTCCGCGAATCGGCACAGGTGCGGCGAGGTGAACAGCCCCACGCGATAGCCAGCGGTTCGCAGCACGCTGGCGACCATGGAAGCGACGCTCCCTTTGCCGTTCGTCCCTGCGATGTGGACCACGGGGACGTGCAGGTGAGGGGAGCCGGCGCGGTCGCACGCAGTCCTGACGTCGTCGAGGCCGAACTGGATGCCGCGCGGCACGCGAAAGTAGATGGAGGCAAGCGCCTTGGCGAGATTCTTCACAACAGCTACGACCGATCCCCCACTTGCTCGCATCATAGAGCACGCGAGCGGGGCGGGCGCCAGCCGAAGATCAATCGACCTGGATCACCTTCACGTCGCCTGAAACCCGCACTTCGGGCCCTGTCTTCTGGCGTATCTCTTCAACCGTGACCCCAGGCGCGAGCTCTACGAGCTGCAGCCCGTCGCTCGTCACGTCGAGAACGCACAGGTCGGTGATGATTCGGTGTACCACTCGCTTGCCGGTGAGAGGCAAGTTGCACGACTTGAGGATCTTCGGGGCGCCGTCCTTGGCAGCGTGATCCATGATCACGACGACACGGCGAGCACGTGCCACCAGGTCCATCGCACCGCCCATGCCCTTGACCATCTTGCCCGGGATCATCCAGTTCGCGAGATCTCCGAACTCCGAAACCTGCATCGCGCCGAGGATTGCGAGGTCGATGTGCCCTCCCCGGATCATCGCGAACGACTCGGCGCTCGAGAAGATCGCCGAGCCCGGCAGCATCGTCACCGTCTCCTTGCCCGCGTTGATCAGATCAGGATCCTCCGTGCCCTCGAGCGGGTAGGGGCCCATGCCCAGCAACCCGTTCTCGCTCTGCAGCACCACCTGCATCCCCTGCGGTATGTAGTTCGCCACCAGGGTCGGCATTCCGATCCCCAGGTTCACGTAGAAGCCGTCGCGCAACTCTCCGGCGGCCCGCTTCGCAATCTGCTCACGTGTCAGTGCCATGGTGTCCTCGCCGATCAGCCCTTGCGGACGGTCCTTCGCTCGATGCGCTTCTCGTAGCTTTCGCCCTGGAAGATCCTGTGTACGTAGATCCCAGGTGTGTGCACCTGATCCGGCTCGATCTCTCCTGGCTCGACGAGGTGCTCGACCTCGGCGATCGTTATCTCGGCCGCGGTTGCCATCATCGGATTGAAGTTGGCGGCGGTGTGCCGGTAGACGAGGTTGCCGTGGCGATCGCCCTTCCAGGCCTTGACCAAGGCATATTTCGCGCGCAGCCAGGTCTCGAGCACGTATTCGCGCCCCTCGATCACGCGCACTTCCTTCTTCTCCGAAACCTTCTTCACTGTGCCGTCAGGGTTGTAGAGCATCGGCAATCCGCCATCGGAGATCACCGTCCCCACCGCCGTCGGCGTGAAGAAC
The DNA here is from genome assembly GCA_016218915.1 of Deltaproteobacteria bacterium. Taxonomy (GTDB): domain Bacteria; phylum Myxococcota_A; class Polyangia; order Polyangiales; family Polyangiaceae; genus JACRCQ01. Next base: position 356,488 of record JACRCQ010000030.1, read on the forward strand.
GCCGGAATGCCTGCGCCCCCTGCGCGGCAACGCTCCGCGAGCGTTCCCTGCGGGCAGAGCTCCACCTCCAGCTCCCCGTGCAGGAACTGGCGCTCGAACTCCTTGTTCTCACCCACGTACGAAGAGATCATCTTCCGGATCTGGCGGGTCTTGAGCAGGATGCCAGAGCCGAAATCGTCGACTCCGCAGTTGTTCGAGATGATCGTGAGCTCGCGCACGCCCAAAGCGCGCAGAGCCAGGATGCAGTTCTCAGGGATGCCACACAACCCGAAGCCGCCGACCATCAGGACGGCGCCGTTCGGGATGTCGGCGCACGCTTCGCGCGCGTTGTTGTAGACCTTGTTCATGGCTGGCAATGCCTAAGCCGCGCAGCGGCTGCCGGCAAGGGCAACCCGCGCCGAGTGCCCAGGTTTTCACGCTGAGGGTTCCCGGCCGTTCCCACGAGAACTTGGCCCTTGTTGCGCCGCTCTCGTATCGCAGGAGCGTGCGCCTCGGTCTTTTCCCAACATTGCTCGTGACCGCTGCTGCCCTCATCGCAGGCGGCGACGTAGCTTCTGCGCGACCGCGCACTGCGTCATTGCGCAGCGCCATGCCCTCGCAGAACGCTCCCGCCTCGGTGGGCGCTCCCAACGCCGGCGTGCTGCATGCTGGCGAGCACCTCGACGAGACCAGCATCATCCGCGTGGTCCCCGCGTTTGCCGGACGCGACTACCGCTGGGGCCTGCCCAGCCTCGTGCGCGGGCTCGAGCGCGCCGCTAGCCTCGTCAACAAGCGCTTCCCCGACTCCATGCTCAGCGTCGGCGACATGTCCCGCAAGAGCGGTGGCGAGATCGGTCACCACAAGTCGCACCAGAGCGGCCGCGACGTCGACGTCGGGTTCTACATGACCGACCGAGAAGGCTCGCCGCTGTATGCTCAGCGCTTCGTGCCCTTCGACGGCGATGGCGTGTCGAGCGCAATGCCCTCCGCACGCTTCGACGATGCGCGCAATTGGACCTTGATCGAAGCTCTGATCACCGACCCGTCGCTGCGAATGCAGCGCGTCTTCGTGTCAGCGCCCCTGCGCTCCCGGTTGCTCAAGGAAGCAGAGCGACGCAACGTGCCGCTGTGGATTCGGCTTCGTGCGGCTCAGCTGCTGCAGCAGCCCAAGACTGGCGTGCCCCACGACAACCACTTCCACATCCGCATCGGCTGCCCTCCGGGGCAGGAAGCGTACTGCGAGGTCTCGCCGCGCACGCCTTCGCGCGCCGCTCCTCCTCCTACGCCCGCGCCGCGCAACCGCTACGGCACCACGCAGGCTCCTGCCGCCGCGCGCAAGCGGTTGAACCCCGCCAGCCAGTACTGAGCGTCGCACTCACAGCTCGGTGCCGCCGCCCCTCGGTGGCAATCCTCCAGGGCCTCGCTTCTGCCCGCCCCAAGGTTCCCGACGCTTCATCAGCTTGCCCCGAGCAAACGCGCCGATCACGGGCGAGATGTTCTCTGCCGTGTCGTCGTCCCATTCGCCGCCATGCATTCCATCCGACGGCGACAGGTCCACCCCTACGAGGAAGAATCCAGGAATCGCTTCGTGCGGATAGCCGAGCGACGTCAGCTCCTCGCCGAACTCCGCAACGTCGATGCGAACGAGCCGCGTGCCGGCCAATGCCTTCTGCATGCGAGGATCGATCAGCGAAGCCGCCACGCCGAGGCACGGACGACACTCGTAGCCGGTCGTCTCCACGATCATCTTCTCTCCCGAGCGCGCGGCCTTGGAGCGCTGTGCACGCAGCTCCGCGTCCAGGGAGCTGACGTCCGAGCCGATGTCCACCACGGTGAGAGCGCCCACCTTGAACTCGACCGTGGTCGTGTCCTTGGACGCGACTTCCTTTGCGAGCGGTGAGCGCGGCGTCGGGGTCGTGGGTGTCGGCGCCAGCGTGGGCGAAGGCGGCAGGTAGATCGGTGGCGGCGAAGTCGGGGCGGTCATCGGCGCAGTTGCGCTCGCAACGATCGCCCACACCACTGCGCCGACCGATCCCAGGGTGGTCAGCGCTCCCAAGCCGATCGCAATGCCGGCCACCGCGGTGCCTCCCTGCGTGCCCTGGCTCTTGCGAATCTCTGCCAGCGCGACCACGCCGAGTATGATCGCTGCCAGCCCGCCAATCGGCCCCAGGCACATCGACCCGAGGATGGCAAGCACCAGCGCGCTCGTCGCTGCTCCGCTCGTCGGCGGTACGTGCTGCACGGGCGGCGGGCTCTGCGGATACATCCCGCCCGTCGGTCCCCGGAATTGTGAAGGAGGCTGCTGGTTCAACGGGTCGAGCATAGCGATCCCATCGGGTAACGTCTCGATCCTATCCTGGGGCCCATGGCTCACTCTTGACAGGGTCTTCTATTTGAATACATTGGCGCACCCGAAGCTGGGCCCGCTTTCCATCACGAAGGGGAGGGCACTGATGAACGCCACGCGACCTGAATCACCGGATGAATCCTCAGATCCAGCCGTCCCGGGGGGGACCGAAGGCGGCGAATTGTCTGGGCAGCACGCTATCGTGCGCTTCTTCGTGACCGACGGCGACGTCACGATTGGACCGGTCGACGACGATCTGCTCGCTCGCGGAATCGCCGCCGGAAAAGTCCCGCTCGACGCCCAGGTCTGGCGCACCGGGTGGGACATCTGGCGAAGCGTTCGCGAATACGCCACGGAGAACGACCTGCTGCCCACCAACGACAAGGCGATCGCCGCGGCCAAGGTGGCTCGCGTCAGCGACTTGCAGCCCTTGATGCTCCCCCCGACCGCGGTCGAGGCGCAGACGCTCGGGCAAGCAGAGGATCTGACCACGGCGGCCAGCGTGTTCCTCTCTCTTTGCGCGACTGCGACCGGTGCCGAGTGCGGCTGGGTCCATGTGCGCTCGCACGCAGCAGCTGATGCGATGATGACGATCGAGGGCATCGGCCCGCGCGCCCAGTTTGGTGTCGGGCGTACGATTGATCCGGGCGACCAGGCGCTTCGCGTAGCGCGCGAAGGACGCACCGTGCTCGGCGAGCCGATCCCCGGCGTCGTCGGCTCTGCGGTCACGGCTCGCATCATTGCCACTGGGATCGCGCCCGTGAGCGTCCTGATGACTCCCGTGCTCTGCGGCGGCCAGCTCCTCGTCATGCTCGAGCTCGGCGTGGCGCACCGCGATTCCGGGTTCAGCGCACGTGACGCCGCAATCACGGAGCAGATCGCTCGCGACTTCTCGGCCATCGCCCGCAAGAAGGGCTGGCACCGCTAGGTCACAGCAGGTCGCTGATCTTCTGCAGCACGTCTCCGCCGGAGAAGAGCGTGCGCAGCCCCTTGATCACCCATCGGAATCGCTGCGCGGTGTAGGGGAATCCGAACGGGTTGCGCGCAAGCGGGCGCACCCTGTCGTAGCTCACGTGCCGTACTTCGCACATGTCCTGCAACGACTTCTCCCCATGGACCTGTCCGAGGCCGCTCTGCTTGACTCCGCCGAACGGCACTTCAGGGGTCATGTAGTTCGAAAGCACGTCGTTGATCAGCACGCTGCCGGCATCGATTCGCTCGGCGACGCGTCGCGCATGGTCTCGGTTCGAGCTGAAGACGTACGCGTTCAACCCGAGGTGGGACTCGTTCGCCAGCTCCACCGCTTGATCGTCGTTGTCCACTTTCATGATCGGGAGCACTGGCCCGAACGTCTCCTCCCTCATGATCCGCATCCGGTGATCGCACCCGGTCAGCACGGTGGGCATGTAGAACTGCCCTTTTCTCGAAGCGCGCTTGCCTCCAGCGCGAAGCACTGCGCCGCGATCGAGCGCATCGGTCACCAGCTCGTCCACCACGTCGATCTGCCGCCCGACCGTCATGGCCCCGACATCGACCCAGCCGCCCTCTGGATCATCCTGCTTGAGCTGCCCGGTCAGCTCGACGATCCGCTCCACGAGCTGGTCGTGCACATCGTGGTGGGCATACAGCCGCTCGACGCTCAGGCAGATCTGGCCGGAGTTGGCGAACGCGCCGAAGACGGACGAGTTCGCGGTCAGCTCCAGGTCCGCGTCGGCGCACGCGACCAGCGGAGCCTTTCCGCCGAGCTCCAGGATGCAGGGGATCAGACGCTCTGCGCACGCAGCTGCGACCCTGCGTCCATTGGCTACGCTCCCAGTGAAGTGAACCATGTCGACGCCGGCTTCGATCAGTGCCTTGGCCGTGTCGGCGTACCCGGTCACCACGGCGAACAGCTCTGGCGGCAGGCCACTCCGATCCCAGACGCGCTTGGCTTCCAGCGCGATCATCGGGGTGGCCTCGCTCGGCTTGAGCACGACGGCCGAGCCTGAGATCAAGGCCGGGACCACGCCGGACAGCGGGATGACGAGCGGGAAGTTCCACGGAGCGATCACGCCGACGACGCCCCGAGGCACGTAGTGCACGTAGCTGCGGCGATGGCGAAGCACGCGAAGCGGCATCTCGCGCGGCGAGAGCGCACGCGGGGCGACTTTCGCACAGAACGTGATCAGGTCCGCGGATGCACCGATCTCGTGCAGGAGCGCCTCGTGCCTCGGCTTGCCGGTCTCGCGCACGATCAGCTCCACCAGCGCCTCGGACCTCTCCACCAGCGCGTCGCGGTACTTCATCAAAGCCGCCGCGCGCTCTTCCACCGGCTTGGCGGCCCACGCGCGCTGCGCTTCTCTCGCGCGTCCCACGGCGTCCACGACCTGCGCCTGCTCCATCACGGGAGCCTCGCCCACCAGCGCGCCTGTCGACGGTGAAACGCTGCGAAGCGTCGTCGCGTTCGACACGAACGTGGTCTCCGATGCAGACATGATACCCATGGTGGCTCCTTGTCGAGGCGGCGTTCTATGGCCCCGGCCAGTCAGTACCAGACAATCCCGACCTTGTCCCCGCTGCCGATGGGGCAATATACACTCCCCATGTTCGGCTCCGAGCGCGCACGCGCACTGCACTCGTCCCACCCGGCGATCGACCTGCACGCCGACACGCTCATGTGGGTCCGCTCGGTAGGCTACGACATGCGAGAGCGCCACGAGCCCCCGCTTCCCAAGGCAGCGTTCGGCGGCCATGTCGACGTGCCGCGCATGATCGAAGGCGGCATGGGCGCCCAGTTCCTCGGCCTCGTCTCCCTGCCGCACTTTCACGCCTCTCCGCGAGATGTGGTCGACAACCAGCTCCGCCTGCTCGACGAATTGCTCGCGATCGAGCCGCGCGCAGCCAAGGTCCGTACTGCGGCCGACATCGAGCGCTGCGCCCGCGAAGAGCGTGTCGGTCTCGCGCTCGGCATCGAAGGCGCTCACGCGCTCGGCGGGAGCCTCGATGCGTTGATCCACTTCGCATCCCGCGGAGTCCGCTACCTGGGACTCGCCCACTTCTCAGCAAACGATGCTGCGTCTCCTGCGTTCGGCCTGGGCCGTGACGACTCGCAGGGGCTCACAGCGTTTGGCCGCGAAGTCGTCTCGTGCTGCGAAGCGTCAGAGGTCCTCGTGGACCTGGCCCACATCAATCGGGCCGGCTTTCTGGAAGCCTGCGAGCTATCGACCCGCCCTGTCCTGGTCTCCCACACCGGAATCACAGGCGCGCACCGTCATTGGCGCAACATCGACGACGATCAGCTTCGCGCGGTAGCCCGCACCGGCGGCGTGGTCGGAATCATCTTTGCGCCGACGTTCCTCGGCGACACCACGCTCGGAGCCGTGGTCCGTCACATCCGACACGTGATTGACGTGGCCGGGGAAGACACGCCGGCCCTCGGCTCCGATTGGGATGGAATGATCATCCCGACCCCGGAGCTGCGCGATGCCGCGCATCTGCCGCTTCTCACCGATGCGCTGATCGACGCTGGGCTGAGCGATGCGCAAGTAGCCAAGATCTTGCGTCGAAACGTCATGCGCGTGCTGGCGTGACCCCGCACGGCAATATCCTTCCTGCTTGCCAATCGCCGCGCGCAAGGAGACCATCTTTCTCACATGCACCGAAGCACCCTCGTTCGCTCGCTCGTCGCCGCCGCCACCCTCGCTTGCAGCGCTTGTTTCACGCCGCAGCCCACACCACCACCGCGCGATCCTCCGGCGCCCCTGAAGCTCGTTCCTGCCGCGACGATCGCGACAGCCGAGCCTCCTCCAGCGCCGTCGATCGATCCCGTGCGCGTCGAGCTGTTCGTGATGTCCCGCTGTCCCCATTGCGCGGCGGCCGAGAGCGCGATGCTCGTTGCGCTCCGTGACCTGGGCCCGAACGTCAGCTTCTCCTTGGAGTACGTCGGCAACGTGGAGCCGGGCGGCGTGCTCAGCTCGATGCACGGCGATTCCGAAGTCGTAGGCGACATCGCCCAGGTGTGCGCAGCACGCCAGGATCCAGCGCGCTACCTCGGCATGGTCGTCTGCCAGAACTCGGACCAGTCCCAGGTCGACTCGAACTGGGAATCATGCGCCGCGCAGGTTGGGATCCCCCTCCCAGCGTTGCGTGCGTGCGTGAAAGGTGGAGAGGGGGCCCGACTGCTAGCAGCGTCGTTCCAGCGCTCTGCAGCCAGGAGCGTGAACGTCACGCCCTCGATCTTCGTGGGAGGCAAGGCCTATGCAGGTCCGCGCACCGCGAGCGCCCTTCTGCGATCGATCTGCCAGCAGTACTCTGCCACGCGTCCGCCGGTGTGCGTCTCCCTTCCCGAAGAGCCCAAGGTCCATGCGATCGTCTTGTCGGACCGACGGTGCACCGACTGCGACGCGGCCAAGCTCATGGCGATGCTGCGCAACCGGATCGCCAACCCCGAGGTCAAGGTCGTCGACTACTCGGAGCCGGAAGGTCGAAAGCTCTGGTCGTCGCTGCAACCGGGGATGTTGCCGGTGCTCGTGTTCGACGCTTCGATCGAAGCCGACGCTGATGCGCTCAAGGCCTTCGAGCGCTCCACCCGGGTCGTGGGCGCCGCGCGTGTTGCTTCCCTGGGCGGTGACTGGAATCCGGTGTGCCATGACCCAGGGGGATGCGCCCGGCCCGAGTGCAAGGACGATCTCTACTGCCACAAGGAGATCGCCAAGCGCGTAGAGATCTTCGTCATGTCACACTGCCACTTTGCCGCGACCCGGATCCGCGAGCTTCGGGACGTGCTGGGAAACCTCGATCCATCGCTGGTGCTCGACGTGCAGTTCATCGGCACGGGCGACGCGAAGAGCGGCTTCGACTCGCTGCACGGTGCGGACGAGGTGTTCGAGGATCTCAGGCAGGTCTGCGCCGTGAAGCACTACCGCGCTGCAAACAAGTTCCTCGACTACCTCGCGTGCCGCGCCAAGAACCCCAGGAGCGCGGACTGGAAGGCCTGTACCGGGCCCGCGTTCGCCATCGACGCCAAGGTGCTCCAGCAGTGCGCAGAAGGCGCGGAGGGCAAGCGCCTGCTCGAGGCGTCGTTCAAGTACTCCAAGGCCGTTGGGGTCAGTGCAAGCCCGACGTTCGTCCTCAACAACAAGTTCAAGGCCAGCCCGGCAGATGCGGACTCGATCAGGAAGCAGATCTGCGAGCGCAACAAGAAGCTGAGCGGTTGTGACCCGAACGGGTGATCAGCTCAGCGAGATCGGGTGAGACGCCCAAGCGTTTCCGGCGCTCGGGGCTGGCTGCGTTGACAACCCCACGATCGGCTGCTATCGAAACGCCCCCCAATATCGTACCACTCGCCCTGTCCACCTCACGTCTTGTGACCTGGGTGGTCTGGGCATTTCGCAGGTTCCCTGGTTCTCGGAGGCGGCATCGTGTTCAGGAAGGTGTGCATCTTCTCAGGGAACGCGAATCCCGCGCTGGCGCAGGACATCGCCAAGTTCCTGGAGATGCCGCTCGGCCAATGCCGGGTGTCGCGCTTCTCCGACGGCGAGACCTTCGTGGAGGTCCAGGAAAACGTAAGGGGCGTCGATACCTACATCATCCAGCCGACCAGCTCCCCGGTAAACGAGCACTTCATGGAGCTGCTCGTGATGGCGGACGCGCTTCGTCGCGCCTCGGCCGGCTCGATCACCGCCGTGATCCCGTACTACGGCTATGCCCGCCAGGATCGGAAGGTCGCGCCGCGCACGCCGATCACGTCCAAGCTGTGCGCGGACTTGATCGTGTCCGCCGGGGTGACGCGGGTGGTGTGCGTGGATCTGCATGCTGGGCAGATTCAGGGATTCTTCAACATCCCGTTCGACCATCTGTACGCGATGCCGGTGTTCCTCGACGACTACCTGCGCAAGCAGTTTGACAGCACTTCGGTGGTAGTTTCCCCGGACGCTGGCGGTGTGGAACGCTCCCGGGCCTATGCCAAGCGGCTGAATGCGTCGCTCGCCATCATCGACAAGCGCCGTGAGCGGGCGAACGTATCGGAGGTGATGCACATCATCGGCGAGGTCCAGGGGCGGGACTGCATCATCGTCGACGACATGATCGACACCGCAGGCACCCTCTGCAACGCCGCCCGGGCCTTGATTGGCGAAGGGGCACGAAAAGTGGTGGCGTGCACGACCCATCCGGTGCTATCCGGACCGGCCGTTTCGCGAATTGCGGCTTCGCCCCTTTCTGAAGTCATTGTTACCAATTCGATCGCTCTGAGCGAGGCAGCACTGGCGTGTGGCAAAATCCGTGTGGTATCCATCGCGCGCCTTCTGGGTGAGGCCATCCGCCGCATCCACCACAGTGACTCCATCAGTTCGCTGTTCGCGTGATCACGCGACGTTTTTATTTGCAGGAAGAGAACGACAATGGATTTCGTCAAGCTCGAGGCATGGCCCCGCAACACCGGCAAAGGCTACAACGCTCAACTCCGCCGCGAAGGTAAGATCCCCGCCGTAGCTTATGGTCAGGGAGTCACCACCCGCTCGCTCGCGCTCTCACCCAAGGATCTCACGCTCGCGCTTCAAGGCCCGTTCGGCAAGAACGTCGTGCTTCAGGTCGCCATCGGCCAGGAGCCGCCGTTCCCGGCGCTCGTCTGCGACTACTCCTACCACCCGCTCACTCGGGACCTCGAGCACGTCGACCTGCTCCACATCGACCTGAACAAGCCCGTCGACGTAGAAGTCCCGCTGCGCACGACCGGCAAGGCGATCGGCGTCGTCGAAGGCGGCGTCCTTCGTCAGGTCTTCCGCGTGCTGCCGATCAAGTGCCTGCCCGCGCTCGTGCCCGAGTTCTTCGAGTACGACGTGACCGAGATGAAGCAGGGCGACACGGCCAAGACCACGGACATCAAGGTGCCCGAAGGCGTGGCGATCCAGCTGCCCGCGGACCAGACGATCATCGCGATCGTGGCTCCTGAGGCCGAGAAGCCGGAAGAGCTGGCTCCGGGCGCCGTGCCTGCAGAAGGCGCCGTGCCTGCAGAAGGCGCTGCGGCTGCTCCGGGTGCTGCTGGTGCTGCTCCGGGCGCTGCCCCGGCCGCTGGCGCTCCTGCCAAGGCTGCTCCTGCCAAGGAAGAGAAGGACAAGAAGGGCAAGAAGTAGGGACGCGCAACGCGTTCCTCGCCATGCTCCTCGTCGTTGGCCTCGGCAATCCTGGCTCGCGCTACGCGCGCAATCGTCACAATGCGGGCTTCGAGATCGTCGCTGCGCTCGCGGACCGGATCGGTGCGGGCGGCTGGCGCGACAAGTTCCACGGCGAGTTCACGCGCGGCCTGATGGGTGACACCGAAGCGTTGCTGCTCCGCCCGATGACCTTCATGAATGCCTCGGGCCGCAGCGTGCGCGCGGCCATGACCTTCTTCAGGGTGGAGGTCGCGGATTTGATCGTGGTGCATGACGAGCTGGACCTGCCGTTCGGCACGCTCCGGCTCAAGGTCGGCGGCGGCCACGCCGGGCACAACGGGCTGCGCTCGACCTTCCAGGAGATCGGCTCTGGCGACTTCGTACGGTTGCGAGTCGGCATCGGGCGTCCGCCCCCTGGCTGGTCGGGCGACGTTGCCGACTGGGTCCTGTCGGACATGCCGCCCGACGAGCGCGCGGCGTTCCCGGAGATCGTCCAGAAGGCCGTCAAGTCCCTGCTCGACATCGGCGAAAAAGGCCTGACGGCTGCCACCAACGCACTGAACGCCCGTCCCAAGCCGCGCCCTGCCAAGGCCCCGGCCGCCGGGGGCGAACCGACCCCTGGCGAAGAAGATGTGGCAAAGCGAAGAGATTAGCGCTACAAAGCTCGCCCCCAAGTGCGGTGCCTCGTGTGCCGCACCTCCTTGCCTCGCGGCATCCGCGAGGTCGTAGGCCGAAAGGAGACAACATGCCTGAAGTGTCTGCATCGGCGCCCAAGCGCCACAACGAGTACGAAACCATCTACGTCCTGCGCCCTGACATCGACGCCGAAGGTGCTGGCAGGGTCTCGTCGCGCATCAACGAAGTGCTCGCGCGTGAGACCGGCACCATGGTCAAGGTCGAGTCGTGGGGACGCCGCAAGCTTGCGTACCCCGTGCGCAAGTATCGCCGCGGCATCTACATCTATCTGCGCTACCTGGGCGGCGGCAAGCTCGTGGCGGAATTCGAGCGCAACCTTCGCATGCAGAAGGAAGCCGTCCTCAAGTTCCAGACCATCAAGCTCGCGGACGCCGTCGACATCGCTGCGATCGAAGTGAATCCTGAAGACGTCAAGTTCACCGCGATCGAGCCTCCGACCGAAGACGATCGCGAGGAGACGCGCGAGAAGCTGCTTGGCCTCATCGATTGGGATCATGGTCGTGAGGATCGGTACCGTGATCGCGACCGCGAGCTGGAGGAAGTCTACGCGGCGCCTCCGGGCGTGGCGGACGACGACGCGGGCGATGATGCTGACGACGTGGTGCCTGGCAAGGGCGCTGCTGGCGAGGAGAAGTAACCATGTACGATCGCAATGACGACGATATGGATATGTCGCGTGGCGATTCCGGCGACGGCGCCGGACGTCGGCGCGGTGGCAAGCGACGCATCTGCAAGTTCTGCGCGGACAAGGACGCTGTCATCGACTACAAAGACCCGCAGGCGATGAAGTACTTCATCACTGAACGCGGCAAGATTGTCCCTCGCCGCATCTCCGGAACCTGCGCGACCCATCAGCGCAAGGTCACTCTCGCCATCAAGCAGGCGCGGAACATCGCGCTTCTGCCGTTCACCGTGACCGGCAGTTAGGAGGCAGCCATGGCCAGCTCCAAGTACGAGGTCATCCTCCAGCAAGACGTAACGAACCTCGGCAAGAGCGGCGAAGTTGTCCGCGTCCGCCCGGGGTTCGCTCGCAACTTCCTGATCCCCCAGAAGATCGCCGTCGCTTCCAGCGCCCGCAACCGCGCCCTGGTCGAGCACCAGAAGCGCGTAGCTCTCGCTCGCGCTGCCAAGGATCTCGCCAACGCCGAAGCCGTCGCCAAGCGCCTGTCCGAGGTCTCTGTCACCATCCCCGCCACCGCTGGCGAGGAAGAGCGCCTCTACGGCGCCGTCACCACCCGTGACATCTCCACCGCGCTCGCTGCCCAGGGCGTCACCCTGGATCACAAGTCGATCCGCCTCGTCGATCCGATCAAGCGCCTCGGCTCCTACGACGTCAACGTCAAGCTCGGCGGCTCCATGACCGCGACCTTCAAGGTCAACGTCGTCAAGAAGTAGCCTGCCGCCTCCCCTCCGGGGCCCTGTTTCCCCCGCGCTCTGCCTCGAATCCAATCCGTCCCGCAACGCTCCCAGGCCCGCAGCCGGGCCCGGGGGCTTCCGACGCGACCCGGGCGCCTGTCCGTGCTACACGCTCCCACCGATGGATATCCTGTTCGCTGCAACCGAATTGGCGCCCTACGCCAAGGCCGGGGGCCTTGCCGACGTGATGGCGGCGTTGACGAAGACGCTTCGTCAACACGGTCACAAGGTCACGCTCGCCCTGCCTCGCTATCGACACTTCGAACGCGCAGGGCTGCTCGTCGCCCGACGTCTCACGCCCTTGCACTTCGAGCTCGGCGGCACGCGCTACAACGTCACCGTCTACGATGGGCGGCTCCCATCCGGAGTCGACATCACGCTCCTCGATCTGCCGGGGTTCTTCGACCGCGACGGGATCTACGGTGACGGTGCTACCGACTACGCCGACAACCCACTGCGCTTCGCTGCGTTCTCGGGCGCCGTGGTCGAGCTGGTTCGCCAGCGCCTGCAGAGCGACATGACCTTCGATGTCGTGCACGCACACGATTGGCCCACTGCGCTCGTACCGTTCTACGCGCAGCTTCCAGCCAACCAGGCCCTCGCCACCGCAAGCCGCTTCCTGCTCACCGTCCACAACATCGAGTTCCAGGGAATCGCCCCCGCTTCGATGCTCGACCCCCTCGGCATCCCCAGGGAGCACTTCCACCCGGAAGGTGCCGAGTTCTACGGCTCGATCAACATCCTGAAGACCGGCTTGCTGTTCGCCAACGCTCTCACGACCGTCTCCGAGACGTACGCGCGGGAGATCCAATCCGAGGAGCGGGGAGGGGGGCTGCACGGCGTGCTGGCCTCTCGCGCCTCACGTCTCGTCGGCATTCCCAATGGCGTCGACTACTCACTCTGGAATCCTGCGACGGACTCGGCGCTGATCGCTCGCTACGATGCAGAGGATCCGACGGCCAAGATGCGCTGCAAAGCTGCGCTCCTCGCAGAGACCGGCCTCGAGATGGTTCCCGAGCGACCCGTCATCGCGTTTGCAGATCGCCTGGCCAAGCAGAAGGGCTTTGATCTTCTCGCCGACGCGATCCCCAAGCTGGTGCGCTCGGACTTCGCGTTGGTGCTTGCTGGCGACGGCGAGCCGGAGCTCGTCGAGCGCGCTCGCGAGCTCGCCGCACGCTCCGTGGGACGCATCGCGTTCGTTCATCGTCCCGCCGATCCCGCGCTTCATCGCATCGTCGCTGGAGCCGACATGGTGATCGTTCCTTCCCGATACGAGCCCTGCGGTCAGATGCAGCAGTATGGACAGCGCTACGGCTCGGTCCCGATCGCTCGAGCCACTGGCGGGCTCGTCGACACGATCGTGGACTGCGATTCCACGCTGGAGACGGGCACCGGATTCCTGTTCGAGGAACCCACTGCACAGGCTGCTACCAGCGCCATCCAGAGAGCGCTGGCCGCATTCGCGTCGCCACGCTGGCCAGCCTTGCGTCGCCGCGTGATGCGCCTGGATGTGGGCTGGGACCGCTCTGCCCACCGCTACGAGCAGCTGTATCGATCCATCGCTACGCCCTAGCCTTGGTCGTATTCCAGCCCTTCGTCTGCAACCGCGTCAGACGCCCCCGCCCCAACGATCTCCGCTGCTCGCGATAGCCACGAGGCGCGGAGAACCACGAGCGAGACCGCGACGACCTGCTGTACCAACGCCATCAGCGCGAGCCGCGGCGAGGTCGACATTCCGGTGTGTCGGAGCCACAGCAGCGACCCGAGCACCACGAGAATCGCTCCAGCGGCCCGAGGCCAGAGCGCTGCGAGCAGCTCCGGCCAGCGACGACGCGCGATGCTCCATCCAGCTGCCATGGCCGGCAGGGTGCGCAGGCTACGACCTACGATCGCAACCCGGATGACGTCGTGGAGGATCGAGACCAGCCACACGATGATCAGCGACACACCGATGATCGCTCCGTAGGCAAGATCACCTCCTCGAACCCCCAACCCGCTCGTGAGCTTGAGGCTGAGCAGCTCTGCCAGCATGTAGAAGAACCACACGATCGCGACTTGAAACGACGTCATCACAAGGTACGCGACGAGCGTGGGGCCGAGGTGCTTCCCGCAGCGTGCCAGCGTCTCGGGAAGCATCACGCGCCTCGGGTCGCACAGCGAAACCAGAAGCAGCGTCGAAGTCACCATGCCTACGGGAACCATTGCGATCGCGAAGAGTCCCGCGTGGGTCACCAGCGTCAGGAGCGAATCCATGCGGAGCCGGACGAGCTCCGAGAGCATCAACCCGCCCGGCTCCAGCAGCGCTGCGTCTCCGCCGGGCCATCCGCCGATCGCTCGCGTCGCAAGCGCGCCGAACGAAGAGCCCACCATGAACGCCGCGATCGATCGCGTTGCATAGATCAGCAGAATCCAGGGCGCATGGCGCAATGGCCAGAGCCTGCCCGCAGCCGGCGATCCAGCAGCCGCGCTCATGGCGTGGCTCCTGACAACGCGAGCTGCGCAGCGTACAGGACCCCATCCACGACCTGCCGTGCGCGAGCCGGCCCCAGCCGCCGGACCGCGTTGTTCGTCAGATCCTCGTCGAGCAGGACCCTGTGCTCCGGGTCTACGACCGCAATGTCGACAGGAGCCGCTCCTTCGTAGCGCAGCGTCGTGGTGTCGCCCACGCCATCCCAGCGCCGCCTGGTTCGACTTCCGCCCTCGACGACCAGATCGATGTCCACAGGCAGCGTCAGCGTCCCTCGCCTTGCCACGACCACGTCGCACCGGAAGCCATCCAGGGCTGCATACGAGTCGGCGACGGCTCGCCTGGGTGGTGGTGAATCGAAGAGTCCAAAGGGCGCTCGCTTCAGCTCGCAGCCAATCGACTGGATCGCATAGTCGATCCAGCCCCGCTCGTGGATCGCCGTCTTCAGCTGCTTCGCCGCATCTGCCCCAGCTTCGGCCTCGAACTCCCTCACCAGCGCGTCGGGTGTCGGGTGCCTGAACCGGAACTTGCGCGCATAGGTTCCCAGGCTCCTGCGAACGGTGCCCGGGTACACGCGGTCGAGCGTGATGAGGATCAGCCCTGCTCGCATGTACGCATGAGCGCTGTAGCTGCTCGCTGACGAGAAGCGCTCTGCGGGCTGCGCGACAACCTCTGCGTTGCGCCCTTCCAGAGCGACCCAACGCATGATCGAGGCGTGATCCACTCGCAGCCCCGGGAGGTCGACCAGCCCGCCAGCGCCCCAGCCGGCAGACAGCACCTCTCCCTCCGCGAACGTTGTCAGACCTTCATCGAGAAACGGAAAGCGGTGCTCATCGGTGGCCACGAGCCCGTAGAAGTACTGGTGTCCGAGCTCGTGGATCGTCACGCCGCGCGCGGTTCCGATCGCTCGCAGCGAGTACCAGGGTCCCCCGGTGGTGATCAGCGTCGGGTACTCCATGCCGCCAGCCTCTTCTGCGCCGGCAGGCGGGTGCACAATGGTCAGCTGCTCGTACGGATAGGCTCCGTACAGCGAGCCATACTCTGCCAACGACAGCTCCGCAGCTCGCAGCTCCTGCGCGGCGACGTCGTCGAATCCCGGCGGATACCAGATGCGTACGCGAACGCCTTGCGACATCCCATCGCGCATGACGAACCGGTCCCAGGCCGAGAACGCGAAGTCATGGATGTCAGCCTGCTGGTAGCGCTCGATCCTCCGACCGCCTTCCACCTTCTCGGACACGAGCTTGCCCACCGCTGCAATCCGGAACGTCGACGGCACGTCGATGCGCACGTCGTAGGTGCCGAAGTCCGCGTAGAACTCCGACAGGTGGTGGAAGGGGAAGTGCGCAAAGCTCCCGTCGTCCTCCAGCCGCGCGATCTTCGGAAACCACTGCCCAACCATGTGGAACGTGTCCTGAAATCCGGTGCGCTCCACGATCGAGGGCAGCTTCGAATCCCACTCGACCTCGAAGTGAATCGTCTGGCCTGGCGCCACTTCGGCTGGCAGCGGCACTCGAAAGTCGGTCTCGTCGTCCGGCAGCTCCGGGTTGGCGCGGGCCGCCTGCTTCCACAGATCATCGCCGCCGAGCTCCCGGGCGGAAAAGCGCTTCACATCCATGGACGCGAACTCGCGCAGCGTGCCGGTGCCCCGTCCGACCCCCGGCCGTCGCTCCTGCATGAACGCCGACTGCGAATTCTTGAACGCGTTCAGATACAGGTGGACGAACACTTCGCGCACGGCGACCGTGGATCGATTTCGCCATTCGATCGTGCCTGTCGCGTGCACGCTGTGCGCCACCGTGTCGAGCCTGGCATCGATGTCGTAGCTCGCGACAGGGTCAGCATGCGCAGCGGGCGTCACCGCGCTGGTGACAGGGGCGCTCGGCTGCAGCGTTTCGCCGGGCACTGCGCACAGGGAGCGAAGCGCCAGGACGCAAGCCATCGAGAGCACTGCGCCCGCCAACGCCTCCCTGCCGGTACGTGACAATCTCATGGTGAGGGCGGCGCGGTACCCGTAGCCGTCCCTTTGACCGACACATCGTCTTGTCCGCTCGTGAACTCGCCCGCCCAGGTCCCTGCCATCGTCACGATCACGGCTTCGGCGTCGACCTGTGCCGCAGCAGACACGTTGAACGACAGGCTTGCTGCATCAAATGAATCCTCAGACGCGTCCCTCGCCGTCTCCCACATGCGCCCCACGCCCGCCATGCAGAGCTTCTCGATGCAGGACATCAAGCAGGTGGGAGGCAGCGTCGTGGTCGCCAGGGCGTCTGCCAGCTTGGAGCACGACACCACGTGCCGCAGCGCGCTCAACCCATCCGGAACCTCTGCTGAAGCGGTCGCCGAGTCCACCGCCGCCGCCACGTAGGCCGTTGGCAGCACGTACACCGCGCCTGCGACGTGAACGGTGTCGCCCGGATCCGCACTCAGAGACGTCATGTAGTCGTAGGACCACCCGACCTTCGCCGCATCAAGCCCGCCGAACGTCTCCACTGTGAGCGCCGGCTGCGATGGGCTCTCCTGCGTCGATCGAATGCGACCGGTCAGCCCCACACCTCCGCGCAACGGCAGAAAGCCCTTGGCAGCCCAGCTGTGGATCCGTTCGCTCAGAGGCTTGCCCAGCAGCTGCAGGTACTGCACTGCGGCTTCGTCCCACTTTCCGTTCAGCCGCGCCTTTGCGAACTCGGCCGGAACGGGCGCCAACGACTGCATCGCGTCGAGCAGGGCCGCGGCCTCGTTACCCTTGGGCGCGAATGCTTCCACGAACTTCGCGGTGCTTGCCTCCAGCCACGGTTCGAGAGCCGTTCCATCAGGCTCGAGCACAATCCCCAGCTCGAAGTCGGTGGAGGCGAGCTCGATCGGGCGATCACCCACCTTCACGGAGACGGTTCGCTCTTCGCCAGCGCTGAGCTTGACCAGATCCGAGCACCCTCCCACCGCGTGTCCGGAGCGGAGCGTGATGGCGAGCTTCGGACCCGCCGGAAGACCATCGAGCACCAACGGGCTGCCTGACGGAGCGGTCTGCATGAGCGGGCCGTCCTGTGGGGGGATACCCTTCTTGTCCGAGCACGAGATCAGCGCTGCTGCGGTCGCGGTCCATTCGGGTGTCGAGCGCGCGCCTGCATACGCGGGCACCACCGTGAGCTTGGCGAAGCCGGTACCGCTGACGGACACGACCGCTTGCGCGGATGGGCCGTCGTCCGCAACGGCGCGCACCTGGAATGCCGTGGCGGCTTGGGGAGCTGTGAGCACTACCGCCGCTCGCCCTAGCTCGGTCGTCTGCAGCAGGTCTGCGTCGAGCGAGGCGTCGAGCGAATCGCCCACGAGCGAGAAGCGTACGGAATGGACACCGGTGGGCTGGACCACGATCTGGAGCGTGGTCTTTTCCCCTGGGGCGAGCGTGAGCATCGCATCAGGCTCGAACGCGATGGACGTCGCTTTGTCCACGGGGCCGGTTTCGGGCACGACGGCGGCATCGGGGATCGGCTGCTGCTCGGACGACGAGCTGCACGCGCATGCGAGAGCACATGCGACGGCCATCGACCCGATTGCCCGGAGCGACCTCATGCGGGAATCATAGAGGGTCTGCCCTCGACGTGGTACATCTAGAACCATGAGCCAGGGCCTGGATTCGGGACCAAGGCGCATTCTCGTAGTCGACGACGAGCCTGCCATGCGGGACACGCTGTCCATCCTGTTCCGCAGGGAATCCTACGGCGTCGAGGTTGCCTCGGGATGCCAGTCCGCGATCCGATCGATTCGCGAGGCGGACACACCGTTCCCGGTGGTCCTCACGGATCTGCGCATGCCGGATGGCGATGGCTTCGAGGTGCTGGAAGCGGCCAAGAGGCACAATCCCGCGACCGAAGTGATCGTCATGACCGCCTACCACGAGCACGCCTACGACGCGATGCGCCGGGGCGCCTACGACTTCGTCGCCAAGCCGTTCCCCAGCTTGCGTGAGGTCGTCGAAAGGGTGGGAAAGGCCTTCGAAAAGGCCACCATCGTCGCGGAAAACGAGCTGCTCCGCGCCCGCGTCGGCGAGTCGATCCTTCGGCCTTGGGTCGCGCAAAGCCCGGCAATGCGCAAGATCCTCGACATCATCGACAAGGTCGCCGCAACCCGCACGACCGTGCTGATCACGGGCGAGAGCGGCACGGGCAAGGAGCGTATTGCGAGGCTTCTGCACGATCGAAGCGACAGGGCGTCTGCGCCGTTTCTCGTGGTCAATTGCGGGGCCCTGCCTGAAGCGCTCATCGAGAGTGAGCTGTTCGGCCACGAAAAGGGAGCATTCACCGGTGCCTCGAGCAAGCACGTAGGCCTGTTGCGCGAAGCAGAAGGGGGCACGCTGCTTCTCGACGAAATCGGCGATCTTCCGATTCCGCTTCAGGTGAAGCTGCTGCGCGTGCTGCAGGAGCGCAAGGTCCGCCCCGTCGGCGCGTCGACGGAGTTCGATGTCGATGTGCGGATCCTCGCTGCCACCAACCGCAACGTGGACGAGCAGGTGGCTGCAGGGACCTTTCGTCGCGACCTGTTCTATCGGCTGAACGTCATCCGACTGGAGCTGCCTCCCCTTCGCGAACGTCGCGAGGACCTTCCCATGCTCGTGGAGGCGTTCGTGCGCCGCTTCGGCGCAGAGCAGGGCAAAGCCGCGCGCACCGTGAGCAAGGACGCGTTTCGTCGGCTCAATGCGTATCCGTTTCCGGGCAACGTCCGTGAGCTGGAGAATGTCATCGAGCGCGCCGTCGCGCTTGCCGATGGAGCCGTCATCGGAGTCAGCGATCTGCCCGACGAAGTGGCTTGCGCGTCGGTCATGCCTGGCCCGGCCGGGATCGAGCTGCCGGAGCAGGGGTGCAACCTCGACGACGTGCTTGGGACCGTGGAGCGGCAGCTGTTGCTTCAGGCACTCGACCGAGCCGGGTCGGTGCGCAAGGCAGCCGCAGGGCTGCTGGGAATCAGCTTTCGATCGATGAGGTACCGGCTAAGCAAACACGGAATCGATGTCGGAGACGACGCGCCCGATTCCGAGGTCACCGATGAGGAGCCTCCGTCCAGCGAGCGACAGGAATTGTCACCCGCCGTCCGCAAGCGGTGACAACTTTTGTCACCGGGGAGCAAAAAGCCATGTCACACGGTCGTCCACACAGTGTCACTACCACGGTGAATGGGCTTCTTCGCTGCTCCAGGCTGTCGGCGGCACAAGGCGTGCTTCATGAGATCTCCGACATGACTTGTACCCAACGCTCCTACATGGGATCCAGGCGCCGCGTGTTCCGCAACAGTCGGGCGTTCACGCTGGTCGAGCTCATGGCGGTCGTATCCATCGTCGCGATTCTCGCGGTGATAGCCATCGTCGGCTTCAGGAAGTACCTCGACTACGCCCACAGCGCCGAAGCCGTCAACATGGTCGGCGCCATCAAGTCTGCAGAAGAAGCGTATCGCGCGGAAACCCTCTCCTACTACAACGTCTCCACCAACCTCAAAGCGTACTATCCGCGCACCGCTGTCGACGACAAGAAGATGGCATGGGGTGGCGCCGCTGGCGATAATCCCGATGGCTGGCGCCGTCTCAACGTCACGGTCGACGGTCCGGTCATGTACGGCTACGCGGTTGTCGCAGGTGCGCCCGGCGTTGCTCCGCCCTCGGGTGATCTGGAAGTGACCAGCAAACCAACGTTCCCCGCGGCGCCGGCCGAGCCCTGGTACGTGATTCAGGCCAAGGGCGACATCAATGCGGACGGCAAGTACGGCTACGCGCTCGGAAGCTCCTTCACGCCAGATGTCTATCGTGAGAACGAGGGCGACTAGCCCGCTGCCCCACCATTTCGCTCCCCGTCATCGACCGAGCTGCAGAGTGCGACCCCAGGCTAGCCAGTCGCGACGGCATCGGTCCGTTTGTGGACCCTCCGGTTGGTCCCCTGCGCATTGCCACGTCTCCGGCATCGGACCTATCACACGAAGCTGCGTCCGGTTGATGAACGACACTTTGCGCCACAGACCGTCAAAGGCACGCTGACGCCGGATCCCCATGGATTCCGCCTGGTCCTTGCCAAGCACATGGAGCTTCTTCAGCACATGCTCGCGGAGCTCCTCATCCTCGGTCATGGCATAGACGCGTTCCAGAAATCGGATCAATGCCTCGCGCTCAGCCTCCTGGCCCGAAAGCAGGCCAACCGCGGCTACCGAGTGCCACATCACGTTCTCGTCCTTGGCGCCAAGCTGCCCTGCATGCATCAGCGCCGCAGCGCCATCAGCGCGCCACTTCGCCTGTTCCTCAGGGTCCTGAAGTGCGCTGGGTCCGATGTACGCGAGGAACTCGCCCAGCGTGACCCAGAGCTCCGCATCCGTGGGCAGCTCTGCGACACCGCGTTCCACGGCTCGTCTCGCAGCGCGGACGCTCCCGACCTTGTCCGGGTCGTTCGCCTGGAAAGCGAGCAGCGAGTCAGCAAAACGGTAGGGTTCGCGGAACTTCGGATCCAGCTCGTGGATGGCGTCGAGATAGGTTGCGAGGTAGTCAAAGGGTCGTTTCTCGGAATAGCGAAGCCCCTGCGTGACCAGGACGTGAGCCCAGATGAGGTCGGCCAGGGCCTGCTTGTAACCCATGGACGCCGCTGGGAGCAGGTGGGTCGGCGGCAGCGAATAGGCGTCGTGGCGCTCCTTGACCCTGGTCACCGTGCTCGCCAGCTTCGGGCGCGCGAACGCGATCGCAGCCGCACACATGGCGATGGCGAAGAGCTGCAGGAGACTGTCAACGCGGGATCGCTGCACGGCGCGCCGACATTCTGCACATGGCTGGGGGAGGATGCAACCTTGGGCTGAGCCGAGGAAGCGCGGACGAACGGGCAGGGGGGACTATTCTTCGGGGGTGACTTCGATGAGCGTGGTGCCGACGATCGGCTTGCCGTTGCTGATCTGGCCCGGGAGGCCGAAGAAGCTCGTCGTCGTGTCGCCGTTGAGGTCGCCAGCCGCCGAGGTCCACCACGAGGGCGTGCCGCCGCCGGGCGCGGTTCCAACCGTCGTGCACGTGATCGTCGGAGCCGCTGCCGAATCGTACTTGTACGAGTAGTAGATCGGTTCGGTCAGGGAGAACTTCAGGCACTTCCAGCCGGTCTGCGTGTTGCCGTTGTCGAAGTCCGTGTTGACGGCCGTGGCAGGCTGATACTTCTTGCCAACCGGAGCCGTGGCCGGAACCTGGATCGACGAGCCGCACAGCGTGTGGGACGCGACGTTGGACTGGTTTCCGGGGGTCAGCAGCTCGCCGTCGAGCTTCTCACGCTCGAACGCCGCTACCGCCGCGCGGGTGATCGCGCCGATCGTGTTCTTGGCTTCTGAGGTCTTGGAGCTCAGAAGGTACTTGCGGACGCCGTAGATGGCGAGGGCCGCAAGAACGCCGATGATCGCGACTACGATCATCAGCTCGACGAGTGTGAATCCGCGCTTCATCAATCTACGCATGACAACAATCCTCCTTCGGGGGTTGGTTGAACCCGTACGACCGCTATACGAAGATCAGCTACAGGTCATGTTTCCGGTGAATCGAGCCACGAACGTGACCTGGTTGCGATCCCGTCGGCTGCGCTCGCTGGTCCCTGGTGCATCTTCCATGCCCCCTGCCGCGGAAACGTGGGCTGCTCGATCCCCGCCTTTTGTCCGCACATGCGAAATGTGCATTCTGTGCGCTTGATCTCGCGGTGACAATTTTGGGCACCACCTCCGGCGGACGGTGACAAATCTGGTCCCCCTGTCCCGCTCCCCCCTCTCCCCCGCCCAAATTCCTCAGCTTGTACCCCCTCGCGTGCTGTAACGTCCCAACCGATGCCCGTAGCGCCTGCTCGCGAATCCTCCGCAGCCCCTGCCGATGATTCGTCCCCGGTCAGGCCTCAGCCGAGCCAGCCCGACACGCTCCCCACCTCCCCGCGCGATCTGCTTTGGCTCCTGCCGCTCGCACTCGCGCTGTCCACTGTGGCCGCAATCCGCGTCCGGGACTTCGATACCTTCTGGCACCTCGCGACAGGACGCTGGATCGTCGAGCATCGCGCCATTCCCCCCGTCGATCCGTTCTCCTTCACCGCTGGCGGCAGAGAGCTGCTCGCTGTGCCCTGGTTGAGCGACCTCGTGCTGTACGGGGCCTACGCCCTGGGCGGCTTTGCGATGCTCGTCGTGCTCAACGTTGCTGCGGCCGCGATGACTTCGGGGCTGCTCATCCTCGCCGCTCGCGAGATGTCCACCCCCCCAAGCGCCATCCTTGCCTTCCTGCCGTTCTTCGTCGTGGCTGCGCAGCCACGTCTGTCGCAAACGCGACCGGAGACCTTCGGGCTCACATTCCTGTCCCTGGTGCTGCTCTTGATCTTGCGTTTCTGGCGACGGCGGGACGCGTGGCTGCTCGCCCTGCCGGTCGTGACCTTGGTCTGGATCCAGGCGCATGCAGGTGCGGTGCTCGCGGTCCCTGTGGCGGGCACCCTGGTCGTCGCATGCCTCATCACGCGAGCGCCTCGACGGGACGCGCTGATGGCCTTCGGGGTCTTCGTCGCGACGCTGGCGCTGTTCGGCGTGACGAAGTCGGGGCGAGAGCTCGTACACCTCGGGATCCTTTGCAGTGAGCGATATAGCCCGGTCATGATCGCCCACACTGCCGAGTGGAGACACCCGGACTTCCGGAACGGCGACCTATGGGTGCCGCTGGTGGTGCTGCTCGCATCGCTCGTTTGGGCAATCAAGCGGCCCCGCAACGCCGCGCTCCCCGTGGGGCTCGCTCTGCTGGGCGCGTTGATGGTCTCGCAGGCGATCCGGCACATCGGCGCTGCACTCGTTCTGTCCGTGCCCCTGATCGCTGGGGCTTCAGGAGCTGTGCGCGTTCATCTGCTGTCTCGGCTGAGCGCGCTCTTGCGCCCCGCGCTCCTGCTTCTCATCACCCTTGGGCTACCGCTCGCCCACCTTGCGGTCTCCCCGGTGCGCGACAGCCGGGTGTCCTTCGGCTTCGGCCTGGATACCACCCGATTCCCCATCGACACCTACGAAACGATCCTCAAGCTGCCAGTCGGTCGCACCATGAATGACTACCACCTGGGCGGCTACCTGATCTGGCGTCGCATTCCCGAGGGCGTGTTCTGGGATGGCCGCAACATATCGCTGTATCCTGACTCGATGTACGACGAGGCGTTGCGCGCGACCGAATCGAGCCCTGCTCTCGAGGCGTACGCAGACCGCTGGAACATCGCGTACGGCTTGAGCCCGTTCGATGGCAACTTCGGTTCCGCGATGATGCAATCCGACCGTTGGGTGCCAGTTCACCATGGGGTGGCGGCGACGCTGTTCGTACGCAGGAAGAACCTCGATCTTGCGCGACAGTCAGGGGTGGAGCCGCTGGATCTGCTGCGCGCGCAGCCGGACGCTGGGTGGATGGACTGGTGGTACGGACCCATTCTCAGGAATCCGGCGCTGCTCGCAGAGCTCGAAAAGGAGATCGCCCGGGCAGCTGCCATGACCCGCGATGCACCTGTCCTCGAGCTCGCATTGGATCATGTGCGCGCACACCGTCCGGACCTCCACGCGAAGCTGCTGGAACGGATCGGCGCAGGCAATGAAGTCCCTGCTCGTTGACGGAATGCACGGCCGCGTCTAGCGTCATCCGATGCGCTCGATGAGCCCGGTGGAAGTGGCGCTGGTGATTGCGATTGGCGGCTCAGCGCTCGCTGCGGCGACACCCGCATTCCTTCGGGATCTGCGCGCATCTCGATCGTCGGAGGCCATTGACGGCTTGGCGAAGATCTCCTCGCGCGCTGCTGCCTATTCCGAGGGGCGTGATCTGGCTGCGTCCTTTCCAGCGCCCGCGCCGCTCACTCCGGCCGAGGTTCCCCGCGGCAAGCCGACTGTGGATCCTCCCGGGACCTGGGACACTCCCACCTGGAAGGCGCTCGATTTCGGTTTCACCTCGGCCCACTCTTTTTCGTTCTCTTTCGATGTGGCAAGTGATCCCTCGCGCATCTGGTTCAAGGCGCAGGCCCACGGCGACCTCAATGGCGATGGCGTGACGTCCACGTTCCTGGTCGAGGGAGAGCGCCGCCCAGGCCAGAACGCGGTGGTTCTCCCAGGCCTCCATGTCAACCGCGAGGTCGAGTAGACGACCCAGCTGCGCGCTCGCGCACACCAAGCCCGAGATCCCACTGGCATGACCCCAGCCGAACCAGCTACCGCGCCTACCGGAAACGAAGCGAAGGGAGGTCGTGAGCCCGCGCTCGACCCGCGCGTGAGGCAATGGCTCCTGGTTGCGCTGCTCCTGACCCTGGTCGCCGCCTGCCAGGTGAGCGTGCTGGACGGCGGCTTCTTCTGGGACGACTTCCCGCTGATCGTGGACAACCAGGCAGTCCGCAATGGGCAGCCGCTGGCTTCGTGGCTTGTCGACCCCTTCTGGCAAGCGGGCGCGATGCTGGCCGACTCCCGCGGCTTGTATCGTCCGCTCACGATGCTGTCGTATCGACTCGATTGGATCCTGCATGCCGCCAATGCGGCCGGATTCCACGCCACCAACCTCCTCGTGCACCTTGCCAACGCCGTGCTCCTGGTGATCGTCGCCCGCAGATTCGGCGCTTCGATCCTTGCCGCAGGGCTCGGCGCCGCTTGCTGGGCCGCGCTTCCCAGGTTGACTGAATGCACGGCGTGGATCTCCGGTCGCACCGACATGTTGGCTCTGCTCTGCGTGCTGATCGCGTTTGCCCTCTGGCCTTGGGACCACGCGGCCGGGCGCTCGGCTCGCAAGCAGGTCGCGGCTGCAGTCTTCGCAGCGCTCGCATTGTTCTGCGGATTGCTCTGCAAAGAGGTTGCGATCGCTGCCGTCCTCGGAATCGGCGTCGCCGAGCTCCGAAGGTGGAAGAGCCTCGACGGCCCGACGCGTCTGCGCAATGCGGTCGTTCTCGCGGCAGCCCTGACCCCCTATGCGATTCTGCGCGTCGTCGCTTTGGGAAAGACCCAGAGCCCGGCAGAGGTCCTCAACCTACCCATGCGACTCCTGCGAGTTGTGGCTGCCGCAGGCACCTACGCGGTCATGCTTGCGGATCCTTTCAGGCCGAATGCGCAGATCGGGTCGGCCACGAAGCCGGATGTAGCCGCTGTCTTGATCGGCTCCTTG
Organism: Deltaproteobacteria bacterium; assembly: GCA_016218915.1. Lineage (GTDB taxonomy): Bacteria > Myxococcota_A > Polyangia > Polyangiales > Polyangiaceae > JACRCQ01. The sequence goes on from JACRCQ010000030.1 coordinate 381,651, forward strand.
TTCCTCATCGGGCTGGTGATCCTCGGCAAGATGGTCTGGCGCAACGGCTCGGCTTCGGCCGTCGCCGCGTTCGCCGCATCCGTCGCCTCCCTCGTCATGGTGATGCATGTCGTTCCGATGCCCATCAACGTGATGGCAGCGGATCGATTCCTCTACCTCCCGACCGCGTTCGCCATGCTTGCCGCTGTTCAGCTCGTAGGTCCGCTCCCGGCCGCGCGCAGAACCCCGGTCGCCGCCGCGATAGGCATCGCGTCCTTGGTCCTTGCGATCGCGAGCTATCGGCGAATCCAGCAGTGGAATGAGCCCCTTCGATTCTGGCTCGACACGTGCGAGACCGCGGACGCCGGCAACTACGTACCTCCGGGCCAGCTCGGCGTGGTCCTGCAAGAGGAAGGATACTTCGAGGATGCCGCGTTGATGCATCGCCGCGTGCTGACGCTGCTCAACGCGACCGGACACCACGGCAGCGCCCGGTGGCGCACAGCGGAGACCAACCTGGCCGAGACCCTCGCTGCGCTCGGCCAATACGAACAGGCGCGCCAGATCTGGCTGCGTGCGGTCGAAGAGACCCCTACGTTTGCCTTCGGATGGCAACGGCTGGGGCGGGTCGAAGCGTGGCTGGAGCACTGGGATTCCGCGCGCCAGGCCACGCAGCAGGCTGCCAGGCTGTGGCCGGACAACCCGAAGGTCGGCAACCAGCTCGATGCAATCGGCGTCTGGCAGGCGATCGCCCAGGAGATGCCCGAGGATTCTGCCGCAGACAGAGACGCAAACCTCGCGTTTGCGCGAGCCCGCTCGTTGACGTTGCTGGGGCGTCTCCCCGAAGCCGAGCACCTCTGGAAGCGCCTGATCGAGACTTCGCAGCGTGAGCCGGTGCTCCTGGAAGCGTACCGGTTCTACGCGCAGGACGCGAGCCCACGGCAAGCGGCCTGGGCTCTTGCCAGGATCGAGAAGTCCCCATTGACCGGGGAGCAACGGGATGCACTGCGGCTGGTGCTGGCACGACGCGCGGAGTCATCGGCACGGGTCGAGCCACTGCTTCCGCGCGTGCGTGCATGGGTCCAGCGAATGCCCGAATCGAGCTGAGCCGTCATCGCTTGTCAGCTTCGAAAAGGCGATCGAGCACATCCGCGCTGAGCTTCGCCGCAGCATTGAGCGCGTGGGAGCAGTGCGGGCGAGCCCCTCGCACATCCCCGCGGCGTACGAGCTCCGAGCAGAGCGCCGCATTGGCCTCTCCGAACGAAGGCTCCAGCTCGAGCGTACGCCGAAGCTCCGCCGTGCCGGACTCTGGGTCGCCGATGGCGTGGTAGATGGCCGCGAGAATGAATCGGGCATCCGCATCTCGTGGAGCCAGAGCCAGCCCATCGAGGTAGGCTGCCACCGCCTCCTGCCGGTTGCCCATGGCGTTGAGCATGAATCCAAGCGCGAATCGAGCGTGCGCGCTCCTCGGCTCCAGCACCGTCGCCTTGCGAAGCAGCTCGATTGCCTCTGGCTTGTCGCCCTGCGCAGCCCGGACAAGCCCGAGCCGGAGAGTTGCTCGGAACGACTCTGGTGAGGCCCGGTACTCCGCTTCGATCCTCTCCAGCTCTCCAGCCGCCGGCAGGGCAGGGGGACGCCCCCCGCGCGTTCCCCTCTTTGCGAAGAACTCGCGCAGATATCCGCTCTGCCCGATGGTCTCCGCTTCGGGGCCGACCGTGTCGAATGGCGACATCACAGCAGGGGTCGGCGGCGGATCCACCGTCGAGATTCGCAGGAATTCCGGCTGCGCATAGGCGCGTCCGAGCAGGCTCAGGTAGATGTCGAGCGCGTGGACGCTGCCTTGGCGACGTGCGTCCGCGCACTGCGGGCACCACTCCTTGACATCCGCCACATGGAACAGCGAGGCGGGGATCGCAGTCCGATAGTAGTGGGAAAGGACCGAGTACTCCATGCGGGGCCGATCGTCCGTGATCGGCGCGCTCGCCGCCGTTGCCTCGAGAAGCGCGGACGGGCCCGCCACGAACGTGCCGATCAGCTCCGTGAGCGTGGAGAGATTGACCGTGCGCAAGTCAGTCTCCACTGCGGGTCTCGCATGCAGGTTGCGCTCGACCACCGCCAGATCGAGCTCGATCCCGGCTCGATTGGTGCCCAAGAGGATCAGCTCCCCGAGGTGACCGGACAGGAGCACGGACTGGGGAAACACATCCACGAAGGAGCGCACGATCGACAAGGACGTCGCAGTGTCCACCTGGTAGACGGGAAGCCATTGCGTGACGAATCCGCCGGGCTTGAGACGGCTGCGCGCCAGTTGGTAGAACTCCGTGGAATAGAGGGCTGCTACACCCGCGAAGGCAATCGGAGGTGGCTCGAGGGTCACCAGATCGAACGAGCCGGGCGGCACCATGCGCAGGTGCTGGCGCCCGTCGTTGACGTACACGCGGACTCGCGGATCGCGCAGGATTCCCCCGTTGGTTGCCGCGAACGTATCTGCATAGGACAGGACGTGCCGGGACAGGTCTGCCACTTCCAGCCGATGCACCGTCGGGTGGAGCGACGCCGCATGCAGGGTGTTGCCCACCCCGAAGCAGATCACGAGAACGTCACGCGGCTCGTCGATCTGGAGCAGCGGGACGTGGGAGAACGCCCGCATGTATCTCTGGCCGGGCGGAAGGGTCGACGACATCGAGTGTCCGTTCGTCCAGAGCCTGCGAGAGCCACCAGGGTTCGCAGTGACGGCGATGATCTCGTTCGGGCCCTCGCTGCGCGCCAGCACTACCTCGTAGGCTGGAATGTAGGAGAAGGCTCGCTGCAGCAGCGCGTCCTCCGGCACCAGGAGCACGAACGCTCCGACGGAGCCGAACGCGACGACGAGACCGGAGAGGAAGACGTAGTCCGCGACCGTGGGCGCGCTCGCCTCTGTGAGCTTTCCGCGCGTCGAAAGGTAGAACGGGATGGCAGCGAGGGCAGCGATTGCGGTCAGGATGAGCACGCTCCACTGTCCGCCGAGCCAAGGAATCATGAGGAATCCGGCACCGAGCGAGCCGACGACCGCGCCGATGGTATTGGCGAGGTACAGAGCGCCGGCGCGACGCCCCACCTGGGCTTCCGCCCGCTGCACATTCGCATTCGCGAGGGAAAAAGAGGCCCCGAGGAGGACTGCGGGGACGGCCACGAGCGGGAGCGTGGCGCGGAACAATGCCGCATATTGGCGAGCGCCTGACAGCTCGGCCGGGGGAGGAAGCGAAGCGTAGGCCTGACGGACCAGCTCGCCAGCCCACAACGGGTCGAATCGCCAGAGCAGGGCGAGCGTCGAGGCCGCAAGCAACGACTGACAGATCGCGAAGAGCAGCTCCGGTCTGCCCCACCTGCGTTGCGCCCAGCCCCCGAGCGAGGACCCGATCCAGATCCCCGACAGAATCACCGTGAGCAGAATCGAAAGCACGGATCGGAACTGTCCCAACGCCCCGCCCAGGATCCGGAACCAGACAATCTCCAGACCCATGGCAGCGAACCCAGAAAGAAAGATCGCAGCCGAGGTCATGCCCAGGATGCGTGCGCCGTCCGCGTCTCGCGCGCGTCTCGCGGGCTCCTCCTGGCGCGACGGCGATGCTGCGGACGACACGCTTCGAGACAGGACGAGGGCTCCGACGCCGACGCTCAGGTTGATGAATGCCGCGAGTCGCTGCGTCTGGAGCAGGCCAAGCGCGGGCACGAACGCAAGGTCGGTCAGGAGGCTCCCCACAGCAGCACCTGCCGTGTTGAAGCCGTACAGGGCGCCCACCCGGAGCCCGGTCAGCTCCAGATCGCGCGCAATCAGGTGGCGAATGAGCAGCGTCAGCGTGGCTCCCATGAGCAGGGTCACGGGCGTGAGAAGGGCGACTGCTACGCCGTAGCGAAGGGCGACGGAGCTGGTGGAAAGCTCGAACCAGCCATTCCCTCCCACCGCATAGGAGGAAATGGAGGCTGAGACTCCGGCCAGGTGCGGGAGGATGGCGGCGAGAAGCACGCCGAACAGGCCGATGAGCACTTCGGCGACGCCGTAGGCCGCGACGAGGGAACGTCGACCTGCCTGGCGATCCGCGAAGGCGCCTGCGAAGTAGCTGCCCACGCCGAGACCGAGCATGAACACCGCGGTGACGAGGGAGGCAGAGTGGATGCTGTTGCCGAAGATGTTGCCGAACTGCCGCACCCACACGATCTGGTAGACGAGCCCGCTGATCCCGGACAGAAAGAAGAGGACATAGAGGGCGATGCTGGAAGGCATGCGAGCGCTTTCGAGAGGCGAGTGCCTACGAATCCAGGTTCGGGCGAGCAGCCGCGGCAGCAGGGGCGCGCCGAGCGTTCCACATCAGAAGGAGGAACACGGCCGAATAGCAGAGTGCCACCACGATCGCGAGGTCGTTGTATCCGAGCACCATGCTCCCGTACTCGAGGATCCCTCCCAACGTCGCACCGATCAGGTTCCATCCAAAGACGTGCTCAGGCGCCTTCTGGTCGCTGAAGATCAGGCTGAACACGAGGTTGGCGAAGTACAGGGGGGAGAAGGTGAGCAGGCTGGCGAAGACGAATCTCAGCGCGGGGTTCCCGAGCCCGAGCAGGTTGCGCAAAGGGAAGATGAGAGTTGCCAGCGAGGACAGGATCAGCAGGAGGAATATGAGGCTCAGGTAGGTCTTGCTCTTGAAGAGCTTTGCGGTCCAGTTGGCCAGCAAGACGAGGACGAGCACGCCTAGAAACACCAGGGAGTTGTTCACCCAGGTCGTTCCGAACAGAAGGCTGAACTGGATGATGCTCTTGGTTTCGAGGAGCAGGAACGCGACGCCCATGAGTGCGAATGCGACCTTGATCGCGGCGTCGCCCTTGTATCCGCCGCGCTTGCGGCTATTCCACTGGAGCAGCGCCAGCAGCGCGCCCAGCAACACCGAGAGCCCGGCAATGGCGCCCTTGTACACGCCGGGGATCGCGCGGTTCCTGAGATACAAGAAGGGCCAGTCGTCGGTCGGCATCTCGACCTGCAGCGCGGCCATTCTCTGACGGAGCTCTGGGGTCAGGGGATCCCCCTTGGTCGCGCTCACGATCACGAAATCGCCGTGATGCGCCAGGATCCTCGGCTGCATGTCGGTCGCCGCTGCCAGCGTCTTCTGCAGCTTCTCCAGCAGCCACGGCTCGCGATAGGAATTGTAGAGAAGAATCGAGCCCCCCTCGTTGAGCAGCTCGAAGGCCCGGGCGAAGGACTCCTTCGTAAACAGGTAGTTCTCCAGCCTGAGCTGCGACATCGAGCTCGCCTTGACCAGCGAATCCGTGAGCGCAAAGATGATCAGATCGTACGTGCGCCGCGTCGATGTCATGAACGCTCGGCCGTCCGTGATCGTCAGCGTGACCCGCGGATCCGCGTAGGGACGCAGCGGATGATGGCGACGTCCGATATCCGCAATCGCAGGATCGATCTCGACCGCATCGACGTGCGTGACGCCGTTTCCCAGGGCGACGCCGACGTCGTTTCCGGAGCCAGCGCCAAGGATGAGGACTTCCCGATAGGGCTGAAGCTCCTTGCGCGTCGCACGTGCGTCGTAGATCCACTGGTAGAACGACGCGGGGACTTCCTTGGGTGTGATGATGTCCTGGTGGTGGACGCCGTTGGCGTAGACGGACCCGCCTTCGGACTTGCGGGCGAACTCGAGCTTCTGGTAGGGGGACCACACCACCTCCAGGGAGCCTGCGTACGTCTTGTCGCGCAGCAGGTGAGCGTCCTGCGAGCGAGCGAGCAGCACCACGCCCAGGGCGGGGATCAGGGGAATCCACGCGGTCTTCCAGCAGTCGCACAGGGAGAGCAGGAACACAGCCAGGAACAGGAGGAACCAGACCCATGCCGGGACCTGCAACCAGCTCATGAGCATGAAGAGCACGATCCCCAAGCACGAGCCTGAGATATCCAGCGTATAGGCCGTCAGCGGGCTGAAGGCCTGAAAACTCTTTGCCGTACGCTGTGCAATGCTTGCGAAGATCAGCGTCACCGAGAGCATGGACACGACGAACGGCAGGTAGCTCTGCTGAGCCAATGCCTTGGGGACGGCGGTGAAGTAGAGATCGTCGCCGAACAGCGCCGATCGGCTGGAGAACCCGGGCATCGAGGGGTGTTTGAAGTAGACGAACGCCACGAGCGCGAGCAAGAGGAAGAATGCTAGATGATAGACGGTGGTGGAGCGCTTCGCGCTCAGATGGTGGTGGAAGGTGAATCCGATCCCCATCCCGACGAATACGGAAATGAGCACCAGATTGGGGAAATACCCCAGATTCCAGATGTGCCCGGACAGATAGCGAATCAGGACGAGCTCAAGAAAGAGGGTAGCGAATCCGAGCAGGAATAGCTGCAGGCCGGTGCGGGACCACGCCGGTGCATGACTGGTGTCCGTCATCGCGATATTGTCATCCTGTGTGCCGCGCATTTTGGACGGGGTCGCGCAGCGTGGCAAGCGGGTTCTGTGGGTAGGCCGTCGGTTCACCGCGCTTCGATCGGCGATACCCCGCGCGAAGCAGATTTCGCGTGCCATTGTCGGTCAACCGCGGCATGCTTCTCCGTCCTGAGATGGCGGGACACGGGCTCCACCGAGAGAAGCAGCCGATACCGTGGGGGGACCGAGTCTGGCCCGCGGTGCGAGAACACGCGGGATTGCTCGCAGCGCTGCTCGTGATCGCGCTCCTGTTCTCGCCTTGCCTCGGGTTTCGATTCGTCAATTGGGACGACGACATTCATGTATATCGGAATCCCCTCGTCGTCGCCCCGGCGACCACCTCCTGGAGCGAGGCTCTCCGGACTCCTGCTCTCGGCTACCCTTCGCCCCTGACCGTCGCCTCCTACAGGTTGGAGCATTGGGCCGTCGGGCTCGCTCCGTGGCTCTACCATCTCGACAACGTGCTGCTGCACCTGCTCGTATGCGCGCTCGTCTATCAGATTGCTGTCCGGCTGGCCTTGAGCCGCGCCGGCGGCACAGTCGCCGTGCTCGTTTTCGGGCTGCATCCCGCGGTCGTGGAACCCGTGGTCTGGGTTACCGGGCGCAAGGATCTGTTGGCGGCGGCCGGCGTTCTCGCCGGGGCCAGCGTGCTGTTGCGGCGCGGGGAAACCGGAGCAAAGCGAGGGGCGCTGGTTGCTCTGTGGGGCGCTCTCGGCGGGCTCGCGAAGCCGGTAGCCCTGTTCCTGCCCCTGTTGATCGTTGCCTGGTCGCGTCTTCTGTCGCGGCTTCGGTGGACCCGCGCACTTGTCGTCGCCGCCCCGTCCGCGGTCGTGTTATCGCCATTGTTCGTCCTGGCCCTGACAGGCCAGCTGCGCGTGGGTGCAGTCTCCCGCAATGCCTCGATGGCCGCGGTCCTGCGGGAGGCGTGGTACGCCCTCGGGTTTCACCTCGCTCTGGTCCTCGGCCTGCGAACGCCGTCCGCCAAACACCTGGTGCTGCGTCCGCCTGCGTTCGATCCCTGGGTCGATCTGGTGCCGCTGGCTTTCGGCCTCGTGGTTGTTGCCGCATTGTGGGTGCTGGATGGGCGCCGGCGCCGCATAGCCCTTGCCGGCCTGATCTTCAGCGCACTCGCCTACCTCCCCAGTGCAAACCTCATTCCGCTCGTACGCTATCTCGCGGACTCTTACGTGTACCTACCGCTTGCCGGGCTCGCATGGTCCGTGGGTGCGGCGTGCGACGCGCTCGGCGAGGCGATTCGACCACGCCCACGATGGTTGCACCTCGCGTTCGCGGGGGCAGGCGTCGTTGGCCTCGCGGTGATTGCTTCCAGCTCGATCGGTCGTGTCCCTGTGTGGCGCAACGGCGTCACACTCTGGACTGACGTCGCCTTGCACGCACCGCCGAGCCCGAATGTCTGCAGGCAGCTCGGCAACGCGTACAACGAGCTGGAGCAGCACGACCGCGCGCTTGCGCAGTACCAGGCTTGTGCGAGACAGTTCGACCCGGCGCTGTTCCGATCGAACATAGGTGTCACGCTTTTCGTGCTTGGGCGTCACGACGAGGCGCGCGATGCGTTTCGCGCGATCCTGCTGGATCGTCCGGGAGACCCGATTGCCCTGAAGTACCTCGGTTTGCTGGACGGCCGGTAGGGGAGGGGAGGGCGGCGAGTGCCTGGATCCGTTCCGCGAGCGCAGGAAGGAAGCGCATGGCCAACGACGAGGAAGCACGTGAGAGCCTCTTCCAAGAGATGCCGTAGAACAGGAAGTAGCACAGCCAGATAGCGAGCTTCGTGTCCGTGGCCGACAGGGAGGGGGTGTGAACGAGCGGACGCACATCCGCGATGCCGAAGTAGTAGTTGTCCCAGTCCTGGGCCGCTGCCGTGAGGTAGCCGCGCTCCTCGCATATCGCGCGGACCTCCGTGCCGGGGAATGGGACGAGATTGACGATGGCGAGGCTGTCGAGCTCCAGGCTACGGAAGAATCGGATGCTCTGCAGAATGTCGCTCCAGGTTTCTCCGGGGTAGCCGATGATGAGATTGGAGCCCGTCTTGAAGCCGCGGTCCTTGGCAAGCGCGACAATGGACCGCGCACGTTCCAGGTCGAGCTGCTTGTTCATGAGCCCAAGAACCCGAGGCGATCCGGACTCGATCCCGAATCCTATCCAGTAGCCGCCCGCGGCCCTGATCGCCTCCAGGAGAGTCGCGTCGACCCGGTCCGCACGGAGGCCATTGGCGAACTTGACGCTGAGGCCCGGAAATCGGGAGCGGATTCCTCGCAGGATCGCGAGCGCGCGCTCCCGGTCCATCGTGAAATTGTCGTCCTCGATGTAGACCTCATCAATCGCGTAGCGGTCAATCAAAGCGCCGATCTCGTCGAGTACCTTGTCCGCCGCGCGGACGCGCACGCGCTTGCCCATGGTCCTGCAGCAGAACGCACACGGGTACGGGCAGCCACGCGACGTCATGATAGGTAGGACCCGCTTGCCCTTGCGAAACAGTCCGTGGGTCATTCGGGCGAAGACGCTTTCCAGGTCGAGCAGATGGAACGCGGGATACGGCAACGCATCCAATTCCGCCGAGGTCAGCAGCGGACGACACGGGGTCCGTTGCATCGTTCCGCTGGACCTCCGGACGAGATTCGCAACGCCGTCCAGCGTCCCGCCGTTCACCCAGGCTTCGCACAGCTCGAGAAAAGCGAATTCTCCTTCTCCTACCACACAAGCGTCGATGCCAGGGCATGCAAGGACTTCCTCGGGCAAGACGCTCGGATGAGGGCCGCCGGCTACCACCGCGGTCTCGGGCAGGCTGGCCTTGATTCGTCGCGCAGCCTGGAAGACCCGCTTTACGGCTGCGGTCACCACGGTGAAACCGACGACCGAGGGACGATAGGCGAGAAGCTTCTGGAGATAGCCAGGGTCCAGGCTCTCGTCGAACGTACGGACCTGCATCCCGCTTTTCTCGAGGACGGCGGCGAGATACAGAAGCCCCAGATTCGGGCTGAAGTTGCCGTCCGGAATCCGTGGTTGGACGAGCGCAACACGCCTATGCATTCGCCCCCCTGTTCCACCTCAGGAACTCGAACAGCCCCTTCATGTTGCCCAGTAGGTCGCGCGGGCTCCGCAGTGATCTCAAACGCCGCAAGACGTAGCGCGGCCGCAAGTAGTATCGTCGGTAGGCCTTCCGATAGAATTCCTCGAGCGCTCGCGCCGGTACGTCCTCCAGCCGTATCAAGACGTGCGCCCCGTCGGTCTTCGGATAAAGCTCGAATCCGTCGCACATCAGCGCGTGTTTCTCTTTTGCCAAGCGATAGAGATCGGTTCCGGGAAGCGGGATCGCGAGATTGAAGATGACGAAGTCCGAGTCGAGGTCGAGGGCAAGATTCACCGTTCGGGTCAGGCTCTCGAGGTCCTCCCCTGGAAAGCCGAGGATGTACGACGTTCGGGTCTCAATCCCCTCCAGCCTTGCAGCACCGAGTGCCGCGCGCGCATCCTTCGGGGAAATGCGCTTGTGCATGAGATCTCCGAGCTCGACACTGGCCGTCTCGATACCGAAACCGATGGAGACGCAGCCTGCCTGACGCATGCGCCGCAGCAGCGGTGGGTCGACCAGATTCACGCGTGTCGAGCACGTCCAGGTCAGATCCAGCCCCTTCGTCCGTATCTGGTCGCACAGCGCCTCTGTCCGACCGCGGTCCATGGTGAAACAATCGTCCGCAAAGTAGATCTCCTTCACCCCGTACCGCTCGATGAGATACTCGATCTCAGCGATGACGTTCGCGACGCTGCGGTACCGGACGTGATTGCCGAAGATCGCCTTGGAGCAGAACCCGCACGCGAACGGGCATCCCCGCGTCGTCATCATCGAGGTCACGGGCAGCCGTCGATAAGCCCCCGATGCGGGTCGATAAATGTGCATGGGGAGCAGCTCCCGAGCGGGCCACGGGAGGGAGTTGAGGTCTTCGACGTACCCCACGCCTGCATTATGGATGGTTCTTCCTTGGTGCCGATAGGTGAGCCCCGGGATGGTGGACAGGGAGGGTTCGCTGGAGCTGCCGCATTTCCGCAGGTAGTCGAGTAGCCGCGGCAGCACCGGCTCGCCCTCGCCGCGTACGACATAGTCGATGCACGGTTGCTCGATCACCTCCTCGGGAAGGATGCTCGCGTGGGGGCCTCCGGCGACCACGGTCGCAGCGGGCAGGGCCGACTTCGCGGCCCGAGCGGCAGCGAGCGCCTGGACCACCGTGGTCGTGTACATGGATATCCCGATGACGTCCGGACGTCGGCTCTTGAGCTCCTGGACGAATCGATCGAGCCCGAGCCCCAGTCCCCAGGCATCGAGCACCTCTGTCTGCACGGTCTTGTCCGACGCAAGCACTGCGGCCATGGACGCAAAGCCCAACGGCGGATAAATGGCGCCGGTAGCGCTGTAGACGCTGTGGCTGTCGAGCTTCCAGGGTGGGTTGACCAGCAGGAGTTTCATCATGCCTCGGAATCGCATGCCGCGGACGCGTCCAAAGCGTGCCCGCGTCGTGCCCGGGCTGCAACACGCAAGGTGCTCGGCCTCCGGATCGAAACGCTGACGAACGCGAGCGCTGCGCCTCCGATGATGGACGGGTCGGCGGACGGGGAGGTAGGATGCGGATCAGGTGTTCACGGCTCCAGATAGCGCCCCGACGACCACGTCCGGCCGGCCGAACCGGCCGAGCCGCCGGCTGATGCTGCTGGGACTCAGGTGTCTGGTCGTTGCCGTGCCGCTCGCTTGGGTCGCGTACTCAACTCCGGTCGTGACCTCCGCGCGCCTGGCCCTTCAGGTCGGGCTTCGCCCTATCGCCTTCGTGTTTTGCATCTTCGTGCTGGCGGTCGCCGTTGGGGCCCTTCGCTGGCGCGTCCTTCTGCAAGCCTATGACGCGCCGAGCGTGCCCCCCTTTCTTTCGCTGCTTCGCACGACCTTTCTGGGACTGTACTTCGGGCTGCTCCCCGGGGCTGTCGGTGGCGACGTCGTCCGCGCCTATCGTACCCGTCACGCGGCTGGCGGCCTCGTGCAGTCGATGATGGTCGTATTCGTCGATCGTTTGGCAGGACTGTTCGGATTGCTGGCGCTCGTGGCTGCGTTTGGATTCTGGGGGCCGCCGTCGCGATCCTCGCTGGCCGTGGATCTCACGCGCTCAGCCGCAGCCATCGCGATGCTCCTCGCTTTGCTGAGCCTTGGGGCCCCTTGGCTGCCAAAGCTTTGGCCGGGGCTGGGACGCACGCTCCGCCGAGCGCCGGGAGTGCTCAAGGAGCTTGGCACGCTGCGCCCTCCGCGCGATGCGGCCCGGCTCGCGGCTGCTTGCGGCCTGTCGTGTATCACCCAGGCTGCTGTCATCGGATGCCTGACCTATCTCGTGGTGCAGGTCTCCCCCGGCGTCGAGATCTTCCGCGTCCTTCAAGTGGCTCCGCTCGTAGTGCTGCTGACCTTCGTCCCCCTGACACCGCTCGGGATTGGTCAGCGCGAGGTCGTGTTCGTCAGCATCTGGGGAATTGCTGGGGTCTCTTCCACGGCAGCACTGAGCGCATCCTTGCTCGCATTCCTCGTCACGGTGGGTGTTTCCTCCACCGGTGGCCTCGTGGTGCTCCTCGAGCGTTCTTCTACCAAGGCAGAGCCGGCCCCAGAGCCACGGCCCGCGAGCGGCGAATCAGAGGCCAGTCTGCCCGTGAGCAAGGACCGCTAGATGGCAAGTTCGGGCCAGCGCCGTTCGTCCGAGGCGGGCTATCGCCAGGCAAGCGCCTGGGCGGTATGATCGCCTCAACCATGTCCCATTCCGAACATGCCTCGCGAATTGCGGTAATCATACCGTGTCTCGACGAGGCCCTGACCATCGGCTCGGTGGTCGCGGACTTCCGGCGCGAGTTGCCCGACGCCCAGGTCGTCGTGATCGACAACGGCTCCACAGATGCCACTGCGTCGATTGCCGCGGCGGGCGGCGCAGTCATCCTCCACGAACGCAGGCGTGGGAAAGGGCACGCGGTCAGGAAGGCCTTCCGCCAGATCGATGCGGACATCTACCTGCTGGTGGACGGCGACGGAACCTATCCGGCCGGCGATGCCCACAAGCTGATCGCTCCAGTTGTGTCGGACCACGCGGACGTGGCGATTGGCACCCGACTCGAGAAGGCCTCGAGGAGCGAAGTGCACTGGATCAATCGCATCGGCAACCGGCTCTTCCTGTCCACCGTCAATTTCATATTTCGAGCGGAAGTTGGGGACCTGCTGACAGGCTACCGGGCCATGACGCGTCAGTTCGTGCGGCAGTCTCCCATCTTCTCTTCCGGGTTTGAGCTCGAGACCGAGCTGACCATTCTTGCGTTGGATCGTGGTGCCCGGACCGAAGAGGTGCCCGTGCGCTTGATCAGCAGACCTGCCGGGAGCCGCTCGAAGATTCGGATTGTCGGTGACGGCTTCAGAATCCTGTATGTGATCTTCCTCCTGCTAAGAGACTATCGTCCGCTCACATTCTTCGGGGGAATCGGCCTCGCCGTTGGGCTCCTCGGCCTCGCGCCGGGTCTCTTCGTGACTTGGGAGTTCGCCAAGACCCACGTCGTCCGCATTCCCACAGCCGTCCTTGCGACCGGGCTCGAGATGGTGAGCGTGAGCCTGATTCTCGCGGGTGTGATCCTGACCACCGTCGCGCGCCGCTTCCGCGAGATCGCTTTCCAGGTCAACGGCATCCAGGAAGACCTCCGGTCGCTTTCGTCCCGCCCTCGTGCACCGAGCGCCGGGGGCCATTCCCGTTCCGACGACGACCAGGATCTGGCGGCGCACCGGGGCCCGGGTGCTGAGGGTCACGGGTGAACGAGGAGTCGCTCTGCACGTAGATATTCGAGCGTTGCGCGGACGCTTGTCTCGAGGGATTCCGTGGGCTGGAATCCAAGGTCGACGCGCGCTCGAGCCGCTGAAAAGTACTTGTAGCGAAACAGCTCGGCGATCCTTTGAACCGGCAGGTCCACGTGGGCGAGCCCTGCGAGCTGTCCCACGAGCGCGAGGCACCTCCTGGCGACTGGTGCAACATGCGGCGGAAGCACGATGCGAGTGCCCCTCCATCCGCCCGCTGTCGTGATCGCTTCGAACAGATCCCGATAGGACACGTGGCCCGCCGATAGGAGGTAGTTCGTCCCTGCGGTGCCCCGCTCTGCGATCAGAAGAATCCCACGTACGAGGTCGTCGATGTGAATCCACGATGTGCCTCCCGGCGGTACCAGGAGACGCTTGCGGGACAGCACCTCATGCACGACGCGTCCCCCGGCTCGCAGGTGATGATCGCCGGCTCCGTACGTCGTCACAGGGTTCGCAATCCTCACATCGAGCCCGCGATCGAGCGCCGACCTGCAAACCTGCTCCGCGCGAGCCTTGCTGGCCGCATAGGAATCGCTCGGCGCGTGGCGCCGCGGGCTGTCCTCGTTCATCAGCGTTGCCGCCGTATCCGCAGCCCCAAAGACCGCTCCGGCTGACAAAAATACCATGGAGCGAGCTCGTGCCTCGATCGCTGCATCTACCAGCCGGCTCGTTCCGTCTACGTTGGTCTCGAAGACTTCGGGGCGGTCCGCTGGATCGAATGAGACGCGCGCCGCGCAATGGATGACGACGGCGCCTTGGGGAATGAGTCTGCGCAACGCGCTGAGGTCGCGCAGGTCGCCTCGCACGATCGGCACGGACAGCGCGCGGAGGAAGGGATGGTCTTGGCGCTGGTGCACCATCAGGACGACCTGCTCGGAACGCCTGGCGAGCTCGCGCGCGAGCGCGGCGCCCACGAACCCGTTGGCGCCCGTCAGAAAATGGATGTCGCGGCGCATCGCATCATCCTGCTCGATCCTTGCCCGGCTCACCCCATCGTACGTCGCGATGGCTCAAGGGCTGATGCCCGGCTTCGCGGATCTGCCGCATCACATGCTGGATGAATGCCGGCTCCGCTGCCACCAGACACCTCGGCCAGTAGCCCGCCAGATACGGGCTTCCCAATGCCCTGCGTCGGATCTCCTCCACGCTCTCCTGTGGAACCTGGCCAAAGCTGACGTGCAGGAAGGGGCACGCAAACACGTCGCCGTATGGCGTCACATAGAGTATCTCCTTCGCGGCTCCGCACCCGCGGCGCAGGTAATTCCCCTCGAGGTCGGTCTTGATCAACGGGTCGCGAGCGCAATAGCTGTCGACGAGCCTCAGGTCCTCCGCTGTCAGCAGGATGTCGTCGTTCGCTTTCCATCGGCCCGCAGGCACTGCCAGAGCGAGGACCAGCAGGCACCGCCTTTGTCTCGCGAGATCGAACAGCTTGTGCAGCCCAGCCGACCGCACGTTCTGATGCGACACCGTCGTCCCGATCGTCACGTGCAGCCCCATCGACAGCGCCCGGTCGATCCCTGCCAGCGCGAGCTCGAAGGTGCCGTCCTTGCCCCGGAATCTGTCGTGCTCCTCTGCGTGCCCGCTATCCAGGCTCACGGTCAGGATGTCGACTCCCGCACGCCGCAGCCTCACCAGGTTGTCGTGCGTGAGAAGCGTCCCATTCGTGGTGACGGAGATCAGCGCGCTCCAAGGGTCCACCGCGCGCAGAATGCTTTCGAGCCGATCCATGTCCAGCGTGGCCTCTCCCCCCTGGAACGAGAAGGCCACCGCCCCCAGTGCCCTGCACTGCGTTGCGATTCGCCCGTAGTCGCCGGGCGTCAGTAGCTCACGCCCGTTGGCTGAACCGCGCAGCGACTCGTTGAAGCAATGCGCGCACTTCAGGTTGCACGCGAAATCGATTGAGAAGTCCACGTAACGCAGCAGCGGCCTGCGCAGCACGAAGACGCGCAGGGAAGTCGAAGCAATCCTTGCAGTCAGGCGGGGCTTGCGGCGATGGACGGCATACCGGAAAGCGAGCCAGTAGCGAGCCGCCTGCCTTTGCACAAGCGCCTTCACTTCTGCGCCCACAGAGTCAGGGACGGCGCAAATCCTCGCCGCGCCGTACCCTCGTCGTTGACCACACGACCGATCCGGTCGAACCATGGACTGAGTCCCATCCAGTGATAAGACGCCCGGACGCTCTGGAATTGTAGGACTCGGAGAGCCCGGACCATCCCGGTAGCGTCCACTCCGTCATGATGCACTTCGGTGGCTCGATAGATGTCCGACGGAAGCGCCGGACACAATGCGCGGTACCGCTTCTCTTCGTTGCGCAGCAGTCGGTACACGG
The DNA here is from genome assembly GCA_016218915.1 of Deltaproteobacteria bacterium. Taxonomy (GTDB): domain Bacteria; phylum Myxococcota_A; class Polyangia; order Polyangiales; family Polyangiaceae; genus JACRCQ01. Next base: position 397,279 of record JACRCQ010000030.1, read on the forward strand.
CCAGCGGCCCTCGGAAGACCAGAAAGAAGAGACGGTCCAGGTCATGATCGGTGTACAGCATTCCGCCGGGTCGCAGCACGCGGTGTATCTCGCGGAACACAGGAGTGTGGTCGGCGACATGGTGAAGAAACGCTACGGCCACGACCGCATCGAACGAGCCGGACTCGAAGGGAAGGCCATCGGCCTCGGCGGTGTGGAAGGTCGCTCCAGGGACGGATGCTCGCGCTTTCTCGAGGACCTTGGGGGAGATGTCGACGCCGTCAACCTGATGGAACAGCCGTACTGCCCGCGAAGCAACGAAACCCGTGCCGCATCCGAGATCCAGAACCCGCCCCGCGCCGCAAGCGCTTGCGACCCGCCCCAATTGCCGGTCCAGATATCGCCCCAATCGCTCGTCCCGCCGCCCGTCCGCCTCCTCGTACACGTCGCTGACCAGATCGTAGAACGTCCGATTTGCCGCCTTGGATTGGGCCTGCGTCACCTCGGCTGACATCGCTCCATCCTATCCGGAAGCTCCCCAAGCGTCATCGATACTTCGGGCCCAGGCACTCAGACCTCCCATCGTTTCCAGAACATCGCCGGAATCGCTCGCCGGATCGTCCGGTACTTCGAGAACACGTATCGGTGCGGATGTCGGATGCATCGCCAGAGATGGGTCGGGCGCAAGTAGAAGGCGCGGTACGCGTGCTTGGCAACCTCACGGATCTGGTTGTTCGAGAACTGCGGCATGTCGGGCTGGCCCTCGGCATTCAGCCAGCCATTGGCGTCCATGTCGTCATGGAACGGAGTACCGGGGAACGGAATCATGAGCTGGAACTGGGCCGACTCAGGATTCAGCCTCTTGGCCATACGCACGGTTTGTTGCGCTTCCGCCATCGTCTCGCCGGGAAATCCAAGAGCAAAGTCTCCGTGTATGTGCAGGCCTGCACGCTTTGCGTCGCGCGTGAATCGCTCCATTCGTTCCACCGAGATTCCCTTGCGGATCCGCTTGAGCACTCTCGGGCTCGCCGACTCGTAGCCCACGTGCAGATTCAGGCAGCCCGCACGCTTCATTGCGAGGAGTGTCTCGTACGACAGCTCTGCCCGCGCGTAGCAGGACCAGGGAATCGTCAGCCGACCGCGGATCTTCGCCTCCGCAAGTGCCATCGCGCGCTCCTCGGTGAGCGTATCGTCCTGCAGCATCACAGACCGGACCTCCGGCAGCTCCGACTGGATGTATCGGAGCTCCTCGATCACGTTCCCGATGCTCCGGACGTTGTAGGTCCTGCCCTTGACGTACGTGTGCACCCACAAGCAATAGGTGCATAGACCCCACGCGCAGCCTCGTCCGGTCATGATGTCCATGAAGGGGTGCGGCTCGGAAGACGTGCGATAGTGGGCGAGGTGAACGTGCTTCTTGAAGAATCGCGACACGAACGGGATGGCGTCCAGCTCCGGCCCGGTCAGGTAGGAGCCCCGCGAATTCTCACGCAATGACCCGGCCTGCCGCCATGTGAGCCCGTCTACCGCCCCGAGCGCCACTCCCTCGATGAGCTGACCGACCGCGCGCTCGAACTCCCCGACAACGAGCTTGTCCAGCCGCTTCGCCTTGCCAAGGAGCGCGGGAGGATCGATCGATGCGTACGGGCCTACCGCCACCACGTTCGTCCCCTGCGTCTCGATCAGGTCATCGCAGAACCGGACGTCGTTGCTCTCGCTCATCAACCCGGTGTAGACCGCAACCAGCTCAGGCCGAAAACGTGCGATCTTCGCCAGGGCGGCCGCGTGATCCAGCCCGGCCGCTGGAGCATCGATGAACAGCACGTCATGTCCGCGACCCTCCAGGTACGCGCCGCAGTAGCCCAGCAGGATTGGGTACCACTGCGTGCCGGACAGCGACACGAAGTCGCATCTGGCGTTGCGCATGTACTCAGGCAGGAACGGCGGACTGATCAGGGCAACACGAGCCATCGAAGCTCCTCGTTGAGTCGTCGGTTCGCACACGCGCCGGTGGCGGAGCTCGCAGCGCGGGATCAACGCGGTCGCTCAGCGACCGATGCCCCCCCGGGCGAGTTTCTGCGAGGCCCAATCCTCCGGTAGGAGCTCGTCTCACGGTAGAATGGCAAGGTTAGCAGAGCCAGCACGGAAGCAACCAGGGGTATCAGGAAGGCCGCGAACGTCGAAAGCGTGCGTCTGAGCCCCCGACGCGCGACCATCCACACGGTTGCTCCGACCCATCCCACAATGGTTGCTACCCCAACCCACTCGAGCAGCGCCAAACCGCTGGGCAGTCGCAAGCACAAGGAAACGCCGAGACTCGCCCAGCAGAGTGCCCCGACAGGTACGAAGGTCAGCTGGAGGCCCCGCACGACAAAGTGGAATTGCTGCGCAGCGCTCAGCCTCCCCAGCTGAGGGGCAAAGCGCAGGAATTCCCTCACCACTGCGCTGATCTTGCGTCGCTTGTGCCACAGCAGCTGCCGGTTCGACACCGGGCATCGTGTCTCCACGGCCTGCACGGATTGTTCGTACAGCACCCGGTGCCCTCCGAATGTCGCGCGCAGGGCCACGTGCACGTCATCAGCCACGACATCCGATGGATACTGATCGAGCAGCTCGCGTCGATAGCCGTAGCAGGGTGCCACCACGGTGAGCAGAAGCCCCGCGTGGCTCTCCCTCTGCCGCTGCTTGTTCTGCATCTCCCAGAACAGCTTCTCCGCTTCCACCGCATGGACAGGCTCCGTCCAGGCTCCAACCACCCATACGTCCGGCCGCCGCGAGAACTCCCGTACCATCCGCTGAAGCGCATCCGGCGCCATCAACGCGTCCGCGTCCGTGTTGATGATCAGGTCGCCCCGCGCTTGCCGCAGCGCTTCGTTCAGCTGCGGTACCTTCCCGCGCGTCGCGCAGGTCAGCACTCGCATCGGGGTGAACTCCGAGGCCAGCTCCGCCAGCAGAGGCAGCGTGCCATCGTTCGACCCGCCGTCTGCGAACAGGACCTCGAACCGATCCGCCGGGTAGGCGAGCGCCCGGATGTTTCTCACTTTCGCTGCAACGGTTTCCGATTCGTTGTGGCAGGCCACCAGCAGAGACACGAACGGAAGCGGTGCGGGCTCGGGATCGTCCTTCGCCTCGGTCCTCCGGCCGGCTCGACTCGCGAACCAGATCGCGTGGCCCGGCCCCAGCACTGCCAGCAGCGCGGACAGGCAAGCGAACGATACGACGAGCCACACCATGGTTCCTAGGGCTGCTCGACGCAGCACGAGGATCCGCAGCTCGGCCGGCGGCGGCGCAATAGCGTCATCGGATCTCCCGCAGAATGCGCTCGCGCACTTCGTCCGGAAGCGGCGTCCAGGGCCCTGCCGGGATGTTCTTGTCCAGCCAGGAGCGGTGCGTCTCCGTCTGCATGTCGGACGGCGCTGAGATCTCTTCGATCTTCCCCGTCTTCAGGTCGTATCGAGCCAGCGCTGGCTTCGATGTCTTCAGGCATAGAGCGAGAAAGGTCTCCCGATCGCGTCCGAATTCTGCTGCCACCCAGCGCGCAAATCTCAGCGGTGATTCTTCATCCTGGGGCAGGTAATGGGGAAACCTCGCATACAGAATCGGATCGTCGAATCCAGGGCCGGGTAGGGGAGCCTGATGCACCCAGCTGTCGTGGGCTTCATTCCCTTCCATGACGAAGACGAGCGCTCGGTTGAGCTGGCTGCGCTCCGTCAGTTCCTCGCAACGGTGTGCCGCCTGGGACGCTCGGGCTACCTCGAGCGCCTGCGTAGGCCAGAAGAACACGATGCTGGCTGCGACCTGCACCACGAGAAATCCAGGCACCACGCGCCGCGTCGGCGCCCAGCGCTTGAGGCTGCCGTGCGCATCGACAGCAGCCATTGCCACCAGCGCCGCGAGCACAGGGACCAGCGCGTTGTAGTAGACCGGGCCCGTGTGCAGCACGGACCAGCCTCCAAAAAGGAAGTATCCTGACGAGTACAGCACCACCAGAGTCGCTGGCGCGACGTACTTCTTGCCCGGCACCAGGCGTAACGCAGGAAATGCCAGGAGCAACAGCACCCACGGTGTGCCGGTGAGATAGAACATGACGTGCGCCAAATCGGTCAGCAGCAGCGACGCGGCATTGGCCGGCGTGTGCACGACGCCCACCACCGCTTTGCCGAAACCGAAGGCCCCCACCGGAACCGTCATCGAGCCATGCTCCCAGTGGCCCTGCAAGACGCGATGGATCAGCACATGCACAACGATGCCGAGCACGGCGATCGCACCTGCCGGCGCCAACCGGAGAGCCAGCCGGACGGCCTCACGCCTGTGCTCTACAAACAGGAGAGCCGTGGACCCTGCCACCAGCGCAAACTGGTCGAGCGGCCGGACGTGCATTCCGATCGCCGTCGACAAGCCGACCGCAAGCACCGCGCCAAGATCCATGCGCTTGTTCAGACGTGCGAAGCCCCACAACGCAATCGCCGCGCACGCTGCAGCCGGATTGGAGTTGTGGATCGTTCCCGCTGTCAGCACCGCGAGTGGGCTGAGCGCGACCACGAGCGCTGCCACGACCCCCGCTCTTGCTTCCCCCGAGTACTCCTCCGCTGCCTTGCCAGAAAAGAACACCGTCAGGGCAAGCATGAAGATCGATGTCAGCCAGGGCGACCCGACCACCAGGCCGATCGCGAGCAGCGCCGGATGCGCCCATTGATAGTAGCCGCTCCACTGGTCGATGCTGACCAGATAGAAGAACGGTTGGTGAAACGCATACGCCTGGAGCGGCACGTGCGCGGACAGATGACCAGACAGCAGCAGGCGCGCCTGGAACAAGTAGGTCGCTTCGTCCTCCGTGAGGGAACGGTGTCCCACCACGAGCATCCCCACGTTCAGGGCCATCACCGCGCCGATGACCGCGATCGCGGCGTACGCGCGAGTCGGGCGCTCGAGCAGCGTGACGATCTGCTGGTCGAGCCGCGCAGACCATCGCGCTGCGACAAGCCGTACGGCTGCGATGAGCATGACCGCCTCGAGCAGCAGGACTGCCAGATAGTACTTCCCCTCCGCCCAGCTCAGGGTCTGCACCGCCCGTCCGTCGTAGGGGTGCAGCGGGAGGTGACCGCCAAGCAGGGGCCAACTCAGCCCCCACAGGCACAGCAACAGCAGGAGCAGTACCACCAGCCCGATCCCCGGCCGTGCGCTCTGCGATGGCGCGTTCACGGAGTAGCCTCTCTTTCTAGCCAAGCATCCTAGGCGTACGGCTGCTGCTCCTTCAATCAGAAGAAGAGGCAGCGGCAGGACACGTTGGTTTGCGAGAGTAGCGCAGGAAGGTCGATCGACAGGGCAGGGACGCTACAGCTTGATGCCCACGCCCTTGGTCTCGCCTGCCTTGACCGTGACGGTCGTGGACTTGGTGCCCTTCTCAGGATGCTTGAAGGTCACCGTGTGCGTGCCCGGAGCAACCGACACACCGGTCTTCGGCGTACGGCCCACAGGGCGCCCGTCGACGAGCACGGCCGCGCCAGGCGGGATCGAGTTGATGTTCAGCGTGGCGTTGCCCCCAGGCTCCGACGTCGGCGGTGGCTTGGGTTCACCCGTGCTGGTCGGTGCCGGTTCGCCAGTCGCAGCAGGCTTCGCCGGCGCCTTGCCCTTCTCGAACAGCTCGATCTTGAACGTCTTCTCCGCTGCGCCGTCGTCGAACGAGATCGGAATCTTCAGATCCTCGAACCCGGTCTTGCTCGCCTCGAGCTGCCACGTCTTCGAAGTGTCGACGTCCACCGGGAGCATCCCGTTGTTGAACATCTTCTCTTCGATCTGACGCTTCTCGCCATTGGACGCGACGAGGATGATGCGCGCGCCGTGCGTGACGAGCTGCAGGTTCGCCTTGCCCTTGAGCACCTGGAGCTTGATCGTCCCAAGATCCTCGATCTTGTTCTCGCTCACGTTGACCGTGCGCTCCTCAGCCTTGAAGCGCTCGCTGCCCGCGATCTTGATCTTGTGCTCGCCTGGCGTGAGATCCTTGACCGTCTGCGGCAGCGGTCCGATCTCCTTGCCGTCGATGAAGAGCTTCACGCCCTCCTGCGATCCGGCAACCTGTACGCCCGTGCCTCCTGACGTCGGCTTCAGCTCGATCTTGAACGGAGTCTGATCGCCACCCTTCACGTCGATCGGCTGCGGGGCCTGGTGCTGATAGCCTTCGGCCACGGCCTTGACGTCGTGCTTGCCCGCCTTGAGATCCTGCGTGCAAGGAGACGACTCGCAGACCTTCTTGCCATCGACGAAGATGTCGACCTTCTCGATGTCCCTTCCGCCAGGCCCTGACACGTAGACCTTGAGCGTCCCGTTGTTCGGCTTGAGGACCAGGATTCCGACAGCCGCGATCACCGCGAGCGCGACGAACACAGCAGCGAGCAGGCCGATGATCTTGCCAGCACCGCCGCTCTTGGCAGGAGCCGGTGCTGCCTGCACGGGCACGGGTACCGGCGCTTGCATCTGCGGTTGCGAAGGGAACGATGCCGGCGCAGTTGCAGGTCCGCCAGGTCCATACTGTCCGGGCGGGATCGACGGAGGACGCGGGATGGGAGCTGCGACAGCTCCGGAGCGAGCGAGCAAGGCTGCGGCTGCAGCTGACGTAGGCGGAGGCGCCGGCGTGCCTGCTGCAGGTCCAGGACGCATCAGCGCCTGCGCGACGTCCTGGGTGCTGTCCTTGTCGTAGACGTGGGTCTTCTCGTCCTCGTCATCCCAGTCCATGTCCACGGTCGCAGGAGCCGTGGGCGGCAAACCAGGAGCCGTCGGCGCGGGCAACGGGCCCATGTGCGCTCCAGGCGGAGGCGTGGGAAGCGGCAACGCATTGCTTCTTCCTGGCGGTCCTGCCGGAGGAGGCGGAGGAGCGCTCGTGCGCGGTGGTGGCGGCGCAACCGCAGGCAAGACACCAGAGCCGCGCGCCGCAGGAGGCGGCGGAAGTCCAGGTGAGCTGGGTACCGGCAAGCGTGGCGCACCCGATGGAGGCGGCGGCATCGGCGCAGGCATCGCCGCGGGTGGCGGCGCTTGCACTGGTGCCATGCCGAGCAAGGTGCGTGCTCGCGATGGGGGCGGAGGAGGACCTCCTCCCTTCAGGCCCGGCGATGTTGGAAATGGTACGGATGGTGGCGGCGTCGCAGGGCGTGCCTGGGGCTTTCGAGCTAGCCCTTCGAAAACATCAAGGTCCGATCCGCCCTTGTTGTCGGCCATGGCGTGGGCCTCCTCACGGGGTGCGGCTTTCCGAGCCGCGTCGTCGCTGAAGTTGTGTCGCATATAGTCCGCAGCGCGCTCGCGCTGCACCACGATCCCTTCGGTGTGCGCAAACGCACTCAATTCCGCAAGCAAGTCGGCGGCGGAATTGTACCTTTCATCCACATCCTTAGCTAGCGCCCGCATCACCATCCGCTCTACTTCGACCGCGACCGTGGGCACGATCTTGGACGGCGGCGTGATGTCGGCGTTGCGAATGCGCTCCATGACGACAATCTCGTTGTCGCCCTGGAAGAGCCGTTGCATCGTCAGGAGCTCCCACAGGCAGATCCCAACGGAAAAGATGTCCGATCGGCGGTCCACGGGCAACCCGCGGACCTGCTCCGGCGACATGTACCCGAACTTGCCCTTGATCGCCCCCACCTGGGTTCGCGCGAGCTTTCCAGCCGCTTTTGCGATCCCAAAGTCGATCAGCTTCGCTTCCCCCTCCATCGAAACCAGGATGTTCTGCGGGCTGACATCCCGATGCACCAGACCCAGCGGCTTCCCCTGCGCATCCTTGCGCTGGTGCGCATAGTCCAGCCCCTTACATAAGCTCGTGATCACGTACAGCACGATGTCGATCGGCACCGCGCTCTTCATCCGCAACGCGTGATCGAAAATCGTCCGCGCGTCCTTCCCGTCCACATACTCCAACGCGATGTAGTAGCTGTTGTCGACCCGCCCAATATCATAGATTTTCGCGATATTCGGATGATCGAGCTGGCTCGCGATCGTCGCTTCATCTCGAAACATCGAGATGAATTCCTCGTCCTCCGCAACCGACGGCAGGATCCGCTTGAGCGCCACCCGCATGCGGTTGTCCCTGTGAACTGCCCGGAACACCTCGGCCATACCGCCGACATTGATGCGCTCGATCAGATCGTATGGGCCAAAGGGTTGCGGACGGCTCACAAGCAAGGCTCCCGGCGCCAACCACGAGGGGGCTACGCGCATGCGCTTGTACCCCGCTCAGGCAAGCAGCGTCAACGATGCGCTGGGCTCATTCGCTCGGTGCAGCCAGCGCGCATTTCATCGTGGCCACTGTCAGGGAGCGGCCGGTGCTTCGGTCGGGGCGGTGGGAGGGGAGGCGGTCGAGCCCGACCCGCTCGACGACGCCGGAGTAGGCTTTTTGAAGTATCTGACGCGACGCGCCTGCAGCGGCGCCCACTCCTTCGGACCCACCACCGGCGTGTCCGGGAACACCACCTTCGCACCTGGTGATTGCACTCGTACCAACTTCACGACCCGCTCGTACGTGTTCCCTCTGCCGTCTCGCGCAGGCCCCGCCTCGCCAAATGCAGGCAAAAGAGGCTTGTGGAGCAGAATCACCGCCGAGCAACCCATGCGCCCCAGCACTTGCTTGAGCATCGCAGCGTCGGCCCCCGCACGCCGATCCGTCTGCACCTCCGCGTACACCAGCATCCCGTCTTCATCCTGCACCCCCAGCGCCGCGTACGAGTTTGCAGCCTCCGGAGAGTCAGGGTCGATGCCGGACACAAGGGCGAACGCATCCTTGCCCGGTGACTCCTTTGCCACGCTAACCGCCCCGCCCGTGAACCAGACGCTCGGATGCCGAGGGCCGACGTTCGCGTTCGACACGCTCAGCACCGTCTGCGCCCCAGCCTCCGTGCCCTGCATCCCAGCCGGACGCAGCGCCCGGGGATCCATCTTCAACAGGTACACGTGAGCCGCTGGCCGCGACGCGTCCGGCCGGAGCATCGTCGTCGCCACAGCGTATGGGAACCCATGATGCGGCAACCCCTTGGTCCTCCACTTCCCTTCGTCCGGTTCCGCAGGATTGATGATCGGTGCGAGGTCTTCCCCAGGAAGCACGGGCCGCAGCATCAGGTACATGAAGTCCCGCGCTTCGCGCTGGATGTAGCGCGGGAAGTTCATCAGGCCCATGTGCCGGATCATCCGACGGCCCCGGAAGGACCAGCCGTCCATCCCCTCGATCACGCCTTCGGCTTCCCAGTCCTTTTGCATGGGACGGCCGAGAGGCTGCATCTGGGAGGTGGGCATCGCGCGGTAGAACTCCAACCCCGTGTGCCCGGGATTCATGTCCAGGTGGATACCGTACTTGCATCGGGCCTGGAGCATCGCGCGGGCGAGCGGCGCAGAGTCGATCTCGTTGCCATAGAAGAACGCGACGAAGCCCTCTTCCGTCAGGCAGATGCCGGTGCGCGTGCTGTGCACACGATCCTCCCAATCCGGCGGCGTGCCTCCCCACCAGGTGCGTCCATAGGGGTTGAACTTGGAGTCCTGCACGAGCGCAGTCAGGTTCTGGCGAAATGAAAGGACGTCAGGGGGGATCTCATCCGCGTTGGGCCAGGTTCCAAATCCGGTCCACCCATCCTTGAGCGACAGGACGGTCGACGAGTAGGGTTTGGGAGGCAGGTACACCACGCCGTCCGCCATCACGCCGAACTCTCCGTGGAACGCCTGGAAGCCGCCGTTGCACGCTGCGACGAGCCGCTTCATTCGCTCGGGCGCGCGTGGAATGAGCCCTGGACCTGCTTCTCCCGACGGACCACGGGGCTCGATCGAACCTGCCATCATGTGCAGCTCGACCTGACGCGGATCCCAGAGGGTGACGTAGACCCGCGTGTACGCGCGCTCGCGGTCCGCCCGGATGAACGAGGTCACGAACGCTGGCGGGGCGCCAGGATTGACTGCGACGAAGGGATCCTTGTCCAGAGGGATCCACTGCCCTTCGCCTTCCACCGGTGGCTTGGTGATCCACGGTTTCATGGGCGCGGGCGGCCACCCGGTCTCCGGATCCGTGTAGCTGGTCGGTGGACTCTGCGAGCCGATGTCACCCAGGTCTGCCGCGATGTCGCTCGCCGTGCTGTCCTTGGTCACCTTGGCCTGCGCTCGCTTGATCCAGTCGAGCCCCCCAAATGCAACCGCCTTGAGCCACTGCATGCGCTCGTCGCCGAACCATGGGAAAGCTCGCACCCGATCCACCGCCCACGTGACCAGATTGCCCGGTCTCGCCTTCTCAGCGGGATTGAAACGGATCATCTCGCAGGGTTGGATCGGATCGCCACCTGCGACAGGAAGCGAAGTCGCAACGGTGTCGAGCTGCACGCGCACCGTGCCGTCGACGAAGGTCAGCGAGAGCTTGGACGGCGGTTCGACGGTCCAGAACGAGTTGCCCACGCCCCGCAGCTGCCCGGTCTGCTGCAGATTGGTCAGGGAGTTCTGCGCGCGCGCCAGCAGCGTCCACGACCCCTGCAGCGGCGCCTCGCCAGAGAGATCAAGGCTGCGAATCCCGGTCGAGACCCCAGCCTGACGCACGTCGAACACGACGTGATTCCCGGATCGCAGGGCTGGACCCTCGTCGGCAGAATCTGTTGAGGTGAGGTTGTAGGCCGATGGTGCTTCGAGCAGCGCACCCGCTGGAGTGACGCGCGCATGCACGAGGAAGATGTCCGCAGGCTCGCCCTGTTTCCAGGCGCGAACGATCGCGACCGCGGTGCCGAGCGCGCTTGGCGGCTCCACCCAGGACAGCTCCTGGGCCGACGCCTGCAGGCCCTGACGCTCCAGGCCGAGGAGGACAGCGGCTTCGGGCGATTGGGCACGCGCTCCGCCTCCGCATCGGGACAGGGCGAGCAGGGTCGCAATGCCCAGCGCGTAGGGTACGGGTCTCCAGGGAAGTTGACGCACGACGATGGGCATGAGCGGAAGTGGCCGCAGGGCGGCACTGGGCGATCAACGCTTCCGGCGACTAGCACCTTCCTCGCAAAGTCGCCAGACCCCGAACCGACGGCCAGCCAACCGTCTTGCCAGAGTGTCAACTGGGTTGGCGAACCTGCACGCGCGAACGTGCCGTCCAACGCCGGGTTTCTGCTCGGCACACCCCATGCTAGCTTGACTGGCGTGATGTCTGCCTTGTCCCGACGGAACTGGCTCTTCGTCGTCCTCGCGGTTGGCTTGACAGCCTTGGATGGCTGCAACTCTCCGACGCTGCCCCTGCCGCCGCCGTCTCCTCCCGCGATCCAGAGCGTGATGTCCCTCAACGGCCAGGCTGTGATCAAGGGAGGCGACTACGCAGTCGAGCCGCACGCTAAGGTGACCTGTCTGAACCACGCGAGCAACCTGATGCGCGAGACGACCGCAGATGTCCGGGGGGCCTTCGTCCTGGGCATCGAGGCAGAGCCGGGAAATACCCTGGGATGCTGGCAGCAGGTCGACCACCTGATCAGCGACCCCGTGATGGTCGTCGTCCCTCCGGCGCAGCGCTGACCTAGGCGTAGAGCCCGTCCAGCACCGAGCTCCACTTCGCGAGCACGGCACGTCGCTTGAGCTTGAGCGACGGCGTCAGCATTCCGTTGGCCGTCGTGAAGTCTTCCAGGATCAGGCTGAACTTCTGCACGCGCTCGTAGCCTTTGAACCCCTTGCTCACCTGCTCGAGCTCTTCGCGGACCTTGTCGATCACCTTCGCGTTCTTGATGAGCTCCTCTGGCTCCGAGCTGTCCAGCCCCTGGGACTTCGCCCATCGGGTCAGCACCGTGACATCGGGCACGATCAGTGCGACGTTGTGGGGGCGGTTGTCGCCGAAGATGAACGCGTTGGCGACGAACGGCGAGAGCTTGAGCCCTTCCTCCAGCGGCGAGGGGACCACGTACTTGCCGTTCTCGAGCTTGTACTGCTCCTTGATCCGGCCCGTGACGAACAGGTAGCCGTCGTCATCCAGGTACCCCATGTCGCCGGTCCGGAAGCCACGGTCGCTCATCAGCACCGCGGCCGTCTCTTCGGCTCTCTTGTGATAGCCCTGCATCACGTTGGGGCCATACACCACGATCTCTCCCTGCGTCGGGTCCTGCGTGACCCCGCGATCGATCACGATCTTGCAGCCCGGCAGGGCCTTGCCCACGCTCCCCATCTTGCGATTGCCGGGGTAGTTCACGTTGGTCACAGGGCTCGTCTCGGTCAGCCCGTACCCCTCGTAGACCATGATGCCGAGATTATCGATGAACTCTCCGACCTCTCGAGCCAGGGCCGCACCGCCGGACAGAGCGTAGCGAAGACGCCCCCCGAACTTCTTGCGGATCTTCCCGAACACGATCTTGTCCGCGGTCGCCAGCGTCACGCGCTCGCCGATCGACAACGGCTTGCCGTCCCGACGCTTCGCTGCTGCCCGCATCCCCGCATGGAACAAGCTCCGAATCGGTGCTGGCTTCTGCGACATCTGGTTCTGCACGCCGTCGTAGATCCGATTGAAGATCCTCGGCACGCTGATCAACACCGTCGGCTGCACCTCCGACAGCTCGTCGATGAGCTTGTCGACCGCGCTGTTCAACCCCATCGATGCGCCCATGGACAGCAGCGTGTGCAGCTCGCAGGTCAGCCCGAACGAGTGCGCCCACGGAAGGAACGACAGGCTTCGATCGTCGCGCACCAGATCGAACACCTGATGGATCGCCGAGACGTTCGAGGCGACGTTCTCGTGGGAGAGAATCACGCCTTTGGGCTGTCCGGTGGTGCCCGATGTGTAGATCAGGAACGCCGTGTCCGAAGTGGCGGGTTGCCCCGGGCCTCCGCCCTGGTCCTTGCCGATCTCCATCAGGTGCGAGAACGAATGCGGTTCGCTCGACTTGGCCTCCATGGAGAGAACGTTCTTGAGCGAAGGGACGATCGATGGAAAGTCCTTGGTGCGCCGGTAGATCTCATCGGTGGACGCGATCAGCACGCGCGCATCCGAGTCGCGCAGGATGAACTCCCAGTCCTTGTCCAGCTGCGCTTCGTACATCGGCACGTAGACCGCTCCGAGCCCTACCGTGGCAAAGCTCGCAATCGCCCACTCCACTCGATTGTTCGAGATCGCAGCGACCCGGTCCCCTTTGCCAACACCCAGCGAACGGAGCCCCCCTCGGAACGCATCCACGCGCTCTTTGAAGGTGCCATACGTGATCCACTGCCATTCCCCTTGGGTCTTGGTGCCAAATAGCGGGCGCTCCGCGAACTTGGCAACGCTCTCTTCGAACAAGTCGACGATGGTCAGGAACTTGGGCACGAATTGCATGGCGGGCTCCCACGGCGGGCGCGTCTCGTTAGCTCAAACGCCCCGCAGGGTAGGCGGTTCGCGACATCAGGGTCAAACAAATCGCGAATGGGTCGAGGCGATCAAGCGATTGTCTTCAGGTGCCTACCGTCCAGGACTTCGTTGTGGCTCCCGGTTCGATACCCAGCCAGATCCACCGTGATGTAGGCGTACCCATTCTGCTTCCCTGCCTCGACCACGGATTCCCTCAGCGGGCTGGTTGCCACCCGGACTATGTCCTGCGTTCCCACTTCGATGCGCGCAACCGTGTCATGGTGACGCACCCGGACGTGTCTTAGCCCCAAATCCTTCAGCGCCTGCTCGAAGCCCGCGACCTGTGTGAGCCGTTCGCGTGTCACTGCAGTCCCGTACGGAATCCTGCTCGCCAGACAAGCGGCCGCCGGCTTGTCCCACAAGGAAAGTCCCATCAATCGCGCGGCATTCCGGATGTCCTGCTTGCTGAACCCGCAATCGAGGAGCGGACTCAACACCCCGTGTTGACGCGCCGCGTCAAGACCGGGACGGTAGTCCCCAAGGTCATCCAGATTCGTGCCGTTCAGGATCGCACCAAGTCCCAGCTCTCCAGCCACGCGCTTCGCAGTCACGTACAGCGACTTCTTGCAGTGAAAGCATCGATCTGGCCCATTCGCCACATACCCCGCGTCTTCGATCTCTCCCGCATCCACCAGCTCGATCCTTGCCCCGAGCGATCTCGCCAGCGCGCACGCGTCGTCTCGCTCCTTGGGCGCCAGCGCAGGCCCGGTCGCGGTCATCGCCACCGCCTTGTCCCCAAGCACACCATGCGCGACCGCCAGCACGAAACCACTGTCGAGTCCGCCGGAATAGCAGACCAGCACAGAGCCCATCGCCTTGAGCCGCTCGCGAAGGTCTGCGAGCTTCCGTTCAGTCGCTTCGTCTGCAGCGCGCAATTCGTCGTTCATCTGGGTCATCTTCTGCTCGACAACCTAGTGCAATTCCTGCCCTGCGCCACAGACAAGCGCCGACTCCGCGCTCGCCAGCTGCGCGTCGATCAGACCCCGCCAGGCGTCCTCAGTTGCCCCAAACCTGCAGCGCAAAGCGGCCCGCCCCGCGGAACACCGATACTTCGACCGTGTAGACCCCCTGCTTGTCGAGGCAGAGCGGTTCGCGAGGCGGAACGACCGCATGGGGTTGCTTGGAGTCATCGGAAGCAAGCAGCTCTCCGTTCGGTCCCGCAACCAGCACGTCGAGATCCCGCACGCCCGTCTCGCCCATGGCGAAAATCCGGTAGCACTTGGACGGCCCGCCACCTGTGAACGTGAAGCGCTCGACGGCGTCGTGCTCGGTCTGCTGCCCCAGCCGCACTGGCGTCACGGGCCGTTGGTTGTTCTTCACTCCGCACAGTCGACCCATGGACATGATGTCCGTGCTCGGATCACCTGATGAAGCGAACATCTCAGCGCACTTCGCCCATGGGGAGGACGCTTCGTCCGTGACCTCGCCCGGCAGCGGCGCAGCCTTCGGTTGCGGAGAAGTAGGCTCAGGTTGCGGACCGCATCCCACGGTCCAAAGCCCAGCAACGAGCAGGCATCCGAGGCCTGCGCTCACCCGACCTGCGAACATGCCCGCACCCTACTTCGCTACTCCGTTCCTCGCAACCACGGCTCGGAGAACGCCAGCACGCTCCCGATGCCGGACAGGCCAAGAGTCAACGCGATCAGCCGATCAAGCCCGAGCGCATTGCCGCCGGACGGGGGGATCCCGTCAATCATTGATTCCAGGAATGCCGCATCGATCGGGTACATCGGCATGCCAGCCTTGCGCCTGCGCTCCGTGTCGCGCTCCAGGCGGCTCTTCTGCTCTGTCGGATCCACGAGCTCGCCAAACCCGTTGCAGAGCTCGTGACCGCCGACGCACAGCTCGAAGCGTTCACAGAACCGCGGGTCCCCGGGCTTGAGGCGGGCAAGCGATGCCTGTTGCGCCGGGTAGTCGACCAGAAAGACCGCCCTGTCCCGCTGCGCGATCCCAGGCTCCACCTGGTTGACGAGCACCTCGAAGAACGCGTCCTCGTCATGCTCGGCCCACTGGAGCACCTGTGCTTCCGGCGTACCTGCATAGCTCTCGAACGCCTCACAAACGGTGAGCCTGTCGTAAGGAGGCTTCACGTCGATCCGACGCCCCTCCACTTCGACCACGGGCTCGCCCCGCATCGATTGCACCACGTGTGCGACCAGCTGCTCCGTGTCGCTCATCACATCGCCGATGCCGGCAAACGCCCGATACCACTCGAGCATCAGGAACTCGGGATTGTGCCATCCGCCCACTTCACCGCGGCGGAAGCAGTGGACGAGCTGGAAGATGCGATGCATTCCGCCCGCGAGCAGCCGCTTCATCTGGTACTCGGGCGAGGTGATCAGATACGCATCATCGCTCGCAAATGCATCGAGGTGCAGATCCAGCCCAGGGGAGGGGACGCGCTGCGGAGTGTCCACCTCGATGAACTTCTGCTGACCGAACCACTGGCGAACGAGTTCGATCGCTCGCGCCCTGGCAGCGAGATTTCGGCCGACTCCGCGGCGCAAGAGCCGATCATGCTCGGGCGGCAGCGCCCCGCCGCGCGCAGTCTCCAGGCTCTGGCGCACGATGGCTCCGACGATCGCGCCGTCCTTCTTCTCTGCCTCCAGCGTGACCAGGCCTCCCAGGAGCGGAGGTGCTTGTCCGGGGGCGAGACCGATCGAGACCTCTGCCAGGGCGTCGGCAAGGAATACGCTTGCTTGGTCAGCGGACGTGACCCGTCCGCCGATCACTCCTTTCCAGCCGTCCGGCTGCTCCGCCAGATCCGCTGGAGCAAGGACATTGCCTGTGCGCGGCATGGCTCGAACCTAGCTTCCAGAGAACACTCGCACCGCGAAGGCCACGATCTGACGCCCCATCCACGGTCCGAAAAGCGCGAGCGCCGCAGCCACCGCAAGGAGCCTAGGCAGGTGGGAGATCGTGGGATCCTGCACCTGCGTCGCTGCCTGGATCACAGCCACGATCAAGCCCACCACGGCTGCGATCGCAAGCGCAGGCATGGCGACCGCCAGCGACAACATCAGGGCTTGCTGGGCATAGCTGACGAGGCTGGTCAGGTCCATGCGCCGCTCCTCAGAGGCCGCTGCCCTCCTCAGAGGCGTCGGTCGAATCCTGCGCAGCATCCTGGGCGGCAGCGTCATCCGCGGCATCCGTGCTCGCGTCGGGCGTCACCGCGGTCGGCGGGATGCATTCAGGCACGGACGGCGCCCGATTGCTCGGGCAGCACAGCTCGAGCGATCCGACCAGTCGGCAGGTCAAGCCCGTCTCGCAATCGTCGCTTCCAGTCAATGTGCTGCACCGCTCACCCTCGCCCTGATTGGAGCAGCTGAGCACAAGGGCTGCGCCGATTGCAGCGAACAGGACGTTGCGGGGCTTGTTGCAGCTCTTCATGCACTTCCTCCGACGGGGCTCACTCCTAGCAAGTGGCGGCCTTCCTGTCCACGCTCAAGCCCAGAACCGGACGCCGACCGTCTCAAGCTCCCTGGTTCTGCTTGCGTTCCTTGGATTCAACGGCGTCCACGAAGAACTTTCCGTACTGGAACGCACTCGTCAGCGAGAAGAACAGGGACAGGTAGACCATCATGCGTCCCACGTGCACCGTGTCGATGACCCCGAAGTCCACGATTCCGAGATCGATGTGGTACGGGTAGCCGAGCAGCAGGCACGCGATGCCGATCATCTGGAGCGCGGTCTTGGACTTGCCGCCCCTGCCAGCGGCAATCACCAGCCCTTCGTTCGAGGCCACGGCGCGCAGGGCAGTGATTGTGATCTCGCGAGCCAGCAGCAAAATGACCACCCAAGCGGCGATCCGGCCCATGGTGACGAGCCAGACCAGCGACGCCATGACGATGAGCTTGTCTGCGAGCGGGTCGAGGAACTTGCCGAGCACGCTGACCAGGTTCTGCCTTCGCGCGAGGTAGCCATCGAGGAAGTCGGTGATCGCAGCCACGGTGAAGGTGACAGCGGCCAGATAGCAGTCGAACTGGCTGCCGCGGTACAGGAAGTACAGGACCAGGGGGATGATGACCATGCGACCCATGGTCAAAAGGTTCGGCAGGTTGACCGCGTCCTCCCGAAGCGACTTGCGTCTCGCCCTGCGCAGTGCGCGCGCAGAAGGCGGCGACGGCTCCTCGGCCGCGCGCGCTTCGGGGTCCTTGTCCTGGACGCTCAAGGTGGTCTCCTCAGGTCATGACGATCGCACGGGTATGCCTTCAGCACCAAGGCTGAGCTGCGGCTTTCGAATGAACGCCCAAAGGAACGCGGCAGTCCAGGCCACGTACACCGCTGACATCACCGTGAACTTGTCGTCGATGAAGTAGAACTGGACCGTCAGCAGCTGGCTCAACGCCCCGAGCCCGATGACCGCGATCTCCATGGAGTACTTGGACCTGCCGAACGCTGCGATCGCGTCGTGGTACACGTAGTAGATCACGCCCCCGGCTCCGAGTACCAACGCTATGGCCAAGGAATCCTTCATGCTCCTTGCCAGAACGTTCGCCACCAGGAAGAGCAGGGTCCCGTAGAAGACGCTGACCAGCCCTTGCCCCATGGAAGGTCTGAGCCGCGTCAGCAGCGCGGCCAGGATCCAGATCGAATAGTAGTAGCAGGTCGCCTCCACCAGGCTGACCACCAGGATCAGCGACAGCGCCATCGCCACCCAGATCGAGCGGATTCTCCAGCATGCCAGCGCAAGCATCCCCGCGAATGCCGCGATCACGCCCCAGTAGACGAACTGGTACTTGTGGAACCGCACGCGGCGGTCTTCCTTCCAGCGCTCGAACGGGTCGAGCAGACGATTGTCGCGCGAGTACTTCATGCGCCCGGACGGCGAGGTCGCGATCACCGTCTTGAGCCCCATGTGGTTGGTCAGCGGCGTGTTGTTGTGTACCGAGATGTGGTGCGTGAATTCCTTCCACGCCGTCATCCCGTCGGCTACATGCAGGCTCCAGGGGAAGAGGATCGCGAGCGCCACCACGCCGCCTGCGATCAGGCGTGCATGCCGCATCCACACCTTGTCCCAAAGCTCTCTGAGCGACGGCTTGTCCGCATCCGGATTCGCCGATGCATCGCTGTAGGGAAGCGCTTTGATCGTGCGTGGGTCCGCGGTCTCACCGCGCCTGGTGAAGTATCTCCAGATCGCAGCGAGCACGACGACCCCTGGGCCGCCCCAGAGCACGAGCGGGAACACACGCAGCAGCCCCGCGTACATCAGGCAGAATCCGGCCCAGAACAGCCACTTCTTGCGCGCCAGGCAAGCGGCGAGCACAGCCAGGAAGAACCAGTCCTGCCTGAGGAACGCGCCGCCCGTCCAGTAGAACGGCGCAGGTTCCTGTATTCCCCAGAAGATCACCCCCACCAGCAGGATGCGCCAGCCGAACGCCCAGCCGATCGCAATGAACATCAACGCGGTCAGCGTCACGTCGATCGCGGCGAGCTGCTTGAAGAACCCGTCGTTCGCAGGCTGGATCAAGGAGAAGTAGTGTCCTGCGATGGTCCAGACCGGCGGCGGGTTGTAGCCGTGGTCCTTCTGCATGTCGTTCCACCACGAGCCATTGCCTGCAGCGTTTCTGAACCAGATGAGATCCGACTTGAAGGACTCCCACTTCTCGGGCGTGAAGTGGTCCTTGCACTGCTCGGGGTGCGCCAGGTACTCGCTCGATGGAACGAGGGTATTGACGCGCAGGTCGCGTAGCTTGCGGTGCTTGACGACCTTGAGGTTGCCGGTTTCGGCGTCGGCGATCGCCGCGCAGACGTAGATGCGCTCGTAGCTGAGCTCCTTCGCGTACTTGGAGCCCATGTAGTAGTGGAACAGCTCCCAGCGGTGGTAGTAGCCCTTGTACGAGAGATGGAAGAACTGGAAGAAGCAGGCGATGGCAGCGACAGCAAGCACGGCACCGACGATCTGCTTGACCCGGGTCGGAATGGGCTTTTCTGCCTGCGCTTCGTAGTAGATCAGCAGGCAAGCAGCGATACCCACAGCGGCCTTGATCCCGCTCAGGTAGTTCTGCTGCGTCATCTTCGTGAGTAGCTGGCTCAGCTGGGTCAAATCCATGTCGGCTGGGTCCCGTAAAGGTGCGCCACCATAGCGCGTCTCGCCGCTCTTGTGTGCTCTGACCCGCCGCTGCAACCACGCGATCGGCAAGAACTTGCCATCTTTCTCCAAATTCGGTCTGAAGGAGCTGGCGGCCTGATCCATGACCGGCGCCGCCCGCTTCGCCACCATGACCACTCCTCTCGCCACCCAACGGCAATCCTCTCTGCGCTCCAGGCGCTGTGGGACCGCTTTGGCTTTTGTGGCGGTCGCCGTGTTGTCGATCGAAGGGCTCGCGGCGTGCCGTCGCGCTGACGCCCAGAACACCAAGGCCGAGCCGAGCGCCGCAGCGTCCGGTCCCGGCTTGTCGTCCGCAAGCGCCGGCCCCGTCGATTCTTCCGGCGTGCCTGTCTACGAAGAAGGCGCAGAGCCTCCGATCGTTGCCCTCTCCGGCAAGTCGGGCAAGCGCGACAAGCCCCAGACCAGCTCCAAGCGCATCGGCGCACTCGCCATGCTCACCGAGATTCGCCAGAACCCGTCGCCCACGGCACGGCTCCTCGGCTACCTGCGCGCGGGCGGAACGGCAGAGGTTGGGGACGCGCCTGCGGGACGAGAAGGTTGTCCTGGGGGCTGGTATCGAATCCAGCCATTCGGATTCGTCTGCAATGGTTCGACTGCCACGCTCGACATGAACCACGACGTGATCAAGGCGCTGTCCCGTCGCCCTGATACCGAGGCCACGCTGCCGTACATGTATGGGATCGTTCGGAAGCCCGGGCCGATCTATGCGGTGCTTCCGACCCGAGAGCAGGCGCAGGGCACCGAGTCAAATCTCGCGAAACACCTGGACAAGTGGCTCCACTCGGACGACGAGAACGGCGCAGGCTTCCGCGCAGACTACTGGCTGCGCTGGAAGGATCCGAGCAAGGTCCCGTCGCCGCTCGAGGCATGGGAGCAGAAGCGCACAGACGACCTCCCGCCCTTCCTGCAGCTGGGCAAGTTCTTTCCGGGCAATCTGTCCGGGCTGGTCAAGGACAAGTCGACGATCGCGGTCGGGCAGGCCAAGCATCACAACGGCTTTGCGATCTTCGATACGCTGCTGGCCGAGGGGCGCAGGTATGCGATCACCACCGAGCTGGTAGCAGTACCGGTCGATCGCCTCCGCCCGATCGAGGGGTCGCGCTTCCACGGCTACCAGATCCCCGAAGAGATCGACTTTCCCTTTGCGCTCATCCGCGTCGAAGGGGTCTGGGGCTTCAAGAGCGAGAAAGGGAAGCTGGTCAAGGCCAAGGAGCTGCCCCGACGCTCAGCGGTCAAGCTCACGGGCAAGCAGAACTTCTTCAACGGCAAGCTTCACTTCGAGACCGCAGACGGGCTCTGGGTCTTGGATCGCGAGGCTTCACGGCTCGATCCAGCCAAGCGCATGCCAGCTTGGGGCAAGAACGGCGAACGCTGGATGGACATCAACGTCACCAAGCAGACGCTCGTCGCCTATGAGGGAACCAAGCCTGTTTTTGCAACGCTGGTCTCCACGGGCGAAGCGGGGCTGGGAGATCCGGAGAAGACCAAGTCGACCAAGCGGGGCATCTTCCGCATCCACACCAAGCACATCAGCGCCACGATGAACTCCGACGTCACGGGCGAGGAGTTCGAGCTGCAGGACATCCCGTACGTGCAGTACTTCGAGAGCGGGTACGCGCTTCACGCTGCGTACTGGCACGATGACTTTGGAAAGCCGCGCAGCCACGGGTGCATCAATCTGG
The DNA here is from genome assembly GCA_016218915.1 of Deltaproteobacteria bacterium. GTDB lineage: Bacteria > Myxococcota_A > Polyangia > Polyangiales > Polyangiaceae > JACRCQ01. Next base: position 418,406 of record JACRCQ010000030.1, read on the forward strand.
CGCCGGAAGACGCGCGCAGGCTGTTCTTCTGGACCGAGCCCAAGGTCCCACCCGGGTGGCACAGCGTGCTCCGGCCGTTGACCGGCTCCGTGTTGTTCGTGCACCCCTGAGCAACGCGCTGCACTGGGAACGCTACTGATCCGAAGCTGCGTCCGTGCCCGCATCGGCGTCGCATGATTGTCCCGGTGCAATGGCGCGGACCTTGACCTCGGCCCGTAGCAACCCGCCGTCCTCACCCTTGCCAACCACTTCGTCGTCGTCTCGCAGCTCGATCCGGACCGTGTGGTCCCCCACCGTGAGCGGCACGTCGATCACCAGTGCCGAGGCCTCTGCCACGCGCACGTCGTCGGCAAATGCAACGACGTGCCCGCATTGCAGGTAGGCCCCGCAGTAGCCGATGGGGCGCATCGTCCAGTTTTTGGTCTTGATCGTGACGCGAAGCGCGGTCTGCTCGCCGCTTGCGAGCACGACGCAATCCCCGTCGTTCGGCGACACGATCGACAGGGTGGGTGGGCCTTGAGGGGCGATGATCGCCGAGCTGGCGTCGTCGCCTGACGTGCACGCAGGCAACGTGCATGCAGCTGCTGCCAGAGCGACGACGAGGGTGGAGCGCAGGAGGTGGTTCATGCCCAATGGATCAGCGACATCTCGAAGGGATTGGACATCATCGGATGCCTGGGCACGACGCGCAATGCGTATGCATGGGAGCCGCTCTGCTTGGAGCTGATGGCCCCTTCGAAGCGGTACCGGTTGTCACCGACCTGCCCTGTGCAGCTCATGGCCGAGCAGTCTCCTCTGGGGATCTCCTGTCCCCCCTCGAGATGGCCGTAGTACAGCTCCACGCGCACATCATCCGGAGTCAGCCCGCCCAGCGTCAACGTGGCTTGCACGTGAAGCGGCGTGTTCACAGGCACTTCGCTCGCGTCCTTCTCCGCGATCTCGACCACGCGGATCCCATCCCATGCGGCGCGCACGCGGTGCTTCCAGTCCTTGATGTCCCGGGCTCCCTGCAATCGATCCGCGCTCAGCGCCTTCCACTTGGCGATCGCCGGGATGTAGATCTGATTGACGTACTCGCGCGTCATGCGGACCGTGTTGAAGGTCGAGCCTGCCACGGCCATGCTGCGCTTCATCATCGAGACCCAGCGACGCGGGACCTTGTCGCGGCCTCGCTCGTAGAACGTGGGAACGATCTCCCCTTCGAGCAGCTGGTAGAGCGCTTGCGCCTCCACCGTGTCGCCGTACTCGGTGTCCTCGTACTCCTCGCCACGTCCGATGGCCCAGCCGATCTCGGGGCTCCAGGCCTCTGCCCACCATCCATCGAGCACGCTCGCATTGAGCACGCCGTTGAAAGCGACCTTCATCCCGCTGGTCCCGGAGGCTTCATGCGGACGCCGTGGCGTGTTCAGCCAGACGTCGACTCCTGAGACGAGCCGGCGCGCAATGCCCATGTCGTAGTCTTCCACGAACACGATGCGCCCGCGGAAGGCAGGCAGACGCGATGCGTGGACGATCTGACGGATCAGGTCCTTGCCCTTCTCGTCGTGCGGGTGGGCCTTGCCCGCGAACACGAACTGCACCGGGCGATCGTTGTCGCACAGCAGGCGTTCGAGACGCTCCAAGTCGCGCATCAGGAGGGTGGCCCGCTTGTAGGTCGCGAATCTGCGCGCGAATCCGATCGTGAGCGCCTCCGGATCCAGGGCCTCGGAGGCGAACTGCTGCTCGGCCTTGCTCATGCCTTTGCGCTCGGCGGCTTGCACCAGCCGGTTGCGGCAGTACCGGATCATCCGCATGCGTCGTCGCTGGTGCGCCTGCCACAGCTCCGCATCTGGGATCTGCTCGGTGCGATCCCACATCTTGCGATCGTCGGCTTCCTCGCGCCATCGCGAGCCGAGGTAGCGTGACACCAGCTCGCTGACCTCGGCCGAGGTCCAGGAACCGGCATGCACGCCGTTGGTCACGTAGCCGATCGGGATCTCGTGGACCGGTACGCCCGGCCACAGGTGCGTCCACATCTTGCGCGACACTTCGCCATGCAGCTCGCTGACCGCGTTGTGCCAGCGAGAAAGCCGGATCGCCAGGACCGGCATGGAGAACTTCGGGTCCTCGCCGCCGGAGTTGCCGAGGGCAAGCAGCTGGTCCACGGAAACGCCCAGCTCTTCGGCGAAAGGTTGCAGGTAGCGGGCTACCAGCTTCTCGTCGAACTGGTCGAGCCCTGCCGGCACCGGCGTGTGCGTGGTGAAGGCGTTGCTCGCGGAGCTGGCTTCGCGCGCCACATCGAACGACACGCCCTGATCCTTCATCAGCCGCAGGATTCTCTCGATGCCGAGGAAGGCCGAGTGGCCTTCGTTCATGTGGCACACGGTCGGGACCATGCCGAGCGCGGTGAGCATGCGTATGCCGCCCACGCCCAGGAGGATCTCCTGGCGCACGCGATGATCGTTGTCCCCACCGTACAGCGCGTTGGTGATCAGCCGATCCTCGGGCAGGTTTGCAGGGAGGTTCGTGTCGAGCAGCAGCAGCGGCACGCGCCCTACCTGGACCTTCCAGGCCTGGGCTTTGACCACGCGTCCGGGGTAGGGGACTTCGATCAGCAGACGCTGGCCTTGTTGATCGAGCACCGGGGTGACCGGCAGATCGGCCCAGTCGTTGAGCGGGTAGCGCTCCATCTGCCAGCCGTCGTCGTTGAGCACCTGGCGGAAGTACCCCTCGGCGTAGGCGATACCGACGCCCACCATCGGGATGTCGAGGTCGCTTGCGGTCTTGAGGGTATCTCCCGCGAGCACGCCCAGGCCGCCCGAGTAGACCGGCACGCACTCGTGCAGGCCGAACTCCATCGAGAAGTACGCCACCAGCTCGTGGCGCATGTCCGGATGCTCGGTACGGAACCAGCCTTCGCGTCCCATGTACCGCTCGTAGGCGTTGTACCGGGCCTCGAGAGCGGTCAGGAATGCATCGTCCTTGGCGAAGTCGTCCAGCCGCTCCTGCGGGATCCTGGCCAGCAGAGAGACCGGATTCTGGTGGAGCTTCTCCCAGAGATCAGGGTCGAGGAGCTCGAAGAGCTCGCGTGCATCGTGGTTCCACGTCCACCAGAGGTTGTAGGCGAGCGTGCGCAGACGCTCCAGCTGCTGAGGAAGCCGCGGGACCACTGTGAATCGGCGTAGGGTCGGCATGGCGGCGCAGCATAGTCGGAACCGCCGCGCAGGAAAGTCCGATCGGACGTCTCACTGCAAAGGAATTCTCACGCCACGGCTTCGGAGATCGGGTGCTGGGAACGGGTCTGCGCGGCCTGGTTGACCTTGACGCTCACGACCCTTGAAACGCCGAGCTCCTGCATCGTGACGCCGTAGAGAACATCGACCATTTGCATGGTGCGCTTGACGTGCGTGATGATGATGAACTGCGACCGGTCGGTCATGCCGCGGATTGCATCGGCAAAACGCCCGACATTCGCCTCGTCCAGCGGCGCATCCACCTCGTCGAGCACGCAGAATGGCGAAGGCTTGTGCTGGAAGATCGCGAAGATCAGGGACACCGCGGTCAGGGCCTTCTCGCCGCCGCTCAGCAGATCGATCGAGCAGACCTTCTTGCCCGGCGGCTGGGCCTGGATCTCGACCCCTGTCTCCAGCAGATCCTCGGGGTTCGTCAGGACCAGCTGCGCCTTGCCGCCCTTGAACATCTTCGGGAAGATCGACGAGAACTGGGCGTTGACGCTGTCGAAGGTCTCACGGAACAGACGCTTGGACTCGCGGTTCATCTGCTGGATCGCGTGCTCCAGGTCTGCCAGCGCCTTCTCGAGATCCGCCTTCTGCGTCGTGTAGAACTCGAAGCGCTCCGCTGTTCTCTCGTACTCCGACATGGCGTCGAGATTCACCGGCCCCATGCGATCGATCAGGTTGTTGAGCTCCACGATGCGCGCGTGGTGCTCGTCGTCGGTCGGCGGACGCAGGTGGTAGTCGCCCACCACCCGATCGAGCCTCAGTCCACGGAACTTCTCCGCGATCGCAGCCATCAGGTGATCGCGCTCCAGCGTGAGCCGCTGCAATCCCATCTCGTGGCCGCGTGCTTCGTTGGCGACGTCCTCCAGCTCGCCGCGCAGCAGCTTGATCTCTGCCTCGAAGACTCCGAGCGTGTTGCGCACGTCGTCGAGCGCCTTGCGACGGCTGTCGAACTCGCTTCGCGCTTCGGTCGCTGCGGACACCGCGATGTGCAAGCGCTCGCGAAGCTGGAGCATCGACGCAGCGATCTCGCCCTGGACCCGCGCTGCCTCGATGGCATCGCTCTCCAGCTGCTCGGCCCGATCGCGCAGCTCGTCGATCGATCGGCCGAGCCGCTCCACGGTCTGTCGCGTCGAGGTGGACTGCTGACGCACGGTCGCAAATGCGATCTTGCGCTCGGTGCAGACCGCGACCTGCTCGCCCACACGCTCGGCGATCTCGGTGGCCAGCTGCTCGAACTTGGTGAGCTCCTCGGTAGCGCGGGCAGCCTCGGCCTGCGCGCGATCGAACATCTGCTGCGCCTGCTCCTGCTCGAATCCGGCTTCATCCAGCGCGACGTCGAGCTCCTCGGACTCCCTGGCGATCTCGGACAGGCGGCTTCTCACCGTGGTGAGCTGATCCGAGATCCTCTTGAGCTCGTGGTCAGCGTTGACCTTCTCGATCTGGACCTCGCGCTCGAACGTGCGCGCGCGATCCAGCTCCTGGCCGCGCTCGGTCATGCGCGTGCGCAGCTCCGTGTGCGTGGCGAGGCAGCCTTCGACCAGGGACTCGGACTCGGCGACCGCTGCCCGCAGCTCGCGAAGCTGGCGCTTCTGCTGCAGAAGCGCAGCTGCTACCGCATCACCGGCGCCACCGCTGACTCGCCCGTCCGGCTGGAAGACCGTGCCCGTCAGCGTCACGAGCACCTCGGTCACACCTTCGGCGCGAAGCCGGAGCGCTACCTCGTCGTTGTCCACGACGACCGCTTCGCCTGCGAGCATCCGGATGACCGGCTCGTGCTCCTGGGCGAAGGTGAGGAAGTCCACGATGCGACCCACGACTCCCGGGCCGGAGACTTCGCAGCGCGACATGCCTGCGACGAAAGGCGGGAATGCGGGCACGAGCGTGGCACGACCAGCCTTCTTGTCGGCCAGGCGCTGCAACACCTCAGGCGCGCGGGCGCTGTCGCGGATCAGCACGTATTGAAGGCGATCACCCAACAGGCCGGCAAAGGCGTGGATCAGCTCCTCGGGCGCTTCCACCACGTCGGCCACGAGCCCGATCACCGCCTCGTGGCGCATGTCGATGAGCGCCCGGGGTCCGGTGCCGACGCCTTCCAGGCGCGCATGGACTTCTTCGAGGGCGCGCAGCCGCCCGCGACGAGCGCTCAGCTCGTTGCGCGCAGCCTCCAGCTCGCGCTCGCGACCCACGATCGACTCGCGCAGCTCGCGCATCTCCGAGCCGAGGGTCTCGACCTGCTCCGTGGCGCTCCGCTGGTCCTCGTCGAGCAGCTTGCAGCGCTGGTCCGTCAGGACGCGCTTGCGCTCGGCTTCGTCGAAGTCCTCGGTGAACCGCTGGGAGTCGATCGCGAGGCGCTCGCGACGCAGCTTCATTTCCGAGAAGCGACGCTCGAACCCGCTCAGGCGCTCCTGCGCAGCGGCCGCTGCTGCCGTGCTGTTGGCAAAGGTCTCGCGCAGCGTGCCCGCGTTCTGGTTGATCTCGCGCTGCTGGGCTTCGAGATCCGCGAGCCGGGTCTCTTCAATCCGGAGCTTCTCGCTCTCGGTGCTCTCCTGGGTCTCGAGGCTGAGGAGCCCTGCGCGTACGGTCTCGATCTCGGCTTGCAGGGCGGCGCGGTTGGCCTGCACCTTGGTCGCTTCCTCGGACGAGACCTTCTCGCGCTCCGCGGTCATCTGCAGTCGGTCGCGCGCACGCGACATCTCGGCTTCGCAGGTCCGGACCTCGTTGTCCGCGAGAAACGCTGCATTCTGCCTGCGGTCGGTCTCCTGCTCGAGCTCGAAGGCCTCTGCGCGCGCAGCTTCCAGCGTCCCATCCCGCGCGTCGAGCTCCGCCCGCTTGCGCGTCGCCAGCTCGTCGGCCTGGGCCCAGGCCTCCTTTTCCACCTTGTCGAGCGCGACCAGCTCCAGCAGCTTGTGGGAGGCTTCGTGCAGCACGAGGTCGTCGTGCTCCCGGCGGTAGTTCAGGTAGCGCTCGGCCTTGGAAGCCTGACGCTTGAGCGAGCCGAGGTTCCGCTCGATCTCGGAGACGATGTCGCCCACGCGCAGCAGGTTCTGGCGCGTGAGCTCCATCTTCTTTTCCGCTTGCTTCTTGCGGTGCTTGTACTTGGTGATGCCAGCGGCCTCTTCGATCAGGAGTCGACGCTCCTCAGGCTTGGAGGAGACGATCATGCCGATCTTGCCCTGCTCGACCACGGAATAGGCGCGGGTGCCGCAGCCGGTTCCGAGGAACAGATCGGTGACGTCCTTGAGGCGTACCTGAGTCTTGTTGATCAGGTATTCGCTGGTTCCGTCCCTGAACAGACGGCGAGTCACGGCGATCTCGGGATAGTCGCGGTACTCGATCGGCAGGCCAGCGGCCCGCTCCTGGTTGTCGTTGGCAAAGGTCAGGGTGACCTCGGCCAGGGTCATCCCCTGGCGGGACTCGGAGCCCGAGAAGATGACGTCGTCCATGGAACGACCGCGCAGCTGCTTGGGGGATTGCTCACCCATGCACCAGCGAAGGGCGTCGACGATGTTGGACTTGCCGCAGCCGTTGGGACCGACAATACCGACGATGTCGTGATCGAAATGGATCACGGTGCGGTCGCAGAAGGACTTGAAGCCGGAGATTTCGAGCTTCTTGATGTGCATGAGCCACCAGTGGTGAAACGACAGCCAACGCGATGCCTCGTCAGGGCACCGCTTGTATGGTCACGTATGCACTCGCTACCCGTTGTAGCGTCAGAAGGCAACGCCATACTGCTGCTTGACAAACGTCCCGCAGGATCACAATTTGCAAGGCTACACGCTGCGTAATGCCCCGTCGTTGAAAGCTGTCGCCATGCCAACCTATGAATATGCTTGCACCTCCTGCGGTCACGAATGGGAGCAAGAACAGAGGATCGTCGAACCTCCCATCGAGAACTGCCCGTCCTGCCAGAAGAAGTCCGCCAAACGCCTCGTCTCGTCTGGCAACTTCATCCTGAAAGGCGGCGGCTGGTACGCCGATCTCTATTCCAAGCCCTCAAAAAAAGCTGAAAAGAGCGAGGCAAGCGCCTCCTCCTCTGGCAGCTCTGGTGGCTCGTCCTCTGCCTCCCCGACCCCCACCAGTTCTACCGGCTCGAGCAGTTCAGGCAGCTCGGACACTACGAGCAAGCCGGAATCCAAAGCCCCCGCCAGCTCCTCAGCGACTCCGTCCGCTTCCTGACCCCCGCACTTCCTCTCCTCAGCCTCACATGCACCGCTCGCGCGCTCCTCTGTCCGCAACCCCTTGCGCCACAGCCTCCTGGTCCGTGCTAGACAGTGCCCGCCCATGAGCAACATCCACGACAAAGACCGTTATCTTCCCTCGGAAATCGAGCCTCGCTGGCAGGCCTTCTGGGACGAGCACCGCACCTTCGAAACCCGGCGCAAGCCAGGGAGCCCCAAGCTCTACGTGCTCGACATGTTCCCGTACCCCTCTGGCAGCGGCCTGCACGTCGGCCACCCTGAGGGCTACACCGCCACGGACATCGTCGCCCGACACGCCCGCATGAAGGGCGTTGACGTCCTTCACCCCATGGGATGGGACGCTTTCGGGCTTCCGGCTGAGCAGTACGCGATCCAGACCGGCACGCACCCTTCTGCCAAGACCGCGGAGAACATCCAGACCTTCCGCCGTCAGCTCAAGATGCTCGGCTTCTCCTACGACTGGTCGCGCGAGGTCAACACCACGGACCCGTCCTATGTCCGCTGGACCCAGTGGATCTTCCTGCAGCTGTTCCGTCGCGGCCTCGCGGTCCAGTCCGAGATTCCGGTCAACTGGTGCCCGGATTTGGGCACTGTGCTTGCCAACGAAGAGGTCATCGACGGCAAATCCGAGCGCGGAGGGTTCCCGGTCCTTCGCCAGCCGCTGCGCCAATGGCTGCTTCGCATCACGGCCTACGCGGACCGCCTCGCCGGGGACCTCGACCTGCTCGAGTGGCCAGACACCAAGCAGAAGCAGCTCAACTGGATCGGCCGGAGCGAAGGCGTGGAGATCGACTTCAAGGTCGACGGCGCCGATGAAAAGCTGCGCGTCTTCACGACGCGCCCGGACACCCTTTTCGGTGCGACCTACATGGTCATCGCGCCCGAGCATCCGGCCGTCGATCGCATCACCACGGCCGAGCAGAAGCCCGAAGTCCAGTCGTATGTCGCGGCAGCGATCGTCAAGAGCGACATGGATCGCACCGCGCTTGCAAAGACCAAGACCGGTGTCAGCACCGGCGCGTTCGCGATCAACCCCGTCAACGGAGAGCGTATCCCGATCTGGGTAGCGGACTACGTGCTCGGCGCCTACGGAACCGGCGCTGTGATGGCCGTACCCGGACACGACGAGCGAGACTTCGAGTTCGCGGGGCAGTACGGCCTGCCCATCGTTGAGGTGGTCAGCCCGGACGGCGCACTGCACGACTCGCTGTCCGCCGCGTTCGTCGACGACGGGGTCGCGGTGCGCTCGGGGCAGTTCGATGGCCTTCGAACGCCCGAGATGAAGCAGAAGATCACCGATCACCTCGCGTCGCTCGGAATCGCTGCCCGCAAGGTGAACTACAAGCTGCGCGACTGGGTGTTCTCCCGTCAGCGCTACTGGGGCGAGCCGTTCCCGATCTACTTCCCGGTAGATCTGGACGACCCCTCCGCGGATCCTCGCACCGGCGCGCCGCACAAGGTCCGCTACGATCAGCCGATCGCGGTGGAGGACAGCGAGCTGCCGGTGCGTCTGCCGGACCTGACCGACTTCCGGCCGGGCAACGATCCTCGCGGCCCGCTGGCCCGCGCAGTGGACTGGGTGTACTTCCAGAAGGAGGGGCGCTGGTTCGCGCGCGAGACCAACACGATGCCGCAGTGGGCAGGGTCCTGCTGGTACTACCTGCGATTCCTGGATCCATCGAACGAAGAGCGGATCTTCAGCGAGCAGGCCTACGACGACTGGATGCCGGTCGATCTGTACGTGGGGGGCAGCGAGCACGCGGTCTTGCACCTGCTCTACGCGCGCTTCTGGCACAAGGTGCTCTTCGACGTCGGCGTGGTGAAGCACCCGGAGCCGTTCATCAAGCTCGTGCACCAGGGGATGATCCTCGGCGAGAACAACGAGAAGATGTCCAAGGCCCGCGGCAACGTCATCAATCCCGACGACGTCGTGAGGGAATTCGGCGCCGATTCCCTGCGGATCTACGAGATGTTCATGGGGCCCCTCGAGCAGGTCAAGCCGTGGCAGACCAGCGGGATCCAGGGAGCGCGCAGATTCCTCGAGCGGACCTGGAAGATCTGCAACGGCGAGCTGTGCGAAGCGATCGACGAAGAGACTGCGCGGCTGCTGCACAAGACGATCAAGAAGGTGGGCGACGACATCGACTCGATGCGCTTCAACACCGCGGTCAGCGCGTTGATGATCCTGTCGAACCACCTGGCTTCGCTCGAGGCATGTCCGCGGCAGGCGGCTCGCGCGCTCGTGCTCCTGCTGTCACCGTTTGCTCCGCACATCGCAGAGGAGCTCTGGTCCCGGCTGGGAGGGGCGCAGACGCTCGCCTTTGAGCCCTGGCCCACCTACGACGAGAACCTGGTGCGCGACGACACGGTGGAGATCGGCGTTCAGGTCAACGGCAAGGTTCGCGGCCGGATCATGCTCGCAAAGGATGCGTCCGAGCAGCAGGCCCTGGAGCTGGCGCGCGCGGAGAAGAACATCGCCATGTACCTCGAGGGCAAGGGGCTCAAGAAGGTGATCTACAAGCCCGGCCTGATCCTCAACATCATCGTCGACAAGTGAGCCTTCGCGCTCCTGCCGCACCTGCTCACCAGCGACGTGCTGGCGCGATCGCCACAGCGTTTGCGTTCAGCATCGTGCTCGTCGTGGCTTCCTGCGGCTACACGCCCGTCGTCGTCGATCGGCCGCCCTCGCAGCGCTTCTGCATCGTCGAATCCCCTGCCGCCGCAGCGGATGCAGCGGCGTCCGCCGCGCTGGAGGCCGGCGTGCGCACCGTGCTTTCGCGCGCGGGAGCGCTCGGCAGCTGTGAGCAAGCGCGCCGCGTGCGCGTGGCGCTTCAAGGCATTTCGAGCGCGACCGAAGGGATCCTGTCGATCGATGGACGACCCCAGGCGCGTGGTCTGCGGGTGGTTGCGACTGCGTCCGCGCAGGTGGCGGATGACCAGGCACCCTGGGAAATCGAGGGAGAAGTGGTGATCGGGACGTCGAGCGATCGATCGACCGAAGCGCAGGTGCAGGCCGACGGGCGTGCGCTTGCAGCTCGCAGGGCAGGGGAGCGAATCGGGCACCGATTGCTCGGGCAGAGCGCGGCGGGCACGAATCCCGGACCGTAGTGCGTGGTTCGCGGCCTGAAACAAGCCCGGATCAACGCACCGTTGGCCCCACAGCCCGGGAATGGTAGTTTGCCCCCACCATGATCACTGTCGGTTGTGCTGGGTTCCCGGTGCCGGCAACAAGGTACTTCCGAGAGTTCTTGTTCGTCGAGGTGCAGGAAACGCATCTGGGTACGCCGGGCCCCGGAACGGTTCGTCGCTGGCGCAGAGAAGCGCCGGATGGGTTTCGCTTTGCGCTGCTCGGGCCTCGTGAGATCGGACAGGAAGGCTTCCGCGACGGCAAGGTCGTAGAAACCGCGATGAAGACGCTCGTGGGTGTTGCCAAGGAGCTCGAAGCCACGACCGCCGTGTTCGTTGCGCCCCAGGATTTTCCGAGCACGCGCACGAACCGGACCGTGGTCAAGGATTTCTTGCAGATGGCGCGCACGCGCTTTGAGACGGTCGTGTTCGATCCAGGACCGCTGTGGGATCCGACCGACACCGAGCCGATGCTGTCCGAGGCGGGCGCACTGGTCGTGCGCGATCCGTTGAACCAGGGGATCTCCAAGCTTCCGCACGCCTACTATCGGTTGCCCGGACCAGCCGGTCACAAGTCACGCTACGAGGACCCGGCGATCGAGCGTCTGGCTGAGATTGCCAAGGGGACGAAGCACAAGGACGCGACCTACATCTTCACGAACGTGGACATGTTTGCGGACGCGAAGCGGTTCCGCAAGGCGATGAAGCTGTAGGGTGGGGTAGGGGGCAGGGGCTTGGCGTTTGCAGACAAGTCCTGCGCGCAACAAAGCGCGTCCAGGATGCTGGAAAGCGATGACCAGCCACGATCGAAGCGAACGAGCCCGAAGCGCGAAGCTGCGGGCTCGTCGTTTCAGCTATCTCACTGGCACTCGGTCGCGCACTTATCGACGTACACGCAGGTGTAGTAGTCGTTGACCAGCGGGTTGTTGTCCGTGTTGCACTGGTTGATGCACGCGTCGAGGGCGCCCGAGTCGCAGCCCATTGCGCAAGTCCACACGTCCACGCACTTGTCAGTCCAGCTTGCGTCCACGGCCGTGTCGGCGTCGCACGCCAGCCACTCAGCGCAGCACTTGGAGGACGCGCAAACGTCGCACGCTGACTGAGGATCGCCAGGCTCGCAGGTTCCGCCAGCAGCGCCAGCCGCTCCGCCCGTCGCACCAGCCGCTCCGCCCTGGGCGCCAGCAGCTCCGCCACCCGTGCCCGCCGCGCCAGCAGTTCCGCCGCCTGTTCCGCCCGTCCCGCCGTCGGTGGGGGTGGTGTCGCTCGTGACCGTGCACGCCGCGAGACCCATAAGAAGACCTGAAGCAACAATGGCCCAACCCAATAGTTTCATCTGCCTCTCCTTTTGTACCAAGAGTCGCCAAGCATCCCGGACGCTCAGCGGCCGGGGACGATGTTGAAGCGGTTGTTCAGAATACGCTGCCGTAGTCCCAGTTCTTCCTGATGAACGGCGGCAGAACTTTTCACGATGCATGGACCGAGTCAAGTTACCTGCTCGACCCCTCGTCTCCTTGGCAAGACGTAATCGCAATCCATACCACGGACTTGGACGGGATCACGTGCACTTCTATTCAGAGGTGTTCGGGCGTCGCCTCCGACCCACGCTTCCCTGGCTCCCGGGATTCCGGTCTGGGTGTACGTCGCCCCGGCCGCGACCAGAAAGCGGACAAGACGGCCATGAACGAAACCAAGTACCAGGGGAAATCACCGAGCCATTGGTACAACGTCTTCCCCTTCATCCACCTCACTTCGCCCAGCAGCGCGCCCTCTGAAAAAGTTGCCGTGCGCGCGGTCAGCCTGCCCACAGGATCCACTATCGCCGAAACCCCGGTGTTGGCCGCTCGCGCCAGGTACCTGCGCTGCTCCACCGCGCGAAGCTGGGACAACGCCAGATGCAACTCGGGCTCCGCTGTCTGCCCGAACCACGCATCGTTGGTGATGTCGATCAGAAGCTCGGGCTGCGTGCTCTTCACTGCTGTGTTGACGAAACCAGGCAGGATGTCCTCGTAGCAGATCAGGATCGCAATGGAGTGGCCGTCCAGGGACACGTTCTCGAACCGGTCTCCTGGCGTGACGTGCCCAGACTCCGGCGACCACTTGTAGAGAATCGGGAACGTCTCGCCCAACGGGATGTACTCGCCGAACGCAAGCAGGTGGTGCTTGTCGTAGCGCCCACGAAGTTGAGCGGATCGGTCGAAGAACAGAGCGGAGTTGAACGTCCTTGTGGGTCCGGCTTGCTCCCGGTACAGCAATGCGCCAACCAGGGTTGGTGCGCCGAGCGCCCGAGCGAACGAGTCAGCGACGAACCGTTCCGCATCCGCCTCCGGGACCTGGTAGAGGAACGCCGACTCGCTCCAGACCACGAGCTGTGCGCCGCGTCGGACCAGGTCATGCGATGCGCGAACTTGCCGGTCAAACGCGTCGCGGTACGCAGCGCGCCCCTGGATATCCATGGGGATGTTGCCCTGCACCAGGCCGATCGCCAACGCGGGCGCCTCCCGCGCGGCAGCGTCTACCTGGCGAATGCGCAGCCATCCGTACGCGGCCGAGAGCGCCATGACTGCGCCAGCTGCCGCGAGCGTGATGCGGGGGAGCGGCTTGCGGAGCGAAACGTTGATGGCAGTGCGCGCGATCGCGACATTGACGACGGCGAGGGAAGCGCTCAGCAGCATCGGCCCGCCAAGGTCAGCACCCTGGATCAACACTGGGACCGGCTGCAGCGCGCACCCGAAGTACCAGGGAAACAGCAGCGGAAAGAGCGCTTCGCTCGCCACGAAGCACGCAACGAAGGAGGCTTCCGGGGGCCAGCCTTTGCGCTCGCTTCGGGCGGCAAGCCAGGTCGCAATGCCCATCCGTGCGCCTTGCCAGGTGCTGAGCAGCAGAAGGAACAGCACGCAAAGCGGCAAGGGGAAGCCGCTGTAGCGTGTGAGCATCTCGAGGAGCCACCAAAAGCCGGCGCAGGCTGTGGTGGTTCCGCTCACCAACCCGATCAGGAAGGCGGCTCGCGGCGTGTGGTTCCGCGCACCGATCAGCAAGGGAACCAGGGCGATCCCTGCGAGCGGCCACAGCCCGACACCCGGAAACGCGGCGAAGTACAGCACCCCGGAGAGGGCTGCGAGCAGAACGGAGAATCGCAGGGACAGGGGCTGGATCGGATCGAGACGCGGCCGAAGCTTGATCACGAAGCGAGCACCTTGCGGACTTTCTGCATCAGGTCGTCGAGCTTGAACGGCTTGGTGATGTAGTGGCGAGCACCGGACTGGATCCCCTGGATGACGTCCTTGGGCGTGGCTCGGGCTGTCAGGAAGATGATCGGCATCTGCTTGGTGCGGTCTGCGGCGCGCGCTCGTTTCGCGACTGCGAGGCCGTCGAGCCCTGGCATCATGATGTCGCAAATCAGGAGATCCGGCGTGGGTGCCTTTTGCAGGCGTACGTACCCCGCCATGCCGTCGGAGGCTGTCTCCACGGTGTACTCCCTGGACAGCGCGCGTTCGATCAGCGTGCGCACTGCCGGGTCATCTTCGACCACGAGGATCAGCTTCTTCCCGGATGACATGCGGCTCCTGGTTCTGCGGTCGTCGTCACTGCGTCCGCTTGATGATGTGGAAGCCGAACTCCGTCTCCACCACGTCGGAGATCTGGCCAACCGCCAGCGCAAACGCAGCGTCGGAGAACTTCTTGGTCATGCTCTCGCGAGTGAAGGAGCCAAGCTTGCCGCCGTTCGCTCCAGACCCCGGGTCGTCAGAATTCGCCTTTGCCAGGGCCTCGAAGTCGGCGCCTGGAGCGCGCGCCTGGGCTGCAAGCTTCACCGCCTCGGTCCGAGCTTCGTCCTTGGAGCGCGTCACCTTTGGCGAAGCTCGAGTCGCTCCCTTGAATGCGATCAGGATGTGGCTTGCGGCGATGGTGTCCGCGCGGGGCTTGTTGGTGCCGCGGTCCTTGCTGGGGAGCGGAGGGAGCTGCCCTGGGTCCTCGCCCCTCGGCGCAGTCAGGTCATTGCACCCGAGGGGTGTCAGGACGGGAAAGAGCGCCAGGAACAGCCCAAGGATCGCGGTGCGCGGGATGGATCGCATGGCATGCACAATACTGTCGCAGGTGCGGGGCGCGCAAGCCGACGATCTTCACGAGCATCCCCTTGCTCCCACCCCTTCTCTCAGGCCAACCTAGGGGCGTGCCAAGAGTGCTCCACATCGAAGACGACCCTGCAAACCGACTGCTGGTTCGCAAGATCCTGACAGGTGCCGGGTTCGAAGTCCTGGAAGCAGGGGATGGGCTCGAAGGCGTGCGCATGGCGCGTGCCCAGCCCCCTGATCTGGTGCTCGTGGACCTGAACATCCCAGGGCTCAACGGCTACGAGGTCACGTTGCGTCTGCGCGGAGAGCCGCAGCTTTGCGACGTGCCGATCGTGGCGATCACGGCAGAGGGCGATCGGTCCACGAGCCTCGCTGTGGGCTGCGACGGGTTCGTGCAGAAGCCGATCAATGCGAGGACGTTCGCGGCGACGATGCGGGGATTTCTGCGCGGGCGACGTGAGGAGATGCCGCCCGACGAGGCCGATGACCGTCTGCGCGCGCAGAGCCAGCGGATCGTGGCGCGTCTGGAAGCCAAGGTAGCTGAGCTGTCCGAGGCGAATGCGCGGCTGCTCGAGGCCAACCGGGCGCGCACAGCGTTCTACCGGAACGTGTCACACGAGCTCGCCACGCCGATGACCCCGATCGTGGGGTACGTGAAGCTGCTGGTCGACGAAGAGTTGGGTGAGCTGAGCGAGTCGCAGCGCAAAGCGCTTCGTTCCATGCAGGAATGCGTGGGGCGCCTGCGAGGGATCATCGACAACCTGCTCGACGTCACCGGGCTGGAAACCGGGACCATGCGCTTCATCCACGCGGACTACGACGTCGCCGGCGTCGCCCGCCGCGTGATTCGCATGGCCGAGTCGAGGTGCACGGAGCGTGGTCTTCGTCTGGTGCAAGAGGTCCCTGACCGCAGGATGATGGCCTGGGGTGACGGGGAACGCGTCGCACGTGGTCTGTGGCAGGTGATGGACAACGCGATGAAGTTCGCGCCCAGTGGGAGCGCTGTAGCCCTTCGCCTGAGCCGCGTCGGCGCGGGCTACGAGTTCTGCGTGGCGGATCAAGGCCCTGGCATTGACAAGGCGCTGCTCGATCGCGTCCTCGAACCATTCTACCAGGCCGACGGCTCACCGACCCGGCAGTATGGCGGCGTGGGGGTCGGGCTCGCCATTGCACGCAGGGTTGCGGTCGGACATGGGGGAGACCTCAGGCTCAAATCGCCTTCGGCCGAGCGAATCGCCGGTCTGGAGTTCACCGGGACGTCGTGCCACTTCACGGTCGCGGAGCGCGCACCCGCAGCGCGGCCACCGGCGTGACCGTCTACCTCGATTGGAATGCAACGGCGCCGCCGCTCGACGACGCGCTTGCAGCGATGCACGAGGCAGGCAGGGCAGGGTGGGGGAATGCATCGAGCGTGCACTCGGTCGGAAGACGTGCGCACGCGTACATTGAAGACGCCAGGGAGGCGATTGCTCAGCTTTGCGAGAGATCGCCGCGCGACGTGTTCCTGACCTCCGGCGGCACCGAGGCGAACAATCTCGCGATTCGATCGCTGGCGCAGGGCGCAGCGCTGATCGTCGCGAGCAGGATCGAGCACCCGTCGGTCGTGCGCGTAGTGGAGGCAATCGGAACCGAGGGGATTCCGGTGTGCTGGCTCGACCCTGACCCGGAAGGCTGCGTGCGCGTGGAGGCGATCGAGCGAGCGCTGGCAACCTGCAGCGAGCCGGCGCGCGCGGTCGTGTGTCTTCAGGCGGCCAACCACGAGACAGGCGTGCTGCAGCCGGTGAAGGAGGCGATCGAGCTGGTGCAGCGCAGCGGCGCGCGGATTCACGTGGACGCAGTGCAGGCCTTTGGAAAGGTCGCGGCCTCGGTCTGGCGCGAGGCGGACACGGTAAGCGTGGCTGCTCACAAGATTCGGGGGCCCAAAGGGATCGGAGCGCTGGTGGCCGGGCCTTGCGCAGGGCTGCGTCCACTGCTGCTGGGAGGAGGCCAGGAGTACGGAATCCGGCCTGGAACAGGGAGCGCGGCGTTGGCAGCGGGGTTTCGAATTGCAGCAGAATGGGCCATCCGGGCGAACTGTGATTACGATGCCCTCCGACCGTTACGAGACCGGTTGGAGAAGTGCCTACTTGCCCTGGGAGGCGTTGTGAATGGCGGCCAGAAGCGGCTGCCCCATGTGACGAACGTTTCGTTCTTGGACCTGCGCGGTGACGAGATCGTGGCAGGGTTGGACATCGAAGGGGTCTGCGTGTCGAGCGGGAGCGCCTGCTCGTCCGGAGCTGCCGAGATGTCGCCCGTGATTGCTGCGATGGTTGGGGAGGAGAGAGCGCGGGGAGCTGTGCGAGCAAGCCTCGGCGACACCACGAGCGAAGCGGACATTGAACTGGCGATGGGAGCGTGGGGGCGGGTCATCGGACGCGCCCGCAATGGATGAAGCACTTCTTGAAGCGGACGTCCAAGCCTCGCGCATCCATGGAAGAACGAGATCCAACCGCTGGATATCGTTTGCTAATACGGCGGCGAAGGGGAGCCTTCCCGGCATTCCATTGAATGGAAATCGCTGGGGTTTCTCCTTGTCGGATGTTCAGGTGATGAACGAGCTTCGCGATTCGTTGATGGTTCACATCAACTATTCTGCCGTAAAATCCCGGAAATATTCGCTAATATTCTTGCATTCGCCCCTGTATACGCAGCGTTCTGCTGCTGGTCCGTAAGCGCCGACCCCTGGAATCGATTCGTTTCCCTCTTGCCCAGTCGACCAGCCATGGAGCCGCGCTGAAGGATCCTTGCTGCGCGCAATGGGGAGCCACGGTTGGATCGCATGGGTCGAAAGAACGACGGCGAGCACCGGCCCCAGAGCGATGGCTGCGCGTCGCACGAGCGAGGAGGCAGCGGGCATACCGAGGGATGCGGCCACGATCACAGCTGACCAGGCTGGAGCGATCCAGTTCGGCTCCGGCGGCACTGCGCGGATCAGGGCAGAGCCGAGGAAGAGGGCTGTGAGCGCCAACGCGAGCGCACGATCGACCGGACGTTCCCACAAGGAGCGACGCAGGCCGACGAACGGAACCACTGGAGTCCACAGCCCGACTTGCGCGGCAACGGCTGCGCCCAGGGCAACGCCGACAGCGGGGATGGACCATGCGAGCGGGGAGTATGCGTGCACCAGCTGGAACCGGAAGGACCGCAGGCACAGCGGCGAGGCAGCGATCAGACCCAGGAGGATCGCGACCTTGTGCATCCAGCCGCGTCGCGAGAACAGGATGAAGACAAGGGCGATCGGTGCGAGGATCACCTTTCCGATCAGGCCGCCGAAGGTCGCGAGGGCGGCGGTTGCAGCAGCGCCCGGGTTGGAACGCTGCTCCTCAGCATGGAGTAGAGCCACAGCCGCGAGGAACGCTGGCGCGTCAGGGGTGGCGAGGAAGCCTCCGGCCAAGGGCAGGATCAACCAGGAGCCGAAGATCGCAGCCCAGCGCTGGGCGTGGCTGGTGCCACCTCGGCGACGAACCAGATCCACGACGAGGGCCGCGACGAGAGTCCCGAGCAGCAGCGAAGGCAAGCGTGTGCGGAGCTCGATTGGACATGCAGCTGGAAGGCGGTCCGAAGCAGCAAGGAGCCACACGGTCAGCGGCGGATGATCGGGAACGGTCACGCCGAGGCGCGTGGCCGAAAGGTAGTACGCCTCGTCCGGGGTGAGGTCGGTCGCTAGAGCGAGCAGCAGCCTGAACGGCAGACTGGCCGTGAGGATCGCGATCGCAAAGCGATCAAGGCGCGGCATCGCGTGCTGGAGCAGCCGCGTCGCGCTGGCGCCGCACCTCGTAGAGCGCGACTGCAGCAGAAGCCGACGCATTGAGGGTCGAGACCGGGGGGCGTGATGGGATTCGGACGAGGTGGTCGCAGGCTGAGCGCACACTCTTGCGAATCCCGGTACCTTCGGAGCCGACCACGACCACGACAGGACGCACGAGGTCGACGGAAGGCAAGGGGACTGCGCCGTCGCCAGCGAGGCCGACGACCTCGAGTCCGGCCTGCCGCAGCATGTCGAGCGCGGAGGGAAGGCTGCCGACCCTGCACAGATGGGCATGCTCCACTGCCCCGGCCGAGGCTCGAGCCATGGCAGCGCTCAGCGGTGCGCTCGAGTGCTCAGGCCAGAGCACGGCGTCTGCGCCGAACGCGACCGACGAGCGCACGATGGCTCCGAAGTTCTGCGGGTCGGCGATGCGATCGAGCGCGATCACGAGGGTCGGGCACGTATCGATCAGCTGGTGCACGTCGAGGATCGGCAGCTCAGGAGCGAACGCGACGACGCCCTGATGTCTTGCATCTCCTGCGAGCCGATCGAGCGCTGCACTCGCAGCTGGCTCGACCGGCACGTTCTGGTCGCGGGCGAAGCGGGCGAGAGCTGCGAGCGTGGGAGAATCGGCGTGCGGACGATCCAGCACGAGGACCCTCTCGACACGCGCGCCCAGCGCGCGAATGGCTTCGCGCACGGGCTGGATGCCAGCGATCACCCTGCTCACGGAGAACCTGCGCGGCGAAGCGCGAGCGCTTCGTCGACCTCTGCAAGGATCTGCCGGGTGACTTGCGGCGGGCTCGCCGCATCGCGGATCGGACGTCCCACCACCAGGATGTCCGCACCGTCGACGATCGCCGAGCGAGGCGTGGCTGCCCGCTTCTGATCATGGGTGGCGGTGCCTGCGGGGCGGATGCCGGGCGTGACGAGGATCGCATCGGAGCCGAGCGCAGCTCGTAGCGCGCCGACTTCGCGGGGCGAGCAGACAAAGGCACGGAGGCCGGACTTCCAGGCCATGGTCGCGAGGCGCAGGACCTGGTCGGCGGGGGACGCGCCGACGCCGACTGCTTCGAGGTCGGCCGCATCGAGCGACGTGAGGACCGTGACGCCTACGAGAGTCAGGCGCGATGAATCAGCCTGAGCTCGCTTGACCGCGCGTTCGATCATGCCTGGGCCGCCGGAGCAGTGGATGGTGAGCAGCCGGGCATCGAGCGCTGCAGCGCCTGCGACTGCGCGCTCCACGGTCTCCGGGATGTCATGGAGCTTGAGATCGAGGAACACGTCGATGCCGGCGGCGCGCGTCTGCTTGACAGCGTCGGGGCCTTCGCGCGTGAACAGCTCGAGGCCGATCTTGGCGTAGCCGATCAAACCCGAGAGCGACTCGAGCGTCGGCCGTGCATCGGCCAGCGTGGGGTAGTCGATGGCGAACGCAAGGGATTCCTTGGGCATGGCTGCACGCACCTGATGAGAGAAGGGGTGTGGACGAACAGGGAGAAGAGGAAGCAGGTGAGGACCGGACTACAGACCGCACATCGGGTCGCCCGGCGGGCAGTTGGTCTTGGTTCCACCGCTGGTCTTGGTGCCGCCGCTGGCAGCGCCGTAGGCCTTCTTGGCCTTGTCCTGCTCGGCGCGGGCTGCGGCGAGCTGCTCAGCGAGCTTCGCGCGCTCGGCGTCGCTCTTGGCAGTGGACAGCTGGCCGATCAGCTCGTCGACCTTCTTGGACTGC
Organism: Deltaproteobacteria bacterium; assembly: GCA_016218915.1. Classification (GTDB taxonomy): domain Bacteria; phylum Myxococcota_A; class Polyangia; order Polyangiales; family Polyangiaceae; genus JACRCQ01. Next base: position 438,541 of record JACRCQ010000030.1, read on the forward strand.
TCTTCGAGCCGCGCCTGGAGCTTCTTCATCTCGGCTGCCTGCTGGGCGGCCTGTGCGTCGGCGAGGGCCTTTTCCTGGGCCTTCTTCTGGGAGTAGTTGTAGCCCCAGATCCCGCCGCCGGTTCCGAGCAGGACCAGCGCGCCGATGGCGACAGCGATGCCGATGGTGAGGTTCTTCTTGTGCTTGTCCTGGCTGAGCTTGGACAGCTCGAGCTGGTGGGCCTGCTGGGCCTTCATGGCCTCGATCTGGGCCTGGCGCTCGGCTTCGATGCGAGCGCGCTCGACTTCGCCTTGACGCAGGGCTTCGAGGCGCGCCGCTTCTTCGCGCTTGCGCGCCTCATCCAGGCGGCGTTGCTCCTCTTCCTGACGGAGACGGGCCTGCTCGTCCTCGCGGGCGCGGCGCTCGGCCTCTTCTCGGGAGCGCGCTTCCATTTCGGCGCGGCGTTTCTTCTCATCCTCCTCTTGCTTGATGCGGTCTTGCTCGAGGCTGAAGAGCTCCTGGAGGGAGAACAGGACTGAACTCTCTTTTTGCTCGTCTGACATTGGCGTTTGCTTCCTGGCAGCGCTGGGATGGGGCTCGGGGCTGCAATGTATTTTACCCGAGCCCAGCCGTCACTAACAATCTAAGTGCGGCTCTGTCAACGGGCCGCTGTGGTTCGAACCTAAGGTTCGATGCCCGGACGAAGATGGATCTTGGCTGATCCGTCGGCCGTTTGCTAGGTTCGTGCACATGCCGACCGATGTCCGCGCTCACATTACCGGAACCGTTTGGAAAATCGAGGTCAAGGAGGGGGATTCCGTCGCTGATGGCCAGCCCCTGGTGATTCTCGAATCGATGAAGATGGAGATGCCGGTCGAGGCCGAGCGCAAAGGGCGTGTGAGCAAGATTCACGTCGCAGAGGGGCAGGCAGTGGAGGAAGGGCACGTGCTGATCACGCTTGAATAGCGTGGACGACCGCACTTCCGCGGCGCATGAGGCGCACGGGGAGTGCTGACGGGCAGCGTGTCGGATGGTGTGGGCTACTCTCGCCAGAAGAACTTCCACGGGTTGTGCTTGAGATCCCGGACCATTTCCTGAAGGTCGTCGTAGATCTGCTCGTCCATCACGAGCGCACCCACCGAGCCGTCGCCCTTCTTGATGTGCGCGACGATCTGCTGCGCATCGTTTGCGGCGACTTTGGCTTTGGCGGTGATTTCGGAGATGTCGTGGATGGCCTGACGGATCCTGGCCTGCTCCTCGGGTGAGCCCACGGTACCGGACACGCGGTTGAGGTTGGCGAGGGATTGGCGGGCGTCGTGCAGGAGCGGCTCAGAGTCGCGTGCGATCGCAGCCGAGGCGTTGTCGATGTTGTTGATGATCCGCGCCACCTGGGGGCTGTCGACGTACTTGGTTCGCGTGGTGCGAACGAGCTCGTCGGTGTCGACGGTGATCTGCTCGAGGTTGGCGACGATGCGATCGATGCGGTCCTTGTTCTTGTCAAAGAAGTCGCCTGTGCCCTTGAGGGTCTTCTTGAGCGACGTGAGGGTGTCGGTGAGATCCTGCTTGTTGTCGCGGATGAAGGCGATGGTGGTGTGAAGCAGCTCGTAGCCTTCGGCGAGCACGAGGTCGAGGCGCGGAGGATCGAGGCCGCGCATCACGGTGTCCTCTGCGACGTGGGGGCGATCAGGGGTACCTGGGTCGATGGCGAGGTACTGCTCGCCGAGGATTCCCTGGGAGGTGACGAAGAACAGGGCGTTGTCGTGGATGGTCTTCTGGTATCGCTTTTCGATGGAGATGCTCAAGCGGATGAGGGACTGACGCTTGCCGCCCGGGCCGGGATCGAGGTTGCCGCGGAACTCGATCTCCTTGATCTTGCCGACGTTGACGCCGGCGACTTTGACCGGGGCGCCGGGCTGCACGCCGCCCGGGTTGTCGAAGTCGACGAAGAGGCGGTAGGTGGGCTGGAAGCTCAGGCCGCCCATCACGACCACGAAGCCGGTGAGGATCCCGACGGCGATCAGGATGAGCATTCCGACTTTGACTTCAATCGAGCGGGGATTCGCCATCTTTCCGTCTCACAAGTCCATCGGACCTTCTGCGTGGCCGTTGGTGAACTGAATCACAATGGCGTCCTGGGTCCTTCGGAACTCATCGCGGGATCCGATGAGCCGGACCTCTCCTTTGTACAGCATGACGATCCGGTCAGCGATGGAGAAGATCGAGGCCAGGTCGTGGGACACGACGATGCTGGTCACGCCCAGGGTATCGCTGAGCTCGCGGATGAGGTGATCGACGCGCCGCGCATTGACCGGATCGAGGCTGGTGGTGGGCTCGTCGAACAGCACGTAGGTGGGGTCGAGGGTCAGGGCACGGGCGATGGCAACGCGCTTTCTCATGCCGTCGCCGAGCTCGGCCGGGTACCGGTCGCCGTAGTCCTCCATGTGGACCTTCTGCAGGAACCGTCGGGCCTCGTCCAGCCCGGCCTTGCCCTTCAGGTTCTTGTGCTTTCCGAGCGGCAGGGCGACGTTCTCGACGCAGGTCATGGAGTCGAAGAGCGTGGAGTGCTGGAAGACCATCGCGCACTTGCGGCGGACCGGGAACATCTTCGCCTCGTCGAACTTCGAGATCTCCTCGCCATCGAGCCAGATCTCGCCTTCGTCGGGATACAGCAGACCCACCAGATGCTTGATGAGCACGCTCTTGCCGACGCCGGAGGCGCCGATGATGAAGAAGACTTCGCCGTCGAGGACGTCGAACGAAACTCCCTTGAGCACCGACTTGGTGCCGAAGCTCTTGCGGATGTTCCGAAACGAGATCATTTTGAAAAGAACAGGAAAAAGCCTGCGGCGCTGATGACCAGGTCGAGCATGACGACGGCGAGCGAGGAGTTGACGACGGCGCGGGTGGTGGCCCAACCGACGCCCTCGGAGCCGCCGAAGGTCGACAGCCCGCAGTAGCCTGACACGACCGGAATCGCCGCGCCGTAGGCGATGCACTTGGTGAGGAAGACGATGATGTCGCCGTAGTGCACCATGCTGACGTTGAAGAAGGTCCTGAAGGAAACGCCAAAGAAGGACCAGGCAGTGACCGCGCCCGAGCAGAACATGACCGTGCAGATCCAGATGATGAGCGCGGTCGTCATGACGATGCTGGCGAGGAAACGGGGCTTGACCAGGAAGTCGATCGGGTCGGCAGCGCACATGCGCAGCGCGTCAACCTGCTCGGTGACCACCATGGACCCGATCTCCGCAGCGATGCCGGCGCCCACGCGGGTTGCGATGATCATGGCGCCGATGGACGGTGCAAGCTCGCGGATGAGCAGCTGCAGGTACTGGGCGCCCATCAGGGTGTAGTCCGGGATCAGGCGTTTGGCTTGCGTGCCGGACTGGTAGATGCCGATCATGCCGATGAAGGCCATGACGACGGTCACGAAGAAGACCGACTTGTTGCCGATCTCGTACATCTGGGCGACGACCGAACCGGGCTCGCGCTTGCCACGGACCGAGTAGTAGAGCGTGCGTACGAAGACCGAGTACATCTCGCGGGCGCCGTAGGCCAGGTCGAGAATCGCGGCACCGAGCGATTCGACGCCGCTGGGCTCAGCGACGCGTGAAGCTGGGGGGACGATGGTGCGCGACGACATGGTCAGCCGATGACGAACGAGACGAGGTAGTCGAGGATGAAGATGCCGGTTGCCGAGGCGACGACCGCGGAGTTGACGGCGCGTCCGACGCCTGGGGCGCCGCCTTTGACTGCAACGCCGAAGTAGCAGGAAGCGGTGGCCATCATGAGCCCGAAGGTCACGCTCTTGATCAGGCCGTGGGCGACGTCGCCGAAGTTGAGCAGCCCTGCGGTCAGGCTGTTGATGAACATGGCGAAGTCGACGCCGAGCATGATCTTGCCGGCGAGCATGCAGCCGATCAGCGCGAGCGCATCGGCATAGATCGTGGCGATGACCAGGGTCAGGACGATCGCGACGACGCGCGGCGCAATCAGGAACGCGAGGGGATCGATCGCGAGGATGCGCATGGCGTCGAGCTGCTCGGTGACGACCATGGTTCCGAGCTCGGCGGTATTGTTGGCGCCCACGCGGCCCGAGAGCATGAGGGCAGTGAGCAGGGGACCGAGCTCTCGCAAGGTGCCGAAGCCCGCGCCCCATCCGAGCAGGCCGTAGGCGCCGTACTGCTGCACCATGGGAGCGGCCTGGATGACCGCGATGGCGCCGACGAACAGGGCGGTGACGACGACGATGGGCGTCGACTTGACGGCCATCTTGTACATGTTCTTCTTGAGCTCAGCCCAATCGACGGCTGCGCGCACGATGCGCGTGGAAACCCTGCCGAGCAGGATGGCCATGCCGCCGGCTGTCTCGGCGATTTCGAGGATGCTGTTGCCCATCTGGAAGGCAACGCCTGCAGCGGGCGGCGCGCCGGTATCGGCCGGGGCGCTCACAGCGGTCCCTCCACGAGCCCGTGCACGAACTGCTTGACGTAGGGATCGGTGCTCTCCTGCGCCTCCTTGGTGGTTCCATCGAAGATCATGCGGCCCTGGTAGATCATGCCTACCCGGTCGGTCACGGTCAGGAGCCGATCCAGGTCGGAAGAAACCATGAGCACGGTGGCGTCGCCCTTCTCCTGCTTGAGCAGGTCGAAGATCTTCTGGGATGTCACGGGATCGAGCCCGGCGGCGGGCTCGTCGTAGAGCAGGATCGGGGCGTTGGCCACGGTAGCGCGGGCGACGCCGACACGTTTCTTCTGGCCGCCCGACAGATTGGCGGGCATGCGATCGCCGAAGGTCGACAGGGACACGACGTTGAGGCGATCTGCGACGCGCTGCATGACTTGCTGCTCGGTCATGTTCTTGTAGAGGCGCCGTAGAGGAAACGCGATGTTCTCGTTGACGGTGAGGTGATCGAACAGCGCATTGTTCTGGAATGCGATGCCGAAGCGGGTTCGGAAGCTCTGCAGCTCGAGCTCGGAGAGCTGCAGAATATCCTGGCCATCGACGATGATCTGGCCGCGCTCGGGGCGCATCAGGCCGACGATGGACTTGATGAGAACGCTCTTGCCGCTCGCGCCCGGGCCGATCAAGCCATAGAGACACCCGGCCGGGATGGTGAGATCAAGCCCGCGCAGCACCGGCTGGTTGAACGTCTTCCAGACTCCGCGGATCTCGATCAAAGGCCTTCCCCGCCGGCTGGCTGCTGCTCGGGGACGCGCCTGAGGCGCAGCCAGAGGAAGACGACGGCACCGACCAGTCCGAGCAGCAGGACGAAGGTGGCGCCGAGATGCACGCGAAGCCACAGGGCACTGGTGCGAGTGACTGCGATGGGTCCGAAGTGGGCGAGCTGCCGGTCCGGCGGCGCTGCGGAGGCTGGGCGGCTGAGCGTGACCACCGCGACGTTTTCGGGTGCGAGGCTGGAGACGGAACCGCATACGAGCCTTCGCACCTCGGACTCGCTGATGGGGGGAGCGGAGCCGGCGTACTTGATGAGCACCGCTGCGGTAGGCTTGTCCGTGGGCTTGTCGCCCAGCGGATTCGCATGGGGGATCGAGAGGTGAACGCGTGCCCCCAGCACGCCATCGATGGTCCCGAGCGTGCGCTCCAGATCCCCAGCGACGCCAGCGACATATTGTGCGTGCTCGGCAAGGGGGCTTGGGACGAGCGAACCCTTGCCGATGGAATCGACGACGCCTGGAGCGTGTCGTGGCGGCAGGTCGTGGTCGCGCATCGCAGCGATGGCGGACGGCGCGTCATCACGGGACACCACGATCCTGTAGTGCCCCTCGGCAGCGGGATCCGCTTCTTTCGAGGATTCGATCCCGACGTTCTGAAGGGCGACGGCGACCTGGTTGGCATCGCGCTCATCGAGGCTGCCCGCAACTGGCACCGAGCATCCTGCCAGCAAGCAGATGGCGGCCGCGATGGCGGCTGTCGCTGACCCCCTGCGGGACATGTGCGTCTACCCCTTCATTGCCCCTTGAACGTCGTGCGTGTGACGTCGAGGGCCGGGTGGGAAGGAAACCCCATGCCGCGCACGCGGCTGGCGATGCAGCTCGCGATGCCCGCATTGGGCGGGTCGGTGGTGACCGTGACGCCGACGGCGCGTCCGTTCTGGATGGCTGCACAGATGTTGACAGTCATGCTCATCGGCGCGCCGCACGAGATCACGTAGCCGCCGTTGTTGAGCACGCCGCCGTAGGCGCCTGCGGACATGTCGGGCTTGTTGCCGGACATCTTGAGCTCGGTGACGTAGGTGTCCATGGCGCCTTCGCAGCTCATGCCGCCCTTGAGAACGGGGCGCGAGCCGCTGCCGGGGTCGGCCTGACCCGGACCGGTGTAGGTGCCGCCTCCTGGGCCCTTCTTGGTCTGGCCCTTGATGCCGCCGTCGGTGTCGATGGAGATCGCTTCCTGCCCCTGCAGGTCGACATCGCGACGCACGAAGTTCTTCACGCCGAGGAACACCAGGAAGCCGACGCCGACCACACCGGTGATGACGCCGCCGATGACGAGCGCCTTGGAGCGAGTGGCTTTGCCTTCGGCGATGACGACCCGCTCGATCTCCTTCTTTTCAGCCTTGATCTCCCGATTGAGCTTGGACTGCTCGGCGAACGGAGCGAACTCCTCCCAGTCCTTGATCTGGCGCTCGTCGTTGGAGAACGTGTCGAGCAGGTAGTGGTGGGACTCGAACGTGTGGGACGCGAGCTGTTGGAGCAGCTCGATGGCCGTGAACGGGCCGTGATCCATCTCGTCCTTGATCACCACGTAGCGAGGGCGCGGATCGGATTCGAGGCGCGCCTTCAGATCTGCGAGCTGCGTGGTGGGGTCGATCGGGGGGGGTGCCTCGTAGGCCGGTGCCACCTCCACGAGCCCGCCGGTCTGGTCCGGGGGCGGGGGCATCAAGTCCCTGGGCATGGCTGCCGGCTTTGGCAGCTTCGGGCCTTTTTCAGGCGCCGCAGGGGGCATCAGCGAGAGCCTGACGTCGATCTCCAGCTCAGCGCCCGAGTCGAGGAGGGACTCATCTGCTGGCGGCGGAGCCTGGCTGGCGCTTGGCGAAAGGTGGTGGACGGCCTGGGCGAGGGCAGCCAGATCGCCTGGGCGGTGGGCCGGGTCGCCGATCAGGGCCTTTCCGAGGACGCCTTCGATCCCTTCGGGGAGCTCAGGCTTGAGGTCGCGGGGTCTACGCATGCCCGGGCCGACGGCTTCGCCGGTGAGCATCTCGTACATGATCGCGCCGATGCTGAAGACGCTGGAGCGGGCGTCGCCGCCCTTCTCTCCCTTGCTGGCGCGCTGCTCTGGGGCGACGCACGCGCGGTCGCGCGTGTGCTTCATGGCAAAGGCTTCACCGGCCTTGATGAGCCGATTGGGCTTGCCGACCTCGAAGGTGATGGTGGACGGGGTGAGGATGAACTTCTCGCCCTTGTTGTGGCGTTCGACCAGCTCGGTGCACAGGGGGACTAGAATCGCCACGACTTCGCGAAGCAGGTAGGTTTCCCCCCTGGCGCGGCGCTGTTCGATGTCTGCGCGCAGAGTCCCTGGGGCGATATTGGCCTCGTTCGTCGACGATTCGGTGGCGGGTCGTGCTTGGGTCATTGCAACTGCAACATACGCCAGCCGTGGCCCAGGTCTCAACCCGTACGAACGCGGGAGGCGAATGAGTTCACGTCGCCAGGGGTCCCACATGGGGGCCGGACCGGGCATTGGGCGGTTTTGTCCTTCGGGCAGGGTCCAGGCACGGGTTAACACGCCCCTCGCGGCTGGATGCCGTCTTGCGCTACCCTTGGCAGCCCGTGACGACGAACGTACCCAGGCCGGTGGTCCTCGTGGTGGACGATGACACCGTCAACCAGAAGCTGCTCGCAGACATCTGCACGGCAGAGGGCTACGACGTCGTGACCGCGGACGATGGAGAGCGCGCCATCGAGGTCTTCGGGCAGCGCAAGATCCACATCGTGCTGGTGGATGCGACCATGCCGCGGATGGACGGGTTCGCGGTGTGTCGCCAGATCCGGGCGGACGGGGATGTCCCGGTCATCATGGTCACAGCGAGCATGGAGCCGGGGATCCAGAACCGGGCGTTGGAGGCAGGGGCCACGGCTTTCGTTTCCAAGCCCTTCAGGGTCTACGAGCTGACGCGTCACATCCGATCGGCGCTCGTTGCCTACCGATCGCCGAGCGAGCCTCCGACCTCGCAGCGTCGTTTCGTGCGCAGGCAAGCGGCCTCAGCGCTGACGCGGCTTCCTGGGGCTGTGGATTTGCGCCTGCGGCTGCGGCGCGAGCCTGAGAGCGACGACGAGGAGCGGGCCTGCATGGTGGTGCGGTTCGTCAACGAGCGGCAGCTATCGGCGCGCGAAGGGCGGCACGCGATCGACGCGGTTCTGGGCGCGGTGGGCGAATCGCTGCTCAGTGCCCTGGGCGAAGGGGCGGTGTTCTGGTCGGACACCGCGGAGCTGGTGGGCGTGATGGCGGCCAAGCAGCTGGAGGCGGCGGTAGAGGCCACCCGCAGCGTCCCAGGAGGTTTTGCGCTGCTGCAGCTGGAGGGGGTTGTGCTCCGGCTTGGGGCGGTGCGATACCGCCCGTCGGCCGGACACGATGTCGACACATTGCTTCAATCGGCGCGCTCAGCAGTAGAGGCGGCTGCGGGCGGCAACGAGCCGATCGTCATACGGAACCTCGACGCGGTTCCGGCCACGTCGCCATGACACCCGAAGAGCGAGTGAACGAATGACGCAGATCATGAACTGGTTGGGATTCGGGCCGAGTGACCTTCGTGCGCCGCTCATCGGGCGCGTTGGCGAGATGCAGGAGCTGGAGAAGGCGCTGGAAGCCGTGCGCACGCGCCGGGAGACGCGCGTGGTGACGGTCCTCGGTGCTGCCGGCGTCGGCAAGTCGCGCCTCGTGCACGACTTCCTGTCCAAGCTGCGCACGAGCAAGGAGCAGTGGCTGCGGACGTTCCGCGGAAGCGCGCGGGATCTGAACGCTGCCTACGGCATCTTCGGGCGTGTTCTTCGAGGCCGATTCGGTCTGGTCGAAGGCATGGACGAGGAGGCGGCCAAGGCACAGGTGCGCAACCAGGTGGCGGGTGTCCTCGACGATCGCAAGGTCGGCGACGTCGCGTTCTTTCTCGGGCAGCTGATGGAGTTGACGTTCGAGGGTAGCCCGCTGACCAAGGCGGTCATCGAGGATCCGCTCGAGGCGCGGCTGCTGCGGCGCTCGGTGTTCAAGAGCTTCCTGGAGGCGGACGCGCTCAAGACCCCGCTGTGTCTGGTGTTCGAGGATCTGGATGCAGCGCACGACGACTCGCTGGATCTGCTGCGGTTCCTGCTCGACAGCCTGAGCGGGCCGATCATGGTCATCTGCGTCGCGCGCAACGAGCTGCTGTCGCGCCACGAAGACTGGGCGCAGCAAGGAGGAGCGCGTCACAGGGTCGTGGAGCTCGGGCCGCTCAGCGAGATCGACGCAGCGAGCATGATGGAGGCGCTGCTGGCGCCGTGCGGCGAGCCTCCGACCCAGCTCGTGGACGCGGCTTGCCAGCTCGCAGGGGGCAATCCCCTGCTGCTCGAGCAGATGGTGCGCATCTTCCACGACACAGGCGTGCTCGAGGAAGAAGACGCGCTCGCCGAGACGCCGGTGTGGAAGGTGCACCTGGACAAGCTCGAGACCGTGCGCTTGCCGCTGACCGTGGACGACGCGGTGCAGGCGCGCATCTCGGCGCTCACGACCGCCGAACGCGTGCTGCTCGAGCGCGCGGCTTGCATGGGCAGCGTGTTCTGGCTGGGCGCGCTCGTGGTCCTCGAGCGTCTGGACCGCCAGCCGCCGGATCTGTGGTCAGCAGCCGACGACACCGACGAGCGTCAGATCCGCGAGGTGCTCAACGAGCTGGTGGAGCGCGACTACGTGCTCAAGCTGCCGGACTCGACGTTCCCGGGCGACGAGGAGTACGTGTTCAAGCACAACCTCGAGCGCGAGAGGATTGCGAAGCTGACGCCGGCTTCAGGGGCGCGCAGGTTCCACGAAGCGATCGCGGACTGGCTGGAGCACCAGTGGGACGTGCGGACGCACGAAGAGTATCTCGCGATGCTCGCGACCCATCGGGAGCGCGCCGGGGCGCAGCGGCTCGCAGCTCTCGCGTACATGGACGCTGGGGATGTGGCGCGTGGGCGCTACGCCACGGCCAAGGCCTACGACTACTACCGCAAGGGCCTGGATCTGCTGACCGACTCGTATCCGCAGCGACGGATGGACGCCTACCACCACCTGGGCGACGTGCTGCAGCAGCTGGGCAGGACCGAGGAGTCGCTGGTGGCGTTCCGCGAGATGCTGCGCATCGCCTACCAGCTCAACCTCAAGGCCAAGGGCGGCGCAGCGCACAACCGGATCGGCAGGCTTTATCGGGAGATCGGCTCGCTCGACGATGCCTCGCGGCACCTGGGAACCGGCCTGGCGTTGTTCGAGGCCGTGCACGACGAGAGAGGGATCGCATCGAGCCTGGACGACATCGGCAAGCTGTACTGGCTGCGAGGCGAGTACACCAAGGCGCTCGAGCCGCTGCGCACGGGCCTGATGATGCGACGCAGGCTCGGAGATCGGAGGTCGATCGCGCTGTCGCTCAACAACGTGGGGCTGGCCTTGCAGGACTCGGGCGAGTTCAAGCAGGCGCTGGAGGCGTTCGAGCAGGCGCTGCAGATCCGCAGGGAGATCGGGGATCTGGTGGGCGCGATCATCACGCTCAACAACCTGGGCACCGTGGCGCAGGATCAGGGAGCGACGGATCAAGCGCTCAAGATGTTCAGCGATGCGCTCGCGATGGCGCGCGAGATCGGCGACCGCAACCGTGTGGCGCTGCTGCTGGCGAACATCGGCGAGGTCTACTACGCGATGAACAACGCGCCGGAGGCGATCCGGGTGCTGAAGGAATCGCAGGAGCTGGCCGAGGAGTCAGGCGACAAGATCGGGCTTGCGGACGCGCTCCGAAGGCTCGGGATGGCGTACATGCTCCAGCAGGACATCGCGCGTGCGAGAGATTGCATCTCGCGTGCGGTCGACATCTTCGCCGCTGTGCGGAGCAAGGTGCACCTCGGGTCAGCGCTTCGCACGCTGGGCGAGGTGACGGCAGCCGGCGGATGGGGCGCAGAGCACACGATGAAGGCGCGCGACTATCTGCTGCGGGCGATCGCGATCTTCGAGGAGTGCGGCAACGAGTCGGAGCTGGCGCGCAGCCTCAAGTCGTATGCCGAGTTCCTCACCAAGGCCCAGGATCTGGGCGACCCAGCCAAGCTCGCCGAAGAAGCGCGCCTGATGCGCGAGCGGGCCGATGAGATCTTCGCCAGGATGGCACAACCCAAGAGCTGACATGGCCCAGCCCACTCTGCAGCAGCGTCTGCAACAGGTCGCCTCGGTTCTCTCGGGGCAGTTCATCGGCAAGGACGAGGTCATTCGTCTGCTGCTCGTGGCCGTGATCGCAGGCGAGCACGCGGTGCTGCTCGGCCCGCCCGGCACGGCCAAGAGCGCGCTGATCCGATCCTTGTCGCAGCTCTTGCAGGCGCGGTACTTCGAGTACCTGCTCACCCGCTTCACCGAGCCCAACGAGCTGTTCGGCCCGGTGGACATCGCCGCGTTCCGCGAAGGGATCTACCGTCGCAAGATCGAAGGGATGGTCCCTGAAGCCGAGATCGTGTTCCTCGACGAGGTGTTCAAGTCGAACAGCGCGATCCTCAACTCGCTGCTGACGCTGCTCAACGAGCGCAAGGTCGCGATGGGCGGGCAGGTGATCCGTTGCCCGCTCATCAGCGTGTTCGCTGCGTCGAACGAGGTGCCGGGCGACGAGACGCTCAATGCGATCTTCGATCGCTTCCTGCTGCGGGTGCGCAGCGACAATCTCGACGCGTACCACTTCTCGGAGCTGCTCACGCGGGGCATCGAGCACGAGATTCGTCAGATGAACCAGGCGCAGCTGCCTGCGCTGGTGGGAGCGGCGGAGCTCAAGGGGATCTCGCAGCAGTTCCAGGCGCGCATGCGGTTCGACGACGCGTTCCTGTCGACGTACAAGGGGATCGTGTTCCAGATCCGCGCCGAAGGGGTGAGCCTGAGCGATCGACGCGTGGTCAAGCTGCTCAAGCTGTTTGCAGCGAATGCGTTCCTCGACGGCAGGGATCGCGCGGACGCGAGCGATCTGTTCGTGCTCAAGCACATCTGGAACAACGAGGATCAGGCGCCGGTGCTCGAAGCGATCGTGCAGCCGGTGCTCGAGGCGTTCTACCGCGAGCATCCGGATCGGATGCGCGTAGGAGCGGCCGGCATCGGGGTGGAAGCCCTCGAGGGGGAGGTGGAGCGGATCCGCCAGGTGATCACAGGCGGCGGCGCGCTCACGGACATCCAGCTCTTCAGCCAGCTCAAGGCGCTCGGCGAGGTCAAGACCGCGCTTGCGTCCATGACCGATCCCAGGGCGCGCCAGCTCGAGCAACGCGTCGGGCAGCTGCTCGAGGCATCGCTGCGAACCGGGAGATTTGCGCAGATCTAGCCATGGCAGTGAAAGTCAAAGTCCGAGTCAAGCGGCTGGCCGATGTGCCGTTGCCCGAGTACCAGACCGAGCTCGCAGCAGGGATGGATCTGCGTGCTGTGCTTGCGCAGCCGGTGACGATTCAGCCAGGCGCGCGGTCGTTGATCCCAACCGGCCTGGTGCTGGCGATACCCGAAGGATACGAAGGACAGGTGCGTCCTCGATCCGGGCTCGCGTTGCGGCACGGAGTCACGGTGCTCAACTCGCCTGGCACGATCGACTCGGACTACCGCGGCGAGGTGAAGGTCGTGCTGATCAACCACGGGCAGGAAGAGTTCGTGGTGTGCAACGCGGATCGGATCGCGCAGCTGGTGATTGCGCCGGTAGCACGCGCGCGGCTCAAGGCTGTGCTGGAGCTGGACGAGACGGTTCGAGGGGAGGGCGGGTACGGCTCCACGGGGAAGGGGTAACTAGGAGCTGAGAACACGGAATGCGAAGGCGAATGGGGAATGGGGGGAGTCTCGCGTTCAGCGGTGTTCACTTCTTGGGTACCCCGTGCTTGCGCGCGCGCGAAGGGCGCGTCTCGCGTCCCGGAAAGACGTCGAACCCATAGGTGTAGTAGCCGTAATCATCCTGGGTTTCGAGTTCGACACGGATGCCGGTGGCACGGCGCTTCACTCTCATCATCTTGCAGCGCTGCACCCACGTGCGAATCAAGTGCTGCATCCATTCGAAAATCTCGTCCCACCGCTCCTTGACCTGGATCCGGTCAAGGCGAGCAATACCTCGAGCCAACGCCGACTGAAGACTGCCGAGGTGAACAGCGGAGGCATGGAACCCGTGAACGAGATTGGGGCCTGCCACCTGCATGGTCGCTGTTGCCGTGCGTGCGATGCGTCCGAGGAGTGTGCTCGTGCGAGCCTGCCGTGTGTCGATCGGAAGTCGGGGCGGTGAGGGGAGCGGCGGAAGCGGCGGGAATGGCATCACCGTTTCCTTCGCGGCTGACCTGGGAAGGCGCTTCTTGTCCGTCATGCCGTCGTCAAGCATCGCACCCCTCGTCTTGGACTTCGAGCGATGAAGCGGTGACGCGCGCGATCGCATCGGCGAGCGCATGAGTCCACGCCAGATAGTCGGTCTGATGCCTCCTTGAGAAAGCCACAACGATCGGCTCCTGGCCCTGGGCCTCAATCTGCAGGTAGATCCAGCCACACCCTCTCCCCGGGGTTCGGAACCGGAGGACCAGGACTTGAGATCGAGAAGCGACCCAAGCGATCTCGCCGTGATCCGAAATGACCCCCGCAGTGCCGCTGCCAGCGTCACGCCACACTACGGTTGGGACTGAGGGAAGAGCCGCCCGAAACTTCTTTCGGACCTCGGGCGGTGTCAAAGCGTGCTGGGAAGACCCGCAATCGTTGATCCCCACTCCGAGGTCCGGTCGCCTTCGCAACAGCACCCAGTCCATCACTCACCTGACCTGGTCAGCTCACCGTCACCGGAGCGCGGGTCGAGACTCGGGCCTAGCGCCCGCTTGCCCGCCGCCTTCGCGAGGAACTCCTCGATCACCTTCGCCCACGCGTCCGCGTCCACGTCCAGGCTAGCCTGGTGACCCGCGTGATCGAACACATGGAATGACTTCGGACCGCGAAGTCCATCGAACACGGCCCGAGCTTCGGACGTCTTCACTCGCTCGTCATCAGCGCCGTGCAGCACGAGCGTCGGGCAGGTCACTGCGGACGCGTAGTCGACCGGGTTGTGACGAAAGCCGTTGAAGCCGTTCTGCATGCCGCCCCAGAAGACCAGCATGCGAGCCATGGGAAATGCGGGCACGTGCAGCATCGCAAAGCGGTGCTCGACCGTGGACAGCATGCGATCAAAGACCGCCTCCACAATCATGGCGCGCGGCGTGACATGCTCGACAGCCACAGCGCGAAGCACGGTCGCTGACCCCATGGAGAAGCCGTAGAGCAACGGCGAAGGCTCTGCGAGCGCATCGTTGATCCAGCGCACCGAAGCGACCACGTCGCGCGCTTCGTGGTAGCCGATGCTCGTGCGGTCGCCCTCCGAGCCGCCCGAGCCGCGCAGGTCGACCAGCACGCACGTCCAGCCGAGGTCGTAGAATCGTCGCGCGACCGGCAGCACCTGCTTCTTGCTCTCGGAGTACCCATGAACGAGCAGCACCACGCCGCGCGGCGCGGGATGACGAATCACCCAGAGCTCCAGGTCTCCTTCGTCGCCTTTGATCTTCACGGTCTCGAAGGCGAGGCCGAGGTCAGCGGGTGTGCGATCGTTGATCGGATGGGGCACGCGCGCGCCGAGCACGAGCGCACGCAGCTTGCCGGACCAGGTGATGTGCTCAGGCGCAGGCGTTCGTTCGCCAGCGGGAGCGAAGTGGGTGAACGCGCGAGCGTGCATGTAGGCGAGCCCTTGCATACCCACCGCGATCAGCAGGGTGAACGCGCCGAGGAGGCGGAGCCACGGGCGACGGCGTTTGGGGTGGGCTGCCATCACTCACCATGCCTCTCCGGGCGCGCGGTCAATAGCACCTGCCCATCAGGCGGCGCGATCACGCGGAGCCGCTTTGCAGTGTCGCGATAGCCTGGCTCGGCCGTCGGCACTCCGGATGGATCGCTCTCCCAGTGCGCGATGCCGATGACCGCGAGCGTGTCCCCTGGCTCCAGCACCCACTCACGCACCATGAGGCCAACATTGAATCCGAGAGCGGTCGTGGTCTGTATCGATCGGGCTTTCAGGTACTCGACAACTCGGGGGGCGAGGGCGTTCAGGAATCCGCCTTGAAATGCCGTGCGCACCTCGAACTCGAACCTGGCCGCGCACGGGTCGATCCGAAGCAAGCCGGAGTCATCGCTCAACAGGAACGGGACCGCTTCGCCTTCGGTGTGAAAAACCTCATCCGAATTGTACTGCGTCCAGGCGACCGTCACATCGTAGGCGAGCACCTCTCGACCGGACAGCGGCGCACGGATTGACTCCTGGTCCGCCTTCATCTCACCCACGATCCGGACGAGTCGACCTTCCTCCGCATCGCGGATCGTGCAGCGCCGGATTGGATCCCGCGCGCCACGCGCCACGCGGTTCACGGCGTAGAGCGCAACACCGCCGACCACCAACGTGCCAAGGATGACAACCTCCACGAACACGCGCGGAGCGTATCGCAGATGAGCGTGCGAGCGAAGGCGCGTACGTGAACGCCGTGCCCTAATCCGGCAGCTCGAACGACCCGACCGCTGGCATCCCCTCGAACCGATACGTGCTGATCAACACTCCCTTTCCCGTCGTCTTCGTGCTCACCAGCTTCATCGCTGCTGGCCTCCCCTCGGGCCCGAACAGACGCTTGCCCTTTCCCAGCACCACGGGGAACTGGATCAGATTGAGCTCGTCGACCAGACCGTGTCGCAGCAGGGTCTGCGCGAGCCCGCGGCTTCCGTGCACCTGAAGCTCACCAGGGTGCTCTCCCTTGAGCGCGCGGACCGCGTTCGCGACGTCGCCGTGCAGCAGCTTCGCGTTGTTCCACGTCACCGATGTGAGCGTGGTCGACGCCACATACTTCGGCAGCTTGTTCAGCGCCGTCGCGATCGGGTCCGACTGATCCTTCACCCGCGGCCAATGCCCTGCAAAGATCTCGTACGTCTTCCTTCCAAGCAGAAACGCGCTCGCCCTGCGAAATACCTCCACCACGAACGCGCCCCCGTCCGCGTCGAAGTAGGGAACGACCCATCCGCCGTACGCGAACCCACCGCTCGGGTCTTCGTTCGGTCCCCCGGGCGCCTGCATCACGCCATCCAACGAAACGAACGTGGTCATCGTGAGCTTGCTCATGTCGGCATCCCTCCGAACAGTCTGTGGTGCGGCGCATCCCTTCTGCAAAGGGATCGCTTGAGCCGCACACCTACCGCCGGAACGGCGGGCTGTACCCGTTCGCCCGATACGTCCGCGCATCGAAGAACGCCCGAAGCGTCGCGAGCGCTTCGTCGGATCGCCCGGGCTCCGCGTCGAACAGGTTGCGGCTCTCCCCGGGGTCGCGCACGAGATCGTAGACCTCCACGAACTTGCGCCGCTGATCCTCGATCACCTTGAGCCCGTCTGGCACATACAGCGCGCGCGCAAGGCGCGCCTCTGCGAACAGCGGACGGCTCAGCTCCGCCGGCTGCCCGCGAAGCAGAGGCACCAGGCTCTGCCCTCCAAACGTCGCAGGCGTTGCCACGCCGAACAGGTCCAGAAGGGTGGGGCCGAGATCCATGAGCCCCACGAGCTGATCCACGCGACGCTGCGAGATTCCTGCGCCGCGCACGATCAGAGGAACCCGCAGGATCTCGTCGTAGAGCGTCTTGGTATGCTGATACCCGCCGTGCTCTCCAAACGCTTCGCCGTGATCCGAAGCGACGATGAGCAGCCACCGGTTGGGGAACTTGCGCTCGAGCAATCTCTCCACGCGCCCGACCTGCTCGTCAGCGACCGCGATCTCGGAGAGATATCGCTCTCGCTCCGTGCCATCCTTTCGACCGCGATCGTAGGGAGCATGCGGCTCGGTCAGGTGCGCGTAGGCGAAGAGCGGACCGTTGCCGCCACGCCCGAGACGATCCAGCATCCTGCCCACGACATCTGCTGCGGACGCGTGCTGCCGGCCTTCGGCGACCATGACCTCTTCGCGGAACCCAGGCGCGATTCCGAACTCTCCTGCCTGGAAGTTGGTGGAGCAGAAGATCGCGGTCTGCACGCCGTGGTCGGACAGGAGCTTTGGAAAGCGCGGCGACGGATCGTCGGCCGGGTACAAGAAGCGCGTGGCTCCGACCCCATGCTCGGTCCAGCGCATCTCCGAGTAGTACCGCCCGCTGAACATCGCAGTCAGCGTGGTCGCGGTCTGCGCTCCTGGTGCCACCACGCGCGTGAAGCGAACGCCGCGTCGCTTGAGCCCTGTGAGCGAGGGAAAGAGCGCATCGTTGGCAGGATCCTCGAGCACGTCCGCGCGGACCGCATCGATCGTGAGCAGCACCACGACCGGGGGTGACGGCAGAAGTGGCGGCGTGGTCGGCGCGACGTCAGGAAGCTTGGATCGATCCGCGAGCCACGCAGAAGTGCGCGGCGAGACCGGGGCATGGAGCTCGGGCGCGCGCCAGAGCGTAGTGGCAAGCACCCAGGGCGCTAGCGCACAAGGCTGACGAAAGAGCTGGATGCGAACCGAGTTGGGCGGGGGCACGGCGATTCCGAAGACTGCCGCAGAAGCGAGAGCCGCGAACGCGCTGCGCGCGCGCGGACCTCGAGCGAGGCTCTCCACCCAGGGCGCGATCGATGCGCCTGCCAGCGTGGCTGCTCCCCACGAGATCGAGCAGTGCAGCCCAAAGTAGTCATCGGGCAGGAGAAGATGGTTGACGACCATCGCGGCCACGGCGATCGCGACAGGAATCAGCCGCAGCCGCGGGAAGCGCGACAGCCCGGTGCCGATCAGGTGAAGCGCCGGAATGCCCACACCGGTGAGCGTCAGGAACAGCGCGTAGAGCGGGACGTGGATGCGTCCACCCATGGGGCCGAGCGCCTGGCGCCACAGATCAAACCCGAGCGATTGGGATTGGATCCAGGTTGCTGCAGCGGCGTAGAGGATCAAGACGACCCAACGGGGCAGGGGAGCCAGGGCGATCAACGCTCCGAGCGTGGCAGCCGCAGCGGCGCCGACACCGATCGTCTCGGTTGCGTCGAAGAGGTGATGCGCGATGCGAAGCGGCAGGTCACCGTGCGGTCGCGGGACGGTGAAAGCGATGGCAACTGCGTTCACGAAGGCGAGGAGGGCAAAGCCGGCGAGCAGGCCACAGGCGGCTCGGAGGGCAAGGGCTCGCCTTCTGCCCGTCGCATCCATCAGGGGGCGAACCCGATCCGCCGCTTCGTCCCAGGGCCGGGTCCCATGAGTTGCCGGATCGCGTCGAACACGACCTTGAACTGCGCGTCGTACTTCTTCTCGAGGCGGGCCAGCTTTGCCGCAAGCTCGGCGTTGGCTCCGAGCATGCTTCGCAGTTGAACGAACGCGCGCATGATCGCGATATTGACATCGACTGCGCGCCGACTGTGCAGAACCCCGGAAAGCATGGCAACGCCCTGCTCGGTGAAGGCGTACGGCGGATACTTGCGGTGTTGCCCGCGACCGGTCTTTAAGATCACAGATTGTGATCTTAGAGCGCGCGCCTCCTCGGGCGTGAGCTGGAACATGAAATCAGCTGGAAAACGATCCGCGTTGCGCTTTACGGCCTGCACCAACTCGCGGGTCTCGACTTCGTAGAGCTCGGCAAGCTTGTCGTCGAGCATCACCCTGTGACCGCGGATGAGCAGGATGGCGTGTGCGACCAGGTCGGCAGAAACGAGGGCTGTCGATGGCGTCGTCATGTCCCGGTGCCGATGGATACCGCCGACCCGCGGGCAAGGGAAGGCGCGGCGCCGCACGAAGAAAAGGATTGGCGGTCCCTGCGGTCAGCGAATGGCGGTGTTTCACGCGCGGAACTTGATGCACGGGCAAGCGTCGGTGATGAAGGGAGGCGCGGTGCTTCGTGGATGCAGCCAACCCGGCTGACACAGGCGCCGTCACGCCGCGCAAAGCGACACCCGATGCATCCGCGGCACGACTCGTGGGTGTCACTCTCGACACCACTTAAGAACTTCGCATCACCCACTTAACACCGTTGACCCGCGCGCTGGTGTTCGATACTAACGACGCCAAGACGCGCCCTGCGGCCGGTGTTCCCGGAGCAGGGCGCGAGTCATTTCAGCACCCTTCCTGTGGACAAAAAGGGGGGTTGCCTGTGGAGACCCTGGGGGAAAGTCCGGATGCCCATGGATTCACGCGCTGGTTGGAAGAACAGAGGCGAGGAGCGCAATGAGCTCAAGCCTTCGGAAGGGCGCGTTCCGCCCAATGACCTCGACGCCGAGGCCGCGATCCTCTCTGCCATCTTCCTGTCGCGCGACAACCTCGACAAGATGATGTCGATCCTGTCCGCGGATCACTTCTACAGCGACGCGAACCGACGCATCTTCGAGGCCCAGCTCGACCTGCACACCGTGGGGCGTCCCATCGACGTGGTCACGGTCAAGAGCTGGCTCGCAGACCGCGATCTGCTGTCTCGCGTGGGAGGAGTGCAGTATCTCGCGCAGATCATCGATGCCGTGCCTGCGATCGCGAACGTCGACGACTACGCGCGCACCGTGCGCGAGAAGTGGCGGCTTCGTCAGCTGATTGGCACCTGCCAGCGCGTGTCGGCCGAGGGGTATTCCGCGGTCGAGAACGCGCAGGGGTTCATCGATCAGGCAGAGCAGGACATCTACGCGATCGCACGCACGCCGGAGTCGACCACGGTGCAGTCGCTCAAGGAGGTCATCCAGAAGACCTTCGTGCAGCTGACCGAGTCGTACCAGCGCGGCAGCAGGATCACGGGCGTGCCGACCGGGTTCACCAAGCTCGACGGTCTGCTCGGCGGGCTGCACGACGGCGACCTGCTGATCGTCGCTGCTCGCCCTGGCATGGGCAAGACCTCGCTCGTTCTGAACATGGCGACCAACGTGGCGCTGCCGAAGCTGGTGGAGACCGAGGGCGACGACGACACAGCAGGCAACGTGCGTCAGGAAGCCGGGCACGGCGTTGCGGTGTTCTCGCTCGAAATGCCGCGCGAGCAGCTTGCGGCGCGCATGCTCTGCTCCGAGGCGCGGGTCGATGCTTCCAAGCTTCGCACCGGCGATCTGAACAAGGACGACTGGACGCGACTGACCAAGGCAGCGGCCGAGCTTGCGAAGCTGCCGATCTGGATCGACGACTGCTCGAACCTGTCGGTGTTGGATCTGCGCGGCAAGGTGCGTCGCATCCAGGCGCTGGTCTCGAGCAAGGAAGCGCCGCCGCTGGGCCTGGTGGTGGTGGACTACCTGCAGCTGATGCAGGGCAACCCGAGAGCCAACAGCCGCGAGCAGCAGATCAGCGAGATCTCGCGCAACCTCAAGATGCTCGCCAAGGATCTTCACGTACCGGTGATCGCGCTGTCCCAGCTCAACCGCGCGGTCGAGACGCGCGGAACCAAGGACAAGCGTCCGCAGCTTTCGGACCTGCGCGAGTCAGGCGCCATCGAGCAGGACGCTGACACGATCATCTTCATCTACCGGGACGACTACTACGAGAAGGACAACCCTGAGGTCGCGGGGCTTGCGGAGCTGATCGTGGCCAAGCAGCGCAACGGGCCGACAGGTGCGGTCAAGGTGCGGTTCACCAAGGCGTGCACGCGGTTCGACAACCTGGCTGGCGAGGAGTACGACGATCTCCCGGGCTGACGCGTGACCACGGTACTGAAGATCGATCCCAAGCATCCGCAGCAGGAGCTGATCCTGCAGGCGGCGGAGGTTCTACGGGGCGGCGGGCTGGTCGCGTTTCCGACCGAGACCGTGTATGGGCTCGGTGCCATCGCGACCGATGCCAAGGCGACAGCGCGCATCTTCGAGGCCAAGGAGCGTCCGGCCACAAGTCCGCTCATCGTGCACGTTGCGTCGATCGCGCAGGCGGCGAGATTCGCAGCGCGCTGGCCGGACGAAGCGCGCGCGCTCGCCGATGCGTTCTGGCCCGGTCCGCTGAGCATCGTGCTGGGCAAGTCGCCAATCGTGCCCGCGGCCGTGAGCGGGGGAGGCGAGACGGTCGCGATGCGTGCGCCAGCGCACCCGGTTGCGGTTGCGCTGATCGAAGCCCTGGGCGAGGGGATCGCAGCACCGAGCGCGAATCGATCCTCGAGGCTGCCGCCTGTTCGAGCCGAGCATGTGCTCAAAGGGCTGGATGGGCGGATCGACCTGGTGCTGGACGCGGGCGCATGTCCGGGCGGGCTCGAGTCGACGGTCTTGGATCTCTCAGGAGCCAAGCCGAGGGTCCTGCGTCGCGGGGCGATCAGCCTTGCCAGGATTGCGTCTCTTGTGGAGGTCGAAGATGCATCGCGGCCCGCGTCCGAAGATTCGAGCGGATGGATTCGCATGGCGCCGGTGGGCGAGTTCGAGTTCACCGAAGTGCGGTCGGGAGCGATTCTGGTGCGCGAGCGCGCGCTGGCCGAAGGGGTGGCGGTGCGGGTGCTAGGCGAAGATGCGCGGGCGTACGCATCGAGGATGTACGACGCGCTGCACGAGCTGGAGGATGCGGGGTGCGAGGTGGTGTGGATCGAGCAGCTTCCAGCGGGGAGCGATTGGGATGCGATTCGCGATCGGTTGCGTCGCTAGAAAGCACAATGCCCCGAGCCGGAGCTCGAGGCACTGCGGTCGCAGGAGATCATAAGCCGAGTTCTGTTCTGCGCCGCGGTCGCCCACGGTGCAGCAGCGATCATTCCTCTAGGACGCCCGTTGCCGGGACGTCTCATCAGCAGCCAACCCTGGGACTCGGGCGGGCGACCCTTCCACGCCTTTCGGCGCATCGTCCCTCTACGCGGCCTTGCTCCGGGTGGGGTTTGCCTTGCCGCTGGCGTTACCGTCAGCGCGGTGGGCTCTTACCCCGCCGTTTCACCCTTGCGTGCGCCGAAGCGCCCGCGGTCTGTTTTCTGTTGCACTGTCCTTGAGGTCACCCTCACCGGGCGTTACCCGGCACCCTGCCCTGTGGAGCTCGGACTTTCCTCCCGCCTTGCGGCCGGCGATCACCTGTTCTTCTGCGACCGCTGCATTGTCGTGCCTGGGCGGGGAGCGCGCAAGCGCGGTCATGGGACCTGGGGAGCTGCTCAGTACCTGGGCACGGTGGGGTCGATTTCCACAGCCCACCGTTCGATTCCGCCGGCGAGCGAGACGACATCTGGGAAGCCGGCGTTCTGCAGGAAGACCGCGGCAGACAGGGACCTGATGCCGTGGTGGCAGTAGACGACGATGGGTTGAGCGGGATCCAGCTCTTCGAGTCGTTCGGACAACTCGCCCAAGGGAATGAGCAACGAATCAGGCAAGGAGCATGTTTCGTGCTCGAATGGCTGCCGGACGTCGACCAGCATCGGCTTGGGAGTCGTACCCAAGCGATCGTGCAGCTGGCTGGGCGAGATCTCGGCGGGACGGCTCATCGCCAGGTTCGTTGGGCAAGACGAGCCCAAGGACCAGGGGCAGGGTTGCGACCGGTTCAAGTCTCGCGGTAGATAAGGGACTGCCATGGCGAAGAAAGTGCTGATTGTGATGGGCTCGGATTCAGACCTGGAGCAGATGCGACCGGCTTGGACGATTCTCAAGGAGCTGGGAATCGCCTACGAGGTGACGGTGGCTTCGGCTCATCGCACGCCTGACCGAGTCGTGAAGTTGGCGAGTGAAGCGAGAACTCTCGGATTCGGTGCGGTTCTGGCTGGGGCAGGGGGGGCGGCGCACCTTGCCGGGGTGATGGCAGCGCATACGACTTTGCCGGTCGTGGCGGTTCCGATCGCAGTGGGTACGCTGGGGGGCGTGGATGCTCTGCTATCCGCGGTCCAGATGCCTGGCGGGGTGCCGATAGCGTCGGTGGGCATCGGCGGCGCGCGGAATGCAGGGCTTTTTGCCGCAGCGATCCTGAGCTCCACGGACGCGGACATCGAGGACCGCCTGGCGAAGTTCCGGGAGCGGCAGGTGGCGAAGGTGGTGGAGGCGGATCAGCGGGTAAGGACCCAGCTGACCGGAGTGTGACTGGCCGGATTCGCCCTATAGGAGGGGAACGGGGGGCTGCGGGGACGGGCCCGGAGCGGCAAGTGCTCCGCCGTCGTTGCTAATCGATGCGAGTCTGGGTACGAATGCAGATCCGTCGTTTGAATCTGGGGCGACGGGTGTGGTTTCACGCGCGGTTCCGACGTTGACCGTTTTGGGCACGTCGGGTGTTCGGAAGTCTGGGATGAGATGACCGAGGACGTATTTGAGATCGTCGGGACGGTTGTAGGCGGCGCCTTCAACGTCGAGGCGGTCCACGCTGAGGGAGGTTTCGCGGTTGTCTACCGCGCCTACCACGGCGCTTTCCATGCTCCGGTCGCTCTGAAGTGCCTGAAGGTTCCGACAGTCGCGCGCACTTCGCAGCGCGAGTTCCTCGAGCGCTTCCGCGAAGAGGGCGAGCTGCTGTTTCGCCTATCGCAGAGCATTCCAGCCGTGGTGCGTCCGCTGCACGTCGATGCATTCGAAACACCCAAAGGGGTGTTCGTTCCCTACATGGCGTTGGAGTGGCTCGACGGCGAGACGCTCGACGTGATCATCGCGCGCAGGGCGCAGGAGGGGCGACCACCGATGGCGATCAAGCCGGTCATACGGCTGCTGTCGCCGGTCGCACGAGCGCTGGCTCGAGCCCACAAGTTCCCTGGCCCCAAGGGGCCGGTCTCGATCGTCCACCGCGATCTCAAGCCTGACAACATCATCGTTGCCACGATCAACGGCGAAGAGGTGGTCAAGATCCTCGACTTCGGGATCGCCAAGGTCAAGAGCGTCGCCTCCCAGACAGCGGGGCGACAGTCGCAGGAAGGCGGCGCAGCGGCGGTTCCCTTCACGCCCGGCTACGCTGCTCCGGAGCAATGGTTTCCCAAGCGGTTCGGCCAGACAGGTCCGTGGACGGACGTCTGGGGTCTGGCATTGACCACGGTCGAATCGCTGTCGGGCAAGGCGGCGATCGATGGAGATCACGCCGCGATGATGGGCACCGCGATCGACGACAAGCGACGTCCATC
This sequence comes from Deltaproteobacteria bacterium, assembly GCA_016218915.1. Lineage (GTDB taxonomy): Bacteria > Myxococcota_A > Polyangia > Polyangiales > Polyangiaceae > JACRCQ01. The sequence goes on from JACRCQ010000030.1 coordinate 462,676, forward strand.
GCCGCGCTCGGAAGGCGTCAAGATCAGCGACGAGGTCGAAGAGGTCTTCCTCAAGGCTCTGGCCGTGGATCCGCGCGATCGATTCCAGGACGTCGGCGAGTTCTGGGACAAGCTCGAAGCCGCGGTGGGGATGCAACGATCCCTTACGCCGGCGACCGGGACCACGCCGCAGCCGCATCGTGATCCGAGAAGCGAAGGTGCACCTCCAGCGCTCGAGGAGATGATCGAGGCAGCCTCCGACGCACAGCGTCTGTCCGTGCGCATGCCGGGCAGCAATGGGATGAGCGATGCCCAGCGACGTCGCGACACGCCGGCAGAGCCGAAGCCCGTGCCTGCAGTGGCAGTCCCTCACGTGCCTGATCTCGAGCTCGAGATCGAGCTCATGCCCCTGGCCAAGCCGGAGCCTGCGCGGCGCACGGATTCGACGCAGAAGATGCGCGCGGTGCGCGAAGGGGATGCCGCTGCGATCGCTGCGAAGTCAGAAGTGTCCAAGAGCCCTTCTGGCCAGCATCCGGCCATGGTTCTGACCGCTGCGGACGTAGCGCCGGCCGCTGCTGCTCCGAAGTCTGCCACCGGCTCCGTGGAGATCACCAACGTTCCGGTGATGGCGCTGTCGGACAGCACTGGCGCTGATGGCAGCTCTACCAAGGCCTCTGGCCTGGATCTGGCCGTGTCTCCCGAGGTGGTGCGTCGGGCCTCGCAGCACAAGATGCAGGCGATCACGGCGCAGCAGCTGGCGGATGCTGGGCTGCAGCCACCGGGCACTGCACGAAGTCAGCAGATACGGGCCGTGACGCCTGCTCCACCGCCTGCAGCGCGAAGCGGCCAGTACCGGGCTGCGAATGCGCCGGCTCCGAGCCCTGTGGCAGCAAGCTTGAGCTCCTCCAAGTCAGGCAGGAAGCTCGGTCTGCCGATCGCCTTGATCTCCGTGGGGCTGGCGATTTCGATCGCGTTCTACGTCAATGCGAGCATGGGGGGCGGACGCTGGTCGTTGGGGCCGGTGCCGATCAACTGGGTGGCTGGGATCTTCGTGGTCGCCGGCACGGCGCTGCTGCTGATTCGAATCTTCTGGCGAGAGGAGTAGCGCGTTGCCTCCTGGATCGACCGGGAGCGAGTGGCGCGCCGAAGAGGCGGTCTGCGCGCGGTTCTCGCTCGAATGGAACGCTGTGACGTCCCGCTGGGGTGCGCTTGCGGACATCATCAATGCGTTCGGCATCTCCGCAGTGGCTGGCCTTTTGCTGCTGCTGGCCGTGCACTGGAGGCTGACGGCGGCCGCGTGGGCTCTGGGGGTGCTGGCCGCTGCGCCCATCCTGATCTGCGTGGTGGCGAACATCGCGCTTCTCGGCTCGAGGGCGAAGGTCGTGGCCTGGCTCTCTTCCTTGCCGTTCCCGGTCGAGAACCTCAACGCGATCCTCGCCGGGTTTGGCGAGGAGTTCGAGGTGTACTTCGAAGGCGATGCGCCTTCGCGCGACCGGATCATGGAGCACTTCGCCCGGGTGAGCGAGGACGTGTTCGTGCTCGAGACGCACGTGGACCAGAAGATGGTACGGTCGCGTCTGGGGGTGATCGTGTCCAAGCACAACCCGCAGCGTCAGGCGCAGGCGCGCTACTCACGTTTCCGGCTCGTAGCCGATCAGGCCCTGGTGCCGCTCCACGGGCAGCACGCGATCGCGCGGGTGCTGGTGATCTAGGGCTTGCGACGGCAGGCTGAACGAAGGCTTCGCGCAAGGGTAGGGCTGCGATAGGCTGACGGAGCTCTGTGAGGACTTCGGGATTCGATGGACAAGGAACGGCAATTCATCAACTCGCCGTCGACGAGACGATGGCTGCTCATCGGGGGATTCGTGCTCACCATTGCGCTGGCCTATGCCTTGCGCAGGGTGCTGGTGCCGCTCCTGCTCGCCTTCCTGATCGCGTACGCGCTCGACCCTCTGGTGGATCGCCTCGAGCGGATCAGGGTGCCGCGGTCGCTCGGCGCGGTGGCGGTGGTGCTGGGGCTGATCCTGATCCTGACGACGGTGCTGGTGATCGCGGTGCCGATCTTCACGCAGCAGTTCACGGAGGCCACGGCAACGATCCCGCAGAAGGCCGTGCAGCTCCGGGACAAGATCGAGCCATGGATCTGGACGACGTTCCACTACAAGGTGCCGCGAACGCCCGGGGAGATGGCGCTGAAGGCGTTCGAGGCGCTGCGCTCGCGGGGCCTGGACGTGGTCGACAGCCTGACCCGCGCGGTGTTCTCCACGGTGCAGGCGATCGTGCTGTCCCTGTCGATGCTGATCATCCCCGTGTTCACCATCTACCTGCTGATCGATTTCAACCAGGTGGTGGAGCGTGCGTCGAAGCTGGTTCCGCGGCGTTTCTATCCTGCGATCGCGGCTGTGGCGCGCGACATCCACGCCACGCTGGGGCACTACATCCGCGGGCAGATCACTGCGAACCTGCTGCTCGCCACGCTCTACGGCGGCGGGTTGTACATGGTGGGGCTGCCGCTCGGCGTTCCGATCGGCGTGTTCACTGGGATGCTGGCGTTCGTGCCCTACATCGGGTTCGGCATCGGCTTCTTGCTTGCCATGTCGCTGGCCATTCTCGAGTTCCAGGGTGTCTGGCACGTGCTGGGCGTCATCGCTGTGATGGGGCTCGTGCAGCTGCTCGACGCGTTCATCATCACGCCGCGTGTCGTGGGCGGTGCGGTGGGGCTCAAGCCGATCGAGGTGCTGCTCACGATGATGGCGGCGGGCACCTTGTTCGGCTTCGTCGGGGTACTGCTCGCAGTGCCCATCGGCGCCGTGATCAAGATCGTGCTTCACCACGCCGTGCAGGCGTACTTCGACAGCGACTACTACCGCCAGTCCATGCCCCCGCCCGCGCGCGTCCCGTCGAAGCCTGACTAGGCATCGCGCCCCTGCGGCTAGTCTTGCGGGGCCGAGGGCTCGGCCGCGAGCACCCGAACGGTCGAGACGTTCGCGTCGTCAAGGGAAGAGCGCATCCACGAGTTCCAGCGATCGATCGAGACTGCTGGACGATGGTCCGCGCGGGCCAGCCACAGGTCAGCAACGCGTCGTCGAGGATCGAGCCTTGCCCGCAGATCGCGGTCAGCCAGGCGCTGCGCTGCGCGGGCGAGGTTCGCAGCGGTCGCCGCTCCTTTTGCGAGACGCTGCACGGTGCCGCGCACCTGGCGAATGGCATCGTCGAGGGTTGACTCAGGGCACTCGATGTCGACCACGAGGGCAGCGAGGCGGGAGCCGCCGGTCACGCGGACGCTGGCGCGCGCGCCCGGAAGCGATGACAGCGCTCTTGCCAGCCAGCCGTCTGCGCCGTCGAGCCCTTCGGCGAGAAGATCCAACATGGTGAGCGCCTCGGAATCCGGACTCTTGATCGATACGCCCACGAGGGCGACCGGGGACGCCGACGTCGCACGCACGGTCGTGTCGCGTGCACCGGAGGCAGCCTCGCTCACAGGCGGGAGCGGTGGACAAGCGCGCGCGCCATCGACGCGACGGAGCATCCAGCGATCCATGGCGCGCACCGCAGCATCGGCCTGCTTCTGATCCACATTGGCGAGCACAGCCACGCGGATTGGACCGTCTGCGAGCGATGCCCATCGATAGGAAGCGGTGTTCAGCCCTGCCTTTGCCAGGGACTCCTGGGATCCGAAAGGGGCGATCCAGGAAGGGTGGGACGGAGCCATCACAGAAGCGAGCGAGCCGAACCCCGGGCCGAACGGGCTGGACGGGCGCTCGACCATGGCCAGCAGCTTGCCTCGCGCGATGGTCAGCGCGCGCTCCGGAATGCGTCGGGTGATGATCGCGCGCGCCGCCGCATCGGCCACTCGCCGTGCCAGGGCATGGGACCCTTCGCCCTGCTGGGGGAGGGCGTGGGCAAGGACGCCGACGCCGTCGGCCGTGATCCAGGGCTCGAGGGTCACGTGGTCGATCCCATCGTGACCATAGGCGGACGCAACCGCTGCAAGTGCCGTGATACCAGCATCGCGCTCGGTGTCGGACAGCACGCCGCACGGGCTCGCCGCGAGGACCCAAAGCTCTCCCTGCCCAGTCTCCACGCGCGTGCGAGGCTCGACCACGGTCCGCGTCCAGGCATCCCGCGCCTTCTGCACGTCACCTGTGAACCGCTTCTGCGACTCCGCGACCCGTGCGTCGAGCGCTGCAGCGCCATCCGACGCAGTGAGGCGCGGAGGCGGCAATCCGAGATCGATGGCGACCTTCTCGGTCCCCCCTTCGAGCCTGGCGGATAGAGACCACCAGGCGGCGAGCGCCGCGGCATCTCTGGGATCCGGCGCCTTGAGCACCTGCAGGCCAGCCACGGACCCGTCGGCTCTCGCCTCGGCGAGCTCGGTCTGGACCTCATGAGCCACCAGGCCTGCCACACGTGCGGCGTCGGACTCGGTCGGTGCGGGATCGTCGGTCCTTTCCCTGTCGAGCTTGAAGCTGATGCACGCGCCCCTCGGGCGAACCGTTGCCGTCACGCGGGCCAGACGCCACCACGAGGCGTTGCTCAGCCGCGTGAGCAGCGGGCTGTCCTGCGCGGCCGCTCGCTCCGCGATCGCGGTCGCGGCGTACGGGTCGTGGACGCGGACGGCGATCGTGAGATTGGCTTCAGCGTCGGATTGTGTGGCGAGTGGGTGAACGCCGATCTGGTCGTTGGCAGGCCAGGGATCGTCAGGAGGGGAGCCCCGATCCCAGACCGGGGCGCCCTCGAGAGCGGCGGTTGCGCTCTGACCGTGGCGTGAGGAGCCGACCGCGGCGAAGGCGACCCGCGCGACGGTGTGCGAGCTCTTGCGCAGCGACTCGATGGACGCGAGTCCGGCTGGCGACAGCGGATCGAGCGTGGCCTCCCCGGGCGTGGCACCCAGCTCGCAAGTGCAGCGGGCCATCTGCGCCTGCAAAGGGGAATCATAGGGACGCGAGCGAAGCAGGTCGACGCGGTGCTTGGCGAGCGTCAGCTCCTTCGAGCCCGCAGCGATGGGCGTGGTCATGGCAGCGCGGGCAGCGATCACGAACGCAGCGGCCTGCTCCGGGCTGCTCACCAGCGTTCGCACGCGGTAGCCGTCCGGATCAGGACGGGTGTCGACATTTGCGAATCCGGCATCTCGAAGCCTTGCCTCGGTGATCGCAGACAGAGCGGTCGTGCGCTGTGCCCCGCCTTCGGTGAACACCGCGACTGCCACGGCGGCTGCGGGATCGCCCTCGCGCACCACGAGGGTGAGGGCAGGGCGATCCGGCGAATGGCGCACCGAGATCTGGCCGAGCGCGAGCGAGCCGAAGTTGACCTGGGGGGAAGGGGCACCGCGAGAGGGCGGCGCAGTGGAGGCGACGCAAGCAGCGCTGGAGAGCGCGAGGACGGTCAGGCCGACGGAAAGCGATGGGAGCGTCCGACGGAGCGCTCGCTCACTGCGCCGGCTGGATCTCATCCTTGGACCGCGGCGTAATGCTGAAGTTGAAGAAGTACTGGACGATGCCCTTGATGTTCCACTTCGTCCCTTTCTTCATGGTGGCAGCGTAGTCGTTGAAGTTGCACAACGAGTTCGCCACCTTGGGGTACATCGCGAGCTGCTTGCCGGCCATGTCGGCCAAGGCGAGCCGTGCCGAGAACCTCCCCTTGCCGTCGTCCTCGAGGTCAGAATAGAGCGTGACGTCGCGCATCTCGACGTACACGCCGAGCCACTTGCGCCCCGAGGCATAGTCATACAGGTCGTCCGGGGTGATCAGCTTGGGAATGGGCGCTGCAGGTGACTCGAAGCGGAACTTGACATTGGCGCCGCTCAGCTCGGGCAGGGTCGCACCGCCTTGGAAGGGCGAGGTGCTCGGCCCGGCGAATTCCATGTAGGGGCTGCGGATGTCGACCACGTCCCCCACGAAGATCTTGAGATCCGGGGGGATGAAGCTCGGGTTGTAGACGGTGATGCCCGAGTACGGCTGCACGTCGGTGCCCACGTCCTGCACGTACAGGTTGCCCACAGCGCCTGTGTTCGTCTCGTCGAACTCGTCGACCGACGTGATGATCACGTTCGTGACGGTGATGTAGTCGGTCTCGGCCGGACGCGGGTTGGCCGGGTTGTTGTAGTAGGCCAGGCTGGTGTTCGGCTCTTTGTAGGACGTGTCGCCGCCGCCACCTCCGCTGCATGCGATGGGCATGGCGAGCAGCGAAAGGGCGATGCAACCCGTGAGATGTCGAAGTAGGGGACGCATAGGCTCTGCTGGCAGGTCTACCACGCGTTGCATCCGGAATCGACGGGGGAGCCGTCCAGCCGGATCAATTCACGGTACGAGCCAACCCAGGCCAGGTGCATGCGGCTGCCGAGCGCTCCAGACGGGCAGACAGTTGTGCGTGCGCGGGGGCCGGGGTCAGTGTCAATATGGGGCCGATGCCCCGCGCAGACGTGAAGATCGGCTTTGCCTGCAACAACCGTTGCGTGTTCTGCGCGCAGGGCCACAAGCGCGAAGGGTGCGCCCAGGTGCCCTTCGACGAGCTGGTCCGGCGGATGCGCCAGGGGCGTGAGACCAGCGACGAGCTGGTGCTCACGGGCGGGGAGCCCACCGCTCGCCGCGACATCGTCAAGGTCGTCGCCGCCGCCAAGGCCATGGGATTCAGGGAAATCCAGCTTCAGACCAATGGGCGCATGCTCGCCTACGACCGGCTGGTCGATGAGCTGATCCGCGCTGGAGCCACCGAGTTCTCCCCGGCGCTGCACGGCCCCACCGCCGAGATCCACGACGCTCTCACGCGAGCCGTGGGCAGCTACGAACAGACGGTCGCCGGAATCCGCAACGTCGCAGCTCGAGGCATGCCGATCGTGACCAACAGCGTCGTGGTTCGGGCGAACGTGCCCCACCTCGTCGCGCTCGTGGATCTGCTTGGAAGCCTGGGCGTGACCCAATCCCAGCTCGCCTTCGTGCATCCGGTCGGCACCGCATTCGAGATGTTCGACGAAGTGGTGCCGCGTCTGACTGATGTGGTGGAGCCGATCGCACGGTGCGCCGAGGTGGCTGCACGCCGCGGCATGAGGCTGGTAACCGAGGCAGTTCCTCTTTGCTTTCTGCGCGGGATGCAGGAGCTTGCGGTCGAGCAGCACATCCCGCACACGACGGTCATCGACCTCGATGGGGTACCGTTCGACTACTCGCAGTGGCGACCGGTCGAAGGCAAGTCTCACGGTCCGCCCTGCGAGGCGTGCGCGGTGGCCAGAGCCTGCGAAGGGCCGTGGAGGGAGTATGTCGACAAATTCGGCTGGGACGAGTTCAAGCCCATCGTGACGGAAAACGCCTAGAAAGGCCTTGGCTCCACGGTCCTTGTAGCTGTCTTGTCGCGAACGCTTGCAATCGAGGTGCGCGGAGGATAGCGGAGAAGGCAGAAGATGCGTCCGCTGCTCCGATCCCGCCCATTCATGGTCTGTTGGTTGCTGTCCGTTGCTGGGACTGCGGCAACCGGATTCATCCCGCTGTTCGGCGGACCTGGATACGAGAGTGCGCTCGCCGGCGGGCTGATGCTCCCCGTGCTCGCGGCTGTGGCGACCGCGGTCGAAGTCAGCGATCACCCGCCGCTGCCCAGCTGGGGATTCGTCAGGGGGCTGGAAACTGGGGCGATCTTCGCGTTCACCGGCTACGTGATCTCGCTGCTTCACGCCTTGCACGCGGGGTTGTGCGATGTGCGCACCGGCACGACCTTGTGGATGGTCGGCACACTGCCTGGGGTGCTGCTCGGAGGCGTATGGGGCGCGGCGATGGGAGAGATCGCCGGGCGGATCCTATCGACCTGGCGAAGCCGCGTCGTGGCGATCCTGCTCGCGATTGTCGCGCCTGCAGCCTGCGTGCTGATGAGCCTGTGGCGGTTCTACTCGAGCCCCATGGTCTTCGCCTACGATCCGTTCTTCGGATTCTTCTCGGGCACGCTCTACGACACCGTGGTTTCGGACTCGATCGGCACGCTGCTCACATACCGAGCCGGCACGCTTGCAACCCTTTTCGCCTGCGGCGCTGCAACCACGCTCATGGTGCGAAGCGGCAAGGGAAAGCTGGCTTTCTCCCACACGCGCCACCCGGGCGTGCTCTGGCTCGCTGTGGCCTCTGCCCTCGCGAGCCTGGTCATCACGGCCGAGGGATCACGGCTGGGACACTGGCAGAGCTCCGACTCCATCGCCGAGCATCTCGGCGGCAGGGTGACCAACGATCGATGCGACATCGTCTATCCGCGATCCCTGCGGGACGACGACGCGCAGCTGCTGCTTCGGGACTGCTCGCTGCAGGCCCGTGCGGTTGCCGGATTCCTCGAGATCGAGCCGCAGCTGGTCAAGGTATTCGTCTTTGCCAATGCCTCGCAGAAGCGCCAGCTCATGGGCGCTGCAGACACTTCGATCGCGAAGCCGTGGCGTCGCGAGGTCTACGTCCAGGCATCGGGATATCCTCACCCGGTCATCGGACACGAGATCGCGCACGTGCTCGCCGGGACTTTTGCCCGCGGCCCGTTTCGCGTGGCCGGATCGATGGGCGGCTGGTGGCCGGACCCAGGGCTCATCGAAGGGTTGGCTGTGGCGTCGAGCCCGGACGATGATCGCCTCAGCGCGCAGCAGTGGGCGGCGGCGATGTCGAAGATCGGCATCCTTCCCCCGCTCTCCAAGGTGTTTGCGCTCGGCTTCCTGAGCGACAACTCGTCCAAGTCCTATACCGTCGCCGGCGCGTTCGTGGGTTGGATTCGCGCTGCTCATGGGATCGAAGCGGTCCGCAAGTGGTACGGCGGCAAGTCCATCGAGCAGGCGACCGGCAAGCCCATGGCCGAGCTCGAGCGCAGCTGGCTCAGCGATCTTGGCAAGCTGCCCTTGACCGAGCCTGCGCTGGCCTACGCCAAGTCGAAGTTCGACAAGCCGGGCGTCTTCAAGCGCCGCTGCCCCCATGCGGTCGACTCCCTGGTCGCCAAAGGGGAATCGTTTGCCGCCGAGGGCGATTGTCTCGGCGCTGCGATGACCTTTGGTCAGGCTTCCCTGCTCGATCCTCGCGATGTGGCGTCGCGCCTCGGACTCGCGTCCTGCCTCCCCAGGCTCGCTGGCCCCGATGCCGCTCGCCAGCAGTGGCAGCAGATCGCCGATGATCCCGGTGTCTCCTCGGCTGTGCACGATCGCGCGATGGAGGCCGTGGCGGATATTGATCTGGTGACCGGTCAGGCAGCGTCCGCGGCGCTGATCTACGACGAGCTGCTCAAGACCACGTTCAACGAGGATCGCCTTCGGACGTTGACGATCAAGGCGCGGGCGGCGCGTGAGCCGCGTGAAGCGAGAGCCGTGGCTGAGCTGTTGATCGGTGCGGCGACACGTGGGCCGGATCCCAAGCTCGGGTACACCCTGCTCGGGCAATGGATGGCAGAGGTACCGGACGACGGGCTACCCGCCTACCTGATCGGCAGAAATCTTGCGCAGGACGGTCTGTGGCACGATGCGGCGACGTATCTGGACGAAGCGTTGCGCCGCAGGGTGCCGCCGGGGCGGGTCATGCGGGAGCTTCTGCGACAACGAATCATCGTGGCTTGCGCGGAACGCGACGAAGAAACGGCGCGCTCTGCCTGGGGGCGTTGGAAGGCCGATCCTGAGCTGCCCGAGAGCCGATGGATCTCGCTGGAACGGCGGCTCGGCGCCTGTGTACGGTGATGGTGCGCGCTGGAGCACGCATCGTGCTGGCGATGAGCTTGCTCGCGCTGGGCGGGTGCACGCGCAAGACCGAGCCTTCCGCGTCCGCGCAGCAGGACTCCGGCACGCAACAGCCGGAATTCACTGCTGGGGATGCGGTCGTGGTGGAGGCAGCGCGCGCGACCTTCTTCGAGGCCGTGGTACGCCGTCCTGGCAAGACCCGCCTGCAGGTCGATGAGCCGGATGCCGGTGCCCCCCGCGAGGTCGACGCGGTGAACGTCTATGCGATCGATCCCCGCAACTCGGGCGCGGGGCTTGCCGCGGGGTCGTTCGCAATCTGCCGCGTCGCACCTCGGACATGGACCGGCTGCCGTCTGGAATCACGAACCGGCGACAAGCTCTCGGTCTCGGACGAGAATGGTCAGAAGATCGAGGTTGACGCCTCGAGCGTGCTCAAGCCAACGGCGGTCACCGAGCTGAACCTGCGCCAGAGCTTCGAGCAGGCGCTCAAGCGCAAGGCGTTCCTCGACGGCGTGCGCGAAGCGGGCCGTCCCCAGACGACCAAGGGGTGGGCGGCTCGTCCAGGCGACCACGTGCTCGTTGCTTCCGGAAACGCCTACGCCGCAGGGCGAGTCCAGAAGATCCGCAAGGGTCAGGTGCTCGTGGTGCTGGACGGCGAGGGGAAGGACCCCCGGGCGTTCAGCCGTGCGGAGGTCTTTCCCCAGCCGCCGTTCGTCTTCACGCCTACGATTGGATCCTACGTCTGTGTGCGTCCTGCCCCTGGCGATGCCCTGTGGCCTGTGGTCCGGATCGAGGCAGCGTCCGAGGGCAAAGTCACTATCTCCGATGCGCAGGGGCGGCGCAGGACGGCAGACCTGCGAGATCTCATCCCGCTGGGCAAGTAGGCAGGCTGGCGATTGCCATCCGCCCGCACCATGGACCGGGGGATGAATTCGTTTGCTACAGCCCGAAGCCGATGGTGGCCTGCTGCGATGGTGGTCCTCGCAGCCACTGCAGGGTGCGCCAAGGGTACTTCGGGCAAGGAACCCCAGATGCTCAAGCCCGGCATACAAGCTCCAGACCTTTCCGCCGTCGATCAGAACGGCCAGACGCGCACGCTCGCGTCCGAGCGCGGCCACCCGGTGGTGGTGTACTTCTATCCGAAGGACGCGACGCCCGGATGTACCAAGGAGGCGTGCGCATTCCGCGACGTGTGGGACCGGTACAAGGCTGCTGGCGTGCAGGTGTTCGGGATCTCGGCCGACGATCGGAAGTCGCACGAGAAGTTCGCAGCGGACGAGAAGCTGCCGTTCCCGCTGCTGGCTGATCCGAACCACGTGTGGATCGATGCTTTTGGAGTCCCGACGCGGCTGGGAATGGCAACGCGCGTCAGCTTCCTGATCGCGCCCGACGGCAAGATCGCCAAGGTGTATCCGGAGGTGGATCCGGGCGTGCACGCCGTGCAGGTGCTTGCAGACGCGGACACGGTCAAGCAGGCGCGTTGAGGAAAGGGAGCTGCCGGGGGGTGGCTAGCGCGACATGAGCTGGCGCGCGATGACGATGCGCTGGATCTGGCTGGTCCCCTCGTAGATCTGCAGGAGCTTGGCGTCGCGGAAGAGCTTCTCCACAGGGTATTCCTTCACGTAGCCGTAGCCGCCGAAGATCTGGACGGCGTCGGTCGCGGTCTGCATCGCCGCGTCAGCCCCGAAGGCCTTGGCGAAGCTCGAAACGATCGGATCGCGGACTCCGTGATCGATGTTCCAGGCGGCCTTGCGATAGAGCAGCTGCGTTGCCTCGATCCGGATGGCCATCTCGGCGAGCATGGATGCAACCATCTGGTGGTTGCCGATCGGCGTGCCGAACGTCTTGCGATCCTTCGCATAGGCGACGCACTCGTCGAGGCATCGACGCATCAGCCCCGCTGCGCCCGCAGCGATCGCTGGGCGCGTCTGGTTGAAGGTCTCCATCGCGAGCTTGAACCCCTTGCCCTCTGGAGCAAGGAGGTTGGCGGCCGGCACCTTCACGTCCTCGAACGTGATGCCGGCGGTGTCCGATGCGCGCTGCCCGAGCTTGTCCTCGTGCTTGCCGACCGTGATGCCGGGGGTGTCGCGGTCCACGATGAACGCAGCGATGCCGTTGTGTTTCTTGGTGACGTCCGATGTGGCGAAGATGACGAAGAAGGTCGAGAGCGTGGCGTTGGTGATCCAGGCCTTGGCGCCATTGAGCACGTAGTCGTCGCCGACCTTGGTGAACTTGCACGACATCGCAGCAACGTCGGAGCCTGCGCCCGGCTCGCTGGTGGCATAGGCAGCGAAGATGGGCTCGGCGGTCAGCATGCCGAGGTACTTCTTCTTCTGCTCCTCGCTGCCCGCGAGAATGATGGGCGTGGCCGCGAGCGTGTTGGCCTCCATGGTGGTCTCGATCCCGATGCACCCGTAGGCAAGCTCCTCGCCGATCAACGTGTTCTCGATCTCGTGCATGCCGTTGCCGCCGTAGGCTTCGGGCACGGTCGAGTTGACCAGGCCGATCTCCCAAGCAGCGTTGAAGACATCCTTGGGGAACTGCGCCTTGTGGTCGCACTCGGCGGCGACAGGAATGATCCGCTCCTTGGCAAAGCGGCGAGCGGTGTCCATCAGGGCTTTGTGTTCTTCGGACAGGCTGAAATCGAGCACGGTGATCCTCCCTCGGGATGAAGACTCACATCAGCGGAACGGAAATGATCCGCCACGCAGCCAAGGTGCGTTCGCAGTTGGCATGGTCACGATTTACACGGAGCGCGGTCGAGGTCCAGCGTGACGAGATGGGGCAGGGTCGAGGCCCGGGCGGAGGCCTCTATTCCTTGCGTTTGGCCTTGAGGCGGGCGGCTTCGGCCATGGCGGCCCTGGTTCCCATGACGTAGCCGACGACCATGCCGAGCAGGAGCACTCCGGGGATGTAGATCACATGAGCCAGCATCAAGGACTCTCCTTGCGGACCTTTCGAAGAGCGGTCTCGAGATCGTCAATGCGCGCGTTGAGCGCGCGCTGCTTGCGAAACGTAAGCCAGATGAAGCCGAACAGGATCAGCCAGATCGCAGCGTAGGCTTCCACGAGCAGCACGGTACCGCTGCGGGTCTCGGGACCGCCCTCGACCGCCGAGAATCCGCTTGCGCGGTCATCGGGGCTGGCTTGGGTGGTAGCAGTTGCGGAGGGGACGGGGAGCGCTTGCATGGATCAGTCTTCCTCGCCGAAGCCGAGCTCCATGGCTTCCTCTTCGACGCGATGCAATCGGGCGTTGGCCATGGACACGCGCATGCGATTCCAGAACAGCACGATGGCCAGGAACGTGAACGTGATCATGCCAAGGGCGAACGCGAGCTTCATGTCCGGGTGCTGAAGTCCGCCTCCGCCCTTGCTGATGACCTTGGGATGCTGCCCGCTCCACTTCTGGACCGAGAAGTGGATGATGGGGAGATTGACCGCGCCGAGGAAGCCGAGTGCCGCAGCGAACTTGCGCTCTGCCTCGTTGTCGCCGCCAAAAGCGCGGAGCACGACATAGGCCACGTAGATCAGGACTGACAGCAAGGATGTGGTGAGTCGAGGGTCCCAGGTCCAGTACTGCCCCCAAGCCTTGGCAGCCCACAGCGGCCCGGTGACGATCACGATGATTCCGAAGACCACAGCGACCTCGGCGCCTGCCCGGGCGATGGCGTCGCGGTTGTCGGACGCGCCCATCAGGTACATGACCGAGCCCACGAAGCAGGCGGTCGCGCCCAGGTACATCGCGTAGGCGGCCGGCACGTGGAAGTAGAAGATCTTCTGGACGATCCCCATCGTGGATTCGATCGGGGCCTTGAGGAACACCAGCTGAATCGTGACGATGGTGAGCGTGGCTGCGATGAGCAGCAACGCCAGGAAAACCAGATCACGAGTTGGATTGCGTGAACGCATGTGGACTGAAGGCAGCCTAGTGACCGGAAGGACCGGTCGCAAGTGGGGCTACCAGACGCATTCGGCCAGGGCGAGATACGCGGCGATGCGAGCCTGCACCACGTTGAATTCGGCCACCGCCAGGTTGATTTCCGCAGAACGGAGCTGACGTCCGGCATCCACCAGCTCGAAGCTCGTGGCCTTGCCGATCTCGAACGAGATCCTTGCCAGGCGCTCCTGCTGCTTCGCCAGATCCCGGGTCTGCCGCGCGACTTGCAGCTGGCTTTCGGTGACTTCCACCGCGCGCTTCGCCTGCACGACATCGATGAGCGCTGTCCTGCGCGAGGCTTCGAGACGCACGCGGGCCTGGTCGCGCTGCGCGGTCGCATCGCGCAAGAGGCCGTAGCGCGCGCCGCCGTCCCAAAGCGGCACCGTGAGCACGCCTGCCACCGACCAGGTCACGTGGCGGGCATTGGCGAGCTGCTCCGAATAGAAGTCGGTCCTCGACACCAGGTTGACCGTCGGCGCGAACTGCAGCCACACGTCCTTGATGCCCCGCTCGCCCAGCTCGACCTGCTTTCTGGCTGCGCGGATGTCAGCGCGCGAATCGACCTGGTTCGTGGTCGTGCAGGTGCGCCGTGCCGTGGCCTCCAGATCATCGAGCGAGATCGCCCGCTGCACGCCCACCGGGTAGCCCACGCCGAGCGCGAGCCCGAGCCCTTCTCGCGCACGCAGAAGAGCGTCATCGCCCTGCACGATCGAGGATCTCGCCTGCGCTGCGTCCTGCTCTGCGCGCAGCACATCGAGCTGGTTGCCCGCACCCAGCTGCGCTCTTCGACGGGTCAGCTGCAAGCGCTCGAGGGCTGCTCGGAGTCCCACGCGATTGACGTCGGCCACGCGCTCTGCGGTCACCACGGAGATGATGGAGCTGGCGGTTGCGAGCGCGATGGTGCGCTTGCGGTCCTCGACGCCCATGCGGGCCGCTTGCACCGCTGCTTCCGCGGTGCCCATCGCGTGCCAGGCTCGCAGAGCGAGCACCGGTTGGGTCAGCGAGATCGTCCCGCCATACGTCGTCGCAGTGGGGATGGTGACAGAGACGGGTGTGGGCTGGCCTGGAGGCGTCTGGAAGACAGGCGACAAGTCGTAGGAGGTCTGCGTGCTCCTGAGCAGGTTCTCGGTCACGTTGGCCGTGCCGGTGATCGTCGGCAATGCGCCAGCCAGCGCCACGCGCGTCTGCGCTTCTGCGCGCACGACGTCGAGCAGGGCGAGCTGCAGGTTGGTGGAGCGGGCACGCAAGTAGGTGAGGGCGTCCGTCCACGACCCCACGCGCTCCTGCGCTTCCGGCACCGGACGAAGGTAGGCGTCGGAGACCTCTGGCGGGCGGAACTCGGCAGGTGGAGGGGGGACCTCGGCGCTCGACGAGCCTGCCGGGACAGGGGGAGCTGGCGGAGGGATCTGTGCGGATGCAGCGAAGCCCGTGAGCAGGGCGAGAACAGCGACCGGGAGGGAACGCGAGATGCGCATTCGCACGCCATGCGCCATCAGGGACGAGCGTGCAAGCGAGATCCGGGAGATCCCGCATCGGTGCGCAGAACGTTCGACAACGCCACGTGGGCCCAGGCGGGCCGCACGTCAGGAGCTGGGTGCCTGCTTGCGCGTGCGCTTCTTGCGGCGAACTGACTGCTGGGCCGGGAGCTGTCCAGCCGGGAGCACGAGACGGCTGTTGCCGCCTTCGAGCCAGCGCAGCAGCGCCTTCTGATCCGCGTTGCCGCCGCCCTTCATGTAGCGCTTGAGCAGCTTGCGCGCGTCGTCAGTGCGACCGACCCTGCCGAGCGCATGCACGTACGATGCTGCGATGTCGGCTTCGCGCGGCTCTCGTGTGTGCGCGGAATGCAGGAGCCGCACGGCCTCGGCCGGACGATCCAGCGTGATGTCGAGCAGGTGGCCGAGGTTGTGCGCGTACCAGGGGTTGGACGGGGAGAGCAGGACAGCTCTGCGGTAGGAAGACACTGCAGCGCGGTAGTGACCCAGGAGCGTGTAGGAGAGTCCGAGCACCGCCCAGGCGCCGTCGTCCTCCGGTCGAAGCGCGATGACCTGCCTTGCAGAGAGCGCCGCGAGCCACGGCTCCTGCTCCACGCTCAGCTCGGCAAGATGTCGGTGAGCAAAGGAGAAGTCGTCGCTGTCCGGGGGAGCTGTCCGCGCGAGGCGACGCAGCATGGGAACGAGCTCCTCAGGGCTCAGCGACTGACGCATCGCCCAGTCGACGCTCCGCCGCAGCTTGCGAACCTCGTCGGATGTCGTTCCACCCGCGGACATAGGACAAGAGATACCGTCCGGCGGGGCCCAGTGCAACCAGGCAAAGCACGTACGGACTCTGGATCTCGCCGTCACATCGGAACGACGACGTATGTTCCGTTCAAGCAAGCGATGGACTTGACAAGCGCACGAGGACGGCGGACGGCTCACGACATCGAGGGCGGCGGAGCCTTCGGCTTTGCCAGCTCTGCGGAGACGACCTTGCTTCCGATCCTGGCGCCATTGAGGGCGCCGATGGCAGCGTCGAGCACGGCGCGGCGCACGACGATGAACGAGTGTCGATCGCGCAGACGCACGCGCGCGATGTCCTCGCGCGAAATGCTCGCTCCATCGAACACGCGGAAGAAGTCCTCGGCGTGCGCGCCTTCGCGTCGACCCGAGTTGACGAAGATCTCGACTTGATCCTCGGGGGCGATCTGATCGCCCGCCGGGGGCACGATGCTCTCGCCACCGATGGCTTCGAGGATCGGCTCGTCGTCGTTGGCCTCCGCGGGCGGCGACCAATCGACGAATGCGGCGTGGCTCATGTTCGCCATGTCCACCTGCTTCGGCACGTCGGCTGCACGGGGCGGCTCAGCTGGGGGCTCCTTGCGCTCCGCAGGCGTGGCCGCGATTGCGGGTGCATCCGCAAGGGCCGTGACCTCGTAGCCGGGCAGATCGTCGTCGTCCCGCGCGTCGCGACGTCGCTCCTGGTGGCGCGCAGGTCGCGGCTCAGCAGGTGGGGCCCGACGGGGAGCGCGCTCCGGAGCCGTTTGCTCCGCTCTGTCCTCACGCGGCTTTCGTGGCAGCTTCGCTTCCTCCACGAGACGCTCGATTCGCTCGCGCGGCGCGCGCTCCCGACGCGTGGGCCGTCCGCGCTCGCCAGGGACCTCGACCTTGCGCGGCTCGGCGGGCGCAGGGCGGGGCGCGCGGCTGCGACGTCCCGCTGCAGCTTCATCGATGGCCTTGGGGCGTTCGCCGAGGTGGTCGCGAAGCAGGGATGCGATGATGGTCTCGGCCTTGTCGTGGGTGAGCAGACGACGCGCCAGCGCCAGGTCGTCGATGTCGAGCGTCCTGGACGCGAACGCATCGGCGAGCATCTGGATCACATCGGCTTCTGCGCGGGTCTTGAGCTCGCCGGACGTGGGGATCTGCTTCTCGAACGGACGGATCTTGTAGGTCAGGCGCAGGATGTACAGAGCGCCGATGTCCTGCGGCATGATCAGGTTGATCGCGGTGCCCGTGCGCCCCATCCGGCCGGTGCGACCGGTCCGGTGCACGTACTGCTCCGGCGTGTCCGGGAAGTCGTAGTTGATCACGTGCGTCAGGTGGGAGATGTCGATCCCGCGCGCTGCCACGTCGGTGGCCACGAGGAACCGCAGCCGCCCTTCGCGCGTGGAGGCCATGACCTTCTCGCGGTCGCTCTGCGGCAAGTCGCCGTTGAGCCAGTCCGCCTCGAATCCCGCACGAGAGAGCGCAGTCGCTACCCGCTCGGTCTCGTCCTTGGTGTTGCAGAAGATGACAGCGCTCTCCGGGTTCTCGACCTCGAGGATGCGCAGGAATACGCCGATCTTGTCCTCTCGGACGAAGTACACGTAGTGGGTGACATCCAGAGCGCCGACGTGGTCGCCTGACAAGGTGACGAACTGCGGCTCGCGAAGCCGGGTCTGTGCGATCCTCACGATGTCCGCAGGCAGCGTCGCGGAGAACAGCAGCGTCTGCCTCTCCTTGGGCAAGAACTCGAGGATCGCGCTCAGCTCGCGCTCGAACCCCATCGACAGCATCTCGTCGGATTCGTCGAGCACCAGCACGCGGATCGTCCTGGGATCCAGCGTGCCGCGCTTGAGATGATCCAGCGTCCGGCCGGGCGTGCCGACCACGATCTGCGACCCTTCGCGGATAGCGTCGATCTGCCGCTGCATGGGCGCGCCGCCGTAGATCGCGACCGTCCTTACGTCGCGCTTCGCTCCGATGCGCGTCAGCTCGCGGGAGACCTGCAGGGCAAGCTCGCGCGTCGGCGTGAGCACAAGGGCCTGGGCGGCGAGCTGGCTTCGCTTGACGATCTGGTCGATCAGCGGGATGCCGAACGCGGCGGTCTTGCCCGTGCCGGTGCGGGCCTGCACGACCAGATCGACGCCGCGGATGGCCGGATCGTAGATCGCGTGCTGGACCGGAGTCGGGTGGGTGTAGCCCATCTCGGCGAGCGTCTGCTTGACGTCGTTCGACAGCGGCATCGTGTCGAAGGATGGCAGAGGAGGATCGGGCAGGGCCTGTCCTTCGGTTTCAGGAGCATCGGTCATCGGGAGTCCTCAAAGATGGATCAGGAAGCTCAAGGTGCAGTCTGCGTGATGAAGCGGAGTCAAGGTGGCCAGGCGGCTTCACGGATGTTGCGGTCTAGCAGCTCTCGGGCACGTCGACGAAGCGAAGCGAGCTCCGAGGACTCCCTGCGTACCGTATTTTCTTCCGCATAGCGAAGGTACTGGATCGCGTCGAGGGTCTCCAGGTACGGCTTGGACCCGGAGCAGGCCTTTCGGATGGCGCCGGCACGCCCCCATTCGGGCTGCAATGCGGCCTGGAAAGCCGCCACTGCCTGCTCCTCGTCGAGCTCGGTCTTGCAGGAAGCCGCGCGAGCACGCTCGATCGCGTTCCACAGAGCGGTGATCTCAGGACCGCACTGCACGCGCTCCGGGCCCGTGGACGGTTCGGACGCGGCCTGGATCGTGATTTCGACCACGATGATGCCTACCACCACCACAATCAAGCAGAAGTAGAGCGTCTGCACCCAGCGCCGGGCCTTGGCCCGCAGCGCCATGCGCTCGCTGTTCTGCTCGTCCATGCTCGCGGCTTATCGCGCCCAAACGGGCAGGGCGTCAAGCGGGGATCAGAAGGAGCGCCCCTCGCTGAGGGTGAACGGGATCCAGGCTGCATACATCTTGGTATGCACGCCCTTCCGCGTGTAGCCAGCAAGGCCGTACAGGACCTTCCACCAATGGCCGTCCGGGGTCTCCCCATAGGAGAACGCCGGGAAAAAGTGGAACTCCCAGTCCAGCCCCTGCTTGAGCTTTCGCTCGTGATAGTACGTGTTCAACGCGAGCTGCGAGACCGAGTCGCCATCATCAAACCGCCAGTACACTGGGAAGCCGACCGTGGTGCGGCTCTTGGGCGATGCGAAGTCCCAGAAGAACGGAAACACCACCGTGTGGCTCGTGTTCTGGTTGCGCCCCAAATACAAGATCGGGTGGATGTTCGTTTCCCATCCCGTCAGCCCGTGAGAGTGCTGGATGAACGGCGTGATGAACGTCGTCTCCTTCACCCCGTAGCGCTCGAAGTGGCCCCAGAACGGAAACACCGCGAAGTCGCGTCCGCGCGGGCTCACCGACGAGTACAGGAACGGGAACAGGATCTTGGTCTGGGCGCCGATGTCGGGATCCCGATAGTCCCAGTAGAACGGCGTGATCATGTCCAGCTCGGTCCGCCCGCGGTACCGCGCATAGCCCCACGTCGCGAACGTCTTCTCGCCCTTGGGCCCGGTCGCCGTGAGGAACAGCGGGTTGACGAACAGGTTCTCCTTGCCCTTGTGGCCGTAGTGGAAGAACGGCAGGACCGTCACGTGGTCCTCGTCCGGGCCCCAGATGTGCCAGAAGAACGGCATCACATCGAACACATCGCGGTCGCGCGTATGCTTCCAGAGCAGCGGCCCCCAGATGTTGAGCGACTTCTCGCCGATGTCCTCGTACGAGTAGTAGTGCAGCAGCGGAGGGATGATCTCGTACTCCGAGTGGTCGTCGCGCCCGTAGAAGTAGAAAGGCGCGATCCCGAAGTCGATGTCCTCGGCCGTGCGAAGGCTGCAGGTCGAGCCCCCCTTCCAGCTGCAGAACGCTGGACCCACCATGTTGAACCCGCCCGTCTGGTCGTGACGGGTGTAGGTCAGCAACGGCGGAATGTGCAGGTAGCCGCCGTCTTTGCGTGACCCCTGGAAAATAAGGGGTGCGAGCCAGTTGTCCTGCTCGCCCGGAGACCGACGCCACGCGAGCGGACCGACGACGTGCGTGCGGCTGTCGCCGTTCCGGACGTCCCAGTAGAGCGGGAAGACCACGTCCGCATCCTGCTGGGGGCTTCGGCGACGGTAGTACAGCGGGCCGAACAGCGATGCGGTGTCGTCTCCCTGCGTTCGCTCGAACCAGAGCGGGAAGATCGTCCGGAATCGATAGGCGCCGCTCTGCTCCTCGTAGTAGGGCGGGTAGATCCGGCGGGTCCATACCGGCGAGACTCCTGCCCCCGCAGCAACGCCTGCGTCGGACTCCGCATCGCTGCCGATGCGCTTCTTGACCGCGCTCGATACCGAAAGCGGATCCGTGGGCAGCTGCGCTTCGGCCGACGGCAGCGAGCTGAGGTCCTCGCCTCCAGGCGCCGCGTGCGTTTGCGGCTGCTTTGGATCGGGCTTGGGTTGCTGCTGGCCCTGGCCAGGCTGCATCGGCGGCGGGCCCATGGGGCCGAACTGCGCAAACGCCGACGTGGACACCAGCGAGAACGCCAGCGCCAGAGGCCATGCCACCCGCAGCGACGCAACGGTCAACCTGAGCCTCCTGCTGAAGCGGCCTTCAGCAACGACGCGACCTGCGTCGCTGCGTCGGCGCGTGCAACCACGCTCTGGTTGTGTCCGGCAAGGTCCTTGAGCTGCACCTGCGCGGCATCGACCTCGGAGTCGCCAATCACGACGCACAATGGAGCACCCAGCGCGTTGGCGCGGCGCAGCATCGCGCGGAGCGATGTGCCGCGCGTGTCGACGTCGACCGCAACGCCCAGGTCGCGGATCTCCCGGGCCAACACGAGCGCCTCGCTCGAGGCGCGCTCGCCGATGGGTGCGATCATCACGATCGGACGCGGGGCAGCGGTCTGGTCGCCCATGGCAAGCAGGATTCTCTCGATCCCGAGCGCAAACCCGATGGAGGGCGTGGCAGGGCCGCCGATCTCCGCCGCGAGCCCGTCGTAGCGTCCACCACCCCCAAGCGCGTTCTGGGCTCCCACCAATCCGGCGCTGCTTCGGACCTCGAAGAGCGTGCGGCTGTAGTAGTCGAGCCCGCGCACCAGCTGCGGATCCGCACGGTACGGGGTGCCCAGCCTCTCGAGATAGGTCAGAATCTTCTGCCAGTGCGCGCGATCCTCGTCGTCGAGCAGATCGATCACGCTCGGTGCCCCTGCGATGGCGGCAATGTCCCGCTCGTCCTTGGAGTCGAGGATGCGCAGCGGGTTGGTCGTGAGCCTGCGCTGCGAGTCCTCGCTGAGCTGGGAAGCGCGAGGGGTGAGATGCTCGACGAGGGCTTGCTTGTACCGCGGGCGTGTGGCCGGGCCGCCGAGCGAATTGACCACCACTTCGAGCTGACCGATGCCGAGTCGCTGGAAGAAGCGGACGAGCATGTCGATCATCTCGGCGTCGCTGGCAGGTCCGGGATCGCCCATCAGCTCACAGCCGACCTGGTAGAACTGGCGATAGCGACCGCGTGCCGGACGCTCGCCGCGGAACATCGGGCCGAGGTAGTACCAGCGTGTGACCGGCTCGCGCTGGTCGATGTGGTGCTCGACGAACGCGCGAACCGCTCCAGCGGTGCCTTCGGGTCGCAATGTCAGCGCGTCATCGTGGTGCGTGAAGGAGTACATCTCCTTTTCCACGATGTCGGTCGCTTCGCCGATGGAACGAACGAAGAGCGAGGTGGGCTCGACGATGGGCGTGCGGATCTCGCGGTAGCCAAAAAGCTCGACGGTGTCGCGGAAGGCACGTTCGAACTGCTGCCAGCGTTCCACCTCGCCGGGCAGGATGTCGTTCATGCCTTTGATCGCTCTGAAGTTCATATCGGCCCGCGGCTTATGAACGGGGGGCGGCAGCGGGTCAAGCGGCCCGTACCGGAAGTCGTCCAGGGGCGTCATGTTTTGCCCAAAACGGCCCTGAGCGCGAGAGCAATCGTCGGGGGGGCGACAAGAATGCGGGCCGCGTACAACTCGTGCAGGGGAACTCCTTTGCGTGCAGGGGCGAATCAGGCTCCTGATCGGACCGGGTCGCGTATGCTGCCGCTCCGCCCCATCGCGCCCTATGCCTTGGGGGACCCGGAAAGGATTCAGATGAAGGGTATGTTCATGCAGGGGCTCGCGGTGCTTCTTCGCGAGCGGCCGTCGTTGGACGACATCGAGCAGGCGCTGTCGGGGTTCGACATCGTCAAGCGGGTCGAGCCCGGCGAGTTCTCCTGGATGAGTGGCCTGTTCGGTGTGGTCGTTGCCATGCGCCCCCAAGTCAACGGCTATGTCGTGGTGGATGTGGTTGATCGGCCCTGGCCCGACGCGATGGGGGATCCCAAGACGGACTCGTTGCTCTTCGGGGCCTGGTCCATGGGATTCTTCGGGCCGCTGACGTTTCCCGGCGGCATGCAGCGCGCGGTCTCCCACGCCTACGGCTGGCCAGGGGCCAAGGCTGCCGCCGAAGGTCATCGGGCGTTCGTGCGGGTTCGCGTGTCCTACGTTCTAGGCGCCGCTGCGGGCGCGCCCGTGGCGCCGGCGGACCAGGACGCCGAGGGCGAGCTGATGTTCGCGACCAACGTGGCGCGCGCCTTGTCCCGCATTCCAGGCGCCCTCGCGTACTTCAACCCGAACGGAGAGGTGCTGCTGCACCCTGACGAGCTTCACCTGTCGATGGGGCAGGCGCGAGATCAGGATCTGCCACCGCTCGATGCGTGGTCGAACGTGCGGATGTTCAAGGTCGACGACGCGTGGATGATGATGGACACGGTGGGGTTGGGGCAGCTCGACCTCGAGGATCACGAGGCGTGGTTCCGCAAGGGCGCATGCGATCCCAACTCGGTCGGCACCTGGCTTCGCAATTTGAGCGTGTACGTGCAGCGCGGCGGCAAGATCGCGGACGGCGACACGAGCGACGGGCCGCGCGGCGTGCATTGGCGAGCGCGTCGGGTCGACGAGTCGCAGCTGTCACCGCCGAGGGCTGTGATCCGCTGGGCGCCAGATGATGGGACCAAGCCGCCGTGGTGACTTCGTCTCACTGCACCGCCCGCGCCAGATCATCCTCGCTCTGATCCGGCCCACCCACCCACTTGATGTTGCCATCGGCAGACACGACGAACGTGATCGGCAGATCGCTCACGCGAAACCGCCCTGACAGGACGTTGCCGCGATCGTGCACGATCGG
This sequence comes from Deltaproteobacteria bacterium, assembly GCA_016218915.1. Taxonomy (GTDB): domain Bacteria; phylum Myxococcota_A; class Polyangia; order Polyangiales; family Polyangiaceae; genus JACRCQ01. The sequence continues at coordinate 485,705 of JACRCQ010000030.1, forward strand.
AAACGTCAGGCCGTAGCTGTCCTTGACCTCGCGCGCGTCCACCTCGCTCTCGTCTTCCGAGATCCCGACGAACACGATGTCCGAGCGGTCCTTGTGGAGCGCTTCGGCCTTGGGGAGCGTTTTCTTGCAAGGCTCGCAGTACTTGGCGAAGAACTTCACCACCATCACCTTGCCCCGTGCAGAGCCCGTGTCGAACGTCGAGCCGTCCAGGGTCGGACGCTTGAACGCTGGCACCGGCTTGCTCAGCAGCGCGCTCGGATAGGACGCGGCCGGTGCCTTGCCCGCACACGAGCAAATCGTAAGGGCGAGGCCTACTGCGCAACGTGCTACCCAACCGTACTTCGACGCGAGCATGACCCGACCCATACCTCAACGTCGCGCCGTTGTGCTACACCGCCCAGCCATGCGCGTGGCAGCGCTCGATTTCGGCAAGGTGCGCATCGGACTGGCGGTCAACGACGAGCTCGGTCTGATGGCCCACCCGCGCGCGGCCCTCGACGCCCGCGACCGCGGGGCGCTGTACGCCTTGCTCGCGGAATTCGCCCGCGAGGAAGGGATCGAGCTGTTCCTGGTCGGCGTGCCGCTCGATCGCGACGGCGCCGTGGGGCCTGCGGCCCGCAAGGCAGAAGCATTCGCAGAGCAGGTCCAAGCGGCCACCGGATGTCCGGTGGAGTTCTTTGACGAGCGGCTCACCACGACCGAGGCTCATCGCAGGCTGCGCGAGGGAGGGCACGACGCGCGAAGCGCCAGGAGCAAGGTCGACTCCGCTGCCGCCTGCCTGATGCTCCAGGCATGGCTCGACCGTCACCAGGGGATCGAGCGGTGACCCGGGCCAAGAAGCCTGCGACCAAAAAGCCGCGAGCTCGGGTCGCGAAGCCCGACGTGCCGGACGAGATCTTTCTCGGCGATCCGGAGCCGCCTCCGAGCAAGCCGAAGAAGTCGCCCAGGAGGTCGCGCACGGCACGGTCGCCGGCTCGCGCGCCGTCGGGCGGCAGGCTGCAGGGGTTGAGCCCGCGCGCGCGCATCGCGCTCGCGGTCGTTGGGGCGGTCCTCGCGCTGTTCGCGATCACGTTCGGCGCGTTCGTGTTCATGCCGGGCCCTGGGGCAGGCAAGCTGGTGGAGATGGAGTGGCCGAAGGACGGCACCTCAGGGACTGCAGCGACCAAGCTGAGCGATGCTGGCTTGATCAACTCGCCGTGGATGTTCAGGGTCTACCTCGCCCTCGCTGGAGGCGTCGACACGGTCAAGCCCGGAGTGCATCTTCTGTCCGACGACATGTCGCCTCGGACGCTGCTGCGCCGGCTGCGCCGCACCCCTGGCGGCGCCACGGTGCGCGTGGTGATCCCGGAGGGCTACAACAAGTTCGAGATCGCACGTCGCATGCACGAGACCGGCGTGTGCGCATCGCGCGCTCTGCTGTCGACCGCAGGCGATCCTTCGCTGCTGCAGGAGCTGCGGCTCGGGGCAGGGGATGCGGAAGGCTACCTGTTCCCTGCGACGTACGAGTTCCTGCGGAACACGGATCCACGCGATGTGATTCGACGCATGGCGCTCGAGTCGGACCGGCGGTACGCGCGCCTGTTCGACCAGTACGCGGCCGGGCTGGCCGACCTCAAGGCGACCCTCGGGTTCGGCAAGCACGAGGTCATCGTGCTCGCGTCGATCGTCGAGAAGGAGGCTGTGGTCGACGACGAGCGTCCGATCATCGCGAGCGTATTCCTGAACCGCCTGCGCGATCCCAATTCGCGGGCGGATCGCAAGAAGCTGCAAAGCGATCCGACCAGCCGCTATGGCTGCCTGATGCAGAAGCTGGCGAGCTGCGAGTCACCCGATGGCAAGCCGACCTCGGCCATGGTGCACGACCCGCTCAACCTGTACAGCACGTATGCGCACGCAGGGCTGACGCCCGGACCGATCGCCAACCCGAGCGAGAAGTCGGTGCAGGCGGTGCTCGCGCCTGCGCAGACCCGGTACATGTTCTTCGTTGCAAAGGGCGGGGGACGCCACACGTTCAGCGAGACGTTCGACGAGCACAATGCGGCGATTAGAAACCGACACTGATCAGAACGCACCACCCAGACTCAGACCGCCGCTGTTGCGACCGAATGTCGGGGCCACGGTCCATCGCACAGCGCCAGGTCGAGGGGCGGGTTTCTCGGGTTTGTCTTCGTAGGCGAGCGCTGCGCTGTCAATGGCGACCGCGCCGAGGCCAGTGGCAAGAGCAAGCATGGCCCCTCCCAGGGCGCTGCCGATGTCGCCCGCGTCAGAGGCCGCGAACCCAGCCAAGATGGGGATCCCGCGCATGCCCAGGCTGAGCGTCGCCCGCCCCGGATTGCCGTGAACGACGTGGATGATGGGGCCACCCAGGCCATAGATGCCCAACCCAGCGGTCAGCTCAATGGCACGGGTGTCGCTGTGGCTGCTGGCCTGTAAGCTTGCATAGAAGAGGGCAATGCCCGCCCCGTCGGCGAGCAGGATCTGCCATCCGTACCACGGAGCATCGTCGTCATCCCCACTTCGCGAGCGAATCCGAACCAGCGACGCGACAAGCTCTGGCGCTGCCGTGCGCGTTGCCTCGAGGTTCGGGATCGTGACCTGTCTCCGGGTCGTGGTCGTTCCGACTTGCGTGACCGCAAGGACCCCCTGGGTGCCTGTCCTGTAGACGTCCACCCGATATCTGTCGGGGGTTTGCGGCGCCTGACGGACCACCTCGGCGCAGACGATCTGCACGACGAGATCCGCATCGTGTTGCGCGATGCCGTCGTGAACTCCGCGCCAGCACCGGCTCGCGGCGCTCTGCGCAGACGCCGTAGCTGGCATGAGCAGGCACACCACGGCAACGCACCAGAGGGCAGGGCGCATGGTCATCTCCTGCCCGTTCGCGAAGCACGGGATGTGCCATCAAACGATGCGGCCGTTTTGTGCTGTTTGCGACGCCCGGGTTCTGGGGGGTGGTGCGGTCGTTCGACAACACCCGGCGACCTCAAGACCGCCAGGTGTGTCGATTCTACGTCAGCTGCCTACTTCGCCATCAGCCGGAGCATCTCCAGCACCTTGCAGGAGTAGCCCCACTCGTTGTCGTACCAGGCGACAACCTTGACGAAGGTCGGATCCAGGGCGATGCCGGCGCCAGCGTCGAACACGGATGTGCAGGCCTCGCCGCGGAAGTCCGTCGAAACGACCTTGTCCGTCGTGTACGCGAGCACGCCCTTCATCGGCCCCTCGGCCGCTGCCTTCATGGCCGCGCAGATCTGCTCGTAGGTCGCTTCCTTGTTCAGCTCGACCGTGAGGTCCACCACCGACACGTCGGAGGTGGGCACGCGTAGCGCCATGCCCGTCAGCTTCTTGTTCAGCTCGGGGATGACCTTGCCGACCGCCTTGGCCGCGCCGGTAGAGGAGGGGATGATGTTCTCGAGGATCCCGCGTCCTCCGCGCCAATCCTTCTTGCTCGGCCCGTCCACCGTCTTCTGCGTGGCGGTCGCCGCGTGCACCGTCGTCATCAAGCCGCGCTTGATCCCGAAGCTGTCGTTCAGAACCTTGGCAACCGGCGCCAGGCAGTTGGTGGTGCACGACGCATTGGAGATGATCTCCTCGCCCTTGTAGGACTTGTCGTTGACGCCGAACACGAACATGGGTGTGTCGTCTTTTGATGGAGCCGACAGGATGACCTTCTTGGCGCCGGCCTTGAGGTGCGCGCTCGCCGTCGCCTTGTCGAGGAAGAGCCCGGTGGATTCCACCACGATCGTGGCTCCGATGTCGGCCCACTTGAGCTCGGCCGGATCCTTCACCTGGGTCAGACGGATGGGCTTGCCATTCACGATCATCGTGGAGCCGTCCATCTTGATGTCGCCCTTGAATTGTCCGTGTACCGAGTCGTACTTGAGCATGTACGCGAGGTAATCGGGCTCGAGCAGATCGTTGATGCCGACGATCTCAACATCGGGGAAGTGCTTTAGAGCTGCGCGGAAGACCATGCGTCCGATGCGCCCGAAACCATTGATGCCGATCTTGATCATGGGATAGCTCCTGCCTGTCTTGGGTCACTTGCGAAGGACCTACGGTATAGACGACCTCGCCGCCCCGTCCAACCGTAGCTTGCACGCCCTCGTTCCGCCGTCATTGCACCCGCTCCCCCGAGTCGCTCAGCCGGGCGATGATCCGTCGTAACCGCTCGATGATCCGAGCCTCAATCGTGCGTTCGCTCGTCGCGATCCCTGATCCGGGGCCAATCGCGTCGATACGTTGGACGGTGCTCGCGTGGGCGAATCATGCGCCAGCAACCTCCGCTGCCCTGGGCCAGCTCTCGCGTGGGGGGCGGAACCACGTCCACCGCCCTGGGCCGCCAAGCTTGCCTCGAGACATGGGATTTCCGCTGCTGCAGGGTCCGCGCGATTACGGGAACGAGGTTCGCGCCCGCCAGAGAGCCAGGCTGCGGCGCTACGACTGTGAGCTACCCGATGGTCTTGATCCGTCGCCCTGATTCCTCAGCGTCGCCGACGCGCGCCGAGCAGAGCGAACAGCCCCAGTGCCAGGCCTGCGAGCCAGCCCGCGTTGCTGCGTCCGGTCGCGCATCCACCGCCACCCGATGCCTCCTCGGGAGGAGGTTGGGCACCGGCGTCTGCGCCTCCTGCGGCCCCCGCAGCGCCTGCTCCGCCCGACGCGCCTGCGGCACCGGCCGCACCAGCCGCGGAGGAATCGGCCGTCGCATCCGGTGCGCCTGTGTCAGCGCCGGCATCGTCAGCTCCAGGCACGTCGACGTCGATTCTGACCACCCAGTTGCCCTTGGGAGCGCTGGCGCCGAGCTTGTCGAAGCCGTACCAGGCCTTGCCCTGCCCGATGTCGCCGTAGATGTAGTTCGCCCCAGCGACCGGTGTGGACTTGTCCACCATCGGCGAGGCGTTGTCCGCTGGGAAGGTGAACGAAATGAAGAACGAGCCATCGTTGATCTCGATCTTCTCCGGGCTGAGATCGAACTCGTTGAGCACCGTGTCATTGGACACGACCAGATCCGGGGCGGCGCCCAGGCTCGTGCCTGGCGCAGCGGTGGTCATGTTGAAGATCTCCATGCTCAGCGGGACCTTGGCGTTGACAGCCACGTGGTTGCAGGCGGTCTGGCTGAACCCGACGTTGGTGAGCAGCACGCGGACTTTGAGCAGCTTGGCCGGGAAGGCCGGAGGCGTGAACTTCGCGCCGATGCCCTCGCCAACGGCAAACCCGCAGATCGCCGAGCCTTCACTGTTGTTGGCAAGGGTGTCGTTCTTGAGCTCCACGGTCTTCGCTTCTGCAGACGAAGCGTAAAGGGCCACGAGTCCGAGGGTGGTACCGAAGAGAGCAAGCACCGGCGCAAAGCGAGTCGACATGGCAATCCTCCTGGCGTGATCGTATCTCGGATTCGCCGAACGCGCGATGTCAAGAAGCGGGTTGCGCCCGAAGGGCTTCGACGCAGGCCTCTACGGCGGCGACCACGCGGCTCGGGTCATAGGTCCGTCGGGCATGGCCGTGTGCGCGAGCCGCCAGCGCTGCACGTGGCCCGCGCTTGGACAGCAATGCCGCAAGGCACGAGGCGAACGCGAACCCGGAGCAGACGTACTCCGACGCCCAGCGCTGCATCGTTGCCATCAGTAGCGGGTGCGCGTCGAGCGTCAGCGTCGGTCTGCCCATCGACCACGCCTCGATCAGGGATACCGGCATGAACGCTCGCCCATCGCAATGCACCGCGACCAGCGCAGCTCGGAGAAGGGACCGTCGCACCGCATCGTCCACCGGTCCCAGCGACACGATCCGATCTTCCGGCGCGTGGACGTGCGAGAAGTCGCCGGCAAGCACCAGTCTCAGGTCCCGCCCCTCGAAAGTGCCCTCGACGTCGTCCTCAAATGGCGTCAACGCATGTGCGTCCCTGAACGCGCGGAACGCGGTCACCAGCCGCTGCACGTGAGCGCCGTTCTCGCCGACGTACAAGATGAACGAGCCGCGTACCGCTTGGGCGTCGGCAAACGGCTTGGCGCCTGACGTCAGGGGCTCGCAGCAGCTGCCGATGACGAACGCGTCTGCGGGCAAGGGGGCCTTGCACTCGGCGGCGAGATGGTCCTTGTGCTCGATCGACTCCACGGCCAGAGAGCGGAAGGCGCCGAGGAGCTCAGGAACATGCGCCAGGGCTCGCATGGGCTCGTCCAACGCGGGCGGAGCCAGCACAGCGGTCCGCACCAGCGCCGCTCCCCGCGCGGGAAGCCGTCCCCACGCGCCGGTGAAGAACACCGCATCGAACTGCGCGCCCAGCCGATGCAGGTAGTGCTCCAGCCCGGGCGACACAGGCCCGACTGCGTCCAACCACGCTTGCCGCCCCCACTTGGAGCCTGCTAGCCAGCCCTGGGAGTGCAGGCGACGGCGAATCGGTCCGCGCAACGGCTCCACCGGAAACCTCACCACGCGCGCGCCATCCAGCGCGCTCTCCCCCTCGGCGAGCTCATTGCGCCATTCGCCCGGCAGCCGGGCGCACGTGGTCACGACGGTCACGTCATGTCCACGCCCTGCGACAGCTGCAGCGAGCGCACGGGTTCGCCGCCCGGTTTCACCGGTCTCCTCGGCTCCGTAGCGCTCCACTACGAAACCCAGCTTTCGTCTCGATCGAAGGTCCATGACGCGCCACGATCTGAACTAGCATAGCTCGCGGGCGCTCGGTAATCTCCCTGTAGCCTGCGTGGCCGCGCTGCGCGCCCACGCCTCCAACGCTCCCGCGCTCCCTGTGGCGAGTCTCGAATGAGCCCAGACGACAAGAAGAGTCCGCACTGGTACGAAGAGTTCTTCGACGATCGGTACTTCGCCTTCTTCGATGAGCTGGCGCAGGGGCGCGCCACAGCCGAAGCCGACGTGGAGTTCATCGAACGCGCGCTGGATCTCGCTGCAGGGGCACGCGTGATCGACGTCGGATGCGGCTACGGACGACATACGGTGCCGCTAGCAGCCCGAGGATTCCAGGTCACCGGGATCGATCTGTCCGAGCGGATGCTTCGAGCCGCCGAAGAGCTTTCTCTCTCTCGCCAGGTCGCCCCAGTGCTGTTGCGACGCGACATGCGGGAGCTTGCCGGGCTGGGGCCGTTCGACGCCTGCGTGTGCCTGTACACGGTGCTCGGAGTCTTCGACCAGGACGCAGAAGACCTCCGTGTGTTGCGCGCGATCCGCGATGTGCTGGTTCCGGGCGGACGCCTGCTGCTCGATCTGTCCAACCCGCTGGGAGTCTCGCGACACTGGCCCGGGGACCTTTGGAAGGAGACCGCGATTGGGATTCGTCGGGCCAGGACCCGCTACGATCCTCTGACCGCACGGGTGATCACCGAGCATTCGATCTATCACCCGGATGGACGCCGCGAGGTGCTACCCACGAGCGCGGTGCGGATGTATGCGCCGCACGAAGTCGCCGCCATGCTGCGCGAGGCTGGGTTTGTCGTGGATCAGCTGTACGGCGACCTGCGGGATGGGGCGTTTCGATGGAACCGCTCGGTTCGTCAAGCCTGGGTCGCTACCCGCGAAGGAGCTTGATCGTCAGCACAATCCGGGTACCTGCCCGCTGTCGTCGACGTACGGGCACACCCCGCCGGCGTACTCGTCTTGTGCGTCCGGGTACTCGGCGCACTTGCCGCCGACATACTCGTCTGCCGCGTCGATCTGCACCGGGCACTGGCCTCCGACGTACTCCTCGGTCGCGTCTTGATAGTCGCAGTACCCGCCGATCGCATCGCCTTGTGCATCGACCTGCACCGGGCAGACTCCGCCGACGTTCTGGTCGGGCTGCGCATCGAACTGCACCGGGCACACTCCGCCCTGGTACCCCTCGTCGACAGAGGCGTCTTTGGGCAGTGTGTTGCTGCCAGTGGTCGCCTCGCCGCCGCACGAAGCCGCCGCACCGGCGCTTGTGACAGCTGCAGCTACGAATGCAGCCGCCGCCCAACGCGAGGGCGATGCCCTTCGCGACGGCTGCCGTTGTACGACCGCGTAGGGGCGGATCGCTGCGACCTGAGCGCGCATGAGCTTGCAGGCAACTTCGGGGATCGCACGCGCGTCTCCGAGCATCAGGTAGCCCATCGCCGGGCAGTAGTGGATGCAGCCATCCTTCGCCGGGCAAGCTGCGCATTCTCCCTGCTCGGGATGCGTCTGCTCTGGCGACAGAGAAGCAAACAGGTCGAGCGCTTCGCGGTTCGTGAACCCGGTCGACACATGTCCGAGCCGTGCAGCTTCGGCCTTCTCGAACACGAAGCGATAGCAGGGGTAGAGGCTTCCATCCGTGGCGACCGCGGCCACGCGTGAGCCGGCTCCGCAGCTCGTGCGAGGCCTGCCGGAGAGCAAGCGACGCTCCACCGCACGCCATGCCGGAAGATCGGGAACCGACACGCCAGCGCCGTGCGCTCCCACCAGCCAGGTGCCGATCTTTCGATGCTCACGCCCCCATGCCTGGACAGCAGCCTCGTCCCATGGCTGCTCGAACGCAGCCTGGATCGCGATGCGTCGGAAGCCGAGCCTGGCAAGCGCGCGTACGTTCGAAGCAAGCCGATCCACGTTGGCAGGCGTTGCGGTCATCCGAGCAGTGATGCGTGCAGCCGGATCGAGCGAAAGAATGTCGGGCAGACGATCCACCAACGCGTGAACGGAGTCCCTGCCGTCCGGGTGGCAACGCTCGGCTGGCCCCAGGGTGCCATCCACGCTGATCGCCAGCTCGAGGTGCTGATCCCTGCAGAACTGGAGGCGCTCTGCATCGAGCAGCAGACCGTTGGTGGGCGTGACCAGCTTGACCTGCTGATGTGAGCCGGCCTTACGACGCATGCGCTCTGCCACACGCTTCATGCTGTCGAGGGCAAGGAACGGCTCGCCGCCGAAGTAGGAGAGGGTGAGCTTGGGCTGGCTCGCGGACTGCTCGGTGAACAGATCGACGGCTGCATCCGCGAGCTCGTGTGACATCGAGGAGCCTCGCTCCACCGGGACGTAGCAATAGCGACAGCGCAGGTTGCACCGCTCGGTCAGCGTGAGGGTAAGGGCGCGCAGCTGGGGAGTAGGTAGTCGCATCATGTAGGTATGGCCAGCATACCACGCTGCTCGACCTCCTTCTGTCGCGGATTGTCGCGACCGATCACGCGCTGCGTGAAGCTTTTTTCATTCCGCTGCGAGGGGAGCGTTTCGTGGTCGCAGGATCCCGCGAAATGGCTCGAACCATGGCAGATGGGCCGATATACTCGAACCCAAGTTTTCGGCGGGATCGAGATCCATGCCGGCTCTGCTTCTGCTCAGGAGGAAACTCATGCTTCGACGCCGCCATTCCTACGTGCCTCCGGCTCTTGTGCTCGCAATCGTCGGTGGGGCTGTGATCTCCTGCAACACCGAAGAAGGACCAGGACCGGTTCGCACTCCGGAGAAGGTCAGCGTTCTGCAGGGCGCGGTGCAAGGGGGATACGCAGACTCCACCGATACGGGCGTCGTGGGAATCCTCATTGACACGGGTGGCGGCAACTACGCCAGCTGCACCGGGTCGTTGCTCGCTCCGAACGTCGTGCTCACGGCGCGCCACTGCGTCTCGCACCTGCCCGGCGGCAACATCGTATGCGGAACTACGCAGTTTGGGACGAACTACGCGGCGTCCGCGCTCCTCGTCTACAACGACCAGACCATGACCGGCTCGACGTTCATGTACCACGTCAAGGAAGTGCGTGTTCCGACCGCCAACCTGATGTGCGGCAATGACGTCGCGATCCTGATCCTGTCGCAGAACTTCGTGTCCACGAAGGCAAAGTTCATCACGCCGGCCATTGACGAACCTCCTTATGGTGGGCTCGGGTACTCCGCGGTCGGCTATGGCATCACCTGCCCATCGTGCCAGGACTCTGGCGAGCGCAATCGCAGGGACAGCCTCTCGGTCAACTGCGTCGGTGCTTGCGGACAGCCGCAGTATGCAGCCAACCAGGAATGGTGGGGCGACGATGGCGTGTGCTCGGGCGACTCGGGCGGTCCTGCGTTGGACGGGCAAGGGCGGGTGATCGGCGTTGCGTCGCGCGCGGGCTCCCAGAACGGGCAATGCGTGGGGGCGCTCTACGAACGCGTGGATTCCTGGAAGGCGATGATCGTGCAGGCTGGACTCGACGGTGCAACGCAAGGCGGGTACGCGCCGCCGACGTGGACCGGGGGAGGTGGCGGAGGGTCGGGCGGCGCACCGCAGACCTGCGACACGTGCTCCAACCAGTCGATCGTGCCTGGCATGCCCTGCGAAACTGCCTGGGCCAACTGCACGGGCAGCAATCAGTGCGTGGCGTACTTGCAGTGTGCCCAGGCCTGCGCGCCCAACGACTCGGCCTGCGGCCTGAAGTGCTACAACGACAATCTCGACGGCGCTCACATCTACAACCAGGTGTGGAGCTGCATCTGCACGACCGGGTGCCCCACGCCGTGCGCCACGGATTGCACCGAGCCGCAGTGCGGCTGGAACCTGACCGGTACGTGCAACACCTGCTTCCACACCAACTGCTGCGCGGAAGGGCAGGCATGTGCAGACGCGCAAGCTTGCACGGACCTGCTCTACTGCCTCAACGGGTGCGCAGCCAACGACACGGCGTGCGACAACGCCTGCACGAACAAGTTCTCGGGCGCGGTCAACACGTTCAACACGTGGATGACCTGTCTCAAGGACAAGTGTGGCACCGAGTGCGGCTTCGGCACGGGCGGCAGCGGCGGCGCTGCGGGTGCCGGCGGAAGTGGAGGCGGCGCTGCGGGCACAGGCGGCGGAACGGCAGGCACGGGTGGCGGCACGTCGGGCTCCGGGGGAGGAGGCATCGGCGGCAGCGGCCAGGGCGGTTCAGCGCAAGGCGGTTCGGGACAGGGCGGAGCTTCCAACGGTGGGTCCGGTGGGAACCCCAATCAAGGTGGCTCGTCGCAGGGAGGTTCGGCCGGCGATCCGAACAACAGCGACGCAGGCGTTGCCAATCCCTTGGATGTCGCTGATTCCGGCGGCTGCGGCTGTGCCACGCCCGGAAGCAGCGGCATGAGCGGTGCTGGATGGCTGCTTGTGGCAGCCGCGTTGACCAGCCTCAGAAGGAAGCGCCGCTAGCGGCTTCCGATCACGCGGTCGGGATCCTGACCTCGAACCGTGCCCCACCCATCTCCGCATCCTCGACTCGAATCGTTCCACGGTGATCTGCCACGATGCTGGCGCAGATCGACAGACCGAGCCCTGTGCCGCGACCGACGTCCTTGGTCGTGAAGAACGGGTCGAAAACCTGCGTGCGGAGCTCGGGAGGCACGCCTGGGCCGTTGTCCTCTACGCACAGCACGGCGTCGGCGTTGTCGCGACGCACCTCGACGCGCACGCGCCCTGATCCAGCCGGAAGCTCCTCGATGGCCTGCAGAGCATTCTCCAGCAGATTGACCGCGACCTGGCCAAGGCCGGTCTCGTCGCCCATCACATCCACCTCGGCGTCGATCTGCTGCTGGACGATCTTCGCGAGCGGGTGCGAGCGGGTCAGGAAGCGGATCGCGATCTGGACAGGGTTGGCGAGCTTGAGACGCATGTTGCTGCGCCGTCGGCGTGACAGCGAGGACAGATCCTTGACGATCTGGGAGGTGCGATGGCACGCATCAAGGCTCTCGTGCAGCGCTGCGTCGATCTCGGGCGTGCGTCGGTCCACCGAGAATGCAGCTCCGAGAAACGACAGGTTGGCGTGGATGGCAGCGAGCGGGTTGTTGATTTCGTGCGCAACGCCCGCGGATAGTCGTCCGAGCGCAGCAAGCTGGTGCTCTTGCATGAGCCGAGCCTGCGCGTCGCGCAGCGCCTGGGTGCGTGCCTCGACCGCGGCCTCCAGGTCGCTGCGGGAGCGCTCCACGGCTTCGATGGCCTCCAGATGGTTCACGAGGCCGACGGTCGCGATGGTGGCAGCGCATCCCATGACACCGAATGCGAGCAGGTAGCCGGTGTGCAGGATGTCGAACTTGACGAGCACGTCGTTGATGCCCGTGACGAGGTACATGGCTGTACCGGCGTAGACGATCCAGCGCAGCCACGTGCGTTTCTCCGCTGCGTACAGCAGGAAGTCGATGGCACTGCTCAATCCGCAGTACACGAGGTGCACGAAGAGCACAGGTGCAAGAGGGCCCGGTGCCAGGTCGTAGGCACGTCCTTCGAGCAGCGTGTTGGTGGACACTGTGGTCGCCGTGGCGACCAGATCGGAGAACTGCACCAGCACCGCCAGCACGGCGCTGATCGAAGGGGTCAACCAGACGTACCGTGGCAGGGGTTTGCCCCGAAGTGTACGGCCGAGCACCACGAGCAACGGCCCCAGGACCAGCAACGCGGTGAACTGGATGCGCTCGAGCAGCACGAAGGTACCGCCAGGGGGGTTGTGGTATTGGAGAGCTCCTGCGGCGCCGAATACCGCCGAAGCCGCGGCAGTCGCGGTCGACAGGGCGTGCAGCCTGCGCTCGGTCCTGCGGATCAGGCACAGCCCGAACGAGTAGATCGCCATGGCGAACACTGCCGCCGCGTTGGCGATGCCGAGCAGTTGGATGAGGTCAGGGCGCACGGTGGAGGCCCGAAGGTAGCCGGAATCGGGGTGGGCTTCCAGGCTAGGCCTTCATGCACAGCAGCCCGTCACCAAGTCGCGGGGCTTCACCAAGTTGACGAGCAGAGAGGTCACACGAAGGCACGAAGGCGCCAAGGGGAGGGTGGCTGGTGCGCTATCGGCAAGCCCTCCACCAACTTGACGAGCAGAGAGGCCACACGAAGGCACGAAGGCGCGAAGGGGAGGGTGGCTGGTGCGCTGTCGGCAAGCCATTCACCAGGCCAACGCTGCGCCGCGTGTTCCAACGTGCCCCGTCTGTGCCCCCCAAAAAACCTTCGCGCCTTCGTCTTCTATCCCAAGCGCGCCAGCACAGCGCCGCGTGTTCCAACGTGCCCCGTCTGTGCCCCCCAAAAAAACCTTCGTGCCTTCGCGCCTTCGTGTTCTATCCCAAGCGCGCCAGCACAGCGCCGCGTGTTCCAACGTGCCCCGTCTGTGCCCCCCCAAAAAAACCTTCGCGCCTTCGCGCCTTCGTGTTCTATCCCAAGCGCGCCAGCACAGCGCCGCGTGTTCCAACGTGCCCCGTCTGTGCCCCCCAAAAAACCT
>JACRCQ010000004.1 GCA_016218915.1 Deltaproteobacteria bacterium
CAGATGCCCGGGCGCGCAGGGCGGATGGTCATTGGGCGAGACCGGGAAGTCGCACGGCTGGCCCACCTCTGGATCCGTGGGCGTGCAGCACTTGGCCTTGGGAACGAACTGGCAGATGCCGCCAGGCCCCGAGCAGGTGTCCGTGGTGCACTCGTTGCCGTCGTAGCACTGGTTGTCCAGGTTGCAGCAGCCGACGATCTGCGTGTTGGAGCAGGTATTGTTGGCTGTGTCGCACAGGTCGGTGGTGCACAGGTCGGTGTCGGTGCAGTCCGAGTCGGTCTGGCAGCAGCCGGCCTTGTACTTGATGTCGCACAGGCCGCCCGGAGCCGGACACTTGGAGTCCGAGCAGGGATTGCCCTTGGTGCAGTCGAGATCGTTCATGCAGCAGCCGTTGATCGCGACGTTCGAGCAGGTGCCGCCCAGGCCGGAGCAAAGGTCGGCAGTGCACGGAAGGCCGTCGTCGCAATCCTGGTTCGCCATGCAGCAGCCAGCCTGTTTGGCGTGCTGGCAGGTGCCTGAGACGCAGGTGTCCACAGTGCAGGCGTTGCTGTCGTTGCAGTCCGGATCGAGCTGGCAGCAGTCCGGGATCGGTGAGTGCATGCACACGCCGCCTGGGACCGGGCACTGGTCGAGGGTGCAAGGCTTGGAGTCGTTGCAGTCCGGGTCCTTGACGCAGCACATCTCACCCACATTGCCGCAGGGGCCATGCGCGGCGACGTCGGCGAGCACCGGCGTCTTGTAGCCTGGGCCCTGGAAGTCGACCTTGACCTGGACGTAGCGCCCCTTGATGCCGACCATGGGCGTGCCGTTCTGGCAAGGCGCGTAGGGAGCGGTTGCGAGCTCGGCCGGCGTGTCCGCAGCTCTTGCGCTGACCTTCAGAGTCGTCTCGGTGGGCACGGCGCCCTGCGGCTCGGTGTTCCAGGTGACGTTGGACCACGGAATCGCGTTGGCGCCGCCGTCGTAGGTGCCTTCCCAGATGCCGACGCGGGTATAGGGAGCGATCCGGTCGATCTGCACGCCGGTGAAGTCGCTGTAGAGGTAGGGCGTGTAGTTGTAGGCAGGCGTGGCCGAGATGCTGAACGAACCGAGGTTGGTGCCGGCAGGGGAGAACTTGACCAGATTGGGGGCTCCGTCCTGCACCGACCAGATGTTGCCGAGAAAGTCGACGGACAGGCCGTGCGGCCCTGCGCCACCGGTTGCGTACTGACCAAGGAGCACGCCAGCCGGGCTGTACTTGAAGACCTGGCCGTTGCCGTAGCCCGACGCCCAGATGTTGTTCTGAAGGTCGATCGTCATGGCGGTGACCGCCGCAGGCGCTGCGTAGGAGGTGCAGGTCGGCGGGTTCTTGGTGAAGTCCGCCTTGCGAATCGCGGCTTCCCCGTAGCCTCCAAGCCAGGCCCAGCCGCCCGCCGGGTCGCCCACCACTCCGTAGGTGTTCGAGGAGCAGGGTGCCGTCTCGACCACCAGCGTGTCGATGTGCACGCGCTTGGTGCCGCCGGAGCAGCGGTTCGACACGAAGACGTAGTCGCCTCCAGCGGCCATGGAGTAGGGGCATGCTCCTGGAAGAGAGACAGTCGCCTCCAGCGTCACAGGCTCGTTCGGATTGTACCTGTACAGCGTCTGGCCGTTGTACGTACCGACCCACACCTTGCCCTTCTTGTCCACGGCGACCGCGCGCGGGATGTGATTGACCCCACCGACCTTGAGCGTGGTCAGGATGCACTCGTCGTTGGGGCCCAGGTATTCCGCAGGATCGGCGGGGTTGACGATGCCGTCGTTGTTCGCATCGCGCGACGTGTCGATCACGCCGTTGTTGTTGCGGTCGATGCAGTGCCCGATGTCACCGGAGAACTTCGACAGGCTGCCTTGCGTACCGAACGCCGCATTGGGGATCCACACGTCGCCATTGGTGTCGACAGCGACGCGCCTGGGGCAGTTGCCAGCGTTGGAGCCGTTGCACATCTCCATGGAAGGGCGGGCGCCGGTGGGCTGGCCGTTGATGAACTGCAGCGCGGTGTCGAAGCGCGCGGTCTGCTTGCCGGTATTGGAGTCGATGCGGACGATCCAACCGGGGATGTAGTTGTCGACCCAGACGTTGTGGGTCTGGGAGACCGCGGTCGGGCCGAGCTGCAGCTGGTTGGAAGGGTTGTGCGCGACGTGGTTGAGGGTGCCGGTGTCGAAGTCGGCATCGACGGTGAAGACGTGGGTTTGTGCTGCCGCGGGGGTCGAGACCAGCGAGGCGCCGGCGCAAGCAAGGGCGAACAGACGGGAAGGGAGTTGAGCTCTCATGAAGGATCTCCTCGGCGCAAGGGCCCACGATCCGCTCGAACGACACGCGGGCGGGCATCGAGCCTCTGCCACCAGATTTTCAGCAGAATACGATATCACGGACGGGCTTCGCCGGGCAGCCCAGGACATCGACTCCCCAACCCCAGGCGTATCCATGAGAAAGCGTGACCACGTCGATTCGGGGTTGTGGCCGCGCGCGCGATGCAGGAAGGTTCCAACCCTTTGCCGGGGGCGGTTTGCAGCTCATGACAACGGATTCGAGCTTGATTTCGATCACGGGTCCTGATGGCAACCCGCGAATGGGTCTGCACGTCGGAGCCCTTGCGCCCGTGGACCTTCGGGGCCTTTCGCACCCGAAGCACTCGAGCGCAGTCTGGCGCGCCACCCACCACAAGCGCTGGGTCTTCGTAGCGATCACAGGCGAGCACCGCGTCGTGGTCGTCGCGATCGTGCAGCTTGGCTACGTGGCCACTGCGTTCGCCTATGCGCTCGATCGACGCACCCGATCGATGCTCTTCGATCGATCGTACATGATGCCTTCCTTTGCGTGCCGGGTGTCCGACGGATGCGAGGAAGGGTGCGAGGCTCGTTTCCGGTCGCCGCGCGCGGCGTTTTCGCTGACTCGGGCCCAGGGCGGCAGCGTGTACACGCTCGAGGTCGAGGCCCAGGAGCTCGAGCTGCGCGCCAGCTTCGATGCTTCTGCCTCTCCCTCGCCCATCTGCGTCATCGCGCCGGTTGCCGAAGGCTCCATCCACATCACCGAGAAGCGCGTGCTGATGCCTGTGCGTGGCCAGATGCTGGTGGGCAAGCGGTTCGCGCGGCTCGACGACGATGTGGCCGGGTTCGACTACACGCAGGGCTTGCTTGCGCGGCGCACCGCCTGGCGCTGGGCGTTCTCGATGGGCAGGACGAGCGACGGGCGTCCGATCGGCATCAATCTGGTCGAGGGATTCAACGGAGGGCTCGAAAGCGTGGTCTGGCTCGATGGCCAGGTCGTGCCGGTGCCCAACCCGCGCTTCACCTTCGAGCCGGATCGTCCCATCGCGCCCTGGCGGATCAGTACGCCGGATCGCGCGCTCGACCTTCGGTTCCTTCCCGATGCGATGCACGCCGAGCAGCGCAACCTTGGGCTGATTCGATCCCATTTCGTCCAACCAGCGGGCACGTTCTCGGGGACCATCGAGCTGCCCGGCCAGAAGTCTGCGACACTCGACGGCTCGCCCGGCATGGTCGAGCACCAGGACGTACTGTGGTAGCGAGCGTTCCTTCCCCCTCGAACCTTCCGGTGCCGGCGCTGTCGGTGCTCGACGGCTTGCGATCCTTCATCTCCGTCTTGTCGCCGGACGGCGCGATCCAGTTCGTCAACGCCGAGGTCCTGCGCAGAAGCGCCGATCGAACCGAGAACGTCGTGGGCAAACCGTTCGCGACCGCGCGTTGGTGGACCCACATCCCGGGCGTCTCTACGCAGATAGGTCTCGCATTGCAGCAAGCACGCGCGGGCAAGACCTCGCGTTTCGATGTCGAAGCGCAGTTCACACCGGACCAGCGCGTGATGATCGACTTCGAGATGCGAGCCGAACGCGACCCCTCGGGTGCGGTAGTCGCCATCGTCGTCGAAGGCCGCGACATCACCGAGCAGCGTGCGATGGAGCGCAAGCTGCGCGAGACGCAGTTCCACTGGCGGACCATCGCAGACTTCACGGTCGACTGGGAGTTCTGGCTTCATCCCAATGGCTACTTCCTGTACGTGAGCCCGTCGTGCCAGCGCGTGTGCGGCTACACGCCCGACGACTTCATGCAGGGGCGGATCACCCTCGCGGGCATCGCGCACCCACAGGACAAGAAGAAGGTCCTGGACATCCTGACCCAGGCTTTCTCCGGCTCCACGGATCACCACCACTCATGGCGCGTGGTGCGTCGCGACGGCAACGTCCGGTGGGTGTCGATGTCCTGGCAATCGGTCCACAACGAGGACGGCAACTACATGGGCGTGCGCGGCAGCCTGCGCGACGTGACCGAGCTGATGAAGGCGCAGGAGGAGCTGCAACGCTCGGTCGAGGCCTATCGCACGCTGGCGAGGCACTTCCCCAAGGGGATGGTGGCGCTGCTCGATCGCGACCTGCGTCTGGTGGTCTGCGATGGCCCGGCATTCGAGGCGTTGACGATCGATCGCGCGACGCTGATCGGCAAGCGGCTCAACGACGTGCTCGATCGGGAGATGCTCGCGCGCCTCGAGCCGTTGATCGCGACGGTGACAGCAGGCTCTGAGGTTGCCGATATCGTCCAGTTCGGCAGCTCCGCCTGGCTCGTGCACCTCACACCGATCCGCGACGAGCAGGACAGGATCGCCCACATCATCGCGTCTGCGGTGGAGAGCCAGGACATGTGGGCAGCTTCTGCCGAGAATCCGACAGAGCCTGGCGACACGGGTTGAGGGGGCGGGCGGTCAGCGGTGACCGACGCGCTCGGCGAGCCAGATCATGCCGTAGACGGCCATGAATGGAACCATCAGCAGAAGGATCACGCGTCGGGTCGGCAGCTGATCCTTCTTGGCATCTTCGGCTGAAGGCGGGCGCAGTCCGTGCCAGACGCCCCAGCTGACGAATGCGAGCGCGATGAAGAACATCCACATCCAGTGGTTGTTCGCTTTGTACATCACGCTCCAGGTGTCCCAGGCCACCCACCAGATCACGCCATAGAGCGCGAAGAAGGGGAGCGCGGGCACAATCGCTTCAGCGAGGCCCTTGGGCTTCTCGCCCTTCTTCGGACGCAGCTGCGCGCCGAGAAAGTGGAACGCGCTGACGGTCACCAGGAAGAAGGCGATCACGAACAGCCAGGCCGAGCCGCTGTAGAAGTCGCGCCCATCGGTCTTGTACAGCGCCCAGCCCTTCCAGAAGCATCCGAGTCCAGCCGTTGCCAGCAGCAGCGCGATGTTCGTGGGCGTCATCAGCCCAGGCTCCGGCGGCTTCGCCTCCGGCTTGGCCGTCCCCTTCGACGGCTCCTTCTTCGCAACCTTGGCGGCAGGCTTCTCCTTCTTGGGCTCCTCGGCCTCAGCCTCCTGCTCAGGCTCGTCCCCCGGCTCCGCTGCAGACTCCTCGGAATCCTCGTCGTCGTCTGGAGCCTTGGCCTTGCTCGCGCTCTTGGCCTTGCTCTCCGCCTTCGCAGCCACGGCCGCTTTCGCCGCACGCGCCGCGTCCGTCACAGGCCCACGCCCCTCGCGCTTGGTGTCGTCTTCCTCTTCTTCGTCGTCGTCACGACGATCGTTGGAACGCGTGTCAGCCATCCGCACTTCTCCCGGGCCTGCGCCTGGTCATCGATAAGGGTTGTTCTCCAAGTCGTCGGACTTGCCCGATGGGTTGCTCCCTTTGGGAACGGTCCGTCCGGGTTGGTTTACCCCAGTTTGGCGTCCACCGGAACCGGATGCTGCGGGTGGCTTGGACGAAGCGATTTCCGCGGGGTCTGACGAACGGCCCGCGTCCGGATCGCTCGAAGATGCGCTCGGTGCCTGCGCAGCGCTTGCGGGAGCCGGCGTCCGCGGCTCTGCGACCGGTGTGGCCGAAGCCCCATGCTGCAGGTTTCCCGTCGTGCGATCCCCCTGGCGCAGCAGCAGCACCACGATCATTGGAATGGCGAGCACGAGCATTCCTGCCATCGCGCCCATCACCACTCCGCTGCGCCGTCCGCTCGCAGCACCCGCTGGAGGCGTGAACGCACTGCCGGCTCCCACGCTCGACGAGGAGCTCTCCTGCAAGGAGCGGATGCTGGACGTGCTCGAGATGCCCGAGGGGGAAGACGCGGAGTTCGGCACGGTGAGCAGGTCCGGGTCTGCGGCGCGCCGGCTCTCGCTTTGCGTGTTCCATGCCTTGACCGCCGCCTTCTGCGCGGCGATGTCCGCTCCTGCGATCGTCTCCACGAACGCTGCGACCTCGCGCGGTGAGGCGATCCCGCACGACTTCGACGCCGCAGATTCGAGCGCGTCCTGGAACTGCGAGCAGCTCTCGAACCGCTGCTCGATCTCCCGCTGCAAGGCGCGCTCGCACACCGCGGACAGCTCGGGCTCGACCGTCGGATCGGTCTCGACCATGGTCGGGATCGGCTCGAACAGCAGACGGTTGAGCATCTCGGCGTCGTTCGAATCGGTCTTGCTCCGGAACAGGCGCTTGCCTGCGAGCGTCTCCCAGAGCATCACCCCCACCGCGAACACGTCGGTGCGACGATCGATCGCATCGCCGCGCACCTGCTCAGGTGCCATGTAGCCGAGCTTGCCCTTGAGCTGCCCTTCGCGCGTGGTGCTCAGCCTCGAGGCCGCGCTCGCCACGCCGAAGTCCGTGATCCTCGCTGTTCCGTCGATCCCGACCATCACGTTCTGCGGGGACACGTCGCGATGCACCAGGTTCAGCATCACTCCGTCGTCGTCGCGAAGCTCGTGCGCAGCGTCGAGGCCGGCGAGCGTGTCGAGCACGATCCTGACCACGACCCTCGCAGGGATCCTCTGGCCGGCTTGCGCGCTGGTGGCGATCAGCCGAGCCAGGGTTTCCCCCTCGATGTACTCCATCACGAGGTAGTAGCCGGCATCGCTGGTGCCAACCTCGAGGATGGGCACCACATTGGGATGGTGGATCCTGGCGGCGAGCCTCGCTTCGTCGAGGAACATCTGCACGAACTCCTGCTCGTGCGCGAGGTGGGGGTGCAGGCGCTTGATCGCGAAGAAACGCTGGAACCCGCCTGCGCCGCTCAGCCTGGCAAGCAGCACGGTGGCCATGCCGCCTGCCGCAAGCTCAGCGACCAGCTCGTAACGGTCCAGCCGTGCCGTCGAACCATCCGCTGACCTGATTGCGCGCGCCACCAACTGCAAAGCTCCATGCTCAGAATCGCCCCGTGGCGCCTACCGTCCAACCCTCGCTCAAGCCTACCACCGGCACGACCCGCGCGCCCCGGCCTGACACCGCTTTGTGCGTGCCACCCCAGTCCGTGAAGATCGCGATCAGCCCGGTCGTCACGCCTGCCGCTGCCGTCCCCACCCACAGGTAGTTGGTGCGACGCTCCTTGGCGATGCCGTCCTGGTATTCGGGGCAGTCCGGACCGAGACCCACGCATGCACGACGCACCGTGTCGGGGCCAGGGTTGTTGCGCGTGTCGAGTCCGCTCCAGACAGCAACACCGCCCAGCACTGCCGTGGCGCCTGCACCGATGGCGAACACGACAGGAGGCAAGCCACCCGAGGAGGTTGCGCGCGCGGGCGGAGCGTCGGACGGCGGCGTCACCGGTGTCGGAGCGGCTGTGTTCGGTACTGCTGGCGTGTGAGCCTGGATCCGGATGTCCGGCGCTGCGTCGACCGGAGCCTTGAAGCTCAGCTCCACGCTCGTTCCTTCGGTCGCTTCCAGCGCCCGCGCCTGCGTCCGCTCGTTGCTCCACCCAGCCACCAGCCTGTGCGGACCTGCAGCCGCATAGAGCACCTGGGTCGCCACGGGCTGATCGGTCATCAGCTTGTCATCGAAGCTCAGATTGCACGACGGCTCACAGCGGATCGTGACCTTCTGGAGCTTGGGAGCAACCTCGACCAGAACGTTTTCCGTGAGCCGCGCCGTGTCCGCATCGTCCGGATAGAGCGACTGCGCCTTCACACAGAGCGTTGCCGATCGGGCGAGCTGCCCGGCTTCCTTGCGCGCTTTGATCGCCATGCGCAACGCCTCGGGCCGAGGCGCGTCTCGAAAAGCGTTCTCGAAGTGGATCGCAGCCTCCTCGAAGTGTCCAAGCCGGTAGGCTCGTCGGCCTGCATCGAACTCCTCGGCCGCAGCCTTGAGCGTGCCGGGATCGACCCCAGGTGCGGCGGAAGCGGGCAGAGCAGAGGCCACGCACGACGCGAGCAGGCAAAGCGAAGCGATGGCGTGTCGAAGATGCATGGCCGGACCCGGGTGGACGCTGCAGCTGGTCTACGAGACGACCGAGGGTATCATCCCCTCTGCTGTGGGCAAACGTTGGTCCCTGGCGAGCAGCGCCCTGGTTTGGATGTCGCGTCATGTCGGACAGTCGCGAGCTTCCGGGCACGAACCGGCTTGGTGCCGCGGGGTCCAGGATATATGAGGAAGGCATGAGGCACTCGACCCGTGGCCTGGCCGCTGCCGTCGTCGTGATGACGGCGCTGTCGTGCAAGGTCTATGACGAGTCGATGCTCTTGCCGGACGCAGCCAGCTCCGCTTGTCCGGCTCCGCAGGGGCTGTCGCAGACCTTGGGCGTGGGGTGGTGGTCCGGGTGCGACGTGTCCGGGGCCTGCTTTTCCGCACGCGCGCCGTCTGCGGCCGATCGCCCTGCGAAAAGCGATCCGGGCGCAGACCTGCCCTTCATGTTCTTCGGCTTCCGATCCATGCGGCTCGGCTCGCGCAATGCCGCAGGGGAGCTGGACAAGAACGCATGGCAGGAGATCGGTTTCGACCTCGACGGCGTGTGCACGTCCTCCCCCACCTGTCCCACCCAGGGCGAGCCCGCGGTGTCATGCAAGGTGGTGGGCAACCAGATACCGATCGATGGCAACGCCTGTCGGGACAACACGTTCGGACGCCTCGAGTACATGGTCGAGACCACGCCCGAGTTTGGCCAGCGATTCAAGCTCGGAGAGCCGGACTTCAACTGCTCGATCTGCCAGGGCGCGTACAACTTCGTCTTTCGCGTGGCCGGGTACAACGGCCAGGCCAACGACTCCTCGGTGCGCGTGGACATCTACCCTTCGCCCGGCCTCACCGCCCTCAAGCCCGCCGTCGACTGCAGCTCAGGCACCTGGGACCCTGCGTCGTGCTGGACCTCGGACGACGTCTGGACCGTGCAGCAGGCGTACGTTCCGTCCGGGCAGGCTGGTCCGGACATCGGAGACTCGACCCTGTATGATCCCGCTGCGTTCGTTCGCGACTACGTGCTTGTGGTTCAACTGCGCGAGAACACGGTGTTCTGGTTTCCCTCCACCAAGGCGAGCGCAAGCGCATACCCCATGGTCCTTCAGGAAGGGATCGTGACCGGGCGCATGGTCGCGACCGGGACCGGCTGGACCATCACCGACGGGATGGTGTCGGGCCGGATGATCTGGACCGACGCGCTCGACGGCTTTCGCAGGCTCGGGTTGTGCGAGGGCGATCCCCTGTTCGAGGGCGCGCGCCTGTTCGCCAAGACCTCGCCGGATCTCCTGTCTACCGGGGCTGTGCTTCCTGACACGGACTGCGACTCCATCAGCGTCGGCATCTCGTTCGTCGCCGATCAGGCCCAGGTGGGCCCTTTGCAGGACGTACCCGAGCTCGTTCCCTGCGCGGACGCCGGAAGCGCGGAGGCAGGCGACGGTGGATAGGCGCTGCCGATGAGCCGCTTTCCTGCGATCCGTCTCAGGGGTCTCGCCTACGGCCTCGGGATGCTCTGGCTGGTGGTGCAGGTGGCGCTGGTGCACCGTTGGTTCGTGCAGCCCTATGCGGTCTGGATCGGGTGCGATGAGGCGTACATCACGGCCTTTGGACAACGCCTGCTCGAAGGGCACTGGGTTCCCTACGTGGATGCGGTCAGCCATCGCGGCCCGGTCCTGTATTGGGTGTCCGCGATCCTGCAGGCGATTGGCGGCCGCAACAGCTGGGCGGCGATCCGCGCGGGCTCCCTGATCTTCAACGAGGTCTCCCTGGTGCTGGTGTTCGCCATCGGCGCCGTGGCCCGCAAGCCCCTGGCAGGATTCCTCGGAGCCGCCATCTTCGTGTGGGCGGCCACGTTCGCGCTTCCTGCCCACGACGGCATTGCGCTCAACGGCGAGATCGTGTCTCTGCCCTTCGTACTGGGAGCGACGCTGCTCACGCTGGCCGGCACGCGGGACGGTGGACGGGCAGAAAGCAGGATGTGGTTGGCTGCGGGGTCCGGGGCGCTGGTCGTGATCGGAGGCCTGAGCAAGCAGCCCGCGTTCGTGCACCTGCTGCCGATCGCGCTGTGGTGGTGGTCCGACGCGCGCAAGCGTCAGGCCGGTGCGAGCAGCGCTGACTGGCGTCCATTGCTCGCGCTCGGAGTCGGCGCAGCGACTCCTTTGCTGGCGTTGGTGTCGTTCTACCTGCGCGCTGGGCACTTGCGCGCGCTGCTCTACTATCTGGTGACCTACAACCGGAAGGTCTATCTCGCGCCGATCACCGTGGGCGTGGCCATCGAGGCGCTCTACGGATTCTGCAGGGCGCACGCGGAGCTCGTGCTGCTCGTGGTGGTGGGGGCTGCCTGGTGGCTGGGGCGCATGCTGCATGCCACGGAGCGGGTCCGCTCTGCGCGATCCTGGCTCGCGGCGTACAGCGCCACGGCGCTGAGCTCGACGGTGACTGCGCAGGCGTTGCTGGCGTTCGCGGGGGCATGCTCGACGTTCCGGTTCTTCGATCACTACTTCGTGAGCGCCGTGCCCTGGCTCGGGCTGATGCTCGGGCTGATCGTCGACGAGCGAATCGAATCAGGGCAGCCGAGGTCGTCGGCGCGTGGAGCCTGGGCGCGCGCCATCATCGTCGGCTCGCTCGTGGGGATGCTCGCCCTGATGGGCAAGGTGCACACGCACTGGCTCGATGGGCAGCGTCGGCTTGGATTCTTCGGGGATCCGCACGACGAGCCGATCACCAACTACGTCGTGGCGAACACGCGTCCGACCGATCGCATCTTCACCTGGGGATTTGCCCCTGAGTACTACGTGTCGACCGGGCGTCGGGCTGCCTCCAGGTTCGTCTACACCACGTTCGTGGCAGGTCTGGTTCCCTGGTTCGATCGCTACACGGTCGAGCAGGAGGACGCGCTTGCGGTGCCCGGCTCGCGCGAGGTGCTCCTGAGGGAGCTCGAGCTGGAGCAGCCCGAGCTGATCCTCGACGTGCCCAACTCGCTCCGCAACCGGAGCATGCGTCGCTACGAGATGCTCGCGAGCTACGTGGAGTCGATGTACTGCTACGAGGCGACGATCGTGGGCAGGAACGGTCACACCAGCGACATCTACCGGCGCCGTCACGGCGACTGCGCCCGTCCGATGCCCCCCAGGTGATGCACGTGAAGGCCATGGAGCTCAACCCGGCGAGTGCATCCTGATGAGCGAGCGATCTCCCGTCGTCCGATTCGAACCCTGGGGCCGCGTGTTCGTGGTCAAGCGGGGAGGCTCCCTGCTTCGGGCAGCACGACGCGCTCGGCTGCCGATCTCCAGCTCGTGCCGAGGCGAGGGGATCTGCCTTGCCTGCAGGGTGCGCGTGCTTCAGGGCGCTGAGAACCTGAGCCCACCGGCGGCTCGCGAGACTGCGGCGGGAATGGGCGGCGACGAGCGGCTCGCCTGCATGGCGTGCGTATTCGGCCCGGTGACCATCACGACGTCGTACTGGTAGCCCGGCAGGTTGCAGGTCGCAGCAGGCCGGGTCACGATGGCCCGGTGCCAGCGCACATCATCAGCGCGAGCCGGCGCACGGACATTCCGGCATTCTTCACCCCCTGGTTGATGCAGCGCATCCGCGCCGGGTTCGTGATGGTGCGCAACCCTCGCAACCCCGAGCACGTGATGCGCGTGTCGCTCGCTGCCGACGACGTGATCGCGATCGTTTTCTGGTCCAGGGACTACGGGCGGCTGCTCCCGTACCTCGACGAAATCGACGCGCGAGAGCTTCGCCCGTGCTTCCAGTTCACTCTCACAGGCTATGGCGCCCCGCTCGAGCTTCGGGGGCCATCCGAAGAGCAGGGCATCGACCAGTTCCGGAAGCTGTCCGCGCGCTATGGCTCGCGCAGGGTGATTTGGCGCTACGACCCGATCGTGATGGGAAGCCGGCACGACGCGACCTGGCACCTGTCCCGGTTCGAGGAGCTCGCGCGGAGGCTCGCGGGCGTGTCGTCCGATGCGGTGATCAGCTTCCTCGACATGTACGCTTCTGCACGTCGGGGCCTGGCGGCCGTGGCAGAGGCCACGGGCGAGCGGTTCGACGCTCCGACGCTCGAGGAGCGGATCGAGCTGGCCGGCAAGATGGTGGCGATCGGCGTCGAGCACGGGATGCGGGTTCGCATCTGCTGCGAGCCCGACGTGGCCGCATCAGCGGTCATCGAGCCGGCGCGATGCATCGATCCGGAGCTGATCCAGGAGATTGCGGGCGCCGCTGTGCTGAATCTGAGAGCAGCGCCTGCGCGAAAGGGGTGTGGCTGCGTGTTCGCCAGAGACATCGGCGCCTATCATTGCTGCGCCCACGGGTGCGTGTACTGCTACGCGAACGACTCGCCAGAAGCTGGTCTCGACAACGCACGCAAGGTGGATGCGAGCGCAAACCACCTGGGGGCAGGGGACATCGCGGAGCAAAAGCCGCCGTCGCGCAAGGGCGCGCAGCAGCTCCGGCTGGCGCTCGACGATCGACAGCGAGGGCGGCGGTGAGCAGACCTCAAAGCCGCTCACGAAGGATCGTGCTAGGCTGGGAAGCCCGTTTCGCCCGCTCGTGCAGAGGCTGCCATGACTGATGTCGAAACCCCGACGAATCCCGAGGATCCGCTCGTCGGCTCGACCATTGGCGGCAAGTACCGGGTGGTGCGGCTGTGCGGTCGCGGCGGCATGGGCAGCGTCTACGAGGCGCAGAACATCGCCATCGGCAAGAAGGTCGCCCTGAAGTTCATCGACCCGGCATCTGCCGGGAGCCCTGACGCAGTGCACAGGTTCCTGCGCGAGGCACAGGCCGCGAGCGCGGCCGAGAGCCTGCACATCGTGCAGGTGTTCGACGTGGGCGAGACGCCGGACGGCCGCCCGTACATGGTCATGGAGCTGCTGCGGGGCGAGAACCTTGCGCAGCGCTTGGGGCGCCTGGGACGCCTTCCGATCAGCGAGGCGGTTCACATCGCGGTGCACACGCTTCGCGGCCTGCGACGCGCCCACGAGGTCGGCATCGTGCACCGGGACCTCAAGCCCGAGAACATCTTCCTGGTGGAGACCGATGACGATCCGATCTTCGTCAAGGTCGTCGATTTCGGCGTCTCGAAGATCCTCAAGCATGCTTCCTCGGACCTCGAGGTGGGCACGCTCACCCGTCAGGGCGTGGTGCTCGGCACGCCCTACTACATGGCGCCCGAGCAGGCGCAGGGAATGCCTGATCTCGATGCCCGCACGGATCTGTGGGCGGTCGGCGCGATCCTCTGGGAATGCCTGACAGGCGAGCGACCGCACAAGGGCAAGACCTACGAGCAGGTGATCGTTGCGATCTGCACCAAGGACGTGCCGGATGTGCGCACGATCGTGCCTTCGGTCCCGGTGCGCATCGCCGACGTCATCAAGCGCGCGATGACCCGGGATCGCGAGCAGCGCGTGCAGACCGCCAACGAGTTCATCGACTCGCTTCGGGACGCAGCGCCGGAGCTCGTCAGCTCCAATCCGTCGTTCGATCCAGCGCTCGACGCCACGCTCCTGTCGCCGCAGACTCCGCTGCACCCGATCAAGGCACCGCAGACTCCGCTGCACCCGGTGCCGTCGCCACGCGAGGTCGACGCGGGCGCTGCGGCCAACACGCGCTCCTCATGGTCGAGCAGCGAGTCGGGCAAGTCGCCCCTGGTGTCCGTCCCGCAGCAGGGATGGAAAGCGCACTGGCGCGTTGCCCTGCTGGGCGCAACCATGATGCTCGCTGCGTTTGCGCTCACCCTCGGGATGATGCGACGCAACCACGAGCAGCGCGAGTCAGGGCGGGGCATGGTCGCCAGCGCACCGACCGCGTCGCAGACCGTCCCTGCTTCCGTGGAGCTCCACGTCGTGCCGACTCCCTCCGCCGCGTCGGTGTTCGCCAACGACCGCCTCATGCCTGAAGGGATTCTCAAGGGCCCCGCGGGTTCTTCGATCAAGCTGCGCGTGGAAGCGGAAGGCTACAAGCCGGTGGAGCGCACCGTGGTTCTCGACGGCTCCGCGCATCATCTCGCTGTGGAGCTCGAGGCTGTCGCGGACGCGGCTCCCGTCGCAGACCCCCGAAAGACCAAGCCGTCCGGCGCGATCGCCAAGGCGTCGGATGCAGGCACATCCCCGCAGCCCAAGTCGTCGGGCATCGCCGGGGAGCTGAAGCTCAAGACGGACGGGCCGTGATGGGGGTGCGGAGTCGAGTCGGACGCATTCTTCTCGCTTGCGCGGTGATGAGCGCAGCAGGGAGCGTGTGGGCAGACGACGCCCAGGAGACGGCACGTCGAC
The DNA here is from genome assembly GCA_016218915.1 of Deltaproteobacteria bacterium. Taxonomy (GTDB): domain Bacteria; phylum Myxococcota_A; class Polyangia; order Polyangiales; family Polyangiaceae; genus JACRCQ01. Next base: position 14,450 of record JACRCQ010000004.1, read on the forward strand.
ACTTCAAGTCCGGCGTCGCGCTGTTCCAGAACGGCGACTTCACCGGTGCCCTGGCGGAATTCGAAGCCTCCCAGCGCGATCTGCCCAGCGCATCTTCCCTGCAGAACATCGCGCTGTGCCTCACGCGTCTGCACCGCTACCTGCCTGCCCTCGAGACGCTCGACAAGCTCAAGAGCGACTACGGAAGCACGCTTTCTCCGGAGGATCGCAAGGCGGTCGACGGCTCGATCCGGGAGCTGCTCCAGCTGGTGGGAACGGTCACGATGCGGGTGAGCCCGCCAGGTGCGATCGTGTCGATCAACGGCAAGCCGCTGTCGGCCGAGGCTGCGCGACGTCCCATCCGGCTGTCGTCGGGCGAGTACACGTTCAAAGCCGAGGCGCAGTTCCATGCTCCGGTGGAGCGGACCGAGACGATCGCAGGGGGCGACGACCGCACGATCGAGCTGGTGCTTCGTCCCCAGGCCGCCGAGGTCGAGATCTTCGCGAGTGATCGTGACGCAGCGATCGCGATCGACCGGCAGCCGGTGGCGTTCGGCGTGTGGACCGGGCCGTTGATGCCGGGCGAGCATCTGGTGCAGGTGTACAAGGACGGCTTCAAGCCGTTCACGACGCGCGTCCCAGTCAAGGCCGGGGATCACATCGAGCTCAGGCCGTTGCTCGGGCCGCCGGACTCCGACGCAGGGCGTTCGGCTTCGCCCGCGAACCCGAACGAGGTCGTTGCGCCGCGCGGCTGGTTCGCGCTGTTCACTGCGAACACCGTGGTGCCTCTCTACCATCCGGACCACTTCAAGTCGCGCGACGTGTGGATGGGCGGCTCCTACGGCGTGCGCGGCGGCTACCGCTTCTGGCAGAACGTGGCGTTCGAGGGGCTGATCGACATCGGCAAGCAGAGCGTAGGCCCTGGGGAGTACACCCCTCCCAACGCACCGGTCGGACGCACCACCTACGAGCTGAGCACGACCCGCGTCGGCGGCAACGTGCGTCTGCTCACCGGCGGGCGCGTGGCGCGGCTGTCGTCGGTGTTCGGCGTGGGCTCGGTCACGCACAAGCTGGAGCTGGGCGCCATCTCGGCGACCGGAAGCGAAGGCTACTTCCTGCTCGAATTCGGTGCGCAATTCAACATCGGCCACGTGCTCCTCGAGGCTGCGGCGTTGACGTACCTGGAGGGCGCAACCGCCATCAAGTACCAGGGCGAACGCATCTACACCGATCACACGATCATCCCGCAGGTGGGGGTCGGCTTCCGCGCCGGCTACGGCGAATGGGGGAGATGGTGATGGTTTCTCGAAGCTCCTTGGCCGCCCTGGCCGTCGCTTCTCTCGCCTGCCTGTGCGCGGCGTCCCTGCCGCGGATGGCGGCGGCCAAGGGCAAGCGTTGCCCCACGGGGATGGTGTCCGTTCTGGGACAGTTCTGCATCGACCCCTACGAAGGCTCGATCGAGGAGAAGAGAGGGCGGAAGTGGAAGCATCATTCGCCCTACGAGTCGGTTGCCGGCAAGGAGATCCGGGCCGTGTCGCGCAAAGGCGTCTATCCGCAGGCGTACATCAGCAGGAACGAGGCTGAGACCGCGTGCCAGGCATCGCACAAGCGTCTCTGCCGGAGCGAGGAGTGGCTGCGGGCCTGCAAGGGGCGCAACCCGAGCCGGTATCCCTACGGCGACGACCACAAGGCGGGGTACTGCAACGACGCGGGGGTTTCGCCTCTGAACCACTACTTCGGTGCGTCGAGCGGCGTGGACCCCACTGCCTACGGCTGGGGGCCGATGAACGATCCGCGGCTCAACCAGCTGCCCGGGTCGCTGGCGAAGACCGGTGCCTTTCGCAAGTGCACCAATGGGCTTCGCGTGTACGACATGGTGGGCAACCTTCACGAGTGGGTCCAGGACGCCAGCGGAACGTTCCGAGGGGGTTACTACCTGGACACGCGGATCAACGGCGAAGGGTGCGACTATCACACCGTGGCGCACAACGCCGACTACCACGACTACTCGACCGGGTTCAGGTGCTGCGCAGACACGAAGTAAATCGAGATTCGCCGTGCTCTTGCCCGGATCCTCGTGGCGCGCTAGCACAAGCTCGCTTTTCCTAACATTGCAGGCCCCTTTGAAACCGACTGCCAGGATTCGAACGACTCCCTCTGACTTCGTCGTGGAGGAGATCCCTGCCTACGAGCCGTGCGGACAGGGTGCGCACCTGTTCCTGCGGATCCGCAAGACCGGCCTGACCACGTTCGAGTGCGCTCGCAGAATCGCAGCGCGCTTCAAGGTCGATCCCCGCGATGTGGGCTATGCGGGCATGAAGGATCGGCACGCTGTCACCACGCAGTCGTTCTCGGTGCCCATGGCTGAGACGGTGCAGCTCGAATCCCTGGGCTCGATCGACATCGAGGGAGTCGAGCTGCTGCAGGCGCGCCGTCACACAAACAAGCTCCGTACCGGACACCTGTCCGCCAACCGTTTCCGGATCGCGCTTCGCCAACTGGATCCCCCCGAGAGCTTGCAAGATGTGCGCGAGGCGCTGCTGGCGACCGAGACTCGAGGGGTCCCGAACGCATTCGGACCGCAGCGCTACGGGCGGCACGGTGACAATCCGGATCGCGCATTGGGGTGGCTGCGCGGCGCGAGCCGGGGACCGTCGAACCCGCGGGAAAAAAGGCTTCTGATCTCGTCGATCCAGTCGATGCTGTTCGACGAGGTGCTGCGCCGTCGGCAGGAGGATGGAACTTGGAACACGGTGCTTGCGGGAGACCTCGCCAAGCGTCATGACAGCGGTGGGCTGTTCGAGTGCGAGGATGAATCGGTGGATCGGCCGCGCGCCGAGCGCGGAGAGATCTCGGCAACCGGGCCGATCTTCGGAACTCGCATGCGCTGGCCCAAGGGCCTTGCTGCGGAAATCGAGCGTCAGGTTCTTGCCGACAAGCTAGGTGACGAAAAGATCCTTCAGCGTTTTGGAAAGAACGGGGAGGGGAGTCGGCGGGCACTACGGTTGGTGCGGACAGGTGTCCGGGTGTCCGCGTTGGAAGGAGACCCGAACGGGTTGCTGGTGGAGTTCGAGCTGCCGAAAGGGGCGTATGCCACGACTTTTCTCGGTGTGGCATGCACGCTGCTTGACGACGGCCAGCGGCGTGACGACAGAGACGGCGAAACATCGCGGCACGATGAATTGATGCAACACACGGAGTTCGATCCGGAGTAGAGGTTCGGCACCAGTGAACCAAAGGAAACGCGACAGATGAATCTGGTCGAGTGGCTCAAGCGAATCATGGTCGGTTTCGGCGCGACATGGGTCATGTGGCTCCTGATTGCGTTGAGCGTAGTGTCCGTGGCGATCATGCTGGAGCGCGGTTGGTTCTTCTATTCCATCCGCGATGACCTCGTGAAGCTCGCCCATGAGCTCAGGAGGCTGCTTCGTGACGGCGACATCGAGGGCGCGGTCAAGCGCATGCAGGCTTCTCCGAGCGCAGAAGGAGCTGTGGTCGTAGCAGGGCTGCTGGAATCGGACCGCGGCCCCAAGGCGGCCGAGGAAGCGATGCGCGGAGCTGCGGCCCTGCAACGCATGCGTCTGGAGCGCCGGCTGGCCTACCTCGGCACGCTCGGCAACAACGCGCCGTTCATCGGGCTGTTCGGAACCGTCATCGGCGTCATCATGGCCTTCGACGAGCTCGGCAAGCACGCCCAGGGACCGGCGACCGCTGCAGCAGCCGCCATGGCGCCAACCACCGTCATGTCTGCCATCGCCGAAGCGCTCGTCGCCACCGGTGTGGGTCTGTTCGTCGCCATCCCCGCTGTCGCGGCGAACAACTTCTTCCAGCGCCGTGCCAAGCAGATCCTCGCCAACACCGACACCTTGTCGTGCGTTCTGCTCTCGTACCTGTTCGCAGTCGAGGTCGGTCAGGCCCCGCGTCCGTCAGCCGTTCCGCGCGCCGACGCAGCTCCGGCCAAGGCTCGTGTGTCGAAACCCAAGGTCGCGACCGAGGACGAGGAGAGCTAGCGCTCTTTCTGCAACCGAGGAGAACAGCAGATGGCCGCGAGCTCACAGCAAGAAGAAGATGGGACGATCTCCGGGATCAACGTGACCCCGCTGGTCGACATCACGCTCGTGCTTCTGATCATCTTCATGGTCACAGCGAAGATCATCGTGTCGCAGTCGCTCCCACTCGACCTGCCCAAGGCAGCGAGCGGGCAGCAGGTGCAGACCGTGTTCTCGATCCAGCTGAGAGCGACCGGCGAGACGCAGGTCGACTCCAAGAAGGTTGGCAACGATGAGGCGATCCTGGCGCTGGCCAGGGAAGCGCGAGCCAAGAACGATGACCTCAGGGCGGTGATCCAGGCTGATCAGGCCGTGACGCACGGTCGCGTGATCCACGTGCTCGACCTGCTCAAGCAAGCAGGCGTCGGCAAGATCGCGTTCGGCGTCACACCGATCGAGACAGACAAGGGGGCGGCGCCAGCCGCGTCCAAGTAGCGGAGCATCATGACCGGGCGCGTGGTCGACATGGAAGCCCAGTTCCGCGCGGGTTCCAGCGAGGACTCGCGAGTCGATCGCGATCCGTTCGCAGCGGTCATGGCGTTCGGCTCAGGAGCTGTGCGCACCGGACTCGCCGTCGGCTTCGCCATCGCCACTTTGAGCCACGGGGCGTTTGGTGGACGCGTGCTTGCATCACCGACCGACATGCGACACTGGTTCGAGAGCGCACGCGACGAAATCCACGGCTACCTGTGGTCGGCGTACGACATCGACATGGTGAAGCTCAAGGCTGCCGAGCCTCCCAAGCCTGAGCCTCCCAAGCCCGAGGAGAAGCCGGATCCGGAGCAGCCGACGCCGGTGGCACAGCGCGATCCCGCGCAAGCCGCGCCCCCGCCGCCAGCGGCGCAGGCAGGCAAGGTCCTCACAGCGCCTGCGGACCCCAACGAAGCGGTGGACTTGACGGGCAACACATTTGTGACGGGTGACGGCAAGGAGTACGTGGGCGGGGTGACGGCAGCGGCAGGGACCGGCTCGACGGCCACCTACAACCCAGCGGCGACTGTCGGGGGAAAGCCGGGTGGAACAGGGACCGGACCAGTGAGCTCGGCACCTGTGGTGCAGCAAGGGCCGGACAGGTCCAAGCCGCCCGGGATCGCGGGCGGAAGCTGGAGCTCTTGCGATTTTCCCCCGGAAGCTGACCAGGATCAGGTCGACTACGCGGTGGTGATCATCGTGGTCACGGTTCGGACGGACGGTTCTGCGCAGTCGGTGAAGGTGATGAGCGACCCAGGCCACGGCTTCGGGCGTGCGGCCAGGATGTGTGCCCTGACCAAGAAATACTCGCCAGCCACGGATCGGGATGGCAACCCGGCGGTGGGCACGACGCCTCCGATCCATGTGACGTTCACCCGCTGACGCCCGCGGCGTCGTCAAATCTGGCAACGCGGCCGGGCGATGGGGTAACCTAGCGCCCGTGATAGACCGGGTGCGGTTGGAGCAGCTGTCCAAGGTCGACGTGTTCGCGGGGCTGACGCCGGATGCGCTCGATCTGATCGCGAACGTGGCGACCGAGGAATTGCACTCGGGCGGGACGGTGATCTTTCATCAAGGGGAGCCTGGGGAGAAGCTGTACCTGATCCTCGAGGGGCGGGTACGGATCAGCAGGACAGTGCCCGGAGTAGGGGAAGAAGCGCTTGCGATCCTGAACGCAGGCGACGTGTTCGGGGAGATGGCGCTGCTCGACGAGGCGCCGAGGTCAGCGGACGCGCGGGTGCACGAGCGGTGCAAGTTGCTGTCCATCCCGCGCAACGGGTTCGAGGATCTGCTGTTCATGCACAAGGACCTTGCCTACGAGGTCCTTTGGAACGTGATTCGGACCTTGATCCGTCGGCTGCGCGAAACCAACGACAAGCTGACGTTCCTGTCGGTGACCGGCAAGTTCTGAGCTCCGAACCACTGCTCATATTCCCCTTGTTTTCAGCCCCAAAAAGAAACTGCGTCCGCTTTTTTGACATCCCAACGCATGTTCAGTAGGCTTTCCATGCGATGCAGGGTCTGACGCAACGACAGCACCAGGTTCTCGACTTCATCCGCCAGTCGATTTCGCAGCGGGGCTATCCGCCTACACTTCGCGAGATCGGCGCTCACATGGGGATCAGGTCGACCAACGGAGTCAACGACCATCTCCGGGCACTGGAGAGGAAGGGCTATTTGACGCGCGAGGACATGAAGAGCCGCGCGCTTCGCCCTTGTGGGATCGACCCGATCACGGCCGCTGCTCCGCCGGAAAACGATCCGACCGGGGACACGCATGACGTGATGGAGGTCCCGGTGCTTGGGCGGGTGGCTGCAGGCGCGCCGATGCTGGCGGCCGAGAACCTGATCGACACGGTGCACGTGGATCGGGCGATGCTGCGTGGTGCCAGGCAGGTGTTTGGCCTGCGGGTCACGGGCGACTCGATGATCGAGGCTGGCATCCTGAACGGCGACTACATCTTCGTGCGCAAGCAGCCGACCGCGGACCGGGGCGAGATCGTGGTGGCGCTCATCAACGATGAGGCCACGGTAAAGTACTACTACCCGGAGAAGGACTACGTGCGGTTCCAGCCGGCGAACAGCCAGATGGCGCCGATCCTCGTACGGGCGACGGACTTCCGGTCGACCATGATCCTCGGCGTGGTGATCGGGGTGTTCCGGAGGATTTGAGAGCAATCCATCATCCTCGCAGACGCTTGAACCTCACCCCCCCGGAGCACCGATTCCCTGGCGTTGAACCCGCGTAGAGATTGATCACCTCACCCCCGCCTGTGTCTGGCGAGCCGCGCGAGCCCCTCTCCTGGGCCGCCGCATCCCACGACGACACAATGCGGCGGCAGGAGAGGGGCCGACGCGGCAGATCCGGAGGGGGTCGCCCGAAGGGCGGGGGGCGGTGATCAGAAATCCGGAACCTGCCGGCAACCGCCGTGAACTGCCATCAGGGGGGCCCCAAGCTCGCTCTTTCCCTCTCGGTCCAGAAACGCACTGTTGACGGCTACTTCACCGGCTTGATAGCGTCGCGCGTGCTCCAACCGGTCGCAGTCGGGTCGGAAGGCAGCGTGGAATTGTGGGCTCTATCTTGGTGTGCGACGGGGTGTCTGGCCCCGGAGGAGTGAGCGTCGGTGAAAAAGCTACGCGTACTGAGTGTGGCGCGTGCGACGACGGTGCTGGCAGCCGTGTGGATCCTATCCGGTTGCGGTGGCGCTCTCTACGCGGTCCAGGCGAGCAGTGCGGTCAGCAAGCTGGAGGAGGCCCGTCAGCTCGGCGCCGAAAAGCAAGCACCGTACGAGTACTTCTACGCTCGTGAGCACATGAACAAGGCGTCCGAGGAAGCCGCGCAGGGCGACTACGGCGACGCGATCGACCTCGCCGAGATCGCCGAAGAGGCAGCTGACAAGGCGATCCGTCTGACGCGTGAGGCGAAGCGAGGAGCGGGCCGATGAGCAGCGTTTGCAAGACCGCCGCGTTGTTCGTGTGTGCTCTGCTGCTCGGCACAGGCTGCGCGCAGGGCCAGGTCATGCGCGGCAAGATCGAGGGATTGCAGAAGATCGCCGATCAAGCGGAGCGCAACGGCGCCGTGCGCTGTGCACCGCGCGAGCTCGCGATGGCGAAGTCCCATCTGAGATTTGCCCTTCTCGAGCTGGACGAAGGGTTCATGACGCGCGCGACGGCGCACCTGGATCTTGCAGAGCCCAACGCGCAGGCAGCCTACGATCTTTCTCCGCCGCAGGTGTGCGCGGAGCGCGGCTTCGTGGTGGCCAAGCCGGGCGACAAGGATGGCGACGGCTATCTCGATCCGGAAGACAAGTGCCCGGAAGAGCCGGAGACGTGGAACGGCTACAAGGACGAAGACGGGTGTCCTGACGATCCGGACACGGACAACGACGGGATCCCGGACTCGAAGGACAGCTGCGTGCTCGATCCTGAGGACAAGGACGGGTATCTCGACGACGACGGCTGCCCGGAGCCGGACAACGATCTCGACGGCATCCTGGACGACAAGGACAAGTCCGCGGATGGCAAGAGCTGCGCAAATGATCCTGAGGACCCGGACGGGTTCGAGGATCAGGACGGCTGCCCGGAGCCGGACAACGATGTGGACACGGTGCTCGACAACGACGACATGTGTCCCAACGAGAAGGGTGAACCTGGCGGAGATCGTCCCGGGTGTCCGAAGAAGCCTTCGCTGGCCATCATCACTGACACCGAGATCAAGATCCTGCAGCAGATCCACTTCGAGTTCGACAAGGACAAGATCCGACCCGAGAGCTATCCGATCGTGGATGCCGTGGCGGACATCCTGAAGCAGAACCCGAAGGTCAAGATCGAGGTTCAGGGGCACACCGACAACAAGGGCAGCGCGGCGTACAACCTCAAGCTGTCCGATCGACGTGCCAATGCCGTGATGAAGGCGCTGATCCAGCGCGGAATCGACAAGGATCGCCTCCGTGCCAAGGGCTACGGCATGACGCGTCCGATTGTGCCCAACGATTCTGAACAGAATCGGGCACTGAACCGTCGAAGTCAGTTCGTGCGCACGGAATCTGAAACGCACTAGTGCGGGAATTTCGCCACCCGCAACCGAAGCTTGTAAGCTGCACCGAACCCAGGATCTGGTTCCGACGAGTACCGCAAGGAGACACCAACGTGCATCGCCGCTCGCGCATTGCTGCTGTTGCAACCGCTGCCCTGTTTGCGCTTGTCGCCATGAGCCAGGCGGTTTCGGCTGGGCCGAAGGACGGCGCCGCCAAGAAGCTCGACAAGGACGCCATGGAATCGGACTTCCTCGGCGCGAGCTTCGATGCTGCCGAGAAGAAGCTCAACGACGCCGTCAAGGCGTGCGGCGACAGCGGCTGCACGCCCAAGCTCAAGGCGCAGATCCTGGTGCACCTCGGCATCGTCCAGGTGAACCTCGGAAAGAAGGACGACGCCAAGAAGTCGTTCCAGGACGGGTTGAAGATCGACAACTCGGTCGCGCCTGAAGGCGATTACTCGTCGGACGACGTCAAGGCGGTCTTCAACGACGCCAAGAAAGGCGGCGGATCTTCCACGCCGCCTCCGAAGGATACCGGCAGTGGCACCGAGCCCCCTCCGACGCCCGCCGGAGAGCTGGAGCACGAAGTGGTCAAAGAGTCCGCGGTCTCGACTCCGGTGCCCTTGTTCGTCGGCATCCCGGAAGGGATGAAGGTCGCCAAGGTCATCGTCATGTTCCGCCCCTTTGGAGCCGAGGAGTGGAAGAAGCTCGAGCTCAAGAAGATGGGCGGCGGCTATGGCGGCGAGATCGACTGCAAGGAGGTCGGCACCACTGGCGATCTCAAGTACTACATCAAAGCGGTCGACTCGGGCGGCGACCCGGTTGCCGAGGCTGGCACCAAGAACAAGCCGTTGATCACCAAGGTCAAGAACCAGCTCGACGGCGACCCTCCGCACCTTCCTGACAAGGCTCCGCCAGCCAAGTGCATCACCGACTGCCCGCCCGACTTCCCCAACTGCCAGAACGTACAGCAGTGCGGCAAGGGCGGCTGGGGCGAGAGCTGCGGTCGCGACAAGGACTGCAAGTGCGACTACCACTGTAAGAAGGAAGAGGGGAAGGACGAGGGGGTGTGCGAGGAAGGCAAGCCGGTCGATGGCCCCGACGGCCCCGACGGGCCCAGTGCTAGCGCTCCGTTCAAGAAGAACTGGGTTGGCCTCACGCTCTCCCCGGACCTTGCGCTCATCTCAGGCAGCGACGTGTGCGGCCAGGACAGCCAGCGCGACAAGGGCTACTCCTGCTTCCGCTCGGACGGCAAGCAGTACCATGGCAATCCGACCCCAGCGGCTGGCAACGCGATCGCAGGAGGCATCGCCCCTTCGACCGTGCGTCTGATGGCCGGCTATGACCGCCTGTTCGGCAAGAACTTCATGGTCGGCGTACGGCTCGGCTTTGCGTTCAACGGCGGTCCGAAGCCTGATGGTGGCAACGCGTTCCTTCCGTTCCACGGCGAGCTGCGGTTGGCGTACTGGATCGGAAGCAACCCGTTTGCGCGGGCCGGGCTTCGACCGTTCGTGTTCCTGGGCGGCGGCATGGCGCAGGTGGACACCAAGGTCGACGTGTCGGTTCGCGAGAGCGAGCAGTGCTCCACCTACCCGGGTGCCCTTTGCCCGGTGTACGCGGGCAGCGAGGTGGTGCAGTACAACCCCCAGGGGCAGACCGTGTCTGCCTGGCACAAGGCCGGCCAGCAGTTCGTAGGCCTGGGCGGCGGCGCGATGTACGCCTTCACTCCGAAGAGCGGCCTGGTCGGCGCGATCAAGGTCATGCAGATGTTCCCGACCTCGGGAACGGTCATCTCTCCGGAGCTCGGCTACGCGATGGGGTTCTGACCTGCGTCGCCGGCATCCTGAACAATCCCCTTCCTCCAGACTCCGCTTGAACCCGACGCTCCACGCGTGCCGTTGACGCGCGTTGTTCGCTCAGGCATTTGCGAGCATCCGATCGAGTCGAGGGAGCATCGGAATCAACGGGCCTCCAGGTACACCGCATGGCCAGCACCATCATCGAGATGTTCGAAACGCAGCTCAAGGCCGGTGGGCATCGGGCTGCACTGCGATCCAAGCGCGGGGGACGCTGGACGACAGCGACCTGGGACGAGTGGAACCGCAAGAGCCGAGCGATTGCCGCTGCGCTGATCGGCGCCGGAGTCGCCAAGGGCGACCGCGTGGCGATCCTCTCCAACACGCGAGAAGAGTGGGTGGTGGCTGACATCGCGATCCTGATGGCAGGCGCGATCACGGTGCCTGTGTATCCCACGCTCACGCCTGACGAGACGGTGGGGATTCTGCAGGACAGCGGGGCGATCGTGGTCATGGCCGAGAGCCCGCAGGCTGCAGAGAAGTTCCTGCGTCCGGGCTCTGGAGACCCTCCCCACGCCCTTCGGCACGTGATCCTGTTCGACACGCAATCGGTGCGGGACATCCCCAACGACGAGGGGGTGCGTGTTCTGTCCTGCGATGACCTCCGCCGGATGACCGAAGTGCCGGTCGCCGGGCTCTCGGAGTTCGTGAGCCGGGGCGAGACGCTGCTCGAGGACAAGGCGAACGTAGAGGCGCTCGACGCACGCATCGGCTCTGTGACAGCCGACGACCTGGCGAGCATCGTGTACACGGCTGGAGCGGTGGGGCGTCACAAGGGCGCCATGCTCACGCATCGCAACTTCTGCTTCCAGGTCGAGAGCGCGCCCGAAGTGCTCGATCTGTCGGCACGCGACGAGCAGCTTCTGTTTCTGCCGCTGGCGCACATCATGGGCAAGATCATGTTCCTGACCCAGCTGCGCACAGGGGGCGTGACGACTTTTGCGGAGAACATGCTGCGAGCGATCGACAACGCCGCAGAGGTCCATCCGACCTTCTTTGGGGCAGTGCCGCGCATGTTCGAGAAGTTCTACTCCGTGGCGAATGCCAAGGCTGCGGACGAAGGAAGCGTCAAGAAGCGTCTGTTCACCTGGGCCATCGACGTCGGCCATCGCGTGGCGCGGGCCCGTCGCAAGGGTGCCTCGCCCGGGGTGGCGCTTCTCGCGCAGCACCGCTACGCCGACAAGCTGGTGCTCTCCAAGCTGCGGGCGAGGTTCGGCAATCGGCTACGCTTCGCGATCTCTGGCGGCGCTCCGCTCGCGGCCGAGCTCGGCGAGTGGTTCGATGCGATCGGGATCACGGTGCTCGAGGGGTACGGGTTGACCGAGACGAGCGGGGCAACCAACGTCAATCGTCCGGGGCGCGTGAAGTTCGGAACCGTGGGGCCTCCGCTGGACGGCGTGGAGAACAGGATCGCAGCAGACGGCGAGATCCTGCTGCGCGGCGGTGGCGTGATGAAAGGGTACTGGCGCGATCCTCCGGCGACCGAGGAGATGATCGACGAAGAAGGGTGGCTGCACTCAGGGGACATCGGCGAGATCGACAGCGCAGGCATGCTGCGGATCACGGATCGGAAGAAGGATCTGATCGTGACGTCGGCGGGAAAGAACATTGCGCCGCAAAACATCGAGAACCTGCTCAGGCAATCGCCGTGGGTGGGCCAGTGCGTGGTGGTGGGGGACCAGCGTCAGTACCTGACCGTGCTTCTCACGCTCAACCAGAAGGCGATGACGCACTGGGCAGCGGAGAACGATCGGGAGCCGGATCCGGAGAAGCTGTCGGTCGATCCAGAGGTGCTCGCGTTGATCCAGGTGGATGTGGACAGCGTGAATCACAGGCTTGCGCGCTTCGAGACGATCAAGCGGTTCCACGTGTTGCCGCACGAATTCAGCGCAGCGGCGGGGGAGCTCACGCCCACGGGGAAGGTACGCCGTAGCGTGGTGACGAAGCGGTACGCGGATGTAATCGAGAGGATGTACAACTAGGAACCGGGAACACGGGAATGCGGATTCAGAATTGGGAATGGTGCGGCCCTAACGATTCGCATTCGCGTTGCTGGTTCGTGGAGCACCGGTTTCTTGGGATGGTGGTTCCATGAGGAGACCCGCAGCAGGGTTGGTCACCTCCCCCCGCGCGATACCCAGCGAAATCCACGCGCCCCCTCCTCACCGCCGCTTCAGATGAATACGGTATGGCGGCGGGAGGAGAGGGCTACAAGGTTGCGCAAGACCGACACGAGTTGGCCCCTCTCCGGCCGCCGCAATGCGTTGTCGTGGGATGCGGCGGATCCGGAGAGGGGCGAGCGCGAATCGCCAGAGACGCGCGGGGGTGAGGTGATCAAATCCGACGCGGTTTCAATCCCGAGGAATCGGTGCTCCAGTTCCTGGTTTCGTCATCCCTCGTCGCATCGATCCACGCGCCCCTCTCATGCAATCGCGCGCCGCTCCTGCCATTCGCATTCGCATTCGCCTTGCTAGTTCCCAGTTCCTAGTTTCATCCGGCTTCCAGAAGCCGCGATCGGCCACGCGAACGCCATCCCCAACCCCGCTCGCACGACATGCACCGGCGGCAGCCACCCGAGCCACTCCAATCCGACCTCGACGATCAGCACTGCAAGCATCGAGAGCGACACGATTGCCATCTGCCGCGGCCTCCACTTCGGCCACGCGAGCGCAGCGCCCAGCGCGATCCCTAGATAGAGCCCGGCGCAGCGCGAGCACACTGCCATCGGCGTGCCGAACAACGTGGCCGTCCGATCCGGAAGGCGATGGCACTGGTACGTGAGCAGCGTGTCGAGCCACTCGAAATGCCCGAAGAGCACCGCAAGGCAACAGGCCACGATCACGGCCCGTACGATCCGGTTCACTTCTTCTTGTCCGCCACCGGACGGCCGATCTGCGCCATGACCTGCTTCAGATCAGTCCAGACGTCGCGCTTGGCGTCTTCCTTGCGCAGCAGATACGACGGGTGGAAGGTCGGCATCACCGGGATGGCTGCGCGGTAGAGCTTCCACTTGCCGCGCATGCGCGTGATGCCTTCCTGCACGCCAAGCAGCCCTTTGACCGCAGTGCCGCCCAGGGCCACGATCACCTTGGGATTGATCAGCGCGATCTGCTCCTGCAGATAGGGCAGGCAGGCCGCGATCTCTTCAGGCTCGGGCGTGCGGTTCTCCGGTGGACGGCACTTGACCACGTTGCAGATGTAGACCTGCTCACGGTCCAGCCCCATGGCGACGATCATCTTGTCGAGCAGTTGGCCTGCCTTGCCCACGAACGGCTCGCCTTGCGCGTCTTCGTCAGCACCCGGGCCCTCGCCCACGAACATCACCTCGGTGGACGCCGAGCCGCGGGAGAACACTGCTTGCTTGCGCTGCTTGTGGAGCACGCAGCGGGTGCATGCGCTCGCTTCCTCGGCGAGCTGCTTGAGCCTGGCGATGCGCCCTTCCAGGTCTGCGGGCACCTCGAACTGAGGACGCTTCGGCTCAGCCGCGACCGGGGGCGGAGGAGGGGGGGCTTGGAACTGCGGAATCGCAATCGCAGGCTTGCGCGGGGCAGGGACAGGTTCGACCTCAGGCTCTGGAGCCACCACCGCACCCGGCGGAATGCCTGTCGCGCCGCAGCTCCTCTGCCAGAGCAGGTGCTCGCGCACCGCATCTGCCAGCTCGCGCAGCTCCTCGTCGATCGACTTTTCCTGCTGCTCGGTCATCGGCTCGTGTGTGCGCCATCAGCCGGGCGCGTGCAAGGGGGATCCGCGTCGAACGGGATCCCAGCGGTATGCAGGCGTTTCGAGGTGATTTCGATTGCCAGCTCGCCGATGTCGCAACCCACGAACGAGCGATCCAGCTTCGCAGCCACGACCAGGGTGGTACCGCTTCCACACATCGGGTCGCACACCAACGCGCCGGGCTTGGAGGAGAGAAGGATGATCCTCTCGAGCAGCTTCTCCGGCTTCTGCGTCGGGTACCCGGTGCCTTCGGACCGGATTGGCGTGTTGGCAGACATGGCGGGAAGGTCGGTCCAGACGCTGCCGAGCTTGCGCCCCTCGTCGGCGTAGTAGCGGTACGTCTTGCCATTGATGGCCCGGTCCCGATACTGGCGGCCGTCGGCGTCGACCGACTGGAAGTGCATCTTGAGGCTGGTTGCCGCGAACGACTCTCGAAGCAGCGGGTGATCGCTGTTCCACACCAGCTCGGACTTGGGACGCGCCGCGTACACGAGCAGCGTCTGGTGCGTGCAGCTCGGCCCCTTCTTGCTTCGCGCTCCGTTGCCCGGCACCCAGATCACCTCGCCGCGAAAAGCCCCGCGACCAAAGATGCGATCCGCAGCCACCTTGGCTTCGTGGACCGCCCTGTGATCCAGGTGGATCCAGACCACGCCATGGGGCGACATCGCCTCGCGCAGCGGCGTGAAGACCCCTTGGAGGAACTCGATGAACGCCTCGACGCTTGGCCAGCGGTCGTCGTAGGCCACGGGCCCTACGTCTCGTCGGTTTCGCGTCCTCCGCTCGGTCGGGCCGGTTCGCGCGGTGAACGACACGCCCAGATTGAAGGGCGGATCCATGTAGCAGAGATCGATCGAGCCCGAGTACTGGGACAGGAAGGTCGACGCGTCGGCGTGGGACAGACGGTTCATGGCTTCATCGGCGGAAGCGTGTCTACCCCGATCGCGGCATACACGTCGTTTTCAGCTTCCGGCCAGGGCAGCGAGGGGGGCGACGGCAGCCAGGGCCATTGCGGGCCGCTGTCCTCACAGCCTGCGACCGCCTGCTCCGGGCTGCAAGCGATGCGAATGTGGAAGTGGTCGTCGTGCGGCAGGGCATTGCGAGGCTGCTGCATCACACACTCCGCGTGCCACACCAGCACCGGATCCTCGCCGCGGGCCAGGGCGTACTCGGTCAGCAGCGCTTCGAGCGTGCGGCTCACGAACACCCAGACCATTCCCGGCCCAGGCGCTTCGACCAGCCCTTTGACCAGCGCCCAGTTGCGCGTGAGATCGAACTGCACGAACTGCTGGCCCCGGTTCCCGGCCTGCGCACCAAGGCCGTCAGCGCCGAACTTGACGAACCCCGCGGCGTCGATCGGCTCGCCGGACAACGTCGTCATGTAGAAGAGAAGATCCGCATCGCGCCCGGTGCGATGGGAAGCATGGCCAGGAATGCGCCCCCCTCGCCGGCCGCTAAGGTCGCCGACGTACAGGGGCGGAGAGTTGGGATACTGCCTTCGCACCTCAGAGGACGCGAAGCGGATCGCGTCCACGATCTCCCGCGTTCCGTAATGCCTCCCGTCGGGATTGAACCAGCGATGCGCCGGACCTTCTTGGGAGAGCATCACGCCATCGGTCAGCACGCCATGGTGAGGCAGCCCGACCGTGCCGCGCACAGAGGGAGTGAGCGGCGACGGGACATGGGAGCATCCCATCGCGCAGGCGGCCAGGGCGAGAGAAGCGAGGGTGAGGCGATGGGTCATGCTACCGATCCGAACGCTTCAGGATCGCATGGAAGTCCCTGTCCAGCACGGTCTTGCGTCCATCCTGGGCTGCGTTGCGGATCGCCTGCTTGCACAGGTCCCGCAGATGGTCGCTCAGCACGTCGGTCACGCCATCCGAGGTGTTGAACCCGGAGCGCGCGCGGACATAGGCCTTGAGCTTGGAGACGACCACCAGGACGTCGCGCGGCATGGCCCTTTCGTCGACCGCTGCCAGGGGCGTTGCCTCCTTGGCTTGCGGTGCACGAGGCTGCGGCTCGGTCAGCTTGTCCTCTTCTTCGAGCTGCTGCATGAACACGTCGCGCGTGGGAGATTGCTCCTGCTCGGCCCACGCATCGCGGTGACGAACCACCGGAACGTGCGCGCTGAAGCAGCCCACGCTGCAGAAGTACAAGGCGGTGTTGCCCCGGTTGCACGTGGTCACGCTGCACCGGTAGTAGGTCTGGCTGAACCCGATCTCCTTGCGGCATGTGCTGCAGTAGCGAAAGAACGTGGGGGCTTGGGGCATGGCACCTTCCTCAAGCGCGATCGTCGGCGCGCCGCGGCAGGTAGTTGGCGATGCGCGCTTCGATGGCGCGCACGGCTTCTGCGTCGTTGAACGACGATGCGAGAGCGATCTTCTTGTCCTCTTGCGGCTCGAGGTATCCCTGGTCGAGCAACGACTGGAACGCGTTGTCGAGGCACGGACGGCTCAGGGCTTCGCGCCGCTCGATGTCTCCGGCGAGGTACATGCGATCGCCGATGGCGAGCGATCGACGCGCCAGATCCTTGGTCGGCATGGGGCCTTTGAGGAGCAGCGAAAGGCTTCGCGCTGCCACTCGATACGACTCCACGAAGTTGCGCACCATCGACGCGTACAGCACCACCCACCCGCGCCCGTCCAGCCCGTCGTGCCCTTCGCCCAGCCCGAGATGGTCGCCCGCCTCGATCACGAGCTCGCCCCGATCGACCATCTGCTGCAGGGTGTCGTCGAAGATCTTCTCGAAGCTCGCATCAGCCCGGAACATGAACTCGTACTTGAACAGGCGCGAGAGGCGCTGCACGCGCTCGCGTACGACCGTGCGCGAGATCGGCGGCCCAGGCGGGGCGAGCATGGCAGCGCTGCCCAAGGCGGCAGGCACGAAGTAGTGCAGGATGATGTTCTTGGACAGATCGAGCGCCAGCCGCTTGTTCTCCGGGACCGTGTAGATGGAGTCGTCGCCGGTGGAAGCCTTGCCGCTCTTGGCACCGCTTTGCAGGTTCTCGCCTGGAAGGTGCACCTCGACGATTCCCGCACCCCGGAACATCTCGATCGCTTCGCCCACGCAGGTGGGGCGCACGACGCCTGCCGAAGTTGCAAGCGAAGGAGTCATGCGTGCGCCGAGCGAGCGCAACACCGCAGCAAGGCGATGGACGCGTGCGACCAGCTCGGTGTGCACCACGCCGCGGCGTCCGTGTGTGAGCAGCGCGAGCGCCACGATGGATCCCGGCGTGACGGCCGTGGACTTGTTGATCTCGGCCATCACCCGGTAGGCGATACGCGTGGTGAGCTCCCGACGCTTGGCGGGCGTAGGCTTGAGCTCGCGTTTCCAGCCCACTTCCTGCGCAGCCTGCGACAAGCTCAGGATCTCGCCGAACTGCACGTTGAGGCGTCCGTAGCGCTCCGCAAGGATGCCCATCGCGCGGATGAGCCCTGCGGTACTCTCCTTCTTCTTCTCGCCGCCGAGCAGCTCGCGGACATAGGAACCTTCCTCGAGCAGACGCTCGTAGCCGATGCTCACCGGCACGAAGAAGACCTCGCGGTTGGGAAGGCCGACTGCGGAATCGACGAGCATGTTCAGCAGGCCGACCTTGGGAGCCAGGAGCTTTCCGGTCCGGGAACGCGCCCCTTCCAGGAAGAACTCGATCGGCCAGCCGTCCTTGAGCAGCCGCCGCAGGTAGGCATCGACCACGGCCACGTAGAGCCGATCTCCCTTGAAAGAACGTCGGATGAAGAACCCGCCGCCGCGTCGCAGGATCGCGCCCACAGGGAAGAACGAGAGGTTGTCGCCAGCGGCGATCAGCGGAAGCTGCAGCGAGTTCTCGTACAGAACGTAGGACAGCAGCAGGTAGTCGATGTGGCTCTTGTGGCTTGGCAGAAGCACGAGCGTGCCGAGCTGTGCAGCCTGCCGGACGCGCTCCAGACCTTCCTTGTCGATCTCGAGACCTGCGTAGACACGGTTGAGTACGCCCTCGAATACCGCGGTCATGCCCCGGATCGTCTCCGGATCCGGAGAGGCTTCCATCTGCCGCAAGGTAGCGTAGGCGCGCGCAGTCAGGACCATGCGCTCAGCAGCGCCATCCCCGGCAAGATGCTTGATCGTGCTCTGCAGCTTGGGGCTGCGGATGATCTCGTCGCGCACCCGATCGGCCGGCTTGCGGATCGGGCCGACGATCGCACGTCGCTCTCGCTCGATCTTGCGGATGAGCGCGTACGTGCCCCGTCGCACCAGGGTGTCGTCGCCCTCGCCCTGGTTGAACTTCATGAAATCGAGCAGGGACATCGGCTCGCCGGCCCTGAGCAGCACGTGCTTGTAGTTGAGCAGGAACTGCGCAGCGATGCGCATGGTGCCCGGCCACTCGCGCGGGCCGAACATGAAGTCGACCCAGGAGCCCTGCAGGGAAGCTGGACGCTTGGACCACACGAAGACCTGGGGCACGAGCATGATCGGGCGATCGATGTGCCTCTGCAGCTCGAACAGCGTACGGATGAGGTTGTCGCCTTCGGCGGAGACGTATCTCTTGCGATTGCCGATGGTCTTCTCGAGGAAGGTCGGCGGGCGCTTGAGGAAGAGCGCGGCGGAGCCACCGCTCTGGATGACGCGTGCGAGGCGCTGCTCGGGCGACTCGCGGGTAGATGGGCGCAGCGCTTCCCTCCACGTTTCGCCGAACGGCTCCAGGAGCCAGAGCCCGAGGTCGTTGGCAAAGCGCACTTCAGGCAGGCCGTGGGCCTTGGTGATGTAGTCGAGCGCCACGAAGTCGAGGAACGACACGTTGCGCAGGACGTAGGTTACGGGTCCGCGTTCGGCAGCCTCACGGACGATCCGCAGCCAGGTTTCGTCGATCTGGATGTGCTCGAAGAATCGACGGTAGGCGGCCCGCAGAACCGAGTTCGGATCATAGGTGCGGGCAAGCGGAGAGGGGCGCATCTCGGCCGTTTTCGCAGGGCTGCCCTGGCAGGTCAATGGTTGCATTGCCGAAGCCCAGCGGGTAGTACCCCCTGTGGCCGCCATGGGCTCGTCTCGATCCTCCCTCCTGCTGATCCTCGCCGCAGCTACGCTGTTTCTACCGGCTTGCTGCAAGCACGATCCCAGGCCCTCGATCCCCTCCGAGATCCCGTCTGCCGCTGAGCCTGTCCCTGAAGCCACTCCGCCGCGCTGCGTCCAGCTCGGCAAGGATGTCCTGGTCGGACCCGCTACCAAGGCCGACGACGATCAGGACTTTCTCCCGTTCGCTGCTGAGATCGGCCAGGGCGTGGCCTACGACGATGGTTTTGCGATCGCTGCGTTGAGCAAGGAGGGGCAGGGGACAGCGTCGGTCGTTGCCCTTGTCTCCTCAGACGGCTCCAAGTCGAGGATCATCAAGCTCGCAGAGTCGCACGGCGACGCTGAGCCTCCGAAGGTCTTCGCCCTGGGCAAGACCGTGGGAGCGGGTGCGCTGGAGCCGTCGGGCACCAAGCGCTCGCTGCGCCTTGCCAGGGTCGACGGCGAATCCGTGGCGTGGGGTGCTGAGTTCCTGCAGGGAAACGACGAATCTCTCGCGTTTGATGTGGCGCTCCAGGACAAGCGCGGGGTTGCGGTGTGGGACGATCTGCCCAAGGACCGCGAAGTGAGCGGGATCTACCTGGCAACCTTCGATGCGTCGACCTTTGCCAGCCCCACGCCGCCGCGCGTGATGACCCTGCCCGGCACCGACGGTGACAATCCGAGGTTGGTGTCACGGCCTGGCGGATTCTGGCTGTTCTGGGTGGCGCGTCGTCCTGAGTCGAGCGACTTCGATGCTCGCTACCGGGCCGAAGATCTGTCGTACAAATGGCTGGAAGTGATGCCGCTCGACGATCGCGGCGTGCAGTCCGGAGCC
This sequence comes from Deltaproteobacteria bacterium, assembly GCA_016218915.1. Lineage (GTDB taxonomy): Bacteria > Myxococcota_A > Polyangia > Polyangiales > Polyangiaceae > JACRCQ01. The sequence continues at coordinate 34,418 of JACRCQ010000004.1, forward strand.
CCGCGCAGGATCAGCTCGGACAGCGGGCACGTGCTCGTCTACGACGTCACCGAAGGGCGCGACGGATCGGCGCTGGTGATGTGGCGCGACGACGACACGCCCAGTGGATCCGCTGGGGGAAGACTGATGCGCGCGCTGGTGCGTCTGGGCGGCGTGGACGGCCCGGACGTGATCGACGATCCGAACCTGGGTCCGGGTGCGCCGAACGTGATGCCGGGGTGGCTCGCGGTAGCGGACGCGGCGAGCCCGACGCGCATCGCGCCGATCGCATCGGACGGCTCCTTCGTCGATCAGCTCGCGAGCGAGCCCTTGATGGGCAACGGCGAGCCCGTGGCCGCCAAGGGAGACGTGCTGCTGGTGTCGCGTCCTTCCGGGCTCGCGGTGAAGCTGCTGGTGGCAAAGTGCACGCGGGAGGTCAGGGACGCCGGCGTGGATGCGAATCGAGGCGACGCAGACTGAGCCTCGTGAGGTGAGCAGGATGGAGCAGCGCTTTTCGGTACGCGTCTACTACGAGGACACTGACTGCATGGGGCTGGTGTACCACGCCAACTACCTCAAGTACCTCGAGCGCGCCCGCACCGAGTTCATCGCTGCCATCGGCCCGTCCGTGGTGGAGTGGGCGGACCGCAACGTGATGTTCCCCGTCTACTCCATCAACATCACGTTCAAGTTCCCGGCCCGTCTCGGCGACCGGCTCGTGGTGATCTCCGACACCTCGCAGACCTCGCCGTATCGCCTGACCTTCAAGCAGCGCATCGAGCGCGAAGGCGACGACAAGGTGATCGTGGAAGCGAGCGTGGACATCGTGTGCACGGATCTGAAGGGCAACCTGCGCGACTTCCCCAAGCTGGGCGCTGAGCAGAGAGGGTGAGCGTGGGGGCTGGCGAACGCATCCGGGTGATCTCCGAGCTCGATCCGGGCGACGGGGCGTTCGACGTGACCGACGATCGCGTGATGGCTGCGTTGCGTGAGGCCGAGGACCGGCACTTCTGGCATCGGACGCGCAACGAGTGGATCGCAGAGCGTCTGCGAAACGTGGGCGTCTCGAAGGGCGCGCGCATCATCGAGCTGGGATGCGGCGGCGGCTGCGTGACCGCGCACCTGTCCCGATGCGGCTACGAGGTGGTGGGCGTGGAAGGGCAGCGCGGGCTCGTCGAGCTCGCGGCCTCTCGAGCCTCCGAGGCTCGCTTCTGGCTTCACGATCTGCGTCGTGGGGTAGGGGAGCTGCCGGAGCGCGGGTTCGACGTGGCCGGTCTCTTCGACGTGATCGAGCACATCGAGCGTCCGCGCGAGGTGCTCGAGTCCGCGTGCACGCTGGTGCGCGAAGGGGGCATGGTGGTCGGGACCGTGCCTGCGTTGCGAGCGCTGTGGTCGCGGATCGACGAGCAGTCGGGGCACAAGACGCGATACGAGGTGGAGACGCTGCGCGAGGTGCTTCGGGGCGTGTCAGGCGCGGAGGTGGTGGAGGTGGTGCCGTTCAACCGTGCGCTGGTGCCTCTGCTGTGGGTGCAGCGCAAGCTGGTGACGCGGCAGGATCGATCCGGATCCGCGCGCGCAAATCTGGAAGTGCCGCGGGCGCCGGTCAACGAGCTGATGGCCGGAGTGCTGCGCGCGGAGCGCCGCCTGTCGCGGTGGCTGGACACTCCACGCGTACAAGGGTCATCCCTCTGGTTTGCGATCCGAGTTGTGCCAAGGGGCGGAGTTGAACCGCCGACCTAGCGCGTATGAAACGCCCGCTCTGACCAACTGAGCTACCTTGGCGAAAACGGCGCCGAATGTTACCCGCCGAAGGTCAGGTGTCAAGCGCGTCACAAAGGCATGGCGCCGAAACTTGATACCGCGTAGCATGCGCGACCCCATGCACGCTGCCGAGTGCCGCCGGAAACCACCAGGGTCCGGCGCCGCGACCCGGTGTCCGGGCGCGGCGAAAGCAAGGCCTTGGAACTCGCACCCATGTACGGGACCCACCCGCAGGGTCGCGGGATCAAACAAACGGCACCACGCGCATTCTTGAGGCTCCCATGACCGACTGGAACGAGAAGTTAGCCCTGCTGCTCTACGGCATCTCAGCCATGGCTCGCGGGCACGACCCTTCCAGCTCCGACTTCACCGTCCCCAACAGCGCCCTGCCCGCGGATCGCGCAAAAGAGCTCAAAGAGAAGTTCGACCTCGCGTGCGATTCACTCGCCGCTTCCACGGATCGCGCTCCGCTGGCTCCCCTCGGCTCGGACAAGGCTCCCAGCATCGACTGGCTCAAGTCTCCTGAGCTGACTCATCCGATCTCATCGGCACGCCTCAAGCTGCAGCCGCCGGCCGCAGCCGATCGGGTGCGCGGCGCGATCGCTGCTGCGCTCGACGAGAGCACCACTCGGTTTTCGGGCAATCCGAAGCGCCATGCCCTGTGGATCTGGCGTTGCCTGCCAGACCGACTCTGTGCCCTCGACACCGGGCTCGGCGCGGATTGGTCCCGGTTTCCTGCGGACGGGCGATCGCCTCACCTGAGCGCCTGGCACCAGGTCTCCGTCGCTGCAGCGCTCGCAGCTGCGGCACCGGAGCCGGCCCTGCTGACCTTCGAGGTCGGCGTGGGGGAGCCCACGCACGGGCGCAGGGCGCATGACGTTCGCGCAGACTCCGCGCTCAACGGATGGCTGTGCTGGGCCGCAGCTCGTGCGGTTGCCGAGGATCTCGGCCCCCATGCGATCCTGCAGCCGTCGCTGGCCCTGCAGCCGCTCGTGGACCGATGGCTCGTCGACGAGGACGTGCAAGCCGCGGGCGAAGCCAAGGGCGTCGCTCCTGATGCGATCGGGTTTCCGAGCACGTTCGTGGCGATCGTGCCGTTGTCGCGCGCGGATGAGCTCGGCGCTCTGTGCCTGAGCGCAGCACAGGCAGCGTGGAAAGATGCGGGCAAGGCGGTTCTCGACGCGCTGGCCAAAGCGGGCGGCGATGCCGGAGCGCTGGCCAAGGCTTGGGAGCGACAGCAGGCCTCGTCGCTCGATGCGAAGTGGACCTCCGTGCCGATAGAGGAAGACTCGACCGGCGCCGGCGCTCTGCTGCCGAGCCGCGACATCTCCGCCTTCGAGAAGATCGTCAAGCAGCGTCGCGACGCTTCCGGTCTCGACCATGGCGGCAAGGGAGTGTTCTTCGGGCTGTGGAACGACGCCGCGCGGGCAGCCGCGGATGCGCGTCGGAACACGCGAACCTTCCCGACCGAGGAGCCGCTCCCTCGGTGTACGTCGTGCCAGGAGCGCGAGGTGCTCGGCTCGGACAGCCTGTGGGCTGCGCTTCGAAAGCCGGGCGAGAAGCTCTCTGCGGCGCTCGTCGAAGGAGAAGCCCTGTGCATGCCGTGCGCCGTCAAGCGCCTGGGTGCCTTCGTCGCTCCCAAGGATGCCCTGCCCTGGGCGGGGCTGCTGGACGACGCTCCGAAAGCCGAAGTCGAATCCGAGTACGTGTCCGTGGTGCTGATGAACGCGGACGGCATGGGCGCGACGGTTCGTGGAGGGCTCGAATCCAAGGATGGCGCGACGCTTCGGAGCTCTCTGCACAGCGAGATGCCAGCGCAGCTGCTCAAGGCGCGATCGAAGTGGCGCGATGCCCTCGATGCGCCGCTGCTCGGAGGCGCGGCCCGGACTGCAGCGATTGCCGAGGCGCTCGGAGCGTTCTCCATGGGCTCGGCCCGCTCGATCGTGGCTGAGGCCAAAGGCCAGATGCTCGCGCTCGCGGGCGACGAGGTCGTGGCCCTGATGCCGGTCGAGTCAGCCTACCCGGCGGCTCGTCGTCTGTGCGACGTGTGGCGCGAGCCGTTCGTGACCCTGCAGCCCGCAGGGGGCGTTGCGCGCAGATTGCTGCACATGGGGCCTGCGGCCACGACCAGCCTTGCGATCGTGCTCGCGCACCGCTCGTGCGCGGTCCCTGCCCTGGTGCGTCGAGGCCGACGGCTGATGCAGGGCGTTGCCAAGGAAGCGCTGGGGCGCAATGCGCTGGTGGTGCTGGCGCGCATGGAGCATGGGCGCGAGTACGTGTTTGGCGGGCGATGGGACGAAGTCGGCGAGAGCCTGGAGCTGGTGCTCGGGCTGCTTCGCGGATTGTCCAAGCCCGGGCTCGTCGTTGCAGCGCTCGCGGCCTTGGGACCAGCGCTGACCGATGTCGATCTCGACAAGTCCAAGAACGAATCGCGCATCGGCCTGATCCGATCCGTGCTGGCGCGCCAAGCGCCGGATGCGGCGGAGCCAGACCGTCTGGCGCGCGCGATCCTTACCTTGATCGATCGCAACGGAGCCGCTGCGATCGAGGCTGACGGACAGCACGGCATGGATGGCATCCACGTCGCGGGTTTCCTGGCGGAAGGGGTGCGATGAAGACAGACTTGATGTTGGTTCCGAGCGACACGCTCGTGCTGGCCGATGTGCTCGACGTGGCAGGCGGATGGGAGGCCAGCGAGCCGGTCCCGCCCGGTCCTGGGGTCTTTCTGCAGGCAGTCCGCAATCTGTACCTGTCAGCCCAGTGCTCCGAGGGCAGCAAGGCATATGACAAGGGCTGCGCGAGCTGCCCCAAGCACGGCAAGTGCGACGGCGAGGCGGTAGCCGGGGCGCGCGATGCCGACCCGGAGCAGATCGGCCTCAAGATCGGGGCGCCGCTGCTGGCCCGCGAGATGGGAGGCAGGATCGAGCCTCTACACCCTGCGCCGGATGACATCGTGCTCGACGAGAAGCACAAGGACTTCATCTTTGCGCAGCCTTCGTATCTGGAACCCCTGCGCGGCGACTTCGTTCGTCACGACCGCCCCGGGCTCCGGTTGCTCACGCCCACCAGCCGCAAGGCAGGAGCCGAAGGTCTCGGCGCCTTTCTCACGCGCAAAGGCGTGCGCGTGTGGGCTGAGCGCAAGGTGGAGCGATTCACCGAGGGCGAGCACTACGTGATCGCCAAGCGCCTGTACGAGATCGAGCCCCGCACCGAGCCGGGCGATGACGGCATCGTGCGGACCTCGCTGCATCTCAGGCTGCGCCCTGGCGTCGGCTTCGTTCTTACCGTCGAGATTCCCGATGGTCGCGCGGCGTTGTCGGTGCCTGCGACCGTCACGATCGGCAAGGGGCTTCGAACCGCGTGGGTGGAAGAAGTGCAGATCCCCTTGGCCGACATCAAACTCAAGCCAGGCAGGCGTTGGAGACTGTGCGCCCTGTCATCGATGGAAGGGGCGGCCTCTGGGCTTCCCACCTGGATCGATGCCAAGGAATGGACGACGCTGCCGCCCTATCCACCTGGAGGAAAGCTCTTTGCCATCGCGAGCCGGACACCGACGCGTGTGTCGCCCGGCATCGGCGCGTCCGTTCCCGGACGGGTGATCATCCCCGCCGGTGCGACCTTCTTTATCGAGTTCAACGACCCCGTCCGCGTCGACCCATCGACGTGGATCCTTGCGGGAGGATACTGACCATGTTGACCGACTCTGTCGTGCTTTCGCTCTACTTCGAGACCCCGCTGCATACGTCCGCGAGCGGCGCGCCCGGGGCGATCGATCTTCCCATCCAACGAGAGCGCACCACGCAGTGGCCGATGGTGCACGCCTCGGAGGTGCGCGAGTCGCTTCGCAAGGCACTGGGAGCGACCGCGGATGCGCTGTTCGGCGGCGCGGATGCAGAAGCGGCCCTGAGCCTGGGCGACGCTCGTCTGCTGCTGTTCCCGGTGCGCTGCTCTGTGGCGCCGTTCGTGTGGATCACCTGCCCGGCGGTCCTCGCCAGGCTGCGCAGAGACCTGGAGCGAACCGTGGGGATCGCGCTGCCGGCGCTGCCCGCGGTTGGCAACGACGACATCCTGGTGTCGAGCGCGTGGAGCCACGGGACCGACGCGTTTGCGATCGAGGACGTGGTGCTCACGCCCAAGTCGGGGCTGGAGGCTGCTGCGCTGCTCGACCTTCTTCCCGCTCCTAGCGGGGCCTACGAAGGGTTTGCTCGCGAGGTCGACGCTTCCCTCGGTGTGGTCAGCGACGAGGTCTTCGGGTTCCTGGTGCGTTCGGCGACGGAGCTTGCTCCGGTGCCCGGGCGCAATGGCAGCCAGCTGTTCGAGGAGATGGTTCCTCCGGACGCCCTGTTCTACGTGCCGGTCTCCAACCTGGGAGCGCAGGGCAAGGGGAGCAAGAAGCAGTCGGCCACGCAGCAGCTGGAGAAAGCGCTTCCCACGCATCTGCAGGTGGGCGACGCAGTGCAGCTGGGACGCGGATGGGCGCGCACGGCGTTGCTCAAGGCCAAGGGAGGCAACGCATGAAGACGCGGGATCAGGTTCGCGCAGAGCGGGCCAACGCGCTGGTGACGGCGCTCAAGCCAGAGACGTTGGAAGAGTACGTGGGCGAGCTGCGGGAGCTGCCCGCCATGGTCGTGCAGAGCGGAATCGGCCCCACCCTGGCCTTCTTCAAGGCGCGCAGCGGCCCGGTCCGCTCCACCCTCTATGATCACCTTTCGTCGTGGGTCTGCGAGATCGTGTTCGCTGAGCCCAAGGGCGATCTGCTAACGCTGGTCATGGCCAATCCTGCCAGCAAGCTCATGCGTGCCCAGGAAGAAGCCCTCTCGCTCGCCGCCTGGCTTCGTCGCTTCGCCGAAGCTCGCGACCCCAAGGCGAGGAAGTCATGAGCCGAGCGCTCCCGGCCGACCTGCTGCCCGTCGTCGATTCGAGGGGTCCGTCGGTGGCGAACCCTGGCCTGCGGGTGCTGCGCTGGATCGAATGGGGCGACGACTTCCGTTTCCAGGAAGCCGATGAGACCACGTACCTGAAGCACACCGTCAACCTGTTCAAGAAGCAGGCAAAGCCCGATAGCGTGCTGTCGCGCGTGCTGGTCGCCCAGCAGGCACGCACCGCAGAGCGTGCTGACGCGTTGCGAGCCCGCGGCTACGAAGTGCGCAGCCTTCGCGTCGCCTGCGCAGGCAGGCTCCGGCTGGGCGATGCTGCGCCTGGGCCCAGCGACCCGGGCATCAGCATCCACCGCAACTTCGGCTCCCCGTTCATCCCCTCGCACAATGTCCTCAAGCTCGTGGACGCAGGCGCCAGCCTGTGCGCAGAGCAGGGCAAACCTGTCGGGCGACGCAACGGCGCGATCGTGTTCGATGCCTTCCCGACCGCGGTGCCGAGGCTCGAATCCGAGCTGCTTCCCGTGGGCAATGCGGTCATTCCCCGCGAGGTTGCGGATCAGAAGCGCGCCGGGCGCAGACCCGCCGAATTGCTCAGTCTGCTCCCAGGCTCCGAGTTCGAATTCTGGGTCGCAGGGGCGGATGCTTCCGCGGTCGACTCGACGCTCCAGGCGATCGAGGCGGCCTTGCAGGCATTCAGCACACCGCTGCGGGCGACCCAGGACGACGAGCCTGAAGTGGAGATTGCAGCAGGGCCGGTGATGGTTCCTGCGCCTGACGGGTCGACGGCTGTGATGGTGGCGCGCGCGAGCACGGTCCACTACCAGGTGCACAACGGCCGCATCGCTGCGATGTTCCGCCACTCGGCGGGCAAGGACGTCAAGGCCGAGGAGCACGCCAGCAACATCATGATGACCGAGGAGGTCCGAAAGCGGCTCGCGAAGAAGAAGGTGTTGCAGGACGTGGAGATCGAGGTCGAGGCGGTCGGCAACGCCTGGCGCATTCGCGGCATCCACGGCTGACAACGCGCAGACCGTGGACGGAGTTCACGGTTCAGGGTACGATCTCCCTTCGAGGAGGAGATGCTCGTGCCCGCTCGCACATCTCACGCAGCGCTCGCTCTGCTTGCGATCGGTGTCGCCCTCGCATCTGCCTGCTCGCTCAACTCCATGGGCGAGCGATCCACCGCAGACGCAGGGCCGATGGGCAAGGACGCTGCGATCGACCACGTGGGCGATGCCAAGGCCAAGGCAGATGCCGGCGATGGCTGCGTTCCCAAGACCTGCGCGAATCTGGCGGCGCTCTGCGGCGACATCTCGGATGGCTGCGGATCGATGCTCGCTTGCGGAACCTGCACCAAGCCCGAGACATGCGGCGGCGACGGGATGGCAGGCAAGTGCGGCTGCACGCCCAAGAGCTGCACGCAGCTTGGGGCTGAATGCGGCAAGGTGTCGGATGGCTGCATCACCACGCTCAACTGCGGTGGATGCAAGCCGGGTGAGACCTGCGGCGCTGGCGGTCCGAGCAAGTGCGGGGTCGGCTCATGCCCGCCCACGACGTGCGCGGCGCTCGGAGCCGAATGCGGGATGGCCTTTGACGGCTGCAGCAACATGCTCGACTGCGGCAATTGCCCGGGCAATCTGGTCTGCGGTGCGGGCGGGGTCGCCAACAAGTGCGGGTGCGTGTCAGAGACCTGCGTCTCCCTTGGACTGGAGTGCGGCCCGCACGATGATGGCTGTGGCGGAACCCTTCACTGTGGTGGTTGCCCTCCTGGCAAGACCTGCGGTGGCGGGGGCGAAAAGAACCAATGCGGCTGCACACCCAAGAATTGCACCCAGGTCGGCGCCGAGTGCGGCAATGCCGATGACGAGTGCGGCGGGACGTTGGACTGCGGAGGCTGTACGGCGCCGGAGACGTGCGGCGGGGGTGGTGTAGACAACCAGTGCGGTTGCACGCCGCAAACCTGCAGCGCATTGGGATTCGATTGCGGAAGCGTTCCAGACGGGTGTGGCGGGACTCTCGACTGCGGAGGCTGCACGGCGCCGGAGACGTGCGGAGGCGGGGGCGAGGCGAACAAGTGCGGGCAGCCGGTCTGCGTGCCCAAGACCTGCTCAGAGCTTGGGGCGGATTGCGGCCACCCTTCGGATGGTTGCTCGGGCACGCTCGACTGTGGCTCATGCACTGCCCCTTTGACCTGTGGCGGTGGAAACAATCCGCTCAAGTGCGGATGCACCCCCAAGACGTGCGGCGACTTGCAGGCCGAGTGCGGCAGTATTTCCAATGGTTGCTCGGGAACGCTCAATTGCGGTCCATGCCCTGCGCCCCAGACCTGCGGAGGTAGTGGCCAGGCGAACAAGTGCGGGTGCAAGCCCAAGACTTGCGCTGAAGTGGGCTGCGGCAGCCAGGATGACGCGTGCGGCGGAACGATCCAGTGCCCCTGCCCGGGAACCCAGGAGTGCTGCAGCGGCGTCTGCAAAGCGCAAGTCGACGGCGGCGGTTGTCCTTGACGCGGCTTCCCATGGACCATGGGATGCGCTAGGCAATGGGTATGAACCCATCGACACCGAATTCGGACCGGCGATTGGGACAACGCTATCTAGCTGTCTGCCCTGCGGCGCTCGTGCTCGCGGATGGAAGAGAGCGTCTGGCAATCACCCGCGACATAAGCATATCCGGAGCGCTGCTGCTGGCAGCCACCTCCAAGCTGAAGGTCGGGGACGCAGTCAACGTGAAGCTCTTCTTCACGGACACGGTCCACGATGGCCACGAGACTACTGCGCACGTGGTTCGCGAGGAGGCGCTTCCGGTCGGCTCGCGTCCTTGGACGCGACGGGTTGCCGTGCGATTCGACGAGCTGCTGACAGGCCACGAGAAGAACCTCGAAGCGGTGCAAGAGCGCACGCGCAGCATCGAGTGGATTCGCAACGCGACGTCGTAGGGGCGTTCAGAGACCAAGGCAGTCGAGCATCGGCTTGCACGACGGGTGGCTGTCGCCCACGCAGCTGAGCTTGAACTTCGAGGGATTCTTCTGGCACTCGAGACCGGGATCGCTCTCGTCGCCGGCGCGCACGAGCTTGAAGCACGCCTGGATACGGGCGCACTTCATGATCGTTTCGTCCTTGGCAGGAAGCGCCCAGTGCATCTCCTGGGGCTCCAGAGGACCCACGATTCCGAGTCGATCCGGACGGCAAGCGCCCTGGGGGGCCTGCCCTGGGATCATCGTCTTGAGCTGCTTTGCCAGCCACGCGCAGTCTTCTCCGGAAGGACAGGTGGCGACGATGCCGGTCTTGTCTTTGAGCGGCGCGCGGAAGAAGCTCGCGCGCAACGCCGCTGAGCCAGGCACATCGGTGCGCAATGCCAGCACTGCCTGCTCCAGCCACGGAAGATGGATATCGGGCTTCGCATTCTTCCCCACGACCGCAAGAAGCACGATCGGCTCTGCGCACTTGCCCAGCGCCTCCTGGATGTCCTTGAGCTCGGCCGCGCTGCGGGCTTCTTTCACGCGCTTCTCCAGGTCCCTGAGCCGGGTCTCGTAGTCCTTGGCGAGCACGTCCACTCTCGCAAGCGTGATCTCGAGCTCCTGCTTGGCCTTGTTCGCCTTCTCGGTCTCGTCGTGCGCGATCTGCTCCGCCCGTCGAGCTTCCTGCAAGGCGAGCTCGACCTGCATGCGTGCCTGCTTCTGCCGGACCGCATACACGGCCGTGCCTGCGACCGCGCCAGCTGCCACGGCAGCCACGCATCCGCCGATCAGCACGAGCCTCGCCAGCTCGCGCCGTCGCCCGGTCCGCAGGAACTCCTGCGCGCTGTCGCTCAGCCGGACGGTGCTCGATGACAGCAGATCGAGCGCCGTGCGCAGGCGCCGTCCACGCCAGATGCGATCCGCCCCCCGATCCTTGGCCCAGGGAAGGGCGTCGCGCTCGACCTCCTCTGCCAGAAGCCGATCCTTGCGGGCCTCCGACAACCAGCTGGCGAGCCGCGTCCAGTGCACGAGCAGCGAGTCGTGGGCGATCGTGAGACCCTGTGGCTCATTGGCAAGGAGCCGACCTCGCTCGAGCTGGCCGACCACGGCCTCTGCTCTGTCGTGTCCGCCGGCAGCGATCGCCTCTGCACGGGGACGCAGCGACCGTGTGCCCTGCGCCGTGGTGACGCTGAGAAGCACATTGCGTACGCAGGAGTCCACATCTGGCCCGAGCGCTGTTGCCTCCTGATAGACGCGCTCCGCGTGTGCTTCCAGGGCGCCCGGGATCCCTCCGATCGACTCGAGCGCCTTGCGCGTGATCAGCTTGTTCTGCACATCCCTGCGTGTCCACAGCTCGGTAAGTGCGAATTGCACCAAGGGCATCGCTTCGGCGGTTTCCTCGAGCTGGGAGAGCAGCTGCGCGCGAACCTTCTCGTTCTCCATCCGGTAGCCGTAGGCGGCCAGGGCCTGATCCACCACGTCCGCCCATGCAGCCACATCCAGCGGATTGACCAGCAGCATCCCCTTGGGAAGAACCCTGCCCAGCCCTGCAAGCCCGAGCACTGCGCCGAGAAGGTCCCTCCGCCCCGCAACGATGCAGCGAATCCCCGGCAATGGGCGCTCCCCCAGACGCGCAATCAGGTCCACGACCGCATCGCGCTCCTCGCTGCAGGAGAGCACCACGAGCTCTTCGAGCTGGTCGATCATCAGCGCGACGCCGCGCTCGGATCGCTGGACATGGGCTGCGAGCGCCTGGACGAGCGCATCGGCCCCGGAAGGTTGCTCTTGCCCCAGAACCGGCTGCAGCGCCTGGAGGACGGCTTTCCACGGGTTGGGGCCAGGAGTGGCGACAGCGATGTCCCAGTTCTTGGGCTGGGGACCGAGCGCTCCATCCTGAATCGCAGGAAGAATGCCGGCCCGCCCCAGGCTGCTCTTGCCGCTGCCCGCAGGGCCCACCAGCGCAAGCACGCCTCTCGATCGAAGGATCTCGAGCCCTGCAGCCGTCTCTGCGGTGCGCCCGAAGTACACCCCGCGATCTTCCCCTTCGAACCTTCCCAGTCCACGGAACGGGCCGATCTCTGCGGAGGGAAGGTCGTGCGATCGACCAGCCGCAGACAGCCGAAGCCGCTCCAGGTCCCACGCAACCGCCTCGGCTGAGCGCGGTCTCGCTGCAGGATCCGGGTCGAGCATGGAATCGATCAGGCGCACCAGCTCGTCAGGCGCATCCGCGAGCACAGCCCGCAGGCTCGGGGCTCGCGCGCGGCCGTTGACCACATCGGCCTTCAGCCCTGAATCGCCTGCCATCCTGGCTGCAGCGGCGGCTGGCGTCGCACCGGTCAGGCACTCGAACAGCATCGCGCCCAGCGAGTACAAGTCACTCGACGCTGTCGCGGGACGATCGAACGTCGCCGGATCCATGTAGCCGAGCGTTCCCGCTGTCACGAAGTCGGCCTCTCCGTCGCCCTGCATGGTCACCGTGGGGGTCGAGCCGTCGAGCGAAGCGCTCAGCCTTCCTGACGGCGTTGCCCCGGCCTCCATGGTCGGGCTCGACGCGTCCACGGCCGTGACTGCCTCCGCGGGCAAGGGACGCGACACGGGCATCTCGGGTCGCACTGCATCGGTGGACCGCGGGGCTGCGCGCCGCGCAGTCGCCACGCCAAAGTCGATCAGCTTGGGCGTTCCAGAAGCATCGATCACGTTCGCTGGCTTGACGTCGCGGTGCACGAGCCCGGCTCGATGCACCACGGTCAGGGCCGAGGCGAGCACGCCGCCGAGAGTGAGGACCTCGGGGATGGTCATGGGGCGCTCGCGCGTCTTGAGACGTTCTGCGAGGATCTTGTCAAAGGACGAGCCGAGCAGGTGCTCCATGACCAGGCCGAGGATGCAGTCGCTCGGATCGGTCACGAGGGTGAAGAAGCGCACGATGTTGGGGTGCTCGACGCGGCACAGGGCGCGGGCTTCCTCCACGATCCTCTCACGGGTGATGCGCGCCTGGGTGGAGCGCTCCGAGCCTTCCCCTTCGCTCAGGCCATCGAGCGCAAACAGCTTGATGGCTACCCAGCGCAGCTCCGTTCCGCCGTAGGACTCAACTGCAAGGTGCACAGGAGCAAAGCCGCCGCGTCCGAGCTGCTTCTTGAGCTGGTAGGGGCCGAGCTTCTGTTCGGCTTCCGGGCGTTCGAGCAGGGAGGCGAGGACGGTGCGCTGGGCGGCCATGCCGAGCACGGTATCCGGGCCCAATCTGCGTGCCAAGGGCTAGAACCGCCCTGCGCTTTGATCGCGCGTCAGGCCGCCTCCGAAACGCATTCAATGCAGGGCGTCGGACAGCTGCTGGGGAGCAAACCTCGCCAGCGCCGCAATCAGCCCGACAAAAAGCGCGCAAAGAAGGCTGTGCGAATCCTTGAGCGCGAACTTCACCGGATCGTCCTGCATCTTTCCGCGCCCCGCCAGAAGCCAGATCCGTCCGAGCCAGTACAGCAGGATGGGAAGCACCAGCCACAGAAGCGTGGGCTCGCGGTAGCTTGCCCGAACGGCCGCGCTCTCGACGTAGAGCATGAAGACGAGCGCAGCGATGTAGCCGCTCGCAGTGCCCATGCTCGTCACCATCTCGAGATCCGTGCGGCTGTAGCCCCGGTTTTCGATAGTGTCGTCGGTCGTCATCCCCCGAAGCTCGATGAAGCGCTTTGCGAACGCCAGGCTCGTGAAGATGAACATCGAGAAGCCGAGCAGCCAGGCGCTGACGTGGACTCCTGTGGCCACGCCGCCGGACAGGATCCGGTGCGTGTAGAGTCCGGCGAGCATCAGGACGTCGAGCATGAGCTTGCGCTTGAAGAACAGCGAGTACGACAGCGTCCCCGCAAAGTACAGGCCCAGCATCACGACGAAGCTCGGTGAAGAGAACGCCCCGGCCAGGCCAAAGCTCGCGCCGAGCAGCGCAACCAAGAGCGGCACTCCCATCAGCACCGGCAGCGCGCCGGACGCGAACGGGCGATTGCGCTTGGTCGGATGCGCCCGATCCGCACCCATGTCGAGCAGATCGTTGAGCACGTACCCAGCGGACGCGCAGCAGGAGAACGACAGGAACGCCAGCATGGCGCGAACCAGCATCGGGGTGTTGGGAGCTCCGGGCGCGAGCACCAGGGGCACGACCACAAGGGCGTTCTTGCTCCACTGATGCAAGCGCAGCTCTTTGACGATCGCGCGCAGCAGGCTGGGACGGCGTGACAGGACCTTCACCGAAGCAAGGCCGTTGGCAGCAGCGATCGCCCCCCGCGTGGCACCCACCAGGTATCCCTGTGCGGCGAGTGCGAAGATCGGCGCGTCTGCCGTCGAATCCCCCACATAGTCGAATCCGCCTTTGCCATAGGTGGCGCACAGCAGATCGCCCTTCTCGGACGCCTTGAGGTTGCGCGCACCCTGGCTCCCGTGCACAGCGTCGAAGATACCGAGATGATCGGCCACGCTCTGTGCGATTCGCAGGTCCGCAGCGGTGGCCAGGACGAGCTTGCGCCCCTTGTCTCGGCTGAATCGAAGCGCTTTGAGCAGATCGTGTCGATAGGGAAGCGCCGCCGGGTCCAGCGAGACCCGGTCCGCAACTGCAGCCTTGAAGGCAGCACGACCTCCGAGAAGCCACAGAGGCAACAGGAAGCAGAGCCACGGGAGTCGTCGCAACAGCAGCACCACGCTCTCACCCAGCGTGTCTGTGGTGACCAGCGTGCCATCGAGATCCACGCACAGCGGGCGAGAGATGACGTCGGCATCGGTGAAGAGCGAGGAGGGGATCAGGGATGAATCGGCCGACATCAGCCGCCTACCCTAGCGTAGGTCGCATCCCGATATCGAGAGCCATGAAGGATCCTGTCACTGCGTCCAGCCGATCTCGCGCGCCGTGACCGGTCCAATGCCAAGCTCAGCCAGAGTCTCGGGCGGTACTTGCGCGCTGGGGCCAATCGGGCGCAATCGGGCCATGACCTCTGCACGAAGCTGCGGGTACACAGGCACGAGGTCAGGCTCCGCCAGGCCTGCGGGCGCCACGACGTGACCCGAGGGATCGTACTTGTCGGTGGCACCCAGGGTATGCAGCAGCTCGTGCGTTGCTACGAACAGCGCAAAGTCGACCATGGACGGATCGAGCTCCACGCTCACCGCACCGAGCCGTCCTCCCAGCTCGCCGAATCCTTCCACGAACCTGCGATGCTCGTCTTCCGGCGGCCGGACTACCAGATAGATCTTCGCATCCGTGCCGCCCGTATCCACACCCGCTCTGGCGTCCACTGCGCGCGAATACCTCCACATCGCCCAGCTCTGCTGCGCGAGATCGAGGACACCCTCGCCCGAAGGGGCAGGCGGCTCGGCAGCGTCGATCGGCCCGTACACGCGAAAGAAGATCGGCTCTGTCGGACAGGACCGATAGCGCGCGCATTCGGATTGAAGCGCCCCCTGCAAGCGCGGGATTCGCTCGCGTAGCGACTGGATCGCGAGGTCGTCCACCGGTCCGCGGCGCACCACCACCAGTGCAGCGGAGACGGGGCGGCGCCAGTCGGTACGAGCGTGGCGCGAGCGCAGGTCATGCACGGCGTAGAGCACGACCAGGGCCAGGATCGAGAGCAGCACTCCCACGCGAACGAGATAGAACCTACGGGACCTGCGCTTCTTGGAAGCGCAGCCCGTGCACAGACGCGCCGGACGGGTGCGTCTCGCGCAGACGACGCAGATGTTGGCTCCGCACTTGTCGCAGATCTCCCCTGCGCGCAGCGATGGGTGCGCGCTGCAGGGCAGGTGGGTCATCAGGGCGGCCGCATCGTCGCGCGCTTCCCCGCCCAGCTTGGTGATACGGCTGATCAGATCCGAGGCCTGATCCGGAGCCAGCGGCATCGGCAATCGGGTCGGCAGCTCGTCGATCAGGACCAGCGCATCCGCGAGCGGAACGCCGAGCGCGAGACCGACCGACACGGCCACTCCCCTGCGCGCGTGGGCTTCTGCGGGCAGGCGGAACAGGGTGACGCTGCGAGCCGGCAGCTCAGGCATGCAGCAATGCTAGCGTGGCTTCGTCGCGACGTCCCACGACATGGGATCTGCCTGATCCTACTTGCAGATCCCACTCCGTCGCGCGTGTCAGCGTTTCCGCACGACGATCGTTACGCAACACGCGTGCGTCCAATCAAAGTCTCTGCGCGAGGGGCGAGACCAAGCGATGAACAAGGCTTGGGTCCGATGTTACGAACGGCGGCGATCGTAACAGTGTAACGATTTGCCCTGAAATGCAGGCACAACCATTGCTCCTTACACGATGCGGATGCGAGGACTCGGCCCTTCCGATCGCGTCGGAAGGGCAGCGCGGCCAGGTGCATCCCACGAACGAGGAGATAGGAGCCATGAAACGTGCCCAAGTCTGGATCGGGATGCTCGGACTGGTGATCGCGTCTGCCGCGTGCAGCGGCGACGACAGCGGCTCGCAGCCAGGCGGGCGCGGGCAAGTGAGCATCGACCAGTGGCCCTCCGCGATGGCCGACGTGCTGTGCGACAAGCTGGCGACGTGCATGCCGTCCACCCAGGCGATGGTCATGGGAGGGGTGGACTGCAGAGCGCACTACACAGCCTTGTTGACGGACGCTGCTGCATCGCTCCAATCCGCCATCGGCAAGGGGACGATCATCTACCACCCCGACGCCATGGGTGCTTGCATTGCAGCGATGGAGGCTGCGGGATGCGCCGACAACGACTCAGAGTCGATACCGGAGTGCAGGAACGCGCTCGAGGGAACGGTAGCGAACGGAGGCGATTGCACGCAGAGCAACGAGTGCACCGACGATGGGATCTGCATCGTGACTACGTCCTGCCCCGGCAAGTGCATGTCGCGAACGCCGGAGGGTGGCGCATGCTCATCCAGCAGCAGGTGCCAGAGCGGCCTCACGTGCGGCAATGGCAAGTGCGTGGCGCCATCGACCCACGGGCAGCCCTGCGAGTCCTCCTCTTGCGCCGGCTTCATGATGTGCGTGGGCTCGCCCAAGACCTGCAAGACAGAGTCCGAGATCTTTGTGGGTGCGGAGGGAGCAGGGTGCGACTTGAACGCCTTTACGTTGTGTCAGCCAGGGCTCGTTTGCAGAATCGGCGCGATTGTAGGATCGACCTACACCGCAGAGTGTGCGAAGCCTGTCAGCTCCGGAGCCGCCTGCAAGCTGGCATTCCCGGAGCAGTGTCCTGTGGGCGAGTACTGCGCCGGGCTCGACCTGCAAGGCGGCAAAGTCGACGGTGTGTGCGAGCCGTTGCCGGGCGATGGCCAGACGTGCGCCAATACCCCGGATCCGATGATTTGCGCACCGGAGACCGCGTGCACCGGTAGCACGTGCAAGAGCCTGAAGCACATCGGTGCTGCCTGCACGAGCAGCTACGAGTGCTACAGCTCTGCGTGCTCGAGTGGCAAGTGCATCTCTGATGACGAGTGTCCGCACGCGCCGTAGCGGCAAGCTCAGCGATGGAAGGGACTGTTCGAGAATCTTCGGGCGAGCTCGTCGAGCGCCGCCTTGCCGTCCGGTGACGCTCCCGCCTTCTCGGCGTCGATGAGTGCGAGCGTGGACGGGTGATCCACGACCAGCACAGCGGCCGTGATCTTGAGGCGTGCATCAGGTCCGTGCAGCGGCAAGGCAGCTACCAGCGCGCGCGCAGCCGCGCCACGCACCGCCTGCTCCTCGTCGAGGTGCCCCATGCCTGCGGACTTCCACGCCCAGGCAGAGCCGACGTCTCCCAGGGCGCGCGCAAGCGCCCGGGCGGTCGCGTCATCGGACGCCGCTGCCATGGCCTCGGCGAGTCGGTCTGCGACCACAGTCCGGCGGCAGTTCCCCATTCCGGACAGAATGGACATCTGTCTCGACGATGCGACCCTGGACAGGGCGACCAGGCGCGCTGCCACAGCGTCGGTTGCGAGCTTCCCGTAGGCAGCCGCTGCGGCTTCCACGATCAGGGGATCGGTCACCGGGCTGTCGAGCACGGCCGCGAGCACCGGCTCGGCGCGAGGATCGCGCAGGCCACCGACGGCTTCGACCAGGCCCGCTCTCCACGCGCTCCAGGCTGCGTCGCTGAGCGTGCCCCGCGGCGCTGCGTTCAACGCGATCTCCTCGAGCATGGGCATGAGCCCGTCCACCCCGAGCGCCTTGAGCTCCATCCCGACGAGCGGATAGCGACCCCGCTTGCGTGCATCGAGCTCCGGAAGCCTGGCGCGCAGCTGCGCAAGCTGCTCGAAGCCGCGCGGTTGCGTGGCGCGCGCGTCGCGAACCTGGGTTTGCAGCGTTGCCGCTGCCTGCGCCGACAGGTTGCTCCGTCCAATCAAGAGACCATCCGCTGCTGCCTCCCGCGTCCACGACGCAGTCGCCAGCCCAACGGTCAACAGCACAATTGCCAACGTCTTCGTGTTCATTTGCCACCCTCCCACCACCTGGCAGAAGCCGGAACCATTCGCGTCGTGTTCGAGCCGCAATGCACTTCACCATCCAGAACGTGATAGAGGGTCCAATCCTCGATCCAGTGGGACGTGAGACCCACGGGTTGCAGCGACTGCGTGGTGAGCGTGACGAAGAGGTCCTCTCCGCCGATGACAGGCCCGTGCGGCCTCGGTGGCCCGTAGTGTCCAGTCCCCAGGGAGATCCCGTTGACGATCCCCGGAACATAGGCGACCAGGTAGTTGGACTGCTCCCACCAGACCGCGGGCACGGGCGTGAAGTCCGCATCGGTGATCCCCGTGGCCTGCTTGAGCTGCGTCTTCTGGTTGTCGATCTCGGAGATGGCCCACGCGTTCGCATTGGCGAGATCCGTGTCCCCCACGACCGCGCCGATCGTGGTCTGCCCGGAGGTCCCTTGGAACATCACCGTGTTGCAGTTGGGCGGGCAGGCGTTGTCGAGGGCGTTCCACCCTGCCTGGGTGTCGGCCCAGAGCACCTTCCAGCCATGCGTCCCTTGCGCGCTCTTGTAGAAGCTGAAGGTCTCGTCGATGTGACCCACCAGCAGCCACTCGGTGTCGATCGCGATCGGATCCTGGATGCCTTGCGTGTTGCCGCCCCCTGCGCCTTGCGCTCGAATCATCCTGTCAAAGGAAGTGTCCGGATAGAAGTTGGCTGTGCTGCCCCGAATGACCCTGCCCATCGGCCACGTGCCGTAGGGAGGCACGGTCTCGAGATTGCCGAACGAGTTGAGCGTATCCATCGAGTTGGCATGGTTGGGGTCGTATTGGACTGCACCTGCCACGTCCGGCCCCCGCAGCACCGTGAACACCACGCGTCCTGCCGTTCGAAGCCCGTTGCTGGCGTAGTTCGCAGAGCGGAAGTTGACGTGGATGACCTTCTGCCCGCCCACCCTCGGCATGGACATGTACGCAGTCTCGAAGAAGTCCTGGGTCCACTGATCGCTAATGCCCGCGAAGTTGTAGAGCGGATTCGCAATTCCCGACGCCGTCATCGCTGCGCTCAGCTCCGAGCGGAAGATCAGCGAGCTCTGGGAGTTGAGCTGCGTCGCGTACACCGTCTCCGGCTCGTCGAGATGATGACGGAAGAGCACCGGAGCTACGCGCAACCTCACCACGTCGGTCTGCACCGGCCCGCTGCCCGGGTTCACGTTGAAGGTCACATCCACGTAGCCATCCCAGACCGTGTCGTCCCGGATGATGTCGCGCGCTTCGATTCCGAACTCGATGCCTGCCTTCAGCTCTGTGGAGGTCAACGTGGCACCCGGGGTGTATAGGGAGAAGGTCGCGCCTGACCCCTTGAACAGCCGGACACGGTTCTGTGCTGCCGCGTTGATCGTGAGCGTGGCCGACGCAGCATTGGGCGCAGCCGGCCATGGCACCGTCTTGAGCCGCGCCAGATCTTCGAGATCCGATGTGCCGTTGATCACCGTATCGGCCGCATCGTTGCAAGCGGCAAGATTGGCGTCGGTGCCGGAATTCGGGCACGCATCCTGGTCGTCGTCGATGTTCGCCAGGAAGATTGCCCCGTGCGTCGCATCCCACGTGTCCTCCGAAGCGTCCTCCGTGGGATCCGTCAGATCCACCGTGCCGTTGCGGTTCACGTCCGCGCGCAAGTCGACAATCGTCGGGCAGGCGGGAGTCGACCCGTTGCAGTCCTCGTCCGCCGCAGTCGCGCAGTCTTCGGTCTGTGGCGTCACCTCTCCCACGCACGGGCCAAGGCTCTTGCCGTCCGCCGCACAGGTCGCCTGGCCGCCGTGGCAGATCCCTACGTTTTGCGTGCCCCCAGGCCCGCTGTAGCAAGCTTGCGAGGAGCCGGGCGTGCACAGGCAGCCGTCATTCGCCGTGCCGTTGCAGTCGTCATCGCCGGTCGTCGCACAGGACTCGGCCACCGGTGTGACCTCGCCAACGCACGGGCCCCAGCTCATTCCATCCTGCGCGCAGGTTGCCTGGCCTCCGTGGCACAACCCTGTGTTCTGCGTGCCGTTTGGACCGGTGTAGCAGGGTTGCTGCGCACCGGGTGTGCACATGCCGCCGCCGCCCGTGCCGCCCTGTCCTGACGCGCCGCCTGTCCCGCTCGCGCCGCCCTGGCCTGAGGTGCCACCGGTTCCGCTCGCGCCGCCCTGTCCTGACGCGCCGCCTGTCCCGCTCGCGCCGCCCTGCCCTGACGCGCCGCCTGTCCCGCTCGCACCGCCTTGGCCTGACACGCCGCCCTGTCCGGCGTTGCCTGCGCCGCCCCCTTTGCCCGCAGCACCCGCAGTGCCACCAGCGCCGCCCTTGGCCGCGCCACCAGAACCGCCCGTCTGTCCGCCAGCCCCTGCGGTGCCTCCTTGCGCGCTGCCCCCTGTCGCGCCTGATCCGCCATTGCCATTGGGCGGCAACGTGCCGGTATCGTTCTCATCGCCACCTCCGCACGAGATCACGCTCATGCACGCAGTGGCGATCAAAAAGGTCCAAGATCCAGCCAGGTGTCTCATGGGTTCCCCTGCTTTGCAGCGCCACGAACCAGCGAGCCAGACACGCCGCTGATGTGCGCCGATCGCGCTTCTATCACACGACAAAGCAACCTGTCAGCACGACACCAGGCCGCGGTGCCTTTCCGAGAGCGAAGAGCCGCACCGCGGATCCATGTGGCGGTATGAATCCCATCGCACAGGATCAATCCTCCATTCGTGCCTGGATTGTCATGCCGGACACGTGTCACTCGATCCGGACATGTGACCGCTCCGGAGCCTGATCGATCCCACGCTGGTTCGAGGGATTTCGCCTGTGGGACAGAGGATCTCCGTATGGCATCCGACATGCACAGCAGCGCCTCATGAGTGCGCATGGCTCCAAACCCTTGGTCGTGATCGGCGGTGGAATGACGGGTTTGAGCACTGCCCTGACCTGGGCCTGCCACCAGGATGCGCACGCCCGCCCTGTGATCGTGCTCGAGAAGCAGCCGATCGTGGGTGGCTTCGTGACTTCTTTCCGCAGGAAGGGATTCCTGTTCGACACCACCCAGCTCGTGCCGGACATCTCATGGGCGCTGCGGCGCTTCGGAATCGATCTGGAAATGGTCCGAATGCCCGGAGACTGCATCCGGTTGTTCCTCGCGGATCCCGTATCAGACACGACTCGAAGCATTGGCATTCCTGCAGACCTCGATGGATTCCGAACCCTGCTCACGCGCCTGCATCCCGAGGAGCTGGGGCCAATCCACAGATTCCTCGAAAGCTCCAGCGAGCTGTTCCGCGAGGTCAAGCAGCTCAAGCTCGAACCCTCGATTCTCGATCTGCTCTGGATCGCCGCAACGTGCCCGCACGTCATGCAGACCCGCAACCAGACCTTCCAGCAGTACGTAGATTCGTTTGGCATGCGTGGAAGCGACATCCGTGAGGTGCTCGGCGCGTTTGCGCTGTTCTCCGCGCTTCCTGGGGAGAGGGTGGCCGCAGCGCTCGGTAGCTCGGTCCTGCAATCGATGATGCGCGGAGCGTGGCGTCCGCGAGGAGGCTTCATCGAGCTTCCCCTTCGCATGCGAAAGCGTCTGCTGGAGCTGGGCGGAGTCCTACGCACCGGCGCTCTCGTCGATCGCATCCTGACCAACCGGGGAAGAGTCACCGGAGTGCGTCTGTCTGACGGCGAGCTGATCGAAACGGATCATGTGGTCACCACGATCGATCCCAAGGTCGCCATGGGAAGGTTGGTGGGAGACGACGTCCTCCGCTCGATCGATCGGACGTATGCAGACAAGGTCGAGTCGATGCGCATGACGATGTCTTCGATGAGCATCCACCTCGGGCTGGATGATCGAATCGACCTGTCTTCGCTGGGATTGGGCGCTGCCTACAACGTGCTCACGACCGGTGGCGGGACCTACGAATGGCTGTTTCGCGCAGCGGAGCGCGGCGCCTCGGACTTCTCCGAAGACTGCTTCCAGGTCTCGGTCGTGTGTCCGTCCCTCGCGATCGGCGGCAAGCCCACGATGACCCTGCGCGTGATCCCGATGGCGATCGGGGACTGGGCTGAGCTGCGCGCCAGAAACCCGCAGGAGTACCAGCGTCGCAAGAACGCGGTCGCGGACTTCTTCATCGAGCGGGTCGAGCAGTACCTCGTGCCTGGCCTGCGCTCGCATATCGTGGTGCGCGACGTCGCCACGCCAGCCACGTTCGCGCGCTACAGCGGCTCGCCGACCGGGTCCAACTACGACATGGCGCCATACCCGGACAACTTCGGCCGCAACCGGCTTCGGATGCGCACTCCGATCCGCGGCCTGTTTCAGCCCGAGTTCTCCCACGGCGTGTGGCCGTCGCTGCTCGCCGGGATGCAGGCGGTCGATGCCTTGCTCGATGGGAAGGTTCTCGGAGGAAAAGCGATGGGGGACAACATGGAAGCGAGCATCCGCGCGCCGCGAAGTCCCACCCGCGAAGCGCCAACGAGCTTGATGAGGGTGGGCACCTAGCAGCCGCGGCCTGTGCCATGTGTCCTCGCGGGCGCGTCGAGTCTGGATCCGGAGGCAGAAGGCGTGCATCATCGAATGCATGGGAAACGCACTTCGACTCCTGTGCGCGTGCTCGCTTGTGCTCCTGGGTCTTTCGGGCTGCTCGAACGCGGGCGACGAGGACTTGTTCGCAGGTTCGGGGGGCGGGACGTCGGACGCCGGCAGCGAGACCCTGGACCCCGAGGATACCGGGGGCGGGGACGGCCCAAGTCCCACGGATGACACTGGGACCACGGAGACAGGCGTTCCTGGGGAGTGCACGCCCGGCGCCAAGGATGCACGCCCGTGTGGCAACTGCGGCACGCAGGCTCGAGGCTGCGGTGCAGAAGGGACGTGGTCCCCTTGGGCGGCCTGTGGTGGCGAAGGGCAGTGCGCACCGGGGGCAACAGAATCCGTAGCGTGCGGCGCCGGAGGCACGCAGACGCGAACCTGCTCCCCGACCTGCCAGTGGAATCCCTACGGCGCCTGCGTCGGCGCAACGGATTGTCCACCCGGATCGTCGGATTCCCAGCCCTGCGGCAACTGCGGCACACACTCGCGAACGTGCTCGTCGTCTGGAACCTGGGAACCCTTCGGGCCGTGCTCGAACGAGGGAGTGTGCGCTGCAGGGGAAAAGCAGACGCAGCCCTGCAAGGTCGTGGGGACCCAGAGCGCGACGTGCTCCTCGAGCTGCGCGTGGGGCGCCTGGGGGCCGTGCGCGGGGGCGAATCCTCCGCCGTCCGACGGTGGCAGCGGGACGTTCGTGTTCCCCAAGACCGCAGATGTGTCAAAGCCGGCGCTGGACGACTGGTCCGGGTTCAGCATGACCGACATCGGATCGTACGTGATCGGTGCGCGTACGACGACGCTCGCGAGCGCGACGTCGTTCGCGAGCACCATCCAGTACAACAACTACCTCGCGAACAGCTCCACCTGCACCGTGCACTTCGACATCTACCTGAACGGCGTGAAGATCGGGTCCAGCGGTGCAGGCAATGCCCAGCAGTCGAGCTCGGTCTCTCTCACCTTCCCCGCGATCCCCGGGCCCGTCTACGAGATCCTGTACCTCACGACCGCATCTCCCACGCAGTCCGGCTGCGGCGCGCTGTACCTGGAGGAAGACGTCTCGTCTGTCACATTGAAGTGAGCCGGGCGTAGGGCTCTGCCGCCCCTAGCCGGCGCAGAACCCCAGAATTGAAACGGGCGTGTCGGTCGAGAGATCCACGCAGGTCTTGCCGTTGGTGCAGGGCTTGTTGTCAGGTCCGCCGCAATAGGGACGGCAATAGCGCGACGACCCCTCCTCGTTGCATCCAAGCCCTGGCGCGCAGTCGTTGGCGTAGATACACGCCACGCCGTCCGCACCCTTGCCTGGCAGGATGCTGCACGCACCCTCTCCCAACCCGGTCGAGTAGCACGCCTGCGGCTCAGGGGTTTGCGCACAATCCTGCTTGAAGACGTCGCACGCGGTCACGCACAGCCCCAGAGGATCGAGCCCGAACAGCTTGCACGTCTTGCCTGCACCGCAGCTTCCGCGCTCGGTCACGTCGCACTGCGAGTAGTCCTCCGGGAAACACTGGTTGCTCGTGGCTCCGAAGGCGCAGAGGTATCCCGCGCGGCAAGGCAGCGAGCCGCCCTTGTCCGTGCAGCCTGCCATGCAGAGCTTCGCATCCAGATCGCAGACGCCCGTAGGTCCGGGGCACTCCGCATTGTATCCGTTGGCGTCGTTGTTGGCAGGGTCGCACGACGACATGCAGTAGCCGCCCTGGAACGTGTGCCCTTTGGAGGTGAGCAGACACATGGGCTTGGTGCCCTGGCAGTCGGCGTTCTTCTCGCACGGCGCACCGGTCCTGCCGTCTCCCACAGGCTTGGTATCCTCCGCCGCTTCGGCGACCGGTCCGTCGGGTTCGGCCTCGGTCGCTGCGTCCTGCTGCAGGCCGGAATCCTCGGTCGTTGGAGGCGGCGCAGAGTCCGAGCTCGACGAGCAAGCGATCAATCCAGCTGACACAGCGAGCAGCATCCATCCGGCCTTGAGAATGACAGGCAAGCGGATCGACGTATTCATCGGGGAGACCTCGTGGGCAGCCCTGGTGCGCTGCCTGCTGCAAGCTTCAGAGGGCAGCTCTCGAGCAGCGGAAGCCGACCTCTGGAAGCACGTACTTGGACACATCAGGAACATACTGGCGAATCGCAGAACGGAGCAACCCTGCTTGGGCGTTCCAATGCCCCCCTCGATAGCTTCGCGCGAGCTCGTCGGGCGCAGAGTCAGGCTGACAGAGGGGATCCTTCAAGACACCTGCGGGCCAGCACGCGCCATCATCCGGACCCCAGGCGTCGAGCATCCATTCCCCAACCCCTGCGGTCACGTCGCGCGCTTCGCCTGTGGCTCCTGCCCACCGATCCCTCAATCCGGTGCCGATGGGCGCAGGCCCCAGGCCGAGGTAGTTGCAGCTCTTGCCGTTCTCCAGAGCGCCCTCGTCTTTGCGGGCAAACACGGCGTCCTCGCATCCCGGCGGATCCTCGCCCCACACGAACGCCTGGCTTCGTCGCGCCCCGGAGAGGAACTCGAACTGCGCTTCGGTAGGCAGCGCACGGCCGCGGCTGCGGCAGTACGCATCGGCGAGCTCCCACTTGATGCACGTGACCGCGTACTGCTCGAAATCGCCTGGGTTCAGCGTGAACGTGCAACCATCGAGGCTCCCGCTCGGAACAGGGTCCTTGACCACGCCCCCTTGCATCACTGCCATTCCAGAGGCGCGAAAATCCGCGACCGTCACTTCGTGTCGATCCACGTAGAACGCAGACACCACCACGAGATGCTCCAGGGCCCCTTGCAGATCCCAGTCCTGCAAGTCGGTCAACCGGGGATCTCCCATCCAGAATGCACCGCCCGGTACGCACACCTCGTCGTCGCCAGCGGGCTGCGAGCAGTCTGCGCGCTTGGCCTGCGGCCAGCTTCCCACCAAGCCTGATGGCAAGCGCCCTGCGGACACGGCCACAGGATGATCGAGCGTGCCTTGCGGCCGCCCAGCATCATCGGTGTGAAGGAAGATCCCTAGCTCCTGGACCTCCCCGTCCGCGACCGCAGGAAGCTCTGCCGTGGTATCCAGGCTCGAACCCGGGCGGGGCCCGGTCGCATCTGCGGCAAGCCCCCGGTACATTCGAACCCGCACCCGATAGCCTTGAACACCGGGGCGCTGCAGCACACCGAAGCTCAATCGCCCCTGGTCCACCTGCTTTGCGTCGATGGCAAAGTCCCGCGTGCATCCTGCACAGGGGACCGTGGCATCCGGATCGAATACCTCGATCCTGACACGGTCGAACAGGGGAGCTGGCGCGAGGGGATCTGGCAAGTCTCCTGGTGCAGGCGGCAAGGGCGCATCGGTCGTGACGTAGACCACGGCCTGCGCCGTGGGCGGAGGCGCAGTCTGGGAACATCCCAGCACGGCAACGATCGAGAGGGCAGGCGCGAGCTTCATGGCTGCGCCTCGACCGGCCACGCGCAGCGCATCCCCACCATGGTCTCCCTGGCATTGGGAACGTCGAGGAACCTCCGCGCGCTCCGAAGGTAGGTCTCGCCAGCGGTCCAGGCGCCGCCCCGTACGCACCTGGGAAGATCTCCCTTGGCGAGGCATGCGGGGTTGGTGATCGGAGCCTTGAACCAGCACTCGCTCGAATACGGTACACACGAGTCCAGCGTCCACTCGCTCAAGCTTCCGCCCAGGCCCACAGCGCCGATCGGCGTCACATCCCCTGGCTCTGCGTCGCGGACCGGCCGAGGTCCCAGCCCGAGCGCGTTGCACAGGCCGTATTCCGAAGGACGTGGCGTGATGCGGCCGTACACGGCCCTGTCGCAGGTGGGAAGTGCGTCGCCCCACGCAAAGTCCGTTCGTCGCGCTCTGCCCGCCGCGGCCGCGACATATTCCCACTGCGCCTCGGTCGGGAGGTCTCCTCCCAGGAACTGGCAGAATTGACGCGCCGTGCTCCAGGGAATGCACGACAGACCGTAGTCTTCCCTGCCGCGCGGTGACTTGCTCCAGGTGCAGTAGCCGGTGTCCCTGTAGTCGTCGACCGATACGAGATCACCTTCGTTTGCAAGAGGCGGGAGACTCGTGGGCGCAAAGCCGCTGGCAAGCGCGGTCCGATACCGCTCGACCGTCACCTCGTAGCGGTCGAGCTGGAAGCTCCGGATGCGTGCGATCCGCTCTGGTACCGTCTCCAGCCCCACATCGAACACGAAGCTCGAGCTGCCCAGCACGGTCACCCCGCCTGGCACGCAGATGCGCGCAGGGTCCGGCAGGGTGCACGGCTCGGCACCCCACGTTCCCTGCGCTGTGGTCGTGGGAAGGTCCATGCTCGGGTCGATCGGAGATTCGACCACAGGGACTCGCTTCTGCTCCTGGTCCACGCAGGTCTCCGCTGAGCCAGCGGCAGGCAGAAATGCCTCTGTGCTGGCGCCGAACTTCGCCATCGTTCCAGCGCAGGCGCCGTGCAGGGTCACCCGCACGCTCCCTCGCACGCCAGGTGTGAGCCTGACCCGGAGCAGACGATCGACTGTGACCAGGGGCTGCGGCTCCGTGGGCGGAGTCACATCCTGGCCTTCTCTCATCAGACGCGGGCGCGCGAGCGGATCGACCTCGGGTTCGTCCGCCCCCCAATCGCGGAACCGCTCCCCGCGGTAGTCTCGGGATCGGTCCAGAGCCCACGCGCGCAGGCGCACCCAGACCAGCTTGTCCGTAAGCTCGTCGTCGGAGTAGACGCTGAAGCTCACAGGCCAGTCGCTCGGATCCTCGCGCAAGATGTCTGCGCTCTCGAGCCACGTGTCGTCCGTGTACACGTCCACCCGCAGCCGGCCCACCACGGATGGCACGGGAAGATCGGTGTCAGCGACGACGAGGACTTCTGCGCGAGGGGGGAGCTCTGACTGTTGTTTGCAGCCGATCGGCGAGAGACTGAGGGCGACAGCGGGCACGATCCAGCGCAGCGCCCTGGGGCGGTGGGTCATTGGGATCGGCTGGGAAGGGAGCATGTCGGCTTGGGGATACTAATGCTGCGTGCCCGAAGTGCGTAGCGGGATCGCTCCTACGCGAGTAGAGCACGGCGCAACAAGATCACATCAGGCTGGCGATGGGGAGCGGGCCGCCGCATAGCTTTATGCGCCGCAAGCGCAATCAACCGGAAATCGCGGCGATCGACAGGGCCAGGACCTGGCAGGCGGGCCGCAAGAGCGTGGTCATGCTCGGGCGCGCATGGCGGATGGCTTTGCGCGACCTAGTCACTGGGTCCAGCGTGGTCGGCGCGTGCCCACGACCAGCCCCCCGGCACGCCCACGCTTGCCAACCGGAAAGACCTTGCGATCGAGGTACGCTTTGCGGAGCTGGCCGGTCGTCTTGAATCCACGGTACTTCGCGGCCGTCGTGGTGATGTGGCTCGGCCATAGGCGCCGGGCGCAAGGCGAGCCGGTCGCGTGGACGGTCATGGGCGCGGGGGAGCGGCTGCTCGTGGAGGTTGGCGGGCAGAGCGCGGAGGAGCCGGCGGGCTTTCAATGCCGGATAGGCGACCGGCTCTTTTCGTGGAGGCTGTGCTACGGAGTCTTCCATGTGCCGGGGTTGCTAGAGCGAACGCTGTCCGAGCCGAAGGCGTTGGTTTGGCCGTAGCGGCTCCTGCGGGCGCGCGTCAGGGCGTCGTGTCCTTCGACTCGTGCGTGAAGGCCGGCGAGATGTACGTCGTGCGCACGGTCTCAGGCCGCAAGCGGATTGCGCCATCGCAGTCCAGGAAAGCGCCCGAAGTCGGAGTCGTTCGAGATGAGCTCCGCTTGGTACTCGATGGCCAAGGCAGCGAGATGCGTGTCCGTGGTCAGGCTCGCGGCTACGCCGGTTGCCTCGAACAGGCGCCTCAAGATGACGAGGTGCTGTGGTCCAGGCTCCACGATACGTACCGCGGGGCGCGAGAACCACGCCTCGACGCGGGCGAGCGCAGCCGACGGGCTCAGCGGCTCCGCCAGCACGCGAGGGTGCGTCGTAAGGCGCACAAAGCCGAGCGCGACAACCCAAGGCACCCCTACGGGCAGATCGCGGCTGAGCGCCTTCTCCCAGAACGCTCGCGCCTTGCCGTGCAGCGGCGCCGACTCGTTGTACGCGTACACGAGCAGGTTCAGGTCCGGGATGATCACCGTCCACCTGTCGCGGCAGCGCGCTCCAAGCCGTGCTCGGCCTCGAGATCATCGCTCAGCTGGTTGAGCCGGAGCCGATCGACCCCGGCGCGAAACGCGGAGCGAAACGGTTCGAGCCGAAAGGGCTTGCTCGGCCGCGAGCTGCGCTCCTGGGCAACGAGCCCGCGCCGGAGCACGGCGTTGACCGTTGCCTTGAACGACCCCTTGCTGCGGCCCGCAAGCTCTCGCAGCCGCTCGGCCACGTCGTCGTCAAGCGTCAGCGTCGTACGCATCTAGACATCATGATGCTACACATATGTGATGTCAAGATGCTGAGCGGTGTATGTGCCCAGGTTCGCTCCATTGTCCCTGACGCATCCTCGGCCATCCGAGGGAGCCCGGACCGAAGCCCGCGCGGCGTCCGGAATCTGCGGATCAGCCCGACATTCACCCAGCCAGCCATCGATTCGGCTGGCGCCTCGCCGATGGCTGGTGGATCGAGCGGGTCTGTCAACGGCCCGCAACGTGCCTGCTTCTGACTTTTTCGGACACGGTTTGGCTACACCTTCAGGCACCTGTGTAGCCTCTCAGGATACGGCCGAGGAAGGTCGGTGCTGGATTGGGGACGCGCAACCGGGGCCGGACCTTCTCTTCCTTGCGGAAAGCGCGATTGCCTGCGTGCAAAGCCCCCCAATCTCCACTGACATCCAGTTGGCTCAACCTTTGCTGTGCAGGCACTCGAATGGAGGTCCCAGGTGAAACGAGAACTAGGCTTGATTCTTGTGCTGTTGGTTGGCGCTGTAGCTTGCAACAAGCCGCAGGGTGACGGGATTGCCTCAGAAGCCGACGCTGGCCGGTCGTCGGTCGTAGCTCCGGGCGCCACGAGCGCTGCGACCAAGCCAGGACCGGCAACCGCGGTCACTGTGTCCCCGGGCGGTGGCACGACGGTCACGACAACGGGAGGCGGGACCAAGGTCAAGACGTCCGACGGCACCAATGTCGACACGACGGGCGGAGGCACGAAAGTCAAGACCCCGGACGGCACCAACGTCGACACGACCAAGGGTGTGCAGGTCAAGACCGGCGGGGTCAATGTCGTCGTTCCCGGGGTCAACACCCCGTGAGTTCCCCCTTCCCGGTCGCGCAGCACCTTCTACCAGGGTTCCGAACTGCACAAGGAGCCGCCGCAGGTGGTACCCGGTAGAACGGAAATCGAGGGAGCGGCGGCGGTCTCCACCAACACCCCAACTCAAGTGGCCCGGATTCGGCTCGATCGCCCCGCTCTGGTGCTGGGCAGGGAGGGCGCGGAGGTTGTCCTGGACAGTCCAGTCGTCTCCCGGCGACACGCTGTCATCGAACGGACCGCCAGCGGGCTGGTGGCTCGGGACCTGCGATCGATGAACGGAACGTTCATCGACGGCAGGCGCCTGGAAGCAGCTCCATTTCCGCCCACCGCAACCCTTCGCGTGGGTCCGTTCTTGTTGCGAACCGACGGAGAGTGGCTTCTTGTCTTCGACGCGAGGGGGGCTTTTCGGGTGGACGCTGCGCGCTTGGTCCAGCGCGTGGGGGCACAAAGGACCATCCTTCGCGATGTGTCGCTTTCGGTGCTCCCCGGAGAGCTGGTTGCCCTCGTCGGCAGCAGCGGCGCCGGAAAAAGCACTCTGATGCGAGCGCTCGCCGGGCAAGCGGAGCCTACCTCCGGCGTGGTGATGTTCAATGGCGACAACGCTCGTGCGTCCTTTGACCTCTATCGAAGCCTGATCGGGTACGTGCCTCAGGAGGATATCGTGCACCAGGCGCTGCCGGTCCGGCGCGCGCTCAACTACGCGGCTCGATTGAGGCTGCCGAGCGACATGGGTCGCAGTGAGATTCGTCGGCGGATCGACGTTGCGCTCTCGCAGGTGGATCTGACCGAACACGCGGCGAAGCGGATTTCTCAGCTCTCGGGGGGACAGCGAAAACGGGTCAGCATTGCAGTGGAGCTCCTTGCTGACCCTGGGTTGTTCTTCCTCGACGAACCGACGAGTGGTCTCGACCCTGGTTTGGAGAAGAAGATGATGCAGATGCTCCGGCGCATGGCGGAGGGGGGGCGCACCGTGGTGGTCGTCACGCATGCGACGCAGAGCCTCGAGCAGTGTCACCAGGTCGGATTCGTGGCCGACGGCAGGCTCGTGTACTTCGGTCCCCCTTCGCAGGCGCTGGCTTTCTTCGGCGTTGCCTCAGGGGAGTTCGCAGACATCTACACGCGGGTTGAGGGGCTGCTCAGCCCTTCGCGCCCGGATCACCTCGCACTCGCCCATGCGTTGGCTCCTGAGCTCTCCCAGCTCTCCCGAAGCCCAGGAGCCGCCCAGTCCCCCAGCCTCGCCGAACTGTGGGAGTTGCACTTTCGCAATTCTCCCCACTATCGCGCGTTGGTGGCTTTACGTCTCTCCCAGGCTCCGCAGCCCGCGCACGGTGGCGGTCGAAGGCCGTCGGCCCCTCCTCGCGCCTCGAGCTTTCGACAATTGTGGATCCTCACGCTCCGGTACTGCGATCTCATGCTGCAGGACAAGAAGAACCTCTTCCTCATCCTGCTGCAGGCACCGTTGATCGCCTGGTTGGTCACGCTGGTGGCGCAGTCCAACGCGCTCGTCGGCAAGGGAGCCAACCCCTACGACGCCAAGGTCGTGCTCTTCATGCTTGCCACGGTAGCGGTCTGGTTCGGGGTCATCAATTCCGTGCGCGAGATCACGAAAGAGAGTGTGGTGCTGCGACGTGACCGGCTCGCAGGCTTGCGATTGCTGCCGTATCTGTTGTCCAAGCTCGTGGTCCTGGGCCTCCTCGTGAGCGTCCAAAGCGCTGCACTGATGCTCGTCGTGTCCCAGCAGGTTGTCTTCCCAACCCGCGGCCTCCTCCTGCAGGGGCCCTATGAGATGCTCGCAACCACCGTATTTGCTGGGCTGGCCGGACTGGCCGTGGGGCTGGCAATCTCCGCGGCCTCCAAGACGCCCGACCGGGCAGTCTCTGTCGTTCCGCTCGTTCTCATCCCGCAGATCCTGTTCTCGGGAGTGCTCTTTCCGTTGGGCGGTGACGATTCCACGATACGCATCCTTTCATGGTTCACCCTGAGCCGGTGGACGACCGATGCCTACGGAAGCACAGCCCATCTGACTTCATTTCTCCCCCTTCGCAAATCCGTCGAGTATGCATACACGTCGGATGCCTTGTTGACGAAGTGGGGGATTCTTGGAGGGATCTGCGTGGGGTGCATGGTCCTCGCTGCCATCGCGCTGTGGCGGCGAACGCCCGCATCCGGGGCGCCTCGCTAATGCTCCAACCGCAGCAGCGCACCAACGGAAGCCGCGGCGGCGGGGCGATCGCGGCCAGCCGGACGACATCGTCGAGGACGGTGCCGAAGCGCCCGGCAACATCGCGTCGCTCAACCCGGCCAGTCCTTGCAGCACAGATCTCCAGCGTTGTCGGGAGTACACCGCTTGCCCGCGCGGAACAGGGTGATGCAGCTCTTCACCATATCGTAGAAGTACGTGCCCATGGTGTTCTTCCCTGGTTCGATATCGCGGTTGTACTCGATGTTGTACTGGTCCAGGAAACACCCATTCGCATCTTGCGGGTCCGAGCACACGCAGAGCGGATTCTCGTTGCACTTCAGGCGCCCGACCACCCACTCGTTCCAACCGGTGATGGTGGCGATGGGAACCTCCGGATTGTTAAGGAGTGTCTCGAACTGCTTGCGGAAGGTCTTCCCGTGATGCTTGGGGGTCGCTGTCGCGAGGTGGCTCATGTAGTCCGCCTGGTAGGCCATGGAAATCGGGATCTGCTCCGCGCTGCCGCCAAGCATGGCGGCGCGTTGGAAGCACGGTTGGCTCTTGAGGGGTGATTCCTCGCAGCGCTCCATGTAGCTCCACTTGGACGTGCCATCCGCTTCGTTCGCCCACATCCTGCGCACGGTGTAGTTGGCCGAAAGCGCTGTCAGCTTGGCCGGGTCGGCGGGGTACGTGCTGTTTTCGGTCACGAGGACGAGCGGCTTGCCTTCGTATACGAACTGCAAGCCCGGGTGGCTGTTCAGCAGATTCAGCAAGGTGTAGACCATGTGCGTTGCGTCGGGGTGGGTCGCGTCGGAAGCCACGACGGGCACCCAGGGAACGATTCGCGGCGCTCCGGCGATACCGCTCCAAACATCGACCAGGGTCGTGAAGGGCTGAAGGATCATCTCGACGGGTCTGTCGCACAACGCGTTGCTGTTCCACGCGTGATTCGTCACATCGACGAAGACGAAATCGACGCCCATGTCCCGAAGCTGCTCGGCGTGCTTGGTGAGCAATCCCGTGTTGTTGGTCAGGCAGTAGTATCCGTCCGCGGGCTGCCCCCACCAGTGGGACTCACCGTAGTCGCCATAAGGGGCGTTGCCGGCCAGGATCTCCGTCAGGTCGTGGACGTGCGCCGCAGACGGGCAGTGCCACGTGTGGTAGAAGATTCCTATCTTGGTGATGCTCGGATCGAACGGCTTGTCCACGCAGGTGAACGTCGATGTGTTGCAGACATACCGCGAACCGGGGCAGTCTGCATTGGTTTGGCATTCGACGCAGAGCCCACTGCGGCAGACGTTGCCCGACGGTTTCCATTCGCATGGGTTGACGAACATCATGCACCTATCGCGGCAGATGCCCGCCAAGCAGCCGTAGGCCGCCCCCCCGCAGTCCCCATCGCTGGTGCACTCGGGACCGGCGTCGATAGCCGCATCTGCTTCGGCATCGGCGACGATGTCGCCGTCCGTGTAGCTGTCGGCATGGACGTCTGGGTAGCTGTCGGCATCGCCGCTCGTGTGCCCATCGGCTTCGCCATCCATGTGTCCATCGGCTTCGCCACCCGCTGAGCCGTCGACACCGCTGTCCCAGGGGCCGTATCCACCCGTACCAGGGGAGGACGCGGAGCTGCACGCGATAAGAGCAAGCGAGCCTGCAACCAGAATCGCGAACGTCACGGAGCTCGAAGCCATGTCTTCCTCCTCAAGAGCGCCCGGCCAACGTTGCCTGATGGTGGTTGGCCGGTTGCGAAACCAACGAGCATGCGGTGTGCCAGGTCGTCCGAGACGGGAGGGGGCCCGGGAATTCGATCTTCCCGCGATGGCTCGAGCGACTTGACGCAGAGCGCAGGGGCGAGAGCATAGTCGGAACTGGCGTTGCTTCAACACCCGCTCGGAGCGGGTTGGGGACTTGCCCCATGCTCTCATCGCCTACGGATTCCCCTTCGCCCTGCAGAAGGGTTCGCTGAAAACCTGCTGCCAGCGAGTGGATGCGGGTGAGAAGGCAGACCTGATTCGTGATCGGAGCGTTTGCGCCTGGATTCGTCCATCTTCCGCCGGAATCACAGCCGTCGTCGCCGTGCTGTAGCGACGTGCACAAATTCGCAATGCCTTGTCGCTCGCCGCCGCCTCCCCATACTTGGGCCAGATTCACGCGCGTGCCCACCCCACGCCGGCGTCGGCTCGCTCACCCCGTTTTGGCGAGCGTGTAGGGCGCGGGGGTAGTGGGTAGCGGGTAGCGGGCAGCGGGTAGCGGGTAGCGGTCGTGTGGCCGGCACGGCAGCGCTCGCATGCCGCATGCCGCTTGCCCCCTGCCCCTTGCCGCTCGCCTCTGCCCGCTGGACCTACACGCTGGCCTTACTCGCTGGCCGCTGCCGGCCTGCGCTTGCCGC
>JACRCQ010000031.1 GCA_016218915.1 Deltaproteobacteria bacterium
GCCCGTGATCTCTCGCTCGAAGAAGAACATATCCTTCATCTAGCAGGAAGGTCGCCGCATGGATACGGAAATCTTACCTGGGGCGGCCTTCAGGCCGCCTCTGCCTCGTTGCACCTACCCAACCTGCGAAGGTCGGGCTAGCCTCTGGTCAAGCGGGGCCAGGAGGCATCGCGGTGGACGCCGACGCGGTCTACTGGACCAACTTCGGCGGTAACACGGTGATGAAGGTCCCGCTGTCCGGCGGTACCCCTGTTACCCTTGCCGCCGGCCAACCCAGGCCGGCAGGGATCGCCGTGGACGGCAACGCCGTCTATTGGACCAACGTGGCTTCAGGCACGGTCATGAAGGTCGATCGCGCTGGAGGCACCCAGTCACCCTTGCCGAGAATCTAGAAAGCCCACGGATCATCGCTGTAGACGCCAACGCCGTCTATTGGCTCGACAGCGGCCCCCGATTCGGCGACGGCACTGTCACGAAGGTAGGGCTTTCTGGGGGTACTCCGATCATCCTTGCCACCCACCAGGAGAATCCCTTTTTAATGGCGGTGGATGCCAGCACCGTGTACTGGACCAATGGCGGGTCCGGCCCGAACTCCGGCACGGTCATGCGGGTGGGGCTCTCTGGGGGAGCACCCGACGTTGTCGCATCGAATCAGGATGCTCCGGCGGGCATCGCGGTGGATGCGACCGCCGTGTACTGGACCAGCCTGGGTTCCAACGATGGATCGCCCGATGGAGAGGTCATCAAGATTGCGAAGTGAATGGGGCGGCGCTGCTCCTTGCCACGAGCGGTCTGCTCCAACGAGTCGGTCCTCACTCGCAAGGACACGGGTCTAATCTGATCAACGTATACCAGCCTTGGTCGGGGTAGGCCGACGAAGGGGCGCAAGCGTAGGAGGCAACAGTCCCGCAGCAAGTAGGGAATGAGCAAGCTTCTGTTGGGGGCGCGCAAGCCTGGAGAAGGTCGGGCCGGCCTCCATGACAGGTCAAGGCAACCGGGCCGCAGTGCCAGCCCCCTGTCTTGCAGACACATCTGAATCCCCCGAGGTATTCGCATACCATCGTTGTGTCGTCGCAAGCTGCGCCTTCGACCGGGCGGGGATTCGGACATCCGCACGCTGGCTTGAATGCAAGGGCCCACACAGACGCGTTTCCGTGTTGGACACACGCAGCCAGGGTCATGCCTTGGTTGCCGGGGCACGCCGTGCCGGGGTATTCGCACACCCTTCCCACCAAGGCACTTGGGCACGGGGTGCCGCTGCTCGAGACTTCGGACAGGCGAAAGGGACAGAGGGCGCCTCCCGCGGTCGGGTCAGTGTCGGTCCGCGCACCGCAGGCCGCGGATATCCCGCTGACTATCGCGATCAGCCAACCCCTTGACTGGATCTTCGCGGAGAGCTTGCCTTTCACTCTCGCTCCTCGTGGCCTTCTACCAGCGACTCTATCATGCAACCTCCGCACGGGGCCACCGAACTCGAGCTCTGCATCTGGCCCGCCCCGGACGCGGCTCACCCGGCGAATGGCCGTGACGAACGCTTCGGCGCCCGGTAGGATCGACGCTTGGGCGTTGCCATCGAGTCGCATGGGATTTGTGCCGCGATCGCTCTGGTGTGCTGTGCTGGGACCATGGCGTGTGGCAAGGACCGTGCGGATGACTCGCCGGCCTTGTGCCAGGCAGGGGCGATGTCCTGCGGCTGCCCCGTGAAAGGCAGCTTCTCGGCGAGCTTCACTGGCGAGCAAGTCAGTGGGACATTTGATGCGGTGGCGTGCGGCGCGATTTGAAATGCTGCGCGGACTGGTCGCGCGCTTCAGCCGGCAAGCAACACCAGCCCCGCCGTGTACGAGACGCCGTTCGCCAGAGCTGACGCAGCCACGGCCCACCAGGCGGATCGCGGACGGATCACGATCGCGTACACCGCAGCTTCCACTGCGAACGCGAATGCTTCGCCCACCAGGTCCCATGCAGGAAGAGGCAACCCCAATCGGGGCACGACGACGTGGATGGTGACATGGGTTGCGAGGTTTGCCGCGACGGACGCTGTGGC
Source organism: Deltaproteobacteria bacterium (assembly GCA_016218915.1). Taxonomy (GTDB): domain Bacteria; phylum Myxococcota_A; class Polyangia; order Polyangiales; family Polyangiaceae; genus JACRCQ01. Next base: position 2,045 of record JACRCQ010000031.1, read on the forward strand.
CACCCTTCGCCATCCTGAGCTGCGCAAAAACCATGTGGTGATCGGCACTTCGATCAGAAGGGTCAGGCACAGCGCAAGGCAGTAGATACCGAGGGGCACACGCCATGATACACTTGGATCGGTGCGCCCATGAAGAAGCTCGTCGCAGCTCTGGTGTTGCTCGGATCGATCTTGATCGACCGGCAGGCATCCGGCGATTTCACAGCTTGGAACGTGCGCTTCGCTTGCCGGGACGGAGGGGTCGTGGTGGGTGGAGACTGCCACACCGGCGGAGACTTCGCGTGCAGCATGTTCACGCAGGGCACCGAGGTGTTTGGGTGCGTTGACGGCGGCGCCCAGGACGCGGCGGTGGCGCATGTCACCGAGCTGACCTGCGCGGGTACCTACTGCTCCGCGCCAATGTGGCAGTGCTACGATGCGGGGGAGTACCCGCATCCAGGCGCCTGCCAGAACCTTCTCTCCCACGGAACCGTCAAGCAGGCCGAGGGCGTGCTCGATCGTCCCTGCGATGAGTTGTCGCACTACGATCAGCTCTGCTTCGAGCCCTTCCGTTGCTCGGATGGAACTGATCCGTGCGGGCGCCTCGAGCCGAACGAAGAAGAAGGGCCAGTCCTTCAGGGATGTCCCATGCCCGAGGCGGGGAGCTCTCCGGTGCCGCAGCATTGCATCGACGCGGGCAGCGAAGCTTCAAGCCCAGACGCGGGCAGCGAAGCTCCGAGCCCAGCACCCGCTGCGAGTGAATCGTCGGGCGGGTGCTCCATCGGAACAACGCGGGTATCGGTGAGCCTCGCTTTTCTGGGAGTCTTCCTGATGAGCTTGTGGGCAGCGAGACGCTCCGGCAGCTCAGCGCCTGCACCAGACCCGGTTCCGAAGAAGGATCGAGTGCAGTAGAGGTTCCCGCTCTACGCGCCGCCGAGCCCTTGACCTGGTATCGACTGGTTCGCCTGTGCTCCGCAGGCGTAGCACTTGGTGGGCAGAACGTGAATGGTCATTATCGTCACCTCCGCGTCTCTTGGCATCGGGCGCACTCGAAGGGATCGAACCCGAAGGTTCGCTTCGTCAACTGGTCCCAGGAGATGCAGGAAGTCTAGCTTCGGGAGCGAGCGGGCTTGGGTTCGGCGGGTGCCGTTGCGAACGCCGCTCCCTTCGGGGTGGCTTCGGCGACTGCGACTCATTTCCGCTGCTCGCACGCACAGCTGAGCTGCCCCCGAAAAGGGTCGGGCAGCGGTCCGTCTGCGGGTGATGGCGATCTGGTCAGAGCCCATGTTTGTGCTGGTGCATCGATGAATCACCACCGTACGATGTCGTTGGGGCGGGCGGAATGACAAGTTCTGCCGTTTCGTGCGGCATCCACGCATGAGCGGAATTTTCGTTGACGAGTATCGTCCGGAAAGGGTACGGTCACACTGCTGGCGAGCGGTCCGTGGGCGAGGGATGGAGGTGCGGGATGGGCAGCAACGGGAAGCCTGCTTGGGTGTGCCGGGTGTTGGGCGTCACGAGGCTTGCCGTGGGCACGGCGCTCCCGGCGGTGGTTGGTGCGCTTGCAGGAACGGGGGGCTGCGATCCCGGACCTCCGCCCATATACCTGGACTGCAAACCTGTAGATGGCGGATGCTACCCTGTCTGGATGACCTGCATCGACCATTGCGGCAAGGAACTCCAAGCGGGCGATTCTTGCTCCCTGGACCCTTGTGCGGGCTACTCCTTCTGCCCGGAGGGTTACCATTGCGCGCCCAGCGAGTACATGTGCCAGCCCAACATGGCTTGCACGTACTGCACCCCCCTGCCCAAAGGCGAATGCAAAGTGGGCTGGAAAGTCAAGAAGGGCGACTGCCCGTGGTCAGGCGCTTGCACGCAGGATACTTGCGGGGACCGTCAGTATTGTGTGGCCTCACCCAGCCACTCTGCCTGCGTTGACCCGATCCGAGCTGGAGAGGATCCCCAAATCGTCGGATACTGCGATTCCGAATGGGGCACTGTTGGCGGCAAGAAGCGCTGCGAGGCCGGCGCCAAATGCGTAGGCGGTTGGTGCAGAAAGCCTTGCCAGGACGACAAGGACTGCGCCAACTGCAATTCGGCGTCATGCTGGGATGTGCAACCCTTGCCTGGAACCGGTTCTGGTCCCGAAAGCGAGCCTTGGACACGCTTGCCTGCGGGGCCGGGCGCGTGCTTCGCAGACTGCAAGGGCGTGGACGATCCGTTCCCCTGCGGTTGGGATCACCCGTGCTGTGGCAAGGATCAGGTTTGCGAAGCTGAGCAGTGCTGCATACGCGTGGGCACGCGCGACGATGTCGGTTTCGGTGGTGAGTGCAAGACTGTCGCTGATTGTTGTGCCAATGCGCGGCCCGTGTGCAGGAGGACCGATGCCACATCTCCGACTAGGTGCGAGCAGTGTGGATTGTCCGACGACTTCTGCGACAAGGAGGAGGACTGCTGCAACGGTTTGCACTGCTGGGTCAGCGAGCACCGATGCTATGGCGCCTTCCTCCAGGTGACGGATAGCGGCACGAAATCGACGCCGTTCAACGAAGACTTGCTTATTCGCCACGATTACGCATGGGGAAAAGGCGACGCTGAGATGGCCCCGTTCCCCGCAGCCACGCTCACGGACCTGACAGTGCGCGTGCACAGCCCCACCCCGAGCACGGAAGTGCTGTCCTTCATCCGAGACCCCGAGGAACTCCGCAACTACGTCCGCGATGTTTCCATGTATCGTCCTGACTGGGAGAGGCAGCTCTACGTCAAGGACTACTACGAGAACGAACTCTGGCGCGTCTTCCGATCGTGGCGACTCCCGCGGGCATTCTCGACATCTCCGGACCAAGGAGGCTTCAACGACGTGCCGCTCGAACTCGTGGATTTCGTGCCCCCTGACCCCTACGCCTGCGGGCTGCTCTACCAATTCGGGCCCTGGGCTGAGGGACCGCAATATGACCGGCCCATCACCCCCCGCCTGCACGCGCTTCGTGTGGTCGATCATGGTGCATGCAGGCGCGAGGTGCCGCTTCAGCCTATCCTGGATGAGATCACGGCAAACATCTCTGCCCAGAACGAGCTAAGCTGTCCCGGATTGATCATCCCCGTTAGCTGCTATGCGACGGGCCTGCACTCGATGGTCGTGCTCACCCATGACCCCTCGCAGGCGATCGATCAAGGTGGCGGCGGATTTTATCTGGACATGAGCCTACGGGTCGATAACGCCGCCGACCCGCTCTTCGCAAATCTGCTTGCGATTGAGAAATACGAATACGCGCTGGGACTCATCGACGGATTCCTGTCGATCACGGGGATCCCCTTCAACTACCATGACGTGACGGGGTTCAAGGCGCAAGAGGTGTCCGATGGCCTGACGCAGGCGCTGATGCACACGCTGGTGGATACGTTCAACGAGCAGGCCAAGGCCGCGCAATTTGCCCCGATCTTTGGAGAGGGAGCCACGGCGACACCCCTAGCGTCCTGCGTACCGACGAATCCTGACCCCTGCACCGCCGCGATCAACGCGCTGATCGCCGGTGTCGGTGTTGGCGCCACTGTAATGGGGGGCTTCTCCGACATCGAGAAGAACGCGATGAAAGCGGCCGTGAGCAAAGCGGACAACTGGATTTGCGCGGCGAGCAACGGCAACCCGCCGGTGTGCCGATTCGCAGTTAGGGCAAAGCGGTTGACCATGATGCCAGACGCCGCAGACCTCGTGTTCTTTGATGATAAGGAGGTTTCCAATCCAGTCTACGGCCTTTGGGTCGCCACGCACGCTGTGGAACTGCCCGCGGGCACGCCCGCGCTGTGTCAGTCCCTCCCGCCGCCAATCGCCACGCGGACCTACGCAATCGTGGCCCCCTACGACGTCTTCGTGTGCTTGCAGTACTGACTCGGATGCATCCCATGCGCGCCTTTGCCCTAGCACGCTGCGGTCTTCTCGCCATCTGCCTTCTTGCCGCCGACTGCGGCGGGAGAGTGGAAGTATCCCAGATTGGGATGGGTCAACCGGACAGCGCTACTTCCGACGGTGGCACCGACACTGCCGCAACGGATGCTTACGCAACGGACGCTGACGCCGAGGACTCCGGTCAGCCTGAGGCAAATCCACATTGCGTCTCACCGGGAGGATTTGCCATCTGCGGCAGCGCCACCGAATGTGCGCCGGATTCCGCCGCATGTGTGTATTGCCTGAATCCGGACTTGCCGGTACTGCCCTGCATCAATGATGCCTGGGTCGCAGACAGCCCGGACTTTTGCTGGGTTTGCGAGGATTCGCGCGTGTGCGTAGGTTTTACACCCGGGGATCCCTCCAGCACAGTGTTCTGCGTGCTCTTCGAAGTTGGGCAACTCTACGCGGCGGCCGGTTTCGCGGATATAGTGGCGTACGCAGACTACTCTGCGTGGACAGGTGAGCCGGTCCCGGAGCCGACCACTTGTCTGCAGGACGGCCTGTATTGCGGGGGACACTGCGGCCCATGCGCTGCGGGTCAGGTGTGCACAGGGAGATCACCTCGGCATCCAATCGGCATCTGTGCGTTCGAGCCCATGTTGCAGAAAGAATGTACGCGGGCCGACCCGAGCCAGTGTCCCGATGGCACGGCTTGTTTCGTCTTCGAGGTAGATGCGGCATCACAGCCGAGGGCTGACTCGAAGGGCTACTGTCTTCCAATTGACGCCTGCAAGCAGTACGCGACAGGGCTCCCTGGAGGGGGGTGGTGTTCCGCTGGCTAGCGTAGACGGGGACGCTTGGAGCCCAGCCGCCGACCGCCGTCCGATGGGCGGGGTGATGGACGCGCATCCACGATTGACACGGTAGGGGCGGTGGTTCGATGCCACTCGCGCCTACGAAAGATCAGCGGGAAATCAGTCGAGTTCGGCGACAAGCTGACCACCAGCCAGTACCACCTGAGCTGCGGAGGCTGGCGTCGGTGAACCTCCGCACGTCCCTCGCGCCGCTGGGGTCGTCGTAGATCGGCGTCGCTTGTGCTCGACCTCGCTTCGCAGCCACGATGTCTGCATGCTCTACGACGGCTGGATCTCCGACATCACTTTCCGGTTGGCCCGAGATCGACAGCGCAGCAGAACCGATCACGTCCCGGTCTCCGGTGCGTCGGATGCCCGACGCGGTCGCCGCGAATGAAAGCCCCGGCGACGGTCATGACCGAAGACCTGCGTGCTGGCGCTTCGGGCAGGGGTAAGGGCAAGGGCAGGGGCAAGGCATCAGAACGCGCGTCGAGAGATGAAGCGAAGTTGCCGGGCAGACTTGTGATGAATCGTCAGACGGCAACGGCGACGTGGACAGGGACGAAAGCTCGATTCACCGTTTCACCGTCTCATCCGTGCGCCTCTGCAATCCACCGTTCAGAATTGCAACGGCGCCCCTGGAGCCACACCCTTCCGGCTTGCGACCTTGCCCCGGTCTCGCATCTACGCGCGCTCGCAGGCCATCGGGGCGTGATCATTGCATGCCCCTTCACGATCCGGCCGTAGCTACCACGGAGCACCCAAGTTATGCCCATCGTCCCTCCCGCTGCCGCGCCTGGCAGCGGAGCGGTCCCTCGTGCACTGGTCATCGACGACTCCGAGCTCGCGAGATCGTACGTTTCTGGCTTGCTCAATGCTGCAGGCTTCGATGTCTTCACCCTCGCATCCGCGATCGGTGCCACACGCGCCATCGTCCAGAACAGGATTTCCGTCGTTGTCGTGGATGTGAGCATGCCAGGACTCAATGGCGACAAGCTCGTCGGCGTCCTGCGCTCCAACTCCCGCCTCTCCAACCTGGTCATCATCGTGATCTCTGCCAAACCCGCCCATGAGCTCGAGCAGATCGCCGCCGAGACCGAGGCTGACGCTGTGCTGAACAAGGAAGAGCTCGAGCAGCGCCTGGTCCCGCTCATTCGCAACCTCCTGCGCGCCCGCTCTGCTGTCCGCGACTCAGGAGCTGCCCTGTGAGCCACTCCCTGCTGGTCATTCGAGTCCAGACTTTCGAGGTTGCTATCGAAGCTGGACTCGTCCGCGAGATCGTCGGCGCTCGAACCTGGGTCCCGGTCCCTGGCGCTCGCGTCGAGCTGCCTGGCGTCGTTGCGTGGGGCGGAAGAGCCGTGGCCATGCTCGATATCGCACGCGTCGTTCCAGGACTCCGTCCCCTTGCCCCAGGGGAGCAGCGCCCCCGCGCGTTGATCGTCGACGTCCACGACAGCGTGCTCGCAGTCCCCTCGGACTGGGTCAGCGAGGTGCGGGTCGTGGCGGACGACAAGCTCGGGCCCCGCGCAGTGCACGAATTCGCCCTTGCCCGCGCTGAAGTGGACTTCGGCGATGCAGTGGTTCCGCTCCTGGATCCCCGCCTGCTTCTGGACAGGAGCGGTGACGATGCAGCCGGTGCGTGAGCCCGAGACAGCGACGTTTCTGTCTGTGCCGCACGATACGGTGGAATGGGGCATCCGAGCTGAGTCGATCCGGCGGATCCTCAGGGTGTCGGAGTGGAGCGCTCAGGAGCCGGTCGATCTTGCGCAGCGCCTCCAGTGGTCAGGTGCCTGCAGCAGCCGCGAACGCGTCCTGGTCGTTGCGACCCGCAACGGCGAAGTCGGCCTGTGGGCAGGCTCAGAGGTCCACTTTCGCTCCCACGCACGCGAAGAGCTTCGCAGCCTGCCGGCCGAGCTGTTCGCATCTCCCTCCGCACGCAAGGCCTTGAGCGCCATTGTGCTGTGCGAAGGCATGAAGCCGTTGTTCGTGGTCGACCCGCTCGCGCTGGAGCGTCTGGCCGAAAGCAGCGACCGCCCCCCATCCCATCTGCGCCGAGGAGAGCCGTAGTGTTCAAGAACATCGGTCTGACCAAGAGCATCGTCCTGCTCGTCTGGGTCCTGGACTTCCTGTTCACCTTCCTGTTCGTGTTTGCGTACAGCTACCTGGTGAACGCGCCCACGGACCGGGTCGGCGTCATCATGGGCGGGCTGTTGGTGATTCGCGCTCTGCTCTTTGGCGCAGCCACTTCGCGACACCTGCAGCCCTTCGAGATTCTCCTGAGGGAGCACGCGTCCAAACGTCGAATCAGTGCAGAGGCGGTGCGTCGGGCGGACCGATCGCTGCAGAACGCCAAGACGAGGCTCGGGCCGTTCGAGGCGGTCATGTGGGGCTCGCAGCTGCTGATCGTGCTGGCCATCGAGCAGCCTGCAGGGCACGTCGGCCTGCAGACCGGGGCCGAGCTGGTCACCGTGCTGCTGGCGCTTGCCGGAAGCCTGGGCTCGATAGGAATCTGCGTCCCCCTGGTGGACTGGCTGCTCACCGAGCCCATGGGCCTCAATGCAATCTTTGCCCAGGAGGTGGGAATCGAGCTGGATCGCCCGCAGCGTTCGATCTCGGTGCGCATCGTTGCGCTCACGATCTGCTTCAGCGCTTGCCCGGGAGTTGCCATGTCGGCCGTGGGAGCTTCTTCCCACGCCCGAGATCTGATGCTCCAGGCGCAGATGCAGGTGGATCGCGAGGCCTCGGAGGCCCGATCGAGACTGGGCAACAGCGGCGGAGCGCTCGCAGCGCCTGGCAGCGAGGGCGCTGCCGTGAGCACCTCGGTATTTGCCCTGGACCGATCCGGGGAGCTGCGCTCCGCCGGAGCGGCGATGCCTGCGTGGCTCGATGCATCGTGGCTCAAGCGCGCACCTCGGGCCGCGATCGTCAATGCCGCGCGAGGGGGCTACGTTCGAGTGGATGCCATGCCCGACGGAGCGCTGGTCGGGGCCTACGTCTCGGTGAGCTCCATGGCTCGCGAGTTCCTCATTGCAGCGCTGATCGTTGGGGTCACGCTCTCGATCTGGGCCCTGATCGGCTCGTGGCTGATGTCGCGCTCCGTGGCAAAGCCGCTGGAGACGGCGAACCAGGCGGTACGCAGGATTGCCGAGAAGGGGGATCTTTCCGAGATGGGGACCCTTCCAGTGGCCCAGCTCGACGAGCTGGGCGGCCTGCTCGTGAACATGAACCAGCTTGTGGACACGATGCGCGAGCTCGCCGTGGCGTCGAAGAAAGCTGGATCGGGAAATCTCGACGTGCCGATCGAGGGCCAGGGAGAGCTGCCCGACGCATTCCGCGCCATGCTCCAGAATCTCAAGGAGGGCGTGGAACAGATGCACGGGACGTCGGCGGAGCTGCAGAGCGCAGCGGCCGAGATCTTTGCTGCAACCCAGGAGCAGGAGGCTGCCGCTACCTCGCAGTCCTCGGGCATGATCGAGATCGCGCAGACCATGGAATCGCTGTCGCGGTCTGCAGCGCACGTCGCGGACTCCGTACAGGGGGTCTTCCAGAATGCAGAGCGGACCCTGGAGAATACCGATCAGATGGTGGCCCGCATCGGGACCCTGACCGGGCAGGCGAATCGCATTGCCGACATCCTGGAGGTGATACGCGATATCGCGGACCGCAGCGACCTTCTTGCGCTCAACGGCTCCCTGGAGGCGACCCGGGCCGGAGAGGCAGGGCGGGGATTCGCCCTGGTCGCGGCGGAGATGCGCCGGCTCGCCGAGCGCGTGGCAGGCTCGGTCGCGGACATCAAAGCCCTCGTCGGCGAGATACGCGAGTCGGGCGCGTCGACCGTGGTGGCCACCGAGGAAAGCAAGAAGCTCGCCCAGAAGACTGCGGAGACAGCCCGCAACATCACGCTCGTCACGCAGCAGCAGCGCACGAGCACCGATCAGGTCACCCAGAGCGTGCGCGGCGTGGCCGAGGTGGTCACCCAGGCAGCCGCAGCTACCATGCAGACGCGCGCATCGGCCGAAGGGCTTCGGACGCATGCCGATCGCCTGACAGCTCTGGTGCAGCGCTTCCAGCGACAGGCGTGAGGGAAGAAGTGGCGACGAACATCGAGGCGCTGCGCGACAAGTTCCGGGGCATATGCTCCGAGCGCATCCGCGAGGTTCGCAAGGCCCTGGACAAGGGAGCTTCGACCGGAAGCCCGGAGCTGCGCGACGCTCTGTCGGAGCTTCACACCATCAAGGGGGAGTCTGCGGTCGTGGGCTTCTCCGTGATAAGCCAGCTCGCCCATGCGCTCGAGGATCTCTTGATCTCCGGTGCCCGAGCCGGCGCAGTGCCGGTCGCGGACCTGAGCCAGGCGCTGTCCATTCTCGATGAAGCGCTGCGGCAGCCTTCCAGGGAGCTGAGCGACGACGTGGAGCTGTCGGATCTGCTGGCCGAGGTGCGCGCCGCCTCGAGCAGCGGTCCCAGGGCTGCACCGGCCCCTGCCAGCCCCGAGGCGTTGCCGAAGAGCGTGCCTGCGACGCCTCACGCGTCGACCCTGCGCTGGACCCGTGTCGATGCAGCGCGCATCGACGCGCTCTGCGAGCGGATCACCGAGGCATCCTTGAAGATGAGCCGCGTGTGGGCGCAGCTCGGGGAAGCTGCCAGCCATGCGCCTACGCGGGAGTTGGCCCGTGAGCTTGCGCTGATTGTCCAGCAGTCCGAGCTGGCGCGGGTCGATCTCGACGAAGTCACGGCAGCGGCCTGGGCCCTGCGGCTCGAGCCGGTCGCCCCGGCGCTCGAGGACCTGGTGGCCCACGCCCGCTCTCTGGCCGAGTCCGCAGGCAAGCAGGTCGAGATCGAGGTCTCGGCGTCCGGTGTGGAGCTCGAGCGCAATCTGCTCGATGGGCTGCGCGAGCCGCTGATGCATATCCTTCGCAATGCGATCGATCACGGCGTGGAAGCGCCCGAGGACAGGGCAGGCAAGGCGCCGCTCTCCCGGGTGAGGTGCACGGCGGAGGCGCAAGGGGCCAGTGTGATCGTGTGCGTGGAAGACGACGGGGCAGGGCTGGATCTGGAGATGATCCGCAAGCGCGCTGTGGCGCTCGGCCTGCTGGCAGAGGAGCGGGCCCCGCTGCTGTCCCCGGCCGACACCATGGATCTCGTATTCCTCGCAGGCTTCACGCAGCGGGACGCGGCCGATTCCATCTCAGGCCGCGGCATGGGTCTGAGCGCGGCGCGAAGGAAGGTCGAGGGGCTGGGCGGCTCGGTCCGAGTAGAATCCATTCCAGGACGCGGCACGCGATTCGAGCTCGCTGTCCCTTCTTCGGTATCCAAGGAGCGCGTGCTCCTGCTGGAGACCTGCGGCGCCCTCTATGGCGTACCCACCCGCTGGGTCAGGTCGGTCGTGCGCGACTCCGACTCCATCGCCTTTGCGCGTCGCACAGGCGTCCATCGGCACCAGGCAGAGGCATGGCCGGTGCGGCTCCTGTCAGACTGGCTTGGCCTGGAAGAGCCAAGCACGGGCGGGCTGCTGCTCATGGAAGTCGGGGACCGACGCGGCGCCGTGATCGTGGGCAAGGTCGTGGGCGAATGCGATCTGCTGCGGCGTCCAGCGGATCGCCTGCTGTCCGCAGGGGGACGCATCGTGGCGAGCGGAGCGGCTGCAGACGGGTCCGTGGTGCTGCTGTTGCGCTGGGCAGATGTGCTGAGGGCATCGGTGCGCAGGCAGTCCGCCGTGCAGACCCGCGACGCTGCTGCGCAATTGCCGCGCATCCTGGTGGTGGACGACTCGGACGTAGTGCGCGACATCGTTGCAGACATCCTGGTCAACGCCGGCCTGGCCGTGGAGACGGCTTCGAATGGAGCTGCAGCGCTCGAGCGCCTGGAGCGCCCGGGAATCGATCTGGTGATCTCCGATGTAGAGATGCCCCGCATGACCGGCTTTGAGCTTCTGGAGCGAATCCGGCAGCGAACCGAGGCGCTGCCGGTCATCATGCTCACCACGCGAAGCTCGCCGGAGGACCGCAGGAAGGCCGCAGGCCTCGGGGCCAATGCCTATGTCGTCAAGTCCGAGTTCCAGGGCTCCACGCTCCTCGAGGTGGTGGGGAGATTCGTGGAGCTGCGCTCATGACCCCTCTGTCTGTCGTCGTGGTCGATGACTCGGTTCTCTGCCGCGACAGGCTGCGATCGATCATCGAGGCAGATGGGGATCTGCGGGTGGTTGCCGAGGCATCCCGCGGCGAGGACGCTCTCTCGCTCGTGAAGCAGCACAGCCCCTCGGTGCTCGTGACGGATCTGCTCATGCCGCGGGTAGGAGGCCTCGAAGTGATCGAGAGCGTGATGGCCGCCTGCCCGGTGCCGATCGTGGTCGTGACAGGCAAGCCAAGCTCTGACTCGACGGCAGCCTTTGACGCCATCCGGCGCGGGGCACTGGAGTTCGCGGAGAAGCCCGTGCTGGGAGACAGCGCAGCCGAAGCGGCATTGCGTCAGTCTCTGCGCCGCGTGGCGCAAGTCCCGGTCGTGCGACACCCCCGATCGTTTCACGCGCCTGTCGCGCGACCCCGGGAGGCGACAGCCGCAGCCTGGAGCGGCGCCCGCCCTGTGCTCATCGCCATCGGTGCTTCGGCTGGCGGGCCTCCTGCGCTCGCCACCCTGCTGGCAGCCCTTCCCCAGTCCTTTGGGGCATGCATTGCCGTCGCACAGCACATCCCGTCCGGCTACGCCCGAGGGTTCGCGAGCTTCCTGGCTTCTCGATGCAGATTGAAGGTCTCGATCTGCCACGAGCCCATGCCAGTTCGTGCGGGCGAGCTGTTCGTGGCTCCGGACGACAGCGACCTGATCGCGCTGGATGGCCGTCGCATCGGGCCAGCGGCGCCGAAGCGCCACCTCGGCCTCGCGCCCTCGGTCGATGTTCTGCTGTCGAGTGTCGCTGACAAGCTCGGAGTCCTGGCTGCAGGCGTGGTGCTCAGCGGCATCGGGGAGGACGGTGCCCAGGGGCTGCAAGCGATACGCGAGGCTGGGGGGCTCACGCTGGTACAGGACGCATTGAGCTGCGCGGTCTATGGCATGCCCAAGGCTGCCGCGCCCTCGGCGGTCTGGCAGCTTCCGCCCGATCAGATTGCAGAATTGCTCTGCGAGCTGGTCGGCAGGCTGGCAAGGGAATGACGGCGAATCCGACGAGGCTGCAGGCTCTTGTGGAAGGTGAGCTCGGGCTTTCGATCGAGCGCGGCGGGATCGCCTCGGCCTTGACAGCGTATGCGCGCAGGAAGGCCGTGTCCCTTGGGACCGATAGCGAGGAGTCGCTGGCAGCGCACGTGAAAGCGGACGATGCCTCGTTCAACGAGCTGGTCGAGGCGGTCACGGTTCCGCACACCTGGTTCTTTCGCGATCTCGAGCAGCTGGAAGGGGCAGCCGCGTTCCTCGCCCAGCGGGCGTCGCGCACGGCCGGGCCGCCGCGCGTGTGGGTGCCGGCTTGCGCATCCGGCGACGAGGCCTATTCCCTCGCAGCGCTCGTGGCAGAGCGGAATGCGAGGGCCGAGATCGTCGGCACCGACGTCAACCTCGCAGCGCTGCAGCGCGCCCGGCAGGGGGCGTACGGCGCCTGGGCCGTGCGCTGGGTGCCTGAGCGCATGAAGCATGTGCTGGCTCCACGGGCCGGCAGCACCTACGAGATCGCTGCGTCGCTCAAGGGCTCCGTGTCCTTTGTGCAGCACAATCTCCTGCACGCGCCCCTGCCGTCGACTGCTGCGGACGGGCTCTGGGACCTCATCGTTTGTCGCAATGTGCTGATCTATCTGACGCGGGAGCATGCGCGGCGCGTGATCGAGCATTTGCGCCAGGCGCTGAGCCCTGGCGGTGCGCTCATCCTCGGCGCGAGCGACATCGTGTTCGAGCTCCCTGCCGGGCTGACGCCGGTCTCGATTGACAACCGCCTCGTGTTCCTCCGGCAGGAGGGCGCAGTTCCCCAGCCCGCTGCAGCCACGCCAGAGCCGCTCGCGCTGGGATTCCGGATTGCAGCGATGCCCCCGCAGCCTGCTGTCGGATCGCGCGAGCTCGTCGCGATCGAGCCATCACCAGCGTACACGTCGAGCGTGCCGCCATCGCAGAAGCTCGACGAGGCCCCAGCGGCAGAGAGCGACGATTCGGCCGCAGCGAGGGAGATGCTGGATGGGATATCGCGCTACCTGGACGGCGACGTGCAGGGGGCAGCCCGGCAGCTGCGCGCAGCGCTGTTCCTGGAGGCGAACCTGTGGCCCGCAGCGTACTATCTGGCACTCTGCTATGATGCAATCGGCCTGGGGCGCGACGCGAAGCGTCTGTATGGGCGGGTGGCCGAGCTGATAGCCTCCGGGGCTCCGCTGCCGATCGACACAGAGCACGGCTTCCGTTTCCTCGAGCAGGACGTGCTTCGGATTGCTCGTGCGCGCGGAGCTCGTGGGAGACCCTAGGGAATCCCGCAAGCACCGCGTGTTGCGTGAGAATTATGAGAGGATCGCGCAGATGCGCTCGAAGATGTCGTCAATCGAGCCAACGCCCAGGACGCGTCGGAGAAGCCCCTTCTGACGGTAGAATTCCACGAGGGGGCGGGTCGCCTTGTCATACGTGGCAAGCCTCGACCGTATCGTGGCCTCGTTGTCGTCGTCCCGCTGGTACAGCGCGCCGCCACAGGCGTCGCACACATCCGCCTTGCGAGGAGGAGCTTGCACCACGTGGAACATCTGGCCGCACGACTTGCAGGTCCGCCGTCCCCCAAGCCGGCCCACCAGCTCCGCCTCGTCCACCTCGATCGAGATCACATGGTCGATGGACCGGCCCAGGTCCGCCATGAGGCGGCCCAACGCTTCAGCCTGGGGGACCGTCCGGGGAAAGCCGTCGAAGATCGAGCCTCCGGTCGCATCCGGCTGGGTCATCCTCTCCTTGATGATCGCGATGACCAGCTCGTCAGGCACCAGCTTGCCGGCATCCATGAACTCCTTGGCTTTGCGCCCCCAGTCGGTTCCCCCCGACACGGCGGCTCGGAGCATGTCTCCGGTCGAGATCTGAGGAACCCCGAGTCGGGCCACCAGTTTCTTGGCTTGCGTGCCCTTGCCAGCGCCCGGTCCTCCCAACAAGATGACGTTCATTCTACCCTCCTTGGCGAGTATCTCGACTTCTGCAGCGGCAGTGTGGTGGTCATGGGCTCGGGAGCCAGGCGACCCATCGACGACGCGGGAGCATCGGTCAAGGCCTTGTCCAGGATCCGAGCAGCGAGTTGAATGCCGACGGTGAAGATCGGCGGAATGTGAGCGCGAGGTGGCGACGCCGGGGTTGCCCCCTGCAGGCTGACATTTGTCGCACGGGTCGTGCGCCGCGGCAAGCATTCTCTATTGACCACAGCACGCGTCACGTGAACGCGCCGAAGTCTCCCTGGAAGAATCGCTCCACAAATCGTCCTACGCTGCGCTCGTCATCCATCAGCATGTCGAGCTGCCTCGCACAGGCCATCACCCTGCCCAGGGTCGCCAGAGCCTCTTCGGATTCCTTGGTGGGAAAGCGCCGCAGCCACGCAGTCACCAGGTCTCCGCGCTGATCCACACGGAACCCCGAGCGCAGCAGGACTTCCGCGAGAAATCTCCCCCGCAGCTCCCTGCGATCCGCTCCGGCTCCCCCGCCCCGGAAGCGGAAGCTCACATAGTTGTTCTCCGGCACGTCCGTCAGAAGCGCATCCACCATCGCGAAGTGGTACGCCAGCCGCGCGTTGAGATTCATGTACTCAGGCGCGACAATCAGGTAGTTGGAGTCTCCCAGCGATCGGATCGACGCGCGGGCATCCACCATCGATGCCGTCATCACCGAGGCGAAGCCGGACACGCTGAGCTGCGAGCGCCCCGCCCACGTCACCCGTGGATCGGCCATGCCCCGCCACAACGCCTGGAAGGGAATCGACCGGACGTCCCGGGGATCGACCGATCGCTTGTCGGCACGCACCTCCGGCACCGCGCCCCCGAGATCCATCAGCGTGAGGTTCAACGGGATCGGACTGTCGAGCCGCCACGTCCGTCTGCGCCTCTGCGCTGCCGCGTCGCCCAGCTCGAACATCGCGGATACGGCCTTCTCATGCGCAAAGCGCACGATGTCGTGCACGGACTTGCACTTGCTCGCCCGGAACGAGAGCGAGAGCGGATCCGTGAGATTCAGCGCCACGATGAGCTCGCCGAGAGGGCTTCTGCGCTTTCCTGACCGCCATCGCTGGATGCGAGTCTCGACCTGCTGGGCCACACCGGGCCAGAGCGCACCCTCGTAGACGGCGCGACGGGTGGCATCCAGGCTCACGACCCTTCCGGTGCTGATGCGGCTCGCGGCATCCTGCACGCCGAACAACGCCGGAATTCCGAACTCGCGAATCAGGGTGGCCGCGTGTCCGGCGACGTTTCCCTGTTCCGCAATCACGCCGCCGATCACCGGGAGCACAGGCCCCAGCTCGGGTGAGGCTTGCGTCACCACCAGCACGCAGCCGTCGGGAACCGGCCCCACAGGCCCGGGCCGGGTCTCCACATGCGCGGGACCTACCGCCCTGCCCGCAAAGATGGTCATGCCGCCTGACAGGATCGGGCTGCGCGTCTCCAGCATCTGGCCGCCGTGCGCGTGTGCGTCCTCCAGGCGCAGCGGACGCGACTGTACGATCTTCAGCTCGCCGTCGCTGGCCAGTACCCACTCGATGTCCTGCGGCGAGCCGAAGTGCCTTTCGATCCGCAGTCCGGTCTCCACCAGCCGCTCCAGCTCGGGGTGCGTGAGCGACAGACTGCCACGCCTGCCCGCGCGCTGCTCGAGGATCTCGACCGGCCGCGACCGGCTCAGGAGGAACGTGTCGGCCGCGGCTCTGCCTTGCACCAGAGAATCGGCGAGCCCGAAGGCAGAGTTCACCAGCATCCGGTCGGATTGGGGATCTCGAGGGTCCTTGGTGTACATCACGCCCGCAGAACGCGCCTCGACCATCGGCAGGAAGAGCACAGCCATCGGCGTGTCCACCTCGGCGAATCCCGCCAGCAGCCGGTACATCACCGCACGATCCGCCCACCGGCTCGCCACCACCGCCTTGTAGGCGTCGACCAGCCCCTCCTGAGAAACGTCCAGCACGCTGTCGAACTGCCCCGCAAAGCTCCAGCGGCCACCGTCTTCACCCACTGCGCTCGAGCGGACAGCCCACCGTGTGCCGACAGCGGTCGGTACCTCGGATACACCCGCGCTGATCGCGTCCACAATCGCTCGAGGTACGTCACTCACCCCAAGGAGCGTGCGTATGGCTGCAGTGCGCTCCGCAAGCTGCTCGCGGTTCGTTTGCAGGCTCAGATCCCTGAGCAGCTTCCGGATCGCGTCCCCAAGGTTCCTCTCCCGCAGAAAGAGCCGATACGCTGCCGTGGTGATCACGAACCCCGCTGGAACCGAGCCGGGCAGCACCGCCCGTAGCTCCCCGAGCGCGCCCGCCTTGCCCCCGACCTCGCGAACCGTGGCCCGACTCGCATCCTCGAGACGGACCAGGAGCGGTTGGTTGCTGGGCGATGGGAACGATAGGAGCGCCATGCGCACGGCCCGCTCGATCTCGGCGTGCGCCTCGTACAGCGCGAGGTATCGATTGTCCGTCAGCAGGTTGAGATTCTCTGCCAGGAGCAGTGAGCTCTCCAGCAGATGAAGAATCGGCTGGCGCAGGCGCGGCTCGCTCGGATCGAGATGACGCAGATCGGATTCCCTCTCTGCAATCAGCTCGAGCATCTCGCTGTTGGCCGCCAGGAGCCGTCGCAGAATGCGGTACCTCCTCCGGATCGGATCCGCAGGATCGTCGCTGACTTCCACCTCAGGCGGTCTAGGCCACATCGGGTTCGCTCTCCTGCTCAGGGACGAAGGGCTTGTCCAATCCGTTTCTCCCGGGCTCTCCGGGAGGAGCGCCGTCACGCGTGCTGCTGAAGGAAGGTCGACACGCATCGATCGATTCCTGCTCCCCCCGAAACCTCCTTCACCATGCCGTCGAGGCAGGCGCTCAGACATCCAATCACGTTCAGCCGCTCCTGCAGCTCCGCGCGCTGCAAGTTGCCAATCCAGCCCGTGGCCGATCGCGGCGTACCCGCGACGCTGAATCCGAGACGACGGAGCGCCGCTTGGGCAATGTCTCCGCGCAACCCGGGCTGGCCTGGAGCGCCGGACTGCGGCGAGAACCGGCAATATGCGTGGTTGTACTCCGGGCTCGCGCTGGCGAGCGCGTCCACCATGTCGAATCCGGCCACACGCTGCACGATGATGTTCGCGTGATCATCCTTGACGGTGGCCATGACCGATCGCTGCTTGCCGCCGCCTCCCTGGCAACGTCCCGCGCGTGATCCAGACTCGAGGCCCAGGAGAAACGGCTGCAGCGTAGTGGAGTCGGCGGAGGGGGCGCGCCCTCCTGAGGCATCTTCAGAAGGACTTGGCTCTCCGAGGATCACGACGCTAACGGAGTATGGCGCTGACGTCGCGACCGGTCGCGCGATTCCCCTCTGGTTGAAACGATCCTCGGATTGCTCCGCAAGAGCCTCTCCTGCCAGCTCGTGAGCCAGATGACACAAGTCGTGCAGGCTGACGCAACGGCCCCGCTCCGCGCACGGCTCTGCGCTGTCCACCGGGGTCAGCGTGAACAGCAGCTGCCGGACATCACGCAGAAATGTGTACTCGGGCTCTTCGTCTGCCCCGATCCGCCCAAGCCGGTAGTAGTCCACAAGCTCATGGATCCTCCCCTCGTATACCACGCACTCATCCGCATCCACCGTGACGACGCCGCCCGCAGGCAGACCCGCCGCCGCGTCTCCCATCGCCACGATCGTGGGTATGCGGAACTCACGTGCCAGCTTGGCTACTTCCCCTGCGGCTTCCCCAGATTCAGTCAGGATCGCGGACGCCTTCCTCACCACGCCGACGACTTCCTGCTCCGGTGTGAGGTCCCGAGCCAGAAGCACCGCGCCTTCGGGTGCGCTTGCCAGGTCGCGATCCGATGAAATTCGAAACAGGGGGCCAGAAGCCACGCCGCGACACGCCGCCATGCCGGCGCCTGCGACGAGCACGTGCGCCCGTCCGATCGCCTCTGCGAGCGCACTCGCTGATACCTCTGCGCCCTCCGGTGCGCCCGGTCGCGAAACCTCCTCGCCCGTCTTCAACGTCGCCGCACGGCACGCCAGTGCTCGCAGTGCGTCCCGGAATCGCTCGATCTCGCCGTAGAAGTCCTCGTAGCGTTGCGACGTCACGACGTTGAGATCGAAGACCATCGACTCCGCTACGTCCAAAGCCGTCTCGGCGAGCGACAGCGTGTACCCGTTGTCGAGCAGGTTCGTCCCTGACTGCTTGTCCGCAGCGTCCGCCATCTGATCGAGCAGCTTGCCGTAGCTCGTTAGCATCTGTCGGAATCGCGCGAGTCGCAGGCCGAGGTGAACGTTGGCCTCAGCTCGCCCGCCGCTCCCAAATATCCGGCTTAGCCAGGACATCGCCGCCTCCCCCGAACCCCCACAGCCCGCGCCAGACGCGCCGAGCGCGCCGCACCTGCAGCGCCCGCCTGGGTGCCAGGAGGCTGCACGTCGCACCAGGCCCGCCGTTCGCAGGCCAAATCAATAACGTCACTTTCGAGCGACCGTCATCGCAACGCGGTCGTGCAGCACGCAGTGTAGCTCCCGGCCCCCTCTGCCTCAAGCTTCAAGCAAGAACACAGAAACGCCACTCGGGCGTATCGACCACGGCGGAATCCAGCGGTGTGCTGCGTCGCTCAGGCGCGCGGCGCGCCCAGGTCTCCCACCGCCCCAAGCAGCATCTCCGTCGCCTGCTGGACCCCCATCTGGTCCGTATCAATGATCAGATCCGGCGCCGCAGGCGGCTCATAGGGCGCACTGACTCCGGTGAACTGCTTCAGCTGTCCTGCCTGCGCCTTCTTGTAGAGCCCCTTGGTATCCCGCTGGTTGCACACCTCGATGGAGCACCGGACATAAACCTCGAAGAAGTCCGCGGCTCCTACGATCTTGCGCGCATTCTGCCGCATCGCTTCTGCGGGCGAGATGACCGCCACCAGCACGATCACCCCCGTGTCGAGCAGGATCCGCGCCACTTCGGCGATCCGCCGGATGTTCTCGTGGCGATCCTCCTCGGAGAACCCAAGGCCGCGATTCAAGCCGGTTCTCACCACGTCCCCGTCGAGCACCGCGCACAATCTCCCCATCCCATGCAGATGCGCATCCATTGCGCGCGCGATCGTGGTCTTGCCCGCGCCCGAGAGCCCTGTGAGCCAGATCACGCGCCCGCGCTGGCCGAGCAGCTTCTCGCGGTCGGCTCGTGGAGTCTGCACTGCGGCCTGGGCACCCTGGGAAGCGTTTGCGTTCATGGTGCGCGATCCGTACCACAGGCCTGGCAACCCGCCCAGCGGGCCCATTCCGCTGGGGACGGGGGGCCGGTGCGATAGCAGCCCGAACGGCCCTGGGGCGTTTCCCATCGACAGGCCGCCAAGCCTGCTGATAGGTTCAAGCCTTCGCCGGATCTACTCGCCGGGGAACACAGCACGCTGAAGCGTCGTGATTGGGCAACGGACGGCCGAGGGCCGGAGCCGTGCCCGCAATGTGCCTCATCGACGGCTCGTGCCGTCGAGTTGAGGGTGGCGAGGAGACGGACCATGAATTTTCGGAATGTGCAGGCCATCTGCGCTTCATTGATGATGGCATTGGTGACCTTCCTGCTGGCGCCAGCAGCGGCAGGGCAGCAGCAGGCTGCAGAGCACCACGGCGGTGAAGCGAACCTCATCTTGCCCGATCTCGCCAAGAGCACCTTTCGATGGATTGGGGGAGGGGACATCGATGGCCGAACGCTGCTGACCGCAGGTCTGGTGCTTTGTCTGGTCGGGCTCGCGTTCGGTCTGGTGATCTACAACCAGCTCAAGAACCTGCCCGTGCACAAGTCCATGCGCGAGATCTCGGAGCTGATCTACGAGACCTGCAAGGCCTACCTGATCCAGCAGGGCAAGTTCATCCTCATGCTCGAGGTCTTCATCGGGTTGATCATCGTCGTGTACTTCGGCGTGCTGCGCGCTGCCGAGTTCACGCCCCTCAAGGTCGCCATCATCCTCGCCTTCAGCCTCATCGGCATTGCGGGCAGCTACGGCGTGGCGTGGTTCGGAATCCGGGTGAACACCTTTGCCAACTCGCGCACCGCGTTCGCTTCGCTGCAGGGAAAGCCCTACCCGACCTACTCGATCCCCCTGAAGGCCGGCATGAGCATCGGCATGCTGCTCATCAGCGTCGAGCTCGTGATCATGCTCGGCATCCTGCTGTTCATCCCCTCGGACATGGCCGGCCCCTGCTTCATCGGCTTCGCCATCGGTGAGTCTCTTGGCGCCGCAGCTCTTCGAATCGCCGGAGGCATCTTCACCAAGATCGCCGACATCGGCTCGGACCTGATGAAGATCGTCTTCAACATCAAGGAAGACGACGTGCGCAATCCAGGCGTGATCGCCGACTGCACGGGTGACAATGCCGGCGACTCGGTCGGACCCACGGCTGACGGGTTCGAGACCTACGGCGTGACCGGCGTCGCCTTGATCACGTTCATCCTCCTCGCCATCCCCAAGCAGGTGGACCAGTCCCAGCTGCTGGTCTGGATCTTCGCGATGCGCGTGATGATGATCATCTCCTCCGGAGCCTCCTATCTGATCAACCAGGCGATTGCCCGCGGCCGCTACGCCGACGCCCCGAAGATGGACTTCGAAGCACCCCTGACCGTGCTGGTCTGGCTCACCTCGATCGTCTCGATCGTCATGACCTACGCCGTCTCCTACTGGCTCGTCGGCTCGGAATCCCAGCCGCTCGGCGGTGACCCGAGCCTGTGGTGGAAGCTGTCGACCATCATCAGCTGCGGCACGCTCGCAGGCGCACTCATCCCCGAGCTGGTCAAGGTCTTCACCTCCACCAACTCCGGCCACGTCAAGGAGGTGGTCACCGCCTCTCGCGAGGGCGGCGCCTCGCTCAACATCCTGTCCGGTCTGGTGGCCGGCAACTTCAGCGCCTACTGGATGGGCCTTACCATCATGGGCCTGATGGGAGTCGCCTACGGCGTCAGCACGCTGTTTCCTCCTACCTTGATGCTCGCCCCAGCGGTCTTCGCCTTTGGCCTGGTCGCCTTCGGCTTCCTTGGCATGGGCCCGGTCACCATCGCTGTCGACTCCTATGGCCCGGTCACGGACAACGCGCAGAGCGTGTTCGAGCTGTCCATGATCGAGCAGGAGCCCGGTATCACTGCCAAGCTCAAGAAGGAGTTCGGCTTTGAAGTCGACTTCGAGCGAGCCAAGGGATTCCTCGAGGAGAACGACGGTGCTGGCAACACGTTCAAGGCAACGGCCAAGCCGGTCCTGATCGGCACCGCCGTGGTCGGCGCCACCACCATGATCTTTTCGATCATCGTCGCGCTCACCGGTGGGCTCAAGCACGGCATGGAGAACCTGTCGTTGCTGCATCCTCCGTTCCTGCTGGGGATGATTGCCGGCGGCTCGGTCATCTTCTGGTTCACCGGCGCCACGATACAGGCCGTATCCACAGGCGCCTATCGCGCGGTCGAGTACATCAAGGCCAACATCAAGCTCGAATCCACGGAACGCGCTTCGGTCAAGGACAGCCGCAAGGTGGTCGAGATCTGCACGAAGTACGCGCAGAACGGCATGCTCAACATCTTCCTGACCGTGTTCTTCAGCACCCTGGCGTTTGCCTGCCTCGACCCGTACTTCTTCATCGGCTACCTGATCTCCATCGCCCTGTTCGGCCTGTTCCAGGCCATCTTCATGGCGAATGCCGGCGGCGCCTGGGACAACGCCAAGAAGATCGTGGAGGTGGACCTCAAGGCCAAGGGGACCGAGCTGCACGCTGCGTGCGTGACTGGCGATACCGTGGGCGACCCGTTCAAGGACACCTCCTCGGTAGCCATGAACCCCGTAATCAAGTTCACCACCCTCTTCGGACTGCTCGCCGTCGAGCTCGCCGTCAACCTCAAGGGGACCGCCAACGGCACCACGCTTACCTACTTCCTTTCCGCGGTCTTCTTCCTGGTCGCTGCAGTGTTCGCCTACCGCTCCTTCTACAGCATGCGGATCAAGTCGCATTCCGCGGCCGACGCCGATCGCGAGCCGGCAGCAAAGGATGACGACGACTCCGACCAGCCGGAGGAGCCGGACGCTGCGGAAGCCAAGCCCACCAAGGACAAGAGGCACCAGCCCGAGGCCTCCAACTGACCGCCCCTCTTGGCCTCGTCTCGCCCCTGTGAAACGGGCGGGCTGAAGCTCTCGGCCCGCCCTCGGATCGGCAGACAACGCCGATTGAACCTCACCCGCCTTACTGGCATATTGATGCGGGGGTTGCCTGGCATCCCGGACCGCAGATGACGAGCTTTCGACAACTCGCAGCGAGGATGCTTGGCCATGGCGGGCCGAAACCGCCTTCCATGGACGCGGCAGTGGCCTGCTGTCGTGAGGTTCTGCGCGCCAATAATGCGGCTCTGGGGATTCTCGCAGACATCCAGGCGGCCTTGGCTGGAGAGGTGCCGCTGTCCAGCGCCGACATGCACCGGCTGCTCACAGGCATCACGGTCCAGACCTGTCGAATGATCGTGAACCTCAACCGGATGACCAACGACAGGTACAAGAAGATCGTGCCGCGGTTCGAGCGTATCCAGAAGGATATCGCCCGCACGGTGCAGGTCGCCCCGGTCCTGCACCGCCCGGGCCTGGCCCTGCCCCTCGAAGAGGTCGACGCGAGTCTCACCGAGGTCGTCGGTCAGAAGAGCGCGCTTCTCGGCGAGGCCAGCCGGGTCCTCGGCGCCCATGTTCCCAGAGGCTGCGCCACCACGGTCGAGGCCTATCATGCTTTCATGTCTGCTCGAGGCCTGGACACCAGGGTGGCAGAGGTCCTCTCCCATGCGGACATGAACGATCTGCCTGCTCTGTTCGAGGCGTCTGCGACGCTCACGCACATGGTGGAGAGCGAGCCTGTCCCTTCGTCGGTGTGCGATGCGTTGCAGGACGCAGTGGCTGCGCTCGGCTTGCGGCCCACCCAGCGCTTTGCCGTGCGCTCCAGCGCACTGCAGGAGGGGGGCCACGAGCTGTCGTTCGCCGGCCAGTATCGATCGCTGCTGAACGTGCCGGCTTCGAACCTCGCAGATGCGTTCCGTCAGGTGGTCGCCAGCAAGTATTCGCCGCAGGCGCTCACCTATCGCCTGGGCTGCGGGCTCGACGACTCGGAAGTCGCGATGTGCTGCTGCGTGATCGAGATGCTCGATCCGGTGGCAGCCGGCGTGCTGTACACCGACTGGGCGCAGCCCGATCGGCTCGTGACCCTCCTGCAAGCAGTGCGCGGCCTCGGGCTCAGCGCTGTGGATGGCTCCGCTGAGCCGGACAGCTACAGCGTCGCACGCAAGAGTCGGCAGCTCGTGGAGCGCAAGCTTGGCCGGCAGCGCATCGCGTTGCAGTGCTCGCCGGACGAGGGAACCCATCCCGTTGAAGTGAACGACGTGGGCGAGGATCCAATCTTGTCCGAGCCGCAGGTGCTTGCCATCTGCGACCTGGCCTGGCGCCTGCAATCGTCGTTGAAGTCGCCCATCGACATGGAGTGGGCACTTGCAGCCGACGGGCGCCCGTTTGTCTTGCAGGTGCGGCCACAGCGAAAGCAGCTTCCAACCATGCCGCAAGCGCGGATCGTGGAAGGGGCGCGCGTGCTGCTGCAAGGCGGCTCGAGAGCGAGCGGCGGTGCGGCTGCGGGACCCATATGCCGTGTTGCCGGTGACCTCGACTCGCTCCGTTGCCCTGCGGGCGCGGTCCTCGTGCTGCGCGAAGCTCAACCCCGCTTCGCTGTGCTGCTGCCCAAGGTCGCAGCGGTCGTCGCCGACATGGGCGAGGTGACCGGACACCTCGCAACCGTTGCCAGGGAGCTTCATGTCCCCGCCCTGTTCGCCACCCGCTCCGCCTCAAGCTCGCTTCGGGAAGGCGCCGTCGTCACGGTCGATGCCGACTCCGGGGTCGTCTACGACGGCGTGGTGCAGAGCGTGCTCACCGCAGAGCCGCGCCCTGCTTCGCCCCCGAATCCCAACGTGGACCGGCTTCGCTCCGTGGCCGATTGGATCATCCCCCTGACGCTGCGTGACCGCCTCGCGAGCGGCTACTCGCCCGGCAAGTGCAACACGCTGCACGACATCATCCGCTTCTGCCACCAGTCCGCGATCGAGGCGATGTTCGAGCTGGGCGATCGACAGGTTCGCAGCGGAGGCAGGGCCCGACGGCTTCAGTCTTCGGTTCCTGTCGACTGTCGTCTGATCGATCTCGGGGGGGGGCTGCGCGACGGCACCGCCGACGGCGACGTACGGATCGAGGACGTCGCGTGCCAGCCCATGCGGGCCCTGTGGAAGGGCATGACCGATCCGCGGCTCGAGTGGAACCGCAGCAGGCCCGTGTCGCTGCGCGGGTTCATGTCCGCAGTCGTCAACTACAACTTCGACCAGGATCGCAGGGTGCGCGACATGGGGGAGCCTTCCTATGCGTTCATCACCTCCGACTATCTGAGCCTCAACTCGCGGATCGGCTATCACTTCTCCACGGTCGATGCTCGCACGAGCGACGCGGTGGAGAGCAACCACCTGTCCTTCCGATTCGTGGGTGGGGCCACCGGGATCGACCAGCGCAGCCGTCGCGCCACGCTGCTCCAGCGCCTCCTGGAGTCGAACGGCTTCGAGACCGATTGCCGTGCCGATCTTGTCAACGCGCGGATCCGCCGCCTTCCCATCCCGGAGCTGCTCGTGAAGATCGAGTTCGTAGGCTTGCTGATCGCCTTTGCCAATCACCTGGACATGGCGCTCGTGTCCGACACGGCACTGCAGGAATTCGAGTCGGCCTTCCATCGCGGCGACTACGGATACAAGGGATGCGAGGGGGGACCATGAAGCCGGCGCCCGGCGACAATCCCTACTCCCGGCTGCGCAGCTCGATGCTCGTCGTGCTCATGCTCTTCGGGCTCGGTCCCCTGTTCGCCATGGGCATCGCAGGCTTCCTCGCCAACCAGCAGGCCGTCGAGGCCCAGACCCGCAGCGTGCTCGACTCGATGGTCAAGAACCGCAAGGTCACCGTGGAGCTGTTCCTCGAGGAGAAGCTCCGGGAGCTGGAGCTGGCGGCCAGCCTCCATCCTGTCGCCGAGCTGTCGAAGCGCCCCGTGCTCGAGGCGCTGCGCGACCGGATGCGACGGGAAGGCGGAGGCATCGTCGATCTCGGCCTGATCGACGCGTCCGGCCACCATCTCGCCTACGTCGGGCCCTACGACCTCGTGGACCAGGACTACAGCCAGCAGCCGTGGTTCGAGCAGGTGCGCGTTCTGGGCCGCTACGAGAGCGATGTGTTCCTGGGCTTTCGCCGCTTCCCGCACATGGTGATGGCCGTGACCCTGCGCGAGGCAGGCAAGGAGTACATCTTGCGTGCCACGATCGACACCGACCTTCTCAGCGCACTCGTGCGCGAAGGTGGCCTGGAGTCGGGCGCAGACGTGTTCGTGATGAACCAGGCTGGCGAGTACCAGACCCGCTACAACGATGCGCACAGGCTCATGGAGAAGGTGGACATCGGCCCGATGCCGGTGCACTCCGGCGTTCGCCAGTTCGAGACGACGCGCGCGGGAAGACGCGAGCTGGTCACGACCACCTGGCTGCGCCACGACTCCTGGGTGCTGGTCGCGCGCAAGCCTCTGCCCGGCTGGTCTTCCTTCCTGTGGGCCCATCCCATCGTGACCCGGATCTTCCTGATCGGGCTCGTCATCGTTCCCATCCTGTCCGTGCTGGTGGCCCGGTTTCGTCTCAAGCAGATCCGGACCCTGGAGGCGGAGCACGCTGCGCTGTACGAGTCCGTGGCTGCGACCGAGAAGATGGCGACCATCGGCCGCCTCGCGGCCACGGTGGCTCACGAGGTCAACAATCCCCTGGCCGTGATCCACGCGCAGGTCGGCCTGCTGCGCGACTCGCTCGCAGACGTGCCGGACTTCCCCCTCGCCCAGGAGTTCTCCTCCCGCCTCAAGAAGATCGAATCCCATATCGCGCGGGGCAAGCAGGTCACCCATCGCCTCCTCGGCTTCTCACGCCGGATGGGACCTGACATCGATCGCGTCGACGTCAAGGATGCGCTCGAAGAGGCCGTCGGGTTCTTCGAGAGGGAGGCCCTCGTGTCCGGCGTGCGAATCGTGCGCGACTATGCACCCGATCTGCCCACGATCCTCACCAGCCTCGCCCAGCTGCAGCAGGTGTTCGTCAACATCATCAACAACGCGGTGGACGCCATCGGGCGCGACGGCGAGGTGAGGCTCTCGATCCACCAGCGCGACAACGGAGTCGAGATCCAGATCTCCGACAACGGGCCCGGGATTCCTCCGCAGAACCTCGACAAGATCTTCAAGCCCTTCTTCTCGACCAAGGGGGGCGAAAACGACCACTCGGGGCTCGGCCTCGCGATCTGCAAAGCGACCATGGAGAATCTCGGTGGTAGCATCTCCGTAGGAAGCGAACCGGGAAAAGGAACGACATTCACACTCTGGCTCCCGCGGGAAAACACGGTGGAGAGCACGGCGACGCCGTAGCGAGGGAGGCGCGTGATGGCTGCATTGCGGATTTTGCTCGTGGATGATGAGCTCGATTTCATCGAGCCTCTGGCCAGGCGCATGGAGCGTCGCGGGATGCAGTGCGTCGCATTGCAGGATGGTGAAAAAGCCCTCGCGCTGATCCAGACCGAGCGCTTCAACTGCGTGGTGCTCGACGTCCGCATGCCCGGGATCGACGGCATCGAGGTGCTTCGCCGCATCCGGCGCGATCACCCCGACCTGCCCGTGGTGTTGCTGACCGGACACGCCTCGGTCGAGCTCGGCGTCCGAGGCATGCAGCTCGGGGCGTTCGAGTACCTGCTCAAGCCGATCGATCTGGACGATCTGCTCGATACGGTCCGCAGAGCCGCCGACCACGCGCTCGCCGGTGCATGATGGCTGGCGACGCGCGCGACCGTCCATCCTGGTTTCGACGAGCGCTCGACGCTCTTCCCTGGTCTGGTGCGTCGTCTTCTGCGGAAGCACGCGATGCACGGTTTCGCGTTCTGTACGATCGGTTCCGCGAGATCCTGATCCTCAACGACGCGACCTTGCAGCTCATCGCGGACCTGGAGGACGCGCTGTCCGGACGATCGCCCTTCGCCCTGGAAGTCATGACGCAACGGGTACGCAAGGCTGCGCTCGATGTGTTCGTGATGGTCAAGAACCTCAACCAGATCACAGGAGGCAGGCACCTCGATCTGTACGAGGCGATCCGACGGATCAACGTCTCGCTCGAGGCCGAGCTCGCCATCCAGCAGCGACCTTCCGCCGGGCCGGTCACCATCGGTCTGGACGACCTGCGCACCTCCCACGCTCCGCTGGTGGGCATGAAGATGGCCACCCTCGGGGAGATCAAGTCCGTGGTCGGGATGCCCGTCCCCGAGGGCTTCGTCATCGCCGCTGCCGCATTCGATCTGTTCATGTCGCACAACGAGCTGTGGGAGACCGCCGGGCGGCTCGAGTCCATCCTCGAAGCGCACGGCTCGCGGTCCCTGGCAGGTGCGTGCAAGCAGGTGCAGCTCGCGATTCTCTCCGCGCCTGTCCCTGACACGCTCGCCGCACAGATCCTCGGCGCCTTCGACGCGCTCGCCGGCGCGCCGGACCTGCGCGTTGCCATGCGCTCCAGCGCCGTCGGCGAAGACTCGGCTTCCTCTCACGCCGGGCAGTATCACACCGAGCTGCAGGTCCAACGTGACGCCCTGCTCCAAGCCTACCGCGCCGTCGTCGCCAGCGCGTACAGCACCGGCGCCGTCGCCTATCGGTTCGAGCGCGGCATGACCTCCGCAGAAGCCAGAATGGCAGTCGGCTGCATGCGCATGGTCGCTCCCCGCTGCAGCGGCATCCTGTTCTCACGTGCATTCGAATGCCCCCAGGAAGATCGCGTCGTGATCAGCGCCACGCGAGGGCTGGCCGCGTCCGTCGCCTCGGGCGAGCAGTCTGCCGAGGAGATCCTCGTCGTCAATGGCTGCGCCCCGCCCACCGCCGGTGGGTGCATCCGCCGCGACGACATCGAGCAGCTCGCCCGCATCGCAAGGAAGCTCGAGCAGTACTTCGGGCAGCCCCAGGATGTCGAATGGGCGATCGACGAGGATGGCAAGCTCTTCGTGCTTCAGTCACGTCCCATGGTGGTCGCCGAAGCACCGTCCTCTTGCGTGATCGACGTTGCGCAAGGGCAGAGCCCCATCGCCACTGGCGGGCTGGTTGCCTGCCCAGGCGCAGGCGCAGGGCCCGTCGTGGTGATCCGCTCCGACGAGGATCTCGACCGCTTCCCAGCCGAAGCCGTGCTCGTTGCGCATCATTCCTCCCCGACTTTCTCCAGGGTCATGCAGCGCTGCTCGGCGATCGTGACCGAGGTCGGCTCGCCGACAGGGCACATGGCGATCCTCGCGCGGGAGTTCGACGTGCCCGCGATCGTGGGACTCCCGGGCGCCCTTGCGCTGCTGTCCGACGGGCAGACGGTCACGGTCGACGCGACGGGATGCCGTATCTTCGCCGGTCGTCTCGCCTTGCCTCATGCCAGCAGCCCGCGACGGGCTCCCAACGCAGCGAGCCCTGCGGTGCAGGCGCTCCGACGCGCAGCCGACCTCGTCACGCCGCTGTATCTGACCGATCCACTCAGCATCGAGTTCATCCCGCGCCGATGTCGCTCCCTGCATGACATCACGCGATTCGTCCATGAGAAGGTCTTCGAGGCGATGTTCCACTTCGGCGACGTCGCAGCCGACGACCGCGAGCGAGCGGTCGCGCTCGACGCGCACCTTCCCATCCGGGTCGCCCTCTACGACCTGGGCGGCGGGCTCCATCCCGAAACCCTTGCCTCCGGAAGAGCCACTCCCGATCAGGTCACCTCGGTTCCGGCGCGTGCTTTCCTGGAGGGCATGCTCGATCCTCGCATCCGCTGGGACCAGCCTCGGCCCGTGTCCACGCGGGGGTTTCTGTCCGTGCTCGGTGAGGGCATCGCAGGCCTCCCCGCCGAGGCGCAGCAGGTGGGACGCACCTCGTACGCGGTCGTCTCGGACCGCTACATGAACTTCAGCACCAAGGCCGGCTACCACTTCTCCACCATCGACACGTGGTGCGGGGAGAGCATCAACAAGAACTACATCCACTTCAGGTTCGAGCGCGGAGGCGCTGGCGGGCAGCGGCGCGCGCGGCGCGTGCAGTTCCTCGACACCGTCCTGTCCAGGCTCGACTTCGTCACCCAGCGTCGCGGCGATACGCTCGTCGCTCGCCTGCAGAAGTACCAGAGACCGCTGATCGTAGAGCGGCTTGCCGCCCTCGGACGACTGACGCTCGTGGCACGGCAGCTCGACATGGTGATGGACACGGATGCGAGCGCCGAGTACTTCGCCAACGCGTTCCTGGCGGACAAGCTCGAATCGTTCTGAGCTCAGTGCCCGCCTGAAGACTTCTTGAAGTCCGCCTGTCGCGTGAGGTTCATCACCCGCAGAGCCGTCAGCTTGCCGCCCCGATCACGATACGAAATGCGCACCAGGTCCTTGACCAGGGGATCCGCTCCTATGTCCGCACCTTCCACGTGCATCGTCATCTGCGCGTGGGGCGGCTCTTCGTCCGCAACCACCACCACCTTCGTGGAAGGCTCGTAGCTGACCACGTTGCCCTGGATGACTCTGGGAGGGTCGCCACACCCGCAGGCGCAGCTGAGCACCAACGCCACTGGCAGGAGCCGGATTGTCGGTCTCATGGCGCCCCCTCTCCCAAGATCCGTGCTTGATTTGCGCGCTTGCGCGCGGCTCGCTCGCGCCACATGCCCCGGACGAGCAACACCAGGATCACGCCGCTGATGACGATCCCCGCCGCGAGGATCGTGATCGAGGACGCCAGCTGCATCTCGAGCTGCTTGAGCAGCACCGATGCGCAAGCGATGAAGATCGTCGTGGCAAACAGCAGCCGGATCGAGTAGCCGCGCACGTACTTGACTGCCACGGTCCCCAGCTGCGCCCCTGCCGCGGCTCCCATCAGCATCCACATCGCCGCTACCAGATCCACGCGCCCTTTCATGCCGTAGGTGAACGCTCCGTACGCCCCCGTGATCATGACCTCGAACAGGTCCGTTCCCACAGCCACCAGCGTCGGACATCCCACCAGGTAGATCAGCGCGGGCATCCGGATGAATCCCCCGCCGACGCCGAGCACGCTCGCAACCACTCCGGTCACCAGCCCCACGCCCACCGGAAGCCACAGCGAGCAGGTCACGCCCGATTCCTTGAAGTGGATCATGGGCGGAATGCGGAACCTCTGCAGCCTGTGCGCCAGGGTCTCCCCCGCGGATACCGCTGTCCCCTTGTCCACCGCCTTCTGCCTGCGCTGGTGGCTGATGTAGTCGTAGAGCACGTACGACCCGATCAGGAACAGGAACACCACGTAGGCCTTGCGAATCACCGACTCCGCAAGCCCCGCTCTCTCGAGCGCCATGACCAGGTTTGCGCCAAGCTCCATTCCGACCGTGGTGCCCACGATCATGGAGACGCCGAGGCGGATGTCGACGTTGCCGAACTTGCCGTGGCGGATGGTCGACACGATCGACTTTCCACCCATGTGAGCCAGATCGGTGCCGATGGCGTACGGCATCGGGAAGCCGAAGATGTTCAGGGCGGGCGTGACGATCCAAGCACCCCCGATCCCGAAGAATCCTCCGCAGATCCCCACGGTGACACCGATGAGCAGCAGCAGCAGCACGTTGAACGGCATACCCGCGATCGGAAGCCATACTTCGAACTTGTCCATGGAACGAGACCTCCCGAGAATCTGCTACTCGTGGTGATCCAACCGCCCGAGATTGATGCCAAAGAGCGCTGTCGCCCGGTCGAAGACGAAGCCGAGGACGCCCCCCATGGCCGCCATGATCGCAACGACGACCAGCCCGTAGATGAGCAGGTTATCGTTGTAGAGATCCGCGAGCCACTTCGACAACCCGGGCGCGAGATGTCGCGTGTCCGCAACGTTGACGAGCTTGCTCGCGGGCTTGCCTCCTGCCGCCAGCACCTCCGACGGCAGCAGCAGCAGCGCCGACGCCGCCAGCGCCCCTGCGATCCATCTGCTCAGCCTGGGCATCCATGCCCGATCCCGTATCATCATGTTCCATTCCCGTCCCCGGAGGCGTAGGCCTCCGCCCGGTCCGCCGCTGCGCGAATCGCCCGACAGAGCGCTTCGATGTCAGCGGGCTTCTCCAGAAATGCAACCACCCCGAGCCGCTCGCCCTGCATCCTCGCCCCGATCGTCATGTGCCCCGTCAGCACCACCGCCTGCAGACCGGGACACGTCGAGCGGGCGCGCTCGATGAGCTGCAGGCCGTCCGAGCCCGGCAGCTTCAGATCCACCACCATGACGTCGTACGCCACCCGTTCGATCCGGCTCGCGGCGTCCTCCCCGTGGAATGCCGCGTCCGCCTGGAATCCCCTCCTGCGCAGCCTCTCGACGATCGCACCTGCCAGATCGTGCTCGTCGTCCACGACAAGCACGCGGATCCTGCCAATCCCCTGCTCGGTCCTCTTGCGCAACCCAAGGTGAAGATCCGCTGCGTCCACCGCCCGCACGTTGCTAGCTCCCTTCATGGCTGCTCACCGCGCCCCCAGGGCCCGCATCCGGCCCTCTGCGCGCCGCTTGCGCTCGCTCGCCGCAAGGATCGTCCGAACCAGCTCATCCTCCGATACCGGTCGAAGTAGGATTGCATACACTCCGCTTCGCAGTGCCTGCACCGCGTCATCAACCCGCCCTCCCGCCGATATCGCAACCACCTCCGTCAACGGCGAAGTCTCTCTCGCTCGCTGCAGGATCGACAGGTCGACGTCGTCCAGATCGTGCGCTTCGAACAGTAGCACATCGAAGCGCGCCAGGTCGCTGCCCTGAACCGAACGGAGCAAGTCGACATCGCCGGGTTCGACCGCGATCCCTCCTGACTGCAAGCAGACGCGCAGCCATCCCCAGTGCGCCCATTCCCGGCACACGACCAGGACCTTCACATCCACCTTTGGGTGCGTTGCGGCAACCTGCACCGTTGGGGACCTCCATCATCCACGCAGCAGCAAGTCCAGTGCCACGTGGCCCCCCTGCAGATGCACCCTGGCCGCCGCTTGTCTCGCACGCCCATTTCCTGCCGATCGAGCTGTGCGACCCGACTCAATCCCCCTACGCTCCGCCCAGGTCCCGCCGACGATCGGGACACTCTTTCCCAAGTGCGGTGCGCGCAACCCCGCCCCCAGTCGAATCAACCGCGTTTTCCCGTGTTCGGAGCGCGCTGAGCGATTGGGACATAATGTACCAGAGGTCCCAAGGATGGGGCCCGGCGGGCGCACGGGCACACGCGGTTGCGAAGACACCATCGGCTGGCGGTCGGATTGTTGTGTCTGGACGGAATGAGGAGGGCGCGCGAAGAGGTCAGTTCCCCTTGGCAGCTTCGGCCTGATAGTACTTCATCAGGATCTCGGCGACCTCAGGACGAGCGAACTCCTTGGGGAGGGGCTGGCCCGCGGCGAGCATGTCACGCACCTTGGTGCCCGAGAGCATCACGAAGTCGTCTTTGCCGTGGTCAGGCACGTCGCGCATCATCACTACCTTGTTCAGCTTCTTGGACCAGGCCGTGTGATCCGCCTCGTAGATCTCGATCGCCAAGGCGCCCTTCGGCACCTCGTCGTGGAAGATCTTCTGGGCGTCGAAGGGACCATAATACGAGCCCACGCCGGCATGGTCGCGGCCCACGATGAAGTGCGAGCAGCCGGTGTTCTGGCGGAACAGCGCGTGAAGCACCGCCTCGCGCGGCCCGGCATACAGCATGTCGAATCCGTATCCGGTGATGAGCACGGTGTTCTTGGGGAAGTAGAGCTCGGCCATCTTGCGGATCGCGGCGTCGCGTACGTCCGCAGGAATGTCGCCCTTCTTGAGCTTGCCCAGAAGCATGTGGATCAGGATGCCGTCGGCCTTCACATCCTTGTGCGCCATTCGACACAGCTCCTCGTGCGCGAGGTGCATGGGATTGCGCGTCTGGAAAGCAACGACCTTGTTCCAGCCCAGCTTCGCCATCTCCTCGCGGATCTGGTAGGCCGTGCGGAACGTCTCCGGGAACTCGCTCGCAAAGTACGAGAAGTTCAGGACCCGGATCGGGCCAGACACCACCGTCTTGCCCGTGCCGTTGAACGCCGCCACTCCGGGGTGCGCCACGTCGTTCGTGCGGAACACCTTGTCCGTCATGAACTTCATCTCGTCGTCCGAGAACTCCTCGATTGCCTCGACCGTCTGCACGGCGAGAATCGGGTTGCCTTCGACGTTGGGATCGCGCAGCGCGATCTGCTTCGCTCCCTTGACCGCTGCCGCGTCCTTGACGACGTTCACGATGGGGACCGGAAAGAACAGTCCGCTCTTGAGGGTCATCTTGTCGCTGGCCGACAGAGCGTCAGCCTTGTTCATGAAACCTTTGAGAGGATTGAAGTACCCGCTGCCGAGCATGACTGCGTTGCCCGCTGCCGCCGAGCTGATCAACAGCGAGGGCAGCTTCGCGGCTTCGTTGGCGAGCGCTGCGCGCTCTTTCGCATCAGTCACGTACAACGGGGTCAGGGTGTCGGAACCATGGGGCTTAATCATGCGAGGTCTCCATTACGCGCGTCCGCGGTTGCACTTCTCGAAAACTCGTCCAGTTTTAGGATGCTTTTTTTCTTGCGTCAAGGCTGGCCCGATGGACGAACAGACCCTCATTTCAACATCGTGAAAAGCAACCACACGAGGGCTCGATTGAGCAAGAGGCTGACCTTGCCATGTGGGACAGAATTGCCCAATGCCCATCTCGGGTAGCGTTCCCGCGACAATGGTCGCCGCCCGCTCATGCCGAATCTGCTCCTTCACCCGGTCCTCGGGCGAATGTAAGCGACGGAAATGAGTTCGCTATTCAACGGGACTCCGATGCATGACGCCGAAAGAAAGGAAGACAATAAAATCCTCCTTGGTGGATCCTACCGTGACCCTCCGATCCCTGGACAGCTCGAATACCCTGCCCTCCCTTCTGCCACCGCCATCCCCTCACGCAGGCAAGCGAGGTTTGCCTAGTCCCTTGTGCCCCAAGTGCACCCCGGGATGATCAGGGCCCAGACCCAGATCGGAACCACGCAGGACACCGAGACCACAGAGTTGGGAGGTCTAGTACCCTGTGCCCGAAGTGCGTTGGGGGATCCGTTGCAGCGCCCACCTGGGGCCGAATGCGTTCGGGGCAGCGGATCCCGGTAGCGGCACGCCAAGGCGTGCCTACGGTTGGCACGGCATGCCGTGCCAAACGCAGCAACGGCGGATGCCGTGGCGCTACGAGCTCGCGCGCCTCAGGACGCACTGCCCGGGTCGCTGTCGATCTTCCTCAGCTTTCGGTACAGCGTCCTGCGATTGATTCCCAGGATTCGGGCGACGCGCGACTGGTTGCCTCCACATTCCGCGAGCAGCTGCTGGACATACTGACGTTCCATCTCTTCGAGGGACCGGCCTCCGCGCGCCTTACGCTCGGAGCCCGAAATCTCCTCGGGCAGATCGCGGGGCTGGATGAGACCCCCCTTGCGCAGGATGACTGCGCGCTCCACGACGTTCTCGAGCTGTCGCACGTTGCCCGGCCAGTCGAAGTCGATCAGCATGTCGAGCGCGTCCGACCGGATTCCCTCGACCCGGTACTCGGTATTGAACCTCCGGATGAAGTGGTACACCAGGGGCGCGATGTCCTCCCGACGCTCGGAGAGATCGGGGATCTTCAAGGGGATCACCGAAAGACGATAGAAGAGGTCGTCGCGGAAGCGACCCTGGCGCACCAGCTCGTTCAGATCACAGTTCGTCGCCGAGATGACCCGCACGTTCACCGACCGCTCGACCGGATCTCCCACGCGCCGGAACTGCCGCTCCTGCAGGAATCGAAGCAGCTTGGACTGGATCTGCGGCGACAGGTTCCCAACCTCGTCCAGCAGAAGCGTGCCCTCCGCTGCCTGCTCGATGATCCCTTGCTTGTCCGACACAGCCCCGGTGAACGCTCCACGCTTGTGCCCGAACAGCTCGCTCTCGAGCAGCGTCTCCGGAATCGCGTTGCAGTCCACGGCCACGAAGGGCGCTGCCTTGCGCTGGCTCATCCCGTGGATCGCCCGAGCCAGCAGCTCCTTGCCCGTGCCGGACCTGCCTGTGATGAGGACCGTCGCCTGGCTCGCGGCAACCTCGTGCGCCATGCGCAGCAGACGTCCCATCGACTCGCTCTTGAACACGACCGGAAAGAACGGGTCCGAGACCTCAGGCGCCTGGATGGCTTCATGCTCTCGGACACGGCTGGCTGCGCTGCCCACGATCTCGATCAGATCCTCGATGTCAAAGGGCTTGGCGAGATAGTAGTGAGCCCCCTGGCGCATGGCTTCCACCGCCGAGGCGATGCTGCCGAATGCGGTCATCAGGATGACCGGCTGGTGCAGGCGCTTCGCCATCGCGCGGTGCAGCAGCTCCATTCCATCGCAGCCCTGCATGCGGATGTCCGATACCACCAGATCGAACCGATCCGACTCGAGCTTGGCCCACGCTTCGTCCCCGTTGCGCGCGCTGATCACCTCGTAGCCCTCGTCCAGGAGAACCCTTCCCACCAGATCGAGCATGCCCGGATCGTCCTCTGCCACCAGAACCCTGATCGCCTTGCTATTCACCGGTCAGCTCCTCTTCCCCGACGCGGGCAGGACGCAGATGCAGAGCGAAGATGCTTCCCCCTTCTCGACGCATTTGCACGTCGATCCGGGCTCCATGACGGCGCACGATACGGTCCACGATCGCCAGGCCGAGTCCAGTCCCTTGCCCATGCGACTTGGTGGTCACGAACGGTTGAAACAGCCTGTCCTTGACTTCCGGATGAATTCCGCACCCGTTGTCGATCACCTTGCAGCAGACCCAGTCCTCTCCGTCGCCAGGCACTTCGCTGTCGGCTCCCACGATCACCGACAGCGTGCCGCCATGGGGCATCGCCTGGTAGGCATTGACGAGCAGGTTCAGGATCGCCTGCTCGAGCTGCGCAGGATCTCCCATGACCGGAGGCGTGTCCGGGTCGATATCCATCCGGACCTCCACCCGCGGGTTGAGCCCGTGTGCCATCTCGATCGATTGCGCCACAATGCTGGGCAGCTCGATCGGCACCATCCGGGTCTCGGTCGGCCTCGCGTAGTCGAGCAGCCGTCTTATCATCTCTGCAATGCGCTCGGTCTGCTCTACGATCAGCTCGAAGGCGGCCCGAACCGTTCCCGCGTTGTCCATCTTGCGGAGCGCGTGCTGCGCATTGCCCCGGATCACGTTCAGAGGCGTACCGATCTCGTGCGCCAGCCCGGATGCGAGCTGCCCCACGGATGCCACGCGCTCCGCATGCAGCAGCTGCTTCTCCGTCCTCGCAACGCGCTCGCTCAGCTCGTCGAACGCACTCACCAGCTCGTCGTATTCTGCCACGCGCCGGGCGGACTCCGGCACGCTGAGGGGGTGAAGCGCCATGCCTCGCTCCGCGCGGATTGCGTCTCGTATCTGAAGAATCGGGCGGGCCAACCTCCGGGTCGTCCACATCAGGATCGCCAGCGCCGCCCCGCCCCCGAACAGAATCGACCACACCAGCGCCATGTACCGGGAGCGCACTCCGATCACGCTCTGCCCGACGTCCGCGGTCACGATCGCACCCCATTGCGTCCGCTGCGTCCGACTCACGTGTCCCAGACGATCCTTGCCCGAGACAATGCTCTTGAACCGGATGGATCCCTTGCCTCCCTCGAGGAACATCTTGATCGGCGGATTGCCGTTCAAGTCGATCGGCGCCACGGTCCGATCCTGGTCCGAATAGAGCAGGACGCCGCCCTGCGCATCGACCACGTACAGGTGGCGACCGTCCTGCGCCCCGGACCAGGCGATCATCTCTCGACGGAGGCCTTCGGGGTCCACCCTCGCGACCAGCCACATGCCGCTTGCCGCCATCCAGCGCGCGAACAGCACCGTCGGTGCATCCTCGGGCAGCCATCGGTCCACGGGCGATTGGATCATCCCTGTCGGGATAGGTCGTGTCGAGAGCATTCGCTCATAGCCGCACGGTGTCCCGATACGGTCTTTCGATCTTCCCGATTGCTGCACGCGCCCGGACGGGTCGACGACCTCCCAGACCACGGCCGGGGGCTCAGTGGGTAGAGAAAGTACTGGATTTGAAGCAGATAGCGCGAGCTCCTGCTCGATGCTCCACGCGAAGGTGTCCAGGTACCTCGAGGCCAGATCCGCGATGTGCTCGTTCGCCTCGCGCGTCTCGACCTCGAGCTTCGCAACGTCTTCCCGATAACCCGATCCGGTCAGGTACACAAGGGGAAGGAATGGCACCACGCTTCCCAGCACCAACGCTATCACCAGAATGCGCGTCATTCTGGTCGCGCTGCGTCGCATGGAGGAACCGGCTCCGGCCATCTCAGTCTCCGAGTGGGAGGGCGCCCTCGAGGGAAGGAGGAAGGACTGTAGCACGGGTTGCCTACCGGGTTGTAAGCACTCCCTGCGCCGACGGCCTCGGGGCAGGGTGGGACAGATCGCCCCGCGTGCTCGACGTCGATTCTTCCGCCCACGGCGACGGTTTCCCGAACGTCGGTGGTTTGAAGGGATCGGAACGGCTCAATGCCAGAAGGAAGGTGGGTCGTGGATACGACGCCGAGCCTGCCGGATCGCGAGGATTCCTGGTTCAAGCGCTGGAGACAACAGCGGAATCGCTACGATCTCCTGGAGCTTGGAGGCTCTTTCGGCGACCTCGGCACGCTCATCCCCTTCGTCGCAGGCTACATCGTCGTACTCAAGCTCGATCCCCTCGGGATTCTATTCATGTTCGGCCTCTGCGAGATCCTGGTCGGGCTCTTCTTCAAGACTCCGATCCCGGTGCAGCCCATGAAGGCAATCGGCGGCGCCGCCATCGCCTCCGCCGGAGCCGTCAGCCCTGCCATGGTATGCGGGGCAGGTCTGTTCACCGGCATCTTCTGGCTACTCGCAGGAACGACGCGGCTCGTCGAGGTCGTCACTCGCCTGGCTCCGCGTCCCGTCGTCCGCGGGATCGTCCTGGGCCTGGGCCTGTCCTTCATGAGCCAGGGTATCAAGATGATGGCCACGACCCCCTGGCTCGCTGGCATCGGGCTCGTCGCCACCTTCCTGCTCCTGTCCTGGACAAGACTGCCCGCCATGTTCGCGCTGCTGCTGCTGGGAGCCGCCGCAGCCTTCGCACTCGATCCCGGGCTGGCCGGAAGGTTCGCTGCGGTGAGGCCCGAGTTCCGACTGCCCCACTTCACGCTGGCCCACCTGTCCTACAAGGAGGCCGTGTCTGGCGCGATCGTCCTCGCCATCCCCCAGCTGCCGCTCACCATCGGCAACGCCGTGATCGCAGTGCGCGCCGAGAACAACCAGCTGTTCCCGGAGCGACCCGTGACCGACCGCACGCTGGCCGTCTCCCAGGGATTGATCAACCTGGTGTCAGCGCCCTTCGGCGGCGTACCGATGTGCCATGGAGCCGGCGGCATGGCCGGGCATGTCCGGTTCGGCGCCCGCACCGGCGGCTCGCTGGTGATGCTCGGCGTGATCATGATGGTGCTCTCACTCTGGTTCAGCCACTCGGTCGTCCTGCTGTTCGAAGTATTCCCAGCGGCGGTGCTTGGTGTCATCCTGTTCTTCGCGGGAATCGAGCTCGCGAGCACGGTCAAGGACATTGGCAAGGAGCGGGAGGACGTCACCTTGATGCTGGTCGTGGCCGGCGTGGCGATGTGGAACATGGGCGCGGCGTTCCTCGCCGGAGTGATTCTCAGCCAGGCGCTTCGGCGACGGTGGATCAAGATCTGATGCGGGAGAAGCGAAGCAGCGAGCAGCTGATGGCCCGGGTGGGCGCTGGAGATCGCAAGGCGGCTTCCGAGCTCGTGCTGCGACACCAACGCGCGCTGCTCAACTTCTTCTACCGCTACACCAACGACCCGCTGCTGGCCGAGGACCTCACGCAAGAGACCTTTCTGCGCATCTACCGAGCTGCACCGACCTACCTGCCTTGCGCGCCGTTCGGCGTCTGGCTCTTTCGAATCGCCAGGAACCTGTGCCTGAACGAGCTCAAGTCTCGCCGCTACCGACGCGCGCAGCTCGACCCTGGATGCTCGGTCGCCGATCCGGAGCATGCCGTTGCCCGCGCCCAGCTCGACGAACGCGTCCGGCTCGCAGTGAGACAGCTCCCGGAGCGTCAGCGGCTTGCGCTGGTGCTCCGTCGCTTCGAAGGCCTGTCCGTGTCCGAGGTGGCACAGGTGATGGAGACGACCACGGACGCCGTGGATGGGCTGATGGCTCGAGCCGCGTCGCGCTTGCGCGCGTCCCTGGGGGATCTGCTCCAGGAAGCGGCGCAAGCTGCCGACGCAGCGGTGAGGAGATCATGAACAAGCGCAGCGCCAGACCCGAGACGATGAGACGAAGACGTCGCCCGCAGGGCAGGCAAGAGCCTGCCGGGCGGTCTGCGCGGATCCACAGGCATGCCGCGTTGTGGAAGCTGTTGGGCGAGATGTCGAGCCTGGAGCCGCGTCGCGCCTTCACGAGGCGTCTGCTGGGCCTCGCAGATACGCGGCAGGCAGAGGCTCCCCGGGCATCCTGCGCCCCGAGGGTTGGTGCGATCAGTGGGCACGCGCTCGAGCAGTTCGGCGACTTCCCTCCCGGCTCGCTCGGCTGGTTGCTCTTTGCATTGGGTGGAGGTTGATCATGGCAGCATCGAAGCGTCGGTCGCCCTCGAGGCCCCAGGGATACCTCGACTTCATCGAGCTCAGCGAAGAGCAGCGAAGGCAGGTCGCCGAGATTCGCAGAGTGTTCCTGCCGCGCGTTGCAGCGCTGCGGACGCAGCTGCGCGCGTTGCGAAGCGAGCTGGTGGAGCAGCTGTTCGCTGCGCCCACGAAGCGAGCGCGGGCCAAGGCCACGGTGGTGAGGATTTCTCGGCTGCAGCAGGAGCTGGAGCTGGAGGTCCTCGACCACATCCTGCAGGAGAAGGAGCTGCTGACGTCGTCGCAGCAGAGGCAATTCCGCGAGGTGATCGCGCAGCAGTTCCAAGACGGCGGGCTGGGGATCCACGATGCTCGCGCAGCGCGTTGAGCGTCCTACGTGGCTGTCCCGATGAGGACAAAAAGGGCGGCGGGTCGTTCGTGCCGGGGCGGTTTGCGATAACGCGACGAGTCGGCGGAGAGCGCTCGAGCTGATTCGTGTGGTTGATTCACGATCGGGCAGCCAGCGATCGCGGTTTGTGTCCAGAAATGATGGTTTCCGAAACGTGCGCGACGTCGCGATTGAAATCGGGACCGCGGAGGCGGTCTGGAGCGGGCCAGAGGGAGGTGCTCGGATTATGTCCTTGCTGGATTGTATTGCGCCTCCGTCCGGACCATTTTGGGCTACCAATAACAGGCATGGGTGGGCGTATCTCCGCATGCGTGAAAACCCAGCTTCACAATTGATGATTTTGGCCATCGTCTCTGACGCAAGCATTTTTGTCGTGTGATTCAGGATGGACGGTGCCAATTCCAGAGGAAAACCGATCGCGTCACGGCTGATTCGTGCCAGGCCTCACGATTGGCGCGGAATAATCACCGGCGCTTTATCGATTATTGGACATCTATTTTGGTTGACTGCCGAAAAATAGCGGCGCATTAATGAAGCCACAAGAGCACCAGGGTATTCGAGCTGTTCTTGGCACATATCGCGTATTGATGGGTTCCGCGAGGCCGCGACGCGCCGGGCCACAGTGGCCGCTGGGAGGGCGCGTCATCGTCTTGTGGACCGATAGAGGGTCCGTCCCGCGCCAGGCCGGCTGCGTGCCGCCTACAGGGCGCTACGGCCCCGTTCGTCCGTCGACCGACGTTCCATGTGTCCCCCGAGGAGGTCTCTCATGCCGCTGGTCCCGCCCCATGGCAGAGAAAAGATTCTCAAGCCCCTGATGCTCGAAGGGGAAGCCCTGAGGCAGGAGCGGGTCCGGGCCAAGACTCTCAAGAGAGTGGTCATGACCACGCGCGAGACCTCGGACCTGCTGATGCTGGGCATGGGCGCCTTCACGCCCCTGACCGGCTTCATGACCAGCGCGGACTGGAAGAGCGTCTGTGACGACTATCGCACGTCCGATCGCACGTTCTGGCCCGTTCCCATCACCTTGAGCGCCACTCCCGAGGCCGCATCGAGCGTGAAGCAGGGCGAGGATGTCGCGCTGGAAGACGAGGAGACGCACGAAATCATCGGCACCATGACGATCGCCGAGAAGTACGGCATCGACAAGAAGCACGAGTGCGTGCAGGTCTTTCGCACGCTCGATCCCGAACACCCGGGCGTCAAGAAGGTGATGGAGCAGGGCAACGTCAACCTGGGCGGCCCGGTTCGCGTGATCTCCGAAAGCTACTATCCCGAGATGTTCCGGGGCGTGTACATGCGACCCGCAGAGTCCCGGGCGATGTTCGAGAAGATGGGCTGGAGCCGCGTGGCAGCGCTGCAGCTGCGCAACCCGATGCACCGGTCCCACGAGTACCTGGCCAAGATCGCAATCGAGGTGTGCGACGGGCTCTTCATCCACCAGCTGGTGGGCAAGCTCAAGCCCGGGGACATCCCCGCGGACGTGCGCGTGCGTGCGGTCAACATGCTTGTGGAGCTCTACTTCGCGAAGAACACCGCGGTCCAGGGCGGCTACCCCATGGAGATGCGCTATGCGGGGCCGCGCGAAGCGCTCCTGCACGCCGTATTCCGCCAGAACTTCGGCTGCTCCGACATGATCATCGGGCGCGATCACGCTGGCGTGGGCAACTACTACGGGCCGTTCGACGCCCAGCGGATCTTTGACGAGATCCCGCCAGACGCGATTGGCATTCGGCCCATGAAGATCGACTGGACCTGGTTCTGCCGCAAGTGCAGGGGAATGTCCTCGGCGCGCACGTGCCCGGACTCCCACAAGGATTCTCGTCTTATGCTCTCGGGCACGGTGGTCCGAAAGACCTTGTCCGAAGGCGGAGAGCTCGATCCCGACTTCAGCCGTCCCGAAGTCCTGGCCATTCTCAAGCAGTATTACAAGGAGTTGGACGCGAGCGCGAACGTGGAGGTCAAGCTCCACGACGCGGCGACCGGAAATACGATTAAGCAGTAGGCGATTCAGCACCGACACGTCCAGGGGAGCTGGCCCCGCCGGCCGTCAGCTCCACGGCGGGGGTGTACGGTGTGAGGTGCGATTCGACTAACGGTCGGCAAGACAAACGGTCTGTCACGTAGAGAAGGAGATACCCAAATGCCGAGCTTCGTGATCAACGATAAGTGCGACGGCTGCAAAGGCAAGGACAAGACTGCCTGTATGTACGTCTGCCCGAACGATCTCATGGTCCTCGATAAGGCCAAGATGAAGGCCTACAACCGCGCTCCCGACATGTGCTGGGAGTGCTACTCGTGCATCAAGATCTGCCCGCAGCAGGCCATGGACTGCCGCGGCTACGCGGACTTCGTGCCCCTGGGTGCTTCGGCGACGCCGCTGCGCGGCTCCGAGGACATCATGTGGACCATCAAGTTCCGCAACGGGACCGTCAAGCGGTTCAAGTTCCCCATTCGCACCACTCCGGAAGGCTCCGCCAAGCCCAATGGCGGATTTGAAGAGGGCGCGGGCGACTTCAACAGCCCGGCGCTCTTCACTGAGCCGGCTTCCCTGCACATGAAGGAAGTCCACCCCCTGAAGAAGTGAACGCCGAGGGAGAACGAAGATGGCTAATTTTCAGACTAAGATTGTAGAGACTGATGTTCTGATCGTCGGCGGAGGCATGGCCGCAACCGGCGCTGCTGTCGAAGCCGCCTACTGGGCCAAGAAGAACGGCCTGAAAGTCACCCTGGTCGACAAGGCTGCCATGGACCGCTCCGGCGCCGTTGCCATGGGTTTGTCCGCTCTCAACCAGTACCTCGGCGTAGGCGCTGGCGACAACACCGTTGAAGACTACGTCCGCTACGTTCGCCAGGACCTCATGGGCATCACCCGTGAAGACCTGGTCTTCGACATCGCCCGTCACGTCGACGGCACCGTCCACCTCTTCGAGAAGTGGGGCCTGCCAATCTGGAAGGATGAAGCCGGCAAGTACGTCCACGAAGGCCGTTGGCAGGTCATGATCAACGGCGAGTCCTACAAGGTGCTCGTCGCCGAAGCCGCCAAGAACGCCCTCGGCACCGAGAACATCTACGAGCGCGTCTTCATCACCGAGCCCATCGTCGAAAACGGCAAGTGCGTCGGTGCTGTGGGCTTCTCCACCCGCGACGAGGTCTTCTACGTCTTCAAGGCCAAGGCCGTGCTCGTCGCTGCGGGCGGCGCCGTCAGCGTCTTCCGTCCCCGCTCCGTCGGCGAAGGCTTGGGCCGCAGCTGGTACCCGCCGTTCAACAGCGGCTCTTCCGCGTACATGACCATCAAGGCCGGCGCCGAGATGACCTGTCAGGAAGTGCGATTCATCCCCGTCCGCTTCAAGGATGGATACGGCCCGGTGGGAGCGTGGTTCCTTCTGTTCAAGGCCGCGGCCACGAACGCCTTCGGCGAGAACTACATGGCAACCCACGCCGACGAGCTCAAGAAGTATGCGCCCTACGGCCTGGGCAAGCCGATTCCCGCTTGCCTCCGGAACCACCTCGGCATGATGGATATCTTCGCTGGCAAGGGCCCGCTGTACATGCAGACGGCTGAGGCCATCCAGAAGATCGCCGCCAATGCCCCGGACGAGAAGTCCGCCAAGAAGAAGCTCAAGGAGCTCGAGAGCGAGGCTTGGGAAGACTTCCTCGACATGACGATCAGCCAGGCCATCCTGTGGGCCGCGCAGAACATCGAGCCCGAGAAGGTGCCCTCCGAGATCGCTCCCTGCGAGCCCTACTTCATCGGCTCGCACTCCGGCGCTTCCGGCGCGTGGGTTTCGGGTCAGGAAGACCTGCAGACCGAGGCCACCAAGAAGGACTACTTCTGGGGCTATGCCTACATGACCACCGTGCCCGGCATGTTCGCCGCGGGCGACGCGTCGGGTGCTTCCAGCCACAAGTTCTCGACCGGCTCCTTCACCGAGGGCCGCCTCGCCGCCAAGGCTGCGTGCAAGTACTGCGTCGACAACAAGGCCGCGCCCGTCGTGACCGACGCCGTCATCGAAGACTTCAAGAAGCGCACGACCGCGCCGATGGCGCTCTTCGAGCAGCACCAGGCCTACTCGAACGACCCGAACATCAACCCCAACTTCATCAAGCCCCGCGACTACATGTTCCGTCTGCAGAAGCTCATGGACGAGTACGCAGGCGGCGTGTCAAGTCAGTTCACGACCAACGAGAAGCTGCTCGACCGTGGCCTGCATCTGCTGGGCATGCTCAAGGAAGACGCCGCGAAGCTGGCGGCCGGGGATCTCAACGAGCTGATGAGGTGCTGGGAGAACATCCATCGCACCTGGCAGGCTGAGTCCCATATCCGCACCCTGCAGTTCCGCCAGGAGACGCGTTGGCCGGGCTACTACTACCGCGCCGACAAGC
Organism: Deltaproteobacteria bacterium; assembly: GCA_016218915.1. GTDB lineage: Bacteria > Myxococcota_A > Polyangia > Polyangiales > Polyangiaceae > JACRCQ01. The sequence goes on from JACRCQ010000031.1 coordinate 46,390, forward strand.
CCGGGCTGGACGATGCCAACTGGAAGTGCTTCGTGAATTGCAAGTGCGACGCCAAGACCGGTGAGTGGACGATGATCAAGCGTCCGATCCACCGCATCGTCGAGTAGTCGCAGGCACGCGGGTTCGCAGTTCCTCCGGACGTTCCAGCGGACGTCCGGAGGGGCCCGCGGGCGTTTCACCAAGAGGCCGCGAGATGTTGAGCACGTGCCCGCATTGCAATGTTGAACTGCTTGCCTGGCAGACGCCTGCGGAGACGTCGTGGGACTCTCCAGTCCTGCAAATCTGCTTCAATGACGACTGTCCTTACTTCCAGCGCAGCGGCGAGTGGATGAAGTCCCACTACAACGTAGCTGCGATGTATCGCTTCCGGTTGGACCCCTCCAGCGGCCAGTCCGGGCCGATCCCGGTCTGGTCGCGCGAGGCGCTTCGCGACGGCATCCTGTCGCCCGAGTCAATCCCCCAGACGGAGCCAACGGCATGAGCAAGCAAGTTGAGTCCATGGAGAAGAGGATCCTGGAGGAGTATCCCAGGATGGGCGCAGACGACACGTTCTGCTTCGAGTGCCATGCGGGGCTCAGCTGCTTCACACAGTGCTGCCGCGACGTGAGCATCGCGCTGACGCCCTACGACGTGCTGCGCCTCAAGAACCGTCTTCAGATGAAGAGCCAGGACTTCGTCGAGCAGCACATCCTGCTGCCGCCGATGGCGCAGAAACAGAAGCTGCCCACGCCCTTCCTGAAGATGAACGAGGAAGACAACAAGCGTTGCCCCTTCGTCAAGGAGGGCGGCTGTTCCGTCTACGAAGATCGCCCTTGGGCCTGCCGCATGTACCCCGTCGGCTTGGCTTCGTCGCGTTCCGACGCGCAGCCGGATGGCGAGGAGTTCTTCTTCTTGATCCGCAGCGAGGTCTGCAAGGGGCTGGACCGCGGCAGGACGATGACGATCCGCGAGTGGCAGCGCGATCAGCAGACGCAGGCGCACGACGCGGCCAACGAGGCGTTCAAGGCGGTCACGCTTCACAGGTTCTTGAGGGACGGATACGTCCTGGAGCCTGAGCATCGCCAGATGTTCTTCATGGCCTGCTACAACCTGGATCGATTCCGCGAGTTCGTCTTCCAGAGCAGCTTCCTCAAGAAGTTCGAGATCGATCCCAAGCGCGTCGATGCGCTGTCGCGCGACGACGAAGAGCTGCTGAAGTTCGCCTACGAGTGGGTGCGCTTCGCGCTCTTCCACGAGCGCACGCTGAGCGTGGACCGGGACTACGAGCAGGCCAAGCGCAAGGTGCTTTCCGCGCAGTGAGCACCTGCGGGGAGCGGGACCAACGAGGAAGTCGTCTCATGGCAGGACTGGATCCCAGACGCGTTGTGGTGGTCGGCGGCGGCATCAGCGGAATCACGTCCGCCATCGAGATCGCCGAGACAGGGACCGAGGTGACGCTCGTGGAGCGATCGCCTTCTCTCGGTGGACGCGTCGCCGGGATGTTCCGCTACTTCCCCAAGCTGTGCCCGCCCTACTGCGGCCTCGAGATCCAGTACCGGAGAATCAAGGCCAACCCCCGCATCAGCGTCATGACCGATACCGAGGTCACGGCGGCCGACAAGTGCGCCGACGGCTGGAAGCTGTCGCTGCGACGCAATGCCAGGAAGGTCACCGACCGCTGCACAGCGTGTGACGAGTGCACCGCGGCCTGCCCGGTCGAGCGTCGCAATCCCCACAACCAGGCGCTCGACGCCACCAAGGCGATCTTCCTGCCGCACAGGCTCGCATTCCCGCTGCGCTACGCAATCGACGCACAAGCTTGCCCTGGAGCATCCTGCGGCAAGTGCGTCCCGGCCTGCCCCTTCGGCGCCATCGACCTGTCGATGCAGCCGCAGGATCTCGAGCTCACAGCCTCCAAGGTCATCTGGGCAACGGGCTGGAAGCCGTACGACGCAGCTCGCCTGGCGCACCTGGGATTCCAGCGGGTCCCGAACGTGATCACCAACGTCATGTTCGAGCGTCTCGCCGCACTCGACGGCCCGACCGGCGGAAAGCTCTTGCGTCCCTCGGATGGCAAGGAAGCCAAGCGGGTCGTGTTCGTGCAATGCGCAGGTTCGCGCGACGACGAGCACCTGCCGTACTGCTCCGCCGTCTGCTGCCAGGCCTCGCTCAAGCAGGCGAGCTTCGTACGGGAGACCTATCCGGACTCGCGGGTCGAAATCTTCTATACCGACCGCCGCGCAGGCGACAACGAAGACTTTCTTCGCAAGGTCCAGTCCGATCCCAACATCGTGTTCACCAAGGGCAAGGTCGGACAGGTGACCGAAGAGCCAGGGTCTGGCGACATCACGGTCGTCGCACAAGACACGCCGACCGGACCCTCCCGCACGGCCATCGCGGACCTCGTCGTGCTGGCGACGGGGATCGTGCCGGAGACGTCCCTCGCCGCGATTCCTTCGGGCATCACGCGTGATGCCTACGGGTTTCTCACCGGGAGCCACACCGAAGGATTCGAGGTGGTGGGTTGTGCCAGCCGCCCGTCGGACGTGACCCGATCGGTACAGGACGCCACGGGCGCGGGCATTCGCGCGCAACGAAGCCTGGCAGTGAGGTAGATGTGATGGAGAAGGTCGGATTCTTCCTATGCACGGGGTGCGGAATCGGCGAGTCCGTCGATGATGCCGGTCTGCTCAAGACCGCGTGCAAGGAGGGAAAGGCCCAGGTTGCGCGCTCTCATGCGCGTCTGTGCGCCCCCGAAGGGCTGACGCTGGTTCGCGACGAGATGGCAGCCGCCGGACTCGATGCGGTCGTGATCGCCGCTTGCTCCGAGCGTGAGCTGTCCGGGGTGTTCCGGTTCGGCGACGCGCACGTCGAGCGCGCGAGCCTTCGCGAGCAGGTCGCATGGGTGTGCAAGGCCGAGGCCGAAGACCGGCAGATGCTCGCGGAAGACTACACGCGAATGGCATGCGTTCGTGCAGCCAAGAGCGCTCGACCCACGCGCCTGACTCCTGCGGTCTCTCGCCGCCTGCTCGTGGTGGGTGGCGGTGCTGCAGGGCTGAGCGCTGCGCTCGAGGCATCGCGCGCAGGCTACGAAGTCGTGCTCGTCGACAAGGACAAGACGCTCGGCGGATGGATGGCGACCTGCAAGCTGCAGGTCCCCCGAAAGGCGCCCTTTGCAGCCGCCGAGGACAACGACATCCTGGAGCTGGTCGGCGCAGTCAAGGACGCGCCGGGAATCCAGATCAAGTCGTCGTGCGCCATCGGGTCCATCTCCGGCGCTCCGGGGGCCTTCCAGGTCACGCTCCAAGGCGAAGCTGAGCCCTTCACGGTCGGCGCGATCGTGGTCGCTGTGGGCGCCACGCCGTACGACGTGACCAAGCTCGGGCATCTCGGATACGGGACGCACCCGAACGTGATCACCCAGTCGGAGCTCGAGGCGCTGGCGAAGCAAGGGCAGGTCGCGCGGCCGTCGGACGGCAAGCCGATCCAGTCTGCGTTGTTCGTGCAGTGTGCGGGCTCCCGCGACGAAGCGCATCTCGGGTACTGCTCGACGACCTGCTGTCCGGAGACGATCAAGCAGCTCGCGTACCTGAAGGCTGCCAATGGAGCGGTGCGCTGCCACGTCGTGCACAAGGACATGCGGCTGCCGGGCCTGCTGGAAGCGTTCTACCGCAGCGCGCAGGCGGACGGGACGGAGTTCGTGCAGGGGGAGATCAAGGCGGTGTCCAGCGCGGGGCAGGGCGTGCGGGTGGAGCTGCACGACGCGCAGTCCGGCGAGCAACGCCAGCTCGAAGTCGATCTCGTGGTGCTGGCGACCGGGATGGTGCCGAGCGCGAAGGACACTTCGGTCCTGAACCTGACGTATCGATTGGGCAAGGAGCTGCCCACGCGCGACAGCGGGTTTGCGAGCTCGCACTTCATCTGCTTTCCGTACGAGACGCAGCGCACGGGGATCTACGCCGCCGGCGCAGTGCACCGTCCGATGCTGACCGCCGACGCGATGGCCGATGGTGCGGGGGCTGCGCACAAGGCGATCCAGTGCGTGGAGATGACGGCGCGGGGCGAGGCGGTGCATCCGCGGGCCGGCGACTTGACGTATCCCGAATTCTCGCTGCAGCGCTGCACGCAGTGCAAGCGGTGCACGGAGGAGTGCCCGTTCGGCACGCTGGACGAAGACGAGAAGGGGACGCCGAAGCCGAATCCGGAGCGGTGCCGTCGGTGCGGCGTGTGCCTTGGCGCTTGTCCCGAGAGAATCGTGTCGTTTGCGAACTACTCGGTGGACATGGTGGGCTCGATGATCAAGTCGATCTCGGTGCCCGACGAGTTCGAGGAGAAGCCGCGGGTGCTGTGTCTCGTATGCGAGAACGACGTGCTGCCCGCGATCGACATGGCAGCGAGCCTGCGAAAGCCGCTGAGCCCCTGGGTGCGGGTCGTTGCGCTGCGGTGCCTGGGAAGCACGAACCTGCAGTGGCTGAACGACTCGATGATCAAGGGCATCGACGGTGTGATGCTGATCGGATGCCGGCATGGTGACGACTACCAGTGTCACTTCGTCAAGGGTAGCGAGCTGTGCAACGTGAGGATGGAGAAGATCCAGGAGACGCTGACGCGCCTGATGCTGGAGCCGGAGCGAATCCGAGTCGAGCAGTTCGCTTTGGGCGATTACGGCAAGCTGTTCGACGTGGTGAACGGGTTCGTAGAGCGCGTCGTTGCGCTCGGGCCCAACCCCAACAAGGGGTGACCGAAAAGGAGGAGATGGTCGATGGCGAGAAAACCTACCCCGAAGTTGGATCAGCTTGAGAAGGGGCCTTGGCCCAGCTTCGTACGGGAGATCAAGAAGCGCGCAGACAAGAACGCGACGTGCGCAGACCTGCTCGGCGTCCTCGAGAAGTCGTACGAGGAGCGGGTGGGCCACTGGAAGCACGGCGGGATCGTGGGCGTGTTCGGCTATGGCGGCGGCGTCATCGGGCGCTACTCGGATGTCCCCGAGGAGTTCCCCGGCGTTGCGCACTTCCACACCGTGCGCGTGAACCAGCCAGCCGGATGGTTCTACACCTCTGCAGCGCTGCGAACCCTGTGCGACATCTGGGACCGTCACGGCTCCGGACTGCTCAACATGCACGGGTCCACGGGCGATATCATCTTCCTGGGCACGTCGACCGAGCACCTCGAGCCGATCTTCGAGGAGCTGACCCAGGCCGGATTCGACCTCGGCGGGTCGGGCTCCGACCTTCGCACGCCATCCTGCTGCTGCGGCGAGGCGCGGTGCGAGTGGGCCTGCTACGACACGATGGCGTTCTGCCAAGAGATGACGATGCACTTCCAGGACGAGCTGCATCGCCCGGCATTCCCCTACAAGTTCAAGATCAAGGCAGCGGGCTGCCCGAACGACTGCGTGGCCTCGATTGCGCGCGCGGACCTCTCGGTGATTGGCACGTGGCGCGACTGCATCGAGATCGACCAGGCGGAAGTCGCTAAGCACGCCGCCAAAGGCAACGACATCGTCAAGGATGTCGTCATGAACTGCCCCGGCAAGTGCCTGTCCTGGGATGGCAAGGCGCTCACGGTGGTGCAGGAAGACTGCAAGCACTGCATGCATTGCATCAACGCGATGCCCAAGGCAGTCCGCCCCGGCAAGGAGCGCGGAGCTGCGCTGCTGCTCGGCTCCAAGGCGCCGATCATGGAAGGCGCGCTGCTGTCGTCGGTGCTGGTGCCGTTCATCAAGATGGAGCCGCCCTACGACGACATCAAGGCGCTGCTCGAAGCGATCTGGGAAGTCTGGTCGGAGGATGGGAAGAACCGCGAGCGCGTGGGCGAGTTCATCCAGCGCGTGGGCATGGGCAACTTCCTGGACGCGATCGGGCTGGATCCCGACCCGTCGATGGTCGCGCACCCGCGCGAGAATCCCTACGTCTTCTACGACCTGGGGGGCAACGGCAAGGAATAGCGGGCGTGAGGATGTAACGGACGAAGACCCAATGCGGAGGCCGCGGGCCTCCGTTTCGAGGAGACAGGAAGATGGCAGAACCAACCAAGAAGCGCGTCACCGACATCGGGCCGCCGCACTACAAGAAGTTCCTGCCGCCAGTCATTCTGGCCAACTACGGCAAGTGGAAGTACCACGAGATTCCCCGCCCGGGCGTGCTCATGCACGTCTCGGAGTCCGGGGACAAGCTCTACAGCGTACGCGCGGCGTCGCCCCGCATCGTCGCCATCGACACCGTGCGCATGTTCGCCGATCTGGCGGACAAGTACTGCGGCGGGTTCCTCCGGTTCACCAGCCGCAACAACGTCGAGTTCCTTCTGACCGAAGACAAGAACATCGATCCGCTGATCGCCGACTTGACCGCTGCTGGCTATCCGGTCGGCGGCACGGCCAACTCGATCTCGAACATCGTGCACACGCAGGGGTGGATTCACTGCCACTCTGCGGCCACGGATGCATCCGGGATCGTCAAGTCGGTCATGGATGAGATGACGCAGCACTTCACGAAGATGGAGCTGCCCGGCAAGCTGCGGATCGCCCTGGCATGCTGCCTCAACATGTGCGGCGCGGTGCACTGCTCGGACATCGCCATTCTCGGGATTCACCGCAAGGCGCCGCAGGTCCAGCACGACAAGGTCAAGGCCATGTGCGAGATCCCGTCGGCCGTGGCTTCGTGCCCGAACGCAGCTGTGCGGCCTGCGGTGGTCGATGGCGTGCAGTCGATCGAGATTCTGGAAGAGAAGTGCATGTACTGCGCGAACTGCTACACGGTCTGCCCGGCGTTGCCGTTGAACAACCCGGAGACGGACGGCGTGGCGATCTGGGTCGGTGGCAAGGTATCGAATGCACGCAGCGAGCCGCGGTTCAGCAAGCTCGCGGTTCCGTACCTGCCGAACAACCCGCCCCGGTGGCCGGAGGTGGTCGACACCGTGAAGAAGATTGTGGAGGTGTGGGCTGCGAATGCGCGCAAGTACGAGAGGATGGGGGATTGGATCGATCGCATCGGCTGGCCGAGGTTCTTCAAGCTCGCCGGGATCGAGTTCCAGAAGCAGCACATCGACGACTTCAAGCACGCGGGGCTGACGTTCAAGCGGTCGATGCACCTGAGGTACGACAAGGAGTAGGACCATGGCAGATCCAGTCGGTGTCTTGGAAGTTGCCGACGCGATGTACAAGCTCGTCGCCGAGGCCCAGGGGCAGAAGAAGCTCAAGCCGGGCGACCTCAGCAAGGCAGCTGCGGAGCTGTTCGGCGACCGGTGCGACAAGAAGACATGCAAGGAGGCAATCCGTCTCCTCATCGAATCCGGTCGCTGCGTCTACACTTACTTCGGCGGAAGCTTCATCGAAATACCGCACAAGGAGGGCGCGGCGAACTAGGCCGCGGACGCACACCATGGAAGCAAGCACCAGGACGGATGACGACGTGCCGTGCGTATGCAGGAGCGTTCCACCGGTCAGCGACGTCCTGAAGCGGGGGCGCATCGCAGCGCCCCGGCTTCTGGTCGCGGGTGCTTGCGGCGACGCCGGCAAGACCACCCTGTGCATCGGGCTGCTGCGAGCCCTGCGTCGCAAGGGGCTGGCGGTACAGGCGTTCAAGAAGGGCCCGGACTACATCGATGCGGCGTGGCTGTCGCGCGCATCCGAAGGCGCCGCACGCAATCTCGACGTGTACATGTGCGGCGAGCCTTCCGTCCGGGCTTCCTTCCTGCGCCACGGTGCGCAAGCGGACTGCTCGATCATCGAAGGCGCGCGGGGAATCCTGGATGGAGTCGACGCCCAGGGAACGTACAGCTCCGCGCGCCTCGCCATGCTGCTGGATTGTCCGGCGATCCTCATCGTCAGCGCTGCCAAGGTCACGCGCACCGCTGCCGCTGCGGTCAAGGGCATCCAGCAGCTCGAGCCTGACCTTCGGCTCGGCGGCGTCGTGCTCAACGGCCTCTCCGGCGATCGTCATCGCAGGGTGACCTCCCGGGCCATCGAGGATTCGACCGGGGTGCCGGTGCTCGGCGCGCTGCCGCACGTACGCGCGGCGTCGATGCCGATTCGGCACCTCGGCCTCGTCACTCCCTCCGAGTACCAGGTCGCAGCCCACCTCACCGACTCGCTGGAGCGCCTGATCTCCGAGCACGTCGACGTCGACTCCGTGCTGTCCCTCGCGCGAACCGCTCCGTGGATCGCGCCGCATGGGTGGGCGGCTCCGGAGGAGCCGCTGATGGGCCGCAGGGACGTGCGAGTCGGGATCCTGGTCGATTCCGCTTTCACCTTCTACTATCCCGAGAACCTCGAGCACCTCGAGCGTCTCGGCGCAGAGCTCGTGCCGATATCCGCGCTGGACGCCTCCGACCTGCCGCCGATCGATGCCCTGTACATCGGCGGAGGATTCCCGGAGACCCACGCGCGCGCGCTCGCGGACAATCGTCCACTGCTGCACGCGATTCGCTCGCTCGCGCAGCATCAGCTTCCCATCTACGCCGAGTGCGGCGGGCTGATGTACCTGTCGCGCGCGATCCATTCGGGCGTGGAGACCTTCGAGATGGTGGGCGCGCTCCCGGTGGAGACGGCGATGACGCCGAATCCAGTGGGGCATGGCTACGTCGACGCGGTGGTGGTCGGAGACAATCCGTTCTTCCCGCTGGGCGCCGAGATCAAGGGCCATCAGTTCCACTACTCCAAAGTCATCAGCGGCACGGAGCACGTCGATCTGGTCTTCATGATGAGCAAGGGCAAGGGGGTTCGGGCGAGGCACGACGGGCTGTGCGTGAACAACGTGCTCGCCACGTACGTGCACGTGCACGCCGCCGGCGTCCCCGCGTGGGCCGAAGGCCTCGTCGCAGCGGCGGACCGATACGCCAATCGACGAAGGAGCCTGGAGTCCGCCATCGAGGCTGCTGTCGGATAGAGATTCACCTGCGTAGGAGCAAGGCATGGCGCTGGTTCTGAAAGAGAAGAAGAAGCTGGTCTCGCGAGGGGGCGCAAGCGGAGGAACGCGCGGAGGCGACACTTCGCCGCTGCGTCCCAAGCAGGTTCCCAAGACGCCTCCCTGCATCCACGCGTGCCCGAACCACAACAACGTTCGTGGTGCGATCACGACGATCGCGCAAACGGAAGCGTACGGGCGCACGTACGACGACTCGTTCAAGCTGGCATGGGAGTCCATCACGGATACCAATCCGCTCCCCGCGACCTGTGGACGCGTGTGCCCCCATCCTTGCGAGAAGGAATGCAACCGCGCGGGGATGGAAGGGTCGGTGTCGGTCAATGCGATCGAGCGGGCGATTGGCGACTACGGCATCGAGCACGACCTGAAGCTCACGCGCGTCGGCGATGCGAGCTGGCCGGAGCGCGTTGCCGTGATCGGCTCAGGGCCTGCGGGCCTGTCTTGCGCGTACCAGCTCGCGCGACGGGGCTATCCGGTCGAGGTGTTCGAGTCCTTCTCCCAGCCTGGCGGAATGCTGCGCTACGGCATCCCGAAGTACCGGCTTCCGCCCGCGATCCTCGAGCGGGAGATCGACCGGATCCTCGGCCTGGGCGTGGTGTTCAAGCTCAACACCATCGTGGGCAAGGACATCTCCTACACCGACCTGAAGAAGGACTTCGCCGCCGTCTTCGTGGGCATCGGCGCACACAAGGGCAAGGCCCTCGGCGTGGATGGCGAAGACGCGACCAACGTCTTCACCGCCACACGCTTCCTCAACGCCGTCAACTCCGGCACCAGCGTCGAGGTCGGTGACAAGGTCCTGGTCGTCGGCGGCGGCGACGCGGCCATCGACGCCGCGCGGGTGTCCCGGCGCCTGGGCGCTGACGTCACGATCGTCTACCGAAGGACGATCCAGGAGATGCCTGCGATCGAGCAGGAGATCCGTGGCGCCGAGGAGGAGGGGGTCAAGTTCGAGTTCCTCGTGATGCCGCTCGGAATCAGCAAGCAGGGTGACCGCGCCGTCTCGATGCGTCTGCAGCGCACGCAGCTCGGTGAGCCCGATGCGAGCGGTCGTCGTCGTCCAGTGCCGATCCCAGGCTCGGAGTTCGAGCTGGCGTGCACGACCATCGTGGCTGCCATCAGCCAGGAGCCCGAGTTCAACGGATTCGAGGAGCTGCGGACGGGCAAGGACTGGATCAAGGTCGACGACCGAGGCCAAACGCCAGTGGAGAAGGTGTGGGCCGGCGGCGACGTGCTGGATCTGGGACTGGTCACGATCGCGATTCAGCAGGGGCGCGCGGCGGCAGCGACGATTCACGAGCACCTGCGCGGGCTACCCCACGAGAGGCAGGACGAGACGCCGGTCATCCGCAGGGAGAAGATGTATACGGCGTACTTCGAGCCCAAGCCGCGCACGGCGGAGCCGCCGGCGCTGCCGGTCCAGGATCGGTTCGCGAATCCGGATCGGGAAGTGGCGGCGGGGCTGACGCGCGAGCAGGTCATCGAAGAGGCGAAGCGTTGCATGTCCTGCGGGCAATGCTTCGAGTGCGGGAGCTGCTGGACGCTCTGCTCGGACAACGCGGTGGTCAAGCCGCTGGTCAAGGGGCAGCCCTACGCTTTCAAGCTGGACTTCTGTCAGGGGTGCAAGAAGTGCGCGGAGCAATGCCCCTGCGGATACGTGGAGATGTTCTAGGCACGACGCCGCACGAAATGACGCGTGCGGCAACATGGAGGCAGATCATGGCGAGCTTCACTCACGGCAATATCACAATCGAAGTTGACGAAGACGGATTCATGGCTCAACCGGAGAAGTGGAACAACGAAGTCGCGCTCGCACTCGCGTCGACAGAAGGTGTCACGGCACTGTCCGAGGATCACTGGAAGCTGGTGAACTACCTGCGGGACTACTACACCAAGTTCGGCGTAGCGCCCATGATCCGCAAGCTCTGCAAGGAGACCGGATTCCCCCTCAAGACCGTGTACGATCTGTTCCCGAGCGGCCCTGCGAAGGGTGCCTGCAAGGTGGCTGGGCTTCCCAAGCCGACTGGATGCGTCTGAGACGATCCGGATTCGAGGGCGCATGACGCCGCGAATGGCCTGGTGGGCGTGAGGCTGCACATGGAGTTCCGATGCTCTATCGATTCGTGTATGGCGCGCTGATCGTTTTCCTCGTGGTCGTGATCGAGCGGGTCGCCCGCCTCGCGACGCTTCCGGTGCATCTGCGCTGGGAGCTCTACCCGGTAGCTCACGAAGAGAATGCCCGGTACGGCGGCTCGTTCTTCGAGCACTTGGACTGGTGGAAGCGCAAGCGCAATACCAGCATGCTCGGAGAGCTGAAAGTCATGGTTCCGGAGATCGTGCTGCTCAAGGCGGTCCACGAGCACAATCGATCTCTCTGGTACAGGAGCTTCCCCTTCCACTTCGGCTTGTACCTGATGGCGCTCTTCGTCGCACTGCTGGTGGGCGGCGGCGTTGCGCAGGCCTTTGGCGTCGAGATCGGCGCCAGCGCCCCCTCCATCGGGCTCGCGCTCCACTGGGCTACCAAGGTCGTTGGCTTCGCGGCGCTGGGATTGATGGGCCTGGGTGCGCTCGGCTTGCTCGTGCGCAGGCTCACCGATCCAACGCTTCGCGCCTTCAGCGCGACAGCCGACTACTTCAACTTGCTTGTCTTCATCGCCCTGGCGGTCGTCGGCCTGGTCGCGTCCATCACGAGCGACGTCGACTTCGTCGAGCTGCGCCGTTTCACCCAATCCCTGGCAACGGTGCATCTCGATGCCCCGGCGCCCGGAGGCTGGGTGGGGGCCGAGATCGCCATGGCGAGCGCGGTGCTCGCCTACATCCCGGCAACGCACATGTCGCACTTCTTCACCAAATGGTTCATGTATCACAGCGTTCGCTGGGACGACCGGGTCAACACCGTAGGCTCGCCGCTGGAGGGACGCATCGTCTCGCAGCTCGGCTACAAGGTGGACTGGTCGGCGGCGCACATTCAAGGCGGCAACCGCAAGAGCTGGGTTGACGTCGCCACGGAGAAGCCGGAGCCGAAACCATGAAGCGGCACCTGACCATCGAGGAGTTCTCGCGCCCCTCGGAGCAGCTGGCCCGAGTCGACATCGAGGACCTGATCCCGCTGCCGCCTCCCTACGACGGTTACAAGGAGCCGGAATGGACGCGGCTCAAGGACGAGAAGCGCGCGTCGTGCGAGTGCAGCCTCGACGACACCGTTCTGCTTTCGCTGCCGAAGCCCAAGAGCTTGCGCGAGGAGCGTGAGCTGGCGGACAAGTTCGTGGCAGGGCTGCAGAAGCTGTTCACCAAGGAGAACAACTGGACCTTCCTGCAGCCGCTGGTGCTGTCGATGGAGCACTGCGCGAAGTGCCAGACGTGCTCCGACGCATGCCACGTGTTCCTCGAGAGCGGCGGCAACGACGTCTACCGGCCCACCTATCGCGCAGAGATTCTCCGAAGGCTCTACTATCGCCACGTGCGGGAGGGAGGGCTGCTCTCCGGCCTGACCCACGGCCGCGTGGGAATGACGTGGACCACCGTTGCGAGGCTGATCGAGCTTGCCTATCGATGCAACCTGTGCCGGCGATGCGCGCAGACCTGCCCCATCGGCGTGGACAACGCGTTGATCGCCAGGGAGATCCGCAAGCTGTGCAGCCAGGAGCTCGGCATTGCGCCCAAGGAGCTGCACGAGAAGGGCACGATGCTGCAGCTCTCGGTGGGCTCCACCACCGGCATGAACTCGCTCGTCGTCAAAGACAACATGGACTTCATCGACGAGGACATGAGCGAGAAGACGGGCGTCAAGCTGCAGTCGAAGTGGGACGTGGAAGGCGCTGACGTCCTGCTGATTCACAATGCTGGAGAGATTCTCGCCTGGCCCGAGAACCCCGGCGCGTTCGCGCTCATCCTGGAGGCAGCGGGGATCTCCTGGACGCTGTCGAGCGAGCTGGCCGCCTACGACGGTGTCAACTACGGGCTCTTCTACGATGACGCGCAGTTCGCGCGCATCGCCCTGCTTCACGCGCAGGCAGCCAAGAAGCTCGGCGTCAAGAAGATCGTGGCAGGCGAATGCGGCCACGAGCACAAGGCGTTGATGGTCATCGCGGACCGAGTTCTCACCGGAGACCTGAACATCCCGCGCGAGAGCTCCTTCGTGCTTCTCGAAGAGATCGTGAACAGCGGAAAGCTCAAGCTCGACCCGTCCCGCAACAACTTCCCCGTCACCCTGCACGACCCCTGCAACGTCGTGCGGCTGATGGGCATCGTCGAGCCGCAGCGACGAATCCTTCGCAAGATCGCGCCGCAGTTCCGCGAGATGGAGCCTCACGGGGTCGACAACTACTGCTGCGGAGGCGGCAGCGGCTTCGCGATCATGTCGGGCAACAACTTCGCCGAATGGAGGATGAAGGTCTCCGGTCGGCGCAAGTTCCGGCAGATTCTGGAAGCGTTCCGGGACGAGCCGGATCCCGCGCAGCCGAAGTACGTGTGCGCGCCATGCAGCAACTGCAAAGGGCAGATTCGCGATCTGTTCGCGCACTACGGGGCCAAGGAGAAGGTTGGCCTGCACTACGGCGGTCTGGTCGAGCTGATCGTCAACGCGATGACCGATGTGAAGCCTGGCTTCATGGATTTCGACGCCGGATGAGGCGCCAGGAGCATTCCGATGGCTGACAACGGCAAAAAGAAGGTTCTCATCGTCGACGATGAGCCGGACATCGTGACGTTCCTGAGCGTGCTTCTGGAGGACAACGGGTTCAGCGTGGCGACGGCCTCGACAGGGCTCGAAGCGATGAGCCGGATCCGAGCCGAACGGCCGGACCTGATCACCCTCGACATCACGATGCCGGAGCAATCGGGGGTGAGGACCTACCGCGAGATCAAGTCCGATCCTGCCCTCGCAGGGATCCCGGTGATCATCGTGACCGGCGTGGCGGACGAGTTCCAGAAGTTCCTGTCGACCCGCAAGCAGGTGCCGCCGCCGGAAGGCTATGTCTCGAAGCCTATCGAAGCCGAGGCGCTCATTGCGCTCGCTCGTCGGCTCGTGGGCGCGTAGAGGGCAGCAGCTCGCGGCGGCTACGCGCGAACGAGAAAGGATCACGCGATGCTCAAGCAGCAGTTGGAACGAGACAGCGAAGAGGTCCTGAAGCGTTGGCGCGCGCGCATTCTGGAGACCTATCCGGACCAGACCGCCCGATTTCTCGCGAGCGAGAAGGACGAGTTCGCGAACCCGATCGGCCACGCCATCCATCGCGACACGCGAGACCTGCTGAGCGAGCTGACGGCAGGGTTGGATCTGGGGCGCGCACGACGGGCCCTGGAAGGAGTCGTCCGAATCCGGGCCGTTCAAGGGATGCCCCCCTCCGAGGCGATCGGCTTCATCCCCCTGCTCAAGGATGTGGTGAGGGAGCGGGCGGCGTTGCTGCCGCAGACCGACGAGCTTCGCGGGGAGGTCCGCGCGCTCGAGGCGGATGTCGACAAGCTGTTGCTCGCGTCGCTCGACGTGTTCGTCGCGTGCCGGGAGTCGATCCACGATGTCGCGCAGAGCCAGCTCAAGAGCATGGTCCACGTGCTGATCGAGAGGGCGAATCGCGGAAAGGCGCGGGACCGCGCGCCGAGCGAGTCCGAAGCGAGAGAGCCGCGTACCACGTGATGGGAAACGAGCGATGAAGAGATTCCTTCAAGCTGCAATGTTGTTCGGGGTCCTGCTCGCAGGGGTGGTGGTTGCCTCGCAAGCGCAGGGGCTGCGTTCGGTGCTCGGCACGGTGCTGCCCTACGCTGCAGTAGCCGTCCTGCTGGTGGGCGTGATCTACCGGGTCGCAGGCGTCTGGGGGCGCGCGCCGGTTCCTTTCCGCATCCCGACCTCGTGCGGCCAGCAGAAAGCGCTCTCCTGGATCAAGCCGAGCAAGCTCGACAACCCGAGCACCACCCTGGGCGTGATCGGGAGAATGGCGCTCGAGGTGCTCGTATTCCGGTCCCTGTTCCGCAATGTCCGAACGCAGCTCAAACCCGGGCCGAAGCTGGCCTACGTCGGAGGCTGGGAGCTGTGGGCGGCCGCGATGGCATTCCACTGGTCCTTCCTGCTGATCGTGCTTCGGCACATGCGCTACTTCACGGAGCCGGTGGCCGGGTTTGCCACGATGCTGGCGGCGCTGGACGGGTTCTTCGAGATCGGAGTGCCGACGCTGTACGTGACGAACGTGCTCATCGTGGCCGGGCTCGGATACCTTCTCCTGCGTAGGGTGTTCGACCCGCAGCTGCGCATGATCTCGCTGGCGGCGGACTTCTTCCCGCTGCTGCTGCTGCTGAGCATCGTGGTGACCGGCGGGCTGATGCGGTACTTCGGGCACACCGACGTGGCTTCGATCAAGGAGCTCGCCATCGGTTTGATCACGTTCCATCCGGTGGTGCCGGCCGGGATCGGCTCATTGTTCTTCGTGCACCTGACGCTGGTCAGCGTGCTGCTGGCGTATCTTCCTTTCAGCAAGCTGATGCACATGCCGGGCGTGTTCCTGAGCCCGACGCGCAATCTGGCGAACAACAACCGCGCAGAGCGGCACGTCAATCCCTGGAACGCGCCGGTCAAGGTGCACACGTACGAGGAATGGGAAGAGGAGTTCCACGACAAGATCGAAGCGTGCGGTCTTCCGCTCGACAAGCCCTGAGGTCAGGGCGGCGACGGACCATGTGAGCACGGGAGAGAGGCGCAGCGATGTCCGAGAAATTGCCGAAGCCGGAAGAGCTCTCGACGGTCGACTTTCGACCTGTGGACTACGACTGGATGACGGCCAAGGCAACGTTCAGGAAGGGGACGTACAGCTACCAGGCTGCCCCGAAGAATCTGAAGTACCTGGGCCTGGCAAATCCGCGTGAGTGGTCGCCGATCGACGACGACTGGAAGCTACCGGACAACTGGAAGACGATCATCCTGGAGGGGTTGCGGGAGCGGTTGGACAAGTTCCGGTCCCTCGGGCTGTTCATGGATATCTGCGTGCGATGCGGAGCTTGCGCAGACAAGTGCCACTTCTACATCGGCTCGGGGGATCCGAAGAACATGCCGGTGCTGCGAGCGGAGCTTCTTCGCTCGGTGTACCGCAGGTACTTCACGACCACGGGCAAGATGTTCGGTGCGCTTGCGGGTGCGCGCGAGCTCGACGTGTCGCTGCTCAAGGAGTGGTTCTACTACTTCTACCAATGCACCGAGTGCAGGCGCTGCTCGGTGTACTGCCCCTACGGCATCGACACCGCAGAGATCACGATGCTCGGCCGCGAGCTGCTGACCCTCGTCGGATGCAACATCAACTGGGTCATGGAGCCGGTCGCGAACTGCTTCCGAACCGGCAACCATCTGGGGATCCAGCCGCACGCGTTCAAGGACAACATCGAGTTCGTGCGCGACGAGCTGGAGGAGGTCACGGGGATCCACATCGACCCGCCGATCAACAAGAAGGGCGCGGAGGTGCTGTTCGTGACGCCATCGGCCGACGTGTTCGCCTCTCCTGCGATCTACACGCTGATGGGCTACATGCTTCTGTTCCATCACATCGGTCTCGACTACACGTTCAGCGCGTATGCGTCGGATGGTGGCAACTTCGGCTTGTTCGCGTCGCACGAGCTGATGAAGCGGCTGAATGCGAAGAACTACGCCGAGGCAAAGCGCCTGGGGGTCAAGTGGATCCTCGGCGGCGAGTGCGGGCACATGTGGCGCGTGATGCACCAGTACATGGCCACGATGAACGGACCGGCGGACTTCCTCGAAGTCCCGGTGTCGCCCGTGACAGGCACTCGATTCGAGCACGCCCGCTCCACCAAGATGGTCCACATCTGCGAGTTCACCTCGGACCTGATTCGCCACGGCAAGCTCAAGCTCGACAAGTCCCGCAACGATCACCGCGTGGTGACCTTCCACGACTCCTGCAATCCCGCACGCTCCGTCGGAATCCTCGAGGAGCCACGCTACGTCCTTCGCAACGTCGTCAACCAGTTCCACGAGATGCCGGAAAACACCATACGCGAGCACACGTTCTGCTGCGGTGGCGGCGCGGGGCTGGGCAACGACGAGAACATGGAGATGCGGCTGCGCGGCGGGATGCCGAGAGGGCACGCAGTGCGGCACGTGCGCGACGCGCACGGCGTCAACCTGCTCGCTTGCATCTGCGCGATCGACAAGGCGACGCTGCCTGCGCTGGTGGACTACTGGTCTCCCGGTGTGGACGTGGGAGGGGTGCACGAGCTGGTGGGCAATGCGCTGGTGATGGAGGGGGAGAACGAGCGGACGACGGATCTGCGCGGCGATCCAATGGCGACTTCGAAGGGAGAGAGCGATGCATGACAGCGGCAAGATCCTGGCCGGGCTGGTCGTGTTCGGAGCGCTTGTCACGTTCCCGGTCTGGTATCACGCAGCGTGGGGCGGACCGTTGGTGAAGCCGCGCCTTCCTGCGGATCTGGCGGAGAAGGAGTGCATCGCGCCCACGGCGTACATGCGCGAGCACCACATGGAGCTTCTGAACAGCTGGAGAGCGCAGGTGGTGCGCGACGGCCACCGGAGCTGGACCGGCGAAAACGGCAGACAGTGGCGCGCGAGCCTCACCAAGACGTGTCTGCGCTGCCACGCAAACAAGGCTGACTTCTGCGACACATGCCACAGCTCCGCGGGGGTCAAGCCGGTGTGCTTCGACTGCCACGTCGATCCGAAGGGGAAGAACTGATGGGCGACGACAGGCGCAGATTCCTCAAGGTCGCGGGCGTCACGCTGCTCGCAGTGGGCGGAGCGCCCGTGCTCACGACGCTCGCTCAAGACAAGTCGTCAGGGCATGGCAATGCCACGGCCGGCGCGAAGCGCTTCGCGATGGTCATTGACCTCAAGCGCTGCGAGCAGGAGCAGGGCTGCACGCTGTGCTCCGAGGCGTGCCACCGGGAGCACAACGTACCGGACTTCGGCAATCCGAAGGACGAGGTGAAGTGGATCTGGAAGGAGACCTACGAGCATGCCTTCCCCTCGGAGGAGTACTCGTACGCCCCGGAGCGCGTGGCCGGCCCGATGCCGGTGATGTGCAACCACTGCGACCACCCACCGTGCGTACGAGTGTGTCCCACGAAAGCCACATGGAAGCGCGACGACGGCATCGTGATGATGGATTGGCACCGCTGCATCGGATGCCGCTACTGCATGGTCGCCTGTCCGTACTCGTCGCGAAGCTTCAACTGGCGCAACCCGCGCCCGTTCATCAAGCAGCTCAACGCCGACTTCCCCACGCGCACCAAGGGCGTGGTGGAGAAGTGCACGATGTGCGAGGAGCGTCTCTCGGACGGGCTTGCTCCCGCGTGCGTCGCCGCGTGCAAAGCCAAGGCGATGACATTCGGCAATCTGGCGGATCCGAATTCGGAAGTGCGCAAGCTGTTGAGAGACGGCTACGCGCTGCGGCGCAATCCGGGTCTCGGAACGCTTCCTCAGATCTACTACCTGGTGTGAGGTCTCGATGTTCGAGAAGGTCTTTTCCGGCAGCCCGAGATACTGGACCTGGATCCTCGGCCTCGCGTGCGTGATCGGGATCGGATTCTACTTCTACCTCCGCCAGCTCGAGTACGGGCTGGGCGTGACAGGGCTGAGCCGCGACGTCACGTGGGGCTTCTACATCGCACAGCTCACGTTCCTCGTGGGTGTCGCCGCATCCGCGGTGATGGTGGTGCTCCCGTACTACCTGCACGACTACAAGGCCTTCGGCAAGCTCGCAGTCCTCGGCGAATTCCTCGCCGTGGCAGCGGTGACCATGTGCCTGCTGTTCGTGATGGTCGACATCGGCCAGCCGTTCCGGGCGCTGAACATGTTCCTGCATCCGACGCCCAACTCGATCCTGTTCTGGGACGCGTTCGTGCTCAACGGCTATCTGGTGCTCAATGCGTTGATCACCCGGGTGACGCTGGTGGCGGAGCGCAAGAACGAGTCGCCGCCGAAGTGGATCAAGCCGATCATCTACCTGTCGATCCCGTGGGCGGTCAGCATCCACACGGTCACCGCGTTCCTGTACTGCGGACTCGGCGCCAGGCCGTTCTGGATGACAGCGATCCTGGCACCGCGATTCCTCGCATCCGCCTTTGCCTCGGGGCCCTCGCTGCTCATCCTCATCATGCTGATCGCCCGCAAGCTCACCCGCTTCGATCCGGGCAAGGAGGCGATCAACAAGCTCGCGCAGATCACGACCTACGCGATGATCACCAACCTGTTCTTCATTGCGCTCGAGATGTTCACTGCCTTCTACAGCAACATCCCGGAGCACATGATCCACTTCCAGTACATGTTCTTCGGTGTGGATGGCAAGTCCGCGCTCGTGCCCTGGATGTGGACCTCGGTGCTGGCCGCGCTCGGCTCGCTGGTGATCCTGCTCAACCCCAGGGCGCGTCAGAGCTACCAGCTTCTGGCCACTGCCTGCGTTCTGGTGTTCAGCTCGATCTGGATCGACAAGGGAATGGGGATGGTCGTGACCGGATTCGTTCCTTCGCCCCTCGGGAAGGTCAACGAGTACATGCCGACGCTGCCCGAGGTGATGATCAGCCTCGCGATCTACGCAATCGGCCTGCTGATGGTCACGGTCTTCTACAAGATCGCACTTTCGGTCCGCGGCGAGGTGGAGGCGCCCGCGGCCGTGGTCGCGCAGGAGGAGCCGGCCCGATGAAGCGCAGCGGGCATCCCAGGATCGTCGTGGTCGGGGCTTCGGCTGCAGGCTTGAAGGCCGCATCTCGCGCGCGCCGCCTGCTGCCGGAAGCGTCGATCCTGGTGCTCGACGAATCAGCTAGCATCTCATTCGGCGCCTGCGGACTGCCGTACTACCTTGCGGGAGAGGTCGACGACATCCGGGCGCTGGCGACCACTCCGTTCCAGGTCGTGCGGGATCCGAAGTACTTCGACGAGTTCAAGGATGTCGAGGTGAGGATTCGGCATCGCGTGGAGAGCCTGAACGTCGGGACGCGCACGCTGGAAGTGACGGATCTCGAGTCGGGCGCGCGGCAGACGGTATCCTACGACGAGCTGGTGCTCGCGACTGGCTCGGCACCGAAGCGGATCCCGGGCGTCGGAGTCGATGCAGAGCTGGCCGGCCCGCTCAAGACGATGGAAGATGCAGTGCGGCTTCGGCGCGCCCTGGTGCAGGGTGCGATCAAGTCGATCGTGCTCGTAGGCGCCGGCGCGCTGGGCTGCGAGCTCGCCGAGGCGTTTCGCATCTCGTGGGGCTGCGAGGTCGGAATCGTGGAAGCCGCAGGATGCGTGCTGCCGGAGATGCTCGATGCAGAGCTCGGCAGCGTTGTGCAACGTCATCTCGCGGAGAACAAGGTCCTCGTCGAGTGCGGGCACCCGGTCACCCACGTCAGCCATAGCAAAGGGCAGATCGCCGTCGACACCGAGTCCGCGACCGTGTTCGGCGACCGGGTGATCTTCGCGATCGGCGTGACGCCGCGCGCGCAGCTCGCGCGCGAAGCCGGGATCGAGCTGGGCGCGCTCGGTGGAATCCGGATTGACGAGCAGATGCGCACGAGCGCTCCGCACGTATACGCAGCGGGCGATTGCGTGGAGGTCAGAAGCGCAGTGCACGGCGACCCACTGCTTCTGCCGCTCGGATCGATCGCCGTGCGCCAGGGGCGCGTGGTCGGAGACAATCTCGCAGGCCGTGCTTCGAAGCTCTCTTCGGTCGCCGGAAGCGCGATCCTTCGCGTGTTCGATCTCAACGTTGCCAGCACCGGGCTCACCCGAGCAGCGGCCGAGCGACGAGGCATGTCGGTGTCGTGCGTGTGGGGAACGTTCAGCGACGTTCCGCACTACTATCCAGGCGGCAACGAGCTGTTCCTTGCGATGGTGTACGAGCAGGGGAGCGAGCGGCTCGTCGGCCTGCAGGCGGTTGGCAAGGCGGACGTGCTGCGGTCCATCGACGTGTTCGGCAATCTGCTTCTGAAGCGTGGAACGATCGAGGACCTGATCGACGCCGAGTTCGGCTACGCGCCGCCGTACTCCTCGCCGCTCGATCCGCTTCACGAGCTGGCGGCGCTCGCGATCGCGCAAGAGCGCGAAGGGCTGCGTGCGATTGCGCCGAGCGAGTCGCTGCGAGGGAGACTCGTGGTGGACGTGCGGCAGCTGACGGAGACGGACGAGCATCCGTTCCGCTGCTCGCACCTGCTGCCGGTGCCGCTCGGGGAGCTGCGCAAGTGCATGGACGAGCTGCCCGAATCCGAGATGGTCCTGATGTGCGAGAAGGGGCCGCGCGCGATCGAGGCAGCGCGATTCCTGATGGGCATGGGGCGACGGAACATCTGCTACGCAGGTGGAGGCAGGGCTCTTCGGGAGGCATCATGCTGTATCCGATCTTCTTGAATCTCAAGGGTCGGCCGGTGCTGGTCGTGGGCGCAGGCTCCGTTGCGCTGGGCAAGATCCAGGTCCTGCTCAGCTGCGGCGGCAAGGTGCGGGTGATAGCACCGTATGCGGTGTCCGAAGTCCGCGAGCTGTCAGACCGCGGCGAGCTCGAATATGCAGCTCGGAAGTTCGATTCGTCGGACGTGGCCGGCATGGCCCTGGTCATCGCCGCCACCAGTGATGCGCAGGTCAACGAGGCGGTCATGCGCTGCTGTCATGCAAGCGGCGTCTGGGTCAACGTCGTCGACGATCCTCCGCGCTGCGACTTCTACGTTCCCTCGCTGGTGAATCGCGGGCGGCTGCACCTGGCGATCTCGACCGAAGGAGCGAGCCCTGCATTCGCGCGGCGGCTGCGACGAGAGCTCGATCACTGGTTGCACGAGTCGCTCGACGAGTACGTGGAGCTGCTGGACGCCGCCCGCAAGCGCATCCGGCAGCGCGTGTCGGATCGGGCAGCACGCCGATCTGCGAATGAAGCGATCCTGAATTGCGAGGCGCGGACGTCGCTCGAGCATGGTGACATGGAGGGAGCGCGCGCCGCCATCGAACGCGTGTTGGCTCGTATCGAGCAGAAGCGAGCGGAAGCATGAGCACACTAGCATCGACCGGACATGTGTATCTCGTGGGCGCCGGACCCGGGCCGTCGGATCTGATCACCCTGCGAGGCTGGCGGCTTCTGATGGTGTGCGATGCGCTGGTCTACGATCATCTCGTGGACGCGGAGCTCATCGAGGCCTGTCAAGCTCCGATCAAGGTCTACGTCGGAAAGGTCGCCGGGCGTCACGCCATGCCGCAGGCAGAGATCAACGCACTGCTCGTCAGCCTCGCAAAGCGAGAGTCGGGCCCCCGCTGCATCGTGCGACTCAAGGGCGGTGATCCGTTCGTCTTCGGCAGAGGTGGCGAAGAGGCGCTGGCGTGTGCGAATGCCGACGTCCCGTTCGAGGTCGTGCCGGGCGTGACCGCGGGAACCGCGGCCGCGGCCGCGGCGGGCGTGCCGGTGACGCACCGCGATCTGAGCCGGGGCGTCGTCTTCGTGACAGGTCACATGAGCGGCGACGGCGAGCTGGATCTGCCGTGGGACGCTTTCGCGCATTGCGGGTTGACCCTCGTGTTCTTCATGGCGGTGTCGACGGCGGATCGGATCGGCCGCGCGCTGATCGATGCCGGGATGCGCTCCTCGACACCGGCGATGATCGTGCAGGAAGGTACGACGGACCGGCAGCGCAGCCTGCTGACGACGGTGTCGGATCTGGGCGAGAGCGTACGGCGCGCCGGGATCGAAGCCCCGGCGATCCTGGTGATCGGCAAGGTTGCCTCGCTGGCCGAGACTCTGTCGCACGCAGAATCCGCCCGGAGGGGGGACGTGCGCAGGAGCGACGTGTGGTCCAACAGCGCGGATCAGAGCGTGGACAGGTATTCGATCGCGTCGTGCAGCCATCCGCACGCATGAGGCTGACCGAGCCCGCGCGTCTCGATCACGCGATGGATGTCCGGTAGATCGATCAAGCGAATGGTCTGCGCTCCCGGGACTCCGGCTCGTCGATGCACGATGATCGCCGATTCGCGCGAGCTCGGGCTCGCGAGCCCGAGAAGCTGCGCAGAGTGGGAGGTCACGGCCATCTGCACGGCACCGGCGGCGCACTGCTTCTCGATCAGATCGAGCAGGAGCTTGAGACGCGTCGGGTGGATGCTGTGCTCGAGCTCCTCGAAGAAGTAGAAGCGACCGCGATCCGGCTCGAGGATGGCTGCGACGATCGCGAGAAATCGCAGAAGGCCGGCGGACGCGCTGTGCGCGGAGACGCGCAATCCGGAAGCCTCCACGAAGTGCACGAGGACCTTGCCGGAGTAGTCCTCGGGAAACGCGAGATCGGACAGCTCGAGAGCCGCGAACTGGGTGACCATCTCGAGAAGATCCGCCTTGCGCTTGGGGTGCTCGCAGATCGCCATGAGCACGGACGACAGGTTCTCGCCGCGAAGCCCGAGGCTGACCTGACCGGGGATCGACGGAGCGCGCATCGAGTCCGGAGACAGCTCGAAGAAGTGCATTCGCTGCAGCGCCGACAGACAGTAGTGCACCGCTTCGAGGATCACCTCGTGGTCCACACCGTCCTTCTCCGCGATCTGGGCGAGCACGGCCCTGCTCGACAGGAACGTCATCGCTGCGCCCAGCCGCCGATTGCGGCCGCCTCGTCGTAGACGCACGACGAGATGATCGCCGTCGAGCTGCTTGGGAGACTCCTCTGCGGGATGCGAGTCGAACACCAGCGTGCCGTCCATGTAGAGCGACTCTCTCGACACCCGGGGGGCGTCCGGGACGTGGCCCACAGTGACCTCCACCGAGTACTCGAGCTTGTGCATCTCGTGGCCGGTCTCGGAAGGAGCTTCGATCGAGATTCCGAGCTCGAACGCGGACTGCCCGTGGAATGCTGCCTCGCGCGTTCCGCCGCGCAGGCCTTTCCACTGCAGGATCCCCCCTTCCGCCCACTTCTCGCCCAGGACCTCGGCGAGCGCGTAGCCTCGAGACAGGCCGTGCAGGAATCTCAGCGCATCGCGAACGTTGCTCTTGCCCGCTGCGTTCGCCCCCAAGAGCATCGTGAAACGACCCAGCGGGATCGTGCCTTGCCTGAAGCCCTTGAAGTTCGAGAGACGGATCTGCTGAAGCATGGTTGAGTCCCTCTAGAATCGGCGAGGCCTGGGAGTCAAGACATGTCGTTCCCCGACGCAGCGGACGGCGGGCTGTCTGCCGACGGATCCGCAACGTGCTGCGTGACGATTGAGCTGCGCGATCACGGCACGACGAGAATTGCTGTCTGCAGGCCGCGTCGCGCCACCTCCAGAATCAAGCGCTGCGTGGTGGAGCCGAGAATGAGGCGGTCGCCCACAGAGTGACCGAAGGAGCCGAGCACCACGATATCCGTCTGGGCGCGCTGCTGAAGGTGATCGGCGATCTGCTCGAACACGTCTCCCTGGCCCTCGATGGCAGTGGTCTCGATCCCCTCGAGACCCGCGTCCCGCGCCACTGCGATCGCATCATCGAGAAGCGACTGCGCGACCTTGCGCAGCTCGTCGCGCGCATGTCGATCGACGAAGGAGAAGTAGCCGGCGCGGTACCCGAAGAGCTGGGTCGGGATCGCAGTGACGACGGTGAGCTTGGAGCCGGAGCCGCGAGCGAGGTCGACGGCATGGAGCAGCCCGCGACGGGCGCTGTCCGAGCCATCGACCGCCACGAGGATCGACGAGGGCCAGGCAGGAGCGGTCAATGTCCGCCTCCCTTCTTGAAGACGAAACCGACGGCCAGCCCCATCGCGAGGGCGACCAGGACCGCGAAAGCACCGTAGAAGACCGGGTGATCGCTGGCGAGGCGGGTGAGCGCCGCTTCCACGCCCGTCTTGCGGATCACGACGCGATCGACTCCCCGGCCGATGAGCTTGCCGTTCTTGAAGACGAACGACTCGGCTACGTACTCGCCCTCGGTCGCAGCAGGCGGAAATCGGAAGTAGTGCTTGAACAGCGCGCCACCAGCGACATCGATGCGGCGCTCGTCGACGTTGTACAGGTTGGCCTGCGTCTTGATCCGGACGATGCCATCGAACGCGGCATCCCGATCGTCGGGCTGCGCGTCTCCGCGCAGCAGCTTCGTCGTCATTCCGTCCTTCAGCGTCGCATAGCCGATGCCGAGCTGCGAGGCCAGCTCCGGGCCGAGGATCTCGGCCACGGGACGCGTGGAGTGGATCTTGTACATGAGAGGCAGCCCGCCGACGGTGAGCTGCTTGACGTTCATCCAGAAGAGGCCGACTTTGCCGACGCGATTGACGGTGAGCGGAGGGTTGTGGGTGGAGGTCAGCTTGACGATGACGTCGGCGGAGGGGTCAGGGATCGAGCCGAAGAAGTAGACGAAGTCGCCGTTGTAGATGAGGCCGATGTTGACCTCGGGCTTGGTGGAGCTGGTGGTGATGGCAGGAACGCCGGTCTCCGCGGCGGGCAGGCCGGACGCGAACAAGGCGAGCACGAGCGCCGCGCCAGCGGCGACGAAGGTTCGGACCCAGGTTCGGCGTGAGAGGCGTTGGGTCACAGGACTCCCTCCGGACATCAATGTCCGCCAGACGCTCCTGCGAGCGTGATGAGGTTGGAAGGTGGCAGCAGCAGGTCCACGACGAACTTGACTGCAAATGCGAGAACGATGAGTGCGAGCAGGATGCGAATCTGCTCGCCACGCAGGCGCCGCCCTACCCGTGCGCCGAGCTGTGCGCCGATGGTGGAGCCGACCAGCAACAGCATTGCCAGCACGATGTCGACGGTGTGGTTGGAGATGGCCTGCTGGAACGTGACGTTCGCAGTGGTGATGACGATCTGGAAGAGGTCGGTGCCGACCGCGACGATGGTGGGCATGCCGATGACGTAGATCATGGCAGGGACCATGATGAAGCCGCCTCCGACGCCGAGCAGCGCAGCGAGCGTGCCCACGAGCATGGCGATGAGAAAGGGGAATACCGCGGAGGTTCGAATGCCGGATTGCGTGAAGGTCATCTGCAGGGGAAGGCGTGTCCACACCGACGCCTTCCGCGGCTTTCTGGGACCTTCCGCTGCGCGGACGCCACGCTTGCGGAGCGTCGACAGGCTCTCCCAGAACATCGCAATGCCGATGGTGGAGAGCATGAGCACGTAGGTGGACTTCATGACGAACTCGACGTTGCCGAGTGCGCGCAAGAGCTTGACGAGCTGAACGCCAGCGGTGCCGCCGACGATGCCGCCAGCGAGCAGGACGGAGCCGAGCTTGAAGTCGACATTGCGCAAGCGCCAATGTGCGTAGGCGCCGCTCGCGGCGCCTGCGACGATCTGGTTGCTGTCGCTTGCGGCGGCGATGGCGGGCGGGATGCCGGCCATCATCATGATCGGCGTCATGATGAAGCCGCCGCCGACGCCAAAAAGACCTGACAGGAAACCGACGATGCCGCCGAGGCTGAGCAGGAGAAACACGTTGATGCTCATGCCGGCGATTGGCAGGTAGACCTCCATTGCTTGAGAGTAGGAGCCCCGGGAATTGGGGTCAAGGCGCGGGGGCGGTAGCGCGCGAGGGCCGATTCCGGCCAAGGCTGAATTCTGTCCGGTGAGGAAGAATCCTGTGCTCAGGAAGGGCGGTTTTCTTGGGGCCGATCGCGCTATCGGCTTGACCCCGCAAGCATGGATTCATAGCATCGAAATAGCAGCGGGAGGCTCGACGCAAGGCCATGGCGATCATTACCATCTCCAGAGGATCGATGAGCGGCGGCGAGGCCCTGGCCTCGTGTCTGGCAGGTAAGCTGGGATACCGGACCGTGGCGCGCGAGGTGCTCGTGGAAGCCGCGGCGAAGATCGGGGCCAGCGAGCAGACGTTGACGCAGAAGTTCGAGTCGAGCCCGGGCTTGTGGGGGAGACTGACGTCGAACCGGCGCTTGTACGTGATCGCGGTCCAGGCTGCGCTCGCGGAGCAGGTGTTGACCGACGATCTGGTGTACCACGGCCACGCGGGGCACCTGCTGCTCAAAGGGGTTCCCAATGTCTTGCGCGTCAGGCTGATTGCGCCGATCGAGATGCGCGCCCGTGCGGTGGAAGCGCGGCAGAACATCTCGCGCGAAGCGGCGATGGAATACATTCGCGAGGTGGACGAGGATCGCGTTCGCTGGACGAAGCTTCTGTATGCTGTGGATTGGAGAGATCCTGCGCTGTATGACGTGGTTCTGAATCTCGAAACGATGACGATCCCGACAGCCTGCTCGGCATTGACGGGGATCGTCAAGCAGCCGGACTACGCAACGACGCCGGACACGACGCGGCGAGTCGAGGACTTCGTACTCGGATGCAGGGTGCGGCTCGCGCTCGCGTCCGATCCAAGAACCCGGGCGGTCGAGTTCGACGTGAAGGCCTCGGGCGGGGTCGTATCTCTGCAAGGAGAGATGCCGAACGCTGGGATGATGACGCACGTGAACCTGCGTGATCAGCAGTGGATCGTGGAGACGGTGCGCGGCATACCGGGTGTGAAGGAAGTGCGGCTGAACATGGAGACGTTCGACGCCTATCACTGAGGGTCGCACGGCAGCCTGGCTGCGTGCGGATGTCCTGCCGGGGAGATAGCAATGTCCTGGATGGATTGGCTGGCACGGCTTGGAATGGATGCGGATCCGTCGAAGCCTGGGTTTCAACCGCAGACGTCATATCTCGTCACGTGTCTCGTGATGCCCATTGCGATCGGGCTGCTGGTCGGCGTGGGACTGCGGGTCATCGAGAAAATCTTCAACGTCGAGCTTGGCAAGGGGGGGCACTGATGAGCGCCGGCGAATTCTCCTTCAACCTGGCGAACATGCCATGGATGATCGTATTCGGCCTCATTGTGGGCGCGCTCGGAGGGTTCTTCGGCGTCGGCGGTGGGTTCCTGATGGTCCCCATGCTCAACGTCGTGTTCGGCCTGCCCTACAACGTCGCCGTGGGCTCGGATCTCGGCCAGATGTGCGGGATGTCGACCGCCGCGACGGTGCGTCACATGAGGTTCGGCAACATCGACTTCAAGCTGGCGACGCTGATGATCGTGGGAACCGCCACAGGCGTCGAAGCGGGCGCCCGGATCCTCGAAGTGCTCAAGCATGCCGGGTCGATCATGGTTGCCGGCAAGAACATCGACCTGATGACGCTGATCATGAGCGGCGTGTACGCGGCGCTGCTGATCTTCCTGGGTCAGGCGATGATTCGGGAAAGCATGCGGACCCTTCGGCGGGAAGCGGGTCAGGTGGAGATGTCGTCCGAGGTCCCGGCCTCCGGATACGTGCTCAAGATTCGCGGGCTGAAGCTGTGGCCGATGGTCTCCCTTCCCGCATCGGGGATCGAATCGATCTCTCTGTGGGTGATTCTGGGAATCGGCTTTGCCACGGGTCTGCTGTCCGGCATGCTGGGCGTGGGAGGCGGCTTCATCCGCATGCCGGCCCTGGTCTACATCATGGGCTGCCCGACCGTCGTGGCCGTGGGCACGGACCTGTTCGAGATCATGTTCAGCGCGGCGTTCGGAGTCGCGACCCACGGATTCAAAGGCAACGTGCACCTCGTGGTCGTCCTCGCACTTCTCATCGGCACCACCGTCGGCGCGCAGATCGGCGCTTCCTACACGCGTCGGGCCGGGGGGCCTAGAGTGCGATTCGGATTCGGAGCTCTTGCGTTCGTCGGCGTGCTCATGGTGGTGGTCAAGCTCGCGTTGAAGCTGACGATGGGCTGAGCATGGCCGGGCTGTGGCAGCAATGGTGCGACTGGCTGGGAGTTCGTCGCAAGCGGACTGCCATCCAACAGCGTTTCGAGAAGTTCATTGCTGCTTGTGCTGCGAACGACGAGTTCCTGTCAGGGCTGGCGAGGATGATGGAGCGCGCGGACTCGCCTGCGCAGCTGAGCATGTCCGAGGTCCACGGCTACTATGAAGCACTCAGCGACGCCGCGGCCACGATGGTCGCGTCCATGGTGGCCATGTCGGGTGAGCGATACTCCGCGCTCCCTTCCCGCCTCGAGAGCATGTGTCGCCAGATCGAGATCTCGGTCCTCAAGGAGCGCCCGATCGAGGCGCTTCCGCTGGTCGTGTGGCCCGACGCGCCAGAGGCAGAGAATGTCGAGGTCGTCGGCGGCAAGACCGCCAATCTCGTAACCATCGCCCGGCGCACCAGCGTGTCGCTCCCTCCGTTCTTCGCAGTGACCACGCGGGGATATCACCAGTTCATGGAGGCCACCGGGCTGGCCGTGAGGGTCGGAGAGCTCCTCGACTCGCATCGGCTTGCGGACGCTCGATCCGTGCGCCGTGCGAGCGCGGAGCTGGTGGGCGAGATTCTCTCCGCGACCGTTCCCGCGGACCTCGCGAAGGAGATTCACCGGGCGTTCGTGAAGCTCCGCGCGATGCAGCAGGACGACTTCGGCGTTGCGGTTCGCAGCAGCGCCGTGGTGGAGGACACCGAGCGTTCTTTCGCGGGCCAATTCGAGACCGTCCTCGGCGTCAGGGAGGACGGTCTGATGGACGCGTACAGGCGCGTGGTCGCGAGCAAGTACAGGCCCGAGGCGATCGAGTACGCGCGGCTGTGCGGCTACATCGACGAAGAAGTCGCAATGCCCGTGCTCGTCATGGCCATGGTGCAGCCCCACGCAAGCGGCGTCGCCTACTCGTGCGATCCGGACAAGAGAGAGCGTGCCGTGGTCACCGCTGTCCGCGGACTCGCCGAGGCTTCCGTCGATGGTCGGGTGGTCCCCGACCGGTACCACGTGAGCCGGAGCACGCCCCACAAGATCCTCAAGACCGTGCTTGCCTCCAACCGCACCATGCTCCGGTGCAGCAGCGTCGGAGGCACGGTGGAGGAGCGGATTTCCGAGGATGCCGTTGCTCCGGCGATCGAGTCTGCGCAGGCCATCGAGATCTGCCGACTCGCGCTGCGGATCGAGGAGCTTCTCGGGCATCCTCAGGATATGGAGTGGGTCATCGACAGCGCGGGGAAGCTGCACGTGGTGCAGTGCCGTCCACTTCGATGCAACGAGCCCGATCCAGACGGGGAAATCCCAGCCGAGGAGCCGCTGGGGCACCGCATCCTCGCTGCCGGGGCCACCAGCACGAGCCCCGGGGTTGCGATCGGCCGCATCGCCCGGATCAACTCGGTAGAGGAATCGGAGGGCGTCCCGGACGGCGCAGTCCTGGTAGTGCCCACGACCTCGCCCAGGCTTGCAGCCGTCGTTGGACGCGTCGCCGCGATCGTGACCCAGACCGGGAGCCCCACCGGACACATGGCCACCGTTGCGAGGGAGTTTCGCGTCCCGCTTCTGGTGGGCGTCGACATCGACACGTGCGGCTTCGTGGAGGGGATGACGGTCACGGTCGACGGTCGAAGCGGCACGATCTACGAAGGAGAGGTGAAGGCGCTCTTGGCCGCGAGTCGCGAGCGGAGTCGATCCGAGCGCAATCCGGTGATGCAGTGCCTGACGCGCCTGGTGCAGGCGGTGTCGCCGCTGACGCTTCCGGCGCCGGACTCCCCGGACTTCAAGATGGAGAACTGCACGACCCTGCATGACATTGCGCGGTTCGTGCACCAGAGCGTGATGGCGGAGATGTTCTGCATCGACGAGCTGCCCACTGCAGAGAGGCGCGCGGCCAAGCGATTGCGCTGGCGCGTGCCCATGGAGGTGCAGATCCTGGACCTCGGCGGTGGCGTGGCCCAGGAGGCAGACGCGGAGATTGCGCCGCAGGATGTGCGCTCCGTGCCACTGCTGGCCTTGATCGAGGGGATGACGGACCCACGCCAGCGATGGGCCGGCCCCGTGGGGTTCGATCTGAAGGGCTTCATGTCGGTGGTGGTGAGGAGCGCGGCGGACGACCAGCGCTACGGGGAGCCGAGCTTCGCGCTGTGCTCGAACGAGTTCGTGCACTTCAGCTCGCGGCTTGCGTATCACTTCGCGACCGTCGACGCGATGTGCTCCAGCTCCCCGAATCGCAACTACGCACGCTTCGTGTTCTTCGGCGGTGCAGCCGTCGCGGAGCGCAGGGAGTGGCGAGCGCACTTCCTCGGGACGGTGCTCCTGCACAACGGATTCGAGGTGGTCCGCAACGGCGACCGGGTGGAAGCGTTTCTGGGCAAGCGCCCGTCCGCAGCGATCGAGGAGAACCTCGTGATGGTCGGCCGGCTGATGGTTGCGGCGCGACACCTCGACATGCTGATGGAGAACCGGGCCACGGCCGAGGCCTACGCCAATGCGTTTCTGACCGGGGACTTCGGCTTCGAGTTCGTCCGCCGGGGAATCACCTGACATGGGATTCTTCAGCAATCTCTTCGGAGGCAATGCCGCAATCGAGCAAGACGAGCTGCGCACGAAGTACCTGCACTTCCGCTCCCTGCTCGCGTCGAACCATGCGGTGCTGGAGATCATCACGGCGCTCGAGAGCAGCTGGGCAGGCGGCACTGCGGTGACGCTGGGAGAGCTGAAGCAGCAGGCAGCGCAGCTCCAGGAGCTGGTTCAGACCATGGTCGGCGATCTGAACGTGATCGCCGAGGGCCGGTATGGCGAGCTGGTGCCCATCGCCCGGAAGATCGGCGAGGGCGTCGACGACGTCCTCAAGCAGGTCAAAGGCGTTCCGCTGACGAAGGCGTGCATTGCGCTGGAGCAGATCGGGCGGGATCTGGCCGATGCCGTGGGGGGCAAGACTGCAAATCTGGGCGAGGCGCGAAACCAGGTAGGGCTGCTGGTGCCTCCGGGGTTTGCCGTGACCGCTTTCGCGTACCGGGCCTTCGTGGAGGGAGCCGGAATCCAGCACGAGCTCGACAGCCTGTGGAGCGGGATCGACTGGGACGACTGGTCGTCGATCGCGCGCGCATCCGGCGCGATGAGGTCGCTGGTGCTCCGGGCTGCCATCCCGCAGGACGTCGCTGAGGAGATCACGCTCTCGGCCCATGACTTGCGCCGCAAGGTACGGGGCAAGACGGGAATCTCGATTCGATCCAGCGCCATCGGCGAGGACGGCGGGTCGACGTTTGCGGGTCAGTACGCGACGTTCCTGAGCGTGCCCCCGGAGCAGGTGCTTCGTCGCTACAAGGAGATCGTTGCGAGCAAGTTCACGGAGCGGGCGCTGTTCTACATGCACGCCCACGGGTTCCGGGAGCGAGACCTCGCGATGGCAGTGGGTTGCTTCGGCATGATCGATGCGGTGGCCGCAGGGGTCGGATACTCCGTGGATCCCACCGTCGCCGGATTGGACAGGATGGTAGTCAGCGCGGTGTGGGGGCTGGGCAAGCCGGTCGTGGACGGCACCGTGACGCCGGATACGTACGTAATCTCGAGGCGACCCGGAAAAGGGATCCTGTCGGTGCGCATTGCGCCGAAGCAGAGGCGCATCATCGCCACCGAGAAGGGTGGCCCGATCGAGGAGGATGTTCCTGAGGAGCTGCAGACGCGCGCTTGTCTGACAGACGACCAGATCATGACGATTGCCGACTACCTGCGTGTGCTCGAGACGCACTACCGGTGTCCGCAGGACGTCGAGTGGGCGATGGACAAGAGCAAGAGGATCTTCATCCTGCAGACGCGTCCGCTGCGGCTGCCCGACCGTCCGAGCGGCTCGCCCGCGGAAGAGCCGGATCAGAGCTGGCAGGTCCGATTCGAGGGAGGCGTGACGGCGTCGCCTGGAGTCGGGAGCGGGAAGGTCGTGCGATGCGAGCCGGACGGGGCTCTCGCCCGATTTCCAGCGGGGGGCGTGCTGGTCGCGCGTCAGAACTCCCCGCAGTTCGTGGAGGTCATGACTCGAGCCTCGGGGATCGTGACCGAGGTGGGCAGCCCGACCGGGCACATGAGCTCGCTGGCGAGGGAGTTTCGGGTGCCGACGATCGTGGACGCGGGACCGCTGACATGTCTGCAGGAGGGAATGGAAGTCACGGTGGATGCCACCCGATGCAAGGTCTACGACGGGAGGGTTGACGCGCTCCTTGTGGAGGACATGCGTCGGACGGGGTCCCGGCGGGACTCACCGACCCAGGCGGTGCTCGAGCGGATGATCGCGCGGGTGGCGCGGCTGAATCTGACGGACCCTTCGAAGAACTCGTTCCGTGCAAAGAGCTGTGCGACCTACCACGACATAACGCGCTTCTGCCACGAGATGGCGATCTCGGAGATGTTCAGCCTGAACGATTATCGGAACCTGCCGGGCAAGGGGATGGCGTTCCGTCTCGACACCGAGGTCCCGCTTGCGATCTACGTGATTGATCTCGGCGGTGGGCTGGTGGAGGGGGCAGCGGACAAGATGGTCCGGCCGGAGCAGATTGCCTCGACGCCGATGCGAGCGTTGTGGCGGGGAGTGACGAGCCCCGGGGTGCGGTGGGCAGGGGCGCGGCCGATTGATCTGAAGGGATTCGTGTCCGCGTGGGCCAATACGATGTACGATGCGGCGAAGGAGGATCGCCGTCTGGGGGACAGCTCCTACGCGATAGTCGGGGCGAGCTACCTGAACTTCGGCTCGCGGCTGGGCTACCACTTCACCATGCTCGATTCGATCTGCGGCGAGAGCCTCCACGACAACTACATCCTGTTCCGATTCAAGGGGGGAGCAGCGGACATCGAGCGTCGAATGCGGCGCACGCGGTTCGTGGCAGAAGCGCTGGCCCAGCACGGATTCGTGGTGGATCAGAAGCAGGATCTGCTCAACGCATGGGTCAAGAAGCTCCCCGCGGCGGCGCTCGAGGAGCGTCTGGTGGTGGTGGGGCAGCTCATCGGCTGTGCACGGCAATTGGACGTGGTGATGGACACGGAGGCGACGCTGGAAGAGTGCCTCGCCGCATTCATGCGCGGGGACTTCGGCTTCTTCGACTTCAAGGGATAGGAATCAACGGTCCAGGAGAAAGATCATGGCACCTGCAGCAGCGCAAGCCATTCTCGTGGTTGGCGGCGGAATCAGCGGGCTGACCGCTGCGATCGAAGCCGCCGAGGCGGGCCACGAGGTATATCTGGTAGAGAAGAACCCGTATCTCGGGGGGCATGTTGCGCAGTTCTACCAGTACTTCCCGAAGCTCTGTCCCCCGAGCTGCGGCCTGGAGATCAACTTCCGGAGGATCAAGAACCTGCCGCGCCTTCACGTGATGACCATGGCGGAGGTGGCGCGGATCGAGGGCGAGGACGGGAGCTGGCAGGTGACCATCGATCAGAGCCCGCGTTACGTGAACGGCAAGTGCACGTCCTGCGGCAAGTGCACAGACGCGTGCACGCTGGAGATCGACAATCCGTTCAACTGCGGCATGGACCGGATCAAGGCGGCGTACCTGCCGCATGACATGGCTTTTCCGCAGCAATTCGTGCTGGATCCGGCGCTCGTGAAGAGCGACGAGGCGCAGAAGGTCAAGGAGGCCTGTCCCTACGATGCAATCGAGCTCGAGATGAAGCGAAAGAAGATCGAGCTGAAAGTGGCGTCCGTCGTGTGGGCCACCGGCTGGAAGCCCTACGACATGGCCAAGCTGGAGACCTACGGCGCGGGAAAGTACCCGAACGTGATCAACAACGTAATGATGGAGCGGCTCGCCTCCCGACAGGGCCCGACGCAGGGGAAGATCCAGCGTCCTTCCGATGGACGGGCGCCTCGCGACGTGGCGTTCGTACAATGTGCGGGCTCTCGCGACGAAAACCACCTGGCCTACTGCTCCTCGGTGTGCTGCATGGCGGCGATGAAGCAGGCCATGTACGTACGCGCGCAGATCCCGGATGCGAGGATCACGATCTTCTTCATTGACATCCGGGCGATGGATCGTCTGGACAGCTTCTACCAGGAGCTGAAGCGCGACGAGAAGATCCGATTTTTCAAGGGAAAAGTGGCCAAGATCGACGAGGAGGGGTCGACGAACAATCTGGTATTGCGGGTCGAGGACACGAACGATGCAACGCTTCACGAGCTGAAGATGGATCTGGTGGTACTCGCCACAGGCATGCAGCCCAACACGTACGACGACCCGGTCCCCGCGAAGTCCGTCGAGTACGACGATCACGGATTCATCTCTCCTCCCGACGGAAAGCCCGGCATCTACCCCACGGGATGCACGCGCACCCCGGGCAACGTGTCGGACGCCGCTCAGGACGGTACCGGGGCGGCCCTCAAGGCCATTCAATCCGTTGTGAGGAGGTAATCGCAATGGACAAGAAGACTGCAGCATATCTTTGTACGGGTTGCGGCATCGGCGACGCCTTGGATGTGGACGCCATGGGCAAGGTGGCTACCAAGGAGTGCAAGGCTGCGCTGTTCCGGAAGCACGCTGCCCTGTGCAGCGAGGAAGGCGTGCAGCTCATCCGCGACGACATCGAGAAAGAGGGCGTGAATACCGTCCTGGTCGCCGCCTGCTCACCGCGCGCGATGTTCCGTGTATTCGAGTTCGAAGGGTGCATCACCGATCGGATCAATCTGCGCGAGCAGGTCGTCTGGAGCCATCCTGCGGGGCACGAGGACACGCAGGCGCTGGCAGAGGACCAGCTGCGAATGGGAGCGGCCCGAACCCGCAAGTCCGAGCTGCCGGAGCGCTTCACTCCGGAGCAGGAGCTCTCGAAGGACATCCTGGTCGTGGGCGGGGGCGTCGCGGGTCTGACGGCCGCCCTCGAAGCAGCCAGGGCCGGGTACAAGGCTGTCCTGGTCGAGAAGGAGAGCTCCCTCGGAGGCTTCCAGAAGGACGTCCAAGGCATGGCTACGATGCCCTACAAGGGCGTCGTTCCCAACGAGATTGGCAGGCTCGTGGGTGCCGTCGAGGATCACAAGGGGATCAAGGTGTACACCGGCGCGACGGTCGAGCACATCGCGGGGGGACCCGGGCTGTTCGACGTAGCGATCAAGCACAATGGCAGCGTCGCAGAGCACCGGATCGGAGCCGTGGTGCTCGCTGCGGGGTGGGTTCCGTACGATCCAGCGAAGCTGCCGAAGGTGCTCGGCTACGGAGCGTCGCCGCGGGTGATCACCAATGTTGCATTCGAAAAGCTCGCGACCTCGGGCAAGATCAGCCGTCCCAAGGATGGCAAGCCGGTGAGAAACGCGGCGTTTCTGCAGTGCGCGGGGCAGCGCGATCCGCAGCATCTGCCCTACTGCTCCTCGGCCTGCTGCACCACGGCACTCAAGCAGGCGCTCCAGCTCAAGCAGCAGGATCGCGAGGCGAATGTATACATCGTATACAAGGAGCTGAGGACGCCGGGCCAGGCCGAGGATCTGTTCAGGAAGGCGCAGCAGGAAGGGATCGTGTTCATCCGGTGCCAGGCGCCCGAGGTCATCGTGCGCAAGGGGCGGGTGTCCGTGGAGGCACATGACGAGCTGCTCGGAGACAAGGTCGTCATCGACGAGCTCGATCTGGTGGTGCTCGCCACGGGCATGGTCCCTGCGACTGCGATGGGCAAGGTGGACGCGGCATTGGAGCCGAAGGAGGGCGAATGCCCGAAGGTTGCCGACGACGCGATCGTGCCTGCGGACATCTTGAATCTGCGATACCGGCAGGGGCCCGAGCTACCCGGGCTCAAGTACGGGTTCCCTGACTCGCACTTCGTATGCTTTCCGTACGAGAGCCGCCGCACTGGCATCTACGCCGCGGGCTGCGTGCGCCGCCCCATGGGAATCGCTGCAGCCATCGAGGATGCCACCGGGGCGGCCATGAAGGCCATCAGCGCCGTGGAGCTCACGAGCCGCGGAATGGCCGTTCATCCGCGCGTCGGCGATACGAGCTATCCCGAGTTCTTCATGCAGCGATGCACCCAGTGCAAGCGCTGCACGGAGGAGTGCCCGTTCGGTGCCATCAACGAGGACGAGAAGTCCAACCCGATCCTGCAGGCGACCCGGTGCCGTCGCTGCGGCGTGTGCATGGGCGCCTGCCCGGAGCGGATCATCTCCTTCAAGAACTACTCGATTGGGATCATCGGGGAGATGATCAAGTCCATCGACGTCCCCGACGAGACCGAGGAGAAGCCCAGGATTCTGGTGTTCGCGTGCGAGAACGACGCCTATCCGGCGCTCGACATGCTGGGGCTCCAGCGGCGCACGTACAACGCCTGGCTGCGGGTGATCCCGATGCGCTGCATCGGGTCGTTGAATCTCGTGTTCATCGCGGACGCGCTGTCCAAAGGGATCGACGGCGTCATGCTCCTGGGATGCAAGCATGGTGACAACTACGAGTGCCACTTCGTGAAGGGAAGCGAGCTGGCGAACACGCGACTGAGCAAGATCAAGGAGACGCTGGACCGTCTGTCGCTGGAATCGGACCGTGTGAAGTTCGAGTCGGTGTCCATCACGGACTACGACCGGCTGAGCACGCTGCTGGACGTTTTTGCGGCCAGGATTCAGGAGATCGGCCCGAACCCGTACAAGACGTGATGAAGGCGAAAGCGGATGAGAGACGAGCTGATCGATGGCCGGGCCGGGGCCGGAGGGCCTCGCTCGGAGAACAATCGAAGTCTGGAGGCAGCTGCCCATGACCAACAAGATCGATCCGAAGCTGATGAGGGATCTGGAGCGATTCGGGCTCAAAGACGCCTGCAAGTGCGCGCACTGCGGCAACTGCACGGCGATGTGCCACCTGTCCACCCCGGACAATCCCTTCCCGAGACGATTCGTGCGCTACATCCAGCTCGGTCAGCGCGACAAGATCCTGTCGTCCGCAGAACCCTGGCTCTGCTACTACTGCGGTGAATGCTCGGAGAGATGCCCCCGCGGTGCAGACCCGGGCGAGACGATGATGGTGCTGCGACGGTACCTGACGTCGGCCTACGACTGGACGGGGTTCTCCCGGCGCTTCTACACCTCGGAGAGCTTCGAGCTCGTCGCGGTTGCCGTGGTCGCGGGGCTCGTCGGACTGGCCTTGTGGTTCTTCAACACAGGGCACCCGAACTGGGAGCACGCCGACGTCAACTCCCTGTGGCCCGCAGCGAGCGTCGAGATCGCCGATCTGGTGATGGCGGGGATTCTGTCGTTCCTTCTGCTGAGCAACTCGTATCGGTGCGTGAAGTTCATCATGGGCGATCTGCTGGGCAAGGTGCCGCTGCGCATCTATGCGTCGCAGCTCAAGCACCTGGTGATCCACGGAGCGACGCAGAAGCGGCTGGGCGAGTGCAAGGACCGGATGCCGTGGTACGTGCACCTGCTGATCATGACGGGATACGCGACGGTGTTCCTGATGGTCGTGGTCCTGCTGAATGGCCTTGGCAGCGAGGGATGGAAGTTCCAGCGGGGCTGGCCGGAGTATCCGCTCTGGAACCCGATCCGGCTCGCGGGCTACTACGCGACCTTTGGCATCATGTACGGAACGACGTATGCCATCCTGGGGCGGCTGAAGAAGTCGCGACCTGCGTACAAGAACTCGCACGCCACGGACTGGATGTTCCTGATTCTACTGCAGGCCACGACGGTCACGGGGATCCTGATCCACGTGGCGCGTCTGGTGGACTGGCCGGCCGGGACCTACGGCCTGTACGCGGTGCACATGATGGCGGCCATTCCGATGCTGGTCCTGGAGGTACCGTTTGCCAAGTGGGCGCATCTGGCGTACCGGCCTCTGGCCCTGTACCTGGTCGAGGTGAAGAGGCAATACCATGCAGAGGCGTCAGCTCCGGAGCAGACCGCGGTTGCAGTGAGCCCGGAGCAGGGTCGAGCATGAGCGAAGCCGAGGAGGCGCGCGCGCTCGAGGTGGTCGTGAACGGATCCGGCTGGGGCGGGCCAGCGGTCCCGGCGTCCGCGCCCGGGGCCGAGCTGCCGCGGCCGACATTGGAAAGGCTCGCGCTGTACTACCAGATCGCGATCGGAGCGGCCGAGGAAGGGCGTGGCACGATCCGGTCCTCCTTCGTGGCGCGATGCGTCCGCATCAACGAGACGCTCGTGCGAAGGGACATGGCTGCCGCGGGGATCGTGGGTCGGCCGCACATCGGATATGCGGTCTCGGATGTGATTGCGCGATTGGAGGAAGTGTTTGGCTTGCCGGAACACGGCAACGCGATTCTGGTGGGCTGCGGTGCGCTCGGCAGCGCGATCGCCCGGTCCGAAGGGCTGAGCCGATTCGGACTCAACCTGCTGGGCGTGTTTGATCTCGACCCGACGAAGACGGGGCGGAATGTGGGTGGACGCGCGGTGCAGCCGATGGCGGCGTGTGCGCAGTTCATCGAGCAAGCGAAGGTCGAGATCGCGGTGCTGACGGTACCCGGTGGTGACGCGCAAGCGGTAGCGGACTGGCTCGTGGAGAACCACATCGGGGCGATCTGGAACTTCGCGCCGGTGCATCTGCAGGTTCCCGACAGGGTCGTGGTACGCAACGAGCATCTGTCGAACGGGCTGGTGCAGCTGATCTACACGGCGAAGCTCCTGCGCACGCGTGGGCGAGAGAATCGTGCAGTGCATCCGACCGGCCACTCGCGTCGCACGTAGGCGTGCATCGCGAATCGTTTCACGAATTTTTCGCAGATCGAGAGAGCGCGCTCAACAGAGCCGGCTTTCGATGCGTTCTGCAATGCGGCATGTCGAGCCTCGTCGCACCATGGAGAAATCCGGTTGCCGTTGTGTGCACGTCGCCTCATATTCCGCCGCACACGATGCAATCCATAGAGACTCTTCGGCAACACACGCAGGGGGAACGGCATTCAACTTCGGTCTGGGCGTCCATCCGTCGATGGTTCGTTGGCGAAAGCCATCGGAGGATTCCGCGGGATCCCGAGCGCGCGATGCTGGTGAGCATCGTGCGCGAGGGGAACGAATCAGAGCTGACGACCGATCAGATCACGTTCGAGGTAGCGACCGCGATGTACGACCAGGCGGTGTCGCACGGAGCAGGAGAGAGCGACATCGGGCTCTTCGGTCCCCGGATGTACCGGCGCGACGCCCGCGTGTTCGTGGAGGGTGAGCTCGCGCGGATGAAGCACTAGGCTCCCGCGTCTGTCGCTCTCCAGCCCATCGATCGCCGGCTTCAGTCCAGGGCCGGCTCGGGATGCTTGCGCGCGCCGGCGCCCTTGGATGACTTGGGCGACGATTCTGCCGCCGCGTTGGCAGGGCAGGAGGCGAGCCGGAGGCGCACATCGACTGCGCACGACTCCCCTCCTTGGGGGCAGGCCAGGAACGGATTGATCTCGATCTCTGCGATGTCAGGCGTGTCGCTCACCAGCGCCGACACACGCAGCAGCGCGTCGCGCAGCGCATCGAAGTCGACCGGAGGGGCGCCGCGTATTCCCTTGAGGATCTTGTGGCCGCGGATCCGCGTGAACAGCTCGTCCGCATCGCGCGCGCTCACCGGTGCAACCTTGAACGCCACGTCGCCGTGCGCCTCCACCATCACTCCGCCGAGACCGAACATGATCAACGGTCCGAACGACGGGTCGAGGGTCATGCCGAGGATGGTTTCTCTCGCGCCGGTGACCATGTGCTGCACGACCACGGGGCGCCCCTTGGGGAGGCGGAGGAAGGCCCGCACCAGCTCAGCCTCGTCACGCAAATCGCAGATGACGCCGCCGATGTCGGTCTTGTGCACGGTGGAGCGGGCATCGACCTTGATCACGACTGGAAAGCCGACATCCTGCGCTGCCGCGAGCGCCTCTTCCAGCGAGTGCACGACGCGCGTGGCGACCACCGGGATGCCGTAGGCAGACACCAGATCGAACCCGGCATGCAGCGTCGCGTGCCCGTCCGAGCGGATCTGCTCGAGCACCCGAGCGGCACGCTCGGTGTCGATCCCTTCCGGGCGGACCGGCTGTTGCTTGGGACGTGCGCGCCAGGCAGCGTAGGTCGCCATGGCTCCCAGGGCTCGTGTCGCCGACTCGGGGAACATGTACGCCGGGATGCCCGCGTCCTGCAGGATCTTGACGCCCACGGGCGCGCGCCGTCCACGGCTCATGAAGCAGGACAGGAGGGGCTTGTGCGGCGCGGTGTCGCGAGCGCGGACGATCGCCTGTGCTACCGGCTCTGGATCCACGACCACCGGGGGGACGAATATGGTCAGCACAGCGTCGACGTTGGGATCCGCGAGCACGCCGCGCACCGCGACCTCGTACTCCGCGGGGCCGGCGCTTGCGATGAGATCGACCGGATTGCGCAGCGACGCCTCTGGGTTGAGCTGGGGGCGCAGAGCCATCTCCGTCTCCGGGGCGAGCGACGGGATCACGAGCCCTTTTGCAGCACAGGCATCTGCGGCGAGGATGCCCGGCCCCCCTGCGTTGGTCACGATCGCCACTCGAGGGCCGTTCAGCAGGGGCTGTGTGCTCAAGGCGCGTGCGACGTCGAACAGAGCATCCACGGTCGCCACGCGCAGCACGCCGCAATCCTCGAACAGGGCATCGACCGCGATCTCCGTACCAGCCAGCGAGCCCGTATGGCTGAAAGCGGCTCGCGCACCGGCCGCAGTCCGACCCGCTTTCACCGCGACGATCGGCATCTTCTCACTGAGTCGCTTCGCCACCTGGGGGAACCTGCGGGGATCACCGAAGCTCTCCTGATAGAGCAGCACCACCCGCGTCTGCTCGTCGTGCAGCAGGTACTCCATCACATCCGACGCGTTGACGTCGGTCTGGTTGCCCAGCGACACGAACAACGAAAGGCCCAGACCGAACTCCTCCATCATGCCGAGGAGCGCCTGGCCCAGGGCTCCTGATTGGGACAGAAACGCGACCGGTCCCGGCTTCGGGCAGACCTCGGAGAACGAGGCGTTCAGCAGGATGTCCGGGGCCGTCGCGATTACACCCATGCAATTCGGGCCCACGGTGCGAAGCCCCGTCTCCTTGAGCGTTTGCACCAGCTCGCGCTCCAGCTCCTCGCCGTCCCCTCCCACCTCGCGGAATCCTGCAGAAATGATCACTGCCGCCTTGGCACCCGCAGCGCTCGCATCGCGGAGCGCTCCGCAGACGTCCCGCTTCGGGACTACCAAGACGACCAGATCCACCGGGTCCGGGATGTCGGAGACGCGCGGATACGCCTTCATGGACAGCACGACGGGGCTCTTGGCATTGACGGGGAATACCGTTCCCGTGAAACCTTCGGCGACGAGGTTCTTGAGGATCTCGCGGCCGAGCGAGCCGGCTCGGTTGGAGGCCCCCACCACGGCAACGCTTCGCGGACGGAATAGCGCATCCAGCGGCAGGACAGGCCTTGGCCGTGCGGAAGGCGATGGGGTCCTCATGGGATCGGTCTACCACGGCCCTGGGTACGCGGCCAGCATGAGCGTGGTGCGAGAGGGCAGCGGATTGCATCGGAAAAGACGTGGGAATCGCAACCACTGAAAAGTGGCATTCGTGCAACCGGTGAACGTTGTAGTGGGAAGCCCGCAGGCGGTCTCTGTGCTACCCCTCCCGATACCCAGTCGCCGCGAACGACCCCGATGCCCAAGACGCCATCCACGCAAGTGACGCGAAGCCGTGCCGCGAAGACGCGTCGACGCGGGTGCCCTCAGGGTCACGCTCACGACCCGGCACGATGCAGCGATTGCGTGCATGAGCACCGCCTCGCAGGGGGACTTCCCGCATGCTTCTGCGTGGCTTCGTCGGAGGACGTCGATGACCCGCCCGCAGAGCCGAACGCCGACTGAGGAGCGGAGCCGTGCTGGCGCCAGGACGGTCTGCAGGCCAGGTGCCGTCTACGCGAGAATGCGCCCGCCGATCTGGATGTCGCGGTAGGCCTTCTCCACCTCTGCGAGGAAGTGGTAGTGCTTGAGGGTGTACCAGCGCCGATCGTCAGGGTCGAGGTCCCCTGACTTGAGGGCGCCGAGTACCTCCTGGATGCCAAAGTCCACGGTGCGGAATGCGAGCCCGGGGAGGGCGTCGTGCAGCTTGTCGAACCGCACGTTGTAGTCGCGAAGGTCTGGATCCGTGGGCGACATCACGATCTGCGTGTTCGGCAGCGCGTCGCGAACCCGATAGGCAAGGTTCAGCACGCGGATGTTGTTCGCCTCGTGCCCCACGTTGAATACCTCCCCGTCGATGACCTCCGAAGGCAGCTCGAAGACGTTTCGGATGGTCTCGCTCACGTCGGCAACGTGCACGAAAGGCCGCCACTGCTTGCCGCCACCATCCACGGTGATCTTGCCGAGCGTGTACGCGTTCTTCGTCATCACGTTGACCGCCAGATCGAATCGCATGCGTCGCGACAGTCCGAACACGGTGGCGAACCGCAGCGCGGTCACGATCATCCCCTTGCCTTTCATCTCGAAGAGCGACGCCTCGCATTGGGCTTTGCACTTCGCGTAGAGAGACACGGGGTTGAGCTTGGAGGTCTCGACGAGCCCGGTCTGGTCGCCGTGCCCGTAGACGCTGCAGGAGCTTGCGTAGATGTACCGTTTCACGCCCTGCGCGAGCGCCATCTGCATGACGCGCTGATTGCCCCGCAGGTTGATGTCCCGCGTCAGCTCGGGATCAATCTCACAGGAAGGATCGTTCGATATGCCGGACAGGTCGATGGCGGCGTCGACGCCATCGAAAACGGACGGTTCGAGGTTTCGGACGTCGGCCTGGACGAGGGTCAGGTCGCGTGGATGGAGTCGGCCGGCTTCGGCCAGGCTCTCGCGTCCGAAGTAGAACCGATCGACCACGATCACCCGGTGGCCGGCCTCGAGGAGCACCGGAACGAGGCTCGAACCGATGTACCCTGCTCCGCCGGTCACAAGAATTGTCAGACTCATGATTCCCAAGCCTCCTGGGCCGAACGCATAGTCGGAACGTGAGGGCGGCACAAGCGCAGCGGGGGCGTTCTGCCCTTGACGGCACCGCAGGCGGCACCCATGTGTCCTGAGCCAGCGTGGGTTCCACGCAGGTCGGCTCGATCTACGACCATTCTCGATTCTGCAGCGGCAACGGGTGCATCCATGAAGCGCGTCAAGAACGGTGACAGGGTTCGCATTCACTTCACCGGACGTTTCCCGGACGGGCGCGTTTTTGCGACTTCGAGCGGGCGAGAGCCGATCGAGCTCACGGTGGGCGACGAAGAGATCATGCCTGGGTTCAGGGAAGCTCTCGTTGGAATGATGCCCGGGGAATCCAAGACCACACGCATCGCCGCCTCGAAAGCGTTCGGTGAGCGGCACGAGGACCGTATCCTGCGCTTGGATGCAAAGCAGCTGCAGGACGAGGCGCGTCCCCAGGTCGGTGACGTGGTGCAGCTGCAGAGTGACACAGGCATTCGGATGAGCGCACGCGTGATCGAGGTTACGGGCGAGGACATCACGCTCGACGCGAACCATCCCCTGGCCGGGCACGAGCTGACCTTCGAGATCGAGATGATCGCCGTGGGGCCTGCCGAAGCACCGAATTGAGGCGTTCCGTCCGCAGCTCCACGAAGCGGGCGAAGCTCACCGACACCCTGCAGCTGCAGGCCCTGTTGGACCTGAGCCAGGCTGTCGAGCCGGCGATCGGCCGTCAGCGGCCCTCGAGCGCGCTTAATTCTCAGCGTTTTCCGTTGAAGCTCCTTGACGAACCTCTGCAGGGCGCGCCAACGTTGTTGCGCGCCTGTGGTTCCATAGCAGACGGAGCGCTTGAGTTCCTAGCCCGGAGAACGCACATGGGACAG
The DNA here is from genome assembly GCA_016218915.1 of Deltaproteobacteria bacterium. Taxonomy (GTDB): domain Bacteria; phylum Myxococcota_A; class Polyangia; order Polyangiales; family Polyangiaceae; genus JACRCQ01. The sequence goes on from JACRCQ010000031.1 coordinate 90,680, forward strand.
GACCCGGTCATCACCCGAGCAGGCGACCCAGGCGAGAACCGATCGTCCGGCACCTGGGAGATGCGGGGGCGCGCGGACGGGGCGTCCCGGGCCGACAGCGCGGAAGCCCTGGCGATCGTTGCGGTGCACGAGATCGGCAACGTTGTGGGCTGGGTCGACATGGCGCTTGCCATGCTCGAACGGGAAGCCATCGAGCCAAGGAGCGCGGGAGCAGGCGTGCAAGCCGATGTTGCGGACACTGTGCGCAATGCCAGGATGGGAGTCCGTCACATCGCCGACATCGTTCACACGCTGCAGACGGTGGCGCGATGCAGTGAGACCGCGCTGGAGCTGTTCGATCCGGTGGAGGCCTTGCGCGTAGCAATACGGTTTGCAGAAGCGCGGATTCGCGCGAGGGCGCCGCTCCTGCAAAGCCTCGGTCCCACGCCGCAGGTGCAGGGCCGCAGGCACGAGCTTACGTGCGTGTTCCTCAACCTGCTGCTCAATGCGCTGGAGGCGCTTCCCGCCCAGGTGCAGCCGACGGACGCGATCAGGGTCGTAGCGAACACGGTGGATGGCAACGCGCAATTCGAGGTTTACGACACGGGCGTGGGGATTGCGCCCCAAGCTGCTGAGCGCCTGTTCGAGCCTTTCTTCACCGGCCGGCCGGGGAGCGGAATGGGGCTCGGGCTGCATGTCTGTCATCGCATCGTGGGCAAGATGGGCGGAGCGATCACGTTCGACACCGAGCCAGGATGCGGCACGAGATTCGTGGTGACGCTGCCCGGCTGCGGAGGGTGACGGCCGGGCGATCGATGGGGTGTGGGCGCGCACGCTGCCGCGTGATGGGGAGCGCTCACGGACAATCAGAAGGGCAGTTCGCGTAGTTGACGCAGAAGTTTTCACCCGCGCACGAGCAACACTCGGCGGACTGGCAGTCGGCGTTGCCGGTGCACTTCTTGTGGCGTTCGCACTTTGGACAGTTCTTGCCGCAATCGACGTCGCTCTCGTAGGTTGGAGTCAAGGCGCCGTCGCTGCAGAGGCAGGACCCGGGAGCCGCGCACATCTGCCCTGTGCCCGGGCAGGTCGGGTCGCTGTACGCAGTCTTGCAGCCCACGCCGTTGTCATTGCACGCTTCGCAGACTCCATCGCATGTAAGGCTGCAGCACAGCTGGCCGGCCCAGCAATGTCCACTCGTGCATTCGGGGCCGAACTTGCAGGACTCGCCATTACCCTTGAGTGTGGTGACACACGCATTGCTCGCGTTGCACGTGGCTGGGGGGGTGCAGCCGCCGCAGTCCACCTGCTGGCCGCAATTGTTGGCAACCATGCCGCACTTGCCACCGCAGGTCTTGGCCTGGGACTCCGGCGTGCAGCACGTTCCATCGGTCTTGCACGCGCCACCGAGGCAGTCAGACCCGGCCAGGCAACCCTTTCCGTCGGCGCATGGCAGGCACGCGGGTCCACCGCAGTTCACGTCGGTCTCCCCCCAGTTCTTGACCGTATCGGAGCAAGCACAGGCACCCGAGCCGTTGCACACCTCAGCCCCTGACCCACCTGTGCATTGCGCGTTGGGATCCTCACCAGCCTGCACGTTGAGGCAAGCTCCCGCTTGGCAGGAGAAACAAGGAGCGTTCGGCGCCTGCGACACGTGGCACACAGAGCCCTCGGCCGCGGGCGACGAGACGCAAGTCCCGGCAGGACAATCCCAGGTCGCACACTCCGAAGCCTGGGGACAGTCCGAAGCCTGCGTGCACCCGCTGCAATTGCCATTTCCGTCGCACTTGGTGTTGTTTCCACCGCAGGGCGTGCCTGACGCCGTATTGGGATTGGACGGGACCCCACCTGTGCACACGTCGTCGGTGCAGGGCTTGTTGTCGTTGGGCCGGTCCAGATCGTCCGGCACCTGGATTGTCTGCCCAGCCCCATCGCACATGACTTTCTTGCAGTCACCTGCGACCTGAGCCTGGAGCACTTTGGTGGAAGGCGCGTAGTCCATGGCGCAGGCTCCGCTCTTGCACACGCGCGTCGCGCACTCGGTGTCGGAGCCGGGGCAGTTGTTCGGGTTGCAGACCCCCGTGCCACCCGCGCCCGCGGTCCCGCCAGATCCACCTTGAGCCGTGCTTCCCGTTCCGCCGACCGAGCCTTCCACCGAAGCGTCGCCTGCCGCGCCGCCTGAGCCTGCAGCGGGCCCGGACTTGGAGGGCTTGTCCCAGTCCGCACCGATCACCTGGGTGCAACCCCAGATCAGCAGGCAGCCCGTCAGCCCCAAAGCAGCGCGAAGAACTGACCTACCATGGTTGATCGCACGCATCAGAAGCTCCCCTGTATCGATAGTCCAGCGCCTCTGGGAAGGGTTGTCGGAGCGATCGCCACGCTAGGCGACGCAGGCTCTTTGGAGGGGCTCGTCAGGAGCAGATAGCTGCCCACCCCGACCCCGGCGAGCCCCACGGCGAACGACACCGTGCTGAGCAACGCCAGCGTACGTCCCGAATCTGCAGCGTCCCGTGCGGCGTCGTTGCATGCGCCCGCGCAGTTGTCTTCCATCTCGTTCTTCTTGCCGAGCGCCATCATCCCTGTGACGCCACCTGCGACGAGCCCAGCAGCCCCGACTCCGCCGATGACCCATCCGAGCGTGCGCTTGGTGTTGGAAGCTCGTTCAGGAGGCGCCGCGGCTGCAGGAGGTGGGGACGACGAGGTCGTCGGGAGCGGCGCGCCGGTGGCCAAGGTCACGGAGCGTCGATCCCCAGGGGCAAGCTTCACGACGGTCGCCGCTTCCTCACGACCGGGGACGCGAACGACCAGCCTGTGCTCGCCTGGGTCCAGTGTCATCTGGGTTCCGATCGACGCAGCCTCGAGCTGCACGTCATCGACCAGCACCACGCAACCTGCGGGCGTGCCCGGTGCGAGCTGGAGTGCGAGCCTGGGGAGCTGCTGGTCCAACTCCGCGAGCTGCGCACGGGCAAGCGGCACACGAGGGTCGCCCGGCTCGAGCGTGTCGAGCGCGCCTTTCATGTGCTCGGCTGCGCTGCGGAGCTTGCCCTGCTTCGCCTCGCACTGAGCCAGGTTGTAGAGCGTGCTCGGCCGCTTGACCAGGGCCAGGCTCTCCGAGAGCATGGAGCATGCGCCAGCGATGTCGCCGCGATCGAGCGCGGCCCTTCCGTTGTTGAACAAGGTCTGGGCCCGTTGCGCTGCGTCTCCCTGGGCAGCGGGCTGCTGCGCTGCAGCAGCGAGTGTGAAGGCGAGAACCGATGCGACGATGGCACCACGCACAACCGCGGGCATTGCCCTGACCGCCAACCCCATGGTGAACACCCTCCAGCTCTACACCTGCGGAACCCACGTCATCCTACCATGGCTGGAGCCGGAGGTGTCGCGTGCGGAGCACCGGGTTCGGCTACGCGGCGCATCACGCAGTGGCGCCTCGACTTGGGTGCTCATGACCGCTATAGTCCGGTTGGATGCAGGTGCCTCCCTCACCCCAGCTTGAGCTTGCGCGAGCCCGGATCGGCTCCGTTCTGCGGGGCAAGTGGAGGTTGGATTCCCTGCTGGGGCTGGGCGGAATGGCTGCGGTCTATGCCGCAACGCATCGAAACGGCAAGCGGGGTGCGGTCAAGTTGCTCCACGTGGAGCTGGCGCACAACGCGGACATTCGCGAGCGCTTCTTGCGCGAAGGGTATGTCAGCAACAAGATCGAACATCCCGGTGCGGTGTCGGTGCTCGACGATGACGTGACCGAGGACGGCGCGGTGTTCGTGGTCATGGAGTTGCTTCAGGGCGAGACCCTGGAATCGAGGGCGAAACGCCAGGGCGGCACCCTCCCCCTGTCCGAGGTCGTGCGGTTCGCCGATGCGCTCCTTGATATCCTCGTGGTCGCTCACCAAGCCGGCGTCGTTCACCGTGACCTCAAACCTGACAACCTGTTCTTGACGCGCGACGGTCAGCTGAAGGTCCTCGACTTTGGCATTGCTCGGCTGCGCGAGGCGCAGGACACGTCGAGCGCGACCCGGACCGGCACATCCATGGGAACCCCCTCGTTCATGCCGCCAGAGCAGGCACTCGGCAACTGGAGCCAGGTGGATGCACGCACGGATCTGTGGGCGGTGGGAGCCACCATGTTCGCGCTGGCAACAGGGCGCATGGTCCACGAAGCCGATACGCTCAACAAGCTCCTGCTCGCGGCCATGACCCGGCCCGCATCGCCAATCAGGTCGATTGCCGACTCCATCCCTGCGTCTGTCGCAGAGGTGATCGATCGCGCGCTCGCATTCGACCAGAGCCAACGCTGGCCCGACGCACGGACCATGCAGCTCGCCCTGCGGCAAGCTTTGCTCCTTGCCGCGGCCCCGGCCCAGGTTCCGGTCGCACCAGCGACCGCGGGTCCCGGACTACCCGTCGTGTCCCAAGCACCGACCCCGCCGACCCAGGTCTCTGCTGGGGTCTCCGCTCCGCCTCAATTCATCAGTCCGTCGACCGGGCCAGCACTGGTGCAGGTCGCAAGCCTTGGCACGACTGCGCCGGTATCGTCGGACCCCAGTGCAGGGCAAACGAAAGCAGCCGCGCGACGACGCATGCTGGTCGCTGCGATAGCATCTTCGGCAGGCCTGGCATTGATTGCAGCGCTGGCCGTAGGCATGGCTCGTCGAGCCTCGAGTTCGTCCGTGGCTGCGCAGGTGAATCCGAGCTCCGAAGCTGCGCCGCCGCCTTCGAGCGCAGCGACGGTCGAGCCTCCGGACGACGCTCTAGCTGCTCCTGCTGCGAGCCACGCAGAGCTGGATGCCGCAGCGTCGTCGGTGCCTACGGGACTTGCAAGCGCAGGGCCGCCTGCCGACACTCCCCCCTCCAAGCTCAAGCCGCCAGGGACCAAGACCACAGGCGGCGCCGGCGGGCGATCAGGGGGCCCGTCCAAGCCCCCGAGCAAGGACTTTAATACCTGGTAGAGGGTGGCGGAGACGCAGGGCGCAGACGGCAACGACTCGAACACAATCGGGCCGGTCGGGGCTCGTGCTACTCCACGTCACACGATTGTGATACAGCTGGGATCCACGAGCTCGAGGATGGGCTGTTCATGATTGCGAGATACCACCCCGCCCGCGCGCCGATCACTCTGACGTTGCTCATGGTCTGTGCGTGCTCTACCGCCAATGATGCCATGCCTTCCTATGCTGCAGGTGGCTCCGGCCACGACGCTGCTTCGGACCAGCGCTCCGAGGATGCCCACGCGGCGGCAGGCGCTGCGGGGGCTGGTGGGGCGCACCCGAACGATGCAGGGGGGCAGGGGGGCGCGTTGGCCGAAGCCGGCCCGGACGTGTCATCGTCCGGAGCGGGCGGCGGAGGCTGCGACTGCTCGGCGGGCGAATGCGGGATGTACGAGCGCTGCGGTGCCTTGGTGGATTGCGGCCTTTGCGCCGGAACAAGCGAGTCGTGCATCAAGTCGTCTTCCCCCCGTTTCCAGAACAAGGTGCGCACCGGAATCGACCAGGTCAAAACCGATCACCCCGAGTACTTCGACTTCACCGATCCCCAGGGAGAGAGCGTCAAGATCGTGGATGGACCGGCGTACCACGACGCCCTCGTTGCAGCCGTGTCCGCCCAGGGTCTCGTGTGCATCGTGGATCCGAACTTCGACCATGACATCCGGGTGCGGCATCCGTCGGTGCAACCCGACCAGGCCGAGAACTACCTCATCCACACATCGTGGGAGTACACGGCCTACAAGTACACGAGCACGTGCGCGCCGGCTGGATTCTGAGGCTGAGCCGCGGAGCGAGCAGACCTGACACGCGACCCCGAGACTCATCACCCGGGTGACGGATGCGGGGCCGGGTCGTGGCACGAGCGGTCTGAAGTCGATCGGCTGTGCTGGATGAGCCGTTCGACCTTCAGTCCCGCTGGCTCCCATGATCGGCCGGGGAGCTTGGCGCATCGAAGACCTCCCACTTGCCTTTGCCGCTGCGCTTGGCCGAATACATCGCCGCGTCCGCGGCGCGCACGAGCGCTGCGGCGTCAGCGCCGTGCGACGGGTAGAGTCCAATCCCTGCGCTGACGCCCACGCAGCACTCGACCTTTCCTAGCGAGTAGGGCCGCGAGATCTCGGTGACAAGCCGTTGCGCCACGACCTCCGCGTCGCGGGGAGAGCTGAGCTCGAAGAGGATGACCGTGAACTCGTCGCCACCGGGGCGGGCCACGGTATCGGCGGCCCGAACGCAGCTGCTGAGTCTGCGCGCCACGGCTTTGAGCAGCTCATCGCCTATCTCGTGGCCGTGTTCGTCGTTGACCAGCTTGAAGCCGTCCAGGTCCAGAAACAGCACGGCCATGCTCCGTCCGTACCGCCGTGCCTGGGCCACCGCGGTCCTCAGGCGATCCTCGCAAAGCGCGCGATTCGGCAGCCCGGTCAGAGGATCGGTGGTAGCGAGACGAACCAGCAAGTCTTCGGCGCGACGGCGTTTGATCATGCCGCCCAGGGTTGCCGTCACGGCTGCGAGGAACTCCTCTACATCTCGCGAGCGGCACATGCCGTCTGCAACGTACGTGTTGAGCACGCCGATGAAGTCCCCGTCGGAACGGATGGGAACGCAGTAGTGGCCATGAGGGATCATTCCCGGGTAGCTGACATGGTGCTCATCGTCGAGCGCAGGTTTGAAGACGACCTCACCGGTCACGGCAACTTTCCCGCACAGGCATCGGCCGTAGGGTACGCGCGCGCATTCGTCGAGCAGCGCGGAGTGCAATCCCCGCTGTGCGGCCAGCACGAGCTCTCGGGTTTCCGGCTCGGCAAGGAAGATACCCCCTTTGGACTCGAGCGCGAGCCAGCGCACCGATAGGACATGGTCCAGAATCTGCTCCAGCTGCTCCCGGAGAGGTATCGCCTTGACTGAGGTCAAGACGATCGCGTTGAGTACCTCCTGCAGATCGGTGGCGCGTGCAACCTGCTCTGCGGCTCGGGTCCGCTCGATCAATCCCGCGAGCGAATCGGCCAACGTTCGAAGGAAGTCAATCTCATCCGGGGCGGGCTCGTGTGCCGCAGCTACGTACAGAGCGATGACCCCGAGCACCTTTCCAGCCGACACGATGGGAAGGCAATGGTGGCCGTGGTCCACCATTCCCGTGCAGGTCGTGTCGTGGCCTGCGTCGACGTGGCTCGCGAACACCGGCTCTGCGCTCTGCGCGGCCCGGCCGCATAGACAATGGCCGGTGGGGACCCGAGCACACGAGGCAATCAGCGTGGTTGGGAAGTTCTTCTGGCATGCGAGAACCAGATCGCCCGACTCCGGTTCACGCAGGAAGATCCCTCCCATTCGGCCCAGTGGAAGCCATGGGATTGACAGGATGGCGTCGAGGGCATCGGCAAGCTTGATCTCCAACGGCGCCTGACGAAGGCTCGCCTCGAGGATCCGGTGCAGGATATCGCGAAGCCTGGAATGTAGGCGATCGGCCTCATACCGAAGCTTCAGCTCCGTGATATCCCTTGCGACACCGATCGTTCCGACGGTGTTTCCGCGCGAGTCGCGCCAAGGCAGCTTCGTGGTAGAAACCCACAGCTCCTCGCCCGTCAGGGAACGGACCAGCTGCACCTTGGCCTTGAGCGGCGTGCTCGTCGCCATCACGGCGTCTTCGTCCCGTCTTGACTCCTCAGCCTGCTCGAAGGCAAACAGCTCCGAATCCGTGCGCCCGAGCATCTGCTCCGCCGAAAGGCCAGTGTGCCTCGTGGTGCTCGCATTGACCCTCACGTAGCGATGCTCCCGGTCCTTGAAGAACACCCAGTCCGGTACGGACTCCAGGAAGGTCGAGAGCATCTCGTCCTCGGAAGCGTGACCCTGCTCGCGCGCGGCTTTCTCGGACGCATTCGCTGGAGAGGTCATCGGAGATGCTCCTGGAGTCAATTGGTTCGAAAGAACCTGCGCACCGCTTCGAACCATGTCGCATGCCCGCCGCTCGTGGGTGCGCTGCCACTGGAGAGAATGCGCTACGCATGCGATGGCGTCGAGAGGAAACCTGCGGTGATCTCTGCCTGGCCCCGAGCGCGATCGCCGCTCGCGGTGCTTGCATCTATCGGGGGTGGAATGCGCATTTCGAAGGCGGGGACTACTCGCTTTCGGATCTACGAGGGACGGACAGCAACGCGCTGCGGCGGGCACCAGCGTCAGGTGCGCCTGCTGCCGAGCCTTGGGGTGGTTCGCCCCTGTCGAGCTTGGCGCGCCGTGGTGCGAGGTGCCGTGCTTGTGTGCCGCAATGAAATGAGCGAGAATGCATCGTTCCAAACTATCAGGGAAAGACGGGCGCCAGGTCCACCGTCGACGACGAGGGGAAGCAATGCCATCCTGGAACCATCGACTTGATGGTGTCTGCGATCAGGAAGCGCCCGACCGAGGCGAAGCGCCGGAGGCTGGCAACGCGGCGGCAAAGGTCGAATCGCAGTTCGAGTCCGTCGTGGCCAGGGTGGCCGAAGGCGTGGTCGTGGTCGATGCCAGCGGTATCGTGCGTTTCGCCAACCCAGCTGCGGAGTGCATTCTCGGGAGCGCAGCGGGGGAGCTGATCGGAACGAGCGTGGGTCAGCTGGTTGCGGAGGGCGAGTCGGTCGAGACCACGATGGCGCGCAAGGACGGCACGATGGTGCGGGTGGAGATGCGCGCGAGCCGGATCACGTGGGATGGCATTCCGTCGGTGCTGGTGACACTCCGGGACATTTCGGAGCTCAAGCGGGCTGAGCGCGATCGGACGTTCGGCGAGGAGAGGCTGGCGCGCGCCCAACGCATGGGCAGACTCGGCCATTGGGAGTGGGACGTCAAAGAGCAGAGCCTGATCTGGTCCGACGAGATCTACCGGCTGTTCGGGTTCAGCCGGGACACGACGCCCACTTTCGAGGCGATTGTAGCGGCGATCCACCCAGAAGACCGCGACAAGAACCGGGCATTCGTCGGGAAGCTGCTCGGTGGTGGTGAGCAAGAGGAGCTCGAGTTCCGGGTTGTGCTGTCGGATGGGACGGTGAAGCACGTGCTGCAGTACGCGGAGCCGCACCTCGATGACGACGGCAAGGTGGACATCATCTTCGGGACGATGCAGGACGTAAGCGAGCGGAGGCTGGCAGAGGAGGTGCGGCGCCAGAACGAGGCGCGGCTGGAGGGGTTGCTGCGCATCTCGCAGTACGAGGCGCTCACGGAGCAGAGCCTTCTGGACAATGCTCTTGAGGAGGCGATTGCGCTGACCGGCAGCGCGATCGGGCATATCTACCACTACGACGACGCAGCGCGACGGCTCACGCTCAACTCCTGGTCCAAAGGTTCGCAGGGTCAGCACTCCATTGCGGACCCCGCGTCCGAATACGAGCTCGACGCAACCGGCGCGTGGGGCGAGGTGGTGCGTCAGGGCAAGCCGGTCATCATCAACGACTTCCTGGCCCCCGATCCGGTCAAGAGCGGGTATCCGCAAGGCCATGCAGCGCTGGAGCGGGTACTGACGGTTCCAGTGCGCTGCGCGGGACGGATTGCAGCGGTGGTCAGCGTTGCGAACAAGAAGACGGACTACGATGCAGCGGACGAGCGGCAGCTGACTCTACTCATGGATTCGGCGTGGAAGATCGTGGAGCGACGCCGCGCGGAACGCGCGCTGGAGCGCGAGAAGGCGTTTGTCGAGCGCCTGGTCGACACCGCCCAGACCGTGATTCTGGTGTTGGATCCGGCTGGCCGCATCGTCAGGTTCAACCGCTACCTCGAGCAGCTGAGCGGATATCGATTCGAGGAAGTGGCGGGGAGGGACTGGTTCGAGACGTTCCTTCCGGCCAGCATCCGGCCGCGCGTACGGGAGCTGTTCCGGAGTGCGGTGTCAGGTGTTCTTACCAACGGGAGCATCGACCCGATCGTAGTCAAGGACGGCAGCGAGCGGCTCATTGAATGGTACGACGCGACGTTGAAGTCAGAGGATGGCACGGTGACCGGCCTGCTGTCGGTCGGGCAGGACGTCACCGATCGCGAGCGGTCCAGGCGGGAGATCCTCGCGAGCGAGCAGCGTTTTCGGCTCGTGTTCAACAACACGACAGAGGGAATCCTGCTGACCGACGCGTCGACCCGGAAGCTCGTGATCGGCAACAGGGCATTCTGCGACATGGTCGGCTACGAGCCGGAGGAGCTGGCCGGGCTCAGCGTGACGGACATCCATCCGGTCGAGGTCTTGCCGGAGATCGGCGCAGCGTTCCAGCGTCTGGCCGCGGGCTCTCGCGCCTTTGGCGAGGCAATATCGGTGAAGCGCAAGGACGGCTCGATGTTTGTTGCGGACATCGGGGCAACGGCGATGATGCACGAGGGCCGTGAGGTTCTTGTTGCGAGCTTTCGGGATGTCACAGAGACGCGGAAGCTGCGGGCGGGACTCGCGCAGTCGGACCGCCTGGCCAGCATGGGCATCCTGGCTGCAGGCGTCGCTCATGAGATCAACAACCCACTATCGTACATCCTGTACAACCTCGAGAGCCTGTCCGAGGACATCCCAAGGTTTACCGCGCAGATCGCAAGGGCGCGATGCGCGCTCGCCAGCCACCTCGGCGAGGCGAAGCTCCGGGAGGTCCTGGGGGCCGACATAGAAATGCTCGACCCGGCGATCTTCGCCGACGTGCAGGACCGGTTTCGCGATGCGCTCAACGGGTCGCGCAGAATCAAGGAGATCGCTCGCGGGCTCGGCACGTTCTCGCGGGTCCAGAACGACGAAGTCGCGCCCGTGGATCTTCGCTACCCCATCGAGTCTGCCATCAACATCGCCTTCAACGAGATCAAGTATCGGGCCCGGATCGTCAAGGACTTCTGCACGAGCGTGCCTGTGCTCGCGAGCGAAGGGAGGTTGGCGCAAGTCTTCTTGAACCTGCTGATCAACGCCGCGCACGCGATCACGGATGGCGACGTGGAGCACAACAAGATCAGCATCAGGACCTGGCAGGAGGGCACCGACGTCCTTGCGGAGGTGCAAGACACCGGCTGCGGCGTTTCTCCGGACGTGATCGAGCGGATGTTCGAGCCGTTCTTCACCACCAAGCCCACCGGGATCGGCACCGGGCTCGGGCTGAGCATCGTCAAGAACATCATCACAAGCTACCGAGGAACCATCGAAGCAACGAGCGAGCTCGGCAAGGGCACCCGAATCGTCATGCGCTTTCCGATGGATAGGAGCGAGGAGGAGCTTTCGCCGCTTCGCACCCCGAGCGACCGCGCCGTCGGCGGAAGCGGGGGGCGGGTGCTGGTGATCGACGACGAGCCAGCGATCCGCGCCAGCCTCAAGAGGATACTGCGCCGACACGAGGTGGTCGAGGCGGAGTCCGGCGAGCACGGTCGGGAGATCCTGTCCAGGGACCCGTCATTCGACGTAATCCTGTGCGACATGATGATGCCGAGAGTCTCCGGCGTGGATGTGCACTTGTGGTTGGTCCAGCACCATCCGCAGCTGGCGCGAAAGGTCGTGTTCGTGACCGGAGGCGCATTCACTCCCACTGCGAGAGAATATCTCGAGAACGTGAGCAACGTGCGAATCGACAAGCCATTCGACCCGACGAACTTGCAGAAGATGGTGGCAGAGTGGGTCGCAGCGTCCAAAGCGCGAGGGTGAGCCGGTCCGGGCTGGCAAAGCTGCTGCAACAAGAGTAGTGTGACCGCATGCGGAGGGAAGCAGCAGCACGGAGGGTCTCCGGACTCGTCCTGGCATTGAGCGGGTTTGCAGCAGCCGGGAACTCATACGCTGCGCAGCCGCAGCTGCGTGTTGCCGTGGGGGCGTCCCATGCGATCTCTTCCCCCCAGAGCGAGGAGTTCGGCTGGGGTGCCTCCGGCGCATTGGCGGGCGAGCTGAAGCTTTCGCCTGCCCTGTCCGTACAGGCGGGCTTGGAGAGCACCGTGCTGAGCACAGGGCGCCCTCCGCCTCCACAGTTCGCCCCGAACACGACCGGCGTGTCCTGGATGGCGTTTGGAGGCGCCCGGCTCCAGCCGTTCGCATCAGAGCAGCCAGGCGCTGGCGCGGGACTCTGGCTCGCAGCCGTGGCGGGATATGTCCGCACTGGACCCGAGGGCCGCCCGGGGTTCGGCGTCGATCTCGGCTACGAGTTCCCCATGGACCGATTCGCCCTGGGGCCGTTCGCCGGATACCGTCAGATCGTGCAGCCCGACAGCGAGCTCCGAGGAAACGACGCTCGGATTGCGACGCTCGGCATCTCGGGTACCTGGGCGCCTTGGCGAACGCCGACTGTGGTCGACAAGGATTGGGACCGCGACGGCATCGTCAACGAGCGCGACGCCTGTCCGCGGGACGCCGAGGACTTCGACGGATTCGAGGACGCGGATGGGTGTCCCGAGCTGGACAACGACAAGGACGGGGTACCTGACAAGGTTGATCGCTGTCCTGACGAGCCTGAGGATCGGGATGGCTTCGAGGATGCGGACGGCTGTCCTGAGATGGACAACGACAAGGACGGGATCCTGGACAAGAACGATGCCTGCCCGGACGTTGCGGAGGACCTGGACGGTTTCGAGGACAAGGACGGCTGTCCGGACCCGGACAACGACCGGGACGAGATACCGGATGTCGTGGACAAGTGCCCGGACGAGCCGGAGACGTACAATGGATACGCGGACGAGGACGGGTGTCCGGACGAGATCTCGGTTCGAGTGGTGGGAGCGAACATCTATCTGGACGAGAAGATCTTCTTCGAGTGGAACAAGGCGGTGATACGGACGGAGAGCCATGCGCTGGTGCAGCGCATCGCGACGCTGCTGCTCAATCATCCGGAGTACCTCGAGATCAGCATTGAGGGGCACACCGACGAGATGGGCAGTGCCGACTACAACCAGCGTCTGTCCGAATCCCGCGCCAAGGCTGTCCGCGACTTCCTCGTGCGCGCAGGCGTCGCGCAGGACCGCCTCATGGCCACAGGGTTTGGAGAGACCCGTCCGCTGGTGCGCGAAAGGACCGAGAAGGCGGCCAGCGTGAACCGTCGCGTGGAATTTCGAATCACGAAGCGGAGGACGACTCTACCGTTTGTGCAAGCGGCTCCTGCGGACGTTGCCACGCCGGGGAGTGCGCATGACGCAGGTCAGGGGGCGCCGCGATGACACACCGAACTCGATGGCTTCTTGCGTCCGGCCTCGCGCTGAGCATGAGTGTCGGGCCTTTTGTCGCTTGCAGCGATTCCGGCGCAATCGTGGGGGGCCGCTGCGCCGACGGCCTCACGGCCTGCGCAGGACAATGCGTTCGCATCCAATCGGACCCAAGCCACTGCGGCGCTTGTGGTGTGGTCTGTGGTCCCGGGGTCGACTGCCTGGATGGCCGCTGTGGTGGATGGGGCGATGCAGGCCCGGACGGGCAGGACGCGGACCAGAGCGTGCCTGCGGACGCGGATGCCGGGGAAGGCGACGTCGCGTGGTTGGATGGGGCGGATTCGGACGGTGCACAGGAGCCGGGGCAGGATACGCCGGACGGCACGCAGGGCGAGTGCGGAGCGAGTCCCTGTGACGATGCCGACGCGACGGGCGACGAACCCGGGGTGGAGACCGGCGGCGACGCGCCGGACGGGGAGCAGGACGGTAGCACGTGCGTTCCACCCTATGACACCGCGGCCAACTGCGGAGCGTGCGGGCAGGTCTGTCAGGGGGCGACGCCCGTCTGCGGGCCGGCCGGAGACGGTGGGTTCGCCTGTGCTCCGCTGTGCGATCCGCCGTTGGTCGACTGCGGCGGAGCGTGCAAGGATCTGCAGACGGACGAGCAGAACTGCGGAGCGTGCAACAACAAGTGCATCACGGGCTTGTGCTTTGACGGCCTTTGCGTAGGGGGCGGTGTGGGCCACGTTGTGCTGATCGGGATGGACTTCCACGTCTGGTATCCCGGAGCGCCGCCCACAAGGGTGTTTGGCAATTCGGTCTTTCTTCCACCGCACAACCCTTTGCGCGTGCTCACGTACACGCAACACGGCGACGACTCGAGCGGGGGGGCGATCGCGGCCGTGGCCAATCTGACGGCCTGGTACTCTGCGCAGATCGGCCGACCCTACGTGCTGACGGACATCGGCGCCGCGAACGGCCTGCCCGCGCTGCTGAATCCTGCGGAGCAGGACGTTCTGCTGATCCTGGATCAGCCCAAGGCACCGCCGGGCGAGCTGGCGAGCATTGGGGCCTCCTGGAGCCAACCCGTATCGGACTACGTGCACGCGGGCGGCACTGTGGTCGTCCTGATGAGCGCACAAGGCCAGAACGAGATGCCGCAGCTCGTCACCAGCAGCGGGCTGGGGAGCCTGGACGCGGTGCATGACATCACGGTGCCGTCTCACATCCTGGCGAACGTCGCGCCCTGGGACGCGATCGGCATCAACGTGATGAGCCCCTTCCTGGCCCGTCCCGAGACTGTGACCTTGCAGACGTCGATGGTACCGGGCGCTGACACGATATTCGTGGTAGTCGACAACACCAATCCCGATGCAGGGGCCAAACTCCCTGTGGTCATCCACAGAGTGGTTGTCCCGTGAGGCGGGTCACGTCCTTGCCGCGTGCGATTCCCTCTCCACGAAAAGGGCGATCTCGCGTCGAACCCGGTGCGTGAGTGTAGTGAACTCCAGACCGACGGCGGCCTTGTGCCGTGCGTTTCGGACCCAGCGGGTGGTTGCTTCGACTCCGACCTCGCTCCCCGTGATAGGGGACATGAAGTACACCCACACCCGCGCGTTGTTCGGGCACTGCTTTTCTGCGAGTACCAGTAGACCGCCCTCGGAAACATCCTCGGTGCGGCCGCGCACAGGCGTGGCTCCGGGGATCACGATGCGGGCTGGGGTTACGTAGTGTGCGCGGGGATAGCGCCGACGATGTGGAGGCGCAGCCTGCGGGGTCAAGGGGGCGGACGGCGCGGGGACCGGCTGGGTGCGGAGTTGCGCTGCATTGCGCTCCTTGAGACTCTGGAGACCCTGCGCGAGGGCGTGCTGCATTTCGAGAGCGGTCGAATACCGCGCGTCCGCCGAGGGCGCGAGCGCGCGGCCCAGCAATCGCGCCACTTCGACGTCGATTTCGGGCCGAACCAGGTTCAAGTTGGGCGGCCCTCCGGCAAGCAGGACCTTGACCGTGACTTCGCAGAATCCACCGCTGTAGGGGACGGCGCCTGTGAGGCATTCATAGAGTGTTATCCCGAGGGAGTACAGGTCGCTGCGGCGGTCGACGATGCCTGGGTTGCGAACGACCTCAGGAGCGATGTACTCCGGGGTTCCGAAGAACTCTCCTGCGCGGGTGATCTTGGTCTCGGCTGCGGGAAGTGCCACTGGCTCGATGCCCGGCTGCACGAGGGCGGCGATGCCGAAGTCGATCAGGCAGGGCTGGAAGCTGCCATCCGGGGAGTCGACGACGATGATGTTCGCCGGCTTGATGTCCCGGTGGACCACGTTTCTGGCGTGGACGCGTGCAAGCGCGGTGCAGAGCCCCATGCCAAGCTCCAGCGCGTGATCGATACGCAGCCGCCCGCGCGTTGCCAGGATGGCTTCGAGCGTGCGGCCCTCGAGCATCTCCATGACGAGATAGGGGCTGCCGTTGCCTTGCTTGCCAGCTTCCAGCAGTCCGACCACGTGCGGCCCCTTGCTCAGCTCCAGGGCTCTCGCCTCGCGCAGCAGCCTGCGTCTGGCATTCGGGTCGCCAGCGAACTCATCTCCGAGCACCTTGAGGGCGACGAACCGTCCGGTTCTCAGGTCTCTGGCGCAGTGGACGACGCACATGCCTCCGCGGGCGATCTCGTGTCGCACCTCGTAGCGCGAGCGGACAATCGCGCCGGCGCCACAATCCGGCATGGTGGGTCGTCTGCGGACCGGGTCGCGGGCATCGGGCGCTTGCTGGCTCGCGTGGGTGTGGTGCAATGGTTGAATCATCTCGAACGTCGGGATGCATGGTTCGATCCAACGTAAAGCGAGGGCAGCCGGTCAGGTTGTGTGGTAGACTGAGCCTGGAGAGGAGGTCAGCGCGCATGAGAGGACGACTCGGTAGCTGGGGCCTTGCCTTCTCGATCCTTGCGTGGGTTGGTCCAGCGTGGGCCGACATCCCATCTCCCACAGCGGTTCTCAGCTGCGATGATGGTGGCAAGGTCAGCTTCGAGGGTACGTGCATCAACAAGGCCACTGGGTCGGACCCTTGCCCCGGTCCTCCTGACAAGCTCTACGGCTGCATCAACCAGAAGGGGACCGCGATCGGTGGGGCGAACGGAACCAAGTGGCTGATAGACTGCTACCAGGAGGATTCAGGGGCAAAGTCGTGCGTCTATGGCATATCGGGTACGGTCGACGCATCCTGCTGTGCCCTCCAAGGGTTCGACTCGCTGTGCCTCGGTTCGTCGTGCTACCAGTCTGAGAGCTATTGCGGAGCCGTGCCGATGCTCGACGGCTGTTCGCCAACGATGGACGCGTCCATCGATGCGGACGATGATGTCCAGGACGGCGCTGGGGACAGCGCTCAGGATGGCACGCAGGACGGCGCTCGCGGTTCCTCGGGCTCTTCCGGGTGCGGCTGCAGTCTTGCTTCGAATCACACCGGAGTCTGGCTGGGGTTGATCGGGTTCGTGCTGGTCCTGTGGGTGGCCGCTTACAGACGAATGTCGTGGCGGTGATCGAGCGAGTTGGTTCTCACAGCGCTGCGTTGCTCACGGAAGCGAGAGAGCGAGTCGCAGGGGTGATGGTCAGGGCTTACACCCCCGCTGGAACCATGGTAAGCACAGGCCGGGTGGATAGCTGATGCCTACTTCGTCCCTTTCGGACTCGCCGCACCTTGTCGTATTCCGGCAAGCGTCGTCTTCTGTCGTGCAGCTTCCCTCTTCGGGTGAGGTCGAGCTGGGCACGGAAGAAGGCGCGTGCGTGCGCTGGCAGCAAGAGGATGGAGGAGTCGTCAGGGCGGTCCTGCGAATCACGGATGAGTCGGTATCCCTTCGCCTTGCGCAAGGCAGCATCAGGATTCTGGTCAATGGGGTACCCGCGGCTGGGGTAGAGTATCTGTCATCAGGCGACGTGATCACGCTGGGGGCGATCACGATCGGGTTTCGGGGGGGGCCGCGGCGCCTTCCTGCTCGCGCCCTTCTCGAGCCGGGCCACCTCCGGCAGCGTCTCTTGGAAGAGACCGAGCGGTTTCTTCGCTATGAGAGCCCGTTTGCCGTCATGGTGCTTGCGCTCGAGGGGCAAGGACCTGCCGAGCACGCTCTGGCGGCCGAAGCGATCGGGCGTGCGGTTCGTCGCGTCGATGTGGTGGGTTTCAACGGCGCCTCTGAGCTAGTGGTGATATTCCCTGAGACGACCGAGTCGGTGGAGGTACCGGCGCGGCGGGTGATCCAGGCGGTGCTGCCTGCGGCGCCCGGGGTGAAGGCGGGGCTGGTGCTATGTCCGTCCGACGCGTGCAATGCGGATGCGCTGCTCGGAGGGGCAAGGCTTGCAGCGCGATCGGCGCCGGCCGGGGGACTGGCGCGGCTTGGTGATGCAGCGCGTCTGATCGTGGTTGGAGCGCTGGAGGCGCGCGTCGTTGACCCGATCACAGCGGGCCTGTTCGATCTGATCCGGCAGCTGGCCGCCAGCGATCTACCGGTGCTGGTCCATGGCGAGACCGGGGCTGGCAAGGAGGTTGTGGCACATGCCCTTCACGCCTGGTCTCCCCGTGCCGAGCATCGATTGGTTGCCATGAATTGTGCGGCCATCCCTGAGAACCTGCTGGAGAGCGAGCTTTTCGGCTACGAGCGCGGGGCATTCTCCGGCGCAGTGGGTGCCAAGCCCGGGCTTCTGGAGACCGCCTCAGGGGGCACGCTGTTCCTGGACGAGGTCGGGGATCTCTCGGCACCAGCGCAGGCCAAGCTGCTTCGCGTGCTCGAGACCCGGAGAGCGACGAGGCTGGGTGGGACTCGGGACCGGGCCGTGGACGTCCGGCTGGTGGCGGCTACGAACCGCAATCTGGAGCAAGAAGCGGTAGCCAATCGGTTCCGCATGGACCTGTACTTCCGATTGAGCGCTGCCACCGTGGTAGTGCCGCCGCTGCGCGATCGACCGTTGGACATGTCCCTGCTCGCCCACGCGTTTCTCGACAGTGCATGCCGCAAGCTCGACAAGCAGCCGAAGAGCCTGTCCTCCAGTGCGATGCGCCGTCTGGCCCTGCACAACTGGCCCGGCAACGTGCGAGAGCTGAAGAACCTCATGGACTACCTTGCAGCCTCTGCGCCGGGGTCTGAGATCGTTGCGGCGAACCTGCCAGAGCGCATCGCTGCGCAGGCAGCGCCGTGGATGCTCGCAGAGCGTCGTCGCGGCGACGAGCCGGCGGTGTCCGGATCGGGCGGAGCCGCCCCGCCGCGTCAGTTCCGGAACATCTACGAGGAGATCGAGGAGCTGGAGCGCACGCGGATTCGGGAGGCGCTCGAGGAGGTGCAGGGAGTGCGCGTGAAAGCTGCTCAGCTGATCGGCATGCCGCTTCGCACGATGCTCACGAAGATCAAGCAGTTCGGCCTGGAGGAAGCGGGAGGGACGCCTGCTCGCAAGGCGAAGCGTTAGCTCGCGGCCTGGGGCGCTGTGCTCTCCGTGGTCCAAATCAAGACCAGGGGTCTGTCTGTGGTGCAGGCCAAGACCAGGGGCCTGTCTGCGGTTCAAGTCACGATCAGGGGGCGATTTCTGAGATCAGCAGCGAGGTCCCGCTCAGATGCGAGGGGGAGCCGCAGGAATCCTGGTGCAGGGAGTCGAGGCAGGAAGGCGCTTCCGCGGACGGGATCCGGTCGCGAACGAGGCACCGGGCGCCGTCCGGGCCCCACTCGGCTTCGGGCAGCCAGCTGTCGCTGTCGGTCCGGATGCCGAACACGTCGAACGCGCTGATCTCGGTGCCGTCCACCGTGTGGGAGACTCCGTCGCCGCAGTAGTCTGCGCGAAGCATCCGCGTGCAAGCCTGGTGAAGGTCCGCCAGCGTGGTGTGCGTGCAGCCTTGCCCCTTGGTGCAGATCTTGGCTTGCTGCCAGGGCTTGTAGCCCATGTTCACGCACTTCGCGATCGCGTACTCCTCGCAGGCGAACGTGAACGCCCACGCGTCGTCGATGTGCGAGCCGCCGCCTGCCACACCCTGACGCAGGTCCCAGCGCCCGTCGAGCGCAATGGCCTTGATCGGCTCGTTGCTCGCATCCACTCCGCACAATGGCGCGCGGCCGTTCTGCGTCTCGTAGGACACCGTGTACCGCATCACGTCCTTGTCCCACTTCTGCGTGCCCCGCTCCATCGCATCGACCCGCAGCTCCAGCGAGTCGCCGTCATCGAGCGTTGCTGTGAACACTGCGCCGACGAACTTCTGGCCGTGCACTTCCTTGCCGCTCTGGGTGACTCCCCTGAACGTGCTCTCGTCCAGCCACACGGACTGCATCGTGGCGCCGTTGCGCTGCACGCCGTCGAAGGAAACGCCCACCACGCCGTGGCCGTCGAGCACCTTGCCGTTGAGCGCGGTTCCATTGAGGTCCCTGCCCGTCAGCTCGTAGCGCACCCCGGTCACGCGGAAGACGGTGAGGTTGATCGGGTCCAGGGGGATGGGGTCCGCGTGAGCGCTGGCCGCGAGCAGTGCGAGGACCGACATTGTTGCAGCAGCGATCAGGGTTCGGTTCATGGCAAGACCTCCGCTTGCGAGCTGGTGCAAGATCGCGACCAGCCTGTGCAGGAGCCGGGACAGGGTGCACTCGCTGGTCTGCGCGAGGGTGCAGGGGCTCTGATCGCGCAGATCGAGGCAGGACAGGGCAGACGGCTGGTGCTCGGGGGTCACTGCTGGCGAGCTGATTCGGCGTGCCGGATCGGCACGTGAGCCGGTTCAGCGCGTGGGCAGGCTCGCACAGACGCGCAGGCCGACGGTGCCGTCGCGGAAGCTCGGCTCTGTGACCTCGCGGTCCGTGGTGCGTGCGGAGTTGAGCCCGAAGTACCAGCCTCCGCCCCGGGCGGCGTACTCCTTGGGCGCCAGCGACGAGCGCGTCCATTCCCACACATTGCCTGCCATGTCATCGACACCGAATGGGCTGCGCGAGAGCGGGTGCGAGCCGACCTCGTCCGGGCCCATGTCCGCAGGCACCTTGCCGTACGTGTCGTCGTAGTTGGCGTCCTCGGGCTCGAGCACGGCACCGTGGGGGAACTCGCGTCCATCGCTTCCGCGCGCCGCTTTCTCCCACTCGAGCTCGGTGCACAGTCTCGCACCCGGGACCTTGCCGGATTGATCGAGCCAGGAGACGTAGCGCTCGGCATCTTCCACGGAGATTCCGACCACGGGAAAACGCCTCCAATCCTGGGAGGCGCGACGGGCCCTGGTCGGGTACACCACAGGCTCGCCCCAGCCTGCGGTGAATGCGCGAACCGTGGGTTGCATCGCCAGGCGCCAGGATCCGTCGGGTCGCTCCTCGAGCTGCAGCGCTCCTTGGAATCCCCCTTTGCCCAGGTGGGGAAGGCGACTCGGCCGATCGCGGGCAGGCTGGGCCTTGAGGTACTCGATCCAGTCAGCGAACGTGGTTTCATGCTGAGCGATCAGGAATCCGTCGCTGCTGCGCGCGTGCTCCGGCACGGTGTGGAAGAAGTCCTGACGCACCCGGTCCTCGGCTGCGCTGCCGAACAGGAACGTGCC
The DNA here is from genome assembly GCA_016218915.1 of Deltaproteobacteria bacterium. Classification (GTDB taxonomy): domain Bacteria; phylum Myxococcota_A; class Polyangia; order Polyangiales; family Polyangiaceae; genus JACRCQ01. The sequence continues at coordinate 111,247 of JACRCQ010000031.1, forward strand.
CGCAGGCACGTACACGAACCCTTGCGGCACTTCGCGCGACCGCGGCAGCGTCACGGACAAGCGCACCTGATCGCCGCGATGGACCACAAAGGGAAGCACCGTGGTTGCGTGATCAGGTGCGGAGACGATGGCGCAATAGCTCCCTGGAGCCAGCATGGCAGGCTGGGAAGGCTGGGGGGCAAGGGGCTCGCGCCTGAGCTTCCCGCGATCTTCTGCGAAACGGGCGAGCTCGACCTTGGCGCCCGCAGGGGTAGCCGACCAGGTCACGGTGGCTGGAGTCTGCCAGGCTTGGGCCCGCGCACCCCCTGAATCGTAGACCTTGAGACGCTGCAGGAGATCCTGCTGCTCCGACGGCGATCGAAGCTGCTCGGCGAGCACGGCACGGCCGTAGAGCATGTCAGCGAGGGCGTTTCGGACGTCTCCACGCGATGCGTCGAGCAGCAGTGCGGTTTCCAGGTGCTGCGTGGCCTGGCCGAGCGCGGGTTTGAGGTCTGCAGCCGCAGCCAGCGCCTGCTTCCAGGTGGCCTCGGCCGAGGCTCGATCTTGCGCGTCGAACTGCGCGAATGCGCGCTCCTGAAGCTCCAGCCAGGTGCGTTGCTTGCCTTTGGCAGCCAGCGCTGCCGCCGAGGCCTGGGCGACCTCTTCATCCACGCGTGCGCGCTTCTCGGCTCGCGCTCGCGACGCCATGCCGCCCCACACCGAAGCAGCAGCGACCGGCACCGCCAACAGCACAGCGATCCAGATCGCAAGCTTGCGGAGGCGAGCCCGCCGAGAGGCAAGGAGGAATGCCCGCTCGCGCGAAGACAGCTGCTCCGGGTCGATGCCCATCGCTTCTTCGGCCTGCCGTGCGCTCCACAGGGCCTCGCGCGCCCGTCCCATCCTTTCCCATTCGGCCACGGCAAGGTGCAGACGCTCGCGTACGAGCCTGCTTCCCGCGTCGTTGGCGATCCAGCCGGCAAGCGTGCTCCATCCCCGGATCAAGGTCTCGTGGGCGAGCTGGTAGCCAGCTCCATCCGGTGTGTCGCGCGCCACGACCAGCCTGCCTGCCACGAGCGCGTCGATCGCCTTGCGCGTGGTCGCGTCGTCCGCGCCGAGCTCTTCGTCGGACCGATGCGCGCGGGTCCCCTCCGCTGTGACGAGCCGCAGCATCACGCGTCGGGCCGCATCTTTTGCTGCTGGCATCATGCGCGCCAGGACGTCGTCGGCATGACGGCTCAGGGCCCCGGTCACCCCACCAATGGCCTCGAGATGCGCGGCTGTGAGCACTTTCGCTTCAGGGCCCTTGGCTTCCCACAGCTCGGCCATGGCGAACTGAAGCAACGGGAGACTTCCCTCTGCGGACACCGCGGCATCGATCAGCTCTTGGACGACGGCATCGGATTCGAATGCGACGCCCTTGACTGCAGCCGGTCCTGTGATGACTTCGCGAAGCCTGTCGGTGGTCAGGGGTCGCAGGAAGTACAGGGCTCGGGGGATCTCCTCGCCCAGGTGAGGGAAGGCTGCGAGCCGGCTGAGGAAGTCGCCGCGGACGGTGGCGAGCAGACGCAGCGGCGGGGAAGGGGACGCGAGCCATCCGAGGAAGTCTGCGGTCAGCTCAGCCTCGGTCGGATCCGCGAGGGTGAGCATCTCCTCCAGGGGATCGACGAGCAGCACGAGGCCAAGGTCGTTGCCGAGGGCACCGCTGACGGCCCGCGCGGTTTCGCCTGGATTCTCGCTGATCTCTTGAATCAGCTCTTCAGCGGAGCAATCCACGACGGGTGCCAGCGCAGCAGCCATGGCCTGCAGCGGGTTGCGTCCAGGCACGACGATCAACGAGGTCCACTTGCGTCGCGGATCGAGCCACCCTGCGATTCTGGGCAGCACGCCTGCGCGGCACAACGAGGACTTGCCGACCCCGGAGTCTCCGGCCACGAGCAGGAAGGGATCCGAGCCGAGACGTTCGAGGATGGTTCTCATCTCCGAGTCGCGGCCGAAGTACAAGGCCTGGTGCTCGGCTTCGAAAGCTTGCAGGCCGCGGTAGGGATTGCCTTCGGGCGTCCACTTGGCGCGCGCCTCAGGAGTGAGCTGCGCAAACGCTGCTCGCACCTCGTTGCCCGACGCGTAGCGAGCTGCCGGATCCCGCGCAAGGCACCGATCCACGATCGCGCCAAATGCAGGATCGACCCCGTCGGCAACTTCGACCAGGGGGGGCGCAGGTGTGCAGATCACCTCTTCTCTGAGGTCGACGAGGCTGGCGGCGCTGTGCGGCGGATGACCGCAGCACAGTGCATACAGCAGTGCTCCGAGCGAGTAGACGTCGGAGCGGAACGTGGCCGGCTCCCCGAGCCACAGCTCAGGGGCCATGTAGGAAGGGGAGCCAAGCACCACGCCGGGGCGGGTCAGGTCCAGCTCGCTGTGGGCTTGTCGTAAGGCGGAATCGTCGACCACGGCCGCGCAGGTCGTTTCCTCCGTGGACGATCGCAGGGGGCCGGCGGGCATGGAGATCTGCACGGCCAAGGGCACGGCGAGCGGTGCAATCGCGGCTTCAGGCAGGCTCGCGCGCAGGGAGGTTCGCGCCCGCAGCGAGCTGCGCGCTCGCAGCGAGTTGCGCCCGCTCAGGGAGACCCGTCCGCTCAGCGAATTCCGCGGAGACGCAGTGTCCTGCTGCAGCAGCTTCGCTATCCCGAAGTCGAGGAGCTTGACCTCTCCGTCGTCACCCAGGATCGCGTTGGCGGGCTTGATGTCTCGATGGACGACTCCGCGACGATGGGCAGCAGCAAGGCCGCGGGAGATGCCGAGCCCGATCTCGAGCGCTTTTGGCCAGGGGACCGGGCGGGGCAGGCGATCGAGCGACTCGCCCCGAACGAACTCTGACACGAGATAGGGGCAGCCCTGGACTTCGCCGACACGGTACACGGTCACGACGTTGGGGTGTTGCAGCCGGGCGATCGCGCGCGCTTCGACGAGGAACCGTTTTCTCTCTTCGACGTCAGGATCGACTGTGGAGATGAACTTGACCGCGACGTCGCGGTCGAGCACTTCGTCGTGGGCCAGGAAGACCTCGCCCATCCCGCCGCGTCCGATGGAACGGGTAAGTCGATATCCGTCGAATTCCTGGGGAGGTTTCCAGTCGCTCATGAGGTCCAGAAGAGGCCCGCGGCGATTGTACGACAAATGTCCAGCGGCAGCCGGCACTGAAGTTGCTCTGAGCTCTTCAGCAAAGAAATACCAACGCATCAATCGGGCCAGGGAGGCATATCATGGATTCCAATGGGCAAGTCACCGTACCGACAGAGCTGTCCCCACGGGGCGAGGCCATCCCCCGAGTGATCGAACGACGCAGGTTCAAGCGCGTCGCTGCCACGCTTGCCGTGACCGAAACGAGCGACACGAACTTCTACGTCGGGCTCACAGAGGACATCTCCGAGGGCGGCATCTTCGTCGCAACGCACGTGGCTGAGCCGATCGGATCGCTGGTCGAGCTCACCCTGGAGCTTGGAGATGGGGCGGAGCCCATCGCGTTCAAGGGACGCGTGCGGTGGTTGCGTGAGTGCGAGCCTCAAGGCATGGGGGTCATGTTCGAGGGGCTGAGCGCTGAGCACCAGGCACGGATCGCTGCGTTCATGAGAAGTCGGAGTCCGGAGTTCTTCGACGATTGAGACCACGCCGAATCGGCATCTCGCGCGGACATGGCAGGCTGTTTCGGCACAAAGGCTACAGGCTGCAGGCTGCTGGCCAGCCCTTTCAAGGTGCAAGGTTCTCAGGCCCGGTCGGCGACGGGCAGGCAAATACGGCGGTGGGATAGACGCGGCCGTGCCGCGTCGAACGGATGCGCGCCAGTGGCGCGCCACTACGGTGACTCCGTTGGTAGGACTTCCACCCCTCGAACCCACACGCCTGGGGCAGGGTCGGCAGGGCGCTGTTCCAGCGTTGGGGGTTCTGCCGGATGTACTCACGGGCATTTGCTCGCGAGTACTGTCGGGCGCACGCTCGAGCCTGGAGCCCGTAGCCTGACTGAAGCCCGTGGCCGCCTGAAGCCTGCAGCCCGCCTGTCCTTGGATTGGCAAGCCTCGTGCAGAGCGCTCTGCGTGCGCTGTCGGAGCGGCCGAACCGGAGGAGACGACATGGCTCACCGCAGGACGATGCTCGGGTTGGGATGGACCACGTTGCTTGCGGCGTCTTCGGCAGTTGGCGTGGGATCCCCTGCGCTGGCTGCTGCTCCCAGCGGGCAGCTCGCTCCCCTGGGCGCCACCCTCATCGCAGACCAGGAGCAGCGGGAAGTCCAGCTCACGGGCGGAGTGGCCTTGCGGCTCGACCCAGGCACGCGGTGCAAGAGGATGCCAAGCACTTCGCTGGTGCTTTCGTCATTGGGCAAGACGACCCCGACGCACGTGTTCCTGCTCGAGCAGGGGCGGATCGAGGTCGAGGTGGCGCAGCCTGCGCGCAACGGCCAGATGACGCATGGTGTCATGATCCGCTCAATCAACAACGAAGTTGCGGTGATCAAGCAAGGACGGGCCATGGTTCTGCAGCGCGGAAGCGCTCTGATCACGGCGAACCAGAGTGGGGAGACCCTGGTTGGGACCTCGCAGCGAGTGCGACCGCTGGCACAAGGAACGATACGGGATCCATCGGGCGGCGCAGCCCGAAACGCGACCGTGGCGATGCTTGGTGCGCCTGCCCTTCGCATCGGGCCTCGCGTCGGTCTCTGGATAGCCGACCAGGTCGTGCCGGTTGCCCTTCAATGGGAGCCGGTGCAAGGCGCACGCGCCTGGAGTGTGGAGCTGCGCGACCTTGCCTCGAGTCGCATGGTTCGGCGCCTGCGAGTCGAAGAGCGAGCTGCATCGATCGGTGACAGCGCGCTGCCGGCAGGGAGCTATGTGGTTACGGTACGCGCGATCGACGAGTATGGTCTGGAGGGAGAGGCCAGCGCGCCGGAGCGGGTGACGTTCAGCAGCGCTCTCATCCCTGCTGGCGGGTATGTGGACGATCGCGGGCGGATCAGGGTTGCGAAAGGGCAGACCGTGGCGTTCTCCCGTGCGGGCGAGATCGAGGTATCCCGAGGCGAGCCCTTTCAATGGAACAAGGCGAGCACCTCGATCGGGCTGGAATCCGGAGCTCCCACGAAGTGGTTCGTGCGTCAGGCCGGCTCCTCCATCGGAACCCCGGTGGAGCTGGCGCCCAGGGTGATCCGCGCGCAGGTACGCATGGGACCTGGCAGCGCAGTGTGGCCAAGAGATACGGTCTCCATCACGATCCGCCTGAGCGACGACGCCGGCCAGGCTCCGTCGTGGGTGCAGCCGATCCCGCGGGTGACGATCGGGCTGCGTCCGGTGAGCGTGGCCTGGGAACGTCATGGCGACGAGCTAAGGGCAGTGGTTCCCCCGCAGGGCGGATCAGGGCCGTGGGTGGTGCGTGTGGACGTTCGGGACCAGTACGACATCCCACTTGGAAGCGGCTTCCTCGAGGTGGATCGAAGGCGCTGACCGGCGATGGTGCTGCACCGACCCGTGCCCGCACGTGCTCAGGGCCGCGGTTCGAGGTAGGGTATGTCAGGCTTGATGGCTCCTGGATGATTCACCCTGCGCAGACTGTGCTGGTAGTCGATGGCGACCTTGAGCGCATCGAGGCGACCTGCCGGTTGCTCAGGGCCAACGGCTTCGTGACCTTCGAGGCGAGAGCGGGCTCGGAGGCGCTGCAGATCGCGAAGGAGCAGCGGCCTCACCTGATCCTGCTCGATGGGGTGCTTGCCGATGTCGATGGAAGTGCCCTGTGCGCGCAGCTCAAGGAAGAGCTTTCGCTCTCGTCCACGCTGGTGGTGATGTTGTGGTCGAAAAGGATCGAAAGCGACGATCAGGCAGAGGGCCTGGAGGGCGGGGCGGATGGATACATCACCCGACCGATATCCAATCCGGAGCTACTGGCGCGTGTCCGCTCGTACGCGCGCTTGCAGCGCGCGCAAGCGCTGAGCAGTCAGCGGGCCCGCCAGCACGCAGCTGTCGCCGAAGCGGCCCGGCTCGCACTGGCGGGGATGGCGTTCGATACGCTGGTGGTGCGAATCACGCGCATCCTTGCGGAGACGTTGGACGTGCCGCTGGCCCGGGTCCTGGAGTCGGTAGGGCCCCAATGCTTTCGCGTGCGAGGATTGCAGGGCGAAGCGATTCGCGACGAGGAATTCCTCGACGCCGAGCAGAGCTCCATTCCGTCGCTCATGCTCCAGAATGCAGCGCCGATCGTCATCGAGGACACGTCGCAGCGTCGCCGCGGCGTGCTGTCTCCGGCCCTGGAGAAGGCCGGTGCCAAGAGCGGCGTGGTCGTGGCCATTCCCGCCTCGAACGAGCCGTTCGGCGTGCTGAGCGCCTTTGCCCTGAGCTCATCTGCGTTCCTCGAAGAGGATGTAGGTTTCATCCAGTCGCTCGCCAACATCCTGGGGCTGGCGATCGATCGCGACCGGATGGAACGCCAGCGCGAGCGTCTGGTCGTGGAGCTCGAGACAGCCGCGGCCAAGGTCAAGACCCTTCGCGAGATGCTGCCGATGTGCGCATGGTGTGGAAAGGTTCGCAACGACCACGGATACTGGCGCACGGTGCAGGCCTACCTGCACGAGCAAGCGGGCACGGAGGTCACCCACGGCATCTGTCCGGAGTGCGCGGAGAGCCGATTCTCCGGGACATAGGCTTCGGGCTTCAGACTTCAGGCTTCAGGCAGAACGAGGTTCCCACGCCAAGCCTGTTGCCTGCAGCCGCGGGCCCAGGTGCTCGCCTGCCGTGTCGCCGGCAGCCTTCTGGAGCCTGGAAGCTCAGCGCGACGTGTAAGAGAGCCGTAGCATCTCCAGCGCTTCGTCCTGGGGGATTTCGAGCGCCGTGGCAGCTCGCAGCAGGAAAGCGGATTCCGACGGATTGACCATGTTGTCGGCACGCATCACTCGGATCGCGACACCGAGAGCTGCCCGTCGGAGCCTGGGGTCGTTGAGCCGCTCGCGGATCTGCACGAGGCGATGCTCTCTGCCTTCAGCTTCCAGGGAGCGGCCGATGTGCGTGAGCATCGCTTCGATGGTCGCCTCTGGAAGCTGGCCCCGTGACGCAGTGATCAGGTGCTCCTTGAAGACCTGGCGCTCTTCGACGACCACGATGCCGTCAGCGTACGCGGCCAGGAACATCAGCTCCACGACTGCCTCGAGCTTGGGTATCTCGAGGTCACCCAGGGAAAGCGCTGTAACTTCGGAATCCACGGGGCGAAGCCTAGCACTCGCGGCGGCCCGGCGGCTACAGCGGACCACCCCCTGCGACGACGTCCAGCTGCCCTCCGTGTTTGAGCCAGCAGGCAGCGTCGAGCACGGTGTAGGATGAGAGCGAGAGGAGTGCCGGATGACGTCCCGAATGGCGCTGGTACTGCTGGTGATGGTCGCGGGGTGTACAAGCGACGCTGCTGGGGCCGGAGCGCCGGCGCAGGATGGCGGAGGCGGGGCGACCGTGGACGGCCCTTCGCCCTTCCAGGAAGCGGGTCCGGTTCCGCCTGCCATGGATTGCGGGGAGCCGAGTGGCAAGCGGTACTACGTGAGCCCGTCCGGGGACGACGCAGCGGAAGGAACGCAGGCTGCGCCCTGGAGGACGCTCCAGAAAGCCGCGGCAGCAGCCCAGCCGGGAGACGGCGTGTACCTGATGGCGGGCACCTTCCAGGAGCAGCTCGTACCCAAGGTTTCGGGCAGCGAGGGGAAGTACATCATCTACGCGGCAGCGGACGTGACGAGCCGGCCGGTGATCGACGGGACTGGGAGCAAGGGGGAGCTGATCTCGGTCTCGGATCTGAGCTACCTCAAGCTCTGCAACCTGGTGGTGCGCAACTCCAAGGACTACGGCGTGCAGATCGGCGGTGGCGATCACATCGCCGTGCTGGGCCTCACCGTGGAGCGCTCGGGTGAAGCTGCGATCTACTTCGAGGGAACCCAGGATCTGTCGATCGAAGGGTGCAGCACGCGCGACAGCGTCTCGTCCGGAATCGGCGTCTGGTACAGCAAGCGCGCAGCGGTGCGCCACAACAAGGTAGTGAACGCAAGGAACGATGCCGACAAGGGGCACGAGGAGAGCATCAGCATCTCCGGCACCGAGGACTTCGAGGTATCGGACAACGAGATCTGGATCGACGGAGGGCCGACGGACACCGGGGGCAACGCGGCGATCAAGATCAAGGAGTCGTGCCAGCGAGGGAAGGTGTTCAAGAACTTCGCGCACGACTTTCCCGAGGGGAGCATCGGGCTCGACGCGTGGGAAGCCGGGCTCAACGGAACACCCACGCTCAACAGCATCGACATCTATGCCAACCGGATCGAGCGGGCTGGCGGCATCCGCGTGTCGTCCGAGGAGCTCGGCATCGTCGAGAACATCAACATCTTCAACAACGTCCTGATCCACACCAACAACGGCATCATGATCACCGCTTCGGCCAAGAACGGGCCGAAGTGGAACGTGAACATCTTCAACAACACGATCTACGAAGGCGCTCCGGATGGCTGGGGCGGGATCTGGATCGTCACGGAGAACTTCAAGAACGCGGTGATCCGCAACAACATCGTGGTTTCGAACGAGTGGAACATGGGGAAGATCACGCTCGGCTACAAGAGCAAGCTGGCCGAGGTCACCGCGGATCACAACCTCGTGCTCGGGGAGAAGCACGGCATTGACGGGTTTGCCGATGCGGTGGAGCTGTCCGACATGGATGGCAACGCGACAGCAGACCCCAAGTTCGTGGATGCAGCAGGCGGCGATCTGCACGTCCAGGCCGGATCGCCTGCGATCGATCAGGGCGCTACGATTGCCGGGGTGACCGTGGACTACGACGGAGTCAGCCGTCCGCAGGGCGCCGCCTACGACATCGGCGCGTTCGAGAGAGGGAACTAGCAACTGGCAACTAGCAACACGGAATTGGAATGAAGAATCGGACGCGGCACGGGCGGCACGGGAGGGACGGGCAAGCCCGGAGGCCGTGGCGAGGCGAGCACACTTGCACCGCCCAATCGATGAAGCGAAATCCGGCTTGACGCACCTCGATCCCACACCATGGAACATCGGGGAAAGGGGGGAGTGAAGTGGAAACATCGAGAGTGCTCGGGGTGATTCTTGCGGGCATGCTTGCACTTGCGGCGAGCGCCTGCTCCAGCAGCGATTCGGGCGGCATGGGTCCAACCGGCGGCAGCGGAGGCAACGCGGGGAGCGCAGGGAGCGCTGGACAGGACGCGGGCGGAGGCAGCGCAGGGAGCCAGTCTGACGCAGGGGATGCTTCCGCCGAGGGCGGAGCGGCAGGCGACTCGGGTATCGAGGACGCAACCGAGGAGGAGGCTTCCACGCCAGCGCAGCGCGGCGAATACCTGGTCAAGCACGTGTCAGCTTGCGGTGATTGTCATACTCCGAGAAAGCAGGATGGAAGCCCGGACCTGGCCAAGTGGCTCGCTGGCAATCCAGGGATGTTCGAGGTGCCTGGGCTCGGCCCGGACGGAGGCGTGGGAATCGTCAGCCCGAAGAACCTCACGCCCGACGTGGCTACCGGGCTGGGGTCGTGGACCGACGCGCAGATCAAGTCGGCAATCCTCGACGGCGTGGATGACGAGGGAAAGGCGCTATTCCCGATCATGCCGTACTACGTATTCCACAACATGACGTCCGAGGACGCGGACGCGATTGTCGCCTACCTCAAGACGATTCCAGCTGTGAGCAACGCGATCCCGGAGAACAACTTCGATACGCCGGCTCCAGCGCCGCCTGTACCTGCTGCGGAGATTCCGGACACGACCCTGGCAACGACCGATCCCGGCTATGCGAGCGCAGTGAGAGGCAAGTACCTGGCATCGAGCGTGGCGCCTTGCATGGAGTGCCACACCCTGCACGTGCAGACGCCAGGCGCGGTTCCGCTCGACATGACCAAGGCCTTTGCCGGAGGTGAGCCGTTCTATTCGGCTGCGATGCACCTGCCTCCGATCTTCCCGCCCGTGATCTATTCGGCGAACATCACGCCGGACACGACCGGGCTGGCGGGTTGGGCGCCGGACAACATCGTGACCGTGCTTCATCAGGGCGTGGACAAGGACGGACACTCTGTCTGTCCGCCGATGCCGGTAGGGCCGCAAGGCGCATTCGGCGGCATGTCGTCGATCGACGCACTCGACATCGCGAACTACCTGCTATCCATCGCGCCCAAGGTCAACGACGTACCGAAGTGCGAGCCGTCCGACGGCGGCCCGCCGCCAGCAGACGCGTCCACAGAGTGACGGTCTCCTCAATTCATAATCCCAATTCCGTGTTGCTAGTTGCTAGTTCCCTCTGCTACCGGAGGAGCTCTCGAACCCTGGGCGCCAGCGGGCTGCTCGGGCTCGCACGCAGGAACTGCTCGGCCAGCTGCTGCGCTGCCGCGCGATTGCCCGTCAGAATCAGAGCCTGCATTCGCACGAACGCTGCCTCGTGCCCGAGCCTCCCTCGAGGATAGTCGCGCTGGTAGCGATCGAGCGCGACGAGCGCATCTGCGCCTCGTCCCGCAGCAACCGCCTTGCGCGCCTCGTCGAGCACCGCAACCTCTTCGGCAAGGCTCGGGTTCGACGATGCAGCGGGAGGCGCTGACGACGCGGGAGCAGGCTCGGGCTCAGACTCGACCGGTGCGGATACCACAGCAGAACGCGGCGTGGTCTCGATGCGAGCAGTCTGCGATGCCGTCGCAGCCGGGGCGTTCGATATCGGAGCAGAGACCAGGGGCGACGCCACGACCGACATCGTTGCAGTGGGAGCTGTCGGGACCTGGGCCGGCGCCTGGGCGTTGGGGCTGACGAGCTTGACCGCACCGATCGTGGCGGTTCCGGCGACCACGCCGATGCCGAGCCACTTGAGGATCACAGCCCAACGAATCACGCTGGTCGATGCGGCAGTCGCCACGCTCGTCGAAGTCGCTGCGGCCGTGGCTGCCAGGAGCACCGCCGCTCTCGCCTTGCGCAGGGCCCGCGGCGAAGGCGCGTCGTGCTTGGCCGAGTCGATCAGCAGGCGGCGGACGTCCGGAGTGCCCTTGCGCGAAGGAGGGTTCATTCGACGCCTCCTGCCTGGGCGAACCGGGCTTGCAGACGTCTGACTTTCTCGTCGAAGTACTCGCGTCCACGCCGCAGCCGAGATGCCACTGTTCCAGGTGGAAGCCCGAGCAGCTCCGAGATCTCGGCCATGGAGAGCTCGTCGAGCTCCGTGAGCACGAACACGGCGCGGAAGTCGAGCGGCATGCCTTGGAGGAGCTGATCCAGGACAGCGCGCGCATGGAGCTGGTCAGCGAGCATCTCCGGGTCAGGCGACGGGTCCTCGCGCTCTTCGAGCATGTCGTCGTCGGTCTCCCTCCGCGAAGCGATCGCCCTGCGCGCGTCCGAAGCGATCCGATAGGCCACACCCAGCAAGAAGCCCCGTTCCTTGCCGTATTCGATCTGATCGAGCTTGCGGGATGCCACCAGCATCACTTCCTGCGCATGGTCGTCGACGTCACCTGTGGGAACCCCCAATCGACGCAGAAACCTCCACACAGGCACGAAATGGTCGTCAAACATCGCCGCAATCCGCGCCGCATCGCTCCGGCTGGTCTGCCTGCACCCGGCTGCAGCCGGCGTGGCAAGCGGCGATGCAAACGCAATGGCCATCAGGTCTCACCTTGTGAATGGCAGCGGATCGGGGTTTTGATCAAAAAAAGCGAGCTCCGATGCTGGCTGCAAGGGTGGCGCCCACGTAGGGAACCTGGTGCAAGTCGATCCTCGGATGATCGAAGTAGAAATGGTACCGGGTGATCGGCACCACGATTCCACCATGAACCCCTGCGAAGAACGAGCCTGATTCGAGCACCACTCCTGTGCCCAGCGTCGCTGCCGCCCAGAGCTGGGTGCTGGAGCGCGGCGCGTCGATGGTCACTCCCTGGCCGTGAACAGCCCCGACGTCTGCGCCGACGCACGTCTGGCTCACGAGCTTCCAGCCGACGGGGGCTCGCAACGGACAGGCCTCGAGACGAGCCGCGTACCATCGCCAACGTGCAGCTTGTCCGTCATTCCAGGCCATTCCCAGGCCCAGGCGGAAACCGGGCGAGAGGGGCCCAGGACGTTCCTGCCAGGTCTCTGCGAACAAGTCGAATCCGGGAAGCAGGCTCGGCGCTACCCACCCTGCAACCGACAGCCGTCCACCTGCCGCCCCATGCCACAATGCACGCGGCTGCGCAGCAGGCTGGGGCGGAACCGCCGCAGGTGGTTGCTTCGGCGCTGGCGGTCGCTCGATCGGGATGGGCGGCTTCACAGGAGGCGGGGTCGGAGGCACCTCGATCGTGGCCGCGCCAGATGCGTTCGGGTCAATGGCGAGCGCTGTGAGGAGCGCGAGCGCTGACACCACCTCGGCGCACGTGTCTCCTTCGAACGAGCGCGTGCTCGCGTTGCCCGGGTCCTGCCGTATCTGCAGCTGCCCGGCGAAACGCTGCTCCTCTCGCGTGAGGACCACGCCGAAGACCCTCCCTTGGGGCGCGTTGTCCGAGAACTCGGCGTTCGGCGTCCGGGCCCGCACCTCAGCCATGAAGCGTGCCTTGTCAGGACAGTCGGAAGGACCCTGCCACGTGAGACGCACCGTCTCTGCGCCAGCAGCGCCGCTCCAGGCGAGCGCTGCGGCCAGGGCGAGCGAAGCGGGTCGAGCTCGCGATCTCACGATGCCGCTCTGTTGTCACAGCCGGGCTCAACGTTCAAGGCCGTCGTGCGCTCCGAGGTGCGATCTTTTTTTTGATCAAAGACGAGCGCTCGTCCCATGTACCCACCGGAGGATCGACGATGAGAGCGACTACTTTCCTGGCTTTGCTTGGAGCTTCTCTGGCGGTTGCCGCATGCACCAATGACGTCAACCTCGGCGATGGTGATGCGGGCGTTGGCGGCACGTCTGGGCAGGCCGGAGCCGCTGGTCAGGGCGGGACCTCGGGCGTCGGTGGAGGCGGCGGATCCGGTGGTAGCGGAGTGTGCAAGCAGGGCTATGCGGACTGCGACGGAAACAGCTCGAACGGCTGCGAGGCGAATCTCTGGGCCGATCCTGCGCATTGTGGAGCCTGCGCCCACGCGTGCAGCAGCGGGATGACCTGCGCGTCCGGCAAGTGCACAGGGGGGACCGACGGCGGTGGCTGCGGCAACAACCAGCCCTGCCCGGCTGGGCAGGTGTGCGTCGCGAACCAGTGCGTTGCCGACGAAGACGCGGGCGATGCGCCGTTCTGCGGCTCGGGCTGGGGGGACTGTGACGGCGACCCCCAGAACGGTTGCGAAACGAACCTCGCCACAGACCCGGCCAGCTGCGGCGCGTGCGGACAGGTATGTGCCTCCGGACAGGTCTGCGTCTCAGGCGTGTGCACCGTGGATCAGGACGGTGGTCCTTGCAGCGCTGGTTGGGCGGACTGCGACGGCAACAGCCAGAACGGCTGCGAGGTCAACCTCGAATCCAACCCGCTGCACTGCGGCGCGTGCGGGCAGGTGTGTGCAGCCGGACAGGTCTGCTCCTCGGGCATGTGCACAGTGGATCAGGACGGCGGCCCGTGCAGCGCCGGCTGGGCAGACTGCGATGGTCTCAGCCAGAACGGGTGCGAGGTCAACATCTACGCCGACCCGATGAACTGCGGCGCTTGCGCGAATATGTGCGTAGGCGGACAGATCTGCGTTGCGGGCCTGTGCGCGTCGGATCAAGACGGCGGTGACGCGGCGGACGCAGGGCCGGCGCTCTGCGACCCGTTCACCAACACAGGCTGCTCGAGCCCCTACGCGTGCGTGGTCGGCATTCCGTACTACTCCGACGCGGACATCTACTGCTTCCCGTCGGGCAACACGCCTGCAGGTGGTGCGTGCAGCCCGCAGGCGCTGTGCGCTCCAGGCACCGAGTGCGTGCACGAAGATCCCTACGGCAATGGCCACTGCAGGAAGTTCTGCGACTATGGTGGCGGCCCGCATGGATGCCCCAGCGGCGAGACGTGCAAGAGCATCCTGCACCCGACCATCGGGATCTGCACGCCCTGACAACGACGCGAGGCACGGCGCCCGCCGTGGGGTGCCCCGCCCGACGTACTAATTCCGATCCAGCGTCTCTCTCACCTTGGCTGCCAGCGCGTGCTCCGAGAACGGCTTCTCGATGAAGAACACGCCATCGTCGAGCACGCCGTGGTGGGCGATGACGTCTGCGGTGTAGCCTGACATGAACAGCCGCTTGATGGACGGATAGCGCGCCAGAAGCTGCTGGGCCAGATCACGCCCGTTCATCTCGGGCATCACCACGTCGCTCAGAAGCAGATGAATCTCCCCGTTGCGTTCGGCTGCAAGCCGGATCGCCTCACTGGGGGTGGAAGCCGGCAGGACCGTGTAACCCTGTCGCTGGAGCATCCTCGTGGTCAGCTTGAGGATGGCCGGCTCGTCCTCCACCACGAGGATCGTCTCGCTGCCTTGCCGGGTGGATGACCCGGGTTGATCCGAGCCTGCGCGCCGGTCTCGTCCCAGGTGTCGAGGCAGGTAGATGCTGAACGTCGTTCCCTTGTCCGGCTCGCTCGCGGCATCGATGAACCCGTTGTTCTGCTTGACGATGCCATAGACAGTGGCGAGGCCCAGACCGGTGCCCTTGCCGAGCACCTTGGTGGTGAAGAACGGCTCGAACAGATGCTCGAGGGTTTCCTTGTCCATGCCGCTGCCGTTGTCGCTCACCGCGAGCCGCACGTACTGTCCGGGGAGGAAGCCTGGGCGCGCAGAGCAGTCCTCGTCGTCGAAGGTGCAGTTGCCCGTCTCGATCGTCATCCGGCCCACGTCCGAGATCGCGTCTCGAGCATTGACGCACAGATTGGCGAGGATCTGGTCGACCTGGGACGGGTCCACGCGCACAGGCCACAGGCTCGGATCGGGTTGCCAATGGAGCTCGATGCGCTCGCCGATGAGCCGCTGCAGCATCTTGAGCGTGCCTGCCACGGTCTCGTTGAGATCGAGCACCCTGGGGGCGACCGTCTGCTTGCGAGCAAAGGCGAGCAGCTGGCGCGTGAGCTCGGCCGATCGCTTGGCAGCAGCCTGGATCTCCAACAGGTCCCCGTGAAGTGGCTCGGTCGGATCCACCTGCTCGATGGCGATCATCACATTGCCCAGGATCACGCCGAGCATGTTGTTGAAGTCGTGCGCAACGCCGCCAGCCAGGCGACCCACGGATTCCATCTTCTGGGCCTGCTGGAGCTGGGCTTCGAGCCTTGCCTTCTCCTCTTCGGCCTGCCTGCGCTCCGTGATGTCCTGCATCACGCCGACCACCTTGATAGGGGAGCCCTCAGCATCGCGCACCAGGTGAGCCACCGAGTGGACCACGCGTTGCGTTCCGTCGTCTGCCCGCTTGAGCCGGAACTCCACGTCATACGGAACCCCGTTGTGGATCAAGGCGCGCAGGGCCTCATCGAGCCTGCCACGATCCTCGCGAATGGGGATGTCCTGCGCTCGCTTGAGCGTCTGGAACGGAGAGGTGTACTCGACCCCATAGATCCGGAAAGCCTCGGCTGAGGCCCATATGGTGTTGGTGGCGAGGTCGATCTCCCAGTTGCCGATGCGTGACAGCGCCTGTGCGTGGATCAGCCGGGCCTCGCTCGCTCGCAGGGTCTCGTCGGCGCGCTTTCGCTCGGTCACGTCCCGGATGATGCCCCCCACACCCACCGAGCCGTCGACGAGCACGACCGGGAACTTCCGAGTCTCGAACACTCGATCGCCCACCATCTCCTCATGCACCTGCAGGGTCCGTGTCCGAAGGGCATCCTCGTCACCCGTCCTGCACCGCTCTGCTGCAGACGGGGGCATGAGCTCGGAATCGCACCTGCCCAGCACATCCGCTTCCTCGCGACCGAAGTACTGGCAGAGCGCCGGATTGGCCACGATGTGACGCAGCTCGGCGTTCTTGAGGTACACCATGTCGGCATGGGAATCGATGAAGGCGCGCAAGACGCCCTCGCTGGCGCGCAGCGCTTCTTCGGCCCGCTTGCGCTCGGTTACATCGGTATCGCTGCCACGGTACCCCCGCAGCGACCCATCCGCGTTCAGCAGCGGTATGCCGTTGGTCGACACCCACACGAGGGCCCCGTCCTTGGTCTGGATGGGGTTGATCAGGTCGCGAAACCGTTCCTTTTGCCTGAAGACTGCCAAGGCTGCGTTCTTGAATGCCGCACGCCCGGGCTCGGGGTGCAGATCGTAGAAGTGCAACCTGCCCAACACCTCCTCGGGCCGGTAGCCAAAGACGGACTCGGCCACATGGCTGAGATAGGTGTAGAGGCCTTCGGCGTCCACCTCCCACGCAACCGTGCGGCTGTGCTCGGCCAGCTGGTTGGAGCGCGATTCGCTTTCGCGCAGCGCTTCCTCTGCCTCCTTGCGGTCCGTGATGTCGATGGTGTAGCCCGCCAGAAACGACCTGCTTCCCAGCGGGATCGGGAACTTGATTGTGGTGTAGCTCCGGCCGTTCAGCTGCTCGTCGAGCTGCAGCACCCCTCCTCCCTCGACCACAGCCCAGTCGTCAGCCGTGATCTTCGCGGCAAACTCGGGGGGAAAGAGCGCCTCCATCGTCCTTCCCACCATCTCGCAGCCAGGGATGCCGATCATCTCCCGGAACTTGTCGCTCGCATACAGGACGATGCTCTGGGTCGGAGTCACATCCTTGATGTAGGCGTGAATCGGCGAGCGATCGATGAACATGGTGAGCAGCTCGCTGCTGTCGCGCAGGGCTCTCTCCGCCCGCCTGCGCTCGGACGTCTCCCGGGAGATTCCTCCAAAGGCCACGATCCGACCCGAGGGATCGCGCTCCGCGAACATCCGCAGCTCGCCCGGGATCAGGGTCCCGTTCTTGTGGCGATACTCCACCTCGGCCTCGAAGGACGACTCCGACGAGGCGAGGAGCGTCTGCTGCACGCCGTGAACGATCCGGGCAGCGGAAGAAGGTGAGAAGTAGTCATCGATGCTCAGCCCGAGAGCCTCGGACGGGGTGCGCCCGAGGAAGTCCTGCACATAGGCGTTGACGTAGATGACCCTACCCTGCAGGTCGGTCCGCCAGATCATGTCGCGGGCGTTTTCGACCAGCCCGCGGTAGCTCTGGACGCTCCGATTCAGCTCGGCGATTTGTGCCCGGGCCTGCGTAAGCTCGGCTTCCAGCTGCTCCTTCGGCTTGGTATCGTCACTGGCTGTCATGGGGGTTCGCTGTGGGTGGCGTGGACGGGAGGGTTTGCAGGAGCTCCTCGAGCTTGAGCAGGCTGGGCGGTTTGGCGAGATGCTCGTCAAATCCTGCTTCCTGCGCGCGCTGCAGGTCTTCGGGCAGAGCATAGCCGCTCAGCGCCACCAGGAGAATACCCCCCAACGCCGCGTCTGCCCGGATCGCCTGCGCGACCTCGAACCCACTCATTCCAGGAAGGCCTATGTCGCATAGCACCACTTCGGGACGCAGCTCACGGGCTCGCGCCACCCCCGTCGGTCCGTCGTACGCCACCGCGACCTCGTGCCCGTCGAGCTCGAGCACCTCGCGCAGGCTGTCCGCGGCGTCCACGTTGTCCTCGATGATCAGCACGCGACGCGTCCGCGGCCTGCGCGCCAGGCGCGGTGAGGCTGCTTCGGAAGCTGCCTGGGATTCGAGGGGCAGGAGCACCTCGAACGCTGAGCCCTTGCCAAGACCGTCGCTGTGCGCGCGAACATGGCCGCCGTGCATCTCCACGAGCCCTTTGACGAGCGCCAGCCCGAGGCCGAGTCCGCCCTTGCTCCGGTCCAGTGAATCGTCAGCCTGCATGAAGGGCTCGTAGAGCCGCGCAAGGGTCTCAGGGGCCATGCCCACGCCGTTGTCGGTCACCCGGACGATCGCGCTGCCGCCCTGCAGATCCCTTGCAACGGACAGCCTTGTGCATCCGTTGGGTGGCGTGAACTTCGCGGCGTTCTGCAGCAGATTGCCGATGACCTGGGAAAGCCGCGCTGGATCCGCGCTCACGTGGGGCGCCGTCGAATCGAGCTCGACCTCGAGCCGGATGCCCTTGTCGTCGAACAGGGAGCGTTGATCGTCGGCGGTCCGCTCCACGATGCGGTTGAGGTCCACCTTCTGGCGCTGGAGGTGGACCTTGTTGCGTTCGATGCGGGTGAGGTCCAGCAGATCGTCGACGAGCCTGGAGAGCTGGGCCACCTGACGATTGATCACTCTCCTGGCGCGCTCTGCCTGGTCCGTGCCTGGGATCGCTCGGTCGAGGACATGCAAGCTGTTTTTGATCGGGGCGAGCGGGTTGCGCAGCTCATGGGAGAGCGTGGCGAGGAACTCGTTCTTGCGCTGGTTCACCTCCCGGAGGCTCTGCTCGCTGGCGCGCAGCGCCTGCTCGGCTTCGGCCCGAAGACGGTCGTGGGCCATGGCGTCGAGCGCGTACGAAAGGTCCGCAGACAGAGCTTCAAGCAGCCCGACTTGCGCCGCGTCGAACACGCCGGGGCGTTTCGCATACAGCGTGAGCACGCCGATGGTCTTGCCGCCCCGCCGCAGCGGGAAGGCTGCGGATGCCCGAAAGCCGTGCCGCAGCGCGTGCGCGCGCCACAGAACGGTCCTTGGGTTGGTGTCAAAGTCATCGTTGATCACGGGTCGCGCTTCTCGCGCACAGGTGCCGGTGGGCCCCATGCCCAGCTCGCCATGGAGCCGAACCTGGATGCCCTCGAGATAGCTCACCGCAAGACCGGACGAGGCCGCTGGCTTCACTTCCTCCCCGTCGCAAAGCCCGATCCACACCAGCGGGAACTGCCCCTCCTGCGCCACGATCCGGCAAACGTCCTGGAACAGGGCGCTCTCGTCGTGCACCCGCACGATCGCTTCGTTGACCCGGCTCAGCACTGCGTACAGGCGCTCGATCTGCTTGCTCGCAGTCACATCCACGACGAGCGTGGCGAACTGTCCTGGCTCGGTCCGGAACGCGATTACGTCATAGTCCCGGCCCAGATCCGCGACGCGGCTGGCGAAGTGCACCGGATCGCCCCTGCGCAGGACCTCGGAGCACTTGTCGATCCAGATGGGCTCCAGGGCTGGCGAGACTTCGAGCGCGGTCCTGCCCAGGACCTGGTCCCGGCGCAGGCCGGTCATCTGCTCGAAGGCCGGGTTCACCTCGAGGAATCGAAAATCAGATGGGTGCGGCTCCATCCGAACGGTGCTGATCGAGCCGAATCGTAGGGGTGTTGTGTGAAGGGAGCCAGGACAAGCGAGTGCCTTCTGCGGTACGTAACGGTTGCGAAGCCAGTTACCTACGCAGGAGGACCCGCCATGAC
>JACRCQ010000003.1 GCA_016218915.1 Deltaproteobacteria bacterium
CCACGAGTGACGAGCGGCGGTCGGTGGGGGGGGTGAAGCCCGACAGGCCGGGGGGCGGTGAATATCCTACGCGCCGGCAGTCCAACCCGCCGCCCACGCCTCCCAGCGCCACATTCCCTCATCGAAGTCCCATACCGGTGCGCGCATGCTCTGGCGAACCTTCCGACCGTGTCGACAGGGTCTCGCGCGACGAGTATTCTGTGGGAATGGACTTGGAACCAGCGACGCAGACTCCCGGGAGGTCCATCTCGAAATCGCGGGCCATGCACGGTCCGGAGAAGATATCGCACGCGGCCCGTGCAGCCTTGTGCGGCCTTCTGGCCTTCGTGCTGGCTTGCCTCTCCTTCGCGTGGACCGGGTGTGGATCCGATGGCGCTGCAGACGACGGGTGGGTGCCGCTGCACGCAGATGGGGGCGACGCGGGAAAGAGCGACGTGGATGCTCACCCGCTTTCGGATGGCGAAACGACCGATATGCAGAACCCAGAGGATGGAAGCGTTTCCGAAGCGGCGTGCTCGGCCGGCGCACTGAGCTCGATGCTATTTGACGGCGTCAACGATGGCATTTCCATGGGAGTCGCGCCGTCCCTCGGCCTGTCGACATTCACGCTCGAGGCGTGGGTTCGACGCGACGGACCTGGCCAGGGAGCGAGCTCAGGCAACGGCGGGCTGACCCTGGTGCCAATCATCTCCAAAGGGCGCGGCGAGAACGACGAGACGGTGAAGAACTGCAACTACCTGCTCGGCTTCACGGGGGAGGTGTTGGGGGCCGACTTCGAGGACATGGCCGACGGCGGCAACCATCCGGTCGTGGGCGCCACAGCGGTGACGATGGGCGATTGGCATCACGTGGCTGCGACCTACGATGGAACGACGTATCGCCTCTATCTGGATGGCAAGCTTGACGGCCATAGCGACACGGGGGGAGCGAAGCCGCGGCACGACAGCGCCCAGCACTTCGGGCTCGGAACAGCGCTCAACTCCACAGGTGTAGCGTCAGGCCGCCTGAAGGGCGCGCTCGCCGAAGTGCGCGTCTGGAATACGGCGCTCAGCGCTGCAACGATCGCGGGCAACATGTACAGGACGGCCGATGCGCAGACCGGGCTCGTGGGGCGCTGGCCGCTGGATACGTCGCACGGCGCCGACGCAGCGGTCGGCTCGGTCGATGGAGTGATCACGGGTGCGGTGCTGACGAACGCGGGGCCTGGACTCGACGACGGCGTTCCTCCGAAGATCAGCGGTGCGAGCCCGGCCGGTGAGCAGGTCCCGGCGGGGGACGTCAAGCTTGCGGTCGACGTCGACGATCCCGATTCCGAGCCGCTCGACGTCACGTTCTACACGCGCGAGCTCACGTCGGACGACGACTTCGCGATCGTGGTCCTTCCGGACACGCAGCTCTACTCCCAGTCCCACCCCACGTACTTCACGAAGCAGACCCAGTTTGCGCGGAGCAACCTGGCCAAGTACAACATTCGCGCGGTTCTCCACAACGGCGATATCGTCAACAAGTCGAGCGAGCCGACCTACAAGCAGCAGTGGACCAACGCCGTCAACGCCATGAAGATCCTGGAGCCCAAGATCGCGGACTTCCCGGATGGCATTCCCTATCTGCTGGCTGTGGGCAACCACGATCAGGATCCTGGCAAGACGCACGGCGCGACCACGGAGTTCAACGACCACTTCGGCGTCGATCGCTTTGCCGGCCGCGCATACTACGGGGGCCACTACGGCTCCACCAACGACGAGAAGTGGATCACGTTCTCCGCGGGCGACAGGGATTTCGTGGCGCTGTCGCTGTCGTACGACGAGGATCCGGACGCGCCGATCATCGCCTGGGCAAGGTCTGTCTTCCTGCAGCGCCCCAGCTCCTTTGGCATCTTTGATGCCCATTCGATCCTGAATACCGGCAAGGGCTGGACGGATCAGGGCGCTGTGTACTTCAACGCCTTCAAGACCACCCCCAGCGTCCAGATCTTGACCTGCGGCCACATTCATGGGGAGACGCGTCGAACCGACACGGTGAGCAATCGCGAGCTTCACACGATGCTGGCTGACTTCCAGAAGCTCGAGAATGGCGGAAACGGCTGGCTGCGACTGTGGCTCTTCTCTCCGGCGAAGAACGAGCTCCACGTGCGCACGCATTCGCCTGTGCTCAACAGCTGGCAGACGGATTCGCAGAGCGACTTCAAGCTCAAGGTGAATCTGGCGGGCGCGGGCAAGGCAGCGTTCAAGCCGCTGGCCACGGTCAAGAATGCCCAGGGCCACGTCACCGCGACCCTCCCCAAGGCCAAGGCCGGAACGACGCACGAGTGGTACGCCGCAGTCAACGACTGCGTTCACAGGGCGCACACGCCCCACCGCCGCTTCACCGTCGCTGCCCCCTGACCTGACGTGCCGCACCACGCCGCTGTCTCCGACATCGACTCCACTCCGCAACTTTCACCGCGGCGGGGTTGGGGTGGAGCTCTCTAGACTAGTGTCTGTCCCAGAGCCGATTTCGACCAGTTTTTGTCGAGATGGATGAATAGGTCGGGCCCTTCGTGAGTCTCAACTCTTGCACAAGCAAGAAACACGGAGGACCCGATGCGCCTGATGCTACACACCCAGACCCCGCTCGTCTACCAGCCCGGCGACCACGTTCAGAGCCGCGAACTCGCCGCGATCAGCAACGTTCTCGACTCGGAGCCGAACATTGTGCGCCTGGTTCATGAGGCCCTGGTTGCATCGGGCGCGAAGCCGGGCACCGGGCGCGACGCGCCGACGGCGGAGCAGGTTCTGCGATGCCTGGTCATCAAGATGACGTACGGCTTTTCCTACAGGGATCTGGAGTTCCACATCGCCGACTCAGTGAGCTTCCGCGCGTTTTGCCGATTCGGGCTTGCCGATGCGTGCCCGAGCAAGTCGTCGCTGCAGCGGAACATCAAGTGCTTGCCCGCAGAGTGCTTGGAAGCGATAAACCGGATTCTGGTCGCACGTGCGATCACGGCGGATGTGGACAGCGGGCGCAAGGCGCGCGTCGACTGCACGGTGACGGAGACGAACATCCACGAGCCGACGGATTCATCGTTGCTGTGGGACTGCGCGCGCGTGCTGACTCGTCTTGCGAACCAGGCACGAGAGATGAGTGGCCTGGCGTTCGATGACCACAGCAGGACGGCCAAGCGCCGGGCAATTGCAATCCAGAATGCAAAGACGCCCGAGCAACGGCTGGAGCTGTACAAGGATCTGGTCGAGGTGACTTGGCGCGTTCGGGAAGATGCACTGCGGCTCGCTGCGGCGCTGGAGACGTCGAAAGCAAAGATGGGCCTGTTCGATCAGCTGGCGGCCGAAGCGCTCTGTGCCGAGATCTCGCACTACACCGAACTGACCACGCAGGTGATCTGGCAGACCGAGCGCCGCGTGATGCTCGGCGAGTCGCTGCCGCCATCGCAGAAGATCGTCTCCATCTTCGAGCCGCACACCGACATCATCAAGAAGGACCGGCGAGAGGTTTGCTACGGCCACAAGATTTGCCTCACGACCGGTGCTTCGAATCTGGTGTTCGACGTGGTTGTGGAGGACGGCAACCCCGCGGACTCGACGCTCGCGGTGCGCATGGCACAGCGGGTTACGACGGTCCTCGGCATGCCTCCGCGGCAGATGGCGTTTGACGGCGGATTCAGCTCGAAGAGCAACGTCGAAGATATCAAGGGGTTGGGGGTTCGAGACGTCGCGTTCAGCAAGTCGCCGGGCATTGAGGTCGAAGAGATGGTCAGCAGCCGACGCGTCTACCGCATGCTGCGCAACTTCCGCGCCGGTATCGAGGCGGGCATCTCCTGGCTCAAGCGTGCACTCGGGCTGACGCGCTGCAACTGGAAGGGACTGGAAGCGTTCAAGTCGTACGTGTGGTCCGCCGTCGTGACGGCAAACCTGCTGACGATGGTGAGGCACGGCGCGAGCTGAGCGCCCTCGCTGCGCGACTGACCGCTACAACGCGGCCTGCCAGGCCCGACTGGACACGTGCGCGACGCGGACCCGGGAGACTTCCAGATATTCCATGAATGCATCGCGATACGGTGGAATTCGGCTCGTTGTGTAGCTCCTCGACACGCACGCCGCACGCCCGACGCGCCTCCGTCAGGCTTGCACTGTCCGTTTTGGGACAGACACCAGCTAGCCCGGGAGCCTGTCGCGGACTTTCGACCGGCTCCACCCGGCACTACAGGTACGGGATGCGTTCCCGTCTTCGAGATGCCTCGGCGCTGCTGTCTTGCGGAGCTGTCGGATGGATGTTGCTCACCGGGTGCGGTGCTCGCACACCTTTGCAGGAAGCCAGCGTTGCAGCGGCGGACGCTGGAGCGGATGCGGACTCAGGGGCGGCAGGGAGCGCTCCTGGGACAGGCGGGCAGGGCGGTAGCGCGGGGGCAGCCGGCAGCGCAGGGATCGGAGGCAGCGCGGGGGCGCCGCCGAACGGCTTCGTGTCGGTCGCTTGCGGTGGTGCGCACGTGTGCGCAGTCACGACGGGAGGAAAGGTCGTCTGCCAGGGCTACGGAGGTCGAGGGCAGCTCGGGGACGGGCAGGCGACGGGATTCAGCCCAACCTGGGTGCAAACCGTCGGGATATCAGGGGCCACGTCGGTGGCGTGCGGCGGCGAGCACTCCTGCGCATTGGCTGCGGGCCAGGTCTATTGCTGGGGGCATGACGAAAACGGCCAGATTGGCGATGGATCGTCAGGGGTTTCCGTGGATCGCCCCACTCCGGTACTCGTCGCTTTGCCTGAGGGAGCGACGGCGCTCGTTGCCGGAGGACCGCATTTCGGCAGCGGACACACGTGCGCGCTCCTGTCCTCAGGCGCGGTCTGGTGCTGGGGAGCAAACTCGGGAGGCCAGATTGGCAACGGGCAATCGGGCTTTGGCGAGCTGGTCGCGACACCGATGCACGTGGCGACCTTGAGCGAGCCGGCGATAGGGCTGGCCGCGGGAGGGCGTCACACCTGTGCGCTTCACGCGGATGGGACCGTGTCTTGTTGGGGATATGACGACTACGCGCAGGTTGGCGACGGCAAGAGCGGAACGAACGTGGTGACTCCGCTGCCGGTCAAGGTCGTCGGATTGCCTGACAAGGCCGTAGCCATCGCAGCAGGCGAAGGCCAATCCTGTGCGGTTCTCGCCAGCGGCGAGCCCCGCTGCTGGGGCCAGGGGGACTTCGGCCAGCTTGGCACTGCGAACACAGCGAACTCCGTCAAGCCGATAGCGGTTTTTGGCGGAGGAGTCGCGGGCTGGATCGGAATGGGCGCCATGCATGGCTGCGTCGCGCGCCCGGCGGGCAGCGTGGAATGCGCTGGACTCGATGATCTCGGGGAAGTGGGAAGCGGCAAGCCGGGTCCGTTCGAGATTCACTCCGCCCCCGTCGTGGTAGGATTGCACGATGCGGTCTCGGTGAGCACGGGCACCACGACATCCTGTGCCCTGCGTGACCAGGGCAAACTTTCCTGCTGGGGCGACTGGTTCGGGCCGACACCGAAGCAGCTCGAGATCCCGTGATGGGCAGGTTGAAGCGCCCGACGATCTAGCAGCCTCAACGGGGCGGGCACTGTGCTTCTGACTTCACTTGCGACCAGCTCGGCTGAGGCGAGCACTCCCCGGCGGGATTGGCGCAGCTGCACCCCCAGGATGCGCAATCGCCATAGCAGTAGTTGGCTGTGGTTTCCAGATAGGAGAAGCAGCAGGTGAACCCCGCGCACGCCGCCATCTGCGGTTTGGACGACATATAGATGGAATCCGGTTCCAATCCCGCACAGTAGCAGCTCGTCGTGTCGCCATGGCACTCCCATCGCGAGACGCCGGCGTAGCGTCCTGGCATAGGAGCGTCATCGCTGCTGCATGAGCCCATCAGGGCCACGAAAGGCACCACGATCCAGCGATACGCTTTCATCGTCCCACCTCTGGTTTCTGCGGACTGTATCACATCGTCCAACGACGCTGAAGGACGGAATCGCGGCCGGACCAGGAGCAGCGCGCAGGCGGATCGTCGTGCGCGCGAGACCCCTATGGTTTGCAGCACACCGTGACCGGCGTAGTGCCAGCGACCTGGCCGACCGCCTTGGACTCTCCTGCTGCAGCGCATTGCCCGTTGGGGGGCATATTGGCGCCCTGCAAGACGACGCCGACCTGTGGTGGGAGGGTGATGGTCAGCTGGGTGCAGCTGCCGTCCGGCTTCAATTCGTCGAGAACTGTTCCGCCGCAGCTGCCGGAAGCGACCTCGATCGCGCACCCGTTGTCGCACGAGCACAACGCTGCAAACGGCTGGCAAACGCAGGATGACGAATCGCAGTCACGTGTATCCCCAACGCCTTCATAGACGAGAAATCGCGTCCCCCATTCCTTGGCCGCAGGGCAGGGGACGTCGCCTTTGGCGGAAATGCATGGGCCTTGCGCGCCACCCGTTGCAGCCGCTACGCAACGACCGTCGCCATCGCACGTCGGCAAGGTGTCCGGAGCCGTCATGCACGTGCTCGCGTTGGTGATCCAGCCAGACTGGGGAACAGACTTGATGGGGGTCATAACGCACGTCGCCTGCACAGTGGGCGGCATAGCGATGCACGCCCCCACGCCCATCCCTGCGTTGTAGGTCGCGCACGCCGAGGAAACGGCCCCGACATCGATCATCATGCCGCAGCCGGTAGTCGGGGAGCACTTCACGTTCGACGTGCAGTCTCCCTTGGGCGCAGCGCACCCGCAGCTGCATTGCGCTGGTGGGGCGTCCGGCTCGTTGGAAGCGTCGTAGTACTTGGTGACCACGCCGGGCTGCAGCACGCAGGAGCTCATGACGAACGGGGCGAAGGTGCCCACGCTCCAATTCGACCATTGGCCATCGGGGGGCGGAACGCATACGGATGTGCCGCTACATCCCTGGTTACCCGCAGACCCTGCGACACCCGCGGAACCGGCTGCTCCGCCCGCTCCCGCTGTACCGGCCGTACCTGATGCCCCTCCGGTCGCCGAGCCACTGGACCCCGCTGTCCCAGCGGCGCCGCCCGCTCCTCCGCTCGAAGCGTCATGCCCACCGGTCGAAGGCGAGTCGCCCGACTCGGTCGAAGACGCGGAATCGCCCGCTGAGCCTCCTGCTGAAGACGCGTCGGCTGACGCGACCTCGAGGCTCTCGAGGCCTGCGATCGAAGCGCACCCCAGAGCTGCGGCGAACGCGACGGCCACAACCAGGACACGGCTCAACCAGACTTGGGTGGCGCGCGTGGTCGACGACGTTGGACCCATCGAGCCAGGATACAACCTGGTCGTGCCCGAAACCAGGGGGCGGCGCTGCGTCCTACCTCCCCGGATACACTGCCATCTCTGCCAGCCTGCCCCTGGCGCCACGGCTCGCTGCAAACACCAGGCTCTGTGCAATCTCAGACGGATCGATGTACCGGGCTGGATCGAAATCCGGCATGTCCTTGCGATTGGCAGGCGTGTCCACTGCGCCCATCGGATACACGATGGCCACCCGCACATTCGAGCCGGCCACCTCGGCGTCGACCGATCGCAGGAAGGTTGACACCGCGCTCTTGGCTGCAGCGTACAGGCTCATGCCAGGCCCTGCGCCGGTGAGCGCAGGCGCAGCGGAGAACGCTGCCAGAAAGCCTTCCTTCTGCTTGAGAAGCAGAGGGAGCACGCTGCGCGTGGCATGGAAGAGCGTGCGCACATTCAGATCGAACATGCGGTCGTACAGCGCTGGGTCCGATTCGTGGGCTTTGGCCATTGCGAAGCCGCCCACGGTGTGAATGAGCCCATTCACATTCCCGAATGCTTGGATCGCCGCAGAGACCATGGCATCCGCGCCCGAAGGCGTGGCGAGATCTGCTGCGATTCCCAGGCCGCCAACCTCGGCAGCTGCAGCCCGAGCGTGCTGCTCCGTGCGGTCCACGACCACGAGCTTGGAGCCTGCGTCAGCGAAAGCTCGGAGGATCGGACGCGCGATTGCGCCGGCGCCGCCTGTGATGATGAAGACTTTCTGATCAAGGGGAGACATAGGGTATTTCCCCCCCTGGGGCCGGAGTGGCAGGATCGCAAGCTATCCCGACGCTTTGAGCAGCCGACCGAAGTCCGCGCTCACTGCGAACTCGAACAGCCACCCGATGGCCGGGATCGAGGCGAAGAACGACTCGAAGTCGTCGAGCTTGCCCACGCCGGGCGGACGACGGTTGTCCGGGGTGAGCCTTGCGACTGCGCGCGAAGCGGTTCGGAGGTCGCCTGCGGCAACGAGCGCGACGCGGGCTGCAGCGCGCTCGACCGCGGTGAATGCTGCGGCCGTGTCTGCTTCTGCCTTGCTCGGGTCCGCCAGATGCGCCTTCCAGGCCTTGAGCTCGTCGGGCGACAGCTTCTCAAAGACCTTCGCAGCGAGCGCTGCGACTTCCTGGTCTTCGGTCAGCTGCTCGCCGTCCGCACTGGCGGCGATCAAGGCTTGCACGAGCAGCCGACGGTCCGACTCCGGCACCATGGCGAGCGAGACGCACTCCTTGCGCGAGAGCATCAGGCCGTAGGTGCACAGCCACGCGAGCTCTCCAGGGGGGGCAGAGAGCTGATCGGTGCGAATCGCGATGGTCGGGACTTCGCCCTGGTGGATGGTGAGGGTGGGCGCGTTCTCCGGAGATCGGAGCAGCTTGCCCGCGACTCCCAGCCCTTCCTGCAGACGCTCGAAGACCTTGCCCGGGCCTGTGCGTCCATCGACCGCCGGCAGCCCGGACTCGTCCGGAAGCGTGTACATCCGTGAGCACAGGTCGCTCAGCGCGGCTGTGAACGGATCCGGCTCGGGCAGCAATCCCGCTGCTTCGATCACGAAGGTCTTGAGCAGCGTGATGCTGTCGAATCGCTCGAACTGCTTGCGCAGCTCTGCCATGGTCTGCTTGGTCCAGGCATCGACCGGAGCAGCGCCGAGGATCGAGCTCAGGACCGCCCAGGCCCAGTGCTTGTCGCCGGTCTCATGGATCAGCTTTGCGGCCTCGATCAGCCGGTCGCAGTAGGGCGGACCTGACGCCAGGATGCGTCCGAGGAGCGGCAGCCGCTCGTCCTTGCGAGCCGGGTCTGCTTCCACGATTCGCAGGAGCTCTTCGATGGATTCGCGCGACGGAGCGAGCTCCACGAGGCGGAGCAGGTACTCCTCGCCGCGGGGATTGTCGCCGATCATCTCGAAGCAGATGCGCACGAGCGATCGGAGGGCTTCGACGCGTTCTGCGTGGGAGCCGGCTTCGGTCCTGGCATCGAGCAGGTCTGCGAGCTGGGCGTAGTCGCCGCGCTTTTCGAGCACTGCACGGAGCGAAGAGAGCGCGGTCGCATGGCCCGGGTCGTAGCTGAGCGCGATGTCGAGCGCCTCGACTGCAGCGTCGAGGTCCTTGTCCGCCAGGATGGAGCCGCGCATGGCCCAGAGCTCTGCGAGCTCCGAGGGCTCGGTGGTTGCCTGAATGAGGTCCTCCAGGGCGGTGAGGGCCTGCTCGGCGCGGCCTGTTCGGCGGTAGTGCTGCAGCAGGCGACGCTTGAGCGTGTTGTCGACCACGCCCGCTTCCACCGCGGACTCGAACCAGGCGCCCGCCTCGTCAGGACGGGCCAGCTCGGTCTCGAACAGCTCGCCGATGCGGCGGCAGATCTCCCCGCGCGCTTCGGTGTCGCGGGTGACCAGCAGCGCCTTGAGAAGGTGCAGCGCCGCATTCGCAGGCTGCCCCTGCTTTCGCAGCAGATCCGCGATGGCGTCGAGCGCCGGCGACATCAGCGGCGTGAGCTGCAGCGCGCTGCGCAGGTTCTCGTGAGCCTTGTCGATGTCGCCAGCGCGAAGAGCGAGCGCTCCCCTGCGGAACAGCGTGTGTGCGCGCTGCTCCTTGGTCAGCGAGTCAGCCATGGACTCGATGATGTGCCCGTACAAGGCCGAGGCTCCTGTGTCATCGCCCGCATCGAACCTGGCATCGGCCACCAGCATGGCCGAGGACGGAACGTTCGGGTCGACGGCAAAGGCGATCTCGGCAAGCTCGCGGGCTTCGTCGTTGTGCTCGGCCCGGTAGGCCATCTCCGAGGTGCGCGCCAGGCGCTGGGCCAGGGCTGCGACGTCGGACTGCACGGGCGAGGTCACGCGCTCGAAGGCGTGGGATGCTTCCACGCTTGCGAGCCACGCGTACTCGGTCTCCTTGCGATCCAGCTGGATCGCTGCGATCGCATCCCACGAATCGATGTCGTCGGGATGGACCGCCACCGCGCGCTCGTACCAGCCGATCGCTTCGCCCGGATCCACTGCGCGCGCCGCATCGCCCAGCTTGCGCAGCTTGGCCGCACGGTCTGCGTTGGACAGCGACTCTTCGTCCGGCACGGGAAGCAGCGCTGCGGTCGATCGCCACGTCTTGACGCCGCGGCCGAGACCTCGCAGCGCATCGGTCGCGAGCTGGTTGTCCGGATCGAGCGTGCGCGCTTCGCGATACAGCGCCAGCACGCGTCCCTTGAGCTTCATGTACTGGTCGCAGTACTCGGCCAGATGGCAGAGCACCAACGCCCCGAGCCGCTTGGGCAGCTTGGGAATGTGCCGCCTGCGCTGCTCCAGATAGTTGACGTGATCCGGCTTTCTCGCAGCGATCGTCGCGAGCCAGAGGGCATCGTCCGGATCGTGCGCCGCTGCGTCTCCCTCGTGCTTCGCCTTGAGCAGCGTCTCCGCGTCCTTGGAGCGATCCAGCGCGAGATCGAGCAGGCGAACCAGCTCCCTGCGCATCCAGCGAGCTGCAGACCGGTTGAGCTTGGCTCCGCCAGCCTCGAGCCGCGAGCTGAGATCCTGGGCCAGCTCCTCGAACCGGCGAGCGTTGCGCAGCAGCCGTGCGAGCTTGACCGAAGCGTCCTCGTCTTCCGGCGCGAGCGCCAGGATCTGCCGCAGCAGACGCTCCTCGCGCTCCGGCTCCTGCAGGTGATGCTCGGTCTGGTCCAGGGCCTCGCGAAGCGCCTTGAGCTTGTCCTCCGGCGCCGCAGCAGCCTGCGCAGCCGACTCGAGCAGCGTCGCAAGCTCGCTCCAGTTGCCCGCTTCGTGCAGCAGCTTGGACAAGGGCTCGAACGCAGGCTCGCGTCCGCCCTCCAGCGACATCATCTCGCGCAGCGCCTCGATGGCTGCCTCGCGGTCTCCCATCTCCTGCTCGAGTGCCACCAGCTGGGTGAGCAGCTCGATCTTGCGGGGCCCGGACGCGCGCGCCAGCTCCACGCGGACGCGCTTGAGCCGCAGCGCCGGGGCGAGGGCGACGTCGCCCAGCCCGCGCATCGCCTCGGCCGCTTCCTCGTTGGCCGGGTCGATCTCGATGACGTGCGAGTAGGCCACGAGCGCGCCAGCCTGGTCGGCCAGATGCTCGCGGCACAGCCGACCGATCTCCAGCCACGACTCGACCTGACGGCTCGTGTCGGGGTTGCGCTCGATCCACTGCTCGAGGCTCGTGCGCAGGTCGGCATGCTCGGCAGCTGCGCGCTGGGCCGTGATGATGACCTGCAGCGACGACAGCTCGTCCGGCCACACCTGGAGGATCCAGCGGTGGATCTCCAGCGAAGCCGCGCTGTCCTGCAGCTTGTCGGCGTAGAGCGCAGCGATCTTGCGGGCCAGATCGAGTCCGCGCGGCGTATCGGACACGCGTGCGGCTGCAAGGCGCAAGGCCTGCACCACGCGCGGCCAGTGCTGCCCCTTGTCGCCGAGACGCTCCAGGGCCTGCTGCACGTCGGCATTGCTCGGGTCGAGACGGACCGCCTCGCTCAGCAGCTCCACCGCGTGCTGCGTGTTTCCGCACTTGTCGTCGTACAGCCCGGCCAGCGTGATCAAACGCTCCGGCGTGGCCGAAGATGCTCGCCACACACCTTCGAGCACGGGCAGGGCCTGCACCCATCGTCCGAGCTTCTCCGCAGCCTCCAGCACCACGGTCGCTGCTTCCTGGCTCTCGGGCATCATGCGAAGCACCAGCAGGCTCTGCTCGAGCGCTGCCGCAGCGTCGCCCAGCTGCTCGCGAAGGATCCCTTCGCGCTCGCGGGCAAAGCGCACGCGCTCCTGGTTGGTCGACGCCAGATCCCACAGCGAGTCGAAGACCGCGACCAGCTCCTGGTGCAGGTTGTGCTCTGCGGCGAGGGCGCGCATGCGCTCGAGGATCGACTTCTCCTGCGGGCTCAGAGGCCCTGGCGCGCGCGCGTCCACGAACCGCTGCAGCTCGAGGAATGCCCGCCTCGGATCGCTGAGCCGCTTCTCGCAGATCTCGGCGCGTCGAAGCAGCACGGCGTGCAGCCGCTCAGCATCGCAGTCCGGCCCGATCGTCGCATCGAGCACGGCCAGCAGATCCTCCCAGCGTCCGGTCCCCTCAGCCAGCCGCTCGAGCTCTGCGCAGTCCGCGTCGCTCAGCGGAGCCAGGCCGAGCGATTGCAGGGCGACGTAGGCCCGGACCGGATTGCCAAGCTGCTTTTCGCTCAGCTCCGCGAGCCGCAGCCCAAAGGCGCGACGCTCCTCGGCCGTGGCCGCCGCGCGCGAAAGGTGCTGGTACAGCGCGCCGATCTCGCTCCAGGCACCTGCTGTCGCACCCGCCTCCACCACCTTCTCGAGCTGCTCGCCGCCGCGAAGCCGCAGCAGACGTCGTCGCAGCAGGAACCGCGCACGGTGCGCGTCCTCAGGACACAGCCCCAGACCACGACCCAGCAGCTCGGTTGCACGGGCCGGATCCGCGTTCTGCGCGCTGGCGATCTCCAGCACCGACAGCGCCGCTCCCGGCTCCTGGCCGTCGTACAGACGCACCAGCGCATCGAGTACCGATGGATCGTCCGGAGCCCATGCGCGAAGCCGCTCGTAGGCTGCAATGGCTGCAACCCGATCCCCGCGCTGCTCGGCGTGCTGCGCAATCTGCCGCACGATCGCAAGCTGCGCCTCTCGATCCGCTGCCTGCGTCGCTCGCGACAGGCGCGTCTCGAGCACCCCCAGCACCTCGGTCGACCCGGTCCGCGTCGCAAGCTTGTCGCTCAGGATCTGCAGCGCCGGATCGTCGTCAGGCGCCAGATCCAGCACGTGCGTCCATGCACGCACCGTACGCTCGGGCTGCGGCAGGTTGTCGTCGAGGTTCTGCGCGATCTCGCGCGAGATCTCGATGGCCATGGCCCGGTCGGACGTGCGCCACAGCTGACGGGTCAGCGCTGCGTCGAGGGCAGCGAAGTCGCCGCGTCGGCGGTGGATTCCATTGAGCTCGCGCTGCACGCTGAGGTCATCGGGAACGATGGAAGCGACTTCGAGCCAGCAGCGCTGGGCTTCCGCATCGTTCTCCGCGCGGTACGCGTAGTGATCGCCCAGGCGCCGCAGCACCTTGGCCCGTGCCTTGGGCTCGCGCGTGACCCGCGCCAGCCCCTCGAGCGCCTGAGTGATCCCCTTGGCGTCGTTGAGCCGATCATACAGCGTGACCAGCGCTTCGTACGCAGCAGCGCTGTCCGGCGAAGCCGCAACCGAGCGCTGCCACAGCGCCGCCGCTCCTGCCGGATCGTCGAGATTCTTCTCGGCAACCTCGGCCGCGCGCGCAAACAGCTTGGCCTTGTTTTCGGCTTGCCGGGCCTTGTCCGCACGAGCGACCAGGAAGGCTACCAGCCCCTGGTGATCGCCGACACGACGCAGGTGCTCCTCGCGCGCTTGCACCGCCACCTTGTCGCCAGGTGCAAGCTGCAGGATGCGCTCATAGGCGATCGCCGCGCGATCGTGCTCCCCGGCCCGCGTCAGCAGATCCGCCACGAGCCGCAAGACGTCGAGCCTCGCCGCGCCCGGGACGTCCGGCATCGGGCGACGCGACACCTCGGCCAGCTCCTCCCAGCGGGATGCATTGGCGAGCAGCGTGCTCAAAGACGCGAGAGCCACGGGATCGTCCGCGCTCTCTGCCAGGATCTGCTGGATCAGCGTCTCGGGCTTCGACGGCTCGCTGCCGCCGGCCAGGAACGCTTCGACCGCTTCGCGCAGCACTGCAACGCGCGTGGTGCCTGTGCACGCTGCCGCGCGATTGTGCAGGAACTCGCCGAGATCAGACCAGCGGCCGGCTTCACGATACACGCGTGACAGCTCGACCGTGACCTGCCCGTCCGCATCCCCGAGCTCCAGCAGACGCTCCCAGTCGCGGGCCGCTGCCTTCGCATCCTTGAGATGATCCAACGCGATGCGCGCTGCGTTGCGCGTCAGCTCGATTCGTCGCTCCGGATTCCACTCGTCGTCGACCGCGCGCGCATACAGGTTGTGCAGCGCTGTCATGTTCCCCAGGTTCTCGTAGAGCTCCGCGAGGAACTTCATCGCCTCTTCGTGGCCCGGACGAAGCTGGATCACGCGCTCAAAGGCTTGCTGCGCACGCGCCCGATCCGGGAGACGATCGCGGTACAGACGCGCCAGGTCCAGCATCAGACCCATCGAGACGTCTTCAGCCTGCGCCCACGGCGCATTGTCGAGCGCTGCTTCGATCAACGAGGCGACCGTGCGGAAGTCCTTTGCACGCGCCAGCTTCGTCGTCTCCGCTCGGAACGCGTGGTTCGATGCGAGCGCCGGCGAGCCGGTCTTGTAGGACTTCGACGGCGGCGGTATCGACGTGCGTCGTTTCGACGCCACCGGAGGCGGCGGTGGCGCTTCCTCTAGCGCGGAGTCCTCGGTGCTGAGCACCTGTACCTCGCCATCGTCATCCACGGAATCCAGAGGTGCCGTCGGCGGCTCTTGCTCGGCATCATTCGACGCCCAGCTGTCATCTTCTCCGCGACCGCGACCATCGGTATTGTCCGATCCCATCGACATCGCTCCGTCCTCCACCGCCAGCGCTTGCGATCCCGGCGGACAGTCTCCACCGAATACCATATCGGGCGCCGCGTCTGGCGGGGTTTCGCGCCCTTGGACGAATTGGGAAGGGGCGCTCGCAGCCAGAGGAGCGGCGCGCTTATTTATGCCCGACCCTGCTCGGACCTCGCACCATCCCTGTTCGTACAGCCGCACCGCGAAGCTGGTAGACTCCCTGCCCCATGCCGCCGAGCACGATTCCCCCTCCCATGGAGACCGGAGCTTCGCCCGGTGCCGAGCCCCCTCTCATCCGGCTCGTGCCACCAGGTCCCATGTCGCGCGACTGGCTCAGTCGGCTCCAACGAACCGAGTGCCCCATCTGCTTTGCGACCCCTGGCGACGAGCCTGAGCCTGAGCTGTCGATCGTCTACTCCGCAGCGCATGGCTGCAACGTCATCGATCTCGATGGCAACCGCTACGTGGACCTTGCCGCTGGATTCGGCGCGTTTCTGCTCGGACACCTCGCCCAGCGCCCATCGCGCGCCCTGGACCAGCAGTCCCACAGGCTCTGGGCCGGCCTCGGCGATTTGTACCCGTCCGATGCCAAGATCGCGATGCTGGAGCTCGTCGCCGGCC
This sequence comes from Deltaproteobacteria bacterium, assembly GCA_016218915.1. GTDB lineage: Bacteria > Myxococcota_A > Polyangia > Polyangiales > Polyangiaceae > JACRCQ01. The sequence goes on from JACRCQ010000003.1 coordinate 15,381, forward strand.
TTTACCCCAAGCCAGGCGCACGCGTTCTGCTCTGCCAGTCCGGAAGCGATGCGATCACGGCCGCGCTCAAGACCGCTGTGCTGAACACTGGACGTCCGGGCATCCTCGCGTTCCGTGGCGCATATCACGGGCTCGGATACGGGCCGCTGGCCGCATGCGGCTACAAGAGCAGCTTCCGCGACCCGTTCCTCGCCCAGCTCAACCCTCACGTCGCGTTCGCGCCCTATCCAGCCGACCAGAAGGAGCTGTCTGCCAGCCTGGACGCTGCCCGCAGCGCGCTGGCAGCAGGCTCGATCGGCGCTGTGGTCGTGGAGCCGGTCCTCGGTCGCGGAGGATGCGTGGACCCGCCTGCGTCTTTCCTTCCTCTCGTCGCCGAGCTTGCAGAGGAGGCCGGAGCCTTGCTCATCGCTGACGAGATCTGGACCGGTCTCGGCCGATGCGGGGCCATGCTCGCATGTTCACGGGTCGGCGTGGTGCCCGACATCCTCTGCCTCGGAAAAGGGCTGGGCGGCGGATTGCCCATCAGCGCCTGCGTCGCCCCGGACAACATCATGCAGGCCTGGAAGCGGACTGTGGGCGTGGTGCATACCTCCACGTTCCAGGGAAATGCCCTTGCTTGCTCCACCGGTGCCGCTGTGATCGAGGCCGTGCGAGCAGGAAACCTGGCAGAGCGTGCTGACGAGGTGGGGCGCGATTTCATGGACCGGTTGCGCGACGCGTTGCATGGCGCGCCAGGCTTCCGGAAGGTCACTGGCACCGGGCTCATGGTGGGGATCGCCCTGCAATCCGGAGCGCTGGGAGCTGCCGCGTGCCGCAACTTGCTTGGACGCGGCTACATCGTGGTGACTGGCGGCGCCCAAGGCGAGGTGCTCACCATCACGCCGCCTCTGACAATCGGCGAGGATCTGCTCGAAGGGTTCGTGCAAGCCATGGCGGATTCGCTCGAGGCCCTGGCGCGCGCATGACCGTCTCGGATCGCCTTCACGCACGAGTCCAAGCCTACGTTGCAGCGACGTGTGCATCGGGCGAAGAGCCTGAGCCGTTCGACCTGCTCGCATGCGATCTGGCGCGGTTCCAGGCTTCCTGCGGCAACGGGCTCGAACGCCTGCTCGCCGCACGTCGCCTCGCTCCTGAAGACCTTCTCGCCGCTGCTGACATCCCGGCCATTCCCACGGATGCGTTCAAGCTTCGTCGAATCGCCTGCCACGAGCCTGCAGCCGACACTGCCGTGTTCCGCACCAGTGGCACGACCGTGGGTGCGCGAGGCACGCATGCGATGCGCTCCACTGCGACCTACGAGGCGGCCGCGCGCGCCTGGGCGCGGGTCATGCTGTTCCCTGATCAGACGCCGATGCACGTGCTGCTTCTTGCGCCGCCCCCGCATCAGGCTCTCGACTCTTCGCTCGGCTTCATGCTCGCGCTTTTCGGGCGCACGTTTGGATCGGATGCGCGGTGGCTGATCGACGGCGCCGCTCTCAAGCTCGACGATCTGCGCGAGGCTGTGGCGAACGCAGCGCAAGTCGGAGGCCCGGTGTTCCTTGCAGGCGCGTCGTTCGGGTTCGTACACCTGCTCGATTCGCTCCACGGAGACAGGCTCGCGCTGCCTGCCGGGAGCCGGGTGATGCAGACCGGAGGCTTCAAGGGCAAGAGCCGCGAGGTGGAATCAGGCGAGCTGCGGCGCGAGATAGCATCCGCGTTCGGCCTGGATGACCAAGCGGTCTTGGGCGAGTACGGCATGACCGAGCTGAGCAGCCAGGCCTACGAAGGCACGCTGCGCGCCGCTCTCGGCTACGGCGCACCGTCCGGTCCCGCGGGCGTGTACCACGCTCCCCCTTGGATGCGAGTCGTCGCCGTGGAGCCGGAAACCCTCGAGCCGGTCGAGCCAGGACACGTCGGCATTGCGCGCGTGGTCGATCTCGCCAATGTCGACTCTGCGGTTGTGGTGCAGACCGCTGATCAGATCCGAACCAGGGCAGGGGGCTTCGAGCTGCTCGGTCGTGCGCCGTCTGCAACCCCGCGCGGTTGCTCCATCGGCGTCGACGAGCTCCTGGGAAGAACGTGAACCACGAGGATCGGATTCGACGAGTCAGGGCGCTGGTCTGCGCGGCCAAGCGACTTGCGGACCATCCAGGGGAGCTACGCGAGAGATTGCAGCGCGCGACCGGCCTGAGCGCGCAAGGTGTGGACCTTGCCCTGCGTGAGCACCTCGAGACCCAACCGACCGAAGAGGAGCTTGTCGCGCTCGTGGGAGGGGCAGGATCCGCACCACGCGCGCACGTGATTCTCTCGGCCAACGTGTTCACCGCAGGGCTTCGCGCGATCGCCCTCGCCGCAGCCACGGCGCCGCTCGTGTCCGTGCGCTGCTCTACGCGGGAGAACGTGTTCGTGCCGGCCTTGCTGTCCCATCTCGACGACACGGAAATCAGACAGAGCATCGTCGAGTGCCAGGAGATATCGCCTGCAGCAGGCGAGGAGATTCACCTGTACGGCAGCGATGAGAGCATTGCAGAGATCTGCGCTGGGCTCGCTCCGGACGTGCTTGTGCGCGCTCACGGAACCGGCTTTGGCCTCGCCCTGGTGGGTCCTGGAGTCGAGATTGAAGATGCTGCACGCGCCCTGGTTCGGGACATGGTTGCATTCGATCAACACGGCTGTCTGTCGCCGCGTCTCGCGCTGGTCTGCGGCCACGAGCGCGCGCTTGCACTCGCGCAAGCGATGGCGGTCTCGCTGGTCCAAGCCGAGCAGGACGTGCCTGTGGGCGCCTTGGATAGAGCGGATATCGTCCGATTCCGTCAGACGGCCACCGTGGCAGGAGAGTGGTTTGACGCAAGCCTGGGCGGCGTAGCGCTGCTCTCGCAACCGATGTCTGCGTGGATCGCGCCTCCAGGGCGAAACATGGTGGTGGTCGCCTGTGCGCAGGAGGACAATCCGGTCGCAGGACTGGAGCGTCACGTGGCAGCAATCGGCGTCTCGGGCGACGCTGAGTCGTGCTTTGGAGCGGTGCTGGCAGCGTGCCCCGGAGCACGTACGAGCGAGCTGGGCCGCATGCAACGCCCTCGGTTCGATGGTCCGGTGGACCTTCGTCATCCGGGAGTGCAGTCGCCGCGAGCGGTGATCGAGCGAGTCAGGCGCGGCTCCCCCTGATCGGATTGCCACACCATGACCCTTCGGGTTTCGCGGAATCCCGCTGATTCGAGCGTGGCACGCCCATTGCTCGGCGCTGCATGACCAGCCCAAGGAGGTACCGATGCGCTGTGGTGCGTGGTTTGCTGCGCTCGCCGTGGCCGCCGGCATGATTGGATGCGGCTCCGAAGACTCGACAACAGCCAATGATGTCGTCCAATCTGTAGATGGCAGAAGCGCAGTGGACACCTTGATTGGCGTGTTCGTTGTGAAAGGCAAGTCAAGCGATCCCCTGGTGGATGCAAGCTATGTGGACTACCGGCAGATCAGCCGCGTGAAGCTCCAGGTGGACGGAGAGCCATGGGGAACCTTCTCCTTCGACGGGGGAGAGCTGGCCGCAGCTGGCTCCCAGGACGGCTGGGTTCTGCATTCGACGAGGAGCGAAGCGCTGCTCGTGGCAACCCTTGGGACCGAGGGAGAGCGCACAGACGATCCCCTTGACTCTGTGGAGGAATGGGTAGCGCTGCTCCACAAGCACCTTGCCCCTGGCGGGCATGTCGCGCTGGTGGAAGATGTGGTGCTGAAGAAGACCGACGGCACCTTCGTGACCGCGCAGCCGAGGCTCCTGGTACCCTTTACGATTGCGCAGGGTGACAGGTCCGCGTTGCTCGGTGATGTGGTGGTCGAGATCGATCCAGCGGGAGGTGCCCGATGAAACGCGAAGCCGGAGCTCTGGCAGCCTGGACCTCGCTGGCATGGCTCGCACTGTGTGCGTCTGCCTGCGGGACCGAGATCACGGTGAAGAACAGCGTGCCGAGCGCTACGTTGGAGAACGTGCGATGGGTCACCGAGAGCGGGACCGTGTACACTCCCTCGGACCAGCACCTGCTGCCTGGGCAGGAATCCAAGCCGGTCACGATCCCGGAGCCGGATCAGGACGCCACCGGGCATCTGGAGTTCGAGCTGCTGGTCGAAGGACGCAAGGTCGCGCTCAAGACCGACAACGTCTTCAGGTCGGTTCTGGGCGAATCGACGGCGTTCGAGGTGTGGCCCAAGACAGCGGCACGCAATCCGCTCGCCTCGTCCGCTACTTCAGGGGACCCGCAGCCTGCGAACCCATGAGTGGAAGGGAGGCTCCTGTAGCCTGTAGCCTACTCTTTCGGACAAACCGTGCCGACCATCTGTGAGACATCGCCGTCCGGAGTCTGCGTCGGATAGTACAATGGCAGATTTGCCCCGTACAACGACAGCACTCCACCGTCCGGTGCTGTGGTCTTCTCGGCTTGCGTGATCTGGAGCGTGCCGTATCCGACCGCTATCGCGCAGTAGTCCTGCCCCTGGTTGAGCGAGTTGTAGAGCAGCAGGTAGGCGCCCGCGGTCGCGCTCAATCCCACTTCCATGGTCCCGGTATTGATCTTGTCGCTCGCGAAGTAGAGCATCACCAACGGGTTCAGATAGTCGTTGTTGGTCTTCACCGAGTACTGCGTGATCTGGACCGTGGGTGGGTAGCCGCCCTGTCCCGGCACGTGCACGCCGTAGGCAAGGTCCTGCCCTCCGAGCGGCGGGATCGGCTTGCTCGTCAGGCCGTAGTAACCGAAGAACGCAGCATTGTAGAGGATCGCGTTGCCGTGCTGCTGGATGTAGCTGTTGTCGTCCAGCTTCTCGCTGTCGAGCAGGAAGGGGGTGCTGAACTTGATCTCGGTCATCAAGCCATACGTGCTGCCGCCGTCCACGCTGCCGCCGCTGCCTCCCCACCCGGAGCCATCCGCGCCTCCCCATCCGGAGCCGTCGCCGCCGCCCCAGCTCGAGCCGCCTGTCCCACCGCCCCAGCCGCCTGCTCCGTCACCGCCACCCCATCCCTTGCCGCCCGTGCCGTCGCCGCCAGCCCATCCGCCCGTGCCGCCCTTGGCCGTTCCTCCGCTCCCGCCTTTGCTGCTTCCGCCAGCTCCGCCAGTGCCAACCACTGTGCCGCCTTTGCCAGCCGTACCTGCGCCACCCTCGTTGACCTCGACCTTGCCTCCGCAAGATCCGACGATGGCAGCGCTCAACAGCCCGATCAGAAGAAGGAAAGAATGGTTCGACCTGCGCATGGCAACCTCCGGACGGTGTGACCCCGGAATCCTACGCCATGGGCAGGCGAAGGGCAAACGGGTCGAGCGGCGCGTTGACATCCGCGCGCGCGGATCGCTACTCTACGCGCTCCTCGGCCCGGAAGAACGTTCCGGGGCATGCCGGGAAGGAGCCCTCGAGAATGAGCTACGAGCTGGAGCACCGGACAACGCGTCGCGTCCTGCCTGGGAAGCATTACCCCATCGGCGCCACGCAGCACGGCAGCGGCGTCAACTTCGCCATCTACTCCCAGCACGCCCAGGAGGTCTACCTCCTGCTCTTCGACGACCCCGAGGGGGACCCCACGGACGTCATCCGCCTCGTGGCCTGCACGCGTCGCATCTGGCATTGCTTCGTGGAAGGTCTGCGCCCAGGCCAGCTCTACGGCTACAAGATCCGCGGCCCCTACGAGCCCAAGCGCGGCCTTCGCTTCAACCCGCACAAGCTGCTGGTCGACCCCTACGCCCGCGCCCTGGTCGGCAAGGCCCGCAACGTCGACAACCTGCTTCTCGGCTACGACCCGCTCTCGCCCGCCAAGGACCTGGTCCCTGACGCACGAGACAACACGCGCATCGTTCCCAAGAGCGTGATCGTGGACGACGCCTTTGACTGGCAGGGCGACGAGCCTCCAGACCTCCCCCTGGAAAAGCTCTTCATCTACGAAGTCCACGTGAAGGGATTCACCGCGCACAAGAGCTCAGGCGTGCGCGATCCAGGCACCTACCTCGGATTCGTCGAGAAGATACCGTACCTGAAAGCCCTCGGCGTCAATGCGGTCGAGCTGCTCCCCCTCCACGAGTTCTGCGTCGACGACTTCCTCGTGGATCGCGGGCTGACCAACTACTGGGGATACAACACGCTCGGCTTCTTTGCCCCGGAGTCGTCGTTCTCCACAGGCGCTCGACCAGGCTGCCAGGTCGCCGAGTTCAAGACCCTGGTGCGCGAGCTGCACAAGGCCGGCATCGAGGTGATCCTCGACGTGGTCTACAACCACACGTCCGAAGGCAGCGAGCTTGGGCCGACCCTGTCGCTCAAGGGGATCGACAACACCACGTACTATCTCCTGACCGGCGGCCCCTACGACGCACATCGCTACTACGTGAACCACACCGGATGCGGCAACAGCCTCAATCTGAACAACGCCCAGGTCATCCGGTACGTGATGGATTCGCTGCGCTACTGGGTAGAAATGATGCACGTCGACGGGTTCCGGTTCGACCTCGCCTCCGTGCTCGGACGCGAGGAAGGGGGCGTGTTCGACCAGACCGCGTCGTTCTTCGACGCCATCCAGCAGGACCCGGCGCTCAGTCGCATCAAGCTCATCGCAGAGCCCTGGGACCTGGGCACCTACCAGGTCGGCAACTTCCCGATCGACTGGTCGGAGTGGAACGGACGGTTCCGCGACACCATGCGCAAGTTCGCCAAGGGCGATGGCGGGCAGCTGTGCGATCTCGGCTACAGGCTGTCAGGCTCTGCGGACCTGTACCGCGATGACGGCCGCTCTGCCTTCAACAGCATCAACTTCGTCACCTGCCACGACGGATTCACGCTCTGGGATCTGGTGTCGTACAACCAGAAGCACAACGAGGCGAACCAGGAAGGCAATCGCGACGGGACCGACGACAACCAGTCGTGGAACTGCGGCGTAGAGGGGGAGACCGACGATCCGGACGTGAACCGTCTGCGCTGGCAGATCGCCAAGAATCACATGTGCCACCTGCTCTTCTCGCTTGGCACGCCGATGCTGCTCGGAGGCGACGAGTTCCTGCGTACGCAGAAGGGGAACAACAACGCCTATTGCCAGGACAACGAGATCAGCTGGTTCGACTGGGACCTGTGCGGGCGCAACGCGGACTTCGTCCGGTTCGTGCGCAAGGCGATCGCCTTCAACAAGAGGTATACCATCCTGCACCGTCGCAAGTTCCACGCAGGGCTGGACACCAATGCAGACGGCGTGGCGGACATCTCGTGGTTCGGCAGCGATCTGGCTGCGCCCTCGTGGCAGGACGCGCATCTCAAGACCCTTTGCTACCAGCTCGACGGGGCAGAGGAGCCGAGCGAGGTGGGCGACTATCTGCTCTTCCTCATGCTCAATGCAGACCACAATCTGCATTGCATCCAGCTGCCCGCGCCCAAGCCGGGCATGCGCTGGTACCGTGTGGTGGACACCAGCCTTCCGCTCGGCCCTGACTTCCTGGAGCCCGGCGAAGAAGTCGCCCTGGACCCTGCAGACCATTACCTCGCCAACCCGCGCAGCACCGTCGTGCTCATCGCCAAGCGATCATGACCCAATCCAGACACTACCTGATCACGCTGCGCCCTCCGCGCCCGCGCTTTGCCGAGACGATCACCGAGGCAGAGGCCATGGTGATCGACGCGCACTTCGAGTACCTGTCCCGGCTGAGGGATGAGGGGATCCTGTGCTTTGCGGGGCGCAGGGACGACGCAGCGTTCGGATTGGCGATCGTGCGCGCGTCGTCCGAGCAAGAGGCCCAGGGGATCGCCAGCGCAGACCCTGCGGTGACCGGCAAGGTGTTCACAGCAGAGATCGCGCCCTTCAGCATTGCGCTGTGGGGCGCGCCCTGAGGTAACCGCAAAGCGCGCACGCAGTATCCCCTCCCTTGTTCCAACGGGTATCCTGTCACTCACGCACGTTGCAGCCGATATTGGTGGTACCTACGCCCTGTCGCGAGTCCAGGCAACACGGACTCCGATGCAGCGTGCCCGCTGGGCCGAAGTGTGGTATGGGACTCTCGTAACCAGTCGGTGGACCTGTCCGTCAGCGGCGAGAGGACTCCACAATCATGAAGATGGCGCACCGGATCGAAATCGCACTGTTCGTGTTTCGCTGTGCGGTATGTCTTGCCGCGCTCGGCCTGGCTGGGCTCGTCGCGGCAACCGCTTGCACCAGCTCGTCGAGCCCGGGTTCGTGCCCGGCGCCCCTCACGGTGGCGTTCGACGGCGGACCGAACGACTTCCTGACACCCGTGTTCGATGCAAGCCCGGTTCCAGGCCAGGTGGGCTCTCACGGCACGTCAGAAACGTGCTCCCGAATCTGCCCGGTTGGACGCCAGATGTGCACTTTGGTTTCCTCCTCCGAGGTTCGCTGCGAGCAGATGTGCTACTGATGGGCCGCCCCGCGTAGTACTCCGCCCTGCCGCCGCCCGCGCGTGCTACCCTAGTCCCGATGGCAACCCGCATCCCCTATCTCTTGCTTGGCATCGTCGGCGTCGTCTGGATCGGTGCTTGCTCCGGCTCGTCTGACCCGACCAGCGAAATCGGGACTGGCGGCCAGGATGCTGGTTCCGACGGCCCCTCGACCTGCGACGCCTACCCAACAGGAACCGAGTGCATCGACGCTTGCGACGGCCATGTCTATGGCGTCTCTTGCGTGGGCGGTCAGTGGAAGTGCCTGGGAAACACCAGCAAGGCAGACTGCCCAGACGCAGGCTGCGGTCCCTTGCCTGGCCCCATGGACTGCGCGGATCCCTGCACTGGGCAGATGTACTCGCCCACGTGCGAGGATGGTGGCTGGGGGTGCCGACGAACCGTTCCAGATGGTGGCTGCTCCTCGCTCGAGGGAGGCGACGCTGGTGGAACGTTCGAATGCGGTCCCACCGCTTGCGTGATCGGTGTCGAGTACTGCCATCAGCCCACGCCGCCTGGAACCTGTCCTCCCCCGGACGCCGGCGTGTGCCCGCCCGGGTGCCCTGGCTGTCCGGTGCTGGATCCGAAGTGCGATCCGATTCCTTCCGAGTGCGCCAATGCCATGACCTGCAAGTGCCTGCTGGAAGCGATCTGCGGCTCGGTCGGCGCTGGAATCTGCCAGCCCACGGGCGGCGGATTGTCCCTGGGCTGCGGCGGGATCTGATTCGCTCAGCGCTCGTACGCGCCGCGATCCACTCCTGCCCCTTGCGGTCGCGTCGTACCCTCTCTGTCGGTTGCGAGGCTGGTTCCGAATACGCCCTGGAACGCAGGCCAGCACGTAGAGGTGATGCCGCTGTCTACGGCCGGACTCGACGCCTTTGCGTGGAAGTCGAGCGCTGACGGGTCCACGAGCTGCGCGTCGGCTTCCAGGCACGCCACGCAGGCTCCCGGAAATGCAGCGTTCAGCCCGGCCACATCCACCCCCTGGCTCGACCCCCATCGCAGCAGGCCAGGCGCGTCAAACAGCTCGTGATCCAGCTTGGACCCTGCGGCTGCCGCGCTCTCCTCGATGTGCACGTGCGCTCCCAGAATCTTTGCGAACAGATTGTTCGCAGCGAGCAGCGGCCCAGTGCCTCGCGCATATGTCAGCCCCACGTCCGCGTCGTACACCGTGTTGTTCTCCACGTGCTTGGTGGCCTCCTGATCCGTGAACCGGATTCCTGCACCGGTCTGCCACGGGTCGGTGCTGGGACCACTGCCGTCATCCTTGTGGATGCCGTGGATCAGATTGCCAATGACATAGATGTCCTTGCCTGGCCCAGGCACGTTGTCCACGTCGCCCTCGTAGGTTGACGAGGAGATGCCTACCTCGCAGTTGTAGATCTCGTTGAAGATGATCCACAAGCGTTCGGGGCCGTACTGGAAGCCGATCCCGGAGCCCCCGGAAGAGCCCGAGGGACGGTGGGTATGGATCGTGTTTTGCGAGAAGATCACGTCCGTGCTCTGCTTGCTCCAGAGCCCTGTCTGCTTGTTCTCGTAGGCCAGGTTCTTGCCGGCGTAGATGTGGTGGAGCGTATCCATCAATCCCGCCTTCTTGGCATTGATCTGCAGACCATCTCCGCTGTTGTGGTACATCACGTTCCCCACGACCCAGACGTGGTTCGCATGGTGCCCCACGGCGAATCCGTGGTGGTCCTCGTCGAACGTTGCCTTCCAGTCGCCGTTGTCGTGCACCCGGTTGTCCCAGAACACGATGTGCTCAGCGGTCGCTGGATCGTCCTCTGGGTTCCAGCGGCCCGTGTACATCCCAGCGCTCGGCCCGCCCACGCCGTTGCGAACCTCGGAGTGGCGCACCACGATGTGGTTGCTCGGGGTGAGCACGCTGACACCGCTGTCCGGGCCGTTGAAGTCGAAGTGCTCCAGGATCAGGTAGCTGCCTGACAGCTCCACCGGCGACTCGATCCTGGGCGGCTGATTGAGATCCTTGGCGATGACGAAGACCGGGCTCGCTGCTGTGCCAGAAGCTTGAATCGAGACCCCGTCGCCTGCGTAAGGCCCACCGGAAACGATCACGGTCGCGCCTGCGGGCAGAGTCTTGGGAAAGGTCGCGCGCGGCGCGTTCGGCGTGCCCTGGGGATTGTCGTCGTCGGTCGCAGCCGGGTGCGTGTTGTCCACGTAGTAGAACAACGCGTCCGGCGTTGTCGGAGCCTGCTCGTGGATGCCGAATTCCGGCTCAGGAATGCCAAGGGGCCAGCCGTTCGGCGCCACCGACCCACCGGCTCCGCCGGTTCCGGCACTCCCACCCAATCCTGCGCTGCCGCCTGTGGCCGCGCTGCCGCCAGTACCAGCGCTGCCGCCCGCCGCACCTGTGCCGCCTGCGCCTCCGGCCGAAGGCGTACCGCTTCCATCGCTGTCCGATCCGCATCCCACACAGCACAACGCCAGCGCGACCCCTACAGACCATCGGCAGGTTTTCATGGGAAGATAATACACGAATCGAACACCGGCGAGTGCCTCTTGGTCACCTCACCTCGTTGGCACAGCAGCGGAAGCCCACACTGCCGTCCAAGGAGGCATGGGTCCCGGAGAAGACCGGAACCGTAAGCTTGCGCTCCTCGGCGCAGAGCGGGTTGTCAAGCGGATTTTTGGTGTCAATTTCGTTCGGCCAGTTACCTCGGAAGTTCGAGCCGCGCGCCCAACACGACTCACCGCCCGAAATAGCCATGCACTCGGCTGTCCACTCGAGGGCGTTGCCCAACATGTTAAGGATGCCCGGGGACCCGCCCTCGCAAGATGGATTCGACCCCACATCCAGGAGCACCAATTGTCCCCCATTCGATACTCTTACGTTGCAGTACGGTTTCAGGTCGTCACCGTAGGGCCTCAGCCTCGTGCCCCCAGCGCTACACGCATTGTACCACTCGCTCGTGTTGAAGTCGTTCTCCTTGTCCCCGCTGCCCCCGCACAGCCTCTTGCCAGCCCAACGGCAGAAAGCGTCCGAATCACACCAGTCCACGCAAGTCTGCGGCAGGTTGGGCGACGGGGTCCCGAGCAGATGCTGCATGCACTCGGGATCCGGCGCGAACGCGGTGTTCCACGCGCACTTGGCCGACTGCGTGCTCGGGTCCACGTTGGCGGCAACGAACGCGGCGTACTGCGCCTGGGTGACCTCCGTGCTGTCGATGCAGTACCCACCGCCCTTGCCGGCCGGCCAGGGTACCCAGACCATCTTGGGCCCCGGCGCTGTTGGGCACACGCCGCCGGGTGCGGCTTCCGTCGTCGCATCGGCAAGCAAGGCATCGGCGGCGTTCCCTGCGTCTCCCGCCGTCTCTGACGAGCACGCTCCACAGCAGACGAGCAACAGGAGCAGAGCCAGTCGGGGTGTTTGGGTATTCGAATTCATGGCTTGCTCACTTCCTTCCGAACCAGTCCACCGAGGACATCGGCATGTTGTTGGAGTACCACCCCGAGTCGAGCAAGGTCGGTCCGTACACCGCGTCTTGCACACCCACGTATAGATACGAGCCGGTCGTCGTGTAGATGATCGCGTCGTCAAAGCCGCCCCGCGAAGTCTGCGCGACCGCGTACTTCGCCACCGTCGGGACAAGATCGGTCCGGATGAAGTTCCCTGGCCCGACGTAGTCGGTTCCGCCCATCCACAGCCTAGTGCCGTAGTACCCTGACGAGTAGTACGGCGCCACGGTCAGGAAGTCCGCGTGGTAGTCGCCGGCGAAGTTGCCGAGGACCACTTCCACCCACGGGTCGGTGAAGTAGCTGTAGGTGAAATACACGTTGTTGAAGCTGAAAGTGTCGGTTCCCTTGAGCACTCTCAACCCGGAGGCGGACCGGACCAGCAACTCGTCGTGGTGGTCGTGCCGCACATTCCCGGCCCACATCGTGTCGAGGTTGATCGACTTGTACAGAGTCGTCGTCGTCGTGGGCGCAGCGTCGACTTGCGAGTGACCCCCGCGGTGAAGCGCGGCGCCCGATGCCGTGAGCAGCACGACGTCGTCGTACGACAGGTTGGAATCCTCCCCATTCAGGCCTGAAGTGGTGCTAGGCTTGGCAACTACCCAAGTGCCGTCAAAGTCCCCAACGATCACTTGATTCGGCCAGTTGAGGTTCCAGTAAGCAGGCAAAGTGTACCCTGTATGCTCGGTCAGATTGCCTCCTTCGACGCCCTGCCAGACCCGCGTGCCCGAAGAGGTTGTGATCAACGCGTCGTCGCAGTCGTCTCCGGTAACGTTGCCCACCGTGATCGAGGAGTTGTCGTGCCTGGCATTCGCGTTCAGCGTCTGTGCATACGTTAGGGCGTAGGGTTGAAAGCCCGAGGCGCGATAGAAGTGCGTCCCATCGGCCTTGGACACCAGCGCATCGGTGCGCCCGTCACCGTTGAAGTCGCCGAGCACCAGCCGGACATTCGACCTCGTCCAGGTGCTGAAGTCTGTGATCGCCATGGTGTTCCAGGCGTTGTTCCCGCGCGCGTAGTCTGTTCCATTGTAGTAACCCCCGGCGTGGGAGACGTACAGGTTCTCCCAGCCACCGACCATGCGACGTGGCGAGGGCGGAGTTGGTGAGGTGAGAGGCGGGTCCCAGTACTCGTTGATGGAACGCCACAGCATGTTCGCCTGACCGGCGGTGAAGCTCTTGTTCCATTCTCCACCATACCAGACGTGACAAAGACCGTGGTAGCTCATGATGTTCTTCCAGGGCGGGTCCGCGAGCCCGGAGCAACCGGGAAAACCTGGGAGCGGTCCAGAACATGGTTCCACGCCATCTCCGCAATCTGCATCGGCCGGAGTGTCCGCGACGCAGTCCTCACCGTGCGTGTGGTACTGTCCAAAATGATGCCCAACCTCGTGCGCAAACTGCCGCAAGGTAGTGTCGGATTCCGCCGAGAAGTTCAGCGTTCTGGCGTCGTGTTTCGATGGTGGGCTCCACTGGCAGGGCAGGGGTATGCAGGTTCCCTCCACGTAAAACATCGGACCGGCAGCGGTTGAACCCGGCCAGAAGCAGTGATCGCCCCAACCGTAGTTCCAGCAACGCCAATCGGTCGGGCATCCGGCGGTGCAATCCGGGCGTTGGCCGCCGCCACATTCGTAGACTGTGGGAATGTGCTGGAACGAGTAGAACTCCATGACAACAGCATCCGGATTGATATCCGCGAGCCAGTTCAGAGTATCTACCTCCGCATCAAGGGAGTCGCCGATGCAGTTCAAATGAGAACTGAACAACGTCGAAAACGACCAATTCGCCGCGGGTGGCGCACCGGACGAGTCGAACGTGAACCGCAGTCCCGCATTCCCATAGACACGATTCGCGAATTCGATCATGCGCGCGATGTTGTTGCGGTCCGCCGGCGTGACGTTGGTTCCGTTGTCGTCAGCGATCTGGTACACCAGCACTGGCACCTCTCGAATCGGGTGCTTAGCGCTCGCGCCTCTCGCAATGGATAGCGCAAACGTTGCGACGCAGGCCATCAGGATCAAGCGATGGGCGTTCATGGCGTCACCTTCCCCGCCGGGGAGTCGGACTCCATGATCCCTCTGGGCCTCTTGCCCAACCATGTGCCAGACAACGCATCGACCTGATGCGTGTTCGTCCGCCAGAAGACCGCGCCTTCGCGCTGGAATGCGAACCCAAGCACCTTCGTGGATGCGTCGAATTCGCTGGCGCCAAGCTCCTTCGCGAACACCGCACGGGCGGCGGATTCGGTCGGGACCGCCAGCGCCTTGGCGCGTGTAGGGCTCTTGGACGGGTCGAACAGCCGCCCGGCGACCAGTTGCATGCTCATCCCTACGAACTGGGCTCCCACAAGTGTGTCGCCCACTCCGTATCCGTCTATCTGCTGGCGAAATAGCGCGGTCCACGTCTCGCCCTGGGCTCCAACAGCGCGCATCGGCGCACCGGAAGCCACCAGTCGGACCGGCTCGGCCGGAACCGTGTCTCCTTCGCCGAGCAGCAGAACGCCATACTCGCGCATGAACTCGACGACCGTGGCCTGCAGCGACGCTTGGTCGGGCGCCGCCGCGAGCGCGCATGGCGACGGCATCCGGATCGTCACGAAGTTTCGCGACGGCTGATAGCTCACCTGAACGTCCGCCGGCAGCGCGGCGATTGCATCGTCTCGCGAGCGTGCGACTACAGCCACGTCGACTGCGGCGTCCGATTCCAGCGCTTGCGCTGAGGGCTTCGTGGACCTGAGCATGGAGCCACCCGCCTGCTCCGCGTCGGAGGAGCATGCGAGCGACGCAACCAGCGGCAGCATGCCGATCGCAGACCACCGCACGAGCCGACCGAGAACGCATGGGCTACCCGCGCTGCGAGGTTCGGCCGGTGGTGCACGATGCGCCCGCAGCGTGTGCGCCCAGGTGGGGGGGGGTGCGATGGCGCAGTCCGGCACATCCCGGCACTTCCCACCCGGTGAGATCGTGCGCACCACCTCCGAGCCAATTCCTTGGAGATTCGGCTGCTTCCCTGTTCGACCGCGACGAACAACCCTCATGGGAGCCTCCTGTCAGTTGGTGTCCGAGCATACCAAGCAAACGGCGGGCCACAACGCGTGCGCGCGGTGGGATGAATCGAACATCCTGCTTCGCGCAGGTGCGGGGGAGTGGAGTGTCCAATCACTGGCAGGTCAGCACCCAAGCCTGCTTGTTGCCTGTGCCGGTCGGTACGCTGTCCTGGACCGCGATGCAGGTCTTTCCGGCTTCGCAATCGCTGGTCGTGCAGCAAGGCTTGGCAGAGGTGAAGATCGAGTTGGTGCATTGCCGCACCGCAACGCTGCCTTCCATCATGTACATGCAGTGGTTGGTGCTGGCATCCGCGCACTGCGTGGTGCCGCAGCATGGCGCGCTGCACACGCTCCCCATCACCGAGAACCTGCAGTAGTTCGATTCGCACTCGGAGTGGCTCGTGCAGGTGGCCCCGCCAGGCTGATCGTGGCCCGAGGACCACTTGGCGCATTGCCATGTGCTCGAGGTGCCGTCGTTCACCAGAGAGCAGGCATTCGTTGCACAATTGGCGTCCGAGCAGCACGTGTCAGCGCACAGCCCTGATTCGCAGCGGCCTGATCGGCACTGCCATGGATCCGAGCACGGCTCTCCTGCGTTGATGATTGCCAACGTCAGGCCGAGCTTCGCAGCGGATACGCACACTGCGCCCGCAGCTTCAGGACGGCACACGAAGTCGGGCGGGCAATAGGCCGAGGTGCAGCACGACATCGTGCACGTAC
This sequence comes from Deltaproteobacteria bacterium, assembly GCA_016218915.1. Classification (GTDB taxonomy): domain Bacteria; phylum Myxococcota_A; class Polyangia; order Polyangiales; family Polyangiaceae; genus JACRCQ01. The sequence continues at coordinate 30,994 of JACRCQ010000003.1, forward strand.
CGATCACGCTGGCGCTGCCTGTGGGCATGCAGAACAGCTTGCCGTCGCACTCTGACGTGCTCGTGCATGCCTCGCCAATCTTCTTCAAGGTCGAGCCATCCATCAACGCATCGCCCGCCTCGCCACCGCTGTCGTCTGCATCCGCCAGGGGCTCTTCCGCCGAGGCGTCCGACGGCTGCTCCTGCGATGCGTCCGGCCCGATCGTGGAGTCTTGATCCAACGAGGCGTCGCCCGAGCCGGTGTCGCTCTTGCCCGGATCGATCACTCCGGAAGCGAACTCTTCGACTGTGGGAAGCGACAGGCAGGACGCGCACCAGGCTCCGGCCGCTGCTGCGACCACGAAGCTCGCCAGCCATGCCGTGGGCTCCTTCATGCCATGGCTCGCCTAGTCCCTCAGCCGGTCCGTGTACCGGTTGCGCGCGCGCACCGCCTTGCCCACCCGACGCATCCACTGCAGCTCCTCTTCGGACATGGGCCCCTTGTCGAGGGCTGTCATCGCCTCGTCGAGCTGGGCCGTGTTCTTGGGGCCGAGCATCACCAGGTTCACGTGCGGGTTGGTGAGATTGAAGCGATAGCAGTCGGGCGCGGTCGGCGTACGATCCCCTGGCGGCGTGAAGGCCGGGTCGAGCAGGGCAGCCCAGCGCGTGGCGGTGTAGGTGGTCACGCCGACGTTGCGCTTGCTCAGATGCGGGAAGACCTCCTGCTCAGCGCCGGTGTGCGCAGCGTTGTAGCGGACCATGATCGCGTCGATCGCAGGCTCCTGGATGAACGTCTCGAACGAGGGGCGGTTGTGCCCTGAGATCAGCAGGTGCTTGACCTTGCCTTGCTGCTTGAGCTTGAGCGCTGTGTCGAGAATGCGCCGCGGCGGCAGCTTGTTCCACCAGCCGAGCAGCAGGAAGTCCGCGTAGTCGATGCTGAGCTTTCGCAGGGCCCGGTCCAGGGACCAACCCATGAGGGACGCGAACCGCGTGTAGGTCTGGATCACCACGACCATGTCGGTTCGATGATTGCGGGCGAGGGTCTTGAGCCCTTCGCCAAAGGTCGCGGTGCGCATCGAGCCCCAGTAGAAGTAGTTGATCCCGCGATCGAACGCGCGTTGCACGTCCGACGCCGAGGCGCCGTAGCTGGCCGACAGCCCCAGCGGCGCGACGCGCAGCCCCGTATCCCCAAGCGCGACCTTGTCCCAAGTGCAGCCCATACGCCCTCCTCGCTACCGCCGTCCCCCTATTTGCCCGAGCACCCACGCTGCCTGCGCGTTGTCATTCGCAATGCGCGCGAGCGCCCGTGTCAGCGCTGCCATCCAGCGATCCGGCGTGAGAACCGCGTTCTTCAATGCCACGCCCCGCACGGCCTTCATGTGACGCGTGACCAGCTGCTGGCCTTCGCGCACGACGCTGAACTTGTCCTTGTCCAGGTCCACCTCGAGACGCATCAGCCACTGGCCCTGGAACTGTGCGCGAGCCCGAGCCGGAACCGCCTGCTGCAGCAGCTGCGCAACCTTCGCCAACGAAGCTTCGAGGTTTCCCAAGTCCAGGGTCATTCCGGCTGCGATCTGCTGTGCCTCGATCGCGACCTGCACCCTCGTGCCGCAGAACGGGCACGCATACGTCCGCCCATCGGCCTGGGGTTGCATCATCGCGCCGCAATGGGAGCAAGGTTGAGCTTGGGCCATGTTCCATGAATTCGTAGCGCATCGAGGCGGGGCAGGGAAGGGTCACCCTCCCGCGTCGAACGCACCGCGTCGCCCCGTCCCGCCAATCGATTCTTGCGTCGCCCGCTCCCCCAGCATTACCGTCGACTCCGTGGCACAACAACCCCCCCAGCAGTACAGGTTCGCCCAGGACTTGCCCCAGCACGCCCACGAACGCCTGTGGGCGATGCGCCAGCACCACTTCTTCACCAGCGACCTGTCGGTGAACGAATTCCTGCTGGTCAAGGAGGTCGGCTTCCATCCCCTCGGGCTGGTGATGGGCAGCAGCATCTTCCACATCGGCACCCAGATGGTGCGCCCTGGGGTCAGCGAAGAGCTGACCACGATGACCCAGGCGTTGTACCACTCACGCGAGCTGGCGATGGCACGGCTCGAAGAAGAAGCCTACGAGCTCGGTGCCGATGGAGTCGTAGCGGTCCGTCTGACGGTGAACCTGCACGCCTGGGGGGCGAACATCATCGAGTTCCTCACCATCGGAACCGCCGTGAAAGCAGAGACTGCCGGTAACTGGCGTGCTCCGGACGACAAGCCGTTCACGAGCGACCTGTCTGGCCAGGACTTCTGGACGCTGCTGCATGCTGGCTACCGCCCGCTCGGCTTCGTCATGGGCAACTGCGTCTACTACGTCGGGCAGACGATGCCCCAGCAGGGCTTTCAGCAGCAGATGCAAGGCTATCCCCAACAGATGCAGGGTTATCCGCAGCAGATGCAAGGCTATCCCCAGCAGCAGCAGGTGCAGAACCAGGAGCTGACCGGGCCCACGCAAGCGCTCTACGACGCGCGTGAGCTTGCCATGGAGCGCATGCAGGCCGAAGCAGAAGGGCTGCAGGCTCACGGCATCGTCGGCGTGACCGTCGAAGAGACCAACCACACCTGGGGCCCCACGGTGCTGGAGTTCAGCGCCGTGGGCACGGCCGTGGTCGCGATCCGCGACGACCACCACATTGCGCAGCCGACGCTCGTGCTTTCGGTGAACGAATGATACCGCAGGGACGCCATCCTCCCCTGGATCTGAACGCAAGCCTGGCGCGCGTGGCCCAGGGCGGCATCCCGCTGCGTGCGCAGGAACGCCTCGCCGAAGAAGCAGGGCCGAACCGTCGCCTGTTCACCAGCGACCTGTCGGTCAGCGAGTTCCTGCTCGCGCGCGATGCGCACTGCGAGCCGATCTCCCAGGTGATGGGAAGCTCGATCTTCCACGTGGGCCAGATCGCGGACTACAAGGGGTCCACCGGGGAGATCGCGGTCATCTCCGACGCCCACCGGCAGGTGCGGCATCGTGCGCTCTCCCGCCTCTTCCAGGAGGCGATCTACGTGGGCGCCGATGCGGTGATCGGGGCGCGGCTCAAGGAGCGCATGATCACCATGGGGCAGCGGGGCAAGGGTGGCGACGACGGAGGGGAGGTGCTGGAGTTCACGGTCGTGGGCACGGCCGTGCGCGCTCCCTGGATCACGCACGCTCCCGGACATCCGATCGTAACGGACCTGTCCGGGCAGGATCTGTGGGCATTGGCGCAGGACGGCTACGAGCCTTGCGGCTTCCTGTTCGAGTTCTGCCAATACCACGTATGGCACGTTACCAGCGAGTTCGTGGGCGTGGGCGAGCTGGGAAAGGCCTACAATGGTATCGAGACCGCGCGCAACATCGTGGGGCGCAAGGTCTTCGAGCAGGCCCGCTACTTCCAGGCCGAGTTCGTGGTGGGCAGCGACATCAGCCTCGAGGTCAAGGAAGTGCCCTGCGGATTCAACAACTGCGAGCTCAACGACATGGACGTCAAGGTGAGCTGGTTCGGCACCGGGATTCGACGGATTCCCGGGGCAGCGCAGCGGGTCCAGGCCGATGTGCCCCCGTTGATCCTGTCGATGATGCCGATCGGTCGCCACCAGGATGTGAAGCTCGAGGTCGAGGACGACGCGGACGACATCGAGCGTGCAGCCGAAGAAGCCGAGGAGATCGCGCTCGAGATCGATGAGGGGATCACGTGAGCCAGGGCAAGCCTGAGGTGCTTCATCCGGATCTTCCGGTCCATGCGCGCGAGCGCCTGGCCTTGATGCGCAAGCACAAGCTCTTCACGAGCGATCTGTCGGTCAACGAGTTCCTGCTGGTCAAGGAGGCGGGGTTCGAGCCACTCGGCCTGGTGATGGGCAGCTCGATCTACCAGATTGCGCCCACGTTCCCCGCGCTCGCCCCGAACCAGCCTGGATGCGAGATGACCGACATGACGCGCGCGCTGTACCACGCGCGAGAGCTGGCCATGAACCGCATGGAGGAGGAGGCTGACGAGCTGGGCGGCGACGGCATCGTCGGCGTGCGCCTGCTCGTCAATCTCACCACGGATCCCTGGCGCCAGATGTGGGGCAGATACCGGCAATGGCAGGACTGGGCTCGAAGCGTGGGCTGGTCCGTGCGCTCCACGGTGCTGGGCATGAACTGGGCCTCCCAGTGGCAGCCGCTCGCATGGGCGCAATGGGCCGGATGGTGCCAGTCCATGGGATGGGCGCCGCAGCCACCCCCCTGGACCCTGCCCAGCCCCGAAGACCCGGCCATGTACGCTCTCGGCCCGAATGTCGTGGAGTTCATCGCCGTGGGCACGGCCGTGCGCCACATCGGCGGCGAGAGCTTCAAGAACAAGGCAGGAAAGCCGTTCCAGTCGGAGCTGACCGGCCAGGACTTCTGGACGTTGATCCGGTCCGGCTACAGGCCTGTCGGGTTCGTGATGGGCAATTGCGTATTCTACATTCCGCCGGCCTTGATGGCCGCGCCTGCCCAGCAGACCGTGGAGCTGACGTCGTATACCCACGGGCTCTACGACGCACGGGAGCTCGCCATCGAGCGTCTGCAGGACGAGGCCGAAGCGCTCGGCGCCACCGGAATCGTGGGCGTCACCGTGGCCGAGCGTCAGCATTCCTTCCGTGCCATGCCCTGGAATGTAGGCAACGCCGCATTGACCTCAGGCGAGATGATCGAGCTGTTCGTGATCGGCACCGCCGTGGTTCCGATGAAGGTCGACGGCGAGCCGCCCAAAGCGCGAATGGTCCTCACTGTCAACGAGCGGGCCGTACGAGGTGGGGAGGGAGAATGATTCAGCGTCCGGTTCCTTCCCTCAGCGATCTGTCGGTGACCGAATTCCTCACCCTGTCACGGGCGGGGTTCCTGCCGCACGGGCTCGTGATCGGCTCGAGCGTGTTCAATGCCGGTCAGTTCACCCAGGACTTCAAGGGCTTCTGGGATGCGCTTTCCTCGGCTTTCTCCGGGGCGGCACCGCAATATGACACCCGCGAAGCCGCGCAGCTGAGCCAGTCGATGCGTGCCGCTCGAGCGCTCGCCATCCACCGCATGCACCTGCAGGCTTCGCACTTCGGTGCCGAAGGAGTCGTCGGCGTGCGACTGTCCGTGGAGCACCACCAGTGGCGCGGCGGCAACCAGGTCGCGAAGTTCGTCGCCCTCGGCACTGCCATCGGCTTTGACCCGAGCCACGCTCCGGCTGAGTTCCGCCAGTCTCCCTGCTTGCGCCTTGCCAATGGGGAGCCGTTCACGAGCAGCCTCGCAGGCCAGGACTTCGTGAGCCTCCTTCGCGCAGGATACCGTCCTGTCACCGTCGCCACAGGCACGTGCGTCTACCAGATCGACGCGCGCGACGCTGCCCGCTATGCGGGATACAACGCGGAGATGGTCCAGTACACGCAGGCCTTCATCGATGCGCGCGAGACCGCCATGGCCCGGCTCCAGTACGACCTTTTCCAGGAATGGCCTGCAGGACATCCGGATTGCCCGATTGGCCTCGTCGGCATGACCGTGACCGAAACCGTCTACGGTGGACGAGGCTCGGGACGCCGCTACCAGGGCCCCCCTGTGGTGGAGTTCAGCGCCGTCGGTACGGCGATCGCCCCGCTGCACCCCAATGACCCGCGAAGAGCCAAGACCCGGCCCAAGCCATTCACAGCCGTGCCGCTCGACAAGTAAAGTCAGGGCGCGCGATCGGGAGTTGCGGTCGCGCGCGGTGCGATCGATTGCGTGGGCGCCGGGGAGGCGGTGCTGGCAGCAGGGAATGGGGCGGGCTGCATGACCGCAGTGGGTTTGAGCAGGGCGTAGGCTGCGGCAGCGCCTGCGCAGAAGAGCAACGCTCCCCCAGCGATCATGACGAGCAGACGTCGGGGGCGTCTGTCGCGCGCAGAGGCCACTTCAGGCGCGCTTGGCTTGGCAGGCGCTGGATCAGCGTAGACCAGGGGGAGGGAAGGCGGATCCGACGGCCGAGGCGAGCTGCCTTCGCGGGCAGGCTGCGGAGGCGGAGCTGCAGGCTGCGCAGCAGGCTGCGCTGCAGGTTGCGCTGCGGGTTGCACTGCGGGTTGCGCTGCGGGTTGCGCTGCGGGTTGCGCTGCAGGTTGTGCTGCGGGTTGTGCTGCGGGTTGTGCTGCAGGTTGGGCTGCGGGAGCTGCCTCTACCGGGTCGACCACGCTGTCGCGCAGCGTCTCCTCCAGAAGGTCCTCCAGCCTGTGACGCTTGCGCGCCGAGGAGACGAGCCGTTCGACGGATCTGGCCCAGAGCTCTACCCCGTCGCCGAGGCCGCACGAGATCTGCACGCCGAATCCAGGCGGCGTGAGCGCGAACTTGCCCGGGCTGAACGGACGCGTCCAGGCGATCTCGCCTTGCAGACGCACCCTGCGCTCCGAGCCTGGGGGACGGAGCTCGATCCAGACCGACTTGCACGATGGCGGCGCGAGAGTCCGGACGAACACGCCGTTGGTGCTGACGTTGTAGGTGAATCCGAGATCGTCTTCATCGCCTCCGGCCTCCCGGAAGGCGACTACCGTGCCGTGCAGCAGGCGCGGGGTCATGCGCTTCGAGGTCTGCTGCGGACAGAGCATCTCGTTGGACAGGAAGAGCAGGCTCTCCGGGGGCATGCTCGCGCTGACCGTCAAGGCCCGATCCACTCCAGGTACCGGATCAACGCCCGCGGCCACATCGCGCTCGATGTCGGTGATGAGCCACACCGCCGACACGCCCCCAGATCTTCGAGCCCCCTCGATCATCGCGTCCGGCGTGCCCATCTCTGCGCTCGCCACCACCAGCCTGGTATCCGGATCCTGCGAGTAGTGGTCCAGGGATCTACGGTCGATCGCGAAGCGGACCTCGTAGCCAGCGCTCATCAACGTGCGGCCGATCACCGAGCACCGGTCGTGGTCGCGATCCGCGACCAGGGCACGCCCACGATCCGGCGGAGGGTGGAACGACTGCTCCATGGGCACGGCCCGAAGGCGGACCAGGAGCGAATCGCGAGCCGCGATGGAGACGACGTCGTCCGCGCCCGCTGCGAAAAGCTTCGACATCGCGTCGTCGGTGATCACCCGCGCCAGACCGATGATAGGGACGGTGGCGAGCGCCTTCTTCGCCCTGACCCGAAGGCAGAGCGAGTGGGCCTTGGCCACGGAAGTGTCGAAGAGCACGACCCGGGGGTCGTTGGACTCGAGCCACTGCAGCGCAGCATCGAGCCCGTCGAACACGGCCAGCTCGAACGACGTCTCCTTCGCAAAGGCTTCAAAGCGTTTGCGCCGCTCCGGATGCAAGTTGCCGAGCGCGAGGATGGTACGATGGCGCGGCATGTTCGCGATGCCGATGGTAGTCGAAAGCTGAAACCCGACGCAGCGAATTCTTGACGGGCTGCAGGGGCCGGGCGCAGGGCGAGGTAGGCCTGCAGCGCTATGCGCTCGGCTTCAATGCTGTAGTGACCCTGGTCCTCATTGGGGCGAGGACTTTTCAAACCTGCAATCGCGCGGATGCCTGTCGTTCAGTTCTGCATTCCTAGGCCCACGTCGTACGAGGCGTTTCGGCGGCAGGATACTCCGGGCGCACGCAGAAATCCCCCCAAATCCGCTCGCGACTGCAATGCGGTTTCGTGGTGCGAAGTTTGCACGATTGAGGCGTTGCTCAGTCCCAGAATTCCGGGAAATGTGTGCCGCTCGGGATTCAGGGGCCGGTCTTATCTTTTCCGGCCCGCGGGCCGTTTGAGCAACGCGAAGGACCGATCAGCGTCCCGTCCGCCCTCGTTCGGACTTCCCATCCATGGCTGCCGTGCCCGAAGGAGACACCCACAGCATGCTCGAATCTTGGACCGTCGGAAGAAGGCTTGCCGTCGGCTTCGCCGTCGTCACCCTCCTCACCATCGTGGCGAGCTTCGCGGGAATCGTCGCGCTGCGCCTGGTCGTGGCCGACAAGGATGCGGTCATCACCGTCGACTGGGAGCGTCGCCTCGCCGTCGAAGAGATGCGGGTGAAGCGCGAGCAACGGGCCAAGGCGGTACGCAGCTACCTCATTACCAAGCATGACAAGTTCGCCAAGGAGATCATCAAGTACCGTGACGAGATGATTTCTGCGGAAACCCGTCTGCGGGATTCCTCTGTGTCGCCTGACGAGCGCAAGCTGATCGACGTGGTGATCCGCGCCAACGCGGACATGCAGGCGGCATGGGATGCGCTCGTGGCCGAGCGCAAGTCAGGCGTGCCGCTGGAATCCATGATCGACGTGTTCGAAAAGAACCAGGACTACGTCAAGGCGCTGAACGATGCCTTGTCCGCCCTGGCGACATGGGAAGACAAGCACCTGCAGGCCAACTCTCAAGGGGCCAGCGCTGCTTCGGCAAAGGCACAGTGGGCCCTCGGAATCCTTGCTCTGCTCGCCGCGTCGCTGGCCGGCACGATCAGCTGGCGGCTCAGCCGCAACCTCGTGCAGCGTGTCGGGCGCGTCATCCAGGACGTCCAGAGCTCTTCGGCCGAGCTGCAGGCCGCTGCCACGCAGCAGTCTTCCAGCTCCCAGCAGCTCGCGGCCACCACGAGCGAGGTGAGCACCACCATGCGTGAGCTGCTCGCGACCTCTCGGCAGATCGCAGAGAGCGCCCAGCGCGTGGTCCAGATCGCGCAGGAGACCGGCGCCGCAGCTCGGGCGGGCGACTCCACCGGCCAGCGCGCCAACCAGTCGATCGTGGCCATCCGTGAGCAGGTCGACGTGATCGTGGGGCACATGCTGGATCTCGGCCGCAAGTCCCAGCAGATCGGCTCGATGCTCGATCTGATCAACGAGCTGGCCGAGCAGACCAACATCCTGTCCATCAATGCCACCATCGAAGCCGCAGGCGCGGGAGAGCATGGCAAGCGCTTCGCCGTGGTCGCGGACGAGGTCCGACGCCTGGCAGACCGCGTCGCTGGCTCCTCTCGCGAGATCAGGAAGCTCGTCGAGGAGATCCAGGAAGCCTCGAACACCACGGTCATGGCCACGGAAGATGGGCGCAAGGCCGTGGACGCAGGCGGAAAGCAGTTCACGGACGTCTTGTCTTCGTTCGAGAAGATCGGCCAGCGCGTTGGGGTCACGACCGAAGCCGCACGTGAGATCGAGCTCAGCACCAAGCAGCAGAGCACCGCAGTCGAGCAGGTCAACGTGGCCATCAACAACGTCGCACAGGCCGCCAAGGAGACCGAGTCGAGCACCGGCCAGACGCTCGCGACCGCAGCCCAGCTCGCAACCGTCTCGGAGAGGCTCGCGCGTCTGATCCGCCATCGGGAAGAGCTCTGAACATGGGCGAGGATTCGCGCGTCAGCACCCTCGTGGTACGCGCGCAGAACCGTTTCTGCGCGCTGCCCGTCGACCGCGTCGTCGAGACCTTCCGTCCGACGCTCGTGGAACCGGTCGCCGGCGTCCCGGACCTCGTGCTCGGCGTGTCGGTCATTCGAGGGGAGACCGTTCCGGTCGTGAGCCTCGCAGCGCTGCTTGGGTTGCCCGCTGCCGGCGTGCGAGCGCGATTCGTCACGGTTCGCACGGACGGCGCGGTCGTGGCGCTCGCGGTCGACGAGGCAGTCGGCGTCCTCCGATTCGACCCCGACGAGCTGTCGAAAGTCCCGGCCCTGCTCAAGGAGGCAACCAAGCACGTCCACGCCATCGCTGTGATGGACGGAAAGCTCCTGTCCTTTCTCGAGTGCTCCCATCTGCTCGACAAGGAGCTGGTGGAGCGCCTGCTCGCGGAGGGCTGGACGTGAGCGGCCCATCTACGCAGGCATTTGCGGACTTCGTGGCTTGGATCGAGGAGAACCTCGGCCTGGGCGGCGAAGGCGCGGTTCGCGAGCACTGGGGCCAGGTGCTCACGCAACGCCTCCAAGCCCATGGCGTGGACAGCTTTGACGCGTACCGCGAGCGACTGACCGATTCCGCTGCAAGGCAATCGGAGCTCGAGGCATTGGCCAGGCGCTTGACCGTGGGCGAGTCGTACTTCTTCCGTGACGTCGCCCAGATCCAGGCGCTGTTCACGACCGTGATTCCGGCCCTGGCTCCAAGCCGTGGGGCTGCGCCTTTGCGGGTTCTGTGCGTTGGATGCTCATCCGGCGAAGAGGTCTACTCGATCTGCATGACTGCACGCGAGTCGCTGCCGGTCCCCGAGGCAGCCTTGCAGGTGATCGGATTCGACGCGAATCGCGCAGCGGTCGAGCGCGCCCACAATGCCAGGTACAGCGAATGGGCCCTTCGCTCGTCGGATGCGCGCATGAAAGCGCGGTACTTCGACCTGGTGCGGGGAGAGTATTGCCTCGCGGAGGGCGTCAAGCGCATGGCTTCGTTCCACGTGCGGAATCTGCTCGACGACGACGCCGCGTTCTGGCAGCCGGGGAGCTTTGACGCCATCTTCTGCCGCAACGTCCTGATCTACTTCTCCGAGCGCAAGATCGCAGAGGCGATCGAAAAGCTGCGCAGCGCATTGAGGCCCGATGGCTTCCTGTTCCTCGGTCCCAGCGAACGGGCTCGCGGCTACAACGACCGCCTCGTCGTCCAGGAGCTCGCAGGGACCTTCTGCTATCGCCCCATCGAGGCTCCCTCGTCTGCCCGGCTCCCTGAAGTCGAAACATGCGACGAGCCTCATCCGGGCCCTACGCCGCCCGCGCCCAGAGCCGACGGCGATGCGTGGTTCGAGGCTATCGAGAGCGCATCCAGACGTCTCGCAGCCATGCTCGCCAACGTCACGCCAAATCCGCAGTCCAACGTGCAGACCGCTGCGGCTGAGCCCACGCGCCGGCTCGTCGCGATGCTCCGCGAGGAGCGATTCGACGATGCCCTGGCCTATCTCGAGGATAGCGACAGCCTGCAGCACGATGTGAGGTTCCTGGAGGTGAGGCAGCTTGCCAGAGCCGCGATTGCCACGAACCAGGGGCAGTTCGAGACGGCGTTCGAGCTGTGCTTCGACATGCTCGCAGAGCGGCCGCGTTGTGCTGGCGCCCACTACCTGCTCGGGCTCGCCTCCGAGCAAAGGGGCAGCGTTCAACGGGCCATGCGACACTACCAGGCCGCCACCGAGGCCGACGCAGGGCTTGCGATGGCCCATCTGAAGCTGGGACAGCTCGAATGCAGGGCGGGCATGATGGAAAGCGCGCGTCGCCACCTTTCCCTGGCGATCGAGCTGCTCGCCTGTCCGGAGGACCCGGTCCACGTTCTGCTCGAGGGCGGCCTCAGCCGACAGGCCATCTCCCAGCTTTGCAGTGCCGAGCTGTCAGCGTGTGGGGGGCAGCCATGATTCGAGACGACTCCGTGGTCGAGCGACTCGCCAGGATGCGCAAGGACTTCGACGATCGTTTCACGCGACCGATCGTCGTGGATTCGTCGGACAGGCTGGAGCTCATCGCCGTTCGCGCCCAGCAAGAGCGCTATGCGATCGCTGTGTCGCAGATCTCTGCGGTCCTGCCGAGCCAGCCGGTTGCGCACGTTCCCGTCAGCCTTCCAGGCTTCGTCGGTCTGGGCGCGGTCCAGGGGCGGCTCGTGGCCGTCTACGATCTCGGCGTGCTGCTGGCACGCAAAGGCGCGCCAACGCCCCGGCGCTGGCTCCTGATCTGCCGCGCGGACCCTGAGGTTGCGTTTGGGATCGACGATGTGGACGGCTATCTGCGGGTAGCCAAGCGCAGCATCGTGGTGGCTCCGCCTTCGGCGACCTCCGAAGGGCACGCTGGCAAGATCGTCGAGGATGGAGGCGTAGCTCGCCCCATCGTCGATCTCGAATCAGCCCTTGCGGAGCTGCGCAGAAACCTGGGGGGAACGTGAGCAAGGACCCGAAGCGCTACTTCCGGATCGAGGCGCGAGACCTGCTCGACAGCCTGTCGCGCGATCTGATGGGAGTGGAGCGCGGAGAGCGAGCTCCGGACGCGGTCGCGCGGCTCTTCCGCAATGCCCACACGATCAAGGGCGCAGCCATGGTCGTGGGAGAAGAGCCCGTCGCCGAGATCGCCCGTCTGCTGGAGGACGTGCTCGGCGAGCACCGGGACGCAGGAACCGAGCTGTCGCAGCGAGAGGCTCGGGAGCTGCTGCGTGTGGTCGAATCGCTGGATCTCGAGCTCAAGCGCATCGAGGCAGAGCCACGGGGCGACGACGCTGGGAAGAAGGCTCTATCGCCTGATGCAGGTCAGGCGATCGAGACCGTGCGAATCGACCTCGCGGAGATGGATGCGCTCACCCATCCGCTCGCGGCTGCGGAGATGCAAGCGCTGGGGATGGCATCGACCATCGCCGAGCTGGACGTGATCCTGCAGGACGCCCGAAGCCTTCCGTCGATCCCAGGCAGCGATGCGATCGATTCCGGCATACCTGCCCAGCTGCTGCGGCTTCGGCACGCGATGCGGTCGAGGCTCGACGCGCTGGTGGCCGAGCTGCGCAGCGCCCGGGAGCACGCAGAGGGGTTGCGACTGGTCCCTGCGGACGCAATCCTGCCGGTGCTGGAGAGGACTGCCAGCATGGGCGCCGCAGCGGTCGGCAAGACCGTACGTGTGGAGCTGCAGGGAGGCGAAGTCCGCGTGGACCGTGGCGTGCTGCCGAGCGTTCGCGAGGCGTTGCTGCACCTCGTCAGAAACGCTGTGGATCACGGGATCGAAGCGCCGGAGGTGCGAAGGCGCGCGGGCAAGCCAGCAGAGGGCGTGATTCGCCTCTCGGTGTCGCGTCGCGGCAGCCGCGTTGCCTTCACCTGTGATGATGACGGGTGCGGCATCGACGCCGTGGTTGTTCGCGAGACCTCCGTCCGACTCGGTCTCATCACCGAGCAAGAGGCCGAATCCCTTGATGCCGCCGCGACCCTCCGTCTCCTGTTCCGCCAAGGGATGAGCACGCGCGACGGAGTCACCGACCTCTCCGGGCGCGGCGTAGGACTCGATGTGGTCCGGTCCATAGCCTCCCGGCTCCGGGGCGACGTGCGGCTCGAAACCCGCCTGGGAGCAGGAACCACGGTCGAGCTTGTCACGCCCGTGTCCCTGTCGACGACGCTCGCCGTGGAGGTCATCGATCAGGATGCGGTCGTGCTGGTGCCGTTGGACGCGGTCATTGCAGTGCGCACGATCCGGGAATCCGACCTTGCCAGGTCTTCGGAAGGCCGACAGCTCATCCACGATGGCGAAGCGCTTCGCTACGCTCGTGTGGGAGCTCTGGTGGGGCTGCGCGGCAGCGCCCTGCAGGAGGCGACCACTGCGCTGGTGGTGCGGCATGACGACGGCAGGCTCGCCATCGGCGCCGAGCGTCTCGGCGGCATTCGCGAGATTCTCGTGCGACCCCTGCCCTGGGCAGCGGGTGCAGCCGGCGCCGTGCTGGGTGCTTCGATCGATTGCGACGGTGTCCCGCGGCTCGTGCTGGACCCTGGTGGATTGGACGGCCAGATCCAGAAGCTGGCAAAGAGCGGAGCCGAGGCGCCGGTCCGTGTGCAGGAAAAGCGGCGGCCGCTTCTGGTGGTCGACGACTCGCTGACCACGCGAATGCTCGAGCAGTCGATTCTGGAGACTGCCGGCTACGAGGTCGACGTGGCGACGTCCGGCGAGGAAGCGCTGCGCATGGCCAGGTCGAAGCAGTACGCCTTGTTCGTGGTCGACGTGGAGATGCCAGGGATGAGCGGATTTGACTTCACGGTTCTGACGCGCAACGATGCGGCCTTGAAGGAAGTGCCGGTCGTGCTGGTGACTTCCCTGTCCGGCGAGGCTGACGAGAAGCGCGGGCTCGAGGCCGGGGCGGCTGCCTACGTCGTCAAGGGGAAGTTCCACCAGGGTCGATTCCTCGGCCTCGTTGCGGACCTTGCGAGGTAGCGCCCATGGGTAGGATTCGCGTGCTGATCGTCGAGGACTCGCTCACCGTGAGAAAACGGTTGCGCGAGGCGATCGAAGAGGACTCTGCCTTCGAGGTCGTGGGTGAAGCCGCCGATGGCCTGGCCGCGGTCGAGAAGTGCAGGACGCTGCGACCTGACGTCGTGAGCCTCGACATGGAGCTGCCCGGAATCAACGGCGTGGACGTCGCCCGCCGCGTGATGGCCGATTGCGCGACTCCGATTCTCGTGGTCTCTGCGTCGGTCAATCGCGGTGAGGCGCTGAACACGTTTGACGCTCTGCAGGCCGGGGCCGTAGAGGTCTACGACAAGTCGCAGATGGGGAGCAATCCCGGTTGGTCCGCGGATCTGCGTGCGCTGCTTCGACAGGTGTCCCGGATTCCGGTGATCTCCAGGGCCTGGTACGGAGAAGGCGGGATGCTGAAGCGAGCTGCCGCAGCTCGCGACGCTGCGTCCGGTACGGCCCGGGTGGAGCCTGCGCGATCGGCCGACGCCGCGCTCGACACCCCCCTCCGTCTCGTGGCGATCGGTGCTTCGACCGGGGGCCCTGCCGCGGTGGCGCGCATTCTCGGCGCGCTGCCGCCGACCTTTCCTGTGCCTATCCTGCTTGTCCTGCACGTTGCGCCGCTCTTTGGAGGAATGCTCGTGGAATGGCTGGGGCAGCAGACGCCGCTGAAGGTCACGATGGCGACCGAAGGCATGGCCATTCCGACGCCGGGTGCTCCGGCAACCGTCTTCGTCGCACCGCCAGAGCGTCACATGATCGTTGAGGCAGGACGCCTGCAGCTCACGGCCGATCCAGAGGTTCATTGCTGCCGGCCTTCAATCGACGTTCTTTTCAGCTCGATCGCCAGGGAGTGCGGGTCCAACGTACTCGGATGCGTTCTGACGGGTATGGGATGCGACGGTGCCGCGGGGTTGCTGGCGATGCGAAGATCCGGGGCCCGGACCCTGGTGCAAGATGAAGCTTCGTCCGTAGTATTTGGTATGCCCCGCGAAGCAATCGCCTTGGGCGCAGCGGAATTCGTGCTCTCGCCCGAGGAGATCGCGCATGCCCTTTGCCAATACGCTGTTGCGAGGACGCGCAGGAGCCAATCATCGTGATCGCCAGGGTTCTTTGCATTGAATCCAATCTCGTCGAGCGGCTAAGGCTCCAGGAGGCTTTCAACCGCGCAGGCGCCAGGGTCCTCGCCTGCGACAGCCTGGCCCAGGGACGCGCGCTTCTCGCGGAGCAAGCATTCGACCTGGTCGTCGCTGACTGCGACCTCGTGGACGGCTCCGGGCTTGACCTGGCCGCGGACGCAAATGCACACGGCAAGAACGGCGGCTTCACGCTGATTGTGTTGTGCGATGAGATTCACGTGGCCCATCGGGTGATCGCCCTGCGCTCTGGTGTGGCTGACGTGATCGGCGGGCCATGCGATCTCGACCACCTTCTGTGGCGTGCCCAGGCCGCTGTGAGCCGTCGCCAGGGAGCGCATGTCGACCCGCCCACCACGTTGGCGAGGAGGATCCTGCTGGTCGACGACAGCACGACCTATGCCTACGCGCTTGTCGACGAGCTGCAGAAGGACGGTCACGACATGGCGTTGGCGGAGAACGGTCCTGACGCCCTGGGCTTCCTCGCGCTGCAGCAGCCGGACCTGATGATCATCGACGTGTTCCTGCCGGACATGAATGGAGTGGAGCTCTGCCGCAGGGTCCGGACGATCCCGGCGCTGCGGACGACGCCGATCCTGATGTTCACGGGGCGTGAGAAGTCCGCGATCCGGGAGCGCGCGCTGGAGGCCGAAGCCGACGACTTCGTGGTCAAGTCGCGCGACCTGGAGTCGATACGAATGCACGTCAGGAAGATGCTTTCCCAGGCGCCTCGCGCGATGCCCGTCACCGCTCGAGGGCCGAACGCGCTGCTGGCGGCCCAGCGTGCTGCGTCCGCACCGCAAGCGCAGGGGCCTCTGCTCGATCAGGTCGTGGTGGCTTCCGGGCTCTCGAGGCTCGTTGGCAAGGCCGCCATCGAGCGAGCTTGCCAACGTGTCGGTGTCGATCCAGCCAGGATGGTCACGAGCGACCTCGAAAAGGCTCTTCCCGACATCGAGAAGCTGCTCAAGGTCTTTCTGTCGCCCGGGGAGGTCGGAGAGCGAATGCGGGCCATCTCGCGTCTGGCAGGCGTTGCCTGAGCCCAGGGTGGCGCCCTGTCATCTCCCGCTGATGGCAGGCATGGCAAATGCCTGGTGAAAAGAGACGTAGACTTGCCCGGGAAAGCCCTGCGGAATGTATCCGCGCGTGACCGGGAACCCGAGATCGACACGGAACACCGCCCGGTCGAGCTGTGGAAACAGGGCGCGCAGGCCGGCCCCGACCGATGACTTCAGCACCATGTTCGTGAACCCGTCGAACGAGTCGCCGACGTCATAGAACAGCGTGGCTCCGAGCTGGCAGCTCAGAATCTGCACTGGACGCGATCTGTACTCGAAGTTGTAGGAGACCTGGTCCTTGCCGTAGAACGAGCGAGTGGGATACCCCCGCAAACGCCCTTCTCCACCCAGAAACGTGATCTGGTTCAGATAGTTGCGGTATCGGTTCCGCACCAGCGCGTCGACGACCAGCCTGCCGAATCCCAGCCTCGGCGTCACGATGCGTCCTGTCGCCTCCACTGCCGCGTCCGTCACCGCCTCGCGACCTTCCGGCCGATCGGCGAACTCGTAGGCCGCCGTCGATTCCAATCCAATCCGTGTGATGCCGTCGCCCAACGCCCACGTGTACTGGGCTCCGCCATACGCACCTAGCACGTTGCGCGTGGAGCCGAATGCCTTCGGCGAAGGGTACACCCTCGCGTACAAGTCGTGGCCGAGTCGGAAATCCTCCTGCAACGCGAGCGTCTCGAAGTCGAGAACGCGCACATAGTCCGTGCGGTACGTACGGTACTGAAGGAACGGCCCGGATCGGTTGTCGCTGAGCGGCACGTACCGGCTCACGAAGTGATCCACTGCGATCGGGTCGTAGGCGGACATGTCGAACGTGTCGAATTGCCGCCGGATCACGTCGACTCCGAAGCTGATGTCGTTCTTGAGCGCCCAGCCAAACGACCGCGTCACCGAAGGTCCGATGCTCATCGTCCGCGTGCGGTACTCGAACGGGATCCGGTCGTTGGCAGGCGTGCGCCTCGAGTCGAAGTATCCCAGCGCTCCGTTGACATAGTGACGGGTCACCTCGTTGCGCCACGTGACCGGTGTGCCCCACGCCCACTCGGTGCGGGTGGAATACAGCGGTTGCCCCACGTTCACTCCGCCGTACGACCCTTCGGTGTGCCCGGACTCGCGGTTGACGATCGCGCTGGCGCTGGCCGTCGCTGCCACCCAGGTACCGAACATGCGCGGAATGATGTACCTGCCGCCGAGCGAGTAGGAGAGTGGGTACAGGGTGAACAAGCCGGACGCGGTCTGGTGCGAGCCGAGAAGATTCTCCTCGCTCGGAACCAGCTCGAGATACTCGATCCTCCCTCCTGCGAACTGCACATCCCAGTTGAGCCGCAAGCTCCAGACGTCCTTGGCGAGAACCAGGATGCGCACGCGGTCCGGACGGCTGCCCCGCTCCGCCAGACACGCCACGAGCGACAGCTGATGGAACTGACGCAGGTTGCGCGCGGACTCGTCGCACAGGCTCTGGGAGAACGGCTCGCCAGGTCTGATCAGCACCTCGCGGCGAATCACGTACGGGCGCGTCTTGGCGTGGAATACGTTCAGGAAACCAGGGGCTGGATCGCGCTTCTCGATGACGTCGAGCGTGACGATGTCAATGTCCTCGACGATCTTCCCCTCAGGGGATGGGTCGACGATCGTGTGGCTGGCAGCAAGCGCGTCGCGGATCGACTCCTTCTCGTAGGCCGAGTACTCATGCGCCTTGGTCTTCGGACGATCCTCTGCGCTGGCAGCCGAAGCGGTCGCCAGAACGCCCATCGCGCATGCGCATGCCACGACCCGAGCCATCATGTCTTCTTCCGCTTGGTTCGCAAGGGCATTGGAGCCGCATCTTCGCCCGGAATCCTCGATGGACGCTGCGATTTCGGTGCAGCGTCGTCCGAAGGCTTCGGGATCAGCGGGCCGCTCGGATAGGTCACCAGCGTGATCGAGACCTCGTCCGGATCGAGCTTGCGACGCGATGGCCGAGGGACCGGAGGAGGCGGAAGCACCGAGTCCCCCTTCTTGCGCGGCTTCGGCAGGGTAGGCTTGGTCACCGTCGGAGGATCGATCAGGTCCTCATCCGCGATGACCTCCAGCCTGGGCCCTGGAGGAAGGTTGTCGCCCGCATGGCGCACCTGCACACGTCGGATCGGCCCGGTGCGAAGCAGGATGGGGCGGCCGGTCTCCTTGGATACGGTGACGAACAGCGCGCCTGCGCCCTGCACGAGCTCTCCCACCAGACCACCAGGTACCCGGGTGTCCGAGCACGCCACGAACTGTGCGCCCACGCAAGCTTCCACGATCCGCGCCGTGGCCGGGTTGGGCGAGAGCACCCACAGACATACCCCTGAGTCGTCGAGCAGGTACGTGCACACGTCGGTGTGCACGGCATAGGCAAAATCCGCCATGGGCATGCCATATCACAAATCCTGCGGAGCCGTGGGGCAGGGATGCCAGCTGCCTCATGCGTCGCGTCGACGCAATCCCACGCCGAGCCCACGCATTGCGAGCAACCCTGCCATGGTTTCCGGCACGACCTGAACTGCGTGGTACACGAGCGCCGCGGTCAGCGCTTGCACCTCATCCACGCCTATCACCTTCATTCCCGCCGCAATCCCGGCTTCCACCGTCCCTGCGCCCGATGGGACACCTGGCACCAGGAACGCCATGACCGCGACCACGGTGAACATCACCACCTGCAGCGGCTCGAGATGGAGCCCAGTGGCGCGCATCGAAAACGCGAGCACGAGCCCTTCGCATGTCCACACGACCAAGGTCAGAACCACCACCCGCAAGCCCTGCAGTGCTGGCCCGAACGCCACCGCTGCTGGTTGCACAGCCCTGCCAATCCGGCTCTGGGGCGCGAGCCGTCCCCATGCGATCGCTGCCACCAGCACCGCAATTCCAAGGCCCAGCGTGGTCATGAACCCAGGCTCTGACCAGCCGAGCGGCAGAAGCCTCCAATGCACGACAGCGCCGAGGCCGCATGCGACCGCCGCAATGTCGAGGGACTTCTCGAGGACGAGCGCTCCGGCGACCGAGGACACCCGCGCTCCGCCGTGACGCACCAGCAGCCAGGTGAAGACTCCGATTCCGCTCCACGCCGCGAGCAGATTGTCCGAAGCCAGCCTGCACAACGTGTAGCGCGCAAACATGACCCGGCCCGCCGACGTCTGCGCGCCGAGCATCGCGTAGCTTCGTTCGGCGCGTGCAGCCACCGCGCAGGCCCTTGCCAGCAGCGCTGCACCGACCCAGGCCAGGTTCGCTGCGCCCATCGCCCGAAGCGAAGCTCCCCAGGGGTAGCGCCACAGAAAGACCACGCACCCGATCGCGACTGCAACGCCGAGCAGACGCCACACCCACGAGAGCGCCGTGGACCACGATTTCCCTGCCGGAACAGATGGCATCGGCCCCCTGGATCAGAGCTGGGTCAATCGAACGCGACGATCGCAGAGCGGCAGGTGGGAGAGCACTCAGGGCCGTTCGGCTGGCTCGTGACGTACTTCACCGAGCTCGCCTTCTTGTCGAAGATCACGGTGCCTTTGGGCACGGTCGTGAGCGTGAGGGTGACCTTGTCGCCGTCCGTACCGTTGCTGTCGTTGACCTTCACGCTCAGCTGCCAGGTGTCTGACGCGGTGCGGCTGGCGAGCTCTACCACTGCGGGCAGATCCCCTTGGAGCGTGACTTCCGCGTGGCCGAGCGGATCTGCCTGTACATCCCCTGAGGAGCACTTGTCGTTTCGGCAAATCTTGACGTTGATGTGGACAGCCTCTGACCCCTTGTAGGTGAGGTCGCCCCAGATGAGCAGCTCGTCGGGGCAGGGGAGCTGGCCGCAGTCGAGAGCCTTGCCGCCGCAGGACGTCACGGCAGCGGCAGACAGGAGCAAGCACAAGCGAAAAGCCCTGGACATGGGATCACGGTAGCAGCACCGGAGTCTCCAGGGAAATCCCCAAAAGATTTGGCCGCTTGAGCTGTGGGCTGGCAGGGTGCAGCCAGCAGCACCGCATCATGAAGTCCGCATTGCTTCGCTCGTCCTCGCCGCAGGCCGATGAACCGATTCCCCCTTCGGAGCGTCGACGGCGCGAAGGTCCGCTCGCATCCATCCTCGACCTGACAGCGTTCTGCGCTCGATCGATCCCCGCATCCTGGCTTCTCGAGGGCGTCCCCGCTCGCGTAGCGTCGATCCTGGAAGTGCCGATCGTGTCCGTCTACCTGCTCGAGGCAGATCGCAAGGCGCTCGTGATGCGTGGCAACGTCGGCTTCACGCCGCTCGCGCTCGGGCGCGTTCGCCTCGCTGTGGGCGAAGGGCTCACCGGGCTGTCCGTGGCTTCCCGACAGGTCGTGGCCGTGGATTCTGCTCCGCAGCACGCGGCCTACCAAGGCTTCACAGAGCTCGACGAGGAACGCTATCCGGCCTTTGCGGCTGCGCCGTTGATGGGGGACGGCGAGCCGATCGGCGCGCTGGTGATCCAGCGTGAGGGCGGGGCGTTTTCCGAGCAGGAGCTCATGGTCCTCGCCGCCCTTGCGGGCACGCTCTCCCTGGCCTTGCGGGCTGCTGACTCGGATGAAACGCAGCGCGGACGTCAGGCGCAGCGGCGTCGTGCAGGGGGTGGAACCAAACGGGTCATCCTGCCTGGACGCACGGCTGTGGCCGGGCGGGTGCTCGGCCCTCTGGCTGCAGTGCGACGGCCGCCGCGGCGCCCGGTGCTGTTCAGCTCCGACCATCCCACCAAGCCGTTGCTCGACGCGTTCACCCTGGCAGAGCGGGTGTTGCGCGAGCTCGGGGCCAAGGCTGCAGAGGCGGAGATCGGCGCGGACGCTTCGTTCCTGGACATCTACCAGCAGATCCTGGGCGACAGCCGTTTCAAGGGAAGGGCCATTGAGCTCGTGTCCCAAGGCGCTGCGTCGGCGGAGGCGCTCGGCCAGGTCGCGCGCGAGGCAGTGCGCACAGCGACCCGCTGGACCCGAAGCACGTTTCTCGAAGAGCGTGCGCGCGACATCGAGGATCTGTGCGACGCGCTCACCATGCTGGCGGTGACTGATCCCCGGGCAGCGATGCCCACGCGGGCGATCATCATGAGCGATGTGCTCACGGTCTACGATCTGCTGGTGACGGCGCGGAGTCGTCCGGTGGGCGTGGCGCTGACCGAGAGGGCAGGGGGGCCGCGCACGCGCGTGCTGCTTCAGCTGATGGGTGCGCCGGCGGTGCTCGACGTGGCTGGATTGTTCCGCTGGGCTTCGGACGGGGACATCGCGCTTCTGGATGCGACGCACGGCTTGCTTCTGATCAATCCGAGCCGAGCCGAAGTGTCTGAGCTGCGCGAATCGCTGGAGCGCGGAAGCGCACCCGTTTCGGAGTAGCCACCCTCGGCCGGACATCCGTGTACAATACGCGTGCCCATGCCACGCGACTCTCGTCCGCCCGGTTTCGACATGACCTACAAGCCCCAGCGCCGCCAGGCGTTCGGGCCCCCGACCACGACCTGGATCCTGCCCGCGATCTACTTCGTGCTGTCGCTCGCGTTCCTTGCCACGGTCATGCTCGGCCAGATGATGCCGAGCAACAGCTGGCTGTTCCGCTACATCGTGGAGGGCGACGAGCACCGCATCCTCGGCGCCCGGGCGCTCTCCTTGATCATGTTTGGTGGAGGCGTTGCTGCGCTCATTCGGACCGGCATGCGCGGCGTGATCATCCATCCTGACGGGATCGAGGCGCGGTACGTGATCGGCTTTGGCTGGCCCAAGGTCAAGAACTGCACGTGGATGGAGATCGACAAGCTCGTGCTCGATCGCGGTCACGTGATGCTCTACCTGTGGGACGGGTCCTTGTTCGGGCTGCCGGATGTGTTCGACAAGGCGGGACTGGCCCACGTGCTGGAGCGGGTGGCTGCAGCGCGCGCGATCCCGTTGCGGGGCGGTTCAGGCAGGAACTTCGACGAGGAAGAGTGAGCTGATGGGACGCGCGAACGACGGCATGAGACCCAAGCGGCCCTGGCCGTTGCTGATCATGGTCCTGATCTTCCTCGGCTTGATCGGCGTGCTTTTGGTGCTCATCGTCACGGCTCCGCCCACACCGAGCGTGGAGGTGTCCGCAGGAGCCGGTCCGGATGCTGCGAGCTCGAAGACCGTGGACTTCGCCCGGGGATTCAAGCGCATCGACGCGCACGCGCATCTGTCGGTCGGATCGCTTCCACAGCTCGTCGAGCTGATGGATCTCTACGGATTCGCTCACATCGTCGATCTGTCCGGCGGCATCCCCGACCACGGGCTCGAGGCGCACCTGACCCAGGCCATGGCGTCACACGGTCGCATCTCCGTGTTCATGACCCTGCCAGGCAGGGAGTTTCGCGTCCCAGGCTATGGCCAGCGCATCGCTGCGATGATCGAGCGTGCCAAGCAGATGGGGGCCAAGGGGTTCAAGATTCCCAAGGGGCTCGGGCTTGGATGGGACGGACCAGACGGCAAGCTGGTGCCTGTGGACGATCCCGGCCTGGATCCGATCTTCGAAACCTGCGGGCGGCTCGGCATGCCGATCACGATCCACACAGCGGATCCCAAGGCGTTCTGGCAGCCGCCGACGCCGGCCAATGAGCGCTACGAGGAGCTGTCCGCTCACCCTGGGTGGTCGTTCTACAAGGCGGGGACAGCGAGCTGGGAGGAGCTTCTCGATCAGCTCGAGCGGCGCGTGGCCAGGCATCCGAACACCACGATCATCGGCGTACACTTCGGCAATGCCGCCGAGGAGCCGGAGCGCGTGGCGCGCATGCTGCGCAAGTACCCGAACTACTACATCGACACTTCTGCGCGCGTTCCGGAGTTCGGCCGTCACCCTCCGGACAAGATGCGAGCGTTCTTCATCGAGTTCCAGGACCGCATCCTGTACGGAACCGACCTTGGCGTAGGGCCTGAGCCCGGCGATCTGGTGCTCGGCTCAGGCGGCGACGAGCCTCCGCCGCCAGCGGAGGTGGTGCGGTTCTTCAGGTCGACCTACCGCTACTTCCAGACCCCGGACTTGAACTTCGAATCGCCCACGCCCATCCAGGGCAAGTGGAACATCAACGGCATCAACCTGCCCAAGGAAGTGCTGGAGAAGCTCTACTTCCGCAATGCCCAGAGGGTGATGGGCATTCCGGCGCAATGAGCCCGTGTCGTGTAGACTGGACTGCACCATGTCCCTGTTGACGCGAGAACAGATCCTCGAGGCGTTTTCTCGGCTCGATGAGAGACTGGGTCAGAAGTCGGTGCACGCGGAGATCTACGTGGTCGGAGGAGCTGCAATGTGCGTTGCCCTCGAGGCGCGCCCTTCGACAAAGGATGTCGATGCGTTCTTCACCGAGCCACAGGAAGTGCGAAAAGCGGCCAAGGCCGTCGCCGAGGAGCTTGGGTTCGCCGACGACTGGCTGAATGACGCTGCAAAGGCATTCGTGCCCGAGGACGCCCGATTTGAACGGTACCGCTCATGGCAGTTCGTGGATGTTAGCTTCGCGGACGAAAGGACCCTGCTCGCGATGAAGTGCGCAGCGGCGCGCACCGAAGAAGATCGCAAGGACATCGTGTTTCTCGCGAGCCGGCTCGGCCTCAGGACGGCCGATGACGTGCTCGCAGTTGTGCTGCAGTACTACGCGCGCGAAAGGCTGCCCGTCAGGACTGAGCTGCTCGTGCAGGAGATCTTCGATGAAGGCCCTTGAGTGCTTCCATCTCGCAACTGCCGACTCGGGTCACTACCAACTCCACATCAACGAGTTCGTCGATGGGTTTCGAGGTGCCCTGCCCGAGGCGAGGGGCGAGTTGATCAACGATCCGCTGCCCTCCCAAGAAGGCCGAATGGAAGGTCTGATCGCAGCGGTCGTGAGCTCGCTCTGCCGCGAATGCGACATGCCAGCCCCTGCGTGGGTCGGCAACACGAGCAGTGACGAACCTTTCTTCGTGCTGCCCGCAAAGTCCTTTGCCATGCGCGTTCGGCTCATGATCGAGTCGCCTCCGGCGTTTCGAATCCGACGGGTCTTCGTGCCAGAGAACTACCTCAGCCGCGCGTAGCGCTGGGCTTTCGGACGGGACCCCTTGACCCACGCGTCAGGAACGACCATAGCTTTCCGCCGATGCGATCCGTCGCCTTGCTCACCGCTGCGCTCACCCTGGTCGGGTGCATGCAGAACGTGCACCCCCGCGTGGGAACCGGAGTGCCTCCACCCGACTGGATCGAAACCGAGCATGCGGCGCCCGTGGAAGACACGCAGGCCGCAGCGCCTGAGTCCGAGACCGGCCCCACCGAGATCTCGGCGCGTCACATCCTGATCTCGTACCGAGGCGCCGCCCATTCTGCGCCCACGATCGTGCGCTCCAAGCAGGAAGCGCTCGCTCGCGCGCAGGAGGTGCTCGCACGGCTTCGCGCCGGTGAGGATTTCGCGGCTCTTTCCGTGGACTTCACCGACGAGCCCGGCGGCGCAGAGCGTCAGGGCGAGCTCGGACGATTCACCCGGGACAAGATGGTCAAACGCTTCGCGGACGCTGCGTTTGCCCTGGAACCCGGCCAGTACAGCGAGCCGGTCGAGACCCAGTTTGGGTTTCACATCATCCAGCGAACGGAGTAAGCGCAATTCGCGCCCCGTGCCCGGCAAGGACCCGCGTGGCGCGCAGGCCTCGCGGCAGCTACGATCCGCCTTCTTCTGAGACCAATCTCCATGGACCAGCGCAAACCTACCTTTGACAGCGTACGCCCCGACATCAACTTCCCGCGCGACGAGGGAGCGATCCTCGAGTTCTGGAAGCAGCGCTCGATCTTCCAGAAGACCCTGGAGGCCAACGAGGCGAGTCCGCAGGGGACGTTCGTGTTCTACGAAGGCCCGCCCACGGCCAACGGCGTGCCCCACAACGGCCACGTGCTCACGCGTGTCATCAAGGACCTGTTCCCGCGCTTCAAGACCATGCGCGGATTCAACGTGCCCCGCAAGGCAGGGTGGGACACCCATGGCCTGCCGGTCGAGGTCGAGGTCTCCAAGGAGCTGCGCATCCCGGACAAGGCCGGCATCGAAGCCTACGGCATCGAGCCCTTTACCCAGAAGTGCATCGAGTCGGTCTTCCGCTACACCACCGAGTGGGAGCGCATCACCGAGAAGATCGGCTTCTGGGTCGATCTGCCCAAGGCCTACGTCACCTTCCACCGTTCCTACGTGGAAAGCGTCTGGTGGGCCCTGTCCAACCTGTTCGACAAAGGCCTGCTCTACCAGGGACACAAGGTCGTCTGGTGGTGGGCCCAGGGCGGCACTGCCCTGTCCAGCCACGAGGTCGGCCAGGGGTGGAAGACCGTCGACGACCCGTCCGTCATCGTGCGCCTGCGCCTTCGCGACGACCCCAAGACCAGCATCCTGGTGTGGACCACCACACCCTGGACCCTGCCGTCGAACGTGTACGCAGCGGTCGATCCCAAGGTCGACTACGCGGTGGTGGCCGACGACGACGATCGCAAGATGATCGTGGCGTCGGCGCTCGTTCCCACTCTCGAAAAGCAGCTGAAGAAGAAGCTCGAAGTGCTGGAGACCCGCAAGGGCGCTGACCTGATCGGGCTGTGCTACGTGCCCCCGTTCGATATCTACTTCTCGAAGCACGCCGACCTGATGGCAAAGCTTCAGACCGGCGGCGAAGTCCGCGCTTTCTGGCGCGTCGTCGAAGCCGAGTTCGTGACCCTCGACACAGGTACCGGCGTGGTGCACATCGCGCCTGCGTTTGGCGAGGACGACTTCTCGCTGCATCGCAAGCTGGTGGCAACCTACAGCAATGCAGAGCACATCCCGCTGCTGTGCGCGATCAAGCCGGACGGCAAGTTCGTGGCCGAGATGGGCGAGCAGTACGCCGGGCGGTGGGTCAAGGAGGCAGACAAGGATCTGACGCGCGAGCTGGAGCAGAAGAAGCTCCTGGTCCACTCCGAGCCCTATCGCCACGACTATCCGTTCTGCTGGCGGTCGGACGCCGACCCCTTGATCCAGATGGCGCGTCCGGCCTGGTACATCCGCACGACCGAGCGGATCCAGAACGCGATTACGAACAACCAGAAGGTGTTCTGGCAGCCGGATCACATCAAGGACGGGCGCTTCGGCGACTTCCTCGCGAACAACGTGGACTGGGCCCTGTCGCGCGAGCGCTACTGGGGCACGCCGCTCAACGTGTGGCTCTGCTCTGCCAATCCGGAGCACAAGCACGCCCCTGACTCGGTCGCATCGATCCTCAAGCTCAATCCCCGGGCATTCGAGCGATTCGACGAGGCCCGCGACTCGGATCCTGGCCTGAGCGAGCACCTCATGGTCCACAAGCCGTGGATCGACTACGTGACCTTCCCCTGTCCGCAATGCGGCGCCGAGATGCGTCGCGTGCCCGAGGTGATCGACTGCTGGTTCGACTCGGGCTGCATGCCTTTTGCGCAGTGGGGCTATCCCCATGCCGACGGCTCCCGCGAAGCCTTTGATCAGGCGTTTCCGGCTGACTTCATCAGCGAAGCGATCGATCAGACCCGCGGGTGGTTCTACTCGCTGCTCATGATCTCCACGCTGGTGTTCGACGAGGAGACGCAGGCCAAGATGGGGCTGTCCAAGGCGCGCCCCTATCCGCACCCGTACAAGACCTGCATCGTGCTCGGCCATACCTGCGACAAGGACGGCAAGAAGGAGTCGAAGTCCAAAGGCAACTACACGCCGCCTGAAGTGATCCTCGACAGCGTGCAGATGGAGTTCGCAGTTGTCGACGACTCGCAGGGGAAGGTCGCGTCTGCTGACGGCACTGCTTTGATTGCGACCGACGACCTCGAAGGGCTTGATCTGACCGATGGAACCCGGGTCAACGTGTTCCGGGCAGAGCAGCCGGACAAGGCCCTGACCGTCACGATCAAAGACACGCGCAAGCTGCCGAGGCGCGTGGTGCTGCTGTCCGAAAAGGACCGCGCCCAGCTCGGCGCCGAAGTCTGTCCCATGGGCACTTCGGTCATGCCGGTAGAAGTTCCGCGCCTTCCTGCCGGGCAGCGGCTGATGATCCAGGATCCGACCACGCCAGCGCCAGGGGCCGATGCCTTCCGCTGGTTCTTCTATTCCACGAGCCCGCCCTGGACCAACACGCGCCACTCGCTCAGCAACGTGCGTGCGGCCCAGAAAGACTTCCAGATCAAGCTGAGGAACGTCTACTCGTTCTTCACCATCTACGCGAACATCGACGGGTTCAATCCGGCCGTGGGGCTGGCTGACCTCAAGGGGCTCGATGCAGAGGCTCTCTCGCATTGCGAGGGGTATCGTCCGGTCAAGGAGCGGGCCCTGCTCGATCGCTGGATCCTGAGCGAGATCGCGCTGGCCACGCGCGAGGTCACCGATCATCTGGAAGGCTACCGGGTCTACGAGGCATCGCTTCGGCTGATCGAGGTCGTGGATGCGCTCTCGAACTGGTACGTACGCCGGAGCCGCGAGCGGTTCTGGGCTTCAGGGTTCTCCCAGGACAAGCGGGACGCGTACCACACGCTCTACACCACGCTGGTGACCCTGGCTCGGCTCGCTGCCCCGTTCATCCCGTTCTTTGCCGAGGAGATGTACCAGAATCTCGTTCGCAGGGTCTGGCGCAAGAGCCAGCCCGAGAGCGTGCATCTGTGCACCTGGCCCAAGGTCGACGAAGCAGCGATCGACGAGGCGCTTTCCGTGGAGATGAAGGCTGTGCGCGAGCTGGTCTCGCTCGGGCTTCAGGTGCGCACGAACAACCGCCTGAAGGTGCGTCAGCCTCTGGGGCGTGCCGACGTGGTCCTGGCTCGCCAGGAGCTTTCTTCACGGCTCGTGTCCCATGCGGACCTGATCGCCAGCGAGCTCAACGTGCACGAGGTGCGATGGCTCAAGCCTGGGGAGGAAGGCGAAGAGGTCCGCTACAAGGTCAAGCCGAACTTCCGATCGCTCGGCCCCAAGATCGGCAAGCAGGTGCAGGCAGCCAAGAAAGCGCTCGAGTCAGCGGACCCAGGGCGCCTTCGTGCTGCGCTGGTCACCGAGGGCAAAGTCTCCTTGCAGCTCGAAGGAATGTCGCTGGAGCTTGCGCCTGAGGACGTGGAAGTTGCCGTCGAAGCTGCAGAAGGGTTTGCAGCTGCGGGCGACAAGGTGGGCGTGGTGGTGATCCACACGACCCTGACCGAGGAGCTGATCGACGAGGGATTCGAGCGCGAGTGTCTGTCGAGGATCCAGGCGGTCCGCAAGGACATGAACCTGGACTACACGGCGAGGATCAAGGTCGCGGTGGACGGCTCGGAGCGCATCAAGAAGGTGTGCACAGCGGCCAGCGCGCGCATCTCGAAGGAGGTGCTGGCTTCCGAGCTCGTGATCGGACCGGCCGACTTCGAGCCTGCGATCGTGAAGGAAGGGGATCTCGACGGCGAGCGATTTACACTCTCGATTTTGCCTGTGTGAGCTTTGAGGGAGACCCTAGCCCGACCTTCGCAGGTTGGGTAGGTGCAACGAGGCAGAGGCGGCCTGAAGGCCGCCCCAGGTAAGATTTCCGTATCCATGCGGCGACCTTCCTGCTAGATGAAGGATATGTTCTTCTTCGAGCGAGAGATCACGGGC
>JACRCQ010000033.1 GCA_016218915.1 Deltaproteobacteria bacterium
CAGCAAGCGAATTGTCCTTAGCACCACCCGTGCCGCATCGCGCCCCGCCGCTTCGGGCTTGTTCAATGTCGCACTTCACCGACGCACCCCTCAGCTCGTGGTTGCCCGTGCTGCGGTGGCCGGTGAAGTGCTCACCATTCCTAGTTCTAAATTCGCATTCCTGTTCCCAGTTCCTAGTTGGATCAGACCGCCCGCGACTCGTAGACGTGCCCCGACGGCAGCTCCAGGGCTGTGAGGAATCCATCCTTGCCCGCGCCGGTGTCCAGCCCCACCACGCACGGACCGGCGAAGATGTCGGTCGGATCATTGGGCGTGTAGCTCGAGAGCTCTTGCGGCAGGCACTCGGTCACCGTGTGGCCGAAGACCACCAGCTTGCCCGAGTAGTTGCGGAAGAAGTCGTCGTCGCGACACCACATCAGCACCGTCGGATCCTTCACGTCCTTGGGATGGATCCAGCCGTTGGGCCCCTTGGGCAGTCCGGCATGCACGTAGATCGCGTGCTCGTCTTCGTACCAGTACGGCAGCGACATCATCCATGCCACGACGTCTTCCGGAAAGAACAGGCCGTTTCGAAGGCTCTTCACCTCGTCCGCCCGCGGCCCCTCGTCCTCCTTCGGCTGCGGCTCCCCGGCAAACGATCGCAACGCCTGAAGGCAGCCGTTGCCGGGCGGCAGCACGAACGCGTCCCACCCTCCGGTGCACACCCGCAGCCATGCATCCTCGTGGTTGCCGCGCAGACACACGACCTTGGCCGGTGTCTTGCCGATCAGCTCACGAACGTAGCGCACCACCTCCGCGGACTTTGGCCCGCGATCAATGAAGTCTCCGAGGAAAACGAGGGTGTCTTCGGACGTGAGCGACGGAAGACAGGACATCAACTTCTCGAGTGCGTCGAGGTCACCGTGGATGTCACCGATGGCGAATGTGCGTCGAGGCATCGGCGCAAGGTTGCCCTGGAACGCCCAGGATGTCACGCAACTACATTGCGTCGATGACCGCGTTGAACGTGGGGCTGGGACGCATCTGCCCCTCGGTCTTGGCTGGGTCCGGAAGGTAGTAGCCGCCGATGTCGACCGGCTTGCCCTGCGCGGCGAGCAGCTCCGCCGCGATCTTGGCCTCGTTGTCGGTGAGCGCTTGAGCGACCGGAACGAACCGCTCCTTCATCGTCGCATCCTTGGTCTGGGCTGCAAGCGCCTGCGCCCAGTACAGCGCGAGGTAGAAGGTGCTGCCGCGGTTGTCCAGCTCACCAACCTTGCGCGACGGCGACCGACCATTCTCGAGATACGTGCCGATGGCCTGGTCGAGCGTTTCCGCCAGCAGCTTGGCCTTCGGGTTGTCGGTCTTGCTCGCGATCAGCTCAAGGGAGGGGACCAGGGCGCAGTACTCGCCGAGCGAGTCCCAGCGAAGGTGCCCTTCCTTGAGGAACTGCTCGACATGCTTGGGCGCAGAGCCGCCAGCGCCGGTCTCGAACAGGCCGCCGCCGTTCATCAAGGGCACGATCGACAGCATCCTGGCGCTGGTGCCCAGCTCGAGGATCGGAAACAGATCCGTGAGGTAGTCGCGAAGCACGTTGCCCGTGACCGAGATCGTGTCCTCGCCTCGACGGATTCTCACGAGGGAATGCTTCATCGCGTCGTCGGGCCGCATGATGCGGATGTCGAGCCCCTGGGTGTCGTGATCCGGCAGGTATTTGTCGACCTTCTTGATGATCTCCGCGTCGTGCGCGCGACGATCGTCGAGCCAGAAGATCGCAGGCGCACCGGATGCGCGGGCGCGGGTGATGGCCAGCTTCACCCAGTCCTGGATCGGTGCATCCTTGACCTGGCACATGCGGAAGATGTCGCCGCGCTCGACGGTCTGCTCGAGCAGGGCCTTGCCCGAAGCGTCGACCACACGCATCGTACCTGGGCCGGGCGCCTCGAAGGTCTTGTCGTGCGAGCCGTATTCCTCGGCCTTCTGCGCCATCAGCCCGACGTTGGACACGCTTCCCATCGTGGCCGGGTTGAACTGCCCGTGCTTCTGGCAGTCCTCGATCATGGTCTGGTACATGGTCGAGTAGCAGCGGTCCGGCACCATCGCCAACGTGTCCTGGAGCTGGTCTTGCGCGTTCCACATCTTGCCGCCGTCTCGCACGACGTTGGGCATCGAAGCATCGACGATGACGTTGTTGGGGACGTGGAGGTTGGTGATGCCCTTGCGCGAGTCGACCATGGCGAGCGCGGGACGAGTCTTGTAGACCGCCGCGATGTCAGCCTCGATTTCGGCTTTCTTGTCAGCAGGCAGACGCCCGAGCTTGTCGAGGACGTCAGCGAGCCCGTTGTTGACGTTGGCCCCGATCTCCCTGAGCACGTCGGCGTGCTTGCCGAGCGCGTCCTCGTAGTAGACCGACACGCAGTGGCCGAACATGATCGGGTCGGAGATCTTCATCATCGTCGCCTTGAGATGCAGCGACAGCAGCAGCCCTTCGCGCTTCGCGCGGTCGATCTGCGCCGAGTAGAACTTGCGCAGCGCGGCCACGTTCATCACCGCCGCGTCGATGATCTCGCCAGCCTGCAGCGCGAGCTTGTCCTTGAGCACCTTGGTCGTGCCGTCTGCAGAGACGAACTCGATCCGGACCGTGGTCGCCGCTGGCATCGTGAGCGACTTCTCGGAC
Source organism: Deltaproteobacteria bacterium (assembly GCA_016218915.1). GTDB lineage: Bacteria > Myxococcota_A > Polyangia > Polyangiales > Polyangiaceae > JACRCQ01. The sequence goes on from JACRCQ010000033.1 coordinate 2,654, forward strand.
CCGTAGAAGTCCTTGCCGTCCATGTGGGCCACGCACGCCTTGGAGCCAGACTCGGGCCACGGCTTCATCATCTTGTGGGGATTCTTCTGGGCGAACTTCTTGACGGAGGCCGCAGCCCTGCGATCGGAGTTGCCCTCGCGCAGCACCGGATTGACCGCTGAGCCCAGGACTTTCGCGAATCTCGCCTGCAGCGCCTTGTCCGCGTCGGTCTTCGCCTCTTCCGGGTAGGCCGGGATGTCGTACCCCTTGGCCTGCAGCTCCTTGATCGCGCTCTGGAGCTGAGGAAGGGAGGCGCTGATGTTCGGCAGCTTGATGATGTTCGCCCCAGGAGTCTTGGCGAGCTCCCCGAGCTGCGTCAGACAGTCCGGGATCTTCTGCGCGTCCGTGAGCTTGTCCGGAAAATTCGCGATGATCCTGCCTGGAAGCGAGATGTCGCTCGTCTCCACCTCCACGCCCGTGCCTCTTGCGTAGGCCTGCAACACAGGGAGCAGGGCGTACGTCGCCAAAGCGGGAGCCTCGTCAATCTTGGTCCAGATGATCTTCGAAAGGGTCATGGTTCTCCTCAGCCCAGCTGTCGCGTTGACGGGTCGTCACGCGCGAATCGTAACGAGCCAGAGCTTCATCACAATTTCACGAAGGAGGCAATACGGGCACCGACCGAGGGTCACGAGTTCGCTCGGATTGGGAAAGACCGCGCCTCAACGCGAGTCGATCGGCCGGCGGGCCGTGTTGCGCAGCACTGGATGTGGATGCAGATGCAGGCCGAGGCGTCGCGCCTGGCGGTCAGATCAGGAACGTGCCGTCCCGCATGATGGCCTTGCCATCCACTTCCACCGTCACCTTGCGCATGACCACGTCGAGGTGCGCGTCCGACTCCCATGGAGAGCCGGTCTTCTCAGGATATCCGTGACCGAGAGCGATGTGCACGCCCGGGAACTTCTCGTCCTGCAGGAGGTTGCCGATGATGTGATCCAGGCCGATGTTCGTGCCGATCGCGAACTCGCCCACACGGTTGGCATTCGCATCCTGGCGGATGTACTCGTTGAGCTCTTTCTCGACCGGCGGGCGCTCCTCACAGCGCAGGCTGGTGACCACGCCGTCCTTGAAGTCGATGGTCACCGGGAAAGTCTCGCACGTTCCCAGGGAGCTGAAGTGGTCGCCCAGGCACCCGTCGACGACCGCGCGGCCGTCGGCAGACTCGGCGCAGGTGAACACCTCGCCGTCGGGCAGGTTCTTCCACTGCACCGGCGTGATGCGCCCATCGCTGACGATCCATTTCCAGTTCGGGTGGAGCTTGACTGTGAAGTCGGTGCCGCGGGGAGAGGTCACGCGAATGGACCGTGCGGTCTTGACGATGTCGAAGACCCGGGCGGAAAGCTGCTGGATCTGGTCGTAGTCGGCGGACATGCCGGTCTCCATCACCTCCTTGGTGATGTTGATCATGTGGGCATGACGCAGTGACAGGTTGGCTTCGACGGCTTTGAGCATGGGGGTGCGGAACGACTTGAGCTCTCCGCGCCTTCCCTTGGCCGCGTAGACCGAGGCTGACGCCTGGGTCATCGCTTCGGCGATGACCGCCGGGAAGGCCAGCGGGCTGGAGCCGTCCTCAGGACGCGCCCCGAAGTCTTCCATGACGAACCGGGTGACCGTGCGGGTCGCCTCCCTGATCACGCTCAACAGTGCGTCGCTGATCTCGAGCGACTCCAGATCCGTGATCAGCACGACCGTCTCGCCGGGGCGGACCCGGAGACACTTGCGAATGGCCTGTTCGGCGCCGAATCTCAAACTACCCATGACCCACCTATCGAGCCCCCGGGACCACCTGTGCCAACGCGGCGCCCTCCCCAAAGGCTGACGGAGGTCACGTGCCTGCCGTCCGAACCAAACGCTGACGAAGCCGAGTCTTCGAGCCGCGCAACTGGGGTTTGAATAGCCCAGTTCTCCTCAGGGCGCCACCTTGGGTTCGGTGAATGACGACCCTGATTTCGTCCAGAATGATGGCTGACGATTCATGCGCTCGGGGGTGCAGGAATTCATCGACAATGGTGATCGGTTCACGATAGTCTTGCGCCCCTGCTCGGCACCTCCCGTGGCGACGGCGATGGTGAATCGCGACGGGATGGGGGACGAGATCAACAAGCAAACGTGAACTTCAAATGTTGCAGCGGTGAAGCTGCCAACGAGCCGTCCCACCTAGCGGCCGGCGCAGTCGAAAGGAGCCTGTTTCCATGTTGAAGAAGATCGGCATCATCGGTGGTGGATACATCGGCGGCGTCTTGGTTCAGGAGGTCGTGCGTCGTCGGCTCGCCCGCGTCGTCGCGGTCACGGACCCCGCCCCCTTTGTCAACCCGAACGATCCGCAGGACAAGCAGGATGTCACGCGCAAGCAGTCGGTCGCCAAGGGCAAGGCTCTCGACATCCTGGCCGGCAACCCGCTCGTGTCCAGCGACGTGCGCATCGAAGCAGGCCGCGACTACGACATCCTCGCGGGCTGCGAGATGGTCATCAACACCGCTGGTGTGCCGCGCAAGGCCCGCCCTGACGGCACGTTCCCGTCGCGCGAGGAGCTTCTGTCGATCAACCTGAAGGTCACCGTGCAGGTCGCGGACGCGATCGCGAAGTTCTGCAAGGACGCGATGGTGCTGTCGATCGCGAACCCGCTCGATGCGATCGTCTACACGCTCTACAAGAAGCTCAATCCCCCGAAGAACAAGATCGTCGGGATGGCCGGCGTGCTCGACTCCACCCGCTACCGCTACTTCGTGGCGGAGGCGGCTGGCGTGAGCGTCGACAATGTCGAGGCGCTCGTTCTGGGCGGGCACGGCGACGACATGGTCCCGGTGCGCAGCTGCTGCCGGATCGCTGGCATGCCGGTCGAGAAGTTCCTGTCCAAGGACAAGCTCGACGCGATCGAGACGCGTACGCGCAAGGCAGGCGGCGAGGTGGTCGGGCTGCTCGGCTTCGGCTCCGCGTTCGTTTCTCCCGCGTTCAGCGCGCTCGAGATGGCCGAAGCGATGATCTTCGACCGAAAGAAGATCCTGGCGTCCTGCGCGCTGCTCCAGGGCGAGTACGGGATCAACAACCTGTTCGTCGGCGTGCCGGTGATGCTCGGTGCGGGCGGAGTCGAGAAGGTCATCGAGGTGGACCTGAACGACGCCGAGAAGGCCGCGCTGGCGAAGTCGGTCGAAGGGGTCAAGAAGACCTGCGCCGAAGTCGACACGATGCTCAAGTAGCCAAGCCCCCCAACCGTCCAGAGCACATGCCTGCCAGAGTTTCTCCTGCGGGCTCCTGCCACGTCCACGCACTGGCAGTGGCGCTTCGCGCCCTTTCGGATTACTCAGACGGGGTCGCAGCTTGACATCCGACTTCCGCCATCCGAAATGCCCTCGATCGTGACTGCATCGCCCCCAGCGCCCCCATTCCATCTGAAGGCGCCAGTGGTCTTTGTCACGGGCAAGGGCGGCGTGGGCAAGACCACGGTCGCTGCGGGGCTTGCGATCCAGGCGGCTCGCGCCGGGCAGACCGCTGCGCTGGTGGAATTCGACGATGGGCAGGCAGGGGCCCGGGCGCTGGGACGCGACGTGTCGGAGATCGCCCACGTGGTGGTCATCTACGACAAGGCGCTGGTCGAAGCGCTCGCCAGCGTGCTCGGCTCCAGGATCCTGGCCCGGGCCATCGTTTCGCAGCGCGCGATCCGTCGCATGGTGCGCGCCGTGCCCGCGCTTCGCGAGTTCGCCCTGCTCGAGCGGGTTCGCGCGCTGGCGGCCGAGCACAAGTACCAGCGAATCGTCGTGGACCTGCCTTCGAGCGGCCATGCCCTCGACTGGCTGCGCGTTCCCAAAGCGTTCGAGCGATTTCTCGGCAACAGCCCCCTGGGCAACATGGGCAAGAGCATCCACAGAGAGATCGTGGCCCCTGGGCGCGCGGAGATCGTGGTGGTGACGCTGGCTGAGCCGCTCGTGGTCAAGGAGACCGAGGAGCTGTGCCGACGCATGCGCTCGGAGCTGGGGATCGCACCTGCGCTCGTGGTGGTGAACCGCACCGTGGTGGCTGATCCGGAGGGGGCCTGGTCCGCGGCCAAGGAGCTGTCGACCTCGGAAGATGGCGTGGGCGCAGCGGCCCGCGAGCTGCTCCAGATCATCGAAGCCAGGGCGGAGCAAGCCGAAGACACCGCCTACGCCTTTGGTCTGGCTCGGGCGATGGACGCCGGACACGTGATGTCGCTGCCGGACACGCCCAACGATCCTGTGGCGAGCCAGGTTGCGCAATGGCTCTCGTCAGGAGCGTCCGGGTGAGCAAGACGCGCCTAACCGTGTCCGTCGGCGGCGGAGGCGTGGGCAAGACCACGACCTCAGCGGCGCTCGCCCTTGCCATGGCGCGGTCGCACAAGCGCACGCTCGTGATCACGGTCGACCCTGCGCGCAGGCTGGCCGACGCGCTCGGCGCGCAGGTGGGGCAGCAAGCGGTCCCGGTGTCGTTCGGCCCGGACAGCGACGGCTGGCTGTACGCACGCATGCCGGATCCACGCGCGTCGCTCGACGACTTCGCGACGTGGCTGTTCGAGGACCCGGTGCGTCGCAAGCACCTGATGGACAATCCAGCCTACCGGGAGCTGGGCGACTCGCTGGCAGGCGTGCACGAGCTGGTGACCATCGGGCTGCTGCAGCACGAGGTCGACTCGGGCAAGTACGACGAGGTCGTGCTGGACACGGCTCCGTCGAGACATGCGCTGGCGTTCCTCACCTACCCCGGGCGTCTGCTCGGCCTGCTCGAAGCGCGCTCGCTCGCGTGGCTGGCTGCGCTCGCGCACGTGGCCGACGTGTCGAATCTGGAGGAGCATCCGCGCACGGGGTTGCTGGAGTGGGGGCGCAGCAAGGTCGAGGCGCTGGTGGGCAAGGTCGTGGGGCTCGAAGGGCTTCGCAACCTGTCCGCGCTGTTCGGCGACATGGTGGCGGTTCGCGAGCGATGGGCAGGGCTGGCGCGGCGGACCAACACGATGCTTCGGGATCCGACGACGCGATACTTCATCATCGGCGCACCCACAGGCGGCGCGATGGCAGACGTCTCCTACCTCGCCAACAACCTTTCGCGCCACGGGCTCAACCCATCCGCGATCGTGCTCAACCGCGCAGAGCAGGACGCCCCGGAATCCGAGCAGGTGTTGCGTCGGACGCTGGACAACGGCGGAGCGGATCGCATCGATGCGACGATGCGCGACGCGCTTCGGACGATGCTGCAGACGTTGGGAGCGGAGCACACGGAGCGGAGCGAGGCAGCGCGCAAGGCGTGCGAGAGACTTCAGGCGATCGCCCCTGCAGGCACGAGCATCGTGCGACTTCCCTTCGTGCACCGCAACGAGCCCAGAGCGATCGTGGTGGCTCTGGCGGATGCGTGGAAGGCGGCGGGAATCGACTGAGCAACAGCAGGATCGGAGGTGGCTGTCCGGCGCCGCCCCCGCATGGATTCGCGTACACCCTAGACGGGAAGCTTGGCGAACTGGGCTAGAAACCCGCCCAGGCTCTGGATACACTCCGTCCATGAAGCTCCGGTACACGCTCCCCTTGGGCAGCCTCGTCGCGTCGCTCCTCGCCACGCAGAATGCAAACGCTCACCCGGTGACGGTGGATGGAAGCGCCGCGGATTGGCTCGCGCGTGCTCCCAACGCGGACAACCTGGGACTGATCGCCCGCGACGCTGCAAAGGCGGGCGAGTACGTCTGGCGCGATGTCGCCAATGACGCGCGGACCGACATCGCCTCTCCGGAGATCATCGCGGAGATGACCGGGGTTCAGATCACCGGGACGCCGACCGGCTTCGCGGTGCTCATTCGAAATGTGCCCGGCGCGATCCAGGTCGGAAAGCCTATCCAGGTGCAGCTCGCGATCGACCTGGATCGTGTGGCCGGAAGCGGCAACGACTTCATGGCCGCGTTCGCGGATACCAAGGTCAGTGACGCGGCTCGATGGGAATTCCTTGTCATGACCCTGTTCGGCTCCGGCGGGCAGGCGACCGTGCTCGACAAGACCTACGCCAACGTGGCTTCCGCACAGGCAGCCGCCGGCCCCAACGGGGTGGAGCTGTTCGTGCCCTGGAGCGCAGTGGGCCTGAACGCTCCTCCCACGAACCCGATACGCTTCTCTCTCGCCACGTTCCGCGCGGAGGCCAACGACCTCACGGTCGACATCGGGGGGCCGAGCTTTTCGAACGCGATCGACGCAGTGACCGACTACGGTGATCCGCGGGTGACGGGCTACCCGAACACGTTCGTGGAGGTGCAGGACTTGATCCTGGACTACTACTTCGACGTGTTCTTCAACGCCCAGGGCGAGGTCTACGCACCTGTCGTGGTCCAGCGCTTCCTGGCAGCTCCTGGCACAGGCGGGAGCGGCGAGTGGATCACCATCCGCAACGTCAGCCCGATCTCCCTGCCCCTGGACGCGTTCAAGCTCGGCGACGAGGAGACACCGGATCAGGCCGAAGGGATGAAGCGGTTTCCGATCGGAGCGACGCTCGCTGCAGGAGCAAGCTACGTGGTTGCGGCGAGCGCTCAGACGTACCAGACCTACTTCGCAGGGCTTCCGGATGCGGAGCTGGGGGCGACGGTGGTGTCGGTTCCCAAGATGGCTGACTTCAGCGTCTGGGCCACGGGGTCGATTGCCCTCGCCAACACTGGAGACGAGGTGCTGGTGCTCGATGGCTCCAACACGATTCTCGACATTGCCACCTACGGCAACGTCACCTATCCGGGGATCGTCACCAAGACGCCGGCTCCGGCCTCGAATGTGGTGCTGACCCGGGACGGAACCTCGAGCGATACGGATGACTGCCAGGTCGACTTCTCCGCATCGGTCATTTGCACCGACGACGCGGCGTGCGGCTCCCCGTGCAAGCAGTGCGTCGGCAACGCCTGCGTCAACAAGGCGCAAGGCTCTCCCTGCGCGGATGCTGATCTGTGTAACGGAAACGAGACCTGCGACGCCCAGGGCGCATGCACCGTTGGAGTCCCGCTCGTGTGCGACGACAACAACGTCTGCACATCGGACTCATGCCAGGCTGCCTCGGGCTGCGTGCACCAGAATGTCCCTGGCGCCTGCAGCGACGGGAGCGCGTGCACGAGCGGCGACGTCTGCCAGGGTGGCGTGTGCGTCGGCACCCTGCTGGATTGCGGCGACAGCAATCCTTGCACGGATGACGCCTGCGATGTGGTGCTGGGGTGCCAGCACAACAACAACACTGCGACGTGCGACGATGGATTGTACTGCAACGGCGCGGACACCTGTCAGGCCGGCGCATGCGCGCAGCACGCTGGCGATCCCTGTCCTGGTCCGGATGGAGACGGCAACTGCGCGGAGTCGTGCGACGAGTCGGCCAACAGCTGCAATGCGTTCGACCCCAACGGGTCTCTGTGCCTGTCCGGGACCTGCCAGAACGGCGTTTGCCAGGGCACGGGAGGCTCTGGCGGCTCAGGCGGCGCAGCAGGGGCCGGGGGTGCAGCGGGCTCGGCAGGGAGCGGCGGAACAGGGGGCTCTGGGGGCGTTGCGGGCGCCGCAGGAAACGGTGGCGCTGGCGCCGCGGGAGCTGGAGGCATCGCAGGCTCCGCTGGTGCGGGCGGCGACGGTGGTATGGCCGGCGCTGCGGGAACCGGCGGCGATGGCGGCATGGCCGGCGCAGCAGGGACCGGCGGCGATGGCGGCATGGCCGGCGCTGCAGGAACCGGCGGTATTGCAGGCGCTGCTGGGCAGGCTGGCAGCGCAACGGGTGGCGCTGGCGGTGCAGCAGGCGCTTCGACAGGTGGCGCGTCAGGACAAGGCGGCGGAGCCGGATCCCCCGCAGGTGGCGGAGCAGGAAAGGCTGGGGCCGCAGGGGCTTCTGCGGGCAGCGGTGGCGCCAAGGACGCCGGGGCTGGCGACTCTGGTACTGCCGTTCCGGCACCGCTGGAGACCGACAGCGACAGCGGGTGCGGGTGCAGGACCGCTGGCTCGCAGCCGAGCTCGGGCGCATCCACTCTCTGGGGCGCGCTCGCAGCGTTGACGGTCATGCGACTGCGCCGACGCAAGCGCTCCTGATCGGCGCCGCGGTCGGAGCCAGCGCCCGTTCCACCCTTCCCGCAAAGCCAATCGACTACGAATACAGCGCGATCACCGTGCTCAGGGCCCAGCCGAGAAACCCCGCGCTCCCTGCGACCACGAACGCAGGCTCCACTGCAGCGCGCCACGCACGCGCGAGCCCGTGCATCCACTCGGCCTCGGGCTTGCGCGCACATCGCACGAACATCGCCCTGGCCCGGCGCTGGATGCGTTGATCCGCTGCCGCTTCGAGCTCACACGACCCGAGCGCTGCAAGCTCATCCATGAGCTGATCCTGCTTGTTCATCGTTCGCCTCCGTGATGCGGGCGATCGCCCACCCGTTCGGCCAGCATGGTCCTGGCCCGCTCGAGTCGTTTGCGCACAGCCTCGGGCCGGATGCCCAGGATCCTGGCGACGGCAATCGGCTCCAAATGCTCGATCACCACGAGCACGAGCACCTCGCGGTAGTCGATGGGCAGCTCGAGCAGCGCGAGCTCCAGCCGCTGCTGCGTCTCGTTGGCCGAGGTCAGGTCAAAGGGTGTCGTGTACGTGGCCTGGCTCTCCCAGAAGCTCATCGTGTGCAGCCGATCCGCGCCGGTCATCGCGGAGCGGACGTGGCTCAAGAACAGGTTGCGCGCGACCGTGAACAGCCAGGCCCCCAGATCGGTATCGTCATCGAGCTGCGAGGCGTGCTGGGCGAGCCGAAGCCAGGTTTCCTGGAGCAGGTCCTCGGCCAGCTCGCGACGGCGTGCCATGCGCGCCAGGTAGCCGTAGAGCCGGGAGCGGTACTGCTCGTAGGCGCGGTCGAACGCAGCGGCCTCGCCACGCTTCAGTCCGCCGATCAGGTCGTCGCCAGGGCCCACGAGGCGATCAACGCACAAAGACAGGGGGCGTGACAGATTTCTTGCGAAGAGCGCTGAAGGTTGTCACGCGGCCCGGCCTCGGGCGTTGTGACAGGCAGAGCCTGGAGCGGGTCGCGCTCCCAAGGAGACTGGCCATGATGAACTTCATTCGCGAAGGCGGATTCCCGATGTTTGCCATCCTGATCTTTGGCGCCATCCTGCTGGTGGCCTGCGGATCGTTTGCGTGGCGACCGGATCCGCGACGGGTCGAGACGATCCGGGCGCTGTCCAAGGTGCTGGTGTTCTCGACCCTGACCGGCGTGGCTTCGGACATCTCCGCGGTGATGCACCACGTGCCAGGCAACCCGGAGTGGGCGCACAGCCCGGAGCTTCACTTGATCGTCATGGTCGGGCTGGGCGAATCCATGGCGCCGGCGATTCTGGGCACAGCGTTCCTGACCGTGGCCTGGTTGATCATGGCCCTCGGGTTCCGGCGACTGGCGCGGCAGATGTAGCCGATTCGGGCCGCCCACGGCGCGCGGAGCCGCGACCGTCAGAGGCTACTCTGTTGACGGACTTTTTAATCACCTCCCCCGCCTCGCTTCGCTCGGCACCCCCTCCGCACGCCCGCCGATTCGTCGATGCAAACCCGGGGAGTCCAAGCAGTCGGGCGGCGGAGGGGGTAGGAAGATCGAAGCGGTTCCCGCTCTGGCCCCCTCCGGCTGCCGCATTGGGTGATCCTTGGGATGCGGCAGATCCGGAGGGGGCGGGGCGCGAAGCGCCCGGGGGAGGTGATCAATTTAGGGAGTGCTCCGTGCTTGACGGGGGTAATGAGACAGCCTCGTCAGCGAGCGCGTCGTAGCTCGGGGTGCCGCCCACTCGCTCACGCTCGCGGCTCCACGCCCGGCCCTACTTCCCCCTGGTCTTACCCGTGCGAAGCCACTCTTGCCACGCGTTGGAGCTGCGCCCCTGATGCGAGATCAGCGCTGCCGACACGTACTCGGCCACGCTCGGGTCCACCAGCATCGGCACGCCCTGCTGCCAGCCCGCGATCATCGCCAATGCGCGATCGAACGTGGTGGCGCTCTTCGGCTCCGCGGAGTCCTCGTCGTCGAGCAGATGCACGACGCCCTCGTCCTCCTTGGTCACCAGATAGTGACCCTCGGAAACCGCATCCACACATCTCGACTCGCCGTCGAATCCGACTCGAAAGACAATTGCCATGGGACTCATCTCCCATAGCTCGAAAGGCAGGGCGCGTCCTGCCTTTCCTGGGCCCTGGGCGGATGCGTCGGCTACGCCGCCTCGAATCAGGATCTTGACGTGTGAGGCCTTACCGGATCAGATGCGGGAGGCGGCACTTTGCCGACATGCCCAGGTCAGCGCGGGCAGGTTCGGAAGCGCCCCCAGGAGACGAATGTTCGCCCCCGAATTTCCGCTGATGCGCGATGGCACCGACATCGTGCTCAATGGCCTGACGTACCGGCTTGCGATCCTGGGAACGCAGGAGACCGAGTTCCTTGCGCCTCGTGCGCTCAGCGACGGCCGCAATCTGCAAAGCGGCGATCTCCAGGCGTTCCGCAAGGTAGTCGAGCTGCTCGAAGAGCTGGCCCAGACCGTCAACTCCCTCAACGAGCGTCTGCTCGATCGGTGCGATGGGCTCACCAACCGCGCACTGTCGCTGCTGCTCGGCTCGCCGAGCGTATCGCCTGCGTTCAAGCGCGCGCTGCAGCCGTACATGTTCGGCCTGCTCAAGCACGGCTGCAACGTGCTGACCGAGCGCGGAAGCGTGATCGTGCCTCCCATGCCTCGCGCGTCGTTCGAGCGCGAGGTCCAGAGCCTCCCCGCAGCAGAGCGCGGTCGAGTCTCGTGGAGCTGCGTGCTCGACAACGTATTCGACCCGGTACCCCTCGCCACGCAAGGCTTCTACCTGTTCGAGTCCGACGAGGACCACGCGCGCTTCGAAGCAAGCCTCGGCCCGGAGTACGCCGAAACCTGCGACAAGCTCAGGGCGCTGTTCAACCAGGCGATCGAGGAACCGGCATCGATCACGGCAGAGCATTGGGACACGCTCGATCGCCTGAGCCAGAAGGCGATCGATCTGCAGAAGGCGCCCATCGAGGCTGCGCTCGAGAGCGGGCCCGAAGCGGTCCGTGGCGTCGCCACGCGCGTGCGGATGACCTGCGACGCCGAGGGGCACCTGTCGGTGCGCGCGACCCACTACGCCAAGGAGTTCGCTGCGGAGCTGGGCGAGTGCTCGCGGCTTCTGCTGGCCATGCGCGATGCTGCCCCGTCCTGGGCCACCGAGCTTCGCGCGGTGCTCGAGGATCTTGCCGCGTGGTGCCTCGACGGCACGGAGCAAGAGTCCTGGGGAGAATCGCGCCCGCTGTGGGTTGCAGCGGACGACGCGGACAACCTGATCGACGTGAACCTGACCTTTGAGGAGAAGGTATCGCGCATCGGCTCCAAGGGCGGGCTGCAGCTTCTGGCGTGCTCGTTCGACAGCGTCCCCGAGGCGCTGCGCGAGGTGTACGCCTCGGTGCGGGAGCAGGCCCGCAGGCAGAACCTCAACATCGTCTTCCTTCGCCAGCTCGTGGTGGGTGGGGGCGCGAGCAACTACACGCTGGCAGGAGAGAAGCTGCCGGATCCGGCAGGACGTCCGCGCTACAAGGTGATGATCTTCACCAACACCACGCGCACGGCCATGGTTCTGTGCAATGCGCCGCTGATCGCGAGCGCGACCGATTGGCCCATGGACGATCTGGATCGCATGGCTGACTCGGCCAAGCTCGGGGTGCTGTTCCACGAGTATGGCCACACCCTGGGCGACTATGCGGAGTTCCTCGGGGATCTCGGCGGAAGCGTCGAAGAGACCAACGCCGAGGCAAGCGCGATCTACCAGACCTGCCGTCTCGCTCCGGACCACCTCGAGCCGGTCGTGGTGCTCGAGGCGTGCTGGACCCCGGTTCGAAGGGCGATGCAGGGCCCCACCGAGTCGCACAGCCATGCCAACATCGTGCTGTTCGACGAGCTGCTCAAGGCAGGGGCCGTGCGCGTGGAGGACAACGGCAAGCGCAAGCTGGTGCGCGCGATCGACATCGACTGCGCGGTCGACGTGGCTTGGGGGATCGCCCAGCGCATGCGCCTTTGGGAGGTCGGCATCCCGATCGAGCGTCAGACACCGCTGATCGAGCCGTTTGCTCCGGAGGACCGCGGCCAGGACGAGCGTGTGGCCAGGGCGCGAAGGCGCTACGTGGAATCGCTTGCGGAAGCCGAGCGAGCATCGCTTCGCCAGGCGGTGGTCGAAGAATGCCGGGCGTACTTCGCGATCGAGCGGCTGTACGAGGTGTCGCGTCCGTTGCAGGAAGTGATCGCGACCATGCCTGGCTTCCAGGCGGTATCCGTGGTGCCCACGGATCGAAGGTTCGGGTTGCTGCTGCAGCGTTGACCCGGGACTGCCAGCCCGGATCGTGGTTCAATACGGCGCTGAAAGGGGAGTCGTCCATGCGCGTGCTGCTCGTTGGTGCTGAACTGGAGGAGAACCTCGCGACCCGCTACCTCGCTGCGAGCCTCGAGCGCGCAGGTCACCAGGTCTGCCTCGCGCCCTTTGGGGACAAGGCGGATGCCGATCGGGTGGCCGAGCTGGTGCGATGCCAGACCCCGGGGCTCGTCGGCTTGTCCATGACCTTCCAGCGTCGCGCGCACGAGTTCGGCGCGCTCGCCAACACGCTGCGAGCCCAGGGATTTTCCGGGCACATCACGTGCGGTGGCCACTTCCCGACCTTTGCCTGGAAGGCCCTGCTGCAACGATACCCGTCGATCGACACGGCCGTGCGTCACGAGGGCGAGCATGCGATCGTGGAGCTGTGCGAGGCTCTTGGGGCAGCGTCGCCCGCAGCCGCCTTCCCTTCGCTTGCCGGGCTGGCATGGCGCACCGACGATGCGACGGTTCAGGCCAATCCTGCGCGGGCGCTGCACCTGGATCTGGACAGCCTGCCGTTCCCCAAGCGCACGGGCGATCCGCAGGTGCACCTCGGGATCCCCACGGCGTTCCTCGTGGGCAGCCGCGGATGCTACGGCCACTGCGCCTTCTGCTGCATCCACGCGTACATCGCCGACGCGGGCGGCCCCAAGTACCGCGCGCGCTCCACGGACAACATCGCCGACGAGATCGCGGAGCTTCGGAGCAAGCGCGGCGCGCGCATGTTCGTGTTCCACGACGACGACTTCTTCACGCGGGACCATGCCCGCGATCTAGCGCGCGTGCGATCGCTTCGCGACTCGCTGCGACGACGCGGCGTGCGCGACATCGCCCTGGTGGTCAAGGCGCGCCCTGACGACGTGGACACCGAGGTCTTCGGCGTGCTGCAGGAGATCGGCCTGCTGCGCATCTACCTTGGGATCGAGGCAGGATGCACGCAGGGGCTCAAGACCCTCGGACGAAGCGTGGACCTGGAGACCAACCGGCGATCGCTCGCGGTCATGCGCGAGATGAACGTCTACACCTGCTACAACATGCTGATCTTCGACCCGGACAGCACGCCCGCGTCGTTGCGCGCGAGCCTCGACTTCTGGGAGCAGTACGCGGAGATCCCCATGAACTTCTGTCGGACAGAGGTGTACGTGGGGACGCCTCTGATGCGTCGGCTCGCGCGAGAAGGGCGGTTGATCGGCGACGAGTTCGGCTGGGACTACGAGATCTCGAATCCTGCGGCGGAGCGTACGCTGCGCGTGTTCGCCCGGGCGTTCATGGACCGGAACTTCCGCGCCAATGGCCTGATGAACACCAACCTCGGCCTCGGCTACCACCTGCAGCTGCTCAAGCAGTTCTACCCCTACGGCTTCTCGCCTGCGCTTCGGGAAGACACGCTCGACGTCCTGCGCAGCGTCAACCTCGACTGCATCTCCCGCATGCGTCGCATCGTGGACTTCTGCGATTCGCCTGCTGGCAGCAACCCTGATGCGCTCGAGGAGTTCACGTGCCGCTTGACCGAAGAGACCGAGGCTGCCAACGAGCAGCTCGAGGAGCGGGTGAATGCGGGCACGGCGAGGATCATGGCTGCTGCAAGGGAGCGCCGCACCCAGGGTGCACCGCTGTGGAAGTCGGTCGCTGCTGCGACGCTCGCGCTGACTCCCCTCGCCTGCCCGAGCCAGCAGGTGAACTACCCGCCGCCGGATCCTGTGCCTCCACCTGATCCGCCGCCGCCTCCCACAGGCGTGCTGGTAGTGGAAGACGCGGGTGGTCCGTACTCGCAACCTCCGCCCGACTACACCAACTACCCTCCGCCCGATCCACCGCCGCCTCCCACAGGCTATCCGCGGCCGACGGCCATCCCTCCGATGGATCCACCGCCGCCACCGGATCCGCTGCCTCCTCCCCGCCTGGACGGGGGCACGCGACCACGGCCCAGGCCGCACCCCACGCACCGTCCTCCTCCACCTCCGCCGCCGGATCCGTTGCCCTACCCGCACCAGACACCGACCGATCCGGACAAGCCCTTCAACCACTGAGCGAGCATGGCTGATTCCGCATGGGCCGGCTGGGCTAGAGCGCGTGTCGCGTCTGCCTGGACCCTGCTCAACCAGCCAGAGAATCGCTGGACCGGCCTGGCGTTGCTCACCGGATTCGTCCTGCGCGTCGCGCTCGTTCCCTACGCCCGTTGGAACGACGACGAGCTCGGGATGTACTCCGTGGCGATGGACATCGCGCGGGGCGAACGACAGGTGGTGTTCGGCCCTGCGATCACGGACACAGACGCGTTGTTGCCAGGCCCTGCGGTCCACTACTTCCACGCGTTTGCGCTGGTGCTCGGCCGCGGCCATCCCTATTCCATCGGCGTGGTGGTGGCCGCGCTGCACGTGGTCGGCATTGCGGTCCTCGCGCAGGCGTTGCGCAAAGCGATCTCGGTGCGCGCAGGGATCTACCTCGCGTGCCTGATGTCGGTCGCACCGTGGGACGTGCTCTTCTCGGATCGTCCCTACAACCCGAATCCCTGCCTTGCGTGGACCACGCTCATGCTGGGCTGCTGGGTGCTGGGCAAGTCCAAGGGCAGCGGCCCGCTCCTGGCGCTCGCTGTCTTTCTCGCCCTGATCCTTCCGCAAAGCCACATGTCCGCGATCGTGGCGCTCCCTGCGCTGATCGCGCTTGCGTGGGTCGGAAGTCGCGAGGCTGCGCCGGCGACCGACGTGCCCAAGGTGAAGCGTCGATGGATCGCCCTGGGCGCGCTCGCAGGTCTGGCGACCTACGTCCCTGCGCTGCTGTCAGAGCTGAAGACCCGGTTCTCGAACCTCAGGCTGATCACCACGCACGGGCTGGGGGGTGCACGAGACTCGTTCGAGTGGCTTCGATCCCTGGCCATGCCCATCTGGTTCTCGAGCTCGGAGATCGGCTGGAACTTCCTGAGGGGCTACTGGGAGCCAGAGGTGGACCCTGTGCTGTACCTGCTGAACGCCAGGAGCTGGGCCATCCTATGGAGGTTCAACGGGCTGTGGCTCGTCGTGATCATGGCCACGATGCTCGTGTCGGTCCTTGCGCACCTGTCCTGGGTCCGGCAGATCCTCCGCTCGCGCGGCAGGATGCTGATCCGGGATCGATGGACCGCGACCTACGTGCTGGTGCTCGTAGCGTGCGCTGCGCTGCTTGCCACAGGGCGCAAGATTTACTTCCCGCACTACAACATCCTGGTGCTGCCGCTGGCGTGGGTCGTGGTGGCGCGCGAGCTCGCTCGCTTCGCAGAATCAGGCAAGAAGAGACCCAGGCTCGTCTCCGTGTGGATCGCGGCGTTCGGCCTTGCATCGATTCCGATGCTGGGCAGGTACTACGGGATAGTGGACGGGATGATCGGGCTGAAGCGCCAGACGCAGGTCGTGGAGTTCATCTGCGAGCGCCAGAAGGGTCGACCGTTCAGCATCGAGTTCGACTACATGAACCAGACCGAGGTCATCCGCATGCTGGCGCGGCGGACCGACTGCCGCTGGAACGAGGTGCCTCCTGAGACCGCCAGCGTGAAGTACTTCCTCTACCCTTCCTTCCACGCTGCGCCCCCGGTCGCCAAAGGGGCGGACCAGCGCATGTTCAAGTACCCGCCGCTGCGCTTGTGGGTCGTGGCGCCCAAGGGCAGCCCCGCGCTGGCGGAATGAGGTCTCACCGCCCTGCGGTCTGGACGCAGCGGAAGCCGATGTACGGGTAGCGATCAGGCTTGTTCCCTGTCCAATGGCTTGTCTCGTGCTCCACCTCGAAGTCGCTGTCTCGTCCGTTCCAGGCTCCGCCTCTCGCGTACTGCCACCCTCCGGATACGTTGCTGATCCACTCGGACACGTTGCCGCCGAGGTCATGGATTGCGTAGACGCTGGTGTCGCCGCGGAAGCTGCCCACCGCGCAGGTCCCCGGGGGCGTTGGCTTGCTGCCGAAGCACAGGTTGGAGGACGACGGAGCGGAGTCGCCCCACGGGTACTTCCTGGCTTCGAGCCCGCTGCGCGCTGCCCATTCCCACTCATGGGCAGCAGGGAGCCGCTTGCCCTGCGCAGCGCAGTACTGGACGGCCTGGGTCCATGACACGCAGTTGACAGGGTGGTTTCCCCTGTACGCTACGCCGTAATTCGCCCACCTCGCATACTCGCCATCGCATCCCAGGTTGTCTGCCGTGCACTTGCGCGCCTCCACGCACGCCTTGTACGCGTCGACCGTGACCTCGGTCGTGTCCATGCAGAACGGCAGCACCATCATCACGCTCGTGCTGCCGCGGAACGCTCCGCCCGAAACGCCAGCCATCCCTGCGGGGCAGCGAGGCGCAGGGGAAGGTGCGGACTGTGGCAAGGCTGGGCCTGCCATGCACCCGCGACCTTCCTCGAATCGCGTGCCCTGCGGACAGCTCGCACCCCCGCCGACCGTGCAGTTCTTCGTCTTCGAATCGAACGACGTCCCTTGCGGGCATCCGTCGCCGGAGCCGCCGGCACGCCAAGGAATGCCGCATCCGTTGCCAGACCACTCCATGCCCGGAGCGCAGAACTGATCGCCGCGCACCGGCGCGCATCGTGTGCCGTCCCACGCTGAGCCAAGCGCACACGCAGGCGTGCTCGCCGTCCCTCCAACCGTCGGGGGAACGCTCAGGGCCACGGGCGCAGCAGGCTCGAGCGCAGCCACCTCGACGCGGAGCAGCGCACCGCAACCGTCCGGCGGCTCGCTGTCGCGAACGGACGCCTTGTCGCACGCCTCTGGCTTTCCGGCCCGGTTGAGCGTGGTGTGCACGCTGCTGGTCTTGGCGCCGGCTCCTACGCCGAGCACGTCGACGCCGGCGGACTTGCCTTGCTCGGCACCTGAGTAGAACTCGAACGCACCAGCGGTCAGCGACGTGATCACATGGGTTGCGCGCGAGCACTCGCCCACGAGATCGCTGCGGCGAAGACCTGTGCGAGTCGCCTCGTAGCGTCCGACCATGCTCATCGCCACGGTCAGCTCCCCTGCACTCTTGAGCGCGCCTTCGAACTTCGCTGCGTAGACCGGGATGTTCGCGTAGAGCGCATCCTCGTCACGGATGTGGACCCGATCATCCTGACGCGTGGTTGCGGCATAGCGATAGGCACCGGTCACCTGGCATGCGCGCAGCACTTCCATCTCGCACCCCTCGTAGCGGACCACGAGGATGCCTTTGCGGGCCTGCGCTTCGAGGTCTAGGCGATCGGCAGATGGCCACTCGACGATCAAGGGACGCTGCTGGCTCTTGGTGAGAGCGCACTTGGTCTGGCCCTTGGGTTCGAAGGCGGGAGGGCTTCGATGGGGCTGTCCAGCGCAGGCAGCCGCAGCAGCGACGGCAGCGGCCAACCCTGCCAGCAGCCAGGAGGCGCGAGGTGGATGGGTCACGCATTCGTATACGGCGCCGTGGGGGAGGAGTTCCCCGGGCGCGAGCAACTCTCCCGCGCACGTGAGGGTTGCTTGCGGTGGAACAATCCGAGCACCCGGTGCGGTCAAGCGTGCGTTCATGCTCGAGTGAAAGAGCCAAGGCGCGATCCTGCGGTAACCGACTTGCCTGCTCTTCGCACTGGGGGTAAGGGGGAGAGGACCGCGTACGGGGGCGTCGCGGCCAGCACCAAAATCACAATCGGTCAAAGACCACGATCAGGAGACGCCCATGGCGAGGAAGATCACTTCAGACTGCATCAACTGCGGAGCCTGCGAGCCGGAGTGCCCGAACGAGGCCATCACCCAGGGCGACGAGTTCTATGTGATCGAAGCTGCGAAGTGCGACGAGTGCGAAGGCAAGGACGAGCCGGCTTGCGTGGCGGTCTGCCCGGTTGCCGACACCGCGATCGTCAAGGCCTGATCTACCTTTCTCTTCCCATCACTGCCCCGGGACACGCCTTGGCGTGCCGCTTCCATTGCTACGCTCAGATCGAGCACGAGCACGAGCACGAGCACGAGCACGAGCACGGATCAGAATGGAGTCAGTGGTTCCTGCGCAACGACTACCTTCCGGCGTTCTGCCCGAAGAGTAGCGCGCACGCTCGGCGTGGTAGGCTAGGACCGTGCAACATCCTGCCCCCAAGGTGATCGTTCTTGCGATCGGGTCCATGCTCGCGAGCGCGTGCACGGAGACGAGCGGAAGTGCGTGGATGAAAGGCGCTGGCGCGCCAGACGATCGGATGAGCTCAGGTTCGATCGGCCCTCGATCGCCGGAAGCCAGGGGCGGCGTGCGACGAGACATGCGTACGCGCACCATCGGCGCACCCGAGGATGAAGCTCGCCCCGATTCCGACACTGACCCGCCCCGTCCTGCTGCACCTGCGCGAGGCACGCCGCTCGGCAGGTTCCGCAACACCTACTACTCGTTTCCTATCGCCTCCGACTATTCCGGGCCTGAGGTCGCCGTCTACGACGCGTCCTGCAAGGAGATCTCCAAGGTACCGCAAGCATTCCACGACGCGGTCTGCGTGCAGGGCAGCGGCAAGCTCGCATCCGCGCAGACGATCAGCTTTGCGAAGCGCGACTGCAGCTGCGCGCAGATCTGTCCCCGTTCGCAGCAGAAGATCTGCTTCGAGGCCTTGGACCCTGCCCGCTTTCCTTGGGGACGGGGCGCAGCAGGGCGTCCCATCCATCCGCTGCGAACCCTGGCAGTCGACACGTCGGTCATCCCGCTTGGAACGGCGCTCTACATCCCGGCGTACGTAGGCATGCCCCTGCCCGAGGGCGGGGTGCACGACGGATGCTTTCGCGCCGAGGATCGCGGCCTGAAGATCAAGGGTCAGCAGATCGACGTCTTTGCCGGCTCCGAAGCGGTGCTCCGGACCTGGAACAGCAAGGTCCCCACCGGCCAGGGGGTGGACGTCTACGCAGACCCGACTTGCTCAAGCCGGTGAACCGCGCGGATCGCGTGGGCGCAGGAGGCTCAGGCCGCTTGGTAGCGGGTCCCGCGAGCCTGGCCGAAGCGCTTGACTCGCCCTTCGGCCATCAGCTGCTGGAGCGGCTTGACCAGATCCTTGCTCGTGGTGCCGAGCGCAGCGTTGATCTTCTCAGCGCCGAGCCCGTCCTTGCTCTGCTTGAGCAGGGCGACCAGCTTGCCGACCAGGTCGCCGGAGACCTTGGGAGCAGGCGCTGGCTTCTTCGCAGCCGGAGCAGCCTTCTTTGCCGCTGCCGGGGGTCGTCCGGGGCGCTTGATCGCCTTGGGAGAGGCAGAAGTTCCCAGGTAGCTCATCGCCTCGCCCATGATGGCGCGCTGCACGATTACGATGATTTCCCCAGCAAAATCAGTCGCGGATGAGCGGATCTGTCGTTGAAGGTCCGCAGGTAGTACCAGACCAGGTTTCCTCATTTCTTTGCTACTAGGACAACTCGGGGGAGGTACGCAAGCCTCAACTGAAGATGATCCATGGATCCAATGGATACAGCGGCAGAA
This sequence comes from Deltaproteobacteria bacterium, assembly GCA_016218915.1. GTDB lineage: Bacteria > Myxococcota_A > Polyangia > Polyangiales > Polyangiaceae > JACRCQ01. Next base: position 22,452 of record JACRCQ010000033.1, read on the forward strand.
TGTCGGGATCCTGGCTTTCATGGCACCCCCCCCTCGCTCGGCTACAATGGCCCCCGTGATTCGAACAGGAACCATCAGCGTCAACCCGCGAGGGTTCGGCTTTCTCGCCCTTGACAACGACCGCGACGGACGCTCGGCCTTCATCGCGCCGCCCGACCTCAACCCGCTGCTGGCAGGCGACCAGGTCCGGGCCGAGGTCACCGAAGCAGCCGATGGAAGGCTGACCGCCACAAAGCTCGAGCTTCTCTCGCGTTCCCGCACCACCGTGTTCGGAACGATCGTTCGGCACAAGGGCGGGCAGTTCCTCAAGGTCGACCGGGAGGTGTCCAACACCGACTGGCGCCTCGTGGTGCCTGAAACCCAGCTGCCCCGCCCCGCGGATGGCGCATGGGTCGTGGCCGCGGTCCAGGGCGATCACGTGGTCTGCGAGCGTGTGCTCGAGGCCGCGAGCGATCTCGCCTTTGAGCAGGTCCTGGCGCGCTACCAGATCCGGCTCGATCATCCTGCCGCCCTCGCCACGCGCCCAGAGGCCCATCCCACGGCCGAGTCGCCCAGAAGAGACCTGCGCGCCATTCCCACGGTCACGATCGATGCTGCCTCCACGCGGGACATCGACGATGCGATCGGTGCGACGCCAGCCGATGCAGAAGGCGCGATGCGGATCCTGATCAGCATCGCAGACGTGTCCTCAGCGGTTGCAGAGGGGAGCCCGCTCGACGAAGAAGCGCGCACGCGGGCCACGAGCGTGTACCTGCCGGATCGCGTGCTGCCGATGTTCCCTGCGTGGCTGAGCGAAGACGAGATGAGCCTGGTGGCAGGCAAGGATCGCCGGTGCCTCACCGTGGAGCTGAGGATCGATCCAGAAGGCGAGATCACCTCGATCGACGTGTACCGGAGCCTCATCCGATCAGCCGCGCGGTTGACCTACGATCAGGTCGCAGCGTTCCTGGATCGCGGCGAGGTCGACGAGCGCACCGAGCCGGTCAAGCAGATGCTGTCCTGGTGCAGGACTGCGTCGTCGCGCTTGTCGGTAGCGCGCGCGCGGCGAGGCGGCGTGGAGTTCGAGTCCGACGAGACGCATCTGGTGGTGGATGCGAACACACGGCGCGTGACCGTGGTGGAGCCGTTGCGCAACACGAGCGCGCACGCGCTGATCGAGCGGTTCATGGTGGCGGCAAACGAAGCGGTAGCGCGCTGGCTGCAGGCGCGCGGCGTTCCTGCGCCGTACCGCGTGCACGACGAGCCTGAGCCGGATTCGGTGCGTCAGCTCGAGACGATCGCGCGCAACTTCGGCTTTGAGACCGGCTTTGGCAAGCGGCTCACACCGCTGGCACTCGGCGCGCTGCAGCGTCAGATCGCGGATGCACCTTCAGCGCCTGCGATCCTATCGGTGCTCGCAGGAGCGCTGGGCCAGGCGCGCTACACCGTGCACGCAGCGCCGCACTTTGGCCTGGGCGCGCCCCTGTATCTGCACTTCACCTCTCCGATCCGTCGCTATGCCGACCTTCTCGTGCACCGCGCTGTGGGCAGGTATCTCGACGGGGAGCGTCCATCGGACCCGTTCCCTGCAGAGCTCGAGCAGCTGTCTGTGGCGATCGGGCTGCGGGCACGACGCGCCGAGAAGGCAGAGCGGGACTGCAAGCGAATCGCTGCAGCGAGGTACATGATGTCGCGCATCGGGGAGACGTTCGAGGGCAACATCACAGGCGTGCGACCGTTCGGACTGCAGGTGCAGCTGATCGGCTCGCTGATTGTGGGAACGATCCCGATCGATGGTCTGGCAGATGGTCCTTATCGCGTATCCGAGGCTACGCGAGAGATGGTGGGACCGAATCGCTCGTACGCGATGGGCATGCCAGTGACGGTGCGCGTGGCGAGAGTGGATGAGATGTTGGGGAGGATAGAGCTCGAGGTGAAGTAGACGGTCGACGGCCCACGGCCTCGACTCCCGAAGCGGTGGCGCCAGACGCAGGCCACAAACCCCGGCGGCGGCACGGTGGAGCGATGTCCTCGTGGGCCGGATCGTCACGAGCGCAGCAGCTCCGCGTCGAGCCCAGCCGCGACGCCCACCACGTCAGCGTCCTCACATTCCACCCGCGTGCAGCCGCGAACACTCGCGCGCTCTGCCCGCTACGCCTCCACTCCGCTACTCGCTTCGACCATTGCGCCGCACTCGGCATGACATGCACCTCCGGCGCGCAGTCTGCTCACGCCGACGGCGAGGTCCAGGACGGGGGTCGCAGCGCGGATACTAGGCCGATTCATACGTGCACCCGCATCTACACCGAATGTGGACGGGCGATGCTACGGAATGCTGGCCACTACCGAATCGTTGACTGTGACTTGGCTGCCTTCAACGGCGATCTCGAAAACATGGTCCGCTTCCGGCGACTTGCCGGATGCAAGAATCCATTGAATTCCCGTGCCCGCCTTATCTTTCCACAGCTCGCGGACATGCTCGTGCCCGAAGCAAAGGACCTGAACGCGCCCATCCAGCAGAGTCATGAACGCTTCGGAGTCCCTTAGTTTCATCGTGAAGTTGTCGCGCATGAACGGGTGGAAGTGAAGGTAGACCAGCTTCGGGACCGTGGCGTACTCGGGGCTAGACAAGACCGTACTCAGTTGCTCAAGCTGGCTCTCGCCGATCTCGCCGCATGAAAAGTCGAAGGGGCTTGAGGTTTCCAGAACTGCGTTGACCCCGATAGTCATCAGCTTGCTCCCCTGGCCATCCTGCAGAATCCTCACCATGGGCACTTTCGAGCAGTACGGGTGGCGATAACCGAGCGGGCCGGCGAGCATCGTGTCGAAGTAATGGGCGCTGCTTTCAGAGTACATGACTCCGAAGGGCCCGTAGTCGTGGTTTCCAGGGCACACCAGAACTCGTCTTCCGAACGGGTTGAGAGCCTCGAACGCCAACGCGTACTGGGTCCGGTCGCCGTCGTCAACGATATCGCCTGTGACCAGCAGGTAGTTCGTGCCGCTCAGGAAGTACTCGTTCATCACACCGAGCAACATGTTATGGATAGCGGTATTGTCCTTGCGATCTTGGTGGAAGTGCAGGTCGCTGATGTGAACGAGCTTGATCATGACGCTCCTCCTTCCATGCGCACGGTGAGCCCGCGCGGAAGAAGACGCACCCCGCGCGCGGAGTACCAAATGTCATCGGGCGTCACGTCCGTGACCGCATGCCGGGGGGCAAAGTCCCCGGCCTCTCCCAGGGCTCGTCGATACGCTTCCTGGCAGAACGCGCTGCAAAACAGCATGTGTGGCTCTGCAGGTATGCTGATACCAAGGCAGAGGTGCGCGAGCTCCCTCACCAGTCCAGGAAGATCATACGAGTATCCTTCCTCGCGAAGCTCGGCCCCGGCCGAGCAGATCGCCTGTCGCTGGGCATCAGAGAGCGTTTGAATGACCTTCATTCCCACGGGCGATACCTTCGGATGATCGTAGTCTCCCAACCGCGCGAGGTAGATGCCGCCAGCGCGCTTCGTTAGCATCTTCACCGTCTCCTCAAGAGTCGTCTCGAAAAGCAGTTTCCTCGGGTCTTTTGGATCGCGAATCGTGCAATCGAGGATCGGCGTAGCAGGGCCCTGATATCTGCTGAGCAGTAGGAAGCAATGGGACCAGTGCGAAGGGGTGCCACGGTGATAAGAGTCGAGGCCCTCCGCCTGGCAAATGAGGTGATCCAACGGCCTATCGATGCCTACGAAGATGATAGCTCCCGCGAGCTTGCTGGCACCAACGCGCAGCGAGATGTCTTGTACCGCTTGGGACGTGTTCATCCTAGCCTCCCTCTTTCGGTCGCAGTGGGTTGGCGAGCTATGAGCTACTCCCCCGTCACTCGCCGCGGAAGATGCTCGCACGTGTGCCCGGTCGGCGCAATCGTATGAAGGGTCGAGGTCAGATCATGGTCATGTCGACGCCGGCGGCGTAAGATTCCGTCGAAACTGAAACCGGTCCGGGTACCAAGTAATGTCATTGACCCACCGCTGATGAATCAATAGCCTGGCAACGCATCGTCTCAGGAAGGGAGGCCGGGGATGATACGACCTGTCGTTTGGGCATTCGGCTCTGAGTCAGGCGGTTGGCGAGTCGACAAGCACGTCCGACTCGCGGCTCACGTCAGAAGCAAGAGTCGCCTCGACCTCGTCGGTTTCGGCAGCGCTGGCGTCCTCGTTGCCCTCAACCAAGGATCCGGCACATTCAGCCTCGCAACGCTCGTCTGCCGCGGCTTCGGCTACAGCGCAGCAGCAGGCGGTTGGCGAAACGATCGCCATCCGCGGTTCATGGCTGACGTAATCGGCAACGGCTTGGACGACATCGTTGGGTTCGCGAACGATGGCGTCTATGTTGCCAAGAATCGTGGGGACGGCACCTTCGACGACGCGAAACGAGTTTGCCTCCAATATGGCTACAGCGATGGTGCTGGTGGATGGCGTACAGATCTGCAACCCCGCTTCATGGCCGACCTGACAGGCGGCGGACGCGCCGATATCGTCGGTTTCGCAAACGACGGGGTGTACGTCGCGCGAACTCGTGGGGACGGCACGTTCGAAGGTCCCAACCGTGTTTGCGATCAATTCGGGTGGGGCCAGACCGCAGGAGGGTGGCGGACAGACCTGCATCCCCGATTCATGGTCGACCTCACCGGGGACGGATGCGCTGACATCGTTGGGTTCGCCAATGACGGGGTGTACACGGCGCGCAACGACGGGCAGGGCAAATTCGGCCCGATAAGGAAAGTGTGCGATCAATTCGGTTGCGATGCTGCGGCAGGCGGCTGGCAAACCGAACGCCACCCGCGGTTCATGGTCGACGTGACCGGCGACGGGTGCGCCGATATCGTCGGCTTTGCCAACGATGGCGTCTACGTAGCTCTGAACGACGGGCACGGCAACTTCGGCAAACCAAAGAAGGTGTGCACGCAATTCGGGTACGACGAGACCGCCGGTGGATGGCGAACCGCGTTGCATCCACGCTTCATGGTCGATGTGACCGGCAGCGGTCGCGCGGATATCGTCGGGTTTGGCAATGATGGCGTCAACGTTGCAGTCAATGATGGCCACGGCAATTTCCGTGCCCTGGACAAGGTCTACGACCAATTCGGCCACAGCTTGGGGGCGGGCGGCTGGCGAACGGGTCTGCACCCGCGGTTCATGGCGGACATGGATGGCACCGGCCGCGCCGACATCGTCGGGATCGGCAACGACGGTGTGTTCGTCGCAACGAACACGGGAGGCTCATTCTCGCCTTGCGTGCCTCCGGCAGCGGTCGACGGACCGCAATGCTGGAGGTCGATTGCGAGAGACACCTACGACAAGAATTGGACAGATGAGGTCCAAGGAGTGGCTTGTGACCAGAGCCACTGGTTCTTCTCGACCAACTCGCGGCAGCTGAAACTGGGCTCGACACCACAAGGGATCTACGTGTTCAAGGTCGGGCCCAAGCTCGACAACCAAGTCGCCAGCATCGCGTTCAAGGATCTACCAAAGACCTTCAATAAGCGCGATGACGAGCATTGGGGGCAGATCTCGTATGCTGAAGACCGGCTATACGTGGCCTACTACTGCTACATAGCTGAAAACGAAAAGAGGACCGCGGTCGCCGTGTTCGCGTGGGATGGGAAACAGCTCGCTTTCGAGCGCTGGATCCTGCTTGAGCCGATTTCCGACGGAACATCCACGTACTATCCCGAGTTCCAATGCATCTCGCCCGCAAGCGATCTCCTGTATAGCTGCAAAGGCGGGCCGAACCCTGGGGTCTTCCACGCCCACGATCCCAGCACCGGGAAGGTGGTGCTCGGCAAGGAGATACGTTTCACCGGAGGAGAAGGGCTCGGGCTCCACGGCAACGGAGCCCAGGTCGATATCCCTTCTGAGGTGCAAGGCGCATGCATTTCGCCCAACGGGCACGTGTACATGACGTGCAACGTCTGGATCGGGGACGATGCGCTCGGAAAGAAGCCTGTTGCCTGCTTTTCTCGAAGCACAGGCAAGCTGATCGGGATGATCCCGATCGACTGCCCGGGCGACTTCGATACCCATGAGCTAGAAGGGTTGTGCTATGCGATTGTGCCTTGTGGCACCAGTTCCAGCACGCTTCAGGTCGTGGTGCTTCGCAACCAAACCGTCGAGTTCGATGATCTCATGTTCGAGGAATTGTCCGCAGATGCGTCCGACAGGATCTGACGAAAACGTCTGAGAATGCTCATGGCGCCTCACCACCACTCGATGGCGAAATGACCAGAACGAGACCGAAACAATGCAAACCTTTGGTCAGACACGCATCTCGAAAAGCACGTCCTTGTATTCTGAGCTGAATGAGCTTCGGAGCGCCTTTGAAGCCGCGAAAACGATGGACTCTGCCGAGCAACTCGAGCAAATCGCCGCGAGCATCGAGGCTACGTATCGACAGCTCGAACAGGCGCGCGTCGTGTCGTCGGTCCAAGACGGTCCGAGCGCCGCTATCTTGCTTCCGTTTACCGACGATGCTCGGTTTGACGCGGTGTTCCGGCCCACCAGCCACAACTCCTATCAACCGAGTACTGCGGCCCACCTCTCTGACGTTCTTGCTGCGGTCTCCAGCGTCGAGATCGACATTTGGGACGATGAGAACCTCGATTTTGGAGCGCAGCCGAACTCGTGGTTCGTGCGGCACATGCCGTTTGGAGGAAACGACAGCAACGGCTCGCCTCCAGGCAACCTCCAAGCGTGTCTCTGCGATGTACTCACGTATAGCAACGCGCATCCTGGGCACGAAGTCCTCACCCTGTTCATCGAGAAGAAGGAAGGTTGGGGCGACACGCGCCGGCCGGCCGACCTCGATCAACTCCTGAGGAACATCTTCGGGCCCAAGCTGTACACGCCATCGAACCTCGCCGGCAGCACCCATGCACGTGCGGCAGCGCGAAACGGAGCGTGGCCGACCATGGCGGCGCTGCGCGGCAAGGTCATGGTCATCCTGCATGGCGGACGATGGACCGGCATCGGAGCCAATCAGGTCTTGAGCGACTACGTGCAAGAGCGCGGAGCCTCCGCGGTAGCATTCGTCGCACCCGAGACGGACGACGCCAAAGACATTGCCGCCACTCCTGGCGGTTTTGAGGACGCGTGCGCCCCCTGGGTCGTGTTCTACAACATCGGGGAAGGCAACGAACACCTTGCTCCGATGATTCGCGCCGCAGGCTGCGTGTCACGCGTTTGGGGCGTAGCCAACAACGACCCAAGCTTCTCCCGCCTGGCGCGACTGGCCGTGAACTTCATCGGGTTTGATGACTTTCGCCAGACCGGATGGAACGGCGGAATGATGAAGGGGGTGGTGCAGCTTCGAGCAGGTCTCCATCACCATCACAAGCGGGGAAACGATTGCGAGCACGGGCTGTGGGCAACGGATGATGCGCAGGGCCATCATCATCATAAGCGCGGCACCGATTGCCCGGGTGGAACGTGGGCGACTGATGATGTCGCGGGGCACCATCATCATCTGCGCGGAAGCGATTGCGAGCACAACGACTGGGCAACCGACGATCAGGTGATGAATGGGCCGCTGCCGGCGCCGGAACCGTCGACGGCCAACCATCACCACCACAAGCGGGGCCAAGACTGCCAGCACGGAGTCTGGGCGACGAGCGAAGCCAATGGGCATCACCACCACAAGCACGGCACCAACTGCGAGCATGGCGAGTGGGCCACCGACGAATTCGAGGGGCATCATCACCATTTGCGCGGAAGCGACTGCGAGCACGGAAGCTGGGCGACCTCCGACAGGATCGCGAAGGCCACGCCTCAGCCGTACGTGCCGCATCATCACCACAAGCGGGGTAGCGATTGCGAGCATGGGAAGTGGGCGACCGACGACGTGAACGGTCACCATCATCATCTACGAGGGGACGATTGCGAGCATGGCCAATGGGCGACAGACGACGTCAACGGCCATCATCACCATAAGCGAGGGTCAGATTGCACTCATGGCCAATGGGCCACGGACGGAGACTAGGGAACTCCAGGAAAGGGAATCACGATGCGACCACTACTGCATATTAGCGATTTGCACTTTGGGAGAAACGACACCACGACGCGCGAGGCCAAAGCGGCCATTGCCGCGATCATCGCTCGTTGGGGCGGCGACGCGAACAAGCCGATTATCGTCGCTACGGGGGATATCGTGCAAGACGGCGAGCCTGCGCAATACGAGATTGCGAGAGTCGAGATTGAACGCCTACGCGCTGCGGGTTTCGAGGTGTTTCTAGTTCCCGGCAACCACGACTATGGCAGGATGGGGAGCCACGCGGAGGCGCGTCGTTTCACGTACTTCAAAGAAGCGTTCTATCCTACGCGTCTTGTCGCCTATCCAGACGTTTACCGAATCGAGGGATGGACCATCGTCGGACTGAACTCGATGAAGGCAGAGTGCGGCTTCGTGGACGGGTTGCTGGCTGATGGAGAATTGGGCCCGGACCAGATCAGCGACGCGAATCTCGTGCTTCGCCAGCTTCAAGAAGAGCGCAAGAGCGGGAGGACGAAGCTCGTGGTGGCTTTGCATCACCACCCGTTCCTATTCCCAGATGAGAGCCCCATCAAGAAGCTCGGGGAGTTGGTGGGGCACCGGTTGAAGGACGGCGCTGATTTGATGCACAAGATCACGGGGTTGACCGACGTGCTTCTGTTCGGTCACGACCATCGGGAGTGGGATTTCTCAAAGGAGCTGGGCGGCAAGGTCCTGACGACGGACTACGACATTCCGGTGATCTTGTCGTGCGGCACGACGAGCGGCGTCAACGACATCACCCAGGAGCCGGGACCGCGCAAGGCGTGGTTGATCGAAGAGGCGGGAGGACAAGTCAGGCCGAGAGAGATAACGTTGTAGTGTCCGGCGCGGGGCGGCCGACGGACCGGTGGCGCTGCTTCCGAGCTTGGCGATGCGAGACTCTACCAAGCCTGGCTTGCCGGGGTAGTTCTTGGTTGTTCGCATGGCATTCGCCGGCGTCTCGACTCTGCGTGAGCCGCCCCGCGACCCAAAGGAGGTCTCTATGAAAATCGCAATCGCATCGGACTTGCATCTCGGAGATATTACGTGTTCGCTGGCATCATTCGACCGTGCCGGGGTGGTCCAGCTCGGCCCCAAGTACGCTGAGTTCAAAGACGCGGTCGCGGACAGCGACTATCTCGTGCTGGTCGGCGACGTCCTCGACTTCTCGGTCGCAAACTACGACACCGCGTTTGCAGCAGCGCAGTTGTTCTTCACCCAATTGAACCGAGACGGAGTCACCAAGCAGATCGTGTACGTCCCCGGGAATCACGACTACACGCTGTGGACCACCGTGCTTCAGCAGGCGAATGTGATCAACCCTATCGCAGCGCACGGGGCTCCGAGGCGCAGGTGGACCGTTCCCGGGATCCTCGACTTTCAGACCGGAAAGCTCTTGCTGGCTGGGGTAAGCCCGGATCCAGCAGGCAACTACGGAGGTCTGTTCCTGGATGAGCTCAGCAGGATCGGTGCTGCAGCCCCGGCCACGCCCATCACCTTCAATGTGGTATATCCGAACCTGTACCTGGTTCCGGCGCCGGGCGAGAGCATCCTCGTCACACACGGCCACTACTTCGATGCCTACTGGTCGTTTCTTCGCGAGTTTGCGCGCAAGATCGCGCGCACCGACCTTCGGCTGCTCGGCGGGGCACAACCCGACGTTGCAGATTATGTAGCTCTCAATCTACCTCTGAACGAGCTGGCAAGCGCGTCCATTGGGCAATCCGCCGGATTGTCGGACATCGCCAGGGCCATCCAGAAGGAGGTGAAGGCTGGCGACCTGACCCGCGTGACCCTCTACATGAACCGGCTCGTGGCGTACCTCGACAGCTTGATCAAGTTCGACGGCGTCTTTAGCCCGCTCAAGGAATACCTCAGCGACAAGTGCCTGGAAGCGGTGCGGGACTTCGCGCTTAAGGGACTGACGAGCTATCCGGACCACGCGCCGCGCTACAGGACTGACTACCTGAAGTCCGCTGACGTCCAGGCGCGCGTCCGGGGCTACCTCGACGCCTGCCTGCTCGAGATGTCGTTCACGCAGGCGTGCACCGGCGTGACCTTGTCGCAACCCTCCACAGTCCTCTTCGGCCACACCCATGACCCACTGCCGCTGAACGTCACACCTGCGATGCAACTCGTGCATTGGGGCAAGTGCATCAGGTTCTACAACACGGGTGGCTGGCTGAAGGACGAAACGGCGATCGTGTTCCGCTACGAAAGCGGCGCGGCTCCCTCCTGCGTGGTGGTTCCCTGCTGATCTTGCGATAATCGGCTCCGAGCGACCTACTGCCGACGTCCCGACCCCGTCCGCTCGCCCGTGGCTAGCTCGCGCAAAGCCATCCGCCCTGCGCGCCCGAGCATGGGCGCGCCCCCGCTGCCCCCCTGCCAGGTGCACGCTCCGTCGATCGCCTCGATTTCCCGCTGATTGCGCTTGCGGCGCACAAAGCTCTGCGGCGGCCCGCTCCCCATCGCGCAGCCTGATGCGATCCTGCTGCCCCGTGCTCTACTCGTCGGGCCACGGAGGATCGATGCCTTCCCATGAGGCCGGCGGGCCTCGCTCATCGGGCTCTGGATCGACGCCGACCGCCCACCGCGGGTTCGATTCGCCAGGCACCTCGTAGCGCACGCTGTAGCCATCGGCGGTGAGGTGAGCCGACAGCGACGGTGCCCCGCGTCAAAGCACCAGTCCCGCCTCTCGACGTCTTGGCGCGCCGCCGCGTCACGCGCGGGGGAAACCGTCGCGCCCGTTCGTTCCACCGGTCAGACTGGCTACCCTGAGTGTCCACCAGATCCAGCCTGCCCCAACTACGAACGAAAGGACCGCGACAACGGCAAACCACAGCAAGTCTCTGCTGTCGGCCCCCTCGGAATACTCGCGGAGTCCCATCACAGCGGCTCCGATTCCGAATGCAATCGCGATGAACGCGCGCCAGAGTCCAGGGGGGCTACTCTGCTTCTGCATCCGGCCTGAGCCTACCACGGCGTTGTGCCCCTCCGCCAACGACTCGCATGCCACGACGTTCCCCTACGCCACGTTCCACCCCCGCGCATGGCCTGCCACGTGTCCAGGGGGGGCGATCGGACGTCCTGACGTCGCCAAAGCGCCGGGCGACCTCCCCACGCACACACGACCAGGGCGATGCCTCGACGTTCCGTTCTGTGCTGCGATGCCCCGGTTCATGGTCCGTCTGCCTGCGCGCGCCTAGCCAACGCGCTTCGGCCGCCCGGTTCGGACTGCTCTGCTGCGCGGGATCTCCACAAGTGACGCAACCGGCATCGCGAGTGCGTTCGCAATTCGCACGAGCGTGCGCAGCGTGAGATTCCGCATGCCCAACTCAACCCGCTGAAGATTGTGGGGTGGGTAGCTCGCGCAAAGCCATCCGCCCTGCGCGCCCGAGCATGGGCGCGCCCCGCTGCCCGCCTGCCAGGTGCACGCTCCGTCGATCGCCTCGATTTCCCGCTGATTGCGCTTGCGGCGCACAAAGCTCTGCGGTGGCCCGCTCCCCATCGCGCAGCCTGATGCGATCCTGCTGCCCCGTGCTCTACTCGTCGGGCGACCGAGGATCGATGCCTTCCCAATGAGGCCGGCGGGCCTCGCTCATCGGGCTCTGGATCGACGCCGACCGCCCACCGCGGGATCGATTCGTCAGGCACCTCGTAGCGCACGCTGTAGCCATCGGCGCTGAGCTGAGCCGACAGCGACAAGCCAACATGGTCCAGGATCCTGTCGATCACCGCACGCTGGGTGATGACCGCGATGGCGAGCATGGTGACTTGGCAGCTGGTGCACTGGAGGACTTCGAAACCGAACGTTCTTCGCAACAAGACAGCCCATGGAACGTAGGAAGTCGAGGTTCGCGAGCGAAGCCGGGATGACGGGGCAGCGCCATCGTTCGGGCCGCACGGCAAAGCAGCGGGCGCAGCAGCAGCGGCAGGGGCGGCGAGCCCGGCACGATCTGCGCTCGCCAGCTCGAGCGCGGAGCGAGCACCCCGTTGTAGCGCGTCAGCGGGATTCGAGGGGGGGAACATGCAGGAGGACGGCCTGGTCGTGGAAGGCGGATGTCTCTAAATCACGTTGTCTTCACCGGGGACTTTTGGAGGAGCGCGATCGACCCTGGGGTGAAGCGGGCAGGGAAACGCACAGGTCGAGCAAACGCGCACTGGCATGGCCGGCCCGAGGTCGATGCAGCCGCAGCCGCGGACCGACGGGTTCGTCACCCCCGGTCAAATTCCCCCAAGAAACGAAAGGGTTGCGTCCGGTCACGTGAGGCGGACGAAGGCAGCTACTTGCAGCACGCCGATGTGGGGTCGTCCTCAACGTCGGACATTGACTGTCCGCGGACCGGCCAGACGGGGGGCGCAAGCACCTTCGGCTCTCCGCCCGCTGGCATGGACGGAGCCTTCGACGGCAACAGCCCTCAGGATGTGTTGAAACATCGAGCGCGCCGGGGCAGGATAGCCAACATCACCGAAGTGATGTGCCCGAAAGGACTCGGTCAGAACATGAAGAAGGGCAATCAGAGTCAACAACCACGCATGCAGGCGCTGATCGACAACATCGCACTGATGTCTGCAGCTATCGACGCGTCGGTGGTCGATGGGCGTCTCACGCTTGACGCGCAACGCTCGTGGGAAGAGATGGATCCGGCGGGACGGACCGCCGCGCTGGGCGAGCTCCGCGAAGCGGCCAAGGCATTGGAGGAGTTGATGGCCGAGATCGAGCGGGCACGTGCGCGCGCCGGACACGCGGCCGCCCCCGATGATGGACGCGACGCTGGCCCGGACTGCAACGGTGGCGCCGACAAGCACTGAGCACTGCGCGGAATGGATGGCCGTTCTGGATCTCGCGAGCCGTGTCGCGCTGCCAGTTCGACTGAACCGAGGGAATACGCATGGCTTTCCTGGCCGATCCGTCGTTATGCCGACCTTCTCGTGCACCGCGCAGTGGGCAGGTATCTCGACCGGGAGCGTCCATCCGACCCCTTCCCTGCGGAGCTGGAGCAACTGTCTGTGGCGATCGGGCTGCGGGCTCGACGCGTCGAGAAAGCGGAGCCGGACTGCAAGCGGATCGCTGCAGCGCGGTACATGATGACGCGCATCGGGCAGACGTTCGAAGGCAACATCACATTGCCGTTTGCCGAAGATGACGAGCCAGAGTCGTGACCCGGCAAACCTCCGACCGAACTCGTCAATGACCCCGAGGCTCCGGAATCGGACGAGTGGTGGAAGCGGCCCAAGCTGGACCTCACGCCTCCGTGGTTGCCGAAGTCTTCACCGGGATTTCTCGTCTCTGGAATTCCCTGGTCACCTCAACTACTACTCGGACCCAGCTCCCCTCCGGTTTGGCAGCCCCCGCCGCTGAACCAGAACCCGTCATGGCCGTTCTACAACGAAGGAATTCCGATCTTCCAAGGGGGATACAGTCTTTGAGTTGTCACAACCGAAACTCGCAATGTCGAGAGTAGCTATGAACTTCCAAGAAGCGGATGGGTCGGGCAAGGATAGGTCTTGGATGATACGGGCCCATCGTCGGGAGCACATTCGGCACATCGGACTTCTGAACGTGATGTCCCAAACGAAGCAAGTCAATCTGCCAACAACGAGAATACTGACAGCGGTTGCGTGCTTACTTTCCGTTGGTTGTGGAGTCGCTCAGCCCGTTCTGCAGAGCGCAGAGCATTCGCCCACACCCCCGTCGAGGGTATCGTGGCACGATATCGTCGGCAAGTGCCCAAGAACTCTGCATGCTAGTCCATCATGTGCGGAAATGCAGGCTCGGACTCAAAAAGAATGCTATCTGGACCAGAAGACCGTTGGATGTGCTGAGAGTATGGCGGAGTACTTGGAAAACGACTGCGAAGTGGGCCGAGGTCCAGGTCGGGCCATGGACTTGCTCCAATGGGCGTGTGAGCACGACTCATTCACTTCCTGCGATCGGCTAGCCAATCTGCTCTACAATGCAGGTGACCGCAACTCACGCGATCGAGCGTGGGAGCTTGCTTCGAGGGCATGCGATCATGGCCTTGCGGATGGTTGCGAAACGCTTGCCGCGATACTGGGTCACAGGGGGCACGGATTGCCTGTCCCGGCGGACCTGGACCGTGCGATGGACTACGCGAAGCGTGCATGCGACCTAGGCGGAAAACACGGGTGCAAGGGTTACGCGCTCTGTCTTGTTCAGAGGAACCATGCCGATGACAAGGCCCTCGCCCGAAGGGTTCTGGAAGCACTATGCAACAATGGTTTTCAGCCAGGCTGCGTTACTCTGGGTTCACTGGAAGCCACTAACCAACTGGATTCGCCCAACCCTGGCAGAGCCGAATCACTGTGGCGGTCTGCGTGCGCGTGCGGTGAGAGGGATGGCTGCTACAACGTGGCGGACCTTCTCCACGAACGCGCTGAGTACCCGCGAGCGCTCGTCCTGTACGAACATGCATGCGATCAGGGCCAGTCAGAATCCTGCAGGCAACTCGGTGAGTTGCATGCTACTGGCAAGATCGTTCCACGTGATTTGTCACGTGCGGAGGGCTACTACGAACGCGGGTGCCGCAACAAGGATCGCCCCTCCTGCAAAGCGTTGCGCGTCGTGAAAGAGGCGCGGCAGAGTCGCTAGCCTGGATTTTCAGTTCGCCAGACGAAACCACTGTCTAGAGGAACCCACGCAGAACGATGCAGAGGGGAGGTCAAGGTTCGACCCTGCGTGAATCAGCCCAGACTTCTCGTCCGACGAAGCCGGCTGCACCCGGCGGTCCGAACGCGCGAACCTGCCCATGCGCCGCTGCCGTTGCCATCCGAGACGCTGGTGGCGTACACTTGCCAAGCATCAGAGGGAAGGACCATGCCCCGTCTTACCCGCCTCGCCCCCCTCGCCCTCCTCTCCGCCCTTCACTGCGGCGGCGAGGCTACCGGCGCACAGCCCGCTGTGCCGACCGACGCGGCCACCTGCCCAAGCGCCGCTTCACTCTGCGGAAGCGTCTGCGTCGATCTCTCCAAGGATCCAGCCCACTGCGGCGCATGCTCGCACGCATGCGAACCGGGCCAGGTGTGCAGCAACGGCACCTGCAGCATGGTCTGCTCTGGAGGCACGACCCGTTGCGGCGACCTGTGCGTCAACACCAAGCTCGATCCTTCGCATTGCGGCGCCTGCGACCACGCTTGCAAGACCGGCGAGGTGTGCAGCGCAGGCACGTGCTCTCTCACCTGCTCGGGCGGCACCACGCGCTGCGGTGACCGGTGCGTGGAGCTCCAGACCGATCCCACGAACTGCGGGAAGTGCTCTTCCACGTGCAAGTCGCCCGAGCAGTGCGTGGCAGGACAGTGTGCGCTGGTTTGCCCCCCTGGCCAGACCAAGTGCGACGACCAGTGCGTCAATCTGCTCGAAGATAGCCTCCACTGCGGCACCTGCACGACCGCCTGTCCGCAGGGGCAAGTGTGCGCGGTGGGCAACTGCGCCTTCGAGTGTCCGCTTGGGCTGGTCGCATGCGACGGCGCATGCATCGACCCTTTGGTGAGCCCGAACCACTGTGGAGCCACTGGCGACTGCGCTGGCCCGAATGCGGGCGAGTCCTGCGGCGCGGGCATGGCCTGCAATGCAGGTGCATGCACGCTCAGCTGTCAACCAGGGCTCACAGACTGCAGCGGCATGTGCGCGAACCTTCAAACCGACCCTGCAAACTGCGGCCAATGCGCACTCGCTTGCTCCACGGGGCAGGTATGCACCCAGGGCCTGTGCGAGCTGGTCTGCGTGCCGCCCCTGACCAAGTGCGGCGCAGTGTGCGTGGATCCGCAATCCGATCCGGGCAACTGCGGGGCATGCGGCAACGTCTGCGACTTCGCGAACGGCAAGGCTGCGTGCTTGTCTGGCGCGTGCGCACTGGTGGGGTGTACCGCAGGCCATGGCGACTGCAACCATGACCAGGTCGACGGGTGCGAGAATACGCTCGGGAGCGACTCCCACTGCGGGCAGTGCGATCACGCTTGCGATCCCGCGAGCGCGTTCTGCAGGTCACAGGCGTGCGTTGCGTGCGCCGGGCCTCCGGCTGCGGTCGATCAACTCCAACTCAGCGCGAATAGCGGCGCCCTGGTGATGGCAGAACAGTACGTCGAGCAGACCTTCACAGTCGGTACTTCAGGGATCTTGGCTGGAATCGAGGTCCGCCTCTGCAGGGAGTCATACATCTATCTCAACACCGGAATCAGCCTTACGCTCCTGGATGCTGGGACGCTCGCGCCCTTGGCTTCGGTCATGATTCCCTCATCCGCGGTCTCAATGGGCTGCGCGATTGGGAATCTAGGACCAGGCCCGGTTCCCGGACCGCACTACTTCGATCTGTCCTACACGTGCTTGCATGTCGCGGCCGGCCAGGAACTGCGGATGCGATTCGACGTAGTCGACCCGGTGACGTCGAAATGCGTGAATTATCAGTGCGACGTTCCGTCCGCCCCCTATTGCACGGGAGACCTTGATTGTATGAATTTCGGCTTCAGACTATATTACAGAAACAAGAACCCTTATCCGCTCGGAATGGTGTACCACAACGGCACACCCAATCCGGACTCGGATATCGCCTTCAAGACCTACATGCGATAGCCGCCGCACTCTCGAGCCGAGAACCGTAGACTGCAATCCTGAAGAACCCGCGCAGCCGGGGCCGTACTCAAGGAATCCCACGGAGTATCCCCCAAGCCCAGCTCGACCCCTGAGCTACTTCCATCCTCCCGACCTCCCGTCTCCCTGTAAAAATCTCTGCCCTCCCGCTCGCGCCCATGCGGTATCCTGTCCATCATGCGCCGCTCTACCCCCGCTCTTGCCCTCCTGATCCTTGCCGGCTCCCTCGCCTCGCGCAGCGCGCGAGCCGATTGGCCCATGCCGCGCCATGACCCGCAGCGCACCGGCGCTGCCTCGGCCCAGGCCAACCTCGCCTCCCCTGCCCCGTTCTGGAGCACCTACCTCGGCGGCGCAGTCGGCTCCACAGGCCTGATCGCCACCGACATCGATGGCGACACCCAGACCGACATCGTCTACGTCACCGGCGGCCAGATCGTCGCAAAAACCGCGCTGGACGTCGTGATCTGGAAGACCCCGCCCCTCGGCATCGGCTCCCTGCTCGGCATCGTCGACGTCGACGTGGACGGCAAGCTCGACGTGGTCGCCTCAGCGCAGGCCAATGTCTACATCTTCAAGGCCCAGGATGGCTCCCTGGAATGGGTCGAGCCAGATGGCGAGATGGGCGCCATCGGCGGCCTGCGGCTCGCGGATCTCAACGGCGACAGCAAGCTCGATCTGGTCATCGAGGAGTGCGCCTGCTGCGGCGTCAACAGCGGCCACCCAGGGTTCGTCTACTCGTTCGCCTCCGGCTTCGCAGCCCCTACCCTGCTCTGGCAGCTGCCGAGCGCGGCCTGCGGCGGTGGACGCTCGCTCACGACCGTGGACGCGGACGGAAACGGCCCCAAGGAAGTGCTCCTCGGCTCCTTCAACTCGCTCACCCTGCTCAACGGAGCCACCGGCGCTGCGCTGGCCTCCACCCCGTCGCTCGGAACTTGGATCGAAGCGAGCGTGTGCCGCCCGGTCAATCTCGATGCAAACCCTGGCGACGAGCTGGTCTGCATCCTCAACTCCAGCGATCTGCCGGCCACCAACCAACGCCGCCTGTTCGCGCTTCGCTACACGGCCTCTCCTGCGCAGCTCGCGGTCCTTTGGGACGTCACGCTCGCCCCTGACGCTGGCGGCGAAGTGTCGTTCCTGGATCCAGTGCAGGACCTTGATGGAGACGGCACCTGGGAGGTCGTGGTCTCGAGCAAGGACTCGAACGGCTGGCGCACGCGGATCTTCAACGCGCTCACCGGCGTCGAGCTCGCGTCGGCTCCAGGGGAGATCTCTGCCGGCGCTGCGCCGATCGCTCCTGGCAACAAGAAGCTCCTGCTCACGACCGCAGGCACGAAGCTGTCTGCGTGGGCGTATTCCTCCACGAGCAACCCTCCACTTGCCAAACGCTGGACGCTCTCGGACCGGGCCGCTGTGTCAGAGCCGGACTGGGTCGCCCTGCGCGACTGCTCCATAGCAAGCCATGCCCTGGCGCTCGACATGAACGCCAATGGCGTGGCTGACCTGCTCACGCTGAAGGTGTCGGGCGGCGCTGCATTGCAGAGCTATGATGCGTTGAATTCCCCACCCACTCCCTTGTCCGTCTTCACGTTCCCCGTGGACGTCGACCCCCTGGTGGGTTGGGTGATTCCCCCAACGACGCGCCCGTACCCGCAGCTCGCATTCGCCCGCAACGATGGCTATGTGACCGTGTACGACGACAAGCTCAAAGCCACCAATGGCACCTCGGATCGCCCGGGAATCCGCATCGGCGGCTATTATGCAGCAGGAGGATGGCGCGATCTGCAGCGCACGCCGGCCGTTGCCTCGCTCGATGGCGGCGCCGTGCAATCCATCGTGGTGCGCGACAGCCGCGGCGCCCTGCTCCGTCTGGATGCGCAAGGTGCGAGCAAGATGATCCCGCCCGTGCGCGCGTGGCAGAAGACACACGCCTTTGCGCCGGTGATCGCAGCAGGGCTGGACGGCGCGAACGCTGGAATCGCGGCCATCGGGATCAAGGAGCCGGTGACCGTGCCTGCGGACTACGTCCTGTACGCGCTCCACGCCAATGGCAATGTGATCTGGTCTGTCCCGATCGAGCGCACACCCTTCAACGAAATGGTGCCTGGCAAGCTCAATGGCGACGCGGTTCCTGACTTCGCGATCCAGTGGGGCGATCCGAGCGATACCAAGCTGCGCACGCGCGGGATCTCCGGGGTCGATGGCTCTACGCTCTGGGACTCGCCCGCAGTGGAGCCTGGCTCTGGACGGCAGCCCGCGGGAATGGCCATCAAGGACTGGAACGGCGATGGGATCGACGACATCGTGGACCAGGCAGCCGGGACTCGCGTGCTTTCCGGCGCCACAGGCACCCAGCTGATGGCCGGAGGGCCTGGCGATTCCTACTTCCTGCCGATCCTGTTCGATGCCAACAGCGACAGCGTCGACGAGGTGATCCTGCAGGGCGGCTACTCGCCGACCCGCATGATCTCCCATGATCTCGCGACCACGCTCTGGGCGAGCTCGGACGATGACCGTCCCTATCCCTACGGGGCAATCGCCTCCTGTCAGACCGGACCGGTCCTGGCCGAAGGCTCCTGGCAACACCCGGCTCGTTTCAAGCTCACCGGTCTTAGCGGGGCAGGAGCAGGCGTGTTCACGACGATGGTGCTCGCAGGAGGCGCGCTGTTCGCCGACGAAGCTGCGGCAGCGGCTGCGGGCAAGAGGACCGGGCAGCTGACCGCAGCTGCGGTGCATGGGAATCTCAAGGGCACGAACGCGCCCTTTGCCGTGGTGGGCTCGACCGATGGCTGGTTGTACATCGTGGATCCGTGCGCAGGCACCCTTGATCGCGCCATCGACTTCGGAGCCGCTGTGGGAGAAGCCGTGTTTGGCGACACGGACGGGGACGGCAACGACGAGATCCTGGTGACCGCAGCGGACGGGTTCCTCTACGACCTGAAGAACGAAGCGGTTCCTGGACCGAGCTTCGTGTACGACACGGATCCGGATCAGGGCATCAACAACGCCGATGTGGACACGATCGCAACGGACAACAAGCTGAGCGGAGCGTGGAATGCATCGGCAGGGGCGACGTCGTACGAGGTGGCAGTCCTGCACAACGGCGCATTTGTAACGGCTCCAGCGTGGCAGGACGTTGGCAACGTGCAGTCCGTGAGCCTTCCAGGATTGGCCTTGCAGAACAACGAGCAGTACTTCTTCGTCGTACGGGCCAAGAACGCAAACGGGTTGTCCCCGGACATGCCGAGCGACGGCGTGGTCGTGCACTTCCCTGGACCGCAAGATGCGGGCGATGACGGCGGAGCAGGCAGCGGAGGGGCGGCTGGCGCAGCAGGCTCAGGCGATGCCGCGACTGACACCTCGTCAGCCGGGGCAGGCGGAAAGGACGCGCAGGCAGACGGGCCGAGCTCGGACGGCGCAGGCGGCGCAGGGGCCGCGGCTGGCAGCGCTGGTGCCGCACCCGGGCAAGCGGAGTCCTCGGATTCAGGCGGTTGCGGGTGCAGGACAGCGCCGCAGCGTTCGTCCTTTGCGTGGATCGCTGCGATCATGGGAGCGCTCGCGGTTGCGGCGCGTCGCCGTCGCGGCCGTTGACCAGGACCGCGTCTCGAAGATGAGGGCAAGGGCCGCACAAGCTTTGCTGACTGCCGTGACGCTCATGGCGCTAGCCTGCTCTGGGCCGCAGCAGAGCTCCGCCCGGCAGCCAACCCATCAGAGTCAGCGCGCGTGCGAGCACGCGGTCGCAAGGAGCACTTCTTTCTGGTCGCACCACTTTGCAGAGCTCGGCTCGCGGCCGATGGATGTGGGGGTGCTGGCCACCCTCGAGACGATCGCGAAGAACAACGAAAGCTATCGCTCGTTGTTCTCTGGCGAATCCCTCTTACGAAACAACGCTGGTGGCTCGTGGGCACGAGTCCTGAAGAAGTCCTTCGCTACCACGGCCCGATGCAGCGACCTGGAGCCGGACGCCCGGATCGCCTACTGCAGGGCGTTCCACTGCGATCTCCTGAGGTACGGCAGGAGCGACGTCGACCAGCTTCTGGACGCAAGGGACCATCAAGGGGGCTACGAGGATACGCACGTGGTGATTGGCCTGCTCCTGGTCCGGGACAATGGCTGCTATGATCCGGAGGTTCTGGACAAGCACGTCGCTGCAGTGGCTGAGACGCTGCTCGCAGCGCAGCGGAACGACGAAGAGTTCAGCGACCTGTATGCCGAGCGCGTCGTGTGCCTGTACTGGGCAGGCTTCGGAGGCGCGGTGCGGCCGGAATGGATGGACAGGATTCGACGCAGCCAGAATGCGGATGGCGGCTGGGGCTTGCGGCCAGGGGAGCCGTCGCATCCGCACACGACGGCGAATGCAGCGCTTGCGTTGACGTACTACCTGGAAGGCAAGCCCGCGCAGGCAACGTTCTACCCGGCGTTTCCGGAGTAGCGCGGCAGCTACTCCTTGTTTCCCTTGAGCTTCCTGAGTCCGGGGCCCATCTCGAGAACGACGAGGATCTGCGTGTTCGCGGTTGGAACTCCTGGACCGCTTCTGGGCAGCCGCTTGACGACCTCGGCTGGAAAGCTCTCCGGTAGGCCGGCCGGCGGTGTCCGGAAGTAGACGTCGCCCAGTCCTTCGGGGCCGAACTTCGCAACAAACGTCCACTCGCCTCGAGCGGTCCACCCCTTGGATTGGATGACGCTCTCCGTGGTCTTGGCGATCACTGCGGCGTACATCATCAGCTCTTCCGGGTTCGCATTGGCAGGCATTTCAGCGTTGGGCGCGCCGACCTCCAACCGGCTGATGAGGACCTCGGTCTTCGAGCCATCCGGAGCAGACGCACGGGGCGGTTCGCTCTCTTGAGAGTCTGCAGGGGGAGGCGGCACGGTTGCACATCCCGCGAGCAGAAGCAGCGCAACCAGAGAGAAATAGCCTTGCATACTTGTCTCCTTCGAAGTCGTGCCGGAAGCATACATCAGTCCACTACGATCTTGTCCGGATAGGTGATGGTGACGTACCGATTCATGCCTACAGCGTCCGGGCTCAAGGCGACCGTCGTCCCGTCAGGCCATCGCGCCTCGATCGTGTAGCTGCACCCCAGCGTGCCCAGGCCGAACAGCAGCGCCCTGCCGTCCATCGAGTTGTACATGCCCCGGGTAGCACGCACTTCGCGCAGATACGTGCTGACGTTGTCCCGCACGGTCACACGTGCGCCGATCGCGTCGCGGTTGACCTTGACCCCGTCTCCCACCATGTGCAGCGCAAGCCAACGGTTCTGGCTGCCGATCTGATTCTTGAACAGGAAGTTCGGACGCCCCCCGCCCGTGTCGCGTCCGCCCACCAGCAGATCCAGGTCGCCGTCCCGGTCGATGTCGGACCATGCGTGATTCTGCGCGTTCTTCATGCGAAGAAGCGCGAGACCTGGGTCGTTGATCCCGCTCTTCACCCCAAGGCTCTCGAACGACCCATCCGCGAGCTGGTGCAGCAAGCCGAACCAGGCCTTCTGATCCTCTGCGGTGTAGCTCCCCTCGTACTTCTTGTCCCGCGAGATCGACAGATCGAGCCGGCCGTCGTTGTCGAAGTCGATCGCCGCACCATCCACGTCGCCCTCGTTGAACGGCACCTTGCGATCCGCCGTCTCGTTGCGGAATGCCCACCCCTGCGCGGCTCCCTGGTTGATCAGCACCAGGGTGGGATCCGACCAGGCGCGCGACAGATCCGACGCCACAGGATGCGAGATGTTCGTGATGAAGATGTCCAGCAGCCCATCGTTGTTGATGTCGCCGCAGTCGATGCCAAAGCCGTTGCCGCCCGTATAGGTTCCGGGCTCCTTGTTGGGCTCCACGGCCTTGCCATGATCCGTGAGATCGAGCCACGGATTGCCCGTGGGCATGCTGGCGAATCCCCGCTCCACGGCCACGTCGACGAAGCTGCCGTGCCCGTCGTTCTCGTAGAGGAAGTCCTGCGCGCCGCCTGAGCTCACGCCGTACACCGATACGAAGATGTCCAGGTCGCCGTCATTGTCGTAGTCGCAAGCTACGGCACCGTTGGAGGCAGCAGCGTAGTTGCCCCCGAGCGCGCTGCTCGGAGCCTTGGTGAACGTGCCGGTTCCATCGTTGTAGAACAGCTGATCGAGAGACAGATAGCCTGTCTGTCCGTTCGCCACGAACAGGTCCAGATCCGCGTCACCGTCAAAGTCGGCGAATACGCCGTTGGACGCCGTGGTCTGCCCGGCAGTGCCCTCCAGCCCTGAGGCGGTCACGACCGCGAAGTGGCCGCTCCCGTCGTTCTTGTAGAGGTGGTGCGTCTGGCCCGCCAGATCCGTGATGTCGAGCCCTGCAAAGGCATCCTGGTCTCCGTCGTTGTCGACGTCGCCGAAAGCGAAGAACCCTGCCTGCACGGCGCGCAATCCGGACTCGTCGCTCGCGTTCTTGAAGGTTCCATCCTTGTTGTTGATGAACACCAGGTGCTCGAACGGAATGCCTGCCTTCGGATTGGGAAACAGGCTGTGCGCCACGATGTCGTCGTAGCCGTCGCCGTTGATGTCCGCGAACCCCAGGCGGCTGTGGTCGTTGATGGGAATGGCCGTGGGAGGATTGGGGACGAAGTTGTCTGCCCGGATGCCGCTCGCTTCGGAGATGTCCACGAAGAAGTTGTCCCCGGTCGGCACGATGGGAGGGGAATTGCAGTCCTCGATGCCCCCGTCTGTCGCCCCTTCCTGGGTCGCGTCTGCGCCGCCATCGGATTCCGGGGCATCCGAGGTCTGATCGACGCTGGCATCCTGGTCGGCGGGTGGGGCTGCGGGCCCTGACTCGCTGCCACTGGAGCATCCGTAGGTGCAAGCAAGGAGGGCGGCCCAGGCGTACTTGTTCAAGCTCTGTCGCATGCTGCCAGAGTACAGGCGGAGCAGGGGCCAGGGATTAATGGGGCCTGATCGTCACTTAATTCTCGGGCGCGCCCAGGCTTGCGCGCGCACTTGCTCGGCACCCGGCTACTGCACCTTGATCCCAGGGCACGTCATCCCAGGGAAGTGCGCGTAGTTGTTCGTCTCGTCGCACTCCGACGTGTCACCAATCCCCGTGCCGTCGTCATCGGACGCGAACCACAGATCCACGGCTCCGGATGGAGGATCGGTCCATGTGCACTTCACCTGCTCGCACTCGCCGGGCTCCAGCGCTTGCTTGGTTTCGGTGGTGCAAACCGCCTTGCCGCCCTTGCGTGGATCACCTTCGTAGAAGGTCCCGTCCAGCCCTGCTCCGACCGGTGCTGCCCCGCGATTGCAGATCTCCGCCGACAGCACCCAGCTGTTCGAGCAATCCGACGCTGGGTCGGCCTGCGGAAGGATCCTCCCGGTCAGATCCGGCAGCAGAGGGACCGGAGTGGCAATCGGCTTGTTCTGACGGAAGTTGTTCAAGCCCGCCTGCTTCCAGTTCGGCAGCCACTTCGTGGTCTGCGGCACCCGCCCGTCGTCGTCGATGTTGGTGATCGAGTACGCGTGCTGATTCCAAGTCATTCGGGAATTGGCCCACCGATCGTGGGCATCCCGATACACGCTGATCCCGTGACGAAGCTCCTTGATCGCCGAGCGGCACACATTCCCGGTGCCAGGTGTGCCCGCAAGCGGCGCCGTGCAGACGTAGCCTTCCCCACCGCAATCGGCATTCTCGGTGCAACGGCAGAATCCGTTGTCGCACTTGCCACTCGCGCAGTGAGCGTCCTTCTGGCACCGCAGCCCCTTGAAGATCGGGTCCATCACCCCCAGGCCGCCGCACAGGCCGAGGGGATCTCCCACCGAGTTCGATGCGAGCACGACCTCCGAGTGCAGGTCACCGTCGACGTCGGCGATCACCGGGTTCTCGAAGTAGGTCCACGAGCTCTGCGGCTGGGAGAAGATCACGTCACCGGTCTTGCCATCGTGCACACGGATGAAGCAGACATCGGCATAGACCGCTTCGGCAGCGCCATCGCCCTCGAAGTCGAAGACGCAGGAGCCGGATTCCCCTGCATCAGGGCCCACCCGCACAGCGCTCCAAAGTATGCCGTTCGTCGACAGCGTGGGGCATGTGGCAGCTTGCGGCGAAGCTGCGCAATCCGGGTCCAGCACCTTGAAGGTTGCGCTGTCGGCCGCAGACACCTCCACCCGACCGTCTCCGTCGAAGTCCGCGATGGCGGGCGGATGAAGCGCGGCACCGCTGTTGGCCAGCGCAATCGGCCCGAGGATGATGCGCCCCGCAAGCGTCTGCACGCGCGCGCCGTTGACCGACACCACGGCAATCTCGGGAATCCCATCGAGCTTCGAGCGATCGTCCTTCGTGGGGTCTGCTCCGTACGTTCCGAAGTCCGCGAAAGCGACCTGCCCTGCAGCCTGTCCGGTCTGCAGCCCTGCCGTCCACTTGCCCCCCTTCCAGCTCCAGACCGTGGCGCCGTCGGTCATGTCCACCACACCGTCACCGTCGAAGTCGGACGGCGCCGGGAACACGCCCTGCGATATGCTCCCTTCGTTCAGCGACCCCACGAGCGACCCGTCCAGAAGCTGCCCTGCGTTGCTCCACACCGTGCCCTTGGCAAGAATCTCAGGCTTGCCGTCGTCGTCGAGGTCGTGGATCGAAGGCCCGGTCCACGTGCCTGCAGCGAGAATCCCGATGCTCGCCGGATTCGATGTCCACAGGAGCTTGAAGGCCTTGGTCTTGGCGTCGTAGCCATACGCCACGACATCGGACCCGCACCCCAGCCCGACGATGTCTGGGCGCCCGTCGAGATCGATGTCTGCAACCGCCACAGGACTCGTGGCGAGGAGCTGCACGTCGCCCATCGTGAACTGCTGGCCGCACGTTGTGCCGTCTACCACGCGGACCACGCCGCACACCGCATCAGGCGACGAGACGAACACGATCGAAGGCTTGTGGACCGACGGATCCTCGTCGAAGTTGAAGTCCACCACCATCGGCGTGTTCAGGACGTGCACGTGCCCGGGGAACGCATCTCCGGCCGGCGGCGCAGTCCAGGTGCATTGCTGCACGGGCGAGAACATGCCCACCGGACCTGTGGCGCCAGTGCATTGCTGGCTGAACTCGCCTCCAGGACCCACGCCCCAGGGGATGCACTCGTTGTCGATGCAGTAGGTGTCATCAAGGCAATCGCCGCTGGTCTTGCAGCTCTTGGGCGTTGGAACGCACTGCTCGAAGCGGCAGACCAACCCTGCGGAGCACGAGCCGTTCTTGCACGACGGACCATCGCCTGAGGCCGAGTCGTTCTTCGGAAGACCGCTGTCACCCGCATGTCCTGCGGAGTCGGTAGCAGCATCTCCGCCTGAGGTGCCGCCGCTGCCGTTCATGCCGACCGTCGCAGAGGACGAGCACGCGGCAGCCAGGAGCAGGAAGAGCAGTCCGGTGCGTTGCAGGGTCGAGGTAGTCATGCAGCTGTATGATATTGTGCACGCAGTCCTTCAAAAAAAGGGATAGGAATCTTACGGGCATGGATCGCGCGCGATCCACCAACGGCGCAGGAGCAGCGCCTCGATTGCTCGGACCCAGTGGTGTACGCTCGGATCGGCGCTGGAGGCTCCGGGCAGGAAGGCGTGCTGGATGGGCCAACAAGGTCGGTTTCGTGGTCGGGTCAGCTCCCCTCAACAGGTTCTGTGCTGCAACACGCGGCTCGAAGTCGAGGGAGAAAAGGCGGGGAGCAGCTCGCTTCGGGAGCCGTTTCTGTGCGTGATCGACGGAATCGGCGAGACGTGGATCGACCCGGCCCAAGCCGCCCTCCGCGGTTTCACGAAGGTCGTGCAGCGCGGGTCGTGGGACGAGCTCGAGCACAACCCGTTTGCCCGTGGACTGCAGGACCATGCCCCAGGCCCCCATGTGCAGGCGAAGCTCGTGATCGAGGGCGTTCGCGCTGGGGATGCCATCCAGATCGACGGCACCCTGGTTCCAGTGGCCGACACGGTGACCTCGGACGGCTATCGGAACGTGGAGCGTTCCAGCAATCCGCAGCGGATCGTGGCCCGCTCCATCACCGGGGCGAACGCGCAGAAAGAGCGCCCAGCCCAGCCGGAGACCCCGCGAACCTGGTGCTGGCTCTCGGTGCTCAATCTTCCCTTCTGGCTGACGCTCGTGCTGCTCGGAACCGCGAGCGTCGCGTGGCTTGCATCGAGCTGGAGCGCGCTCCCGCCGTCCGCGTCCTTGCGTGCAACCCTGTTCGCCTTGATCATGGCCCACGTCGCGTGGACCCTCGCCGCAGCTCTCGAAGCTCTGAGCATCCGTCCCAAAGCGTTCTGGTCGGCCACAGGCGACCTGCTCCCCGGCTTTCATCGGGGCGACAGCGTTCCGCCGGACAAGGTCTGGAAGGGCGTGGCCTGGTTCATCGGGCTGATCTTCTGGCTGACCACCTTGCTGATCCCCATGGATCACATCGCAACGCTGACCCGATCGCAGAACGTCGAAGCTGCGGGCAAGAAGGGCAAGCTCGTCGATGGCATGCGAGCCGCCGCGTACATGTCCCTGGGTGCTGCGACCTTCATCCTGTCGCTCGGCTGGGGGCTGCGAAGGAAGTCAGCCCGCCTCGCACGCGTTGCGGGCAAGCCACGCACCCGGCCAGATGGCTTCAGCCCGGGAGCGTGGGTGACCTTCGAGGGGCAAGCATCCTCGCCGGTCACGCTGCGGGTGCGCGAATTCCGCACGAGCACCGGCTCTGGCAAGTCGATGAAGATCGACGAGGAACGGCTCCTGGATGGGGAGCTTGCGGTCGATGTCGCAGGGGCACCCGTGCGAATCCACGTTCCGAGCGCGGACTGGGCTACGACGTGCAAGAGCGCGCATGAAGTGTCGATATCCAGGTCCATCGGGCACTGCAGGATGGAGGAGGTCTGGTCCATCCCTGTAGGAGCGCGTGTCGTGGTGGCAGGACGCTGGCCCTCCGAAGGTGGGACCATGAAGGGGACTGGCCCCGAGTCTCTCGTCGTGCTCGAAACAGGAAGATGGAAGCGTCCGCGATGGTCCCTGCTCTGGCGAGGCCTCGCTCACCACGTCTCGCTGGCAGCGGCCGTGGCAGGTGGGATCGTGATGGCTGCGCTGTTCTTGATCTACTGACCGCGCTGCGCCCGACGCCGTCTGCGCGCCCCACATGCCAACAGCACCAGCGCGATGGCCGCCCCAGGACGTTTCATCGGTGTCCCTGCTATTTCTTCCTCGTGCGCCTCACCCGCTTGCCCGCTGCTTGGATGATCGGCCTCGCAGGGAGCAGCACATCGACCACCTGCCCCAGCTCTTCCACGGCCGCATCCGCCTTCTGCCAGGCTGCCGCGTGACCCATGGTGCCTGGCTGGTGCTCCACGGCGAGCACCAGGGCTTCCCGCAGCATGCGCCCGATCCGTGCGAGCCGCTCCATGTCCTTGGTGCGCCTCGCCTCCCGCGCCCAGGCATACGTCCCCCGCACGATGCCGAGCAGGTCGCGCACGGCCTCGAAGGGGAACGGATTGTGGCGAAGGGTGATCATCCGGATCGTCGATCGAAGCGCATCGGGACGCGCGCCGCAAGCCGCGCGGATCGCGACCCAGGTTCGCTCCATTGTCCACGGCGCATCCTCGGCCATCCGGGGGAGCCGGGACCCAAGCCCGCGCGGCGTACGGAATCTGCGGATCAGCCCGACCTGTGCCCAGCCAGCCATCGATTCGGATGGCGCCTCATCGCTGGCTGGTGGATCGAGCGGGTCTGTCAACGGCCCGCCAAGTGCCTGCTTGTGCCCTCGGCGGGCCATGGCAGAAGCCGGGCGCGATCAGCCGAGCGCAGACTGCGAGGGCATCGCAGCCGCATGGCCGGGTATCCGAACGCGCAGCTCAACGAGATCCGAATCGAGCGCTGCGTACAGCGTTACCTTGAAGCGTTCCAGCAGGCTTTTGCAGGGCGTGGCGCGATTGTCTTCGGCCCGTAGCGTCAGACGTTGCGCGTAGTTGTCATCGCAACGATTCGGGCTTGCTGACCATGCCCATGGTTGCGCCCATTGGGGCACCGGCCTGTGCGATCGGTGCCCCGGGGCTGCCGAGCTTCAGCGCTTGGGCATCGCCAGTCGCGTCAGCATCGCACTGAGCCTCCAGAGCTTGGCGATGACGCCGGCTACCGCTTGTGGGTCGGCGGCGCGAAGCTGCGCCAGCGCTTCGAGCACAGCGGCCGCTTCATTGGCTTCGGCTCGAGCCCAGCGAAACCTGCAGGCGCGGTCATCGCCGGTGCGCGCTGCCGCTTCGCTGGTGAGCGTGAAGGCGCCCTGCAGCGCGC